>CAYPNF010000011.1:0-192470 GCA_964411985.1 uncultured Verrucomicrobiota bacterium
CCATAGCCAGGAGCGCAAGACCGAGCCGTTTCTTTGGAGGCAATTTGCTCCCCCAGTGGTAGCTCAGGAAGAATGCTGCCAAAGCCCCGGCCACGCAGAAAGTGCCAAACCAATTCGGGTTCATGTTTTAGGGCGAAACGCTATGATCAAAGTTCTACGGCCAAGCCACACCGCCACTCAAGGTGGGTCGCCCATCGCCGAGGGGCGACATCCCCCATTTTCTTTCGACTTGTCACTGACCGCCTCGCGATTCCGACCTCCTCAAGGATTAGGCTGCGCTGCTTCTGCATCAAGTCCCGGTTTGGCTTTGCCCTTTTCCATCACCGCCACTGGACCTCTCCCACGCCAAAGCAAGGCCACCTGCCGCGTCGCCGGATCGAACACGCAAATCTGATTCTCGCCAAGTTGGAAAAGGGCCTTGTCTGAGGGCAGTTGAACCGCATTGCGAATCATACATGTACCGAAAACCTCCAGGTTAGCAGGGCCCCCTCTCCAATTCCAATCAAGGCGTTCCCGATGACCAGATGAAGCATGCCGGCCCACATGAGTGGAGTCCCCGCATTTACCCAGGCCTGTTGGGGAAGGATGACAACTCCAATAGCAAGCAGGAGTATTGGGGTTCGGAGTCTCATGCAAGACGTTTGTACGACTTTCGAGTCCGGGGCAACAAGGCCAAAGCAGACCCTCCTTCATGGGCCGCGCTGCTTGGTCCCAGCATTGCTAGCCTCCAGCACCTTTGTGCCATCGAAGCCTAGTGTGCGCTTTTACCGCACTTGTAGCGTGGTCTGGCACAGTCGCACTTTTCTCCTGTCGGATGCTTCCCACAGGTATTCGCCCGTGATGACTCTGCCTGAGTTGTAGAGCCAGACGACGTCCAGTTTCTCACCTTCGCGAAAGAGATCCGTCATGTAGCGATGGCCGTCGGAGGAGACGAGCACCGCGCGACGCCACCTCGAGGACTTCATTAGGGGCAGGCCACCCGCCCCAACGCCAGATCGCTTGTCGAAGCGAAGGTGGGTGAAAAGACAGAGAGCCAGGCGATCGGATGGTTGGCTCCCCCAGCCTTCAACGAAGCGCACAGTCATGTCATCTTTGATGGAGCCATGTGCGGCGTACTCCTTGTCCAGTGGGTGGAGACGTTCCACTCCCTCCAGCACATTCCACAGCGTCCTGTCCTTGTGGACCCGGTAGAAGGCCTCAGACGAAAGCTCCTCGGTTCTAGTGGGCTTGTGCGATGCTCCTTTGTCCCCAGCTCCAGCGCAGGAAAACACACAGTTTCCACCTCCCAGCATGAGGAAATCCAACATGCTGCTGGATACGAACTCAGGCTCTGGCCTTGCGCCGAGAGGTGTGATCCAGAAGGTAGCCGGTGCCAGCATGTCCTCCCGGACGAGTTGGAATCCCGCAAAGCCATCGTTCGCCTTTCCGACATGCATGCGATAAAGCCCGTTCAAGCCAAGGTCGATCGAAGAAACCGTTCCGTCCAAAGACAACCCTGCGAAGTTGTTCAGCCCTCCCGTTTCCTCGCTCCTCCGAGTGATCGCCCGAATGCGCTGGTTGTCGGTCCAATGGAACGGTACGATGCTCTCGGATCGACGGTCTGGCGGATTGAGCACCACTTCGCCGGTTCGCACATCCATCGCAGGCGAGGACTCCCCGAATACGGCGATGAGTTGATCCGCGGAGAAGTGGGACAGCTTCCAGGTGATCGGGAGGGCAACCGCCTTCCCCGATTTCAGGCTCATCCAGTACCATGGGATTTGGTTGCCTTCCGGTGGCATCGGCGAACCGCTGGAGATCATCAGGATCACAGCGTTCGCGTGTGCTATAACGACATGCGACTGAATCTGGAAGATTCCTGAGGCTTTCCCGCCTGGTATTTCGAACTTCACCGTTTCGCCAGTCCGGACATCGACGGCGAAGGGGCAACCCTGACTGGTTTGGAAGAATGCCCAGAACCTTTCGCCTGAGGTCACAGTGGTGACGATTCTCGACTCCCGCAGACTTGGGATCGTAACCAACTTGCTCGGATCCCCAGAGTTGGTGCTGCAAAGGGTGAATAGATCCGATCCGCGCCGAAGCAGCAGCACCTCCTGGTCGGAGCAGGCGAGAGCGTCATCCCACACTCCCAAGGCCCTTTCGCCGGCTGATGGACAGTTGCGCAGGGCTGGTAGGTTGGTCGAAGTTGTCCGAGGAGGCTCGATTTGGCCTTTTGCGGTCGGCCCGTCCGAGCGGTACCACCAGTAGATGCCGGCCTGATCGCCAAAACAAAAGTGGACTCCACCGGTGCGCAGACCTTTGTCCTCTTTCACATCGCAGTCGAAGTCCCGGACCTGTCCATCGGCGAAACGAACCACTGCTTGAATGGTCGATTTCATGGTCTCCGACCAAAGTGGGAGTTCGGGGGTGGGCACATTGCACGGAGGATGTGGGGTGATGACGATGGACTCGAGCAACTGTTTCACTGCAGTTCTCGCGCGATCTGAGGTGCCGAACGGTTCTCTGAAAGAGACTACATCGATGGAGGCAACTGGGCCTCCCAGAAACTCTCCCAGAGTCACGGTTCTTCCTCGTGCCCGGAAGCTGTCTAACTTTGCTGCTGCCTCGACTCGTGTGGTGGTGGTGAGTATCGAGTTCTTGTGTTGCCCGCCCACTGACGCGGCTCCTTGGAGGATGATCGCGCTTGAATTTGCCGCCCCCGCTCCTTGAGGAGCCAGGCCCAACAAGAAGACCAAGGCGATCAGGAATGATCGAGTGGACATACCAGGTGTAACCATCACAACCGCGAAAAGTTGCCTCTTGGTTTGAGACATCGCGACCGACGGATTGTTCAACCATCCTCCCTACGCAACTGTCAGACCCCACTCCATGCTTCCCTTTCGTCGGAACCAAGCGTGGATTCTCAGGGTGGTTCAAGGCTCTCAGAGTAGCTTCTCTTTCTTAGCCTGCAAAACCGCATCGGGTCGGGTTCAATGGTCAAATCTTCTGGCACAAGGGCGCGGACTTCGATTCTCCGCCCGGCAGGGGCGATCACTGGCAATTCACTGGCACCAGCGCAATTGCCAGTGAAAAGCCACCGAACGTGTTCGCCATCAATGCTCCAATCGGAAAAACGATCACTGTCACCACTGTCACCGGTTTTTAGGATCGATTCTCCCAAAGACGGCGGGTGGGTAGGGCGAGGGTCTCCGACCGCGCCGGGGGAACAGCAGAATGAAGAAACGGCAGGCTGAGGAAAACCCTGCCCTGCCGCACTCTACAACTTCGGTCCGGCCACGTAGGTTACGGCGGGATGGCCTCGGACGCCTGTCGGGATTTTGCGTGTCAGGTACCCCCTGTAGACCAACCCCTCCAGAATCTTCATCGTCTCGTTGGAATCGCCAAAGACCTTGTTCCGTTTCAGGATTCGTGCAGTGATCCCCTCCGGATGTTTGGCGAGTATCTTGCGGACGTACTCGCAATGCTCCCGCTAGGCTTGTTCCCGGATTCCCTCCAGGAGTTGCAGTTGTTGAGCCGTGAACCAGGAGGCGATCCGAATCGCATGGGCGGCGGTTTGCGGAGCGAGCGCTTTCTGGTGCGCCCGGTTTCCATGCTGGGCGGCATGGAGCACTACCGAGAGTCTCCAGGCCCACTCGCCCCAGCGGGCGGCAAAGACCCCAAGATCCTCCAACTCGCCCGTCGAGCGCCGTTCCACAATGCCATTGTCCATCCTTCTTGAGAGCGTAGGGGTCACATCTCTACTGTCGACATTCAACACCGCTTTTTCATCGTTCGTAATGGTCTACACACGCCCTCATACGGTCCCAACAACTACACGTCGTCCACTGTAGACTATCAACATTGTCGACTATCGAGATGTGACCCCTAGAGGTGCTCTTCTTTTAACTGATCTACTGTGAACGGATTCGGTAGAACCTGGCTGGATGCTTCGCCCATTCTGAATCACTGAAGTACGAGGAGCTGCTGGTGAGAATGTTGGTTGCCACCGGAGACCAAGTGGGGTTGGTCAGTGTCGTTGAGGCTTCAACCACGACGGAGTTGTTCGTGGCCCAAGAGATGGTGAAACCGAATTGATTGGTTTGCAGGCCAACGCTTCCGTTAAGAATCACCGGGTTCGGACGCACCCAGAGTGCTGTCGGACGGCCACCATAGGTCTTGCCCCAGCCTGTCGTCCCAGGCAGGTAATAGACGGTCGGATTGCTGTTTTCGAACGGAAACTCATCATCACCGGGAGAGTTACCCTGGAAATAGACGCTGGTCAGGTTGGTACACCCGTAGAACGCCAAGTCCTCGATGTTGGTGACGCTCTTGGGGATGGTGACACTGGTCAGGCCGGTGCAGAGAGAGAACGTTCCCCCCATGATGCTGGTGAGGCAGTTACTAATGGTGACGTTGGTCAGGCTGGTGCAGGAATTGAAAGCCGCCCACCCGACCCAAACAACGCTGTCGGGGATCGTGATACTGATCAAACTAGTGCAGTTCTGGAAGGCCCCCCCCGACACGAGAGAGCCGCCCCCGATGCCAGTGACGCTGTCGGGGATCGTGATACTGATCAAACTGGTGCAGTTCTGGAACGTCCCGCCCGAGATGCCAGTGACACTGTTGGGGATGTTAATGTTGGTCAGGCTGATGCAGCTCCCGAACGCCGCAACTCCGATGCTGGTGACGCTGTTGCCGATTGTCACGCTGCTCAGGCTGGTGCAGCCAGGGAACGCCCAATTCCCGATGCTGGTGACGCTGTTGGGGATGCTGATGCTGGTCAGGCTGGTGCAGTCATAGAATGCATGGTATGGAATGCTGGTGACACTGTTGGGGATCGTGACACCGGTCAACCCGGTGCAGAAAGAGAACGCACCGAATACGATGTTGGTGACGTTGTTGGGGATTGTATAGGCTCCGGGTTTGCCCGCTGGACATGCGATGAGAGTGCTCTGGCTCTTGTCGAACAGGACGCCATCCACCCCTCTATAGACGGGATTGTCTGTATCCACCGTGATCGCTGTCAGGCTGCGGCAGCCCGTGAACGCCCAATTCCCGATGCTGGTGACACTGTTGGGGATCGTAACGTTGGTCAGGCTGGTGCAGGATTCGAACGCTCCTCCCCCAATGTTGGTGACGCTGTTGGGGATGGTGACGCTGGTCAGGCTGGTGCAGTCACGGAACGCAGATTCCCCGATGTCGGTGACGCTGTTGCCGATCATGAGGTTGGTCAGGCTGGTGCAGGCTTGGAACGTTCCGCCCCCGATGGTGGTGAGACTGTCAGGGATCGTGATGCTGGTCAGGCTGGTGCAGGCCTGGAACGCATACCACTCGATGCTGGTAACGCTGTTGGGGATGGTGACGCTGGTCAGGCTGGTGCAACGTTGGAACGTCCCTACCCCGATGCTGGTGACGCTGTCGGGGATCGTGATGCTGGTCAGGTTGGTGCAGCCATAGAACGCCAATTCCCCGATGCTGGTGACGGGCAGGTTGTTGATCGTGCTCGGAATGTTCACCACACCACCGGGTCCGGTGTATCCCGTGATGGTGATCGTGCCGTTGGTGGTGGTCTCGTAGGTGTACTCGGCTGCTTGGACCGAAGACAATAAGCCTACCGCCCAAAGGGTCAGGCAAAGTCTCGTCAGAACTCCGAGGTGTTTCGTGATCATAATTGGTGCTTTCACAAGAGGTATACGGTTTCCGTTCCGGGTTGTTTCATGGCCGTTGCACATTTCATGGTTCCACCTATGTACCACCGGAAATCCGGCTCGCCGTTAACAACGAAATTGAAAAACCTTTCCGTAAAGGCCAATTGGCTGGCAAATAATGATCACCAGCAAAAGTCCCTCCAAGACGCAAACCACCGGTCCTTCAGGTAAAGCCTGAACTCCAATCCCCAGCCACCATGACCTTCTGTACGTCACTCCGGCCTTTCACTTCACTGCCAGGAAGGAAGACAGCTCAAGAGGAGCTTCGTTCTGGTGGCAGTGATTAGGGATTAACCTCGCTCAGAAGAACCTCTTTTACAAGTGGTAATAGTACGGGATGCCTGTCGCTGGGAGGGGTTCAGGCCACTTGAAACCAAATCCAAGTGGCTGTGAGGGCGACGACGATTCCACCCCTTCGGACCTCGTAACGGTCTCAAGACAACGGGCACCACTTTCCGGAAGTGCAGTTTCCTCGGGAGGAGGAACCAACGGCTCCGGTTGTTGAAGTGAAAAAGCCCCACCGGCTTTTGACCGATGGGGCTTGGCGGCGAAACAAAAGTGGAAGGCTATTGGACTTCGTAGAGCCGGAAGAAACGGCCCACTTCGATGGCATGGAACTCTTGAACAACCTCGGATGTGGTCGCCGTGAAGACGGATCCCAGATTGGTCCAAGTGGAGAGGTCAAGGGAGGACTGAAGTTGGTATTTCTTGGTCGGCTTGACGTGTGAGAGGCAATGGGGTCAGATCTGTATTTACGACAGATAGGATCTGAACCGTTTGACCAGAAGAGGCAATGGGGTCAGATCTATATTTGCGACAGATAGGATCTGAACCGTTTGAGCAAACGCTCCTTACGCGGATCAACCGAAAGCCCTCTATGGAACCGCTGCGCTCCCTGCGCCGCCGGCTCAAAAAGACAGGCCCGCCCGCCGGTTGCCCGGGCTCATCAGGTGGTACCATCCCCCAGGAATCAAGCCTCTCAGCCGTGTCCATGCAGTTGAACAGGAGGCAGCAGAGAGAGCAGAGCCGTCAGACGGAGTCAGAATCGCTCCTCGCGGTCCGTTCAAGCGTTCACTGGACGGTGAAAGTGATACGTCCATCTCGATCGTGAGACCGCTCAAGCCCGATCTCTGCTGTCTCCGCTGACTCCTGTTCTTCATTGAATTGTTACGGCTCCGAGTAGCTTCTCTTTCTTAGCCTGCAAAACCGCATCGGGTCGGGTTCAGTGGTCAAATCTTATGGCACAACGGCGCGGACTTCGATTCTCTGCCCGGCAGGGGCGATCACTGGCAATTCACTGGCACCAGCGCAATTGCCAGTGAAAAGCCACCGAACGTGTTCGCCATCAATGCTCCAATCGGAAAAACGATCACTGTCACCACTGTCACCGGTTTTTAGGATCGATTCTCCCAAAGACGGCGGGTGGGTAGGGCGAGGGTCTCCGACCGCGCCGGGGGAACAGCAGAATGAAGAAACGGCAGGCTGAGGAAAACCCTGCCCTGCCGCACTCTACAACTTCGGTCCGGCCACGTAGGTTACGGCGGGATGGCCTCGGACGCCTGTCGGGATTTTGCGTGTCAGGTACCCCCTGTAGACCAACCCCTCCAGAATCTTCATCGTCTCGTCTGCATCGCCAAAGACCTTGCAACGTTTCAGGGTGCGTGCGGTAAAGCCCTCCGGATGTTTGGAGAGGACCTTGCGGATGTAGTCGCAATGCTCCCGCCAGGCTTGTTCCCGGATTCCCTCCAGGAGTTGCAGCTGTTGAGCCGTGAACCAGGAGGCGATCCGAATCGCATGGGCGGCGGTTTCCGGAGCGAGTGCCTTCTGATGCGCCCGGTTTCCATGCTGGGCGGCATGAAGCACTACCGACAGTCTCCAGGCCCACTCGCCCCAGCGGGCGGCAAAGACCCCAAGATCCTCCAACTCGCCCGTCGAGCGCCGTGCCACAATGCCATTGTCCATCCTTCTTGTAGCCACCGCGCAGGACGCCAAAGACGTCCGAAGCATCGGCGCTGCAGCTGAAGATGGTTTCATCATTGCTGGCCAGGATGGAACTGAGCGCTTCGGAAGTGACATTCTCCACCACCAGGCGGGGTGGGGTAAGTTGCTCTTTCAACTCCTGTTGGCGACGCTTCTTCTCACGGACCAGCCCCATGGTTTCCTGGCGCCCGCCCTCCTCTTCCAGACGTCCCCCGGGCTTGCACTTGGTCAAGCCGCTCAACTCCGCCTCGAGGAGCTCGTATTCAGCCTGAACCTTGGGTTTGACCTCTTCATGAACCTCACGATCTGGTGGCGCACGATCATCGTCCCCTCCAACATGTGCAAATCGTTGAAATCCGTGGGACGTGAATGGTCGGACTCAAACTGGGGAACCATCCAGAAACCTTCCACCAATTCCGCCGCTTCCTTGGCGGCATCGCGCCCAGGGTTGCGGTTGGGGTCTTGTCCCCATCGATCGTCGTCGGCGCACAGGAGGATGCGGCGCTGCGGCCAGCGCAGCCGGGCGACCTGGGCCACATTGTCGAGGTTGCCGCAGGTCATGGCGCAAAGGACTTCCAGGCCGGTGGACTCATGAATACTGGCCCCGGTGGCGTAACCTTCACAGAGGACCAGGGTCTTTTCCTCCGGGCCGGGGATCGAGAAGAAGGCGCCCGACGGTTTGCCTCCTTCCCAGAAGAACTTGGAACCGTCGGGTTTGATGATCCAGGTGGAGCACGTACCAACCGTTGGGTTCGGAGTCACCCTCAGGTTTGAAGCGGTGAAGTTCGCCGTCTGGGAGGATGGGGTCCTGGCAGAGCAGACCGGCGTTGCGCATGGTGTTTCGGAATTCTTCGATATAGAGAGGATTTAACATGCCCGCGAGCGTGGCATGTGGACCGCCAAAGCCGGTTACCTTCGGTTCCGTCCATTCCGTCTATTCCGGTTTTATTGAGGGAAAGGGGGGGTGAACCATGAAGTTCATGAAGAAACAGGAAGAAAACCCCTCTTCATGGTTGGATCTTTCTTCCCATCGGGAGTCCGAAAAACTGGTGCCAGTGGTGCCAGTGAACGGTTTTGCGGAATTACACCTTGGTCATCAACAGCTTCAGTCGTCTTTCACTGGCAATTGCGCTGGTGCCGGTGAATTGACAGTGATCGCCTTTTGCAGGATGGCCGTCGTGGATTTGCCTGCCACCCCGGTTTCCACCACGACTTTGCCTCCCGCAGCTTCCACAAGGCGGCGTTCGTCCTGGTTGATGGTGTCGAGGTTGTAGTCGCCTCCTTTGACGTACACGTCTGGCTGAGCCACCGAGAGGAACTGAAGCGCGTCCACTTCAGCAAAGACGCACACCGCTCCCACGCATTCCAGCGCCGCAAGCACCCTTGCCCGGTCCTGTTCCGGGTTCACGGGACGGGTGGGCCCTTTCAGCGCTCTGACCGATTGATCCCCATTCAACCCCACCAGAAGGACGTCGCCGTGGTTGCGGGCTGCTTCCAGATAGGTGACATGCCCCACGTGCAGAATGTCGAAACAACCATTGGTGGCCACCAGCCGCAGACCCTTCTTACGAAGTTCGTTGCGCCAAACAGGCATCTGCTCGAGCGTCAGGATTTTCCGGTGAGTCATGTTCGCCATAGGGTGTTTCCGAGACACACTGAATCAGGCCTCAGTCGTGCAGACAGTGTAGTTCGGCTGACCCCAGGGTCCAAGACAATCTTGGGAGGGGGAAGGCAAGGAGCAAGGAACAGCTTCTCAGGATTGCATTTAGGGGTAATTCAGGAGTAGGTTTGGTTGATTCGGATGGAAAACTTATGACAACAAACTTGATCGGGAGAGCGGGAATCTTCACTGCCATGGTGGTTGGCCTTCTGCTGAACTCCGCCCAGGCAGCCACTCTCAAAGTGGGCGATCCAGCCCCGAAACTGCAGGTAGGCAAGTGGGTCCAAGGCGATCCCGTCAGCAGTTTTGAGTCGGATAAAGTGTACGTGGTCGAATTCTGGGCAACTTGGTGCGGTCCCTGTAAAACCTCGATCCCGCACCTGAACGACCTCCACCTGAAGAACAAGGACAAAGGCCTGATCGTCATCGGCCAGGATTGTTGGGAGCAGGATGAGTCCCAAGTTCCTTCGTTCCTCAAGACCATGGGGGATAAGATGACCTACCGGGTGGCCCTCGACGACAAAACCGATAGCAAGAAGGGCAAAATGGCGGAAACTTGGATGGAGGCGGCCGGCCAGAACGGCATTCCCTGCTCATTTTTGGTGGACAAACAGGGGAGGATCGCTTGGATCGGGCATCCCATGGGACTCGAGCAGAAAACCATCGACGAAGTGTTGTCGGGCAGCTTCGACCTGAAGAAGGCTGCGGTGGAGTTTGAGGAGCGTCAGAAAGCGCAGGAGCAGAGGATGGCTCTTTCCCGGGCGCTCAGCGACGCTATGCGCGCCAAAGACTGGGCCAAGGCGGAGTCGACGATTCGCGAGTTTGAGAAAACCATTCCCGAAGGGCAGCGGGCTGCCTTGGAAGCGGCCAGCCTTCAGATCCAACTGGGGAAAGGGGATATGCCTGCCGCCGCCAAAGTAGCGCTTAGTATGAGCGAGCGCTTTCCGACCAATTCGATGGCCTTGAACCAGATCGCCTGGAATATGGCCATTACAGAGGGGCTGAAGGCCGAGGCGCTGGACGCCGCCGCTTCCATCGCCAGGAAAGCCTACGAAATCTCCCAGCAGAAAGACCCCAACATCATTGATACTCTGGCGCGGCTCGTGTTCCTGCAGGGCAAGAAGGACGAGGCGGTCGAGTTGCAGCAGAAGGCGGTGGAGCTGGCCGATGAGAAGAGCAAGGACGCCATCCGCAAGACCCTCGAGAGCTACAAAGCGGGTACCCTTCCCAAAGCGGAATAAGGCGGGGCAGGGGGTTCCTTTCCCTCTGAATCGTCCCCCCCCAGCTCAACTCTTGTGTTTTTTTTGGGAACACCTACATTGAAATGCATGAAGAGTGATGTCGTGCCAGTGGAGATTCGCGGGATCTTGCCCGCGAATAGCGGGTGCGCGATTTTTGTCGGAAACGAGGACAAGGTGTTTGTGATCCAAGTGGAGCACAACATGGGAGCCGTGATCGGGATGTTTTTGCGTGATACCCCCAAGGAACGTCCTTTGACCCACGACCTAGTGAACAGTGTCTTTCAAGGTTTTGGGATTTCGGTGGAACGTGTTGTTATTACTGAACTTAGGAACTCCACCTATTATGCCAGGCTGATTCTCCAGCAGCAGAACGAGCTGGGAAGGAAGATCTTGGAAGTGGATGCGCGTCCGAGCGATTGCCTGGCCTTGTCCTGCGCTCAGAAGAAGCCGGTCTTCGTCACCCGGAAACTCTTCGATCAAGTGGAAGACATGTCTGAGGTGCTGGCTCGGATCAATGAGAATGGGGGGGAGACTGATCAGGCCTGAGGTCGGCCTTTCTTGGCCTATTTTTGTTTGCGATTCCGCCTCTCCGCCAATGCTTTCCAGCCGATCTCTTAGGTGATTTTTGTCCACTGTGCCCCCTGCTCCCACAACCAAGCCTGCTCGCGGCGCCACCTCCGAAAGCTCGTTGGTCCTGATCTGGGGCGAGGATGAATTCGCCGTCAAATCACGGGCCAAGCAGCTTTATGCTGGTTGGTGCCAGGAGGCTGGGGGCATGGACCACGAGCTCATCGATGGTGCAGTCTCCAACAGCGGCGAAGCGCTTAAGGCCGTCGCCAAACTCAGACAAGCCCTCCAAACGCTCCCCTTCTTTGGCGGCAGCAAAGTGATCTGGCTGCAGAATTGCAGTTTCCTGGGGGAGGAGCGAGTCGCTTCAGCTCAGGCCGTGACCGCAGTGTTGGCAGAACTGGCTGAAGAGTTGAAGGCCTTTCGCTGGGAAGGGGTGAAACTTCTGATTAGTAGCGGGAAGGTGGACAAACGGCGGGTCTTTTACAAAACCATCGAGAAAATCGGGTCCGTGGAGGGTTTTGCCGGGCTTTCGACGGAGGACAAAGACTGGGCGGACCAAGCTGAGCTGTTCGCCCGCAAGGAGTTGGCTGAGAGAAAGAAGACCATCGACGAAGAGGCGTGCAGCGAATTGGTGGTGAGGGTCGGGCCTAACCTCCGTTTGCTGGCATCCGAGATCGAGAAACTCTCCCTGTTCGTGGGTGCCCGCGTAGAGATCGTCTTGCAGGATGTCGATACTATCGTTACCCGTCAGAAGCATGCCCGGGCCTTTGCGTTGGGCGATGCGTTGGGGGATCGCGATCTTCCCCGGTTGCTTCGGACCTTGGACAACGAGCTTTGGGAAATGAGGACGGACAAAGACCGCAGCGTGATTGGGCTTTTATACGGCCTCATTACCAAGGTTCGGGTGCTGCTTTTCCTGAAGGAGCTGTTGTCCCAGGCCCTGCTCAAGCAAACCAATGACTTTTCCCGGTTCAAACAACAGCTGGACAAGATCCCGGCCGAGGTTTTGCCTGAAGACCGCAAATACAGCCCCCTGGGGCTGAACCCGTACGTGCTTTTCCGTGCGCTGCCACAGGCCACCAACTACCAGGCGGAGGAATTGGTGGAAGCGATGGGTCTGCTCCTTCGCTGCAATCAGCGGTTGGTATCCAGTGGTCTGGACGACGCCACCTTGCTGCAGCAAACCCTGGTAAGCATCGTCAGCAGGGCCGGAAAACCAGCGCCGTCCCAACGAGGGATGAGATAGGGCTTTTCGTTCCTGGTTTCACTACTTGACGTTATGGCCACAGCGAACGAAACTGGTTCCGGTTGTCCGAATCGAGCCCTATGAATACGCAGCCTGCCAGCTTGAAAGTCTCCGTGGCTGGTTCGCGTGTCTTCATCTTGATCTCCGGCCGTGCCACGTTCCAGTGCAGCGTTGCGTTCAAAACGCTCGTTACCGAGATGTGGGACCGCGGTTCTCATGAATTCATCATCGATTTGCGGGATTGTCCCACCATGGACAGCACTTTCCTGGGAGTTCTGTCGGGACTGTCCCAGAAGATGTCCGAAGGCAAACGCCTTGGGACGCTGAGCCTGGTGAAGCCGAACCAACGCATTCTCGAACTGTTGGATAACCTCGGTATCGGCTCTTTGTTTCCTTTGGTGGAACTGGTGGATAGCCCTCCGGAAGACCTCAAGCCTGTGGAGTCCGCACCCGCCAGCAAAAAGGAGTTTAATCAGACGATGCTGGACGCACACCGAACCCTCACCAAGATCTACGCTGGTAACATCCCTAAATTCAAGGATGTAATCCGGTACCTGGAAGAGGATCTGAAGCAGTTGGGGGGGTGACAGGAGAGTCCGAGTCGCGCAGACAGGAGAAACGGAGTTGAGCAGAACTGGCGCTCTTCAAAAGCGAAGCTGAGCGCCAGGAGGGGGTTTCTATTTCCACGCCTCAGGAATACCACTTGACGGAGGATTTGACATCAATTAGCCTTGCCCTTGACCTGATACGAATGCTGGTGAACCAGCGCGGCGAAGTCGGAGACCACCATCTACCGACTTTTTTATTCCCCTGACGGGGAAGCAGATATGAACAACGAACTTATAGCTGTCTTGGAATTCTGGGAGCGGGAGAAGGGCATCAGTAAAGAAGTCCTTCTCGTAGCTGTTCAGGAAGCCTTGTTGTCTGCAGCCAAGAAGGCAGTGGGCCCCGCTCGCGAATTGCGCTGTACCATCGATTCCAAGTCAGGCGACATCCAGGCGTGGGCCAAGTTGGTTGTGTCGGAGAAGGTGATCTCAAGGCACGACCAGATCAGTGTGTCAGACGCTCGGCGCTTTAAACCGACGGCGCAGTTGGGTGAGGAAGTGGAAGTGGAAGTGACCCCCACCGGCTTTGGGCGTATTGCCTCTCAGTATGCGAAACAGGCGCTGATGCAGCACCTGCGGAAGGCTGAAAAGGCGCTCATCTTTGCTGAGTTTAAGGATCGGACCGGAGATATCGTGAGCGGTATTGTACGCCGTTTTGAGCGATCGGACGTTACCGTCGACCTTGGTCGTTACGAGGCGCTGCTGCCGAATCGGGAACGCGTTCCCACAGAGGAATATCAAGTGGGCGAGCGGGTGCGTTGCTACGTCAAGGCTGTGGAGAATACCGCCCATGGACCCGAGATTATTCTGTCCCGGGCCGACCCCCAATTTGTGGCTAAGCTTTTCCAGCTTGAAGTCTCCGAAATCGCGGATGGCACCATCGAGATCAAGGCGATTGCCCGTGAACCCGGTTTCCGCACCAAGATGGCGGTGAACTCGCGCGACAACAAAGTGGATCCGGTGGGAGCCTGCGTGGGACTGCGTGGGCAAAGGGTGAAGAACATCGTTCGGGAGCTGAACAACGAGAAGGTGGATATCATTCGTTGGGACCCGAACATTAAGGTTTTCCTGGGCAATGCGCTGGCTCCCGCCAAGCTGAAAGCCTTTGAGGTGGATGAAAACACTCATCGCGTCAAAGTGCTGGTGAGCGAGGACCAGCTTTCTCTCGCGATCGGCAAGAGAGGTCAAAATGCGCGATTGACCTCCAAACTCACCGGGTGGCAGGTGGACATCGAACCTGAGCACACGGTGGTCATGGGATTTCAGGAAAAAGTGGCTGCGGCAGTCAAGGACGTTGCAGGCATCCAGGGAATATCTGAAGTGCAGGCCAGCAAGTTGGTGCATCATGGATTCCACAGTCTTGCGGATATTTTGGGGGCTGAGGCTGCCGATCTGGCTGAGATCCCGGAGATTGGTGATCAGGCTCAGGCAATCCTGGACGCAGTGCGCGCCGAAGTGCAGAGGCGCACGATTAGCATAGGGTGAGTCCTATGGGCTCGGTGCTTGCAGGAAGAAATGTCAAGGTCCTGGGAATAATGCCATGAGGACTTTGCGTTGGTTTTGGTCGGAATTAGATAACTATGCCCGTTCGTATATACGATATTGCCAAGAAACTTGGTATCGAAAGCAAGGAGGTCCTTGTCAAGGCCAGGGAACTGGGCATTACAACTGCCAAGGTGCCCTCCAGCACGTTGGACAAAATCACTGCGGAATACCTTGTTGAAAAGCTGGGTGGGGTCAAACCGCCGGAGCCACCACCCGCCCCACCTGCCCCGCCACCGGTTGTAGAACCTCCGCCAGCTGCGCCCGCTCCGGTCCCGGTTGTGCCTCCGACCGCCCACCCTGTTCCTTCCGTTCAGGCCCCCTCTCCGCAGCCTTCTCCCGCTGTCGAGGTGCATGCCGCTCCCACGGTCGAGAAAGTCAGCGCCACTGCCACGCCTGCGCCAGTGGAGGCGACGCCCGCCGAGCCCACGCCTGCTCCTGCCCCAGTCGTGCCCGAGACCAAGCCAGAGCCGGTCGTGGCCAAGTTAGCGGAACCACCTTCCATTCCTGAGGCACCCGTGCGAGCTGCAGAGTCGGCTCCGAGCGAGGCTCCCGAATTGGCCGAGCCGACTGCCTCCGTGGCTGCGCCGGCCCCGGCGCCTGAGGTTCCCGTTTTGCCGCCGGTGGCGCCACAAGTCTCAACTCCTGCCCCGGCTGCAGGCGAGGCCGCAGCTCCTGTTGAATCACCGGCACCGACTCCTCCTGCCCCGGTCGTGCCGCCCAAACCGACTCCACCCCCCGCACCGAGAATTGGTGACAAAGTGGGTTTTGTTGTGCTTCCCACCCGGCCGAAGCCCCCCGAACGAGGGGTGCCTCCACAGAAACAACCGGTCCCAAGCAGACCTCAGGCCCAGACCGGTCGGCCTGGCGCTGGGCCCCAGCAACGCCCGGATCAATTCCCGCGGCGCGATTTTCGCGATACACGTGGTCCCCAGAGCGGTCCTGGAGGGAGGTTCGGCGGTCCTCAGTATGGACAGCGCGGTGGAGGTCAGACCTCGCAGACAGGTCCTTCCCCGGCGGGTGCGCACGGGAAACCCGCGGCGCCCACAGGTGAAATCATCATCCTCAAGCCACCCATCATCGTCCGAGATCTCGCAGATCCCCTCAAGCGGAAGCCATTCCAGCTCATCGCTGACCTGATGGAACTTGGCGTCTTTGCCACCGTCAACCAGGCAATCGAGCCGGAGGCTGCCCAGAAACTCTGCGCAAAGTACAATTTCCGTTTCGAGGTCGAAAAACGCGGCAGCAAAGGAACCGGGGTTCATGCTCCGGTGCGCAAGCTGGCACTGGACACGGATGACAAACCTGAGGACCTCAAGCTGCGCGCTCCGGTGGTGACCATCATGGGCCACGTCGATCACGGCAAGACCACGCTCCTGGATGTAATCCGGAAGTCGGACGTAGCCGCAGGCGAAGCGGGTGGCATTACCCAGCACATTGGCGCCTATACCATTTCGATTCCGCATCCGGATCGGCCCAAGGATTTGCAGCAAATCACCTTCCTGGATACCCCAGGGCATGCCGCGTTCAGTTCCATGCGCGCGCGTGGAGCCCAGGTCACCGATGTTGTTGTCCTGGTGGTGGCGGCCAACGATGGTGTGATGCCTCAGACGCTCGAGGCCCTCAGCCACGCTCAAGCCGCCCAAGTTCCCATCATCGTGGCGGTGAACAAATGTGATCATCCCGCCGCCAATCCCATGCGGGTGCGCCAACAGTTGCAGGACAAAGGCCTGGTGCCGGACGAATGGGGCGGCCAGACCATTTACGTGGATGTTTCTGCGCTGACCAAACAGGGCGTCGACAAACTCCTGGAGTTGCTCGTTCTTCAGTCCGAAATGATGGAGCTGAAGGCGAATCTGAACCGTCCCGCCAAAGGCAACGTCATCGAATCCGGACTGGAACCGGGTGGCCCGACCGCGACCTTGCTGGTCCGGAAGGGGACGCTTCGGGTCGGGGATATCGTGCTATGCGGCCACTACTACGGTAGGGTGCGAGCGCTCATCAACGAGGAAGGGAAGCGGCTCAAGGAAGCGGCTCCCTCCGTGGCGGTCAGGATGCTGGGCTTGAACGGTGTGCCCGAAGCAGGCCTGGAATTCAGCGTCGTGGAGAACGAGAAGGCCGCGCGGGAAGTAGGCGATGAGCGCGCCGTGCTTGCCCGCGAGCTGGAGAAAGAGCGACGACCCAAGGTCACGCTCGAGACCATCATGACCAGCCTCGAGTCGGATAGCGTCAAAGTGCTCAAAGTGGTCGTGAAAGCGGACACACAGGGTTCGGTGGAAGCGATTGTCGATGCTCTGAAGAAGATCGAGTCCGACAAGGTCACCTTGGAAGTGATCCACGGCGCGGTAGGGAGCGTCACTGAATCTGACGTTGTTTTGGCCTCGGCTTCCAAAGCGGTGGTGTTGGGATTCCATACTCGGATTGACAACGGGGTGAGCGATCGCGCCAAGCGCGAGGGCGTGCAGATCAAGCTGTATGCGATCATCTACGAGTTGATCGATCAGGTGAAGGAGGCGATGGCGGGTTTGCTCGATCCTTTACTGAAGGAAGTGGTCTTCGGCTCCGCGGAAGTGCGCAAGATCTTCGAGCTTTCCAAGGGTGGAAACGTGGCTGGATGCGTCATCTCCAGCGGCCGCTTGGTGAAAGGCAAGGCCCGGGTCATGCGCCGCAAGAACCTGGTTTTCGAGGGCATCATTCAGAGCCTGCGAAGGTTTCAGGACGAGGTCAACGAGGTTCGCGCCGGGATGGAGTGCGGCATTCGCCTGGACGGATTCGACGACTTCCAAGCCGGGGATCAGATCGAGTGTTACACTCTCGAGAAGGTGGCCCAGAAGCTGTGAGCGGGCTGCATTGCCCTAAACCCCTTTTTCTGGTGCCATGAATCTGCGGCGACACGAGCGAGTGCGCGAGTTGTTGAAGCGCGAGTTGAGCGTCCTCCTCTTGCGTGAGTTTCCTCCTGCGGACCACGGGTTGCTCTCCGTGCACGAGGTGATGATCTCGGGTGACCTGCAGTTGGCCACCGTCCACGTCAGTGTGGTCGGGAACGCGGACCAGCAGAAGCGCACCCTGGCCGCCCTTCAGGCAGAACGGAAGCGCATCCAGGGCCTTGTCGGACAGGCCGTGGTGCTCAAGTACACTCCGGAACTCAAGTTCGTGACCGATGATTCCATTGCCCGCGGCGACCGAGTGCTGCGGATCATGGAGCAGCTCGAAAAGGACACGCCTCCCCAGGCTTGAGTTCTTTCTCTTTGCTCGTCGTATAAGCGGTGCCATGAAACCTCGCCCAAGAATTGTAGACCGGATCCTGGAGGCCATTCGCGAAAGCCGAAGCCTTTGTGTGGTGGGACATGTTAGGCCTGACGGGGACTGCATCGGCTCCCAGCTTGCCTTGGCTTTGGCCTTGCAAGCCGAAGGAAAGGAAGTGGTTTGCTGGAACGAGGATCGCATTCCCAAGAAGCTGGCATTCCTGGATCCAGACCGGGTGGTCGGACGCCCCGATGCCTCCGGACCTTTTGATTGCGTGATTGCGGCGGACTGCGCGAGCGTGGAGCGTTTGGGGGCGACTCGAAAAGCACTCAAGGAGGCCAAGGTGCTGATCAACATCGATCACCACGAGAGCAACACTCGGTACGGCGACCTGAACTGGGTGCATTCGCGATCTCCCTCCACGGGAGAGTTGGTCTTTCGCCTGATGAAGTATGCGAATTGGCCCATCACTTCGCGCATCGCGGACTCCCTCTTTGTCGCGATCTCCACCGACACCGGTTCTTTTCAGTACCCAAGCACCCGTCCCGCCACTTTCGCTGCCGCTGGCGACTTGGTGAAGCGGGGCGCTGATCTTGGAGCCGTCTGCAATCACGTCTACCACTCCTATCCGCTCTCCCGGGTCCGGCTCCTGCGTCATGTCTATAATCGGTTCCGGATGACGGAGGACGAACGGATCGCCTGGTTCTGGCTCAAGCCGGCCGATTTCGCCCGAACCGGAGCTGACAAGAGTGATGCCGAGGGCCTGATTGATCATATTCGCGCCATCGAGCCCGTGGTGGTGGCGGTGGTCTTTGAAGAAGTAGGCCCGAATCTGACCCGGGTCAGTCTCCGTTCCAAAGATGAGCGAGTGAATGTGAACGAAGTGGCGGCTCGGTTCGGCGGCGGCGGACACGCGGCGGCCGCTGGTGCGCGCATTGAAGGGGCGCCTCTCTCGGTGCAGCGCCGCGTGGTGGCGGCCCTGCGGAAAGCTCTCGCCTCGCAAGACAGCCATTAACAGGTTCTCCTCAGTTCTCCCCATGCAAACCTTTGACGCTCTCGACGGAGCCCTTCTCGTGGACAAACCCTCTGGCATCACTTCCCACGACGTGGTCGATGGGGTGCGGCGCACCTTCAGGCTCGCCAAGGTGGGCCATTGCGGGACCTTGGATCCCAATGCCACCGGCTTGCTCATTCTCGTCCTGGGAAAAGCCACCAAACTCTCTGAACGCCTGATGGGGGCTGACAAAGTCTACGAGGGCACCGCCAAGCTGGGGGAATCCACGAATACCTATGATACGGACGGCGAGTTGACAGGCTCCCTGCCCGTTCCTCCCCTGACTCTCGAGGAACTGAACCAGGCGGCGGACACTTTCTGCGGCGATCAGATGCAAGCTCCACCGATGGTTTCAGCGGTCAAGATCGGAGGGGTACCGTTGTACAAGTTGGCCCGCAAAGGGATCGAAGTGGAAAGAAAACCACGGCTGATCCATGTCTACAGTTTCGCTTTCAAGTCCTATCAGGAGCCTGTGGGAACGTTCCGGGTCGCCTGCACAAAGGGCACCTACGTTCGCAGCCTGGTGCATGATTTGGGTCAGAAGCTTGGCTGTGGAGCCCACTTGGCCACTTTGCGCCGCACCGACTCCGGCCGCTTCTCCTTGTTAGACGCTCTGCCTTACCAGCAGATCCTGGATTTGCCACTCTCGGAGCTGGAAAAGCGTGTGGTTCCTTTCCTGAAATTGAGCACCTTGGAGTAGCCGCTTGGCCTCTCCGCAGGCCTCGAACAAGAGCCCCTATTCCAATTTCGTACACCCTAGCCATGCAAGTCGTCAGCCAATCCTCCGAGCTCCAAGCTGGTGGACAACCGCTGTGCCTGGCGATCGGGGTGTTCGATGGCGTGCATCTCGGGCACCAGGCCGTGATTGGCCGGGCGGTGGAGGAGGCGCGGCGGACTCACGCCAAGCCGGCCGTCATCACTTTCGATCGACATCCCAACGCCGTGGTGGCCCCGGAGCGGGTCCCCTTGTCCATCGCCAGCCTGAACCATCGACTGGCCATCTTTGAGTCGCTTGGGGTGGAATCCTGCTGGATCATCCCGTTCGATGAAACCTTTAGCCGCCAGAGCGCGGAGGATTTCGTGAGGGGACTGGCCGCTGCCGCCAGCCCCATCGCAAGCATCAGCGTCGGGAGTACTTTCAACTTCGGCTACCGGCGCGGCGGTGACATTGGTCTGCTGGAAAAACTGGGGTCCCAGCTGGGCTTCTCCGCCCACGGTCTCGCCCCGGTGACGGCCGCCGGCCTCACCATCAGCAGCACTCGAATCCGGGAAACCATCGCCTCGGGTGACTTGGTCATGGCCTCGGCCATGCTGGGGCGTCCCTATTCCGTGCGAGGCATGGTGGTCGAAGGGGATCATTTGGGACAGAAACTGGGATTCCCGACGGCGAACCTGGATGTGGCGGGTTTGGTTCTTCCTCCAACCGGAGTGTATGCCGCTCGGGCTTGCTGGCTGGGCAAAACCCGGCAAGCCGTGGTGAACCTTGGGAACCGTCCCACGCTCGCCCAACCAGCTCCCCGTTTACGCTTGGAGGCTCACCTCCTTGATTTTCAGGGAGACCTTTATGGCAAGGAGCTTGAGGTGGTTTTCGTTGGAAAACTCCGTGAGGAACGGAAGTTCGCCAACCTGGAGGCTTTGAAGGAACAGATTGCCGCCGACATCCGCGAGGCCGGCAAGCGTTTGCGATAGGGGGGGGGTTGAGTCGAGAACTGAACAGAATGGGGCCGGTCTGTGTCCAACGAGGCGGATAAATTGTGTCAACATGAATACGGGAATCAGTGCAATTAATACGGAAGTTCAGAAGGCCGCCGAGTTTGTCCCGCCGCTCCTCGCGGAGATGGGAAAGGTCATCGTCGGTCAGAAATACCTGGTGGAACGGTTATTGATCGGGCTCCTGGCAAACGGCCACGTCCTGCTCGAGGGCGTTCCCGGTTTGGCCAAAACCCTCGCCGTCAAATCGCTTGCTGCCTGCTTGAAAGGCAAGTTTTCCCGGCTCCAATTCACTCCGGACATGCTTCCCGCCGACGTTGTCGGTACCCAGGTCTACAATCCCCAGTCCGGGGCGTTTTCGACCCGCAAGGGGCCGATCTTTGCCAACCTGGTGCTGGCCGACGAGATCAACCGCGCTCCGGCTAAAGTGCAGAGCGCGCTGCTCGAGGCGATGCAGGAGAAGCAGGTGACCATTGGCGATCAGACTTTCAAGCTGGAAGAGCCGTTCCTGGTTCTGGCCACCCAGAATCCCATCGAGCAGGAAGGGACGTATCCGCTCCCTGAGGCACAGGTGGATCGGTTCATGCTCAAGCTCCGGATTGGCTATCCGACCCGCGAGGAGGAGCGACAGATCCTGGATCTGATGGCTCGCACCAGTGGCCAACCCACGGTCTCTCCCTCCGTCGACGTTGATGTCATCCTCCACGCAAGGCAGGTCATCAACGACATCTACTTGGATGAGAAGGTGAAGGATTACATTGTGGATTTGGTCTGCTGCACCCGAGACCCCGATCGCTACAAGATCGATGTGAAGGAATTCATCCAGCTAGGGGCATCTCCTCGCGCCACGATTGCCCTGACCCTCTGCGCGAAAGCGTACGCCTTCCTGAAAGGACGCGGTTACGTGACTCCGCAGGATGTGAAGAGCGTGGGTATGGACGTTCTTCGACACCGTGTGGCGATCACCTTCGAAGCGGAAGCAGAGGAGAAGACCAGCGAGACGGTGATTCAGAAGATTTTCGACGAACTACCGGTTCCTTGATCGTGATTCAGCCTTGGGAGGACATGCCGTGATCCCGCGAGAGATCCTGAAAAAGATACGCATGGTTGAATTGCGCACGAGACGACTCGTGAGCGAAAGCCTCGCCGGCCAGTATCATAGCGTGTTCAAAGGGCAGGGCATGAACTTCGACGAGGTGCGCGAGTACCAACCCGGGGACGATGTGCGCACGATCGACTGGAATGTCACCGCGCGGATGAACCATCCCTTCGTCAAGAAGTTCGTGGAGGAACGCGAGCTGACGGTGATGCTCGTGGTGGATCTGAGCGGCTCGGGCCTCTTTGGCTCCATCCAACAGTCCAAGCGCGAGCTCGCCGCGGAGATTGCTTCCGTGCTGGCCTTCTCGGCCATGCGCAACAACGACAAGGTGGGGCTGATTCTCTTTACCGACAAGGTGGAGAAGTTCATCCCTCCGCGCAAAGGACGGCACCACATCTTGCGCGTCGTCCGGGAAATCCTGTTCTTTGAACCCGAGAACCGGGGAACCGACCTGAACCATGCCCTTGAGTTTCTCGGGCGAGTCACCTCGCATCGCGCCATCGTGGTGATCCTCTCCGATTTTCTCGGACAGACGGTTCCCACCCGAATGGACATTGCCTCGCATCTGAAACGCAACGTTGTGCTTTCCGACACGCTGGCCCAATCCTCCCTCACGGCGCTTCGCCAGGCAAACCGGCGGCATGACGTGGTGGCGGTGCAGGTGCTGGACCGCTTCGAAATGGAGTTGCCCGCGCTGGGCTATGTGGTGCTCAAAGACGCCGAGACGGGCGAGGTCTTCGAGATCAACACCGGGGATGAACGGAAGCGAACGGCGTTTGCGCGGCGCCAGCAGCAGTTTCGGGCGGATCTGGAGAAGCTGTTCCATTCCGCCGGGATCGACTTCATTCAGCTTCGCACGGATCAACCTTACGCGGCTGCTTTGGGTCGTTTCTTTGAGGCTCGGGAACGGCGGCGTCTGCGGGGTTGAAGAAGGGACCGATGCAAACGAATTCTCACGCCCTCATCGTGCCACCGCCCGGGTCCTCCCTCGGCACCAATGCCCTGGGCGGCGATCTTCGTCCCGCAAAGCCGCCCTTGGCCATCCCTGCCGGGTGGAGTTGGCTGGGCTGGGTCATCGCGGTTTTGGCGCTGGCCGCGTTTGCGTGGTGGTTGAGAAAACGCTGGCGGAAGAAACAGGAAGCTCCCCTTCCTGAGCCGGTCATCCCCGCCCATATTCGGGCTGGTGAGCGTTTGCGCGCCGCACTGGAGTTCTTCCACGATCCAGAGCGATTCTGTGTTCTGGTTTCCTCCGCCATACGCTCTTACCTCGAAGACCGTTTTGACTTGCATGCTCCGGATCGAACGACCGAGGAGTTTTTGGAGGAGGTTCAATACAGTCCCAAACTGTCGTTGGCACACAAGCAATTGCTGTCCGACTTCCTTTCCCAGTGTGACATGGTGAAATTCGCCCGGTACGAGCCGTCGCGTCCGGAGTTGCAGGCGCTTTTCGATGCCGGGAATCGGCTGGTGAGCGAGACTTCACTGCAGGCGATCTCCACTGACGGCACTCCTGCGGCTGGCGGTCCGGGGAGTCCTGGGAGCGGGGGAGGAGGGACCTCATGATCCGGTTCGAGAGTCCGTGGTGGCTGCTGGCGCTGCTGATTCTGCCCCTGGCTGCCTGGCTTCGGGGAAAGCGCGGCGGACAGCCGGCTTTTCTCTATTCTTCGGTCAGCCTGGTCAAAGGAGTTGCCGGGGTGACTCGTTCGCATGCCGGCCGCATTCTCTTGGCGCTGCGCTGGCTGACTCTCATTCTCGTGATTCTCGCCCTTGCCCGCCCGCAGTTGGGAGAGGGTTTGGCCAAAATCAAGGCCAGCGGAATCGACATCGTGGTTGCGCTGGACCTCTCCGGTAGCATGCGGTCCGAGGATTTCGAGATTCGCGGCCAGCGGGTCAACCGGCTGGAAATCGCCAAGGATGTACTGCAGAGTTTCATTCAAAAACGCCTCAACGACCGCATCGGGCTGGTGGCTTTTGCCGGACGCCCTTACATTGTTTCCCCGCCCACGCTGGATCACGAGTTTCTCCTGGAAAACCTGGCGCGGTTGAAGCTGGGGATGATTGAGGACAGCACGGCCATCGGCTCGGCTCTTACCACCGCGGTGAACCGACTCCGCGATCTGCAGGCCAAGAGCAAGATTGTGATTCTCATGACCGATGGCCAAAACAACGCCGGCAAGGTGCCGCCCCTGACCGCTGCCGAGGTGGCGCAGACCCTCGGCATCAAGGTCTACACCATCGGAGTCGGCATCAAAGGCAAGGCTCCCATGCCGTATAACGATGGTTTCGGAAACAAGCGTTATGCCATGGTGGATGTGGACATTGACGAGGAGACATTGCAGCGAATCTCGGATCGCACCGGGGGTGCCTACTATCGCGCGGATAGTTCCGCTGCCCTGAGGGAGATTTACGCGACGATCGACCGCCTGGAGAAGACCGAAGCTGAACTCAAGAAGTACCAGCGGTACCGGGAACTCTTTCCCTTCCTGGCTTTGCCCGCCTTTGTTCTGCTGATGCTGGAGTTGATCCTGGCTAACACCGTTTGGAGGAAACTGCCCTGATGCACTTTGCCTACCCATCGATACTCTGGATCATGGCCGTTGCCATCCCGCTCCTGGCCTGGTTCCTGGTTTGGAGTTGGTGCAAGAAACGTTCGCTCATGGCCCAATTTGTCCAGTCCCGGCTCCTAGCCCAATTGACCGTGGGTGTTTCCGCCACGCGCCAGAAGATTCGGATGGGGCTGGCGCTCCTGGCGGTTTCTTGCCTTTTGTTGGCGCTCGCCCAGCCTCAGTACGGTTTCGTGTGGGAAGAAGTCAAGCAGCGCGGATTGGACATCGTACTCGCGATTGACACCTCCCGCAGCATGCTGACCACCGATGTTCAGCCGAACCGCCTCACCCGCGCCAAGCTGGCGGCCCAGGATTTGCTTGCCTGTTCCAAGAGCGATCGCCTCGGCCTCGTGGCTTTTGCTGGCAGTGCCTTTTTGCAGTGTCCCTTGACCCTGGATGAAGAAGCGTTTCGGCAAAGCGTCGCTGCTCTCGACACCTCTATCATTCCTCAAGGCGGATCCGCTCTTTCCGATGCCATCGAGACGGCTCTCTCCGCCTTCAAGGAAGGCGACAGTCTCAAGGCGATTCTGATTTTGACCGACGGTGAGGATCACGAGGGGGGGGCGGTGGAAGCTGCCGAGAAAGCCGCCAAGGCGGGTGCACGAGTGTACACGATGGGGATCGGTACCGCCCAAGGCGATCGAATCCGGGTGGTGGACGAGAAGGGGAAGACCTCTTTCCTGACCGATGAATCTGGAAAGCAGGTGACTTCCCAGCTCAACGAAGACTTGCTGCGCAAGATCGCCCAGGCTGGCCAGGGAGAGTATTTGCAGCTCAAGGGCGCCAACGACATGGCTATGCTTTACAATGCGCGGCTCGCCACTTTGCCCCGGGCCGAGATTGCTTCCCGATTCCTGCAACAGTTCAAACACCGATTCCAATGGCCCTTGGGGCTAGCCCTGCTCCTGCTGCTGGTGGAGATGTTACTTCCCGAGCAGCGACGGGTGGCGCGGCCTGGGCAGAAGCCCGAAGCGGAGGGTTGGCGAAAGGCTTTCGTGACACTGGCCGTTGCCCTCAGCATCGGGCTTGCTCATGGATCCAGCGGCAGTGCCCTGCGCGACTACGAATCCGGGCGCTATCGCGAGTCTCAGCAGGAATACCAGCGCCAGTTGCAGAAGTCCCCCAAGGATCCTCGTCTCCAATACAACGTCGGCACCGCGGCTCTCCGTGCCGGGGATTTTCTGCAGGCTTCCAATCATCTCGACTCTGCCACTCGTTCCGGTGATCCCGACTTGCTCAAGCGCACATACTACAACTTGGGGAACACCATGTACCGTGTGGGCGAAAAGGCTGGCGCTCCGGAGGAAATGAAGGCGAGTTGGGAGGAGGCCATCCGCCATTTCGACAGCACTCTCCAACTGGATCCCAAGGACGAAGACGCCAAGCACAACCGGGAGTTCGTTGCCAAGAAACTCGAGGAACTTCAGCAACAACAACAGCAGCAGAATCAGGATCAGAAAGACCAGAAGCAGGATCAGGACAAGGATCAAAAGCAACAGGAGCAGAATCAGAAGAAGGACGATAAAGACCAGAAAGATCAGCAGGAACAGTCCAAGCAGGATCAACAGAAGGAGAAGGAAAAGGATCCTTCGCAGCAGAGCTCCAAGGACGATCCCAAGCAGAGTGAGGCGCAGGACGAGAAGTCCCCCCCCAAGCCGGACCAGGATGGACAGAAATCCCAGCCTCAACCTCAGCCTCAGCCCAAAGAGGGCAAGGAGCAACCTGCGGGTGAGGCTGCCGCCAAGGCAGGTCAAATGACCCCGGAACAGGCCCGGCAACTCCTGGACATGCTCAAGGCCGATGACAAGATGATGATCTTCTCCACCCCGCCCCCTTCGGAACGGAAAGCCCGTGTGCGCCGTGAATGGTAAAGCGGGTTGAAAACCTCAAGGCAAAGAAGCAGACTTTCCCCATCGATGCTGTATCGGTTTCCAGTACGAAATAGGATCCCGGCCTGGCTGGCCTGGGTGGGATTCCTGTGGCTTGCGGCCCCGATGCTCCTGGCGGCCACCCTGACCGCCACCTTGGAACCCGACTCTGTGTCCGTAGGAGAAAGCACTACCTTAACTTTGCTGTTCGAGAACGGCCGCCCTGATGGCACCGTGACGATTCCGGAGGTGAAGAACCTTTCCATCAAGGCTGCGGGAAAGAGTAGCGGAATGGCGCTCCTTAACGGTCAAATGACCACCTCTCTCACCTTGACCTATGTCGTTACCCCGCTCCAACCAGGGGAGTACGTGATTCCGGCGGTGGTGGCCAATGTCGATGGCAAGCGTGTCCAAAGCCAACCCGTCAAGTTGACGGCCATGAAAGCGGGTGCCAGTGCGGAGGGATCAGGCTCTGCCCCGAAATTTGCTTTTCTCAAGCTGCTCGTGCCTCGGACCGAAGTTTACGTGGGCGAAATCCTTCCGGTGGAAGTGAGGTTGTACGTCGTCAATGGCAGAGATCTCCAGTGGACCCCTCTGGCTGCGGATGGGTTTGTACTTGGAAAAATGGTGAACGCTCCTCAAACGCGGGTCCAGTCTGGCCAGATCGTGTATCAGGTGGTGGCATTCAAGACGACGGCCACGGCCACCAAGACCGGAGTGCTCAAATTGGGTCCCGCAGAATGTGACCTGAATCTCCTCATCCCTCAATCCCGTCGCCAGCGGTCCAACGATCCGTTCGATAGTTTCTTCAACGATTCCTTCTTTGGGCCGCGGGCCGAGCTCAAACCAACCCACCTCGTGAGCGAGACGCAGGAGATCACGGTCAAGCCTCTCCCTTCCGCCAATGCCCCGCGGGGTTTCTCCCCCGCCGTCGGGGAGTTCAGCCTTCAGGTGAGCGCAGGACCCACCAATGTGGCAGTCGGAGACCCGGTCACCCTGCGAATCCAGGTCGCCGGCAAGGGGGCCCTGGACACCATTTCCCCGCCTTCGATGGAAGGTTTTCGACAGTTCAAGGTCTATCCTCCCACCAGTAAAGTGGACGTGACGGATGACCTCGGGATGGAAGGTGTCAAAACCTTCGAGGTCTCCGTGGTGCCGGAGAGCACGGAGGTGAAGGAGATCCCCCCGATCGCCTTCAGTTACTTCAGCGCAGCCGCAGGCGCGTACCAAACCCTTCAACAAGCTGCGATTCCCATCGTGGTGCGGCCTTCGGCCTCGCAACCGACGTTGACGGTGAGCGGCACAAACGCAGTGGCGGTACCGAACCCTGCTGCGCCCCCTCAAGCCATTGTTCATATCAAAGCCCGATCTGGCGAGTTGACGGCGGCGCTGGTGCCGCTCGTGGCTCGGCCTTGGTTTCTCGGGTTGCAGGCGTTGCCTTTCCTGATCTGGGGTGTCCTCCTGGGAGTCGTGAAGTATCGGGAACACCTCAGCCGCAATCCCCGGTTGGTGCGCCGGCAAAGAGTGCGCAAGATCGTGCGTGAAGGTTTGGAGGGATTGAGACAATCTGCTTCCGCCCGCGATACCGATGCGTTCTTCGCCTCCCTCTTCAAGCTCCTGCAGGAGCAACTAGGTGAGCGACTCGATCTTCCCGCGGCTTCGATCACCGAGGCCGTCGTGGACCAAAACCTGCGGCAGCGCGGGCTTCCCCAGGATGTGGAGGCCGAATTGCGCGAGTTGTTCCAATTCTGCAACCAGGCCCGCTATGCACCGTCGCAAATGGCCGGAGATCTCCAGGCGATCCAGTCGAGGGCCAACAACGTGTTTCATCGTCTTCAGGAATGGAATCCGACGGCATGATTCAACACCTGAGAAAGTTGTGTGGGGTGGCGGCCCTGTTCGGGTTCCTGGGATGTTTTGCCGGTCTCGAAGGGCGTGCGCAATCTGCCTCACCCGAGGCACTCTTCGAACAAGCCAATCGCGCCTACGAACAAGGAAAATTCGCGGAAGCGATCCAGAGCTATTCTCTGCTCATCCAGTCGGGAAGAACCTCGCCTGCCGTCTACTTCAACCTCGGCAATGCCTGCTTTAAGGCTGGTCGCATCGGCGATGCCCTGGGCCATTATCTGATCGCCGAACGCCTCGCACCGCGCGATCCCGATCTGCAGGCGAATATCCGTTTTGTTCGCTCCGCCGTCTACGGCAGCACTCCGCCGGAGCGCAGGTTGCCGGGTCGATGGCTGGGAAAACTCAGCCTCAACGAATGGACCGCACTCTTTGCGGTGGGCCTTTGGACCTTCTTTGGACTGCTCAGCGTGCGGCTGTTGCGACCGAACTTCCGCCAGGTGTCTCGCGCTTGGCTGCGTGTCGTTCTGTTGTCACTGCTTATTTCTGGTGCCGGAGTGGTCTCTTCCTGTCTCGACCGGTTCAGCGTCCAGCAAGCTGTGGTGAACCGTCGGGACGTCATCCTGCGTCATGGCCCAGTCACGGAATCACCCAGCCTCCAGACGCTGGCCGACGGCCAGGAGTTGAAGGTGCTGGACGCGAAGAACGACTGGCTCCAGGTCAGCGGCGCTTCCCGGGGTACAGGCTGGGTCCGTCAGCAGGACGTCTGGCTGCTGCCAAGGTAGGTCTGGTGACCGTGGATTCCTCATCCCGGCGCTTGCACTTTGTCGCACACTTGATCGCACACTTTGTCGATTTTGCGATGAACCTAAGTCGGGGTCGGGTTCTTGCTTAGGAAAACTCGCCACGCTGGTCAACGCCCGGTCATAGACCTTCAGCTTTTCAATTGCGAACATCCTTGCCTCCTCTGGTAGCGAACCGCCGAAGTGTGCGCCAAAGTGTGCGATAAAGCCTGGAAAATGTCCAAACTCCAGGGCGATGGCTCGGCGAGCCATCGCTCATCTGCTTGAAGGATGAAGGAAGTGGGGGGGCGGGTTGCGGAGAACCCGGCCTTTTCGGAACGCACTAGGATTGACCTTCAATGCGCTCGCAGCATATTTTGGCGTTCAAGTGAAGCCTATCGGTACCTTGCCGGCCCTCGCGCTCAGCCTCGTCCTGGCTTTGGCTGCGGCGACTCTCTCACCACCCGTCTGCAGTGCCGATGCTGAGGCGCCGCCACTGGGTCCGCTGGGGATGCAGGCCATCTATCGACCAGCGCCCACCACCAGGCTGCGCAGCAACTCGGTCGAGCGCCTCACGCTCCATCTCGGCCCCATCGAGTCTGCCCGGGGGCGTTGCCAGTGGATGGCGTTGCACGCTACCAAGGTGGACGGCCGCCGGTTTGCCGTTTGGATTCTCTCCCGGGAGTTTCCCTCGTCCAAATTGGAACAAGCCGCCGCCGTGGTCTCCCGCTACATCGTGCAGGAGGGCGAGGAGGCACCGCAGGAGTTCGTCCACCGGTTCACCGGAGCGCCCGTCTTGCCGACGCTCGGTGGATGGGAACATGTTTGGCCTCGCCCGGCGCCAGCGGGTTCAGGTTTTTCCTCCGAAGTAGAATGGCTCGGCCACCTCTACCTTCTCGACTCCACCCATCACCAAGCCTCTTTTCCCACGCCGCACGATATCCGCAGGCTCGAGCTTCTGCCCGACGTGCTCGTCGGCGTACCGAGCAACACGCGTACTCGGGACGACCGCCGCCGTTTCGACGAGTCGGACTACGAGATGGTTCGCCTTACCCAGGAGAATTACGCCGAGATGATTCGCGCCGGAATGAATTGTTTCCGCGTGGACGCGGAGCAGGCTGGGTGGCTCAGAAACGAGCCGGTGTTCGTATGGGGAGTCGGCGGTCCCGACGTGCCCTTCCCGGAATGCTTGTTTCGCAGCACCTACCTCGGCCCCGCCCTCTTTCTCGACGAACCCGCCGTCGGCACCCGCGACCACGATCTTCGCCCGCGACTGGCAAAGGACCCCGCCTTCCGCCGCGCCTTGACGCCGCAAATCGCCCTGGACGCTTTCCAGCGCCACTATCACCAGGCGGTATCCGAGGGGCCCCCCACCATCTTTCTGAAAGGGATGCAGGCGCGGTCCGACGTGGACTTGGGGATCATGAGTTTCCCGCAGCGCAACCTTTACTCCTGGGAAACGATGGTGGCCTGCGCGGCGTGGGAATTGACCGCCGAACCGGCTGGCGGTCCTCGCGCCATCGTGTTCGAACCGCCAGGGCGCCTGGGTTCGCGCCGCACCCTTCCTGAAATGAACATGGCTTACGGCTGCCAGCTGTCCCCGGAGAATCCGGCCCATCTGACGGGCATCCTGTTCGGCTTTCTCCGCGGTGCTGCGCGGGCGGCCGACAAGGATTGGGGCGTGAGCATCTACGGTGCGGTGGATCGAGCGGATGCACCCTGGTTTCTCACCCATGCCTATGACCTGGGCGCAACTCACTTCTTTTTCTGGGACAACTACCAACTCGCGTGTGTGCCCTACGGCGAGTGCCTCGCACTGGCTCGTCATCTTCAGGCGCATGTCCAGGGACGTCCGGATCGGGATCTCACCCGGCTGAAGCGCTCGGCCGAAGTCGCCATTCTCCTGCCTCCCGGATACGACCTCGGCCACACTCACATGGGCCGCGGCAACCTCTGGGGACTCGGGGAACTGAATCTCGAGCGTACCAACCGTCATGGCGTCCGCTACCGTCGTGTCATGGGTCACTTCTTCACCGAGATCGAGCGGTGCCTGCGCTTGGGCGTGGCTTTCGATCTGCTCTGGGACCTCGAGGGGTTGAAGCTGGGCGGTTACCGCGAAGTGGTGCGCGTGCGCGAGGATGGTCGCGTGGAAATGGCTGCCGAAGGCCGGCGCACTTTGCGCAAGAAACCGAGGACGCCGGAACGTCCCCCCGGCAAACCTCCGCAGTTGTCGGTCGCATGTTCCGCCAAGATCAGCGGGCACCCCCACTCGTTTGTCGCCACTGCTCGAGTCGCCGAAGGCTCCGCTCCCGTTTATTACACTACCGGCGCAGACCGCCAGGGGGTGTATCACAACGTGATGGTGCTCTGGGAACTCTTCGGCCCCGGAGCAGAAGATTACCGGCAACTTTCCAGCCGCGTTACAACCCCGCTAAGCAACGCGAACCCCACTGCGGTCGTCGAAACCCAATTCACGGTTGCGCAGCCTGGCCGTTACCGCTTGCGCGCTGCCACCACTGACCTAGCCGGACGCTCCGCCGTGGTCTGGACGGAAGTGAAGGTCGGACCGTATCAGCCGTAGCATAAACATGTGAAACCACTTCGCCCTGAAGCAATATGAGTGGCTGGAGGCTGGGCTCGAAGACTCACTCCGAAAGCGTCATAAATGAGGCCTGATCCTTCGGCTGATAGGCTGTTAAGGGGTTTGCCATCAGGACTTAGCGATTGACTTGGGGATGGAAAGAGGATAAGAGATTCTAAATTCCACCTGCCCTTCCAAAGAGTACTTTCCGGGAGATGTGTGCAGGCACGATGGAGAGCGGGGTTTATGGGTTGGATGATAGGAGGGTCGCCCCTCGAGCATGGGGTCGCGAATTGACCGGCACGAAGTGTGCACCTGAACAGAGTTGTTAGAGGCATCATGATTGCCATGGAACGAGTTGCACACGGGAGAATTTGCCCTTTTTCCGGCGGTCAATCAACGTTTCGCAATCGTTTAATCACAGTTGACGTTAGGGCACAGAAGCTCCTATGGAAAAGAAGTCCGTTACACCAGCAAACCATCGGGAAATGATTTGCAGGTACCCGATCGCTGATTTGGTCGAGGGCTGGTATTTTCGACAGCAGGAGGTTTCAGCAGGCTGCTACGTTGTCGAGGGTGGCGACGTCTACGGGCGCACGATCTCCCGGCAGACCGGGGATCCTGAGGCCGCGCTCGCGGAGTGCATTGCCTTTGCCCGTGCGGCCGTTCAGACGGGGAGGCACCGCGAGCCCTAGCCCTCACAACGCCATGCACACGGACTCCGCGATGATGCCGAGATTCAGTATCGAAGATCAGTGGCGCGCACCCGGTGATGGCGACCGTTCGGCGGCATTGAGAACAGCCGTGGCGCGGGTGCCCAACTGATGCCGATGGAGAAGCAAAACATGACGGATCCTGCAGTCAGACGTAACGTCTGCTTCGTCCTGCTCGGTGCCGGGGGGCTTTTGCTGAAAGCGCGATACTCTGGACCCTTCGCGGTGGATGTCCACAACTGGGGCGGAAACGTTTCGGTCTCGTTCGCGGTGTACTTTGTGTTCGTTAGTTCGGTCCTGGGCCGCCGATGTGGGAGACTCGTCTCTGCTGCACTAGCACTCTTAGTGGTCCAACTGTTCGAGGCTACGAATGGGTTTGGGGTGATGACCAACGTGTACGATCCAATCGATTTTGCGGCCAACCTGGCGGGGATTGGAGCCGCCGGGGCGACCGATATCATGGTAAGTAACTGGGCCTGGCGGCGAAGTGGACGAACCGTGTCTGGGACCAGAGAAAAACCCATCGCCGAACCAGGCGATCCACCGAATGGCGGCCCGGCGGAGCAGTTTGGCAATTCGGGAGTCGGTGGTGGGCCGCCATCGGTGAGCTGAATCGTTGACAAGACAATCGGTGACCACCGTTTGCATCCCAGCCCAAGACCATGAACCTATTCTCAGTGTGTTTAGCTTTCAGTATGGGAACAGCGGTTGTGGTTATCGCCTCTGATTCTCAAATGTTGGTGACTTTCGATGACCTGTCGCTTCTGAGCCATGGCGGGCCAATCCCTGACGGCTATGCTGGCCTTAGCTGGGACTATTTTGGGGTTCTCGACCCGCAACGTCTTCCTAGCGGTTCCGTGGGGTATCTTAACGGAATGGTTTCGCCGTCGCACGTTGCGTTCAACGCTTACGCAAACAGTGACGGCACCACCACCGGCGGCTTCCATACCCTTGGCTATGCGTTCGATCTCAACTCGGCCTACTTGACATCTGCCTGGAATGACGGCCTGCAGGTGGAAGTGCTTGGATTCGTCGGCGGTGTGTTGAGGTACAGGCGTACTTACACATTGAACACCTCAGGTCCAACTCTGGTGAATTTCAATTACCTTGGAATCGATGCAGTGAAATTTGTTTCATATGGTGGCATACCCCACGGGAATTTAGGGGGGGGCGGGTCTCACACCGCCATAGATGATCTGGTCATCACGGTCCCAGAGCCTAGTACAGTCAGCTTGTTGCTATTCGGCGCTTGCTTCACAGGGTATGGGCTCGCAAAACGAGGTTCTTGGGGCAAGAGGTCGCCATGAATTGTCGTTGGTCTAACATTGCGTTGAGCCAGCCGCCGATGACTCGTTCTTCTTGGGTCTGAGTCACTGGTCGGGGGTGGCTCATGCTCGCCGTTAACCTGCGCTCGCACGCGCCATGAAGATTCCACGACGAGCCCAATTGATTGTTGCGCTCGCGCTTTGGATTCCCAGTGTTTCCTTTCTCGCTTATGTCTTCCTCTACGAGCCAGTGAAGTTCCGTTACCTCATTCACCGTGTGGAGTCCGCGAAGACGCCAGCGGAGGAACGAGCGGCCTTCATGCTCGCGAAGCGTTGGGGACGAGTCTGGGAGGTTAATCTTCGCGAGCCACCGAAAGACTGGTTCGATTACAGACAGTTGGACACTGCGGTCAGAGATCCACAGCGGGTATTGGCGCTTGAGCTTGAGTGGCTGGAGGCGAAGCCAAGCGGAGTTCCGTTCCGCGCCTACCGGACACTCACTGACAAGAGCAATATCTACGTTTTGCTGAGCAGATGATTAAGTTGACGACCATGCTGGTTAACCACCAAACGCTCGCGCCGAGATAAACTCGGGATGTGAGAATAGAGGAGACACCTCTTGAAACATGTCAACGTTACCCAGTGGGTGAGATAGCGAAAGCGATCAAGTCCCACCCGACCAAAGGCTAGCCACCGGGTCGGCAGCCGAACCGAAGTGCGAGTGCTGAGAAGCACTGTACGAAGCAGAGGGGAGGCGAGAACACAGGCCGCGTCATCGAATCCCGAAAAATGTATAATGGTGGACAAACGATAAGGCCGGGCAACCGGTCCGAAAGCCGACGGTATGCGTTCATTGGGAGGCAATGTCGGGTATGCCGTCTGCGCCGAGGAAAGGCAGGAGGGACTTTGAGCCCGCAAACTGCCTCAACGAAACTGGCGTGGATTGCCAAAGAGTCCGGGCGCAAGGAATTACGCTCGGATGGGCAACAGTCATGTCGCCTTGTGGAGTCGTTAACTGCAAGGTTCTTGGCCCGCGAGGGCCATTACTGACGAACCGTATGACTCAATTAGTCACGTACGGGTCCGTGGGGGGCGTCGGGCGTAAGTCCGGCCCCTACCCGGCAGGTCAGGTGGTGCCATCTTTGTGGAGGGACTTTCCGAGCTTGAAGCTGATGCCAAATGCCCTATTATAGGGAGATCCAACGCGAAACCCGGCCTCAGACCGTGGCAGCCGAAGGTAAGCGATTGGCTACCGTTTGATCATGGTTGGGCCTTGGCCTCTAAAAGTGGGGTCGTGAGAGCGTGAGCGTGGGCGCGCAGATTCGTGAGATGTCGCAATCTTACCAAGTACTACGGCGTGTGTTTGTGGCGGGATTGGGATCGTCGCTCGTCCTCTATTTCATTCCGTGGTTTACACCCGCCGGTGACATACTCAGGGCGTGGTCGGCTACCGGTGGCGCGGAGCGAGCACTGAGCAGCTTTGATCTCTGCTGTTTGATGCTGAGGGTCGGAGACACACTCCACGGTGCTTTCTACCTAGTGCTGTCGATCATGGAGTTGGTGTTACTCGTGTTGGCGATTTGGCGTCCACGCCGGTGGGTATTCCGTGTCGGCGCGGGAGAGCAGCTCCTCACGCTGATCGTTTTCCTGCTAAGGTCACGGGCAAATGACCTGCCGCAGCCGGAGTGGTCTGTGCTTGTGTACTATGCGACTTGGGCGATGTGTTTCACTGGTTTCTTCGTCCGGCCACCAGTGATCAAAGGAGGGCCCTCGAGCGTGTCGGAGCCTGAGACGCAAACATGAAATCAAATAGGCCCAAGAAGAAAGTGCGCATAGCTGCAGAGCCAGTGAGCCAGCGACCCTTACGATGACACCTGATCACCAAACCATAGACCAACGACGCGGAGTCGCTGGTCCGGAACGTTGAGGCCATGGCATGTCACAGTTTGTCAATTACGCGAAGCGCGGCTTCACGCTACCTCCCGGCTGCCGGGACTTAGTTGATCTGCTGAGGTATCCTCGTGAGCGAGCAAAGGACGGCTCTGTTGGTTGTGGGTGGTCTCCCCTCTCCCTACATGAAAGGCTTTCGCTGCCGGGAAGCATGGACGACCTCGAACGGTTACTGGGAATACTGGTCCACCCGCGAGGTGCAACCTCCGCGATTGAGATCCATGCGGAAGCCTTTCCGTGCTCTGTGATGCTCTACCACGGGGAGGCGACGGGAACACTGCGATACTGATCGAAACCTCCGACACACGTCAGGAAGAGGTGATCAGTGCGTTCTTTGACATCCGGTCCATCGCACCCCTGGTGGAGAGCGCTCATGTCGGCACTACGAACTTGGTGTTTGCGGTTCCATCTGAGGTTATGCTCCTCACCGCTCTCGTAACTGAGTTACTGCGGGACACCTGCGCGTTGGGCGAACACGCGCCACTGAGTTTCGTCTATCATGACATCGAGAACGAGGGCTAACCATTCATGGGAGCAAACGGCGATTCGGCTGCCCGCCCGAGATCAAATGGCTCTCCGCCGTTGCCCCATTCGACGTTAAGCGTCTCCGTATGCCACGCGACGAAATCAGGCTTTACGATGTTCGCACAAACGCGGAATGGCAGCATCTTGGTCTGACTGCCGAGAACCGCCCCACAATCTCCGTGCTGGCTTCTGAGGTGCCAGAGTCATTTCGTCATTTTATTCCAGTTGTGGAGCGCTGGGCCATCAACTGCGATGTGACTCGTGGGGATTACTTTTCCAAGCAGCCACCGGCTGACATCGATGCTTTCTATCAGACGGTGCTTCCGCATCTGGACGCGCTCAATAAGTGGGTCGACACGCCGCCTCGCAGCGCAGCGAAGATTTACTTTCTGACGATGCTGAAGGCACATGGTGAGGCAGCACCGATACCTCCTCCTGAGCAGGTTGCGGAGATGCATCGCCGCCGCGAAGCGGAGCGGGAGGCAAAGAGGGAGTATTGGAAGAATGTCTACAAGCGAGCCAAGAGCTCAGACGCTTAACCACCGAATGCATCGAGCACCGCGACTGGCTCAAACCGAACGCGAGTGCCACGGGCGCGGTGTCGATGATTCGGAACGTTGGGCGAACGATGCGCGCAGTTGACGCGCAACGTTTTGAGCCTCATCCTTAGACCATGAAAGGCGAGTTTACTGCAATTATCGAAGAAGCGCCCGAAGGCGGTTACTGGGCTGTTTGTCCCGAGGTGACGGGTGCGAATGGCCAGGGGGAGACGGTTGAGGAGGCGAAGGCGAGTTTGCGCGAGGCCATACGCCTCATACTCGAAGACCGTCTGGAAGATGTCCGACGCGGACTGCCGACCGATGCCATTCAAACGGTCATTGTTGTCTGATGAAGCGCCGCGACTTGGAAAAGCGCCTTCGGCATGCTGGTTGTTACTTGAAGCGCGAGGGTGGTTCGCACTCACTGTGGACCAATCCACGGACGGGTGTGGTGGAGGCGGTTCCTCGGCACGCCGAAATCAAGGAACCGCTTGCTTGGAAGATTCTGAGATCGCTTGGAGCAGGTTGACGAGGCCCAACCACCGCAGGCAGCGGATCCCGCTTGGCGGCGCTGCTTGCACATCCCACCCGTGGCGCGGGACCGCTGCTGCGGAACGTTAACCCACCACACGCACACGAAATCAGTATGAGCAAGACCAACTACTGGGATCAGATTGAGGAGGCGTTCGAGGCCGTTGACATCTACGAGACCTACGAGGTGTTCAAGCAAGGCGCTGCGAAGTATCCGGAGTGGAAGATCGATATTCTGGCGGTGCATTGGACGATGAGCGAGACCGTCAACGGCGGGCTGGACCAGTACTTTGGCAACAGCACGGGTATCCTCGCGCCCGAGGCAGTGCTTGGCTTTCAGCGTATCGGCAAGCCGGAGTTGGCAGCGGCACTTGAGAAGGCGATGGCTTTGCTCGGCGAGCCCTATCCGCGAGAGCGCAAGGAGCGAGGCGAGCGGCTTGCAGCTCTGCGCGGCGGGGGAGAGGAGCAGCAGACGGAGGGTTTCTCGCTTGTTCCGAAATGGGTCGCCAAGAAGGTCGGCATGAAATCAGCGCAGAGTCCCTTCGAGGAGATGGACGAGGTTCTTGGTGGTGCTGGTGACGATGTGGAAGAGGCGCTTGATGAGTATGCAGGCACGAAGGTCGGTTAACCACCCGAACCCAGCGAATCCGCCATGACAACTGAATTTCAAATCAGAGACCAACGATGCGGAGTCGCTGGTCCGGATTGTTATGTGTCATGAAGGCTTCTAGGGCTAAACTCCCTTGCGCGTGCTGCGGGTATCTCACGCTCGGTGATTCGCCAGGAAGCTACGAAATCTGCCATGTGTGCTCTTGGGAGGACGATCCTGTGCAATTGCTCGACCCTTGGTACGTGGGTGGGGCGAACAAGGTCTCACTCCAACTGGCCCAGGAGAACTTTTCAAGGTTCGGAGTCAGCGAGCAGAGATTTAATAAGGATGTCAAAGGTGTCCTTGCCGGGGACATCCGCGACGAGCGTTGGAGGCCCGTTGCCGAGGCGGATCGAAAATACGTCACTACTCCTGCGGCTCTCGCGAAGGAGAAACCGAATGGAGGTTGGCCATGGTATTATTGGCGGCGCTAACACATAACCCGGCTGTTTCGGTGGACGCGCCGATTGCGCTTCTGTTTGCAGTCGTGCTTCACTGGCGGCGCGCCACTGACCAGCGTCGTTCGGCACTATGATTCGCGTGCTCTTGATTGTTGCGTTCGTGGTGGTCGGGATTCCGGCGGTGCTTTACGCATTCTGGATCACTCACATCATTTTGGGTCGCCTTTGCGTCAGACACGCTCGCAGGTTTTGCAGCCAGAGCGGCTTGGAGTTTCATCGGGCCAGATGGCAGCCGGAGTTCGAGCGGCGGCAGGATGGCAGTAGAGGAGCGAAGACGGAGTTCACTCTCGTTCAGCTTGATTGTCTCGATGTCCAGAAGCAGCGCAGATTGGTTCTGTTGTCGGTGTGGCCGTTTGGAGTTCGCAAGACGGTCAGTGACGAGCCGTATCCAGATTCTTATGACAGGCAGTGGCCACAGGTTTGCGCCTAACCTGAGATTGCCGAACCCAGACGCTGGACCGGATGACGAGGATCAGGTCAACCGCATGTTCCAAGGCGAACGCTCTTGGCGCGCTCTTCGTCATCGTTCAGCTTTGCGTTCAGCCTGGCGACGCTCTCGCTGATCAGCTTCCCATCCCTCGGACAGTTTCGATAGTCGATCGGCATAACTACCCCACCCATTTGATCGTCTGGGATCCCTTCACGACCTTGGATCTTTGAGTTCGGAATGAACGTCGGCGCAGCGAGCGATAGGGTAGGCCTCACGAGGAGACAACAGGCAAGGCTGGGAGAGAAAAATGGTCGGAACGACAGGATTTGAACCTGCGACGTCTTGGTCCCAAACCAAGTGCTCTACCAGGCTGAGCTACGTTCCGACGCAGTGCGGCCTTTATCATGGACTGAACCTCTGCGAATGTGCAATGGGGAAACTCCAGATTCTTCCCACAAGTGGGATAGAGGAATCCCGGTCCCGAACCGTCCAAGACGCCACTGGCAGTGGGGTGAACGCACAACTCCTTTACCGCAAAAGAGATCCAATTCGCCAGATCTTGGCATGAGGATTGCCTCGTTCCCATGTCAGAATGCACGTTCAACCGTTATGATTCGCCTGAGCAACCTCGAGAAAAGTTACCAATCCAAGGCTGGAACCACCTACGTTCTACGGCAGATTCAGCTGCCGATCCAGGAAGGTGAGTTTGTGACGATCATGGGCCCCTCTGGCGCGGGAAAGTCCACCCTGCTCTCCATTCTGGGGCTCTACGATCATGCTTGGACGGGAGAGTACTACCTCCAGGACCAGCCGGTGCACCGGCTTTCGCCAAAGGAACGCGCCGCCCTCAACAAGAAACATGTGGGGTTCGTCTTTCAACAGTTTCATCTGCTGGAAGACCTCACCGTGGCCGAAAACCTGGAGATCCCCCTTTCCTATCGCGATGTGAAGAAGACCGAGCGAGAGGCCATCGTCGCGGATACCCTCGACCGGTTTCGGATTGTGGGGAAGAAGGACCTTTTCCCGAGCCAGTTGTCTGGTGGACAACAGCAGTTGGTGGCCGTGGCGCGCGCCGTGATCGCTAAACCTTCCCTCTTATTGGCGGACGAGCCAACCGGCAACCTGCACTCCAGCCAGGGACAGGAGATCATGGAACTGTTCAAACAGCTTCATAATGAAGGGACAACGATTATCCAAGTGACCCACTCCGAAACGAATGCAGCGTACGGAAACCGCATCATCCGCCTGCAGGACGGGTGGCTGGCGAAGTAGATCTGTGAAAGTCCTGAAACTCCGCGATGCGGTCGGGTGTCTATAGCATAAAGCCCTGCCTTCAAGGCAGGTTGAATCAGCACAGGGAGCTATGCGTCTGTGTTATACAACTCCTGACTGAGGATTCGTTGACTGATTTGCGGAAATTGCTCAATATAAACTTCTAATGCAACTTAATCGTTATCTCACCGTTGCCCTGGCAGCGGCAGCAGCTGGCTCATCCTCTTTTGGTGCAGCTCCGGAAACGAGGTCGGTGACCCTCGATGACTGTGTGCAGGAGGCGCTGCAGCACAACCTGAGTCTGCAGATCGAGCGGGTGAATCCAAGAATCGCTCAGATGTCTTTGAGCGGTACTTACGCCGCCTACGATCCCAATTTCACCATGTCCGCTGGTCGGGCGGACAACACTCAGCCTGGAGGTATCGATGAGCAGGGTCGTCCCTATGCCGGGACCGAGCAGACTACGGACTCCGTCTCCATGGGTTTGAGCGGATTACTCCCCTCGGGTCTCAACTACCGCATTGGCGGCTCCGCTTCGGACACTTTTGGTGCTCGACCGGGGTTCATCCAGGACTTCACCAATCCCATCCTGGGAACCTCCACCGTGAACGTGCTATCACCGCCGGAACTTGCCGGGCCTCTGACTTGGCAGACGGTTTCCTACCCAACCAAGGTTGTTCGGGACAACTTTGAGAATGCGACCGCGCGCGCGAGCATCGACCTGTCCCAGCCGCTGTTGAAGAACTTCTGGATCGACTCCACTCGGCTGAACATCCAACTGCGGAAGAAAGACCTCCGGTATTCGGAGCTCCAGTTGCAGTACCAGATGATGCAAGTGGTCGTGGCCGTTCAGGAGGCCTATTACGGCTTGGTCGCCACGCGTGAGCAGGTCAAAGTCTCTCAGAAAGCCCTGCAGCTGTCCGAGCAGCTGCTGCGGGAAAACAAGAAGCGGGTGGAAGTGGGAGTGCTCGCGCCGCTGGATGAAAAACAGGCGGAGTCAGAGGTGGCTGCCAACCAGGCTGCTCTCCTAGCCGCCCAGAACAGTTACAACATCACCCAAAACCAGCTCAAGAATCTGATTTCGGACAAATACGCCGAGTCGGAAGCGATGGGACTGGAGCCCATCGAGAACCTGAAGGTGATCGCTCAGATCTTCGACCGAAGCGAAAGTTGGCAGAAGGGGTTGACCATGCGCCCTGACCTGCAGCAGTCCAAGGTGGATCTGGAGCGGCGGAACATCCGGCTTCGCTACGCCAAGAACCAGCTCTATCCTCAGCTTGACCTGCAGGGTAGCTACGGCCAATTGGGCAGTTCCACCGAGTACAGCGGGGCGATTAGCGGTGTGGCTGAAGGGGACTCTCCCTTCTATTCCTTTGGGGCTGTCATGAGCATCCCGCTGAGCAACAGAGCAGCGCGGACGAATTACCGTTCCACAAAAGAGGATATCCAACAGGCTCTCCTGCGGCTGAAGCAGTCCGAGCAGCAAATCATGATGCAGATCGACAACGCGATCGCCTCCGCCAAGAGTTCTCTGGAGCAGGTCGATGCTACCCGCAAGGCGCGCGAGTACGCCGAGGCTGCCCTGGATGCGGAGCAGAAGAAACTGGATAACGGCAAGAGCACCGGTTTCCAGGTGCTGCAATTCCAACGCGACGTCACCAGCCGGCGCTACCAGGAGATTAGCGCGCTTACCCAGTACAATATTGCTCTAGCACGTCTCGCGCTCAATGAAGGCACGACCCTTGAAAAGAACAACATCACGGTGCAGGTGAAGTAGAGCACAGTTTTCGCTTTCCTCGCGCCGCGCCGGGACTTACGTTCAACGCATCAATCTATGCCCAAAGAACAAGCCTATAAATTCTGTTTCGGTCCATGGAATCTGAGTGAAGGTCAAGATCCCTACGGACCGCCCACTCGTCCCGTTCAGTCCTTTGACTGGAAGCTCGGGAAACTGAAGGAACTCGGGTTTGACGCCATGATGTTCCACGATGATGATGCTGTGGCCGATATCGACGGGAAGTCCGGCGCAGAGCTCAAGAAGGAGTCCAAAGAGCTGAAGAAGAAACTGGATGATGCCGGCATTGTCGCTGAGATCGTGGCTCCCCGCCTTTGGTTTAGCCCGATGACGATCGATGGCGCCTATACCAGTAACGATCCCAAGTGCCGGAAATACGCCGTGGAGCGATCGCTGCGCTGCATCGACGTTGCCAACTATCTGGATTGCGATCTGATCGTTCTTTGGCTCGCCCGGGAGGGCACTTACCTTCGCGAGAGCAAGGACGGACGACGAAGTGTGGAGTTGTTGGTGCAGGCTATTGACAAGATGCTGGCTCATGACAAGAAGATCCGCATCGCCATCGAGCCCAAGCCCAACGAGCCCATGGACCATGCCTACGTGCCCACCATTGGCCACGCGCTGGCTGTCAGTACCTTGGCAAGCGATCCCAAACGTGTGGGTGCCCTGATCGAAAGCGCACATTGCATCCTCGCCGGTTTGGATCCCGCCGATGAGATCGATTTTGCCTGCGCCTTCGGCAAACTATGGTCGCTCCACCTGAACGATCAGAACGGTCTGAAGTTCGACCAGGACAAGCCTTTTGGTAGCGCAAACCTGCGCAGCGCCTTCGATCAGGTTCGCGCCCTCGAGCGGAACAAATACGGGTCCAAAGGTGAGTATGTAGCCTTTGACGTGCACCCGTTCCGCCCCACGAAAGTGGAGCATTGGACCGCCCATCTGGAGAACAGTCGCCGTACCTTCCTCCGTCTGGTGGAGAAGGCTCGTAGTTTCGACGAAGCCGCTGCCAAGAATCTGGTTGCCGACCGCAACTACGCCGCGCTGGACCAGATGGTTCTTGAGCACTTGATGGGCAAGTAAAAGACCGCTTTGGCGGAGAGCCGTATTTCATGGGGTTGGGCATCGACGGCCTGACCCCTTTTTGTTGGAATCCAGACCCATGTCATCAGGATGGCAACCTTTCCTCTCACGTGGGGGCAGCTGGGTTCTCGCACAGCTGATCCTGATGCCGTCCGTGGTGGCCCTTGGCCCCCTTTTTCCTGGGACGTCTGGCTCGGCAAGCCTGAGGCAGGTGGGGTGGCTTCTGGTGGTGGTCGGAGCGGTGGTGGGGATCGGCGGTGCCTGGAGCCTGAAACCCAACCGCACCATTTTCCCTCGACCCAAGGAGGAGTCGTACTTGGTGCAAGCCGGGATTTACCAGTATGTGCGGCACCCTCTCTATCTGAGTTTGATTGCGTTGGGGCTTGGGTGGGCCCTCCTCTGGGCCAGTTGGCCAACGGCCCTGGCCACGGCAGTCATGGCCGTCTTCCTCGACCGAAAAGCGGATCGGGAGGAAAAGTGGCTCCAAGAGAAGTTTCCTGACTACCCCGAGTATCGTCACCGGGTGAAGCGCTTCCTTCCCGGAATCTACTGAAGCGAGTCCACCCCCCCCTCAGGGCGTTGATGCGATGAGATCGGTTAGGAAGGCCGCGAATTGCCCATGCTCGTCACCAAATAAGGGGACGGAGCCGGGGTTGCCTTGGGCGCTGCCTCAACGGTCTCTTTCACTTGACCGAACACCGTCGCAAAGGTCTTGTACATGATCCGCAGGTCCCCAACCAAGGTGCGGTTGCGCACGTATTGGATGTCGAGGTTGATCATCTCCGAAAACGTGGTCTTGTTCTTGCCCGAAACCTGCCAGAGTCCCGTAAGGCCCGGGAGGGAGTGGCAACGTTCTTTTTGCCAAGGGAGGTAATCCTGAAACTCGTAGGGCGTGCAAGGCCGGGGACCGACGATGCTCATGTCACCTCGCAACACGTTGATCAGCTGAGGTAGCTCGTCAAGTCCGCTGGAACGGAGCAGGGCACCCAAGGGAATGAGACGAGGATCGCCCATCACGTCAATCTTGGTCATCGGCCGATCGGAGGCAATCAGGTCACGGAGGTGGTTTTGATGGATCTTGGTATCTGCATTAGGACGCATGCTCCTGAATTTCAAGCACTTGAACGTCCTGCCGCGGTATCCAATGCGGGTCTGGGTGAAGAAGACGGGGCCGGGAGAGGCCAATTTGATGAAGACCGCCAGGAAAACCATCAGGGGAGCGAGAACCGGGAGTGCCAGTCCGATACAGGCGAGATCCAAAGCGCGCTTCCAGATCGGGGCACCAACCATATTGCTGGCGGACCTCGCGGAAGGAGGTCGAACGGAGTGCACAAACTCCGTAACGACCTCGGCCCGGCGGCTGCAAGAACAGGCAGCAAACCCAGAACAGCGATTCATTGACGATTGTAAGGTGCTACTCACGAGTTATTTATCTAAAAGTTCTGTTCCAACACCAACTGGAGACCTCAACCAAAGTTCTCCATACTGTATCTCAGTATTCTACATCACTAACCACCTATATCTACGCAGACCGGGTTCCATTCCTGCGTGGAAGCCACAGTATTCAATAAATATTCTTAAGCCTTACGAACGGTATCCTAATTGATCTCGTTTGTGTGGCTCGCTAACCTGCTGTCATGAACGCCGCGCCTGCAAATCGCGAAAGGGACCTGCAAATCGACCAAAGGATGGCCGCTTTGGGCGTTCGCGAATCCGATATTGAGGAGACTTTCGTGAGGTCCGGGGGGCATGGGGGGCAGAATGTCAACAAGTTGGCAACTTGCGTGATGCTGGTCCATCTTCCGACCGGCTTGCAGGTCAAGTGTCAGACAACGCGTCAACAGGGCCTGAATCGGGTTATGGCCCGACGGCTCCTTCTGGACAAGATTGAGGAACAGCGGTTGAGTCAGGCGGCCGCGGAACGGGCGCGAGTGGAGAAGATTCGGCGTCAGAAACGCAAGAAGAGTCGAGGGGCAAAAGAACGGATGCTCGCCGATAAATCCCGTCATTCGGACAAGAAGGCAGCCCGGCGTGTTGACTCGAAATCCTGGCTCTGAGCCGTAACAATTCAATGAAGAACAGGAGTCAGCGGAGACAGCAGAGATCGGGCTTGAGCGGTCTGACGATCGAGACGGACGTATCACTTTCACCGTCCAGTGAACGCTTGAACGGACCGCGAGGAGCGATTCTGACTCCGTCTGACGGCTCTGCTCTCTCTGCTGCCTCCTGTTGAACTGCATGGACACGGCTGAGGGCAGCCTTGGGTTACAATTTTGCCATCACTCTATAGTACCACCCGCAGGTGGAAACGGTACCCTGATCCGTGTTCAGTGCTGTCGATGCCATTGAGCCCTCTGGAAGGGGTAACAGGCGAGCGGATTGGTATATGCGAATCGCGGTCTACACGGACAATCAGGAAATAGGGCCCTTCGAGTTGGAGGCATTTCGAGACTTGGTAAGAATGGGATCGATTCCCTCCTGCGCCTACGCACGGTTTGAGGATTCGACCGAGTGGGTGACAGTGGACGAGTTCGTGCTAAGACTGCCGGTGGAACCTATGGCTGCGACGCCTGCGCGAAGGAGCCTGGTCCCGCCGGTCCCCGAGCCTAAGACTCCGCCCAGCTTGATCTCTTCGTTCGCCTACCCGTTCAAAGGCAATGGATGGATCCTCCTCACCACGGGTACGGTTTTCTTTGGGATTCTCGACTTTGCCAGCGCATTTGCCGGTCCGGCCGCGATCTTGGTGGCCGTCTTTGCCTCGGGCTACATGCTGTCGTATTTGAAGAGCATCATCCTGGCGTCGGCCCAGGGAGAGGAGGAGATGCCTGCTTATCCCGAGTTTTCGAGTTTCTCCGACGACATCCTCACCCCCTTTCTGCAGATGATGACGCCGATCGTGCTGTGCCTGATGCCGGGTCTCTTTTGGTTCTTTCGCGCGGTGGCGGCGTTGGACCATGGGGGAACGGTTGGAGCGGTGGTGTTGCCTTTGGTTCTGGTTGTTGTGGGTGCGCTGTATCTTCCCATGGCGCTTCTGGGGGTGGCGATGATGGATACCGTGGGTGGCGTGAACCCGGTTTTGGTGATCCCTTCCATCCTGCGAATTCCAGGATCCTACCTGGCGGCTTGCTTCGTACTATTTCTCGCCGTGGGTGGGGCGATGGTGTTCGACATCCTGATGGGGGGCTTAGCTAAGATCCCAATTCTCCCCGGCGCCTTGAGCGGCTTCGTGGGGTTGTACTTGCTGGCGGTGGAAGGCCGGATTCTGGGGCTGATCTATCTCAGGAACCAGCGGGTATTGAGCTGGTTCTGAAGTTGACTCGTTCCGTCCGAGAGGGGCAGGGCTTCGGTCGACTTTGCCTCACGGGGAAGGGGAGGGTGGTGCGGTAGCGAGAACGATCAACCCCTTCTGCGCGGAGACTTCGATGGCGTCGCCGGGCTTGAACTGGCCGTCGAGCAATCGTTGGGCCAGGGGGTCTAAAAGCAGGTCCTGGATGGCGCGCTTCAAGGGGCGCGCCCCATACTGAGGATCGTAACCTTCCTTCATCAGGATGTTCCGAGCGGTCGGCTGAATCTGGAGGGTGATGTGTTGGGCTGCCAGGCGGCCAGCCACTTTATCCAGTTGGAGATCGACGATGGCTGCGAGGTGCTTCTCCTGGAGTGGGTGGAAGAGGATGACGTCGTCCACTCGATTGAGAAACTCGGGACGAAAATGGCGGCGGAGCTCATCGCGAACCCCTTTTTCGAGCACCTGCCACTCCGAGGCCGAGACGCGATTCTCCTGATAGGCATCCTGGATCAAACCCGAGCCGATGTTGCTGGTCATGATGATGAGCGTGTTGCGGAAATCGACCGTTCGACCCTGGCCATCCGTAAGCCGGCCGTCATCGAGGACCTGCAACAGCACGTTGAACACGTCGTGGTGAGCCTTTTCGATCTCGTCGAACAAGACGACCGAGTAGGGGCGTCTGCGGACGACTTCACTGAGCTGACCTCCCTCCTCATAGCCGACGTATCCTGGGGGGGCACCGATGAGACGGGACACGGTGTGTTTTTCCATGTACTCGCTCATGTCGATGCGCACGAGAGCATGCTCATCGTCGAAAAGGAACTCGGCCAGGGCCTTGGCTAGCTCGGTTTTTCCGACCCCGGTTGGCCCCATGAAGATGAAGGAGCCAACGGGCCGATTGGGGTCCTGGAGGCCGCTGCGGGCGCGTCGGACCGAGTTTGAGACTGCGGTGAGAGCCTCGTCCTGGCCGATGACCCGTTTGCCCAAGCGCTGTTCCATCTGCACCAGTTTTTTGCGCTCGCCTTCCAGCATCCGGGTTACGGGGATCCCGGTCCATGCGGAAACAACCTGAGCGATGTCTTCCTCGGTGACCTCCTCGTTCAGGAGGCGTTGTTCCGAGTTTCTCTCGTGGAGCGCCTTCTGCGCGCCTGCGAGCTTCCGTTGAAGTTCGGGGATTGTGCCGTACTTGATCTGGGAGGCGCGGTTGAGATCTCCCTGGCGCTGGGCTTGTTCTTCTTCCTGCTTCGCCGCCTCCATCTGGCTGTTCAGGATGGAGACCGCATTAATGGCGGCCTTTTCGTTCTGCCACTGACCTTTCAAGGCGCTGGATTTCTCCCGCAGTTCCGCCAGGTCTTTCTCCAGTTTGCGCAGCCGCTCTGCGGAAGCTTCGTCTTTCTCCTTCTTCAGGGCGGTCTTCTCAATCTCCAACTGCACCATCTGCCGCTCCAACTGATCGATCTCGGTAGGCATGGAATCCAGTTCCATCCGCAGCCTCGAGGCCGCTTCGTCCATCAGATCCACTGCTTTGTCGGGGAGAAAACGATCGGCAATGTAGCGGTGCGAGAGGGTGGCGGCGGCCACTAAGGCGGAGTCCTGAATCCGGACCCCGTGATGGACTTCATAACGCTCCTTCAGGCCACGGAGGATGGCGACGGTCGCTTCCACGGTTGGTTCTGCCACTTGGACCGGCTGAAAGCGCCGCTCGAGCGCGGCATCCTTTTCGATGTGCTTTCGGTATTCGTCAAGGGTGGTGGCTCCGATGCAGCGCAGCTCTCCCCGGGCCAGTTGGGGTTTGAGCATGTTCGCGGCATCGGCCGATCCCTCGGCTTTGCCCGCTCCGACCAGGGTGTGGAGTTCGTCGATGAAAAGGATGATCCTGCCATCGCTGGCGGTCACCTCCTTCAGGAAGGCCTTCAGGCGGTCTTCGAACTCGCCGCGGTACTTGGCTCCTGCCACCATGGCTCCGAGATCCATGGCGACGAGCCTGCGGTTCTTGAGCGATTCCGGCACGTCACCGCTGACGATCCGGCGCGCCAAACCTTCCACGATGGCGGTCTTGCCGACGCCAGGTTCACCAATCAGAACGGGATTGTTCTTGGTGCGGCGGCTCAGCACTTGCATCACCCGGCGAATTTCCTCGTCGCGTCCGATCACCGGGTCGATCTTGCCCGACCTCGCTAGCGCGGTGAGATCACGGCCATATTTTTCGAGAGCTTGGAACTTGTCTTCGGGATTGGGGTCGGCGACACGCTGGTTACCTCGCAATTCCGACAAGGCTTTTAGCACTTCTTCCCGCTTTAACCCATGTAGTTTACATATCTTCTTTAGAGCAGGACCACCGGCGCTGAGCAGGCTGAGGAGCAGGTGCTCGGTACTGACGTAGTCGTCCTTCAGTAGGGCTGCCTCGTTGCTGGCGGACTCCAAGGTCTTCCGGAAATGGGCTCCGGCGAATACCTCTACGTCTCCTTTTACCTTCACCCGGCCCGCCAGTTCCTTCTCGAGGTCGGATCTCAGACGCGAAGCGTCGATGCCGAGCTTGGCTAGTAGTTGAGGAATAAGGCTATCTTCCTGCTGGGCAAGGGCCAACAAAAGGTGTTCCCCATCCAGTTCCTGATGCGACCTTTGTTGCGCCAGTTGCTGTGCGGCCTGCAATGCTGCCTGGGCCTTTGTCGTGAACCGTTCCAAGTCCATGAAGGAAGAAAGGGCAGGTTTCGCCGGGCGTCAAGTGCCCTGAAGGCTCCATTCTAAACTGGTCGTGGGCAGGCTTCTCGAAAATGGATCTGCGGCAATGACTCACGAGCCAGCGAGATGCGGGCCTCAAGATGCTCTTGGAGCAGGTCATCCTACCCCCCGAAACGGACAAATAAAAAGCCCCGCCTTCGCGGGGCTGACAAAGGTGATTTGCCTGGCGCTTACTTCGATTCTTCGGCCGGCTTCTCGTCTGGCTTTTCCGAACCAGTCGGGACGCCCGCAGGTTTGTTGGCGTTGAGCTGGTTCAAGACTTCCTCAGTCAAATCGGGGGCGCCTGAGGTGAAGAGCACGATTGGGGTTTGGTTCACACTCTCCGCAGCCGAATCCATGACGAGGTTGTAGCTTCCGGACTTGGCTTTCTTATCAACGATCTCCCGAATTTCGCGGAGAATGTTATCCCGCATCCGCTTGGTTTGGGTGCGCAGTTGCTCCCCCATTTGACGGTCGAAAGACTGAATGTTCTGTTCCAGTTCGCGGATCTCCAGCAGCTTGCTTTCTGAACTCTTCTTCCGCTTTTCCTTTTCGTCGGCCGAGACGGCCTGATCATTGGCGCTATCGAGGAGCTTCTTATAGTCTTCCGTGGCTTTCTGATAGTCCTCAATCAGTCCTTTGCGGGCCTTTTCAAGGTCGCCTTGTCGCTCCTTGAGTTGCACATCGGCTTGTTTGGTTTTCCAATAGCCATCAAAGACGGTCTTGAGGTTGATGACCGCCAATTTGGTCTCTGCGGTTGCCTGACAGGCAAGCGACGCGGCGACGACGGCAGCGACGGCGAAACGAAGTATCTGGTGGCGAAGGTTCCTGGTAATGCTCATTGTCTGTAAACGGTGTCGAATGCTAAAACTCGCGGGTGTAGCCCACTCCAAACTGGAAGCGGCCTTTGTTCTCATTGAACTTATCGACGGTGATCGGGAACGCGTAATCCAACCGCAGCGGCCCCACCATCGGGATATTTAGGCGAATGCCAAGGCCCCAGTTATCCAAGTAGCTCTTGTAGTCGCTGTTCAACACATCGAAACTGTACGCTTTCGGGTAGACGTTGCCAGCATCATAGAACACGGCGAACCGCAAACGTTCAATAATCGGTATGCTGTATTCGGCCGTGCCGAACCAGAATGTACCGCCACCAATCGGTTCCACGCCGGTGGCGTCAAAGGGGCCGACGTGGCGGTACTCGAAGCCCCTCAAAGAGTAAAGGCCTCCGAGGAAGAAACGGTCAAAGAGGTGTACCCGATCCGAGTTGGCATAGGTGTCCACTACACCCACGCGTCCAGACAGTTCCAGCACATGGCCTTTGGCGAAACCCCGAAAATAGCGGCTTGACGTTAGCTCCAGCTTATAAAAGTCCGTGTCCCCTCCGAGTGGCCCCCCAGCGACGAATGTCTCAAAGACCGTTCGCTGACCTCGGTCCGGGAGCAGGACGCTATTCCGTGTGTCATAGGCGATCGAGGCGCCCGCTTTGGACACCAGGGTGTAGCCCTCTTCCATGCGAATCTCGGGAGGAACCGGATCGTAGGTATGAGTCTGGCCGTCGCTGCCCACCAAGGAGTAAGGGTGGGGCATGTCGACCAAGCCGATGTTTTCCAGGGTATAACTGACGCTTCCGATCCAGAAATCGTTCCACAAAACGCGACTCAGGCTGAGTCGGGCTCCGCCTTGGATCAGGTCGTAGAGATCGCTGTAATAATTGAGCTGTCGGTAGTAGAGGTCCACACCGAAAGCGAGCTTGTGGTTCAGGAACCAAGGTTCGATGAAAGTCAGCTGATAGTCCTGACGCTCGGTTCCGTACTGGACCCGCAGGCGAACCTTCTGGCCACCGCCTGTTCCGAGGAAGAAAGGAGGCTTGAAGAGATCGAAATTGCCCTGACCGACTTCCACGAAGCCGACGAGCGAATCCACCGAGCTAAAGCCCACTCCAAAGCGCAGATCGCCCGTGTTCTTTTCTTCCACCGTAAGAGAGAGGTTGCGGCGGTCAGGCACATCCGTTGGCTCAGGCTGCGCATCGACCTTGGCAAAATAGTTCAGACCGTAAAGACGGTTGGTGCTCAGCTTGACGCGCACCATGTCGAAGGTCTCGCCGGGGTTGATGGCGAGCTCGCGGCGGATCACCTTGTCTTTGGTCTTGGTGTTTCCCTTGATATCGATCTTCTCGATGTAGGATTTCTCGCCTTCCTCGATCTGGTACACCACGTCCATGGTGCCCCTCTCGGTGTTGGGAATCCGCACCGGTTCGATACGCGCGTCGATGTACCCTTTGGCGCCGTAGAGATCCTCCAGCGCTTCCCGATCGCGACTGAGGCCGGTGGGTGTAAAATTCTGTCCGGGGCTCAGAGTGAGACCTCGTGTGAACTTATTCTTCTCTTTGACGATCGGATCGTAAAGCAGCGCGTTGGTGGTGAAGAGCTTGTTGCCGCGGAAGTCGACCGAGCCCACGCGATAGCGGCGTCCTTCGAACACCGAGATTTTCAGGATGATCCGCTTTTCGTTGTATTGATCTACCTGAACATCTTTGATCTCAAAATCGATGTAGCCCTCGTTTCGGTAGAACTCGGCGAGCTTCTCCTTGTCTTCCTCGAACTGCTCGTCCTTGAGGGTCCCGCTCCCGGTCAACCAGGAAAACATCCAGTGCCGGCGTGTCTTGATGGTCTTCCGCAATTTCTTTTGCGTGAAGGCCTCGGCGCCGACAAACACCACGTCACGAATCTTCACCTTCGGGGACTCAGCGATCTCGAACGTGGCAGTGCCCTTTCCGAGACGTTCGTCTACGTTGGGCACATACTTCACCGTCGTCTTCTGGTACCCGGCCTTCTGGTAATACTTCTGGATCTCCTGGGCGTCGCTGAACAGTTTGCGTTCGTCCAGCGGCTCTCCAGTCTTGGAGGAAACCTTCTTGAGGAGTTTGGAATTCTTGTACTTCTTGTTCCCGGAGAAAATGATCTGCGTCAGCGTCGGTTTGCCTTGGACCACATAGACCAAGCGAACGCCTTCGTCGACGGCCTCTTCAACCACCCGGATGTTGTAGAAATACCCGGTGCCGTAAAGGCTGCGCACATCGTCATCCACGCTGTTGCGGCTATAGGATTCGCCCTCTTTCACCCGAATGTTGGCGCGAATCAAGGCATCGCTGACGGCGGGGGGGCCCACATGCCGAATCTCGACGCGTCGGATGGTTAAGGGAGCAGCGCCTTGAGCGAATGCGGCCGGGCTGCAGAGGATGCTTGCGCACACCCCCAACACACACACACGCCCAGCCGCCCAACTAGCAATATCAGTTGGCTGCTGGCACATCGTCCGGACTGATTTTTGACAGACTTTCAAACCGTGTGAAGGACTTCAGGAACGTCAAATGCACGTCTCCCGTGGGTCCATTTCGCTGCTTCGCCACCAGCAGATTGACTGGCAACGCTTCCGAACCAACCGCATCTTCATCTTCATCTTCGCCAGCAGCCTTGTTGGGGTTGCTGGGGTCCGCTTTGTACAGCAGACCAACAAGATCAGCATCCTGCTCGATCGCACCAGACTCGCGCAAGTCCGAAAGCTTGGGCTTCCGGCTCTTGTCCCGCTCCACGTCACGATTGAGCTGGCTTAAGACAATGACCGGCACAGACAGCTCTTTTGCCAGAGCCTTTACCCCGTTCGAGATATCTGCGATCTCTTGCTGGCGATTCTGGTCGGCCTTCCGCGAAGTAGAATGGAGCAATTGGAGGTAGTCAATCACAAATAGCTTGATATCATGCTGTTGCTTCATCCGCCGAGCCCTGGCCCGCAACTGCAGGATCGAGAGTCCCGGACTGTCGTCGATGATCAGGGGGGCATTCGCCATCCTTCCGGCAGCACTGGTGAGTTTGGGGAAGTCCCTTTCGGCAATGAAGCCTTCCCGGATGCTGCGCAGGTTGACCCGTGCTCTGGAGCATAACATTCTCAACACCAAGGAATCGGACGTCATTTCCAGGCTGAAAACACCCACCGCCAACTTGAGATCCAGCGAAACGTACTCCGCAATGTTCATCGCCAGCGACGTCTTTCCCATGCTGGGACGGGCCGCGATGACGATCATGTCGCCCGGTTGGAGTCCGCTCGTCATCTTGTCCAGATCTTGAAACCCAGTGGCCAACCCGCGGATTTGTCCTTGGCGTTGCTGGTAATCCTCAATGGTCTGAATCGCCTTGCGCACCAACTCCTTCGTACTGCGGGCGGCTGTTTCGTCCCTTTCCTCGCCGATCTTCAGCACGTCCCGCTCCACTTCATCCAGCAGCGATTCCACCTGGTCTTGTTCCTCGAAAGCTCTACCCACGATGCCGGTGCAAGTGGAGATGATCCGCCTCAGGACATGCTTCTCCCGGACGATCTGGATGTAATACTCAAGGTTGGCTGCTGAAGGGACCGCGTCCATGAGGCTGGACAGGTAGGAATACCCGCCTACCCCTTCGAGCAGGTTCTTGTCCCGCAGGCGCTGGCCTACGGTGACGATGTCGATGGCCTCCTGTTGATCATACATCGCAATCAGATGCTCAAACAGGGTCTGGTGGCGCAGGTCGTAAAAGGACGTCGGATCTCCCTTGAGCTTCTCGATACAGATCCCAACTCCCTCTTTGGGGGAAAGGAGAATGCAGCCCAGAACGCCTTGCTCCGCCTCAATCGAATGGGGAGGCAGACGGTCTACTCTCATCGGATCCGCGAGGTTGGATCGTTGCCGACGGGTCTTCTTCAGGTCCGCGTTCGGTTTTTCGGTATCACTCAGGACGGTCTCTGCCATGCCTCTAGCAGACCGTGATTTGGGTTTCCATGCAAACCAGACTTGCTCTGGGTTATTCACCGGGAATTCACAGTCAAAATGCTTCGTTCCAGGTCTTGCGTGCCCTGCAAAAGTGAGTAGGATTCAGTCGTTTATGGCCTCCTCTCTTCCATCTATGAATTCTGATCCCGGTGCCGAGGGCTCTACGACGAATCCGTCCCTGCCTCGAGTGGCAATCCTTTACAAACGCCATGCGGAGTTGGACGAGCATGTGATGGCGCAGTTGGAAAAGAGGCTGTTGGAGGTCGGATACCCCGTCTTTGTGGACCGTCACCTGGAACTCGGGGTGGATTGGGCCAAGGAGATCGAACTGCAGATCCGCACCTCGGACGCGGTGATCCCGATTCTTTCCGCCGAGTCTGCCCGAAGCGAGATGATGGGTTTTGAGGTGGAGCATGCTCATGAGGTAGCCCAGTTTCGGCAGGGTCGGCCCAAGCTGCTGCCGATTCGTGTGAGTTTCACCGGGCCGCTGCCGGAGCCGATGCGGGGTATTCTGGAACCTATCCAGTACTTTCTCTGGGAAGGTCCGCAGGACGATGAGGGGTTGTTGGCGGAGGTTCTGAATGCGCTGAAACATCTGCCCGCTCCGGAGCCGGCCTCGGCCAAGTTGCCGATGAAGGGGCACCGCCTTACTCCGCTCCCCGTACCTCAACCTCACCAGAAAGCGGAGATCCCCTCTACCCAGGGTGTGGGGGTGCCGACGGCTTTGGAGTCCATCGGTGGAGCAACCCCTCTCAACTCGGAATTCTACGTGCTTCGTCCGGCGGATACCGAGATTCGCAATGCGATTACCCGAAAGGATTGCCTAATCCTCATCAAGGGTGCTCGGCAGATCGGGAAGACCTCCCTGTTGGCGAGAGGTTTACAGTTTGCGCGGGAGAGCCGGTACCAGGCTGCGTGCACAGACCTCCAGAAGCTCAACGCCACCAACCTGGCTTCCGCGAACAACTTCTACCTTACGCTGGCGGAATCGTTGGCTGACCAGCTGGGGCTTTCCGTGATGCCCTCGGAGGTCTGGGATCCGAATCGGGCACCGAATGTGAACTTCGAGCGATTCCTGCGGCGGGAAGTCCTGGGCAAACTCGGGCGGCCGCTGGTCTGGGGATTGGACGAGGTGGACCGGCTCTTCGGATGCCCCTTCGGCAGCGAAGTGTTTGGGTTATTCCGATCCTGGCACAACGAACGATCTCTCGATCCGGAAGGCCCCTGGGCCAATCTCTCGCTGGTGATCGTCTACGCCACCGAAGCTCACCTTTTCATCACCGACTTGAACCAATCCCCCTTCAACGTGGGGACCCGTTTGGCTTTGGATGACTTCCAACCGCTCCAGATCGCCGAGCTCAATCGGCGCCACGGAAGTCCCTTGAAGGATCCAGAGGAGCTGAACCAGCTGACGAAGCTGGTGGGAGGACATCCTTATCTTGTTCGGCGTGGTCTGCATGAACTCACGACCAAACGCATGACCTTCGCATCGTTCGAGCAGTTGGCTCCGCGGGATGAAGGGTTCTACGGGGACCACTTGCGGCGCATCCTGGTGCTGTTGGCCAAGGATGTGGCTTTGGCCGATTCTCTGGGCGAGTTGTTGCATGACCGTCCGGGCCTGTCCCCAGAGAGCTTCTATCGCCTCCGCAGCGCTGGGGTGCTCTCCGGTGAAACGCCTTCGGAAGCCCGACTCCGCTGCCGCCTGTACGCGATGTACCTGCGTCGGCATCTGCTGTGACCACCCCTGCGCCGAGCTTCTACGTTACCGGCGGTACCCTCCGAGCCGACGCCCCTTGCTACGTGGAGCGGGAGGCCGACCACGAGTTATTGGCCGCCCTGCTTCGGGGTGAGTTCTGCTATGTGCTGACCTCGCGCCAGATGGGGAAATCCTCACTGATGGTGCGAACCGCTCAGAAACTCCAGGCTCAAGGCGTCCATTACGCGGTGCTTGACCTGACTGCCATTGGCCAGAACCTGACCCCTGAACAGTGGTACGACGGTCTGATGGCTCGGTTGGGACGACAGTTGCGGATGGAGGATGAGTTTGAGGACTACTGGCAGTCGCATGGGAGCCTGGGCCCGGTTCAGCGATTCTTCGGGGCGATCCGGGATCTGGCCCTGGCGCGGGTGACGGGCCGCTTAGCGATTTTCGTGGACGAGATTGATGTGGTCCGGTCCATGCCTTTTTCCACCGATGAGTTTTTTGCGGCCATCCGTCACTGCTATACCGCGCGCGCCCAGGATCCGGAGTTGAGCCGGGTAGCCTTCTGCCTCTTGGGAGTGGCGACCCCGAGCGACCTCATCAAGGATGTTCGGATGACCCCTTTCAACATCGCGCGGCGGATCGAATTGCGCGATTTCACAGAGAAGGAAGCGCTGCCATTGGCAGGGGCGCTGGGACGGTCCCGGTGGACTGCGCAGAGTATCCTGCGGCGCATTCTGTATTGGACCGGCGGTCATCCTTATCTCACCCAACGCCTCTGCCAGGCGGTGGCCACCGATAAGTCGGTCTGGCTGGGCCGCGGGGTGGATCGTGTCTGTCGCGCGCTTTTCCTTTCCCATCGCGCTCGGGAGCGTGACGACAACCTGTTGTTTGTGCGGGAACGGCTTTTGCGGAGCGAGGCAGACCGAGCCAAACTTCTCCAGCTCTATCGCAAGGTTCACCGGACCACGCTCGTGTCTGGGCTTTTCCGGATGGGTCTGGGCCTGGAGAGAATCGCGCCGGTGGCGGATGAGGAGACGAATCCCCTGGTGAGTGTGCTCCGACTGTCCGGGGTGACGCGCGAAGACCGCGGCCTCCTGAGGGTACGCAACCGGATCTACTACCTGGCCTTTGACCGGCATTGGGTTCGAGCCAATATGCCCGAGGCGGAGCTATGGCAGCTTTGGTTGGGCTTTCTCGACACAGTCAAGCGGTTGACGGGAATCCTGCTCCGCGTTTTCCTGGTAATCATCCTGGGAAGCGTGATCTGGGGCAGTTTTCAGGGGTGGATGAGATTCCGAGATCGCCAGGCACGCCAGGAATTGGTCGAAGGAAGCCGCCCCAAGCCGAAAGTGCCAGTGAGATCGACGGAGGCCTCGGATCGGTTGGTCGATCTCACTGCTTTCTACACTGCAGCTTTGGATGACAACTGGCACCAAGGCGCTTCAGGTTCTCTCCTGGCATTGACAAAAGGAGTCGGCGAGTTTCGTGGAATCCCCTTTGACGTCCGGGGCATCGTCCAGTTGGCTGGATCCCAACTTCGCGATCAGGGCTACCCCAGCGAAGTACGGGGGATTCCCGTGGGCAAACGCTGCCGTCGGCTCCACTTTTTGCATGCCACCGGATGGAAGGAGAGAGTCGGACGACAAATCGGCTCCTATGTCGTGCACTTCGCGGACGGTCAGCGCCGCCATATCCCCATCCTCTACGGCCAGGATGTGCTTGATTGGTATCGACCCGCGGGCGGCCCGGAGCAGAACGATGGAGCGGTCATCGCTTGGGAGGAGTTGAGCGGCGGTGCAGACAACCGGTCGAACGCTGAGGCTGGAGAGACTCCTCGTGCTGGTGCCGGACCTCGGGGAGGTCGGGAAGGCGCTCCCGGTGCCGGTTTTGGTCCTGGCCCCGGGGGAGAGTTTAGCCGGGCTTTGGGGCCGGTTCTCGGACCTGGCATTCCAACAGGGCCTAGACCGGGGCCGCCGCCTCGGCGTCTTTTCCTGACCACCTGGTCGAACCCTTTGCCCAGCGTCGAGATCGAGTCTGTGGACTACATCTCCTGGATGACCGACGCTGCTCCTTTCATGGTGGCCATGACGATAGAGCCCTGACCTTCGCTGCGATCCTTGTCGCCCGCGTCCGATCAGGGACGTTACGTTACCCACTGTCTTGCCGTCCACACCCAGCCCACGCGCCAGGGCGGCGGTGCGGAGTATCTATGCAAATATGGAGGTTAACTCCATATTTGCAGCCCGTTTTCGTAAGCCATTGATCTCAAAATGGAAAGATGCCGGTTCCGGGCTGCCAAGGACCGCCAATGGACCTCATTTCCCGGCCGGACTTCCCCCAGTTGCCCCTTTAGCGGGCTCAGGGAATCCACGATCGCGCATGAGGGCGCCGATGCCGGGATCGCGGCCGCGAAAAGCACGGTAAGCCTCGGCCGGATCTACAGTATTCCCCGCCGAGAACACGAATTTCTTCAGCTTCGCAGCCACCTGTTTGTCGAACGGGCCTTGGGCTTCGACAAAGGCTTCGTAAGCATCAGCGCTGAGGGTGTCGGCCCAAAGGTAGCTGTAATAGCCAGCGGAGTAGCCGTCGTTGGCAAAGATGTGTTGGAAATGGGGTAGGCGATGCCGCAGCACCACCTCTTTGGGCATGCGGATCTTCTCAACAGCGGCTTTCTCAAAAGCGGCCGCGTCGATTGTGGTGTCACCTGCCAGATGAATCTGCATATCCACCAGTGCGGCCGCCAGGAATTCCACCGTGGCGAAGCCCTGGTTGAACTTGGAAGAACGCTCGAGTTTCTCCACCAATTCCTTGGGCATGGGTTTCCCGGTCTGGTAGTGCAGAGCAAATTGGTTGAGGACTTGCGGCGCGAGCAACCAGTGTTCAAGGATCTGCGATGGGAACTCCACGTAGTCCCGGGCGACCGAGGTGCCCGAGAGGGAAGGGTAGGAGACGCTCGAGCAGAGGCCGTGCAACGCGTGCCCGAACTCGTGGAATAGAGTGCGAGCGTCATCCCAACTCACCAAGGTGGGTTCGGTTGCGGCACCTTTGGCGAAGTTCGAATTATTGGAGACGATGGTGGTGATCTCCCTTTCGAAACGCTCCTGGTTGCGGTAAGCGCTCATCCAGGCTCCTGACTGCTTTTCCGGCCTGGCGTACGGATCAAAATACCAAAGTCCGATGAGGTTTCCAGTGCCCTCTCGTACCTCCCACACCCTCACATCCGGGTGGTAGACCGGTACATTGGTTGCTGGGGTGAAATGCAGATCAAAGAGCTCCTTCGCCACGTAGAACATGCCCTCACGCAGTTTGTCCATCTGCAGGTAGGCTTTCACTTCGTTGGCGTCCAGGTCGTACTTGGCCTGCCGCACTTTTTCGGCGTAGTAACGATAGTCCCAGGGCTCAATGCGAATGCCCGCCTTCTCCTTGTCGGCGATGGCCTGCATATCCGCAACCTCCTCCAAGACGCGGGCGCGGGCCGCTTCCCACACGGTTTCCATGAGTTGGAGGGTGTTTTGGGGCGTTTTGGCCATGGAGTCTTCCACGCGCCAGTGGGCATGGGTGGCATAGCCGAGCACTTTAGCCCTTTCAGCGCGGAGTTTCAGGATTTCCGTGATCAGCCCTTTGTTGTCACGCGCATCGCCATGATCTCCCCGCGCGTAGAAAGTGCGCCAGACCTTTTCCCGTAGGTCACGGCGGTGTGCGTAGCTGAGAAAGGGTTCCACCATCGAGCGAGTATTCAGGATTGCCCATTTTCCCTTTTGACCCTGAGTCTCCGCTGCGGCGGCAGCTGCAGAGACGACAGAAGGCGGCAGGCCCGCCAGGTCCGCCTCCTTCTCCAGAATCAGCTTGTACCCTGATTCCTCTGCCAGGACGTTTTGGGTGAAGCTGGTGTAGAGTGCGGCGAGCCGCTCATTGATGGCGGCGACCCTCTTTTTGGCCGTTGCATCCAGTCGGGCTCCGGCACGGACAAAATTGTTATAGTAGAGCCAGGCCAGACGTTTTTGCTCGGGTGTCTTGCACGCTGCGTCGCGGTGCTCGTACACCCAAGCGATGCGGCTGAAAAGCTTCTCGTTTTGCGTGATCTGGTCCTGGAACGCAGCCAGTTTGGGCGCCATCTCCCGCTCGACTGCCTGAAACTCGTCGGAGCTCATGGCAGAGGACCAGACGTTGTAGAGCGCATTCACCTGCTCCAACGTCCGTCCTGAACCTTCCATGGCAGCCAGGGTGTTATCGAAAGAGGGGGGGGCTGGGTTGCCCGCGATCTTCTCCACGCTCACCAGTTGCTCCGCCATCGCGGTTTCCAGTGCGGGTTTGAAGTGAGAGACTTGGACTTGGTCGAACGGAGGCACGCCTCCATAAGGGCCTTTCCAGGCCTGAAGCAAGGGATTGGTCAAGGGAACCTCTCTGGCGGGGCTTGAGCCCTGCGCAACGCCAGCCCAGCAGAGAAGACTCAAACTGGCACCGGCAAGGAAATGGGGTAACAGGCTCTTCATGCTGCGATCCGGCGCATGCACATTCTGGAGATGAAGCCGTAGTTTCACGTGCCGTGAACGGTGCCCAACCCCTTACCGCAATTCAAGTTGAATTCCGTGGTTGGGATCCCCGTGCCGCAGCCTGCCAGGCTGCTGTCTCGCAGGTCGCCTGACCTGGCTAGTGTGCGAAGGGCATGGGCCTGCCGACTCGGCAGTCGGCGATACGGCAGACAAGGCGGTCTGCGGCACGAGTTTTGGGTTGCGTTTCCGGGTTCGCCTTCGTAGAAAGCCTCCGTTGCGTCCGGAGGAGCCGAATTCCAGTCTTGAGCGTGTCCGCTTTGAATTGCGGGCCCATGGTCTTTCCACGGCGACTCCAAACCCGCTGCGCAGCGGCATTCATACTCGAGGTTATTTACCACACGTCAAACGGGAGGGTGCTTCATATTTCGTTACCTTTCGGCTGGCAGACTCTCTGCCCAAGGAAGTACTACTCCGACTGCTCAGCGAGAAGAACGAGAGTTTGCGCCTGCGAGAAGCCAATGGGCTCACCCAGGCCCAAGCCGCACAACCACAGGACACAGCCGAAACCATTGATCGCGACTATCATCGCAAGGTGGAACGTTACCTGGACCGGGGTGCTGGGGCTTGTCCTCTGGGTCGGCCAGAGGTCGCTGCGCTAGCGAAGGACGCACTCTGGCATTTTCACGGAGCGCCATATCTGCTCGATGACTGGGTTATCATGCCCAACCACGTGCATTGGATCCTCTGGCCGATGCCCAACTTCACCCTGAGTGAGATTGTGAAGAGCCGCAAACAGTTCATCGCCAAGCAGGCCAACCGTTTGCTCGGTTCTGTCGGTGAAACGTTCTGGCAGGCAGAGTCGTTCGATCACTGGATCCGGAATGACGATGAAAAGTCACGCATACGGCGATACATAAGAAACAACCCAGTGAGAGCGGGCCTTTGCGCCTGTCCCCAAGATTGGCCTTGGAGCAGCGCAGGGTGTGGGGGAAAGCCACCTCCCCTGTAGCGCAGGCAGCCTTGCCTGCCGTTTCGCGGGTTGCCTAACCCGCCTCGTGTGCAAGTGCGGAAGGCCCGCCGACTCGGCAGTCGGCGATACAGCAGACAAGGCTGTCTGCGGTACAGTACGGGCGTCACCTTCCCTGACTACACAACGTGGACTCGACCTGGCCAGTCGTGTCGGAAAGACTCCGCCGAATGACCCTGGCCAGCCGACGGATTCCCTCCCGTATCTCTGCCTCGTTATGCCGGGTAAAATTGAGGCGCATGGTGTGGTGCACGGAGCCATCCGGGTAGAACTCCACGCCGGGAACGAAAGCGACGCCCTCGTTCAGGGCTTCGGGCAGGAGCTCCGCCGTATCCAGTTGCGCAGGCACCGTCAGCATGAGGAACATGCCCCCCTCCGGACGAGTCCATGACACGCTCTGCGGCATGGACCGTGCGAGACTCTCCAACATAGCGTCGCGCCGGGCCCGGTAAACCTCGCGGAGCTTGGGAAGTTGCTGCTCGATTATCCCATTCCGCAGGAGTTCCAAGACGATCCGTTGAGTGAAAGGACTGGTGTGCAGATCCGAGGCTTGCTTGGCGCGCACCAGGTTTTCAATGACCGGTTGGGGGGCAATGGCCCAACCGACACGCAGGCCGGGTGCAATACTCTTGGAGAAGGTACCCAATTGGACCACGCAACCTCCCTCTTCCCAACTGGGCTGGGGCTCCGACTCCAACTCGAGTTCCAGAAGGCTCGGAAGGACTTTACCCTCGTATCGGAGTGAGTCGTACGGAGTATCTTCGATGAGCGGCAAGCTACGTCTCCCACACCAGTCGATCAGCGCGAGCCGCCGATCCATCGTCATCGTCGTTCCCTGTGGATTTTGGAACGTGGGGATGGTGTAGACCGCTTTCGCATCGGTCGGCAGAACCTCCGGGAGGAATTCGGTCCTCAGACCAGCGTCATCACAAGCAAGCTCGTGAAACCGGGCATCCAAGGGTCGCCAAGCCGAAAGCGCTGCCAGATAGGTTGGGTTCTCGAGCAGGACCAGGTCGCCTGGGTCCAGAAACACCCTTCCCACCAGATCGATAGCCTGTTGGGCACCGTTCAGGATGAGGACATTCTCGCGCTTCACCCGGGCTCCCGTTCGGGAAGCGTTCTCCGCGATCCAGTCGCGCAGTTCCGGAATCCCCTCGGTTTCCGCGTATTGCAGAACCTTGGGGCCGTGGTCGCGCAGCACTCGGTCGGTGACCGTGCGAATGGCTTCGACTGGAAAGAGTTCGGGCGCCGGCATTCCACCTGCGAAAGAGATGATCCCCGGTTGGTTGGCGAGTTTGAGGATCTCGCGGACGGCGGTACGGTGGGTCCGTTGGGTTCGCTGGGCAAAACGATGATTCCAGTTCATCCTGCCTTTGTGACACGGGTGAGGAAAGGCGGGTAATACTTCTTTGTTCGCACCTTGATGCCTTCCAGGTATGATGCGGGCGTGGAACTGCGTCACCTGCGCTATTTTGTGAGTGTAGCCGAACAACGGAGCTTCACCCAGGCTGCCGCGCAGCTCCGGGTGGCGCAACCGGCTCTGAGCCGCCAATTGCGCCAACTTGAGGAGGAAGTGGGGGTGCTCCTGTTTCATCGGTCCCCCAAAGGAGTGAAACTGACGGGGGCGGGGGAGGCGTTCCTGGTAGAGGCCCGCCAGTTGCTCCAACGAGCCGCCGATGCGGTGCAGATTGCCAAAGATCAGGGTGCCGCGGAGCGGGGACAGCTTCGAGTGGGCTACGTGTGGGGGCTCTTTCATACGCAGGCTCCGGCGTTGATCTCCCGTTTTCGCAAGGCTCATCCCGAGGTCGCGGTCCACCTCCTCGATCTTACCTCGACCCAACAGGCCGCCCAACTCGCGGACGGAAAACTCGACCTGGGGTTCATCGGCTTTGCCCAGGAAGCCGACCAAGCGGGGTTAGAGAAGCGGAAGATCGGATCCTGTTCCCTGGTGGCAGCGCTGCCCGCCGGACATCCTGCTGCGCGCCGACGCTCGGTGCCTTTGCGGGCTTTGGCGGAGGATTTCTTCCTGATGCTCTCCGAACAGACCTATCCGGGCGTAGTGCAATGCGTTCTCGATGGATGCACCGCCGCTGGCTTCAAGCCCAGGGTGCTGCAGGTGGCAGACCGTGGCTATACCTTGCTCGGGCTCATCGCTTCCGGTTGTGGTGTGACGTTGCTCCCAGAATCGGTACGGGAGTTGCCCCATCCTGGCGTGGTTTTTCGCCCCCTACAGGAGGGAATCACGGCTGATCTCTGCCTGGCTTGGCGTAGGGCAGGGCAGAATCCCTGGATCCAACGGTTTCTTGATTTGCTTCCATGAGTCACGCGCTGCTTTGCTTCTTCAGCTTTCTCGCCGGATTCATCGATTCGGTTGCGGGCGGGGGTGGGCTTATCCAACTGCCCGCATTGCTGGTCATCTTGCCACCCGGTTTGGCGGGCAATGTCCCGGCCGTACTGGGAACCAACAAGTTTTCCTCGATCTGGGGTACAGGATTCGCCTTGTACCGCTACGCTCGCCGACTTTCCCTCGAGTGGTCGTCGCTCTGGCCATCCGCCTTGGTGGCCTTCCTGGCGGCCTACGCCGGAGCCTGGACGGTCAGCCGCGTCAGCAGCGCGTTCCTAAAGCCGTTCATGCTCATCATGATGGTCGTGGTGCTGTTGTACACCATTTGGAACAAGAACGCAGGAAAGGTGCATGAGCCTCGTTTTAGCGCAGCTGGGCGAAAGCTGTGGTTGGCCCTGGTCTGTGCAGTGATCGGTTTCTACGATGGCTTCTTTGGACCAGGCACCGGAAGTTTTCTGATCTTTGCCTTGATCGGCATCTTCGGCTTCGATTTTCTACGTGCATCCGGTTCCGCCAAGCTGATCAATTTCTCCACCAACGTGGCTGCGATTCTGTTTTTCGCCGGTACCCGGAAAATCTACTATTCCTACGCGATTCCCATGGCCGCCTCCAACGTGGCGGGCTCCTGGTGCGGAACGCATTTCGCCATCACCAAGGGCAACACCTGGATCCGCAGGCTCTTCCTGGGCGTAGTGACGGCCATGATCGTCCGTTACGGTTACGAGGTGCTGGTAAAGCACTGAGTGGGTCCTGGAAGCAGATGGAAGCAGAGGGAAGGGGGAGAGATGAAGGTCTTTGCTTCCTGTCCGCTTCGGTTTTCATGGTGGAGCATCTCAACCCCTCCCCTTCGTTTCCTTTGTAAAGAATCCAAGTTTCAATTCTGGCTGGCTTGCTTGGTTGGGCAAAGCGGGGCACACTCCCGGTGTGTCAGGAAGCGTACCAACCTTTCGCGGCCGTGGGGCTGCCGGGAACCCGCCCAACCGCTTCGAGCGGCTTGTGTACGAGCGGGACGCTGACTGGGACCCGGAGCAGGATCCTGCGCCCACCACCCACTTCTACCGGGATGATTCGCGTTCGATCATCAGCCGTAACGAAAGCCCCGACATCGGCTTCGACACCAGCATCAACCCCTATCGTGGATGCGAACACGGCTGTGCGTACTGCTACGCCCGGCCCACTCACGAATTCCTGGGATTCTCTGCCGGGCTGGATTTCGAGACGAGGATCCTGGTGAAGCAAGATGCCGCGACACTCCTGAGAAAGGAACTCGCGTCCCCAAAGTGGAAACCGCAGACCCTGGCCCTCTGCGGCGTGACCGATCCCTATCAACCGGCGGAGCGCAAGTTCCGACTCACTCGTGGTTGCCTGGAAGTCCTGGCGGAGTTTCGCAATCCGGTGAGCATCGTTACCAAGAACCACCTGGTCACACGCGATCTTGATCTGCTGAAGGAGTTGGCTGCCTTTCAGGCGGTGGCGGTGCACATCTCCATCACCTCGCTGGATTCCGAGTTTGCGCGGAAGCTCGAACCGCGCACCTCTTCCCCAAGTCAACGACTGGCAGCGGTGGAAACGCTTTCCAACGCGGGTATCCCGGTTGGAGTGCTGGTCGCACCGATCATCCCCGGGCTGAATGAACCGGAGCTACCCAGCATTATCAAAGCCGCTGCCGATGCCGGAGCCCGCTGGGCCGGAAAAGAGGTACTTCGTCTGCCACTGGCAGTCGCCCCACTCTTTGAAGCCTGGCTGGAACGTCATGAGCCTGCCAGGAAGGAGAAAGTCCTCAGTCGGATCCGGGCCATCCGGGATGGAAAGCTCAACGACGCCCGTTTTGGGAGCCGGATGCGCGGGGAAGGAATCTTTGCCGACCAGATCTCCCAAATGTTCCATGTGGCCTGTCGTCGAGCTGGATTGAGCGAGGATTGGCCAGTGGTTTCGGCCAGCTCGTTTCGTCGCCCGGAGGGTCCTCAAATGAACTTCGTCCTTTGAGTCAGTTGCTGAGGATGGTGGTGCCCCCGCTTCTATTCCAGGAGCAACTTGTCTACGGCGGCCGCGATTTCACTGCGATGATGGAGGCCGCGGTAACGGATGATACCCTGGCGGTCCAAAACGAAAACCGTGGGCCAGCTCTTGACGTTATAGCTTTTAGAAATCGGACCTCCCCGGGTGTCTTGGAACGAGGGCCAGTTCATCTGGTTAGTTTCGGCTGCGTTTTTTGCATCCTCAGGCCGGTCGCAGGAAGGGATACCCAGCAAAACGAAAGGCTTCCCGTCCATTTGCTCGACCAGCCTGCGAGATTCGCGCGCCTCGTGCTCGGAGGGGGAGAAGGCGCTCCAGAACAGGAGTGTCACTACCTTGCCGCGATAATGGCTCAACTTCATGGGCCTGCCGTACAGGTCGCAACCGTCGATTTCCGGTGCTGCCTTGCCGATAGTGAGCCGGCGCAGTTCTGAGAGTTCAGGGCGGGCAAGTTCAGCAAGAGGGTAGCCCCGTTGTTTGACCTGTCCGAATTCGGCAATCACTCGCTCATAGAGCCGTACCGATTCGGCAGCGGCCTGCTGGTTCTTGCCATACTCGGCCGCATCCTTTCGCAGCGTCGCCAGAGCCAGGCAGGCGTTGCCGCGCACCTCCTGGGCAGGGTTCTGGTCCACCATGGCCTGCAGCAGATTGCTCGAGCATTGGTGGCGCATTCGCTCCAACTCCTGGGTGAGTTTCACCAAGTCGGGGCGTTGGATATGGATCTGGAGGATCACTCCTGCGGCTTTCTCGACATCCGCGCCGTCAGGGGAGTTGAGCAGGATCCACTGGGCCGCCTCGAAGGCTGCGGGATCGGTGGGCTCATGGTCGAGCAGTGCGAGCAACTCCGCCCGGTTGGGGGGCGTTTCCTGCGTCTTGTCTTTGCTCGGGAGATCGTCGGAAAGCCCGGTTCCGGTCCAATACCCGATGCTCCGGCTGATCCGGTTATCGTTGACGGTTGTTCCCACTCTCATATGGAGGCCGCTGAGGGTCCAACAGGCCGGGTCGATGGGCACATCATACTGGGTGCTGAGGCGGATAACCCGGGTCTCGTAACGAGGGATTCCATTGCGGTAATCGATGTTTCTGACCTCGGTCGGAAGGGGATCCTTGAGGTCGGTATCAGAATAGCGGGACAGCGCGACGTTGCCGTTGACCTGAAGCTTGAGAACGCGAGTTGGGTGGAGGGAATCGATCCAGATATCGAAGGTGGCGTCGTACTTGGACTGGACCTGGACATGCCACGTGGGTTTGCCTTCGATGGAGTCCTCCCCAACCAAGGTCATGGCCTTGGCTTCCTTATACGCCAGGCAGTTCTCGACCGTGTTTTCGACATACAGGCTCGTGCTAATCCCGAGGCAACGCGGGTCGAAGATGAAACCGCCTGAGCGGCCCGGCTTGTCGATGGACGTGCTGGGGTGAGAACTGTCCGTTTCCCAATAGTCGGTCAAGGAATCCCCGTCGTAGAACCCGACGTGGCGGGAGGGAAAGGCCTGAAGGAGGCCTTCGCGGACAGCCTGGTCGCGGGACATCTGGTCGGCGCGTTTCACGATCGCCTCAGCCTCGGGTCCTCCGAGGATGGGGGTGACGTAACGATACTCCTGGCCGACGGATTCTGCCCAGCAGCGTCCCTCTTCGAACTGGAGTTTGAGTTGGAGTCGATTGGTGGCCTCAGGGCGGGTAACGTTGCCTTGGGTCAAGATCTCGAAACTGATGATCCCGGAAGTAATGCCTTGGCGGGCACGGACTACGCCTTGGACCAGCTTCACCGGGTCGGGGTTTCCCGGTTCGCCCAGGCTGTTGGTTTCTGAGTTTGCAGCCAGCAGGGCCGTGTTCCTCAGCGCGTTCTCCTGCTCCAACCCGGCCGGTCCCGCCGACCCCTCGCCTGGACTGCGGCTGCGCTTCGTTGCATCCAGGAAGAGGAGGGTGGTGACAACGACCAGAAGCGCTATCCCCAACCCCGATAGGAGTTTCAACCTGGACGCTTCATGGACGAATCCGACCAGACCACCTACCAGCCCCGTGGGTGCCGAGATCCGGATGGTCGCCAAAATGGCGGCCAAGCCTGTTGGCGCGGCTTCGACCGACCGCTCGAATAGGAGTGTCCCGAGCAACGCCGTGCTGCAAGTCGCCCCCGAGCCGCTGAGTTGTGTGCGCAATCGTTCGAGCGCCCGGCTCACGCGCATCTTGGCCGCATCCTCCGTAACCCCAAACTCCCGGCCCAACTCGGCCATCGTTTTCTGTTCGAAAAACCGAAGCAGGATCACCTGGCGGTCGGTTTCGTTGAGCCCATCCAGCGCTTCATCCAGAACTGGCGTCATCTCCTTCCAGGCGACTTCCTCGGTGCGATCAGTTTGCATAGCCACGACGTCGTGTTCACGAGCGCGCCGACGAGTCTCGGAGCGCCACAGATCAATGGAGACATGAACGGTAGTGCGATGCAGCCAAGCAAGCAGTTGGGCTTCCGAGTTCAACAGGGGAGGTGTCTTGGCCAAGCGGATGAAGACGATTTGGGTCACCTCCTGCGCCAGCAACTCATCGGAGGTCCGCCGCTTGGCGATCGAAAACACCAGGTTCGTGTATCGGCGGACCAACCCGCTGAAGGCCGCTTCAGCCCGCGTAGCTCTGAACTCCACCAGTAAGTCAGTTCCGTTCATTCCATCGATAGAATCGCCACCGACCCCGAAAAGGTAACCAGGGATCGTGATTTAGGTCGAGCCCCCTCACGACAGGTCGGAACGGCTGAATTGACGATGGTCCGGGGGGGTGCGCTCGCCCATTGATGGAGCCTGTCATTGAATATTCTATCCGTATTATATTTGATACAAGGCTCTTACATTCAGGAAGCAGATGGAAGAGAGGAGCTTCTCAACCCGCGGATCGGCTCCATCAAGGCCCAGAATCGATTTGACAGAACGCGCGGCTTCAGGAAGAAATGTCCAAAGATGTCTATTGGTGAGTATGAATAGGCAATAACTGGTACAATGAAGCTAACTGTCAGAGATGTGTCCGAAATGTTGGATGTTTCGGAAAAGACGGTTTACCGCTGGTTGAATGAGCGGAAGCTTCCTGGGTACCGTATGAGCGGTCAGTACCGCTTTAGCCGCGCCGAAGTCCTAGAATGGGCGACTGCCAATAAGCTCAACGTCCCCCTCGGGGCCTTGCAGGAGTCGGAGCATTCCGACCTACCCCTCCCGACTCTCCTCGATGCCATCCAGCTCGGCGGCATTTTCTATCGGATCGGAGGTTCGGATCGTGAATCCGCCCTCCGCAGTGCTGTGGAGGTGGTGCGGTTGCCCGACGAAGTGGACCGTGGGTTTCTGCTGCAGGTGTTGCTGGCGCGGGAGGAACTTGCCTCGACTGGAATTGGAGACGGCGTGGCGATCCCTCATTCGCGCTACCCCATTGTTCTTCACGTAAACAAGCCCTTGGTTTCCTTGTGTTTTCTGGAGAAACCGATCGATTTCGGTGCCCTGGACGGCGAGCCGGTCCATGCTTTGTTCACGATGATTAGCTCGAGCATGCGGGCGCACTTGCACCTGCTCTCTCGGCTGTCCTTCGCTTTGCGAGATGTGGAGTTCAAATCACTGGTCATGGCGCAGGCGGGTCGCGACGAGTTGATGCAGGCGATTCGGCGAATCAGTGAGGACCTTCCCCGGGCGCTAGAGAGGAAGCCTGCTCATGCCTAGGGTATTGCCAAGTATCTTGTTCGCGCTGGGGCTCTGGCTGGGTAAACCTATGGGGGCTGGTGTATGACCATAGGCCTGCTTTTGGCGGTGGCTGCGGCCCTTCTGCTTCTCGGTCTCGCCAGTGCGTTTCGTTCGCCGCGCTGGTGGCTAGCTGGATTGTTGGGGGGGGCGATGGTCGGAGTTGGCGTGGCCGGTTGGGTTCTGGCGAAGGGGGTTGTCTGGGATTGGCATAGCGGCTTTTTCCTGGGCGGTGAGGAGGTGCATTTGCGGTTGGATGGCCTGAGCGCGATGTTCTTGGGTTTGCTCGCCGTGGTCGGCGGGGCGGCTGGAGCCTACTCCCACGAGTACTGGACCGATGCCGCGCATTCACGCTCCGCCCCTCGCGGTCGCGCCTGGTGGAGTGCGTTGCTGCTGTGCATGGCGCTCGTCCTCCTGAGTTCGAATAGCCTGCTCTTCCTCATCGGATGGGAGTTGTTCACCGTGTGCGCCTATTTCCTGATCACGCTTGATGCCCAGCGGCGTGAAGTGAGGATGGCCGGTTGGCTTTACCTGGCCGCTTCGCATACGGGTACCCTCGCCTTGTTTGCGTTCTTTTCCCTCGTGGCAAACCATACCGGCAGTTGGGACCTGGGTCCGATGCGCGACCACGCCGAGCTGGCGCCCTTTTTCTGGCTTGCCCTCTTCGGTTTTGGTGTGAAGGCAGGGCTCTTTCCCCTACACGTTTGGTTGCCTTCGGCTCACGCCAATGCCCCCAGCCATGTGTCGGCAATCCTCTCCGGGGTCGCAATCAAGTTAGGCATTTACGGCCTGATTCGCTTTAGCGGATGGCTGCCGGTTCCGACTGAAGCCGGATGGTTGGTGGCCATCCTGGGGGTGGTGAGTGCAGTATTGGGGGTCGCCTTCGCGCTGGGTCAGCACGATCTCAAACGGTTGCTTGCTTACCACAGCGTGGAAAACATCGGCATTATCCTGATGGGGGTTGGCTTCGCCCTCGTGGCGACCGCTCACGGGCATCCGACCTGGGGAGCGCTGGCCCTGGCAGGCGGTCTTCTGCATGTGTGGAACCACGGGTTGTTCAAGGCGTTGTTGTTCCTTGGCGCTGGCTCGGTCTTACACGCTACGGGCACGCGGGAGATGAGCCGGTTGGGAGGCCTGTGGCGGGCGATGCCGTGGACCACGTCGCTTTTTGCCCTGGGGGCGGTGGCCATCTCTGGTTTGCCGCCGCTGAATGGTTTCGTGAGCGAGTGGTTGATCTACTTAGGGCTCTTCGAGGCGGCCAACCAGCCTGGGGCAGCGCTGTTGGCAGCCATCCCGGCAATTGTGCTGTTGGCGATCACAGGTGCTCTGGCGCTGGCGTGTTTCGTCAAGGTGTGCGGAGTGGTCTTCCTCGGCGCACCACGTTCACCGGATGCCGAGCGCGCGCACGAGTGCGGTCCTTGGATGCGCGGACCGATGTTGATCCTGGCGGCGGCTTGTGTGGCGATTGGCCTGGCCCCGTTTGTCTTTTGGCCCGCAGTGCACTCGGCGGTGGTGGCATGGCAGGGGACCTGGGAGGAAGTTCCCGCCCCGGAGTCTTTGGTGACGCTGAGCGTATTCAACATGGGTTTCGCCGCTTTGGCGGTGGTGAGCGCGGTTTGGTTGTGGCGTCGGGCGCATCGGTACGGGTGGTCCCGCGGGTTGACCTGGGATTGCGGGTATGCGACCCCCACCGCGCGCATTCAGTATACCGCCGGTTCCTTTGCTGGCATCATCAACGAGTGGTTTGCCTGGATCCTCCGCCCGGAGCGGCATGAAGAGAGCCCAACAGGCCCGTTTCCTGTGCACGCTCACTCGTCCCTCCACACTCCGGAGACGGTCCTCGAGCGAGTGATCGAACCTGTCGCTCAAGCGGTCCGGTGGGTATCGAGATCGATTCGAGTCCTCCAGGATGGGCAAACGCATTCGTATATCCTTTACCTGATCTTGGGTTTGGCTGCCGTGGCCGCCATGGCGTTGGCGTGGGACTCGTGAAAGAACCTGGCCTGCTAGGCGAAACAAACAACCGCTGACAAGACATGTATCTAAACCTCATTGAGCTAGCCGAATCCTTCGGCGTGTCGGAGAAAGTGGTGGAAGACTGGATCCGCGTCGAGAGTCTGCCGCATGTGGTGGACCGTGGGCGGCTGCTCTTCGATCGTGCGCAGGTGGCCCAATGGGCTGCGGTGCACGGGCTCACCGCACGGGCGGGCTTCCTGGCCCCGCAGGACAGTACGTTTACGAGCGGACTGGCTTTGGTGCCGATGCTGCGGACCGGGGGAATCTGGCGCGACGTTCCGGCTTCGGATGTGCTCAAGGTGCTGGAGCGGGTGATCGCGTCCCTGGCCAAAATGTCTCCACCGGTGCGCACCCTCTTGACGCAGCGGCTGCGGGCCGAGGGTGGCATCAACTGGGCGCCAGTCGGAGGGGGCGTCGCCCTGCCTCATTTCAGTACCAGGGTGACCTTGGGCCGGGATGCGGGTGTGATTACGTTACTGCTGTTGCGTGACCCTCTTCCGCTGGCGGAAGCTCCTGCGGATGCGGTGCCGGTGACCCGGCTGTTTTTCTTCGTCCCGCCTTCACCGCGGGCGCATTTGGACACCCTTGCTCGGCTGAGTCGGGCGATGGGCCATGGACCTCTGCGCAGCTGGGTGGAAAGGGTGGGATCGGATGAGGAGCTTTTCCAGGCGTTGGCAGAGGTGGATGCTTCGCGCGGGGCCGGAGGGAAGCGGGAGAATCAGGCATGACGACGGGTTGGATCATTACGATGGCGGTTCTGTCCTTGGTGGCGGCTGCAGCGAGCGGACCACGGTTCCCTCGCGTGTGGTTAGCGTTGACGCTTGCCGGCGCAGTCGGTTTCCTGACGGCCAGTTTTCGGTTGCTGGGCGGGGGCGAGGTGTGGGATTGGCGGAGTGGCTTCGTTCTGGGCGGAGAGCCGGCGCACTTGCACTTGGATGGACTGAGCGCATGGTTCCTGGTTTTGGTGGCAGTAGTGGGTGGTGCCGGGGCGGTGTACGCTTGCGGCTATTGGCCAGACCAGGAGAAGCCCGACTCGGCAGGGCGAGGTCGCATGTGGTGGAGCGCCCTGGTGCTCAGCATGGCCCTGGTGTTGCTCTGCGCCAACGGACTTCACTTCCTCATCGCTTGGGAGTCGTTCGCCTTATCAGCCTTCTTCCTGATCACTCTGGAACGGGAACATCGTGAATCTCGGGCTGCAGGTTGGCTCTATCTCGCAGCGTCCCATGCCGGTACGCTTGGCCTGTTCGCCTTTTTCTCGCTCTTGGCGTCGAAAACCGGGAGTTGGGACCTGGGTCCCATGCGTGACCACCCTGAGCTAGCGCCGTTGTTTTGGGTGGCGTTGGCCGGTTTTGGGGTGAAGGCCGGTATGGTCCCGCTGCATATTTGGCTGCCCTCGGCCCACGCAAATGCTCCAAGCCACGTCTCGGCGATTATGTCGGGCGTGGCAATCAAGATGGGCTTGTATGGTCTGGTGCGCTTTAGCGGTTGGCTGCCGATTCCCGAAGGAGCAGGGTGGGTGGTGCTGGGAGTTGGGGCGGTGAGCGCCGTTTTCGGCGCAGCATTCGCGCTGGCGCAAAATGACCTCAAGCGACTCCTGGCTTATTGCTCGGTGGAGAACATGGGAGTGATTCTGATCGGCTTGGGCGCCGGGTTGCTGGCTGCGGCCGATGGCGACGCTCCTTGGGGGCGGATCGTGCTGGCGGGAGCGCTTCTGCATGTGTGGAATCACGGATTCTTTAAAGCCCTCCTCTTCCTTGGCGCAGGATCGGTGTTGCACGCCACTCACACGCGGGAAATGAGCAAGATGGGAGGCTTGTGGCGGGCGATGCCGTGGACAGCGGGCTTGTTTGCCTTCGGTTCCATCGCGATTTCGGCACTGCCGCCCCTGAATGGCTTTGTCAGCGAATGGATGCTCTATATGGGACTCTTCGACGCGGCCGTAAGCCACACCCACGCCACCATCGCGGTCGTGCCGGCGACCATCGCCTTGGGTGTCGCTGGGGCGCTCGCCTTGGCGGCTTTTGTGAAGGCGTCTGCGGTGGTGTTCCTGGGAGCGCCACGCACGCGGGCCATGTCGGCAGCGCACGAGTGCGGTGGGTGGATGCGTGCACCCATGTTGGCCTTGGCCGGGGGTTGTCTGGTGATTGCCTTGGGCCCCCTGGCAGTGTGGCCGTTCCTGCAGCGGGTAGTAACGCTCTGGAACCCGGCGTGGGCCGGTGCTGAGGCGCCCATTCCTCTTGGTTCCCTCGGAGCCTGTCAGTGCGTGTTCGCTGGGTTGTTGGCCGTGGCGGCCGCGGGGCTTTGGATTCGGTCGCATGCCAATGGTTTGCGCCGGGGAATGACCTGGGATTGCGGTTACGCGGCCCCGACGGCGCGGATGCAGTACACCGGGGGTTCCTTTGCCGCCCTGGTCGGAGGATGGTTTGCCTGGGCCCTCCAGCCGGAGCGCCGTTTGCGCTGGCCGCGCGGCCCGTTTCCGGCTGAGGCGAGCCACGTGGAGCGGATTCCGGAGGCGGTCCTGGAGCGGGTGATGGGGCCGGTGGCTCAAGTGGTGATGGTCGCATCGGCGTGGGTGCGTCGGCGTCAACAGGGGAGTCTGCCCGACTACATTCTTTATCTCGTGGCCGGGCTTGTGGCGGTGGGTGCCTTGGTCTTCTTTGGGAGCATGTCATGACTTCGATTCTCGAATTCCTGGTTCGGCTGTCTGTGTGGCTGTTGCTGGCCCCGCTGCTGCCGGGCATCATCAACAGGGTGAAAGCCTGGGTGGCGGGACGACGCGGTCCGCCGGTGTTTCAGCTTTACTACGATCTGGCCCGGTTGTGGCGGAAAGGGGTCGTCATGAGCCAACTTGCCTCTCCAGGCTTTATCGCTGGCCCGGCCGTGGCCTGGATGGCAGTGCTTGCGGCCGCCCTGCTCCTGCCGCTCGGTCCCCTGGGGACCTCGCTGAGCTTTCGCGGCGACGTGATTCTGCTGATCTACCTGCTGGCCCTGGCTCGCTTCTGCACGGCCTGGGCGGCGCTGGAAACTGGGTCCGCTTTCGAAGGCATGGGGTCGGCGCGGGAAGTGAGTTATGCCGTGTTGGCGGAGGCGGCGGTGATCACGGCCGTGCTGACCTTAAGCATGCAAAGCGGGAGTGTGTACCTGAGCGCCATGCTCGCCCCTTCGGCCGGAACGGGCGCAGTGCTGCTGGCAGTCGGACTGTTTACCGTGCTGCTGGCGGAGAATTGCCGAGTGCCCTTTGACGACCCCAACACGCACCTGGAGCTGACCATGATCCATGAAGCGATGGTGCTGGACCACAGCGGTCCGCCCCTGGCAGCGGTACTGCACGGCGCCTCCATGAAACTGCTGCTTTTCTCGGTGTTGCTGGTGCAGGCGGTGGTGCCCGTGGGTGAACTCCCGCCGGGTGCGTCCGCAGCGGCACTCGTAGCGGGTGTCCTGGCGGTCACGGTGGCGGTAGGGTTGGTGGAGTCGCTGCTGGCCCGGTACGCATTCCGTCGGGTGCCGCTCCTTTTGACGACGGCGTTTTTGCTCTGTGTGTTCGCGCTGCTGATTGCGTGGAAAGGAGGCGTGGTATGAGCAGTATGCTGAATCTGCTGATCGGCCTGGCGATGGGCCTGAATCTCGTGGCGCTGGGCACCAGCCGGCTTCCGTCGCTGATTCGTATCGCCGCGGTCCAGGGAATGGTGTTGGGAATCATGCCCTTGGTGATCGAGAGCGAGCCGAGCATCCTGGTGGTGTTGGTGGCGGTGGCCACGGTGGTGATCAAGGGGCTGGTGATCCCCGCGCTGTTGCGCCGTGCCATGCGGACCGCCAACATCGACCGGGATTTGCATCCGTTGATTGATTTCGTGCCCTCGTTGCTGCTGGGCGCTGCGGGCATGATCGGGGCCGTGGTGTTGGCCCGCCAACTACCCCTGTTGCCGGAGCACCGCGAAACCCTGCTGGTGGCGGGTGCGCTGGCTTCCGTGTTTACCGGCTTGCTGCTGCTGATCGGCCGATCCAAGGCCATCTCGCAGGTCTGTGGCTACCTGATCCTGGAAAACGGCATCTACCTCTTCGGTTTGCTGCTGATCCATTCCGTGCCTCTGATGGTGGAGGGGGGTATCCTGCTGGACCTGACGGTCGCCGTGTTTGTGATTGGGATCATCATGGACCGCATTCAACGGGCGTTCGACACGCTCGACACCCGAAAGCTGACTGTTCTCCGAGAATGAAAGAGCTGCTCCTGATTCTTGTGCCCCTGGTGGCGGCGGCGGCGGCGGCTGTGTGGCCGCACGACCGTTCCCGCCCGTGGTTCCTCCCGGCCGCTGGGTTGATCCATACCCTCCTGGCCTTTGGATTGGTTTGGTGGCCCGCCGCCGAGCCCTTCCATGCCTGGATCGGCTACGATCCATTGGCCCGGGCCATGTTGCCCGCGGTCTCTCTGCTCTTCCTGGGCTGCGCCGCGTACGGTGTTCCGTACCTGCGTCTGCGGGCGGAACGTTCGAACCGCGTCTTTGTCTCGGCCTTCCTGGGGGCCTTGGGCCTGATGACCGCGGCCCACATGGCCAGGCACCTGGGCGTGCTGTGGATTGCTACCGAGGCGGTGACTCTGTGCTGCGTGCCCCTCTTGCACTTCAACAACACTGCGCGCGCTTTCGAAGCGACCTGGAAATACCTGCTCGTGGGCGGCACTGGGATTGCCCTTTCGCTGTTGGGATCCTTCTGTTTGGGCTACGCGTCGCTGCATGGTGGGGGTGGCGGTGACCTCACCTTCACGGGCTTGATGGCGCAGGGGGCGGGATTGTCCCGGCCCTGGGTGTTGATCGCCTGGGTGCTACTGTTGGTGGGGTACGGCACCAAGATGGGCCTGGCGCCGATGCACACCTGGAAACCCGATGCCTATGGTGAAGCGGCGGGAATTGTCGGTGCGATGCTCGCTGGCGGAGTGACCACGGTGGCCTTCACCGCTGTCTTGCGGGTACGGGCCGTCGTGGAGGCAGCGGGCGCGGGGGTGGTGGCCAACCGCACCCTCTTGGTCATTGCTTTGTTTTCGACCTTGGTAGCCGCGCTATTTCTGCTTTCCGCGCGCGATTTCAAACGGATGCTGGCCTATTCCAGTGTGGAGCATATGGGCATTTTGAGCCTGGGCGCGGCGGTGGGCGGGGCCGGTTTGTGGGCGGCGTTCTTCCACGTCTGGAACAACAGCCTGACGAAGGGCGCTCTGTTTCTCAGTGCGGGCAATATCCGTCGTGCGGCTGGCGGACGCACCATTGACGAGGTCAGCGGCATGTCCTTCATTACCCCGCGCTCGTCCGCCATTTTCGTGGCGGGGCTGTTCGCTGTAACCGCCTGTCCGCCGTTCGGCCCGTTCTTCAGCGAACTCCTCATCGTGAAGAGTGTCTTCGCGACCGGGCACGGCTGGGCGGGTGCCCTATTCCTGGTCTGTCTCCTCCTCGCTTTCTTTGGACTCACTCGGGTCGTGTTTGCCATCGTGTACGGCCGCCCGCGCCAGGCGGCTCGTTCGATGGAACCTCGGTTTCGGGAAACCGTCGCCCTGATTGGCCCTCCCTTGGTCTTGCTGCTGCTGACCGTGGTGCTGGGACTAGCCACGCCACAGGTGTTGCGTGACTCCTGGACCGCGGCGGTCCAACAACTGACTCCCTTGCCATGAACCAAGAGAATGCTTTTGCCCTTCTGACCAACGGCACCTCTCTCCCCTGGGCTGACGTGCCTGAATGGCCGTTGGCCGAATTCCTCCGACAAGTCAGCGACGAGTTGGGCCGGGGAGAACGATTGAGCAGCCTCTTTGGAGTCCCGGAAGGCGAGGCCCTGAGGTTGGTGGCGGTTCTGGCGTCGGACGCCGGCAACACCCTGGCCGTTGGGCGAAGTCGGCCCTTTGCAGATTCGTTTCCCTCATTGACGCCTACGCACGCCCAGGCGCATCTGTTCGAGCGGGAGATTTGGGAGCAACACGGAGTGATTCCCGAGGGCCACCCCTGGTTGAAGCCGGTTCGCAAGGACCACGGGGCGGGTCCTGCGGTAGGCGAGTTCTTCCGTGTCGACGGGCGCGAGATTCACGAAGTGGCGGTGGGGCCGGTGCACGCAGGGATTATCGAACCAGGACATTTTCGCTTTCAGTGTTCGGGCGAGGACGTATTACACCTGGAAATTGCACTTGGTTTCCAGCACCGGGGCATCGAGGAGGCCATTCTAGGAGGTCCTCATCGCAGCACCGTCTACCAGATGGAGACGGTGGCTGGTGACACGACGGTTGCCCACGCTACTGCCTATGCGACCGCGCTGGAAGCCCTGGCGGGGACCGAAGCTCCGTTGCGCGGACAGTGGCTTCGGGCCATCGGACTCGAATTCGAGCGGCTTGCCAATCATACGGGCGATCTGGGCGCACTCTCCGGCGACGTGGCGTTTCTGCCGACAGCTTCCGCCTGCGGCAAGATTCGCGGTGACTTTCTTAACCTAACCGCGGCCTTGTGCGGCAACCGCTTTGGGCGCGGTCTGGTTCGCCTCGGCTGCTGTCCGATGGATTGCGACGCGGAACGGTTGGGCAGCGTACGCAAGCGGCTCGAATCGGCGCTAGCCGAAGTCCAGCAGGCGGCGACCTGGCTGTGGGATGCTGCGTCGGTGCGCACCCGCTTTGAGCACACAGGCCATCTCCATGCGAAACAGGCGATCGAGATGGGTTTGGTCGGGCCCCCGGCTCGCGCCTGCGGGTTGGTTCGTGACGTGCGTTTTGATCACCCCGCCGGATGGCATCGCTTCGCCCAGGTGCCGGTGTCCGTCTGGCCGGACGGGGACGTGTTTGCCCGGGCCCGGTTGCGCTGGCTGGAGATTCAACGCTCCGGGGACTTTCTCATGGAGCAGCTCAATGCCGCGCCGGAAGCGGAGCCGCAGTTGCCCTTTCCCGAGTTGGCGCCGGAGACGCTCGCCGTGGCGTTGGTGGAAGGTTGGCGGGGCGAGGTGTGCCACGTTGCGCTCACGGATCCGGAGGGCAAGTTGCGACGCTACAAGATTACGGATCCTTCCTTCCACAATTGGACCGGGCTGGCGCTGGCCTTGCGAGGGCAGGCGATTTCCGATTTCCCATTGTGCAACAAGAGTTTCAACCTGAGCTATTGCGGCTTCGACCTGTGACGCCGCGCTGACCCCATGTTTATCCACGACACCCTCCTGAATCGTTTGAAGCGCGGTTGCGAAACGATGGCCTATCCGCAAGGCCCCGCGCCCGCCTTGCCAGACCGCCACGGGGGCTCGCTACGGGTCGAGGCCGCGAAATGTCGCGAGGAATGTTCCTCGTGTGTAACGGTCTGTCCCACCGAGGCGATCCGCCGCCCCGCAGAAAGGCCCGTGGAACTCGACCTGGGCCGCTGCATTTTCTGTGCGGACTGTGTCCGGGCTTGTCCTACAGGGGCCATCACTCGGACGGGAGACCATCGTATGGCCGTACGCGCTCGCGAGGATCTCCTGCTGGGGGAGGTGGGCAAGACCGAGGTGAGACTGGCAAAGGCGCTGGACGAACGGCTCCTGCGGCTTTTCGGGCGTTCGCTCAAGTTACGGCAAGTGAGTGCAGGCGGCTGCAACGCCTGCGAGGCGGATACCAACGTGCTGGGCACCATCGGCTGGGATCTTGGGCGCTTTGGCATTCAGTTCGTGGCGTCGCCGCGGCATGCCGATGGACTGCTGATCACCGGCCCAGTCTCGAAGAACATGGAATTGGCGCTCAAGAAGACCTACGCCGCCACGCCGGATCCCAAGATCGTGATCGCGGTGGGGGCTTGTGCCATTGCCGGGGGACCCTTTGTTGGGCATTCCCAGGTCCTCAACGGTGCCGCCAGTGTGGTGCCGGTGGACCTTTTCATCCCGGGCTGCCCGCCCCACCCGCTGACCATCCTGGATGGCCTCTTGAGGTTGCTCGATCGGTTGGGTGAATCCGCTGGGAAGAGGTAGGCGAGGTATCCCCGCCGTCAAACGGACGCTTGTTGACCGGTGGCGGTGGATCTGACAGCTTGACTGGGGTAAGAAGGGAAAAGGAAGCCAATGAGACGATGCCTGATGTGGGGCTTAGTGCTGGCGGTGTTGGTATTGAACTTGGCGGCGCGGGCGGCGCAGTTTGGGGATTTTTCCTACACGACGAACGCGACAGGAGTGGCGATCACCGGCTACAATGGGCCTGGAGGAGGGGTGACGATTCCCAGCCAGATCGAGGGTATACCGGTGATCGTGATTGCGGTGCACGCTTTTCAGAACAACATCGGTATGGCCAGTGTCACGATTCCTGGTAGCGTCACCAACATCGGAAGCCATGCGTTTGCCGGCTGCGGCAGCCTGACCAGCGTCACAATTCTGGAGGGGGTGACGAGCATCGGGAGTTGGGCCTTCGGTGGGTGTGAGGGCCTGACCAATGTCACGATGCCACGCTCCATCACCATCATCGGAGACAGCGCTTTTGAGCGCTGCACAAGCCTGTACCAGATCGCGATCCCCGATAGCGTTCACACTCTTGGGGCTCGCGCTTTTGCCAGCTGCAGTTCGCTGAACAGGATTGCATTACCCAACGGCCTCATGACAATTCAGGCAGACACCTTTGGGTTCTGCACGGCCCTGACGAGCGTACAGTTGGGCAATCGTATCGCCTCCATCGGCGACCATGCTTTTTACTTCTGTTCCGGTCTGAGCAATTTCATCGTGCCGAATACGGTCACCAGCCTTGGAGCCTCCGCTTTCGAATGCTGCTGGAGCCTGACCAACGTGACAATAAGCACCAACCTCACGTCCATCGCAGATCGGGCTTTCTGGGCGTGCACAAAGCTGAGGAGCGCTGCGATCCCAAGGAACATAACGTGGATCGGAAATGGAGCGTTCGCCGGGTGCGAGGCCTTGAGTGCGCTCTATTTTGAAGGAAACGCTCCAGGGGAGGGGTGGGAACCGTTGGGCTTCTCACCCAATGCCGTTGTCTATTATCTGCCCGGCACAAGCGGTTGGGGACCGTACTTCAATTGGCATCCAACGGCGCTCTGGAACCCCACCCTCCAGGACACTACCGTCAGCCCCATTGGCCCCAGCCTCACCATCACTGGCACCCCCAACCTTCCGATCCTGCTGGAAGCTGCCACCGATCTCGCCAGCCCAGTGTGGGTGCCACTCCTGACCACCAACCTTTCGGGCGGGTCTCTCAGTTTCGCCGATGCCCTGGCGACGAACTTGCTCGCACGGTTCTACCGAGTAAGATCACCCTAACCCAGAGCAAGGCCTGCCAGCCCTACGCCAAGTACACAAGCGCCGGAGCCGCGCTTTTCCAAGTCGCGGCGCTTCATCAGACAACGATGACTGTCTGAATGGCATCGGTCGGCAGTCCGCGTCGGACATCTTCCAGACGGTCTTCGAGTATGAGGAGTATGGCCTCGCGCAAACTCGCCTTTCATGGTGTATGGATGAGGCTCAAAACGTTGTACGTCAACTGCGCGCATCCTTCGCCCAACGTCCCAGTTCAGCGGTAGCGCGTTCGCGCCCTCCGCTGCAACCGGTTGTTCGTCTCTCATGCGTCTGAACCATGGGCACATGCCTTCTTCGGCTCAGCCTCGGTTGCCTTCGGACCGCCTCAAGGTATTCTGCACATTCCGTGCAAACACCGCCGCCCCGGTAGCGATGACGCTTGAAGCAAAGACAACGAGGAAGCTCATGAAAACTCCCGCCGGCCGGTCGTCTTTGTCGCCGAACATAATGATGAAGACGAACCCTGCCGCTACGAAACCGATGATGGCTATCGCGCAATGCTTGATGGCTCGCAGTGCATCCACGGTCACCTGGGAGAATGCCCCCGTCTGTCTTACGTGCCTGAACAGCCCGAATGCCCTATAAAGCGCTACAAAAAACGGAGTGGAACCTACATACACATATGCCAGGAATGGGTCTTTGAAATAGATCTCGAAGGTTGTGGCGTGGGCATTCCTGCCCTCGATGTGAGGTTCCCATAGCAGGAGGCCAAGAGCACCGATGCCGATGGACACAATCGCTACCTGAAGAAACAATGCTGAGCTAGCTTTCATGGTTTGATGCCAACACTATCTGGTCGCCACCATCATTGCGTAATCAAGAATCTCCACGGCCCTTGCCCCACCCAGAATCTCGGTGCCCAGCTCCATGCTCGTCAAGAGGGTGGTATTGGGCCTGCACCTCAGGGCTGCGACCAGGGTAGGTAGGAGGGAGACAGGATTGCAGGATTTGCAGGATGCTAGCGATTCTGCCTCTTGAGGACCTGAATTTCATACTCAAGCTCGTTGGCAAGGCGACGGCGTGCACCTGAATCCTGCCGACCAGGTCGCAAGTTCCACTCGAGATCGGAAAGGAGTCCCTCGACGTTCCTCGTGTTCACATCTTTCTGCTTAAGATGCTCGGTCTGGATCCACAATTCCCCAACCTGTTGACCCGCCTTGCCCGCCTCTCGTGAAGTCTTCAACTCAGAAGCCGATCCGGCTAAGGCCTGAAGCCGCTGGTGCATCCCGTCCGTCGAGTGGTGTGCGGTCACTGTTTTCCCGGGGGGCGGGTTGGCTGGCTCTTTGTAAACGGTCGAACACAGCGTCAGCCCAAGTCCGGCAAGCAGAGCTCCGGTCACGACGCGGGGGACGATCAATGAGATTGCGCAGTTCCGTTGCATGGCGCTCACGTTCCAGGTCGATCCAATTGGCACGCCCAGTTCACATAACGTGGCCTCTATGCTTTGAAACTACAATAGGTAACTGTTCCCTGCAATCCCGAGAGGGAAGCCTCCCCGCACGCTGCAGCACCCGCTAGACCTCAGCTCTAACCCCAAGAAGGGGCACAACCTGCACCCACCCCAGACTAGTCGAAGCCCAGACACCCCTCCCCACTTGCTTGTGAGAGCACCTCAGGCCTCATGTCTCCGCCTGTGGATTCTCTCTTCCATCGTTCGCAATTGTTTGCACATGTCGGGTTTGACACGGGGTCGACGAAGGTTGCGATTAAGGCTGCGACCAGGGTGGGAAGGGGGGAGACAGGATTACAGGATTTGCAGGATGGGGTTGTTCGAGTTGGGCCCCTTGCCGCCGGGGGGCGCAGCGGATTGCGTTGGTGTTTCCTCTTTCGCCTTGGGCCGGGATGCGGCATAGTGAGGCGTCTGACGATGGTACCCACGACCGCCATTGTGCTCTTTTGCGCGTTCGCCATTGCGAGCTTCTTCTTCGCGCTGGCGGAGACCGCCCTCTTTTCCCTTGGCAAGTGGCAGGTGCGCCGGTTGGCGACTGAATCGGGCGGGGCGGGGCAGATCGTCCAGCAGTTGCTGGCGGTTCCGCAGGATCTGCTCGCCACGATCGTGCTGGGGAATACGTTTTCGAACGCGGGGATGGTGACGGTGGGCATGTGGATGGTGTTTCAGGAGTCCTGGCCGGGACTGACGGTGGTCTTGACGGTGCTCCTGACGATTCTCGTGTTCGGGGAGGTGATCCCCAAGACCCTCGCCGTGCGCGCGCCGGAAACCTGGTCTCTGCAGGTGGCACTGCCCATTCAGGCTTTTCAGCGAGGGACGAGGCCGTTTCGTCAACTTGCGCAGCGGCTAATTAGCCTGGTACTGGGGAAGGTGCTACGCGCTCCTTCCGACGCTCATTCTTCGATTACGGCCGAGGACTACGCGGAGTTGGTGGACCTGGCGGCTCAGCAGGGCACGTTGGGGCAGTCCGAGAAGGAGATTATTCTACAGATCATCAACCTCGACCGGCGAACCGCCAAAGAAGTGATGATTCCGCGCGCCCAGGTCCGGTCGTTGCGGGATGATTCACCGGTGGAAGAGATGATTGAGGTGGCCCGCAAGTTTCGACACCGCCGCATTCCTCTTTATGACGAGACACCCGACACGATCGTGGGCATCCTGAATACCAGGGTGTTGTTGTTGAATCCTGACGTAGACCTCTCGGAAGCCATCGAGTTCCCTTCCTTCGTGCCGGAGAGCACGAATCTGTTGCAGCTGCTCAACAGCCTGCAGCGGCAGAAGCGTGGCATGGCCATTGTGCTCGACGAGTACGGCGGGATGGCGGGGATGGTCACGATCGAGAACATCCTGGGTTTCATGGTGGGGCGTGTTCGGGACGAGGAAGACGGAAGCGGCTTCGTCATGGAACGTCTGGGCCCAGGCCGCTGGCGCGTCAACGGGACCATGCGGATCGATGACTTCCGCAGGGAATTCCCTGAGATCGGGGCGTTTCCGGAGGTCGAAACGATGGGGGGACTGGTCGTTGCGCTTGCCGAACAGGTGCCTGCCCAGGGAGCGTGGGTCAAGTTTCGCGGTCTGAAGCTGACTGCCAGTGTCGCGGATGAGCGCCGGGTCCGCGAGGTCCTGGTAGAAACAGCACGGAAAGGGGAGGTGACAACGTGACGAGTGTTTTCTGGGGGACGGTAGCGATCGGGATGTGCCTGGCGTTTTCATTTCTGCTCTCGGGCATGGAGGCGGGGCTTTTCGCGCTGAATCGGGTGCGGATCCGTCAGCAGCGAAATGCTGGAAACGAAGCGGCCCGGCTCCTCTACGGTTATCTCGAAAACCCGGAGTCGTTCCTCTGGACGATCGTCATTGGGAACAGCCTGGCCAATGTCTTCGCGGTAAGCCTTTTGGTCTACTGGCTGCAAACACTATTTTGGCAACACTGGGCGTGGATGCTCCTGACTCTGGCCCCACTTGTTTTCGCCATTTACGTTTTTGCGGATTTGCTGCCCAAAATGTTGTTCCGCCAGTCTCCGGATCGCTGGTGCTTGCGCCTGGTGGTTCCGTTTCGGTTCGTTCATCTCACCCTCACCCCGCTGGTGGTGTTTGTTTCCTGGCTTGCTGGGCTGGCTCTCACTTTTACGGGCGCCAAGCGCTTCACCGGTAAACTCTTCGGCAACCGGGACGAATTGCGCATGGTGATGCAGGAGTCGGCCCAATCCCTCACGACCGAGGAGCGCAAAATGGTCAACCGGGTACTTGACCTGCAAACGTGTAGTGTGGGCGACATTGCCGTGCCACTCGACCAGGTGGTCGCGGTCATGCTTCGAACCCCTCTCAAAGAAGTATTCGAGCTGTGCCAATCCTCCAGCCTTACCCGCTTGCCCGTGCGTGAAGAGAAGCAGGGCCGGGTGCTTGGAATCATCAGCCTCAAGTCGGTCCTTTATTTGCCCGATGTGGACATGCACAGACTGGCGATGGATTTTGTCCAGCCGGCGGCCTATTTTGACTCGACGCTCAAACTGGAGGTGGCGCTCCAGCGGTTCCGCAAGACCGGCCAGCGCATGGCCATTGTGCTCAGTCCTCAAGGGAAGGAGATCGGGATTCTGACTCTCGAGGATATTCTCCGTTTCCTCGTGGGAAAAGTGTCCTTCTGAGCTTATGGATACAGGTACTCTCACGCTCCTCAAGCTCCTGGCCGTCCTGCTCCTGGTGGGGTTGAACGCGTTCTTCGTGGCGGCCGAGTTCGCTTTCGTCAAGCTCCGGAGCACCCAGTTGGACGCCCTCATCCTAAAAGGGCATCGGCGGGCGAAAGTGGCTCGGCACCTGCTGAGAAACCTGGAAGCCTGTGTCAGCGCGACCCAGCTTGGGATCACTCTCTGCGGACTGGGGACCGGCGCCATCGTACGCCCCGTTTTTCAAGCTTTGCTCCTGCCTGTATTCACGTTATTCCGGGTCGAGTCCCAGACCGTCCGAACCACGACCGAACTGATCGTCGGGTTTCTGGTCAGCACCTTCCTGCTGATCGTGCTGGGAGAGCTGGTGCCGAAATCGCTGGCGATTCGCCGAACCCTCGGCACTTCTCTAGCCGTGGCCCAGCCGCTCGCCTGGTTTTGGCGGGTGACCTTTCCTTTCATCTGGTTTCTGAATCATGTCGCCCAGTGGTTCCTATCCAAGTTCGGCATCCAGCCAGTCAGCGAGGCGGATCAACTGCATTCCGACGAAGAGCTGCGCCTCATGTTTCTCGCCGCGGGCAGCAAGCACGCTTCAGGGTCTCTGGGGCGAAGCATTGTCCTGAATGCTTTCGATCTTCGCCATCGCGTGGTGCGCGATGTCATGCGCCCGCGACAGGAGATGGTGGTTTTCAGTACTGGCATGACGACGGGAGAAGCCATTGACTTAGCGGAGAAGACCCGCTATTCCCGTTTCCCACTTTGCGACCAGGGAGACCTCGATCGCACCTTGGGGGTGTTGCACATCAAAGACCTCTACGGTAAACGGGGCACGGCAGGCCGAATGCGCGACATGGTGCCCATGTGCCGCCGAATCGTTTATGTCCCCGAAACCGCCCGATTGGAGACGGTGCTGCGCCGGTTGCTGGATGGGAAGCTCCACTTGGCGGTCGTGGTGGATGAATACGGTGGGACGATGGGAATGTTGACTTTGGAGAATATTCTTGAGGAGCTGGTAGGACAGATCCAAGACGAGTTTGACCAGGAGACGCCCCTGATCATCCAACGTTCCAAGACCACTTGGGAACTGGATGGGCGGCTGCCAGTGCACGAACTGGAAGATCTGGTGGGACAACCCGTGCGCGAGGAAGGGATCACGACCGTGAACGGATTGGTCACCCAGCGGTTGGGTGGTTTCCCCCGGGAAGGGAACAGTATTGTGGTCGGCGATTTTACCCTTCGCGTGGAAGAGGTGGATGGCTGGCGGGTGGTTCGCTTAACGCTGGTCCGGCAGGAAACTCCGATCCTCGAGCCAGACGCCGAATCCCCATGATCGCCAGCACCGCTCCCGCCGAGAGACTGCCAGCCAGCCAGTCTCGGTGAGCGAATCCCTGCACCGCGGCGAGTGCCAGAAGACAAGGCCACACCCAAGCCGCTTCCACGGGATCAGGGATCGGTTTCGGGGTCTTCTTCAGCCACCACGGAAAGGTCAGCAGAAGCAGCAGGACCCCGGCCAGTGACCAGAGCGCCAGGTGCATTCCTCGCACGCCCAGGCTCACCTGCTCCCCCCCGCTGGTAGGACCCATCGCGTGCCCTGCGACACTAACGCAGACCAGACCGGCCGTCGCTGCCTGCAGACGGTAACCGTAACCCGGCCTTGTGCGCATCCCAGCCAACATCGCCCGGCAAAGAAAACGGCAGCTGGTAAGCAGCACAAAAGTGTAAGCGGCCAGCCAAACCATCCGCCAGCCGTTGGCGGGGGAGGCACAGTTGAAAAACGCGAGGGTAGGCGGAGTGCCCTTGACGAAACCTTTGGTCTCTACCGCGTAGATGATGAAACTGGGCACGATGCCCAGGCAGAGCGCCAACACCATGAGGTTTTGCATGGGCAGTTTCGTGAGGACGCTCTTACCCATGATCCAGCATCCACTAGCCCAGAACACCAACTGCGTGGCCCACAACCAAGGTGCCACGGGAGTGCCAACTAGCTCCAGCCCGGCACTCAGAGCGCCGCTAACCCAAAACACGACCTGTGGTACAAAGAAACCGGGCACGGGATCAAACTATGGAAACGGGGTGCCAATTTCAACGTTTTTCCATCCACCCTCCCTCCTGACTTCCAAGTTCCTACGGTCTGGATTCGTTTGCGCGACATTGCGCGAATTTGTCGTTGTCGCCCCCATTGCCCAGGAGGTAGTATCCTTGGCAGCCAATCCCATCTGAAAGGTGCCTATGTCTGATGTGTTCAAAACCAATTCGTGGGCCATCAAAGTTCCTGATGCCTGGGTGGTGGACGACAACGAGGAGGCGATCGCGTTCACGCCTGCCGAGGAGGAAGCCGCGGCGTTGATCGTGTCGGCTTTTTCCAAGCACGATGGAGCGATTACCATGGACGATATGCAGGAGGCACTCCGTTCACCGGAGCATGAATCCGCCGAATGCGAACCGGTCGTCTTGGGAGATTATTCCGGATGCTATGCCCATTTCGAGCGGCATTCCCCGGATGGCCTGAGCGTCTGGAGAGTCTGGGCCTTGTTCTGCCGCAGCCTCCATCTCTACGTGACCTACAACTGTGCCCCGCAGGTTCGAGGCAGACACGACCGCACGGTCGAGGAGATGCTGCGCACCCTCATGTGTCTCCGGGAGGCGTGAGGATGCCCTCCTTTTAGTTTCGACATCCTGGCCAAGGCAGTTTAATCCAACCATCGCTATGACACGATGGTTGCTGCGTTGCTGCTCAAGACCGTTTCCACTTTGGATCGGCGCGCTGGCCTTGCTGACTCAAGCGAAGTGCCAGAACCTGATCCCCAACGGTAAGTTTGACCGCGGCGACCGTGCCCCCGCTGGTTGGACTCATTCCGCTCAGGGCGAGGAATCAGCCACTTTTTCCACCGACCGCTTCCTCCGGGTTCGGGGCGATGGCCAGGACAGCTCCAGTTGGAGCCCGCAGGGAGTCAAGCTCGCCGCGGGAAGTCTGTTTCGTCTTCAATTCCGCGGTCGACGCGAACCTGGCGCGGTCGACGGCACCGCCATCAGTGGACCGGAACGGGTGAACCGCGATTTTCCACTCGATGCCTCCTGGCGCTCTCATCGGTTTGTTTTCATGACCCCGACGGAGGGGGAAGCGGGTCCCCTTCGACTTGGTCAATGGCACGTGAAAGGGGCATTGAACTTCGATGATGTGGAATTGGTTCCTGTGTCGGCGGCGCACCGTCGGGTCGGAGCGGGAATGCAGTTGGGCGAAGCCGAGAGCATTCGGCAGGGGGTCTACCGCTTCGAACCATCTTTCGGTTGGCAGGGAGCCAACTACCACCGGCCGCTTCGGGAGAATCGCGCGGCCTTCAATTCGCAGCGATGGGTTTTCGGTGCCGGCGCCCAGATCAGTTATGCGCATGCAGTGGCTGGATTCCCCTTTATGAGTGGGAAGGTCAGGCTGTCCCTCAATTACTATGATGCAGGAAGCCTGGTGGTGCAGGCCAGCCGCGATGGCCAGTCCTGGGTGAAGGTGGAAGAGTGGGGAAAGGATCGGCGCCAGGGATGGTGCGTGTTACCCGCGAGCCTCTTCCCTTCTCCCACCGTGCACGTGCGCCTGGCTTTTCAAGGGACGGAGGGCGGTCTGCAGGTGGACCAATACGAGTTCCAGGGGGATCTGCAAGGGAAAGCCCCTGATCTGGAGGGTAGCACCTCTTTCCTCGAGCAACTCGAATGCGCTCCCGGCGTCTCGATCGCCCTTCAGAACATCGAACTCTCCGATCCGCGCGGCCGCTACCGGTGTGATCTCCAGGCTTCGTTTCCTCCTGGGCCCTCCTTCCTGCTTCATCCCATGGTGGAGATCGAGGTCGACGGCCAGGACAGCGACAACACACGAGCTTTCACTCTTCCCGACCGAAGTGTCGCTGGGACCACCAACCTGACCCTCATCTGCCCCGGCAGTCCTTCCGTTTCGCACCGTCTCCGGATCCGGCTCCTGGGCCCCTCTGGCAACCTTCTGTATGACGGTGCAGTGGGGGTTGAGGTCGGATTGCTCGATGATCGACGTTACGGGAACCTGGTCCTATCTGGAGAAGACTTGGCGATATGGTGGTGCGAGAGCGCCTGGAAGGTGGGACGGGATCGTGCCATCCCCAAGCCACCTCTCAATAACCGGGTGAAGCCCGTCGCGGTCTCTGCGGCCAGGGGGGAATATGAATCGGTCCAACTTGTCCTGCGGCCCAGCGGGGATTGCCGTTTGGTGGCGATTCACCCCTCCTCCTTCACCTCCGGCACCGGAACAACAGCCGCTCTGCAGGTGCAGGTGGACGAGGTGGCTTATGTGCAGGTCACTCGCCCTACCGATTCTACTTGCCGCCCGGGCTGGTACCCCGATCCGCTGCCACCGCTGCGGCAACCTGTCCAGCTTCTGGGCGGCCAGAATCAGCCCTTCTGGATTACCGTGTTCGTCCCGCCCGGGACGCCGGGTGGCACCTACCTCGGCGACCTCGACGTGGAAACCTCCTTTGGCTCCCTGAAAGTCCCCATGCAGGTCCGAGTTTATGATTTCGACCTGCCCAAGGAAACGCATCTGCGCAGCGCGTTCGGGTTGGGCACCGACCCCATCCAGCGATACCACGCCCTTACCAATCAGGAACAGCGGAGACTGGTCTTCAACAAGTACTTGACCAATTTTGCCCAGCACCGCATCAGCCCCTACTCCTTTTTCGACTACGATCCGATCCAGGTGTCGTTTGTGGGCGCGGGAAGCAACCGGGTAGCTAAGGTGGATTTCACCGGGTTCGACGCCGCGGCACGCCAATGGCTCGATGAAAACCGATTCAGCTCGTTCCAACTCCCGCTCCAAGGGATGGGGGGCGGTACTTTCGATAGTCGTCACCTGGGTGAGTTACTGGGTTTCAAAGAGGGAACTCCGGAACATGCCAGACTGTTTGGGGACTATCTCGGGCAGGTCCAACAGCACCTCCGTGAACGGGGCTGGCTCTCCAAAGCCTTCACCTACTGGTTCGATGAGCCGGAGCCGAAGGATTACGATTTTGTGATTGATGGAATGCAGCGCATCAAGGCGGCAGCCCCCGGCCTGCGGCGAATGCTTACCGAACAGCCCGATCCCAAACTCAGTGGTCACGTCGAGATTTGGTGTGGGCTGACCCCAGAGTGGAATCCGTCGCTCGTACAGGAACGGCGCAAACGAGGGGAAGAGGTGTGGTGGTATATTTGTACGGCTCCCAAGGCGCCTTACATCACCGAATTCATCGACCATCCCGGGTTGGAACTCCGCCTCTGGCCCTGGCAGAGTTGGCAATATGGCGTCCAGGGAATCCTGGTCTGGGCGAGCCTCTACTGGACCAGTCCTCAGGCCTATCCAGCTCCCACCCTGCAAGACCCCTGGATCGACCCGATGAGTTGGGTCTCCGGCTACGGCGGCGCTTCTGGCGATCGCCAACCGTGGGGGAATGGCGACGGGCGGTTCCTGTATCCACCACGCCGCGATCCGAACCGCCAGAACCCCGCTTCGTTGGACGATCCGGTGAATTCGATCCGGTGGGAGAATCTGCGGGACGGCATGGAGGACTATGAATACCTTTGGCTGCTCGAAACGACCCTGCGCCGCGTTGAGGAAAAGGTCGGCACCAGCGAGATGACCCGGCAGGCTCGAGCCTTGCTCACGGTGCCGGCTGAAGTGTCAGTAGACCTCACTCATTTTGCCACGGATCCAGCCCCACTCTACGCACACCGGGAGAAGCTCGCACGCTACATCGAACGGCTTCAGAAGCGATCTGGGACGCCCGAGCAAAGGTAGAGCCAGCTCGAATCGGTAAGACGCCTTATCCCGAGTGGCTTTCCCGGGCAGAACCGAGGTCTCCTCTTGATGGGAACGCCCTCTGGGCGTGTGTGCTTGTAAAGCTTCTCCGCAAATGGTAGGGTCGTCCTGCATGTTCTCGACCGACCCAGCCTTCAGCCCCTTATCCGTGCCCAACCGTCCCGAGTGGGTTGGGGGGGCTGGCTCCCTGCGCAGGTGGGCCAGATGGGTGCGACCGGATGGGTGCGTCGGCATTTGGGCGGTCTGGCTGCTGCTATGGCTGGTGCTGGCGCCTTGGGGAAGGCCCGCAAACCCTCCTGCTCCCGCTCCCGCTCCGCGACCCACTCCCGAACTGATCCGCCAGTTGGAGTCGCGTATGGAAGAGGCCCGGGCCGAGCTGGGACTGGCCACGGGTCTGGAGATCAACCCCACCAACGCGCCCCCGGGGGCCACTCCGAGCGAGTTTCGAGAGTATCGGCTGGCATTGCAGTTTCTGATTAGGACGTGCCGGAAACACGTGGAAGACTTGGTCTCCACCGAAGCCGCTCGTGAACAGCAACGCGACCTCGAAAAGGAGATTACATCCTGGCGCGGTTTTCCCGAGCCAGCCCCGTATTCTTCGCTCTTCGTGGATGAACTTCGAGACTCGGTGCACGCGCTGGAGAGCAAGGAGAAGGCGATGGTGTATGCGAGTGAGATCCTGGTGCGGCTCCAGGGAAGCGCCCGGGAAGTGCTTGAGAAAACGGAAGCCCAGCTTCGCCAACTGAGCGAACAGCTGGAAAAGGGCAAATCAGGTGCGGACGTTGTGCGTGTCACCTGGCAGCGCACCCTGGCCCAGACCCGCCACCGCGTCGCCGGGGCGTCCCTTGCCTCGCTCGAGGCGAGGCAGGGTCGTAATGAAGTTGAACTGTCCGGCTGTCGGCAGGAGCTTGCCTTCGTTCGGCGCAAACTGACGTTGGCCTCTCAAGATGTCCGGTTTTCCCAGATGGACCTGGACCGGGTTCTGGATACTCTGGATCGCCGGTTGCAGGCGCTCCAGGCGGAATACTCTTCGGTGGAGACTCAAAACGCCCAGCGCCAACGGGAACTGGCGAGCGCTCGCGAAGAACTGCGTAGACTCCTTTCCTCAAGTTCTCAAATCAGCACCAACCGCCCCTCTGGTGGCGAAGAACTGATTATGCTCCAGGAACAGGTTCGGCTGCGCGCTGTTCAGGCCGACACGAGTGCCGAGCATCTTCGGGTGGTGGGGCAGTTGATGGACGTCGTGACGAGCGAGCGTGGCCTATGGCAAATGCGTTTCAACGCCGTTGGCACGGCGGATCCTGAAATCATCCAGAACGCTTACCGCCGTGTCGAGCAGTTGGCGGGGGTCGTGCAACTGGGAAAATCCTACTTTGCGCAACAAGCAAACCTGGCTGCCCGTCAGATCGCCGAACAGCAGAGCCGTCTGCAAAACCAGGTTCAAGGGCAGGCAGCACTGGCCGTTGCGGGTGACCTCATTGAAGCCTACCGGCAAAGGGAACAGCTCTACGATCGCGTGCTCCGGAGCTTTGAAGGTACAGAAAGGCTTATTCAACGATGGAAGGCTACGTTTGAGCAGGACAGGCGGGCCCTGCCGTGGAGCGCTCGAATGCGCGATCTCTTCAGCAGCTTCTCCTCTTTCGCACGGAATGTTTGGGCCTTTGAACTGTATGTGGCGGAAGACACCATCACCGTGGACGGACAGCGGGTGACCGGCCGTCGCGGCGTGACAGTGGGCAAGATCGCTATGGCAGTATCGATCCTGGTGGTTGGCTTCCTTCTTGCGCGTCTCTGCTCACGTTCCATTGAACGGTTGGTAGTAGAGCGCTTCGGCTTGGAACCTAATCAGGCCAGCCTAATCCGCCGATGGGCCATGGTCGCCTTTGGCATTATTCTGATCCTCTTCAGCCTGGTCTCCGTCAAGATTCCACTGACGGTCTTCGCCTTCGCCGGCGGCGCCCTCGCCATCGGTGTCGGCTTTGGCATGCAGAATCTTCTCAAGAACTTCATCAGCGGCATCATCATCCTCTTCGAACGTCCTTTCGGCATCGGTGACGTACTCGCCATCGGCGGCAGCTGCGGGAAGGTGGTCGCGATCGGGATCCGTTCCAGCGTGCTACAGCTCTGGGACAACACGGAGACCCTCATCCCCAACAGCGCTTTGCTGGAGAACAACGTGACGAACTGGACCTACTCGGATTCCAAAGTACGCTTCTCTCTCAGGGTGGGCGTTGCCTACGGATCGGATACGCGTCGTGTTGCCCAACTCCTCTCCGAAGTCGCCGAACGCCATGGCCTGGTTCAAAAAGAACCTGCCGCCCAAGTCCTCTTTCAGGATTTTGCGGATAGTTCGCTCGTCTTCGAGTTGCGCTTCTGGGTGGATGTCCTGAAGCACAACTCTGCACAAATCTGCAGTGACCTGCGCCACATGATCGTGGTGGCCTTCGCCGACCAGCGAATCTCCATCGCTTTCCCGCAACGTGACCTGCACCTGGACACACTCCGTCCGCTGGCGGTTCAACTCGTGCCGCCGGGCGAGGCCAAATCCCCGGCCCAGGAACCAACACCTCCGACCACTCCGATACCGTAGACGAGACTCCTACCCGACTCAGTTCCGCCCCTGAAGAACGAGCGTTCGGCGCAAATCTCACACAGGGAGCAAACTGATTATGTGGATACGATGTCGCAGGTCGAAAAATTGGACCGTTGTGGCGCTTATGATTCCCGCGTATTCCTTGATTCAATTAGCGCCCGAGGGCTCTGCCAGATGGAGAACAGGAATCATCATCCTACTGTGCTTGGGAGTCTCCTATCTCGCCGAGGAGGTTGTCTGGATGGCCAAGCGCGAAGGCCGACCTTTCGGCCATTGCGGGCAGAAGCTCCAGCTGAGGCCTTTCCGTGTCCTGACCACCTGCCCGCACTGTGGACAAGCACTTGAATAGGAGGGGAGGAGTTGACGCTGAAACGTGAGATGCCGCACCAAACGCTGGAGACGAACTGCCGCCACGCCACTTCGCTCGACGCTGGGCGCGGATTCGGATCCTCCGTTCACGCTACATCGTGCGTTTCCGGCGGCAGTCGCTCAGCTTTGCGTTCTGCGTCGAAAACCTCAAGATAGCTGGATACACCGTTGTCGTACCGCTGCCGGGACAATTCCATCCGCGTTAAGAAGCACTCATTTCGGTCGCTTGGCTTTGCGTTGCTTCATCCTGGCCGCTACGTCGACGGCTTTTCTCATCCAAAGTGCGAGCTGTGAGAGGTCTTCCAGAACATCCGCCGGAACCTCGTAGTAGCCCATCGCACTTTCCTCGCCGTAGGGCCGGAAGGGCTCCATGCCTGAACGCTCAAAGTCGGGGCGCGTGGAGTCATCTACTTTGAAGTAGAGCCGGTCTTCAGCGATCAAAGCGAAGAAGAGCCCTTGATGGTAGAGTCCTGCTCCGCCAAACATAGACTTGTGGGTCACCGCAGACACCCGGCCCAGTTGCTCCACCACGAAGTCACGATAGCTTTTCGAGAATGCCATATACATCCTGCCTGCTCTGGTACTCCGTGGAAATTCTCTAAGGGCTCCCCAGTCGGTAAAACTCCTGCGGATGAGCCGGGAGGAGATCCACGGTGCTCCCCGCCGGCAAAGGGACCAGTTTCCAGTCGGGTGCGATGAGATTCGTGGCGGAGTAGAGGCGCCAACCCGAGTCTTCGGCAGGCCAAGTCACCCGGAGGGAGCCCGGCTCGATGGAGATCCCCACCGAAGGCAACACGCCATTCGTAGCCAACAAAGCCAAGCCCGTCGACGTGAATTGCGGCACCAAATGAATCCCACCGCCGAGATCGAGTCCCGTCAAGTTGGCAAAGCTGCCCGCACGAGAGGGATACTCCAGCACCCCGAACCTCGCTCCCACCCGGGGCATGTAGCCCTCCGCCAGGGTCACGCCGAACGTCCCAGCCAGGCCCAGAGGCTTGCCAAATTGGGCCTGCGCATAGCCAACACCTTCCGTCTCGCCTCCCAATTGCACCAGCAAGATCGCCGAGGGACTGGCGAGGTAGGCCCCCTGAAACAAGATCATGCCCGATTGCACCTCCACCGAACCCGAGTTTTGGAAGGAGAAATTGGGGTCGATCCGCATCGCCGAGGTTCCTTGGCTCTTTCGCCAGGTCCCGGCGTTATCGATCCGCATCCCGATCCCTCCCGCGTAGAGGCGATGGTCGCCTTGAATCTCGAAAAGGCCTCCAGCTCGATTTTCCAGAGTCGCCCCGTCTTCCCAGCGCCAGGAAGCGGCTGGCCCGGCGGGCCAGAGAATCCGGCCTTGGTTGACCACGGTACCCTCCAGACTCCCTGGTGCGTTGAGGGTGAGCAAGCCGTTGGCCCCCACGCTCAGGGTGCCCGACATGTTTCCGTAATCCCAGGAGAGGTTGGCATCCAGGCTCGCGTCAAAAACCGTGCCGTACACCATCTTGAACTGCACCGTTCCTGCCATCGGTCCCAGGATATGAACACTCGAACCGCCAAAGGAACATAAGCCTTCCCCGGTGAAACGGTGTGCCGGGCCGAAGCGGCAATCGCCTCCGGTGAAACTCAGCACCGCGCCCGTTTCCACGTGAATCTCTCCGGAGCTGGCCAACCCATGCAGAAACTCCAGGGTCCCCGATTGCACGTCCAGCAGGCCATAGTTGTGGTGGGCTCCAACGCCGCGAAAGGAAGCCTGGTCCGTACCTCCCGACTTGCGGAGAGTGCCGTAATTATGGAGAAAAGCGCCGCTGGGCAGGTTGAGCGTTGCGTCAAAATCAAAATCGATCAGCCCTTCGGAGAGGTTCTCCAGCCTCCCGCCCTCATACCAAATCCAGTTGTCGCGGGAGCCCGTCCATTTCAGCACGCCCTGGTTGGTGATGACTCCCGTCATCCACATACTCCCGCCTCCGTTGGCCAGGAAATTCAAAGTGCCCGCTCGACCGATCGTGAGATTCCCGGCGAGTGTGCCGTTGGTCCACCCCATCGTGGCGTTGAGCTCCGAGTCGAAAGTCCCGGCTTCGGACACACTGAAGGTAGCCGGAGCGTTCAAAGCCCCATGGAGGTCTACGTCACCGTTGATCCACCAGGTGCCGGTACCCTGGAAAGAATGGCAGGGCTCCAATCGAACCAACCCGCCGTTGAGCTCCAGGGTGGCGCCCTGGCTCACCGAGACCAGGCCGCTGCTTTGGAAGTTGTGCAGGGCCAACGCCCCACTCTCGACGAGAATCTGGCCTTCATTCTGCAGCTCAATCTTGGGATAGAGGCCAAGCTGCCCCAGACCCGAGGCGACGCGCACCGTGCCCGCATTCCGGAATAGGCGGCTATCGGTTCCCATCCAATAGAAAGACCCCTCTCCTCGGATGTCCACGAATCCGTCAGGCTGGTTATCGAGCCGCGCCCCTTCCTCCCACCTCCAGGTTTTGGCTTTTCCCCCGGACCAGATGAGCCTGCCATGATTTTTGATGGTTCCCCCCAGCGAAAGGCTTGAACCGGTCAGGTTGACGACCGCATTCGGCTCCACGTACAGGTAGCCCGCAAACCCACCATAAGACCAGTCCAGGGACTGGGTGCCCGGCGCTCCGCCTAGCAACAGCATGGAACAGGCAGCGTTGTAGTCCAGATTGACGGTATAGTTGCCAGGCGCGGCAATGACGGCGATATCCTTCTCCCCTGGCACGCGGTGCGGACTCCAGTTGGCAGCGGTTGTCCAGTTGCCACCAGCTGTGTTCGTCCAAATCACATAGCTAGGCGCCGGGGCGGTCTCTGGGCTCGCGCTGAAGTTATCCACGCCCACGACGGTCTGCTGCGTTCCCACACCGCCCGGAGTGAATACATAGTAGCCGAAACGAATCTCCCCTCCTTTGAGGGAGAAATCCGGATGATCCGCGGCGGAATTCACCGTGCGAAAATCCGTGTCGACAAGATGGGTCCAAGCCTGGCTCGTCCAGGTGGTCGCGAGAGGGAAATCTGAGGGCGGGGCATAGTAGTAACGGCCCTGCTGAAGGAGCGCAGGCCCTACTTGCAGGCTAGCCCCCCCTTGGCTAAGCACATCAAAACGGAAATCGATCCCACCCAGCTCCCCGAGGACTTCGGGAGCAAAGGAACCCGCGCGAAGGATACTGAACGATCGAACCGCGTCACCGGCGGTGGCATTGGTAATCACCCGGTAAGCCCCAGGGTTTCCTCCCGCATCCATCTGAGCTGCCCAAACCAGACCACCAACCCCTGCCTCCCAAGCTAACAACCAATCGGAAAGACTGAGCTGAGGGTCCTCCGGGTTCGCCGCAGCCGGCCCCATGGGAACCGCCTCCAAGCTCCAAAAACCTCCGTACAGCGACACCCCCGGTCCGACCAAGGCTCCTGCTTCGGGTTGGCCGATCGTTCCCACGAGTTTCACACCTGCTCCCGTGCTGCCCCCACCTCCCCCAGCAACCACAGAGGGGTCGGGAGAGGAGGGGACGGTTTGAGCTGAGGCAAACTGCGGCATCCACAGCGTGCAAAGCATGCAAAGCGCCTGAAGGGAAATGCGAACGCCTTGCGTGATCAAGGAACCTCTGGCTCCGCTCCTCCCGCCCGCCACGATCTGAAAGTGCTTGGGCTTCATGACCTCGAGTCTTCTTCGCGGGTTCACCCTACTATCTTTCGATCATGGCGTTATCGAGAATCCCTCGTAGACCAGCCCGTACTCCTCAAAGGGCAGACCGTCATCCCCAACGGCTAAACGGTAGGAGAAGGGGTAGGCCCGGGCACATTGCTCAAGGACCATTTCGCCCAGACGAAATTCCACATCCCGGCGTATGACCCCGGCGCCTGAGGCCTGCGCGAAGTACCACTCAAAGAGATCGTTGTCCGCCGAAACGCTTTGTCGGAGAGAAAAGGGATGGCCCATACGCCGCCCGGGAAGAACCCGGATACTGCCGTCAGCAAGTTTGGTTTGGATCTGACCCACTTCATTCACCAGATCGGATCCTATGACACAAGTCTTGCTCCAATTCGTTCCACCCACCCAGACATGGTAGCGCAAAGGCTTGGGTTGGCCGGAACCGAATCCAGTTTGCACTCCGGACCCTGCAGGAACTATCCCTTCCATCTTCCGGGCAGTGCGCTCCACCGGCGCCGCAAACACAAACGAGACCTCCTCCACGGGGAGGTCGTCGTCGGCCAACCGATACTTATGGCTCGAAGCGTAACCATCGGTGAAGTCCCAGCTCGCGACCTGTTCACGTCCTGCAAACAGGCGTAGCCCCACGTTGTGACGGAGTATCGTTTCATTCCCGTCCGCGGCAGCTTGATGGAACGTCAACCACGATCGATCGGAAGTCACCCTCCTACGCAGCACAATGGGGCTGTTGGTGAATTTACCCGGAATGTACTGAACGATTTCTCTACCATGCCCATCGATGATCCTGTGTTCGATGACTTCCCTCCCCTCCGTGTACGCCTGAGCCAATTTCGCTGGGACATCAGACGGGACCCCATCGATCAGGATCCGCATGGAAAACTCCTTGTCCAAGCCCGAACTGACACCCTCCAGATAGGGGGCGCGCACGAACTGAGCATCCGGACCCAGCTTGGCCAGGTTGATGGAGCCATCTGGGACAACCACATTGCTCAGGCCCGCTCCGCTGCCGCTGAACCCGGTTGCAGAGACAACTCCTCGAAAAATGGCACCGGCGCTGAGCAGAGCCACATTCGTGGAAAGACGATCGTCCGGGACCGGACCCGTAAGCCCGGAGGCGGGCACACTGTCTGCCACGCTGGCTTTCGCCGCAAAACTGGCATAGGGAACGGTCGCCAGGAACTGCCGCGGTACCAGGGTGATGAAGGCTCCGACCCCGTTCGTGCGTTCGGAGATTTCCAGCCAACGAGCGCTGCCGTCGAAAGCCGGTCCGAAATCGAGGCTCACCGTAAACAAACCGTTGGAAATCGCGATCGCATTGGTTGCCACCACGCTCGCGACCGCAGCCCCTGCCTCCGCCGCATCAAACAGACCAAACTTCAAATCATAGTATCCATTCGCAGGGTTGCTGCCGTCGAAAAGCCTACCCTGATACGTGAACGCATGGCTCGCCAGGTCGGCGGAGCGGACGGGTATGAGGGATACAAACAAAGCCAGGAGACAGGCTTTGAACTGGATGATTCTCATGGAAAACACCTTATCCCCCACCGCCAAAACGTAAAGCACGGACTGATCTCAGCAAGGGCTTGACCGGAATCCCCCCCCAGCGTATAGACTGGGTGCACCTGCGGAAGCCCCGTCTCGGGGTAGCCCTGTTCGTCAGGGCTGGCAGGTATGTGGTCTGGAGAGGTGGCCGAGTGGCTGAAGGCGACGGTTTGCTAAACCGTTTTACGGGTTACACCGTAACGGGGGTTCGAATCCCCCCCTCTCCGCCATATATTCTATTCATTACCAATCACTTCCAAGGCTCTTCCTATCCGGGTTGGGACGCAGGCTTGCCTCCCTTGCCGACATCCCGCCGACAAGTCGCCACACCCTTTGACAGTCCCGAGGGTGCCTGTTACCCGGTCACCCGTGAAAACGATCCGTCAGAGCTTCTTCGGGGAAGGGTGTCGGGGATGCTGATCGCACCGCCGGGACCAGTGTATCCCGTGATCGTGATCGTGCCCTTGTTGGTCCTGTAGCTGTATTGGGCTTGCAGGGTGTTGTGCGGGATCATTGACACAATACCCACGACAACTAATCGAACCCACTGCATCCTCGCTCCACAACGCTCCAAGGCCATCGCTCCCTCATGAATGTGCTTCATGCGTGATACCCAGAGAGGTAACCACCCTTGCCAAGAACCGAAACCTCTCGCTTGGGAGTTCCGTCGACTTTATGTATTAAAAGAGTTGCTAAACGATATAATCTGTGCTTTATGTAAAATTCGTGGACTGCGGCGAGGCCGGAATGAGTATTTGGGGGTAACGGTGATGCTGATGGCTGACCCCTGTTCCTCGAATCGACGTCGCTTGCTATGCGTAGAACCGACACTTTGTTTGGCCAGTTTTCAGCCTGCCTCTGTTTCTTCTCTTGGATCGCCCTTGCCTCTGGCCTGGAGCGGGCCTATGCCGAGGCCGGCTCCGTGGATCCTACTTTCACACCGGCCACATGCAATCTCACCGCTACTGTGGATCGCTTGGTGTTGGATGGCGATGGACATCTCTTTGCGCTGGGCGGCTTCACCTACTTCAACGGCGCAGCGGTGACCAACCTGGTTCGCCTTACGCCAACGGGGATTCTTGATCCCTCTTTCAGCGTGGGAAGCGGATTCGTCGGCCAGTTGCTGATCATACCTGGGGTGTTCACGAACCAAAGTCCTCCGTCGCTTCTGGCTCTTGCTGCTCAGGGCGATGGAAAGGTGGTGGTAGGAGGTGACTTCACCTCGGTGCATGGCACGGCGCGCAAGAATCTTGTCCGGCTGACTCTGGGTGGCGCGGTGGATGCCGGCTTTGACCCGCAGCCCGACGCCCAAGTGCTTACCATCCTGCCTCTGTCCGACGGGAAGTTGCTCGTCGGTGGAGCTTTTAAAAAGATCAACGGCGTGGCGCGCGATGGGATCGCACTCCTGAAAACCGATGGCAGCTTGGATCCTGGCTTTGTTCCCAGTTGGGGCGGTTTGATCGGCGGCGGCGTTCAGGGCATCGCCATCCAGCCCGATGGGAAGCTCGTGGTCGTGGGCGGCATCAGGAAACTCGTCGGCTTCACGCCCACAATGATCGGAGTGGCTCGGCTCAATGCGGATGGGTCCTTGGACACGACTTTTAACGCCCCAAGCCTACCCCTTCCCAACAATGTCATGGTCGCAGTGGCAATCCAGAAGGATGGAAAGATCCTGGTCGGGGGCGGCTTTCCAAGCATCGGAGGCGTTGCACGCGCAGGGATTGCACGGTTGAATGCCGACGGTTCGTTGGACGCCAGTTGGACTGCCCCGGGTACCTCCGGCATTGTGAAGACAATCCGTCTGCAACCGGATGGCAAGGCAATCCTCGGGGGAACCTTCACGAGTTTCAACGGCGTTTCCCGGGCGGGGATGGTGAGGTTGAATCAGGATGGAGAGATCGATACCACTTTCGCCAATCCGCCGGTGACCGCGCTCTTGGGCCTGTCGGGAGCCGAACTCCAGCCGGACGGCAACGTTCTGATCTACGGTGGCTTTTCCCAGGGCAGCCAGCCGATGAACATTCTGCGGCTCAAGGGCGACAGTTCCTCGCTTCCAGGCATTCCCGTGATTACTGGCCAACCTGAATCTCAAGCGGTGAATGCCGGGGCCGCGGTGTCCTTCACGGTGACCGCCCAGAGCGCGTCGTTGCTTTCCTACCAGTGGCGGCACAACGGCAAAGACATCGAGGGCGCGACTGGCCCGGTCTTGAGCATTTCCCAGGTTCAGCAGTTAGACGGCGGAATCTACACCGTGGTGGTCTCCAATGCCTCAGGTTCCGTGACCAGCCAGGATGCTTTGTTGAACCCAGTGGCTCCCGGTTGGCCCGACTTCACGTTCGACAACTCAGGGACCGATCCACTCCAAGTGAACGCTTTGTATCGCCAGGGGGATGGCAGAATCCTGGTGGCGGGCTACTTTACCAAGGTAGACGGTTTTGCGAGGAACCTGGTGGCTCGTCTGAATGCCGATGGCACCGTTGATCCGGGTTTCGTTCCTAGCACCAGCGCCGCAGTGCAGATCTTTGCGGTGGCAGCACAGTCGGACGGGAGGGCGATTGTGGGGGGCAACTTGGGCTGGCCCAACGACGGAGTGGCGTATCGAAATGTAGGCCGCCTTCAAGTCGATGGTTCGCTCGACAAGGCCTTCAACCTCGGGACCGGGCCGAACGATCAGGTATTTGCCGTGGCTGTGCAAGCCGATGACAAGGTGCTCATCGGCGGTTTTTTTAACCAGGTTAACGGTGTTGCCCGCCGCGGTGTCGCTCGTCTCAACCCCGAGGGCGACCTCGACCTAACCTTTGTTCCCGACATCACCTGGGTAAGCGCCATATCCGCAATCGCCATCCAACCTGGGGACGGGAAGATCCTGGTGGCAGGTAAGGCTGGGCTGAGTCAGACCACCCCCGGCCCCCACGTGATCCGGCTTCTCGCTAACGGCCAGGTGGATTCCAGTTTCAGTCCCGGGCTCGGAGCCAACGAACACGTTCGTTGTGTCGCCGTTCAGCCGGATGGAAGGATCCTGATCGGAGGCGATTTCGGAGAGGTTAATCGTGTTTCCCGAAACGGACTTGCGCGGCTCAACTCCGATGGAAGTCTGGATGCCAGTTTCGATCCCGGCAACTCGGGGCCGATACCGGCCACGGTTCTATCCATCGCTGTGCAACCTGACGGAAAGATCGTCGTAGCGGGCGCGTTCGAGACCTACAGGGGACTGCCACGACGCAAAATCGTTCGGTTGCTCCCTAACGGCTCGGTGGATCCCAGTTTTCAACCGGAGACAGGAGCGAACAATTCCTCAATCAATGCTCTCTTGCTTCTCCCTGATGGCAACTTGCTTGCGGGGGGCGATTTTACCGAGTACGACGGCCTGCCTTTTCAGCGTCTGCTGAGGTTGCATGGTGGCGGTCCGCCGGGTGGCGCGCCACTGCAGGTTGGCATTTCCGGGACGGATCTGGTTCTTACTTGGACTGATCCGGCTTACACCCTCCAGTCAGCCGAGGACCTCCTCAAACCCCAATGGAACCCCGTCACTGGGGCGTCCCCTCAGCGAGTGCGAATGGGCGCGCGCCAGGGGTTTTACCGACTCGTCAAACCTTGAGTCGGCTAGAACCCCTGGAAGAAACCGAGCTTGAGGCCTCGATACGCCAAGCCCCGGGGGGAGGTAAGAGTGCGGTGACAAAGGAGGTATCCGCAAAGAGCGAGCAGTCCACCGACGGTCCAGCTTGCCGGCCAACTGAGATGCTCGGAGAGTGGGCCTGCGAGCATGACCGGAGCCCCCACGCTCAAGGCTGCCACCAAGACCAGAGTTAGAGCATTCGGCCCTAGACGCACGAGCACCGGCCCCGCCATCGACAGCGCGCCCAAGGCGAGGGGGGCTGCCCTCAACCAGGAGTCGCCTGGCAAAGGGCCGTTCAGTGCCAATGTGACCGCCACTTGGAAGGTCCAGTATACGACAAAAGGAATGAGAGGGACTGCGAACGTCTGCAAGCACAGGCTGTTCGTGCTCTGCGGCAGGACGCGAAAGGAGCGGAGGGACGTGAGCCATCGTGTGCCCAAGGCCAGACAGAGCATACCGCTCAGCTGGAAGTGGAGAAAGGAGTTGATCGGATTGGCCTCGCCGGAGGGGCTTCCTCCCAACCGGGACTCTCCAAGGACCAAGAGGAAGCCCGCAACAAAAACCAAGAGACTTGCGCTCGCCAATGCCGACTCCCGGAACACAGTCCACCACAGATACGGAGCGCCCGCGAGTGGGTGAGGCCGGCACACGACCCGTGCAGGTTCAGAACTAGCCTTGCGGGCCTGAAACGGTCGCTGCGCACGGCAGAGAAGGAGCGCCTCGCCTCGGAAGTAGCCTAGGACTGCCAAGACCCATCCGACCAGAAGACACACTCCGTGCCAAAACGAAACGTGGCTCCACTCCTGCGGGACCTTCTCCATGAGAAACATGCTGAAACCCAGCATTCCTCCCCAGCCCGCCCCCGCCAATCCTCCGCGCAGATTGCGCCAGAATCCCACTTGGGGTCCCGCAGGCATGAGGCTGAGCAGGAAGTAGGACATTCCCGTATACGCGAGCACGTGACCTATTAGCAGTGCCTCCCGTGAAAGGCTCCGGTCAGCCTGGAGGTTCATTCCAACCTCGACGACCTTCGCTGCCAGGATCGACGTGGTACCCAAGAGCGTTGGGATCACCACCGCCAAAAGCCAGAAAGCATGTCCGATTGTCCGGACGGCGACCGGTAGGGCTAGCAAGGCTCGGGCGGCGCCGTTCTTGAGGTCCATCGCCAACAACAGCGAACCACTGAACGCAACGAAGCCCAGCCCCATTCTCACCCCATGTTCCGGCCGACCCCCTTTGAGAGCAGTTGCGATCAGGAGGAGTTGGAGGACTAGGAGCGCGGCGTATGCCCAGCGCATTCTCCTTAGGAAATCAAACAGGATGGTCTTCATTTTCTACTCCTTTGCCAGTGCTACGAAGAGATCCTCCAACGATACCGGTGCGGAGGAGAGTGGCTTCATGCCTCGACTCCCCAGGTTTTCGAGGTCCTGTAACCGGGTGTCGATCAACGCCCGCAGACGACTTCCCTCTTTCTGTTGAACGTAGCAGCCTTTCAGTGCCGGTACTGTTCCTCCATGTTGCGCGGCCAAATCCAAGTCCACCATCCGGAAGGACTCCACGATCTCGGCGGTTCCTCCCTCGAGCAGCATCCTCCCGTTCTTGATCATCCCCACATGGTCGGCAAAACGCTCCACATCGTGAAGACTGTGCGAGGAGATCAGAACCGTGCGTTCTTCTTCGCGCACAGCAGAGAGCAATTCCCCGAAAACCTGTTGCCGAGAAACCGCGTCCAGGCCGACGGTCGGCTCGTCCAATACCAGCAACCTGGGCCTCCAGGAAAGGGCCAGTAACAAGCTCAGCTTGATCCTCGCCCCGAAGGAAAGCGCCGAGATCTTCTCATCGCATCCCAAACGGAAGGCGGTCATCAATCGCTCGCAGTATGGATCGTCCCAGGTCCCGTGGAAACCTCGCACGAATCGGATGGCTTTCTCCACCCGACCCCAGGCTTGGTAGTTCAGGTCGGGGCTCACGTAGCCCACCTGCCTCTTCATCTCCACCTCGTTCTGTGCGTGGTCCAACCCCAGCACCTGGATCGATCCAGCCTCCTTGCGACCCATGCCAAAGAGGAGATCGATGGTCGTGGTCTTGCCGGCTCCATTGGGACCGATTAACCCATAAATGGCCCCCGTGGGAACCGTCAGATCAAGCGGCCCAAGTTGGAAGCGGGAGTAGGTTTTCTGCAGACCGCGGATTTCGACGGCGTGATCGTTCATGATTTGGATTCTCCTGGTTGGCAAATGACCTCTTGTGCTGTCTTGAGAATGTCGGAAGTGCTCAGCCCTGCCTCTTTCAACTCCTGCACCGCTTTCCGAATGAGTTCGAGCCCATGTTCCACCTTTCCCTCCCGGGTGCGTGCCGCCCCATTCTCGGCAACGAATGTGCCCAGACCTTGTCGACGGTAGATGATGCCTTCCCGCTCCAGTTCTTCGTAGGCGCGTTTGACGGTGATGACACTGACGAGCAACTCGGCGGCCAGTTGACGAAACGAGGGTAGAGGAGAGCCGGCGGGGAGCCGACCTTCGCTGATCTCGCGCTTAAGACCCTCGATAATCTGCTCGTAGAGCGCGCCGGATGCGGCGGGGGAAATGGCCGGCAACCAACTTCGTTTGGGCTCTGTACTATTCACTATACTGTATATATGATATAGATACAGTTAAGCGTCAAGAGAAAAACATCGCGAGGGACCGTACAAATCGCCTCCTAGCTCTGGCTCACCCTCAGGCTGCCAGCCCTAGATCCTTCAGGAGCAGTCGCGAGCTGATTCTCGCTGATTCAAAAATCACGGGCAGGCCGCTACCAGGGTGCGTGCCTCCGCCCACCAGGTACATCCGGTCGAACTCTTCAAAACGGTTCCTTGGGCGAAGGTGGAGCATTTGTCCAAGGTTGTGAGCCAAGTTGAACGTAGCACCTCGGTAGACCCCAACCTTGGATTCCCAATCCACAGGTGTCACCACCCGTTCGAATCGAATACGGGCTTCGATGTCGGCCAAACCGATCTTGGCAAGTTGGCCCAGCACGAGCTTCCGATAGCGGTCGCGTTCCCGGCTCCAATCGATGTTGGGATGCTTGTGACTCACCGGGACGAGGACGTAGAGTGCACTGTGCCCAGCGGGGGCCATGGACGGATCGGTCACACAGGGGTTTTCCACGTAGAAAGAGGGGTCTTCCGTGAGCACGTGTTGATTCTCAATCTCGTCGAGGTTCCGTTGGTAATCTTTGGCCATGTAGATGTTGTGATGTGCCAAGTCGTCACAGCGACCCTCGATACCCAGGTAAAGCATGAACGTGGAACAGGAGAAGCGCTTGCTGGCGATCGTCTCATCCGTCCAGCGGCGGCGGAGCTGATTCGGCACCAACTTCGTCATGGCGTGTCCAAAGTCCGCATTGACGACCACGGCGTCGGCCCGCAGTTCTCCGGAGGAGGTGCGAACACCCACCGCCCGCCGGCCCTCGAAGAGAACCTCGTCGACGGGCGCGTCAAGCTGGATCTTGGCCCCCAGCTTCGTGGCCACGCGGGCCATACCTTGAGTGAGGGCGTTGCAGCCGCCGATGGGGTGGAAAACGCCATACTCGTACTCGAGAAAGGAGAGAATGGAAAACAGGCTGGGACACTGAAATGGCGACATGCCCAGGTATTTGGACTGAAAGGTGAACGCTAGTTGGAGCCGGGGATCCTGAAAATAGCCTGCCAGCTCCGCGTGCAAGGACTTCCACGGTTTAAGATAGGGCAGCACGGCCAGGAGCCGGAGCTGAAGCAGGTCCTTGAAGTCCGAGAACGGGGATTGCAGACATGGCGCGAATTTCTCCAGCTTGACTCGATTATCATCCATGAAGCGACGAAACTGAGGTGCGTCGACCGGTGAGAGCTTTGCGATCTCAGCTACCATGTGGTCGACGTTGGACTTGCATCGCAGTTCGCCGCCCGCCCCAAAGATCAGCCGATACTGGGGATCGAGTTTCTTCATCGGCACTTCCCGATGAAGGTCGTATCCGACCTCGGTGAAGATCTCCTCCAGGATCTGCGGATAAAGGAAGAAAGTGGGGCCGAGGTCGAAGCGGAAGCCTTCGCCTTCGATGGCTGAAGTACGGCCCCCCACGCGCGATTCCTTTTCGACTACGGTGACGTCAAGCCCGGCTTTGGCTAACAACATGGCTGCTGCTAATCCGCCTGGACCTGCGCCGATGATGAGAACTCGCTGAGACATAAGCTTTATGTTGGTTACGACTGGCTTGTGCGAGTTCGGCAGCGGCGGGAAAAGAACCCGTCCGCCCGACCGGGGCCAACCGGTGAGCCCTTGCCTGGCTTCCTGGCGACATGCTCGCATCGCCCAGGACAAGACCATCCTATCAGATACTTCAAGATAGAGCAAGAAGGGTGCTTGGGCTATTTGTGGGCCTCTGGGACGCTGGGTGCCCTGGCGTCCTCCAGATTCTTTTTGCGGAAGGCGGTCTATGGTGTATAGCTTACTAGTGTCATGCTTCAGAGGATGGTACTGTTGATATGGATCGCCCCGCTCTTGCTGCAGTCAGCTTTCTCGTCGGACCGGCTGACCCTTGCTGGTATTGAGGAGTTCAACGCTGCCTACCGGGAATGGAATGGTCAGCGTTTCGGGGCGGCCGCGGAGCTATTTCGCCAGGCCATTGCCAGCGATGGCGAATCCTGGACAAACTCCTATTGGCTGGGAGTGGCCCAGTTCCATCGCTTGCTCCAGTTGCGCAACGGGCCCCAGGTGCGAACAAATGCTCCCATTGCGGCAGAGGCGATGGATGCGGCCATCAACGCCTTACAGCGCGCACTGGAGTTAAACGCGAAGCATGGAGAGAGTCATGCCCTGCTCGGGACCTTGTACGGAATGAAGATCGACGGAAACCTATTGCGTGCGGTGCGATTTGGCCCTCGGGTTGATAAGCATCGGCGTGCGGCTCTGAAATGGGGTGCCGAAAACCCCCGGGTTCAATACCTGTTGGGTACCTGCCAGTTTCACACGGCGAACAAACCCTCGGAGCAGCGCGAGGCACTGGCCTCGTTTCTGGCGGCGGAGAAGCTCTTCGAGTCGGAGGCCAAGCGTACGCCCGCACCCTTCGATCCGCGTTGGGGCCATAGCACTTGCTTAACGTTTTTGGGGCGGACCTACGAGCTATTGGGAGAGCGTACTGAGGCAGCGGGGTACTACCGCAAGGCGTTGGCCAGCCACCCAGCCGATCACCTCGCCAAGGAGGGGTTGGCCAGGATCAACCAGAATCAATAAGCCAAATATGAGCACGAAGCGGGTCATTGTCATCGGATCGGGTCTTGGCGGGCTGTCTGCGGCCATTTCTTTGGCCCAGGAAGGCTACGCCGTCACCCTGCACGAGAAGAACGCGAAGATCGGCGGCAAACTGAACCTGCTCCAGGCGCAAGGCTACACCTTTGATCTCGGGCCATCCATCTTCACTCTGCCGCATATATTTGAGCGTTTGTTCGAGCGTAGCGGGAAGCGGATGAGTGATTATTTTTCCATTCGAGCCCTGCGTCCGCATTGGCGCAACTTCTTCGAGGACGGCAAAGTCGTTGACCTGTATCCCGAGCCCGACCGGATGGCGGAGGAAGCCCGGAAGGTGGGGGAAGACCCCGCCAATGTGCAACGGTTTCTCCGGTACTCAGCTGATCTGTATGACCTCGTCAATTCGGGTTACTTTGAGCAAGGATTGGACACTTCCCGCGATTTTGCCCAGTTCTATGGGCTTTGGAAGTTTCCCAAGTTCGATCTCTTTCGGACGATGCATGGGGGGGCGAAGCGGTTCCTCAAAACCCGGCACATGCAGGACGTGTTCGACTACTTCATCAAGTACGTCGGCTCGTCCGCATACCATTCGCCCGCATTCATGAATTGTCTGCCCACGATTCAGTTCCGTTACGATTTGTGGTACGTGGAGGGTGGACTCTATAACATCGCTCGCGGGCTCCAGAAACTGATGGATGAGCTTGGGGTGACGGTTCGACTCAACAGCGAAGTCACAGAGGTGCGAACCGAGGGGACCCGTGTCACTGGAATGGTCACGCAGGATGGCACCTTTCACCCAGCTGATATTGTTGTATCCAACATGGAGGTGATTCCCGCGTACGAGAGACTCCTCCGGGAAGATGACTCGTTTCTACACTCCCTCGACCGGTTCGAGCCCACGTGCTCCGGACTCGTGCTCGAATTGGGCTTGGACTGCCAGTATCCACAGCTGGCCCACCACAATTTCTTTTTCTCCGAAAACCAGCGCGAGCATTTCCATACGGTCTTTCGGAAGCGCCAGCTGCCGCCCGACCCCACCATCTACCTCGTCGCCGCCTCGAAGACCGATCCCACGGTCGCCCCCAAGGGTTGTGATTGTCTCAAGATCCTGCCGCATATCCCGTATATCAATGGCGAGCATCCTCTCTCTCGCGAGGACTATCAGGTCTTTAAGGATCGCGTCATCCACAAGCTCGAGAGGATGGGACTGAAAGATCTCCGCCAGCATACGGTCTTCGAACACTGCTGGACGCCGCTGGACATCCAGCGTGAATACTACTCCAACAAGGGCTCGATCTACGGCGTGGTGAGCGATCGATTCAGGAACCTTGCCTTCAAGGCCCCCAAGCAGAGCACCAAGTACCCGAACCTCTTCTTCGTAGGAGGCTCGGTCAATCCGGGCGGTGGCATGCCGATGGTGGTTCTCTGCGGGCAAAACGTTGCCAAGAAAATTGTGGCTTGGGACCGATGCTGATTCTGCTTATCGTCACCTTGACCCTTTGCGCCTTGGGGTTTCTCCTGGCGAATCGCCTCCGCGCGTGCGGAGAGTCAGGTTCAGGAGGAGTCTTGGGGACAATCAGCATCATCATTCCCGCTCGGAATGAAGAGCACAACCTCCCGACTCTTTTGCGTTCCCTTCTCGCTCAAGAAGTCAGACCGCACGAGATCCTTGTGGTGGATGATGGCTCGAGCGACCGTACAGCCGCGGTGGCTCGGCAGCTCGGCGCGACGGTGATTGTCTCCCGACCGCTCCCCGAGGGATGGCGGGGAAAGCCCTGGGCCTGTCACCAGGGTGCCCAGGCTGCAACCGGCGAGTGGTTGTTATTCCTGGATGCCGATACGTGGTTCGAACCAGGGGGTTTGGCCCGCGCCCTATCCAAGTACGAGCGCGGAGCCTTTTCCGTGGGTCCTTATCACGTCACCCGGAGGCCTTATGAGAGCCTCTCGTTGTTCTTCAACCTTTGCATGGTCGTTGGCACCGTACCGGGCAGCCTTTTCGGGCAGATGCTGCTTGTGGACCGGGAGAGTTATGAGCGCGTGGGCGGCCACGAAGCGGTGAAGGATCGGGTGCTGGAGAACGTCCACCTTGCCGGCCATTGTCACGCCGCGGGGATTCCCGTCCAGAGCTCTCCCGGGCGGGCTATTCTTTCCTTTCGGATGTATCCAAACGGGCTGGGCGACCTGATCGAAGGTTGGACCAAGGGGTTTGCGTCGGGGGCGGGGCAGACCCCCCGTGGTACGTTGATCCTGACAATTGCATGGATGACCGGGCTGATGCTCGCCCCATTGGGCTGGCTAGTGACAGGCGATTGGGTGCGCTGGGGCGGGATCTACTTCCTGTGTGTTGCCCAAGTCAGTTGGTTTTCCCGAAAGGTCGGAGCGTTCCATTGGCTGGCAGGTTGGTTTTACCCCTTGCCACTGCTCTTCTTCTTCGCTTTGTTTGCGCGCGCAGCCATGCGATCGGGGAAGGTCGTCCGCTGGAAAGGACGCGAGATCCATGCTGATTGAACTCCCCATTTTGTGGGTCATCGTCCTGAACGTGGCCGGGTGGCCGGTGATCCAATTCGGCCTGGCTTGGGCTTTTACCCGGGCGCCAGCAAATTGGTTCAACCCGCCTCGGTCCTTCTCTTGGGAGTCGCGCGGGAGGGTCTACGAACGCCGTCTCGGCATCAAGCGTTGGAAGGATCGACTTCCCGATGCGGCAAGCTGGTTTGGTCTTGGCTTCGGCAAGGCAAACTTGGCCAGCAACACGCCTGAATATCTCCGCCGATTCATTCGCGAGACTTGGCGCGGCGAACTCTGCCACTGGGCCGCCCTTGGCTGTACTCCCATCTTCTTCCTCTGGAATCCAGTGTGGGCGGACCTGGTCATGCTCAGCTACGCCCTCGGCATGAATCTACCTTGCATTCTTGCCCAGCGCTACAACCGGATCCGCTTCGAGCGACTGTTGGCCCGGATCGGGTGTGAATTGTGATACCGCAACCGCAAGTGATGCGACAGGATGACTTGCTCATGACGCTGGCCAGCGCGAAACCGAGCGATCGCAGACCTGGAATGGCGAAGACTTCGTCTCTTTCCTGCCAGTTTCCGAATGGACTTTCCCCATGATTCGAAGCAACATTCGTTTGCGATGGATTGGCTCAATTATCATCATCTACGCTATTTTTGGGCGGTCGCCAAGGAGGGCAGCCTGTCCCGTGCGGCGGCAAAACTGCACGTCTCGCAACCTTCCATTTCCGAACAGATCCGCGAACTCGAAGACGCGCTGGGGGAGAAGCTCTTCCGGCGCGAGGGGCGCAAGAACGTATTGACCGATGCCGGGCGGGTGGCGTTCGGTTTTGCGGAGGAGATCTTTGCGCTGGGCCGGGAGTTGGTCAATACCATCAAGCGACAGCCGGGCGCGCGCGCCATGCGCCTGCACGTGGGGGTGGTGGATTCCTTTCCTAAGCTGGTGACGAACGAAATCCTCAAGCCCGTCTTCTCCATGCCTGAGACCGTCCATGTGATCTGTCGGGAGGGAAAGATGGAGGATCTGCTCGCCCAGTTGACCGCACATCGGCTCGATATCGTGCTCGGGGATGAACCAGCCTCGAGCAGCACGAGTTTCAACGTCTTCATGCACCCGCTGGGGGAGACCGGTACCACTTTCTGCGCTGAAAAGAAACTGGCAGCAAGACTGCGGCGCGGTTTTCCGCGATCGCTGCACGGTGCGCCAGCCCTGCTGCCGTCCGAGAACACGCCGTTTCGCCGCGCTCTGGAAGGCTGGTTTCGGGAGCAGCAGATGCAGCCACGCGTCGTGGCAGAGTTTGAGGACCTCGCACTCATGAAAGTGGTGGCGTCAGAAGGCAGGGGCTTCATTGCCGTGCCCACGGTGGCGGAGACGGACGCGGTGAAGAACTACGGCTTTCACACGATCGGCCGGGCTGAGGACTGTAGGATGCGTTTCCACGCCGTTACCGCCGAACGCCGTATCGTCCACCCAGCCGTTGTGCTGATCACCAACCAAGCGCAAACGATTTTGAAGCCCGCCCCATGACAACTCCCTGTCTGCATTCCACTCGGTTCACGACCCTTCACCGGATGGGTACCATCCCCCAAGCTACCCTCTGGCTCCTGTATGTCCTCGTTGCGAAAGTCTGCCTGTCAGCCGTTTTGGCACAAGACCGTCCGTTTGTCCGAACCGAAGATGTTATTTACGGGCGTGTATTTGGCACTGCCCTGACGTTGGACGTTTTCCAGCCTGAGCAACCCAACGGCGTTGGAGTGATCTACGTGGTGAGTGGCGGCTGGTTTTCGGCTCACGAGTTCATCAATGCTAAGGTCGTCCAGCCGATCCTCAACCGCGGGTACACCGTGTTTGCCGTGGTCCATGGATCTAACCCGCGTTTTCACATCCCCGAGATTTTCGAGCAGATGGAACGTTCCGTCCGGTACATCCGCTTTCACGCTGCTAAGTACGGCATTGATCCCGGGCGCATCGGCGTGGCCGGTGGCAGTGCCGGAGGGCATCTCTCCCTCCTTCTTGGCACCCGGGGAGGTCCGGGCAAATCGGATGCCAAGGACCCCGTAGACCGCGAGAGCAGTGCGGTGCAGGCGGTGGCGTGTTTCTTCCCACCGACCGATTTTCTGAACTACGGCCAACCTGGCGAAAGCGCCATCGGCGAGGGGATCCTGAAGGACTTTCGCAGCGCCTTTGGCGACGTGCCGACCGAGCCCGAGGCAAAGCGCCGGTTTGGGGAGAGCATTTCCCCGGTCTATCACGTCCGGTCGGGTGTGCCTCCCATGTTTCTCATCCACGGCGACGCCGACAAACTGGTCCCGATCCAACAGGCGCGGGTCTTTCTCGAGAAGGTCAAGTCGGTCGGAGGTAAGGGGCAACTTGATACGCGGGTTGGCGCATTGCACGGCTGGACCAACTGGGAAGCCGACACGGCTCTCTTTGCGGATTGGTTTGACCAATACCTGAAACCTGTCCCGAAGCCCTGAGTCGCCTACTTTCCTCGAGTGGGTTTGCGAAGGTCGAAGCCCTCCGGCCGCTCGTAGGCGGGTTTCTTGAACACCAGGGTGTCAAATCCCAGAAATACCCCCTTGGATTTCTCTGACTTTCCCCGGCACTCAAAGCGTAAAATGTGGTCGCCTTTTGCCAGTTTGTGGCGACCGAACGTCTGGGGAAACACCACGTGGGAGGGACCGTAGAAGTCAACCTCCGCCACTGGTTGGCCGTCGAGACTGACCCGGTAGATTCCAAAATCCCAACAGCGCACGAATTTGGCTATCAGCTCCCCGTCAATGTCCTCTTGGGTCTGAAACGGCAGTTCCACCCAGCCTTGCGGGTTTTCCGAGACGAAAAGGAACTGCTTGCCATCGGTAACAGGTGCAAACAAGCCCTGTTCCTCGACCCGATGACCTGAGTGGCGGGCGGTAGGTACAGCCTGGTACCCGACGATGAGAGGGATTTCCTGGAAGGGCAGTCGATCCGGCCCGGAAGGGAGTGTCGCCCAGGGGGCGTGAGGTTCGACCTGGTACCAAAACGCGACGGACGCCATCAAGTCGTCTCTCTCCACAAAGCCGCTGCCGGTGCCGTCCGGAAAAGACTGAGAGCCCTTGTGCTCCAGTTCGAGCCGGAGCGACTTCTTGAATGGCACTGGATCGGCAATGTGCCAGCGGTACGCTGTGGCTCGCCCTCCGGGGTCAAACCCTTCCCAGTGGGGCGTGCCATAATAGGCGCCGCTTTGCTCCCTGAACCCCCAGGCGTCACAAAAGTAGTCTTCTGTCCCAGTTCCCCGCAGGCTGGGCTCGCGTTCGCCATCAATGAAGAAGAAGTCGTCGCCCTCCCCGTACCAGCCGCTGGACATCTGAAAGACGCTTTGCACGGTGCCCACATAGTGACCACGGCCTTGGATCGACGCGACGAGGTAGTTTTGGCCCATGACGCAGGGAAATTCCTGTCGGTACATCGCATGGAAATAGGCGACCTGGCCCCGAATCGAAGCACGCTTCTGCCAGTCGACGTAGTAGTAGAAGTTGTCACATCGCCGCAGGCTGTCGTTGGAAACAGTCAACCGCGCAGATTTGCGGAAAGGCATCGGCCAATAGCAGTTCCGGGCACCGCCGTCGGCCGATACCCGGACTGGCAGGGAGTTCACCGGTTTGTTGACACCATTCCCCACCGCGAAGAAATCTCCCAAAGGGCACTCCACGCTGGGGTGCTTTTCGCCATCCCAGTAGATGCGCAGCGTCATCTGGCGTGAACCAAAGGAGTCACGATGTGCCATGGTACACCAGAGGTGGGTGATCATGCCTGGACCTTTCAATTCCGCCAGGGTCAGAGTCTGGCCAGGTTCCACCGGACGGGCGTCGGCATTGCCGTTCCGCCAGTCAGGATCGCTCGACGAGACACGCTTGGCCTCGAAATCCTTGAGTGTCTCCAGTCCCGCTAGCGGATTGCCCGATTCCTGCTGGGCCAGGGCCATCAGGGCCGATCCAAGAGACAGACTGCGGAGGAGTGTCTTGAGGGCAAGGAAACCAGGGGCTCTGCACCACGAGGCAAAAAGGAAGCTGTCAGTGGAATTCATGGTCAGAGGTTAAACACGGACGCCCACGTATCAAGCCGCAAAGGAAGGGTGTTCCGATCCCTTTTCCCATGCCTGGGGTTGACCTGTCCACCGGCCGGGGGTAGGAGATGGGGGCATGTCTACTCGCAAACCCACGCGCCCACGCTCTCCCAAGGTCTTCCCCCTCTTCCTCGCCTCCTTGGTTTGCCTCGGCTGCCAAATGGTTCGGGCTGCCGATGCTTTCGTTTATGTCTGTCGGGATGCCGGAGCCGGAGGTTACCAAGCCTTTCCCGATGTTGCCCGGTTGAAGGACGGCCGGTTGATGGTGGTCTTCTACGCTGGGTATACCCACGTCTCGCTTCCCTCCGCGGAGTGGCCGAGGGGAGGTCGCATCGCTTTGTGCTTGTCTAGCGACGAAGGCGCAAGTTGGAGCCCACCACAGACCCTGTATGATGGTCCCGAGGACGACCGCGATCCCTCGATCGTTCAGTTGCGCGACGGGAGGTTGCTGTGTAACTACTTCTCCTTGCGGCGAAAAGGCGCAGCCGACGAATACGAGGGGCTGGGTTCCTGGGTGGTGATTTCGTCCGATCTAGGCCGGACTTGGTCCGGCCCGCAATGCCTGGCCAAGGATTACTACTGCAGTTCGCCCATTCGCCAACTGTCACGCAAGCGCCTCATCCTAGGGTTGTATCGGGAGACGGGAAGTACCGCGGCGGGAGCTGTTGTTTTGAGTCAGGATGGTGGAAAGACCTGGGGGAGACCGGTGGACATTGATAATGGCGGGGAGCGTCTCGATGCGGAAACCGACGTGATCTCATTGAAGGACGGGCGTCTGATGGCCATCCAAAGGGCACCCTCCAAATCAATGGGAGTTTCCTATTCACCCGACCAGGGTAGATCATGGACGGTTTCCAGGGCGATCGGTTTTCCAGGGCATTCTCCTTACCTGCTCCGTGCTCGTGGGGATATCCTGCTCCTGGCCCATCGACTTCCTCAGACCTCTCTGCACTACAGCCGCGATGAGGGACGGAGCTGGCTCGGGCCAATTCAAGTCGATGATTTCATTGGTGCCTATCCCTCGATGGTCAATCTCAAAGACGGGTCGGTGCTAGTCGTCTACTACGAAGAAGGAAATCGATCCAGCATTCGAGCAAGGCGCTTCCGAGCAGGGCCAGCCGGGATTCAGTGGCTGCCTTGCGGTCCACCGATTTAGGCTTGTACGGGAAGGACTTGAACGCTCCAATGCCGTCTGATGACCCCGGTAGTCGCGCGGCGCACGCTTTCTCGTTTCGTCTGTGCACTGGCATCGCAGTTGCTTATTGTGGGTCAGTAGAAACCAGTACGCACTGTTCGCAATGAAGAGACTAACTTGTTGGGTTATCTGTGTCCTTTGGATCGTCACCTCGGCGCGGCCAACCTCCGCTGGATCGATCCTCCGAGAGGTTTGGGAAGGCATTGGAGGCAATGCGGTTAGCGACCTTACCAGTTCTCCAGCCTACCCTGACCATCCCACCTCCACCAACTACGTTACCGACTTTTTCGAAGCGCCGACTGACGCCATGGAAAGTTACGGGCAGCGGATGCATGGCTTCATCACGCCTCCCCTGACCGGCAACTATACGTTCTGGATTGCCACAGACGACGGAGGGGAGTTGTGGCTGAGTACGGACAGCGATCCTGCGAAGAAGGCTTTGATCGCCTCCGTGCAGGGATGGACCCCATCGCGGGGTTGGAATGTTGAGGCCAACCAGCAGTCAGCTCCCATCCCCCTCAAGGCCGGACAGATCTACTATATCGCTGCCTTGCAGAAAGAAGGAGGCGGGGGCGATAACCTGGCGGTGCGTTGGCTCCGGCCTGATGCCGTGTATGAAGGGCCTATTCCCGCGAGTTATCTGCTCCCTTATGGAACCGCGTTTGAAGCTCCGACTATTGCTCAACAACCCACGAACACCACCGTGGTGGAAGGTGGAACAGCGGTCTTTACGGTGGTTTTGAGCAACGTGACCTTGGCCAGTTACCAATGGCTGAAGGATGGAGCTAAACTCGCGGGTGCAACGCAGGCGACGTTGAATTTTTCCCCAGTGGCGTTGGCGGACAACGGTGCTCGTTTCAGTGTCACGATTACGAACCGCCTGGGGGCCACCAACTCGTCCTCGGCAATTCTCACGGTCACCCCGGACCTGGTCGCTCCGGTTTTGGTGGAGGTTAGGAACCTGGGCTCGGCCAAAGTCAGGGTGCGTTTTTCCGAGCCGGTTGATTCCGCTTCAGCCACCTTAAGCGCGAATTACAAACTGGACAAAGGCGTGAGCGTGCTCGCTGGTGCTTTCGAGGCAGATACCCAGACGATAGTCCTGACTACCTCCCAGATGGTCTACGGCACCCAGTACACTCTCACGGTCAGCAACGTAAAGGACCGGGCCCAGGCGGGGAACCTTATCATCCCCGGGTCCCAGATGACCTTCACCGCGTACGAGTATGTACCGACTGATGTCGGGAATCCGACCATGGCGGGAAGCACCGTGGTGGTTCCGGGAGGCTTCGATGTTACCGGCGGCGGCAAAACCATCGGCGGTACGAACGACCAGTTCCAATTCGCCTGGCAGGAGAAGACTGGCGACTTTGATTTTCAGACACGCTTGGAGTCCTTATCGGTCTCGGACCCTTACGTGCGTGCTGGACTGATGGCCCGAGACAGCTTGAACGGAAACGCGCGGTATGGAGCGGTTTTTGCTTCCTCGCCCCAGTTGGGATGCTTCTGGAGTGTACGGCCAACGACCGGTGCCACTGCGACACATCAGTTTCCGGTGAAGGGGTACCCGGTGAATTCTCCCTATACTTGGCTGAGGTTGCAGCGGACTGGCACCACTTTGGTGGGGTACGCGAGCATGGACGCGGCCACATGGGTGGAACTCGGCCGCAACAGCTACGGAACTCTGCCTGCGAAACTCTTCTTCGGTCTCGCTGTCGGCAGCGACACTACGAACCGGACAGCCACCGCTGAATTTCGCGACTTGATGCTAACCCAGAGTAAGACGACCGGGACCTATGCTGTGAATCGGGAGCCGCTTGCCCCCTCGAGCCGAGCCACCGGGTTGATCTTCAGCGAGATCATGTACCATCCGGCGCCCCGGACGGACGGCAAGAACCTTCAGTTTGTGGAGATCTACAATGCTCGCTCGACGGAGGAAAACCTAACCGGTTACCGGTTGACGGGTGACATCGAGTATCGTTTTCCAGACGGTTTCAAGCTGCAAGCGGGCGCGTTTGCCTTAGTGGCGGCGGCTCCGGAGGATTTGAAGGCGGTCTACCGCGTGCATGAGGTCTTGGGCCCCTTCACCAACTCCCTGCCCAATGGTTCAGGCCAGCTTCAGCTCCGAAACAATGCTGACGCGATTCGGCTCGACGTGACCTATCAGGATAGTGACCCATGGCCGGTGTCCGCTGACGGAGGCGGCCACTCGCTGGTATTGGCACGACCCAGCTATGGGGAAGGCCAGCCCGAGGCTTGGGCGGCAAGCCAGAGGATCGGTGGCTCACCAGGCGGGCTGGACCCAATCGTTCCAAACCCCCAGTTAGGAGTGGTTCTGAACGAGTTCCTGGCGCACACCGATCCGCCGCAGATGGACTACATTGAGTTGTTTAACCGGAGCAAGACCAGTGTGGATCTTTCGGGCTGCGTACTTACAGATGACATCACCACGAACCGGTATCGATTCCCTGCGGGGACGACCCTGGAGGGCCGGGGTTTTCTTCTGCTGACTCAGGAAACCCTAGGCTTTCGACTGGATGCGACAGGTGAGAGGATCTTCCTCATCAACTCCAATGCGACCCAGGTGCTGGATGCAATCCGTTTCGGCGCGCAGGAGAACGGTGTCGCCTCGGGGTTGGTGCCGGACGGAGAACCGGGCATCCGGAGGCTGGCGGAACTTACACCCGGCAAGGCCAACGCAGCTCGTCGCCAGGAGCGAGTGGTCATTAACGAGATCATGTACGACCCCATCAGCCTGGATTCAGACGACGAATTTTTGGAGCTCCATAACCCAGGGGCCGACAGCGTCAATCTGAGTGGATGGAGCTTCGAGAACGGTATCCAGTATACTTTCCCAACCAATACCGTTTTGCCCCCGGGCGGATACCTTGTCGTAGCCCATGACGTGCAACGGTTGCGAACTAACTATACCCAGCTCAATGCGGCCAACAGCATCGGCAATTATGAGGGATCGCTGCGTAACGGAGGAGAGAGAGTCTCCCTGGCCATGCCGGATACCATCGTCTCCACCAACTCTCTGGGAGAGGTGAAAACCAATCTGGTGGCCATTGTGGTGGCAGAAGTCCTCTACAAGACAGGCGGGCGCTGGGGCCAATGGGCGAATGCGGGCGGCTCCAGTCTGGAGTTGGTAGATCCGCGCGCCGACCCTTTGTTGCCCTCGAGTTGGGCGGACAGCGACGAGACCTTGAAGGCGCCCTGGACCGAGGTTTCTTACAATGGCAAAATGGACAATGGGTCCGGATCTGCCAATCGCCTCCGAATTGGCATGCTTGGGGCAGGGGAGTGCCTGGTGGATGACGTGGAGTTCTTCAAGGATGGCGGTACCAACATGGTTCAAAACAATGGATTTGAGGCCGGCGTCACCTCATGGTCTTTCTTCGGAAACCACAGCCGGTCTACCGTGGACAGCGTGGGCGCGGGTTCGGGCAGCAAATGCCTCCACGTGCGTGGATTGGGGGACTGCGATACAGGCATCAACAGCATTCGAACCCCTTTCAAGACAACCGTCGCAACGACTGGGAACGCCACCATCCGGGCCAAGGTCCGTTGGCTAAAAGGCTGGCCGGAAGTGCTGTTCCGCCTCCAGGGCAATTACCTCGAGTTTCCGGCCCGGCTGACCGTGCCGACGAACCTCGGCACTCCGGGTCTTGCCAATACCCGGCGCGTCAGTAACGCCGGGCCTGCGATCACGGATGTAAAACACTCTCCTTTGCTGCCACAGTCGGGCGAGGCGGTCCTCGTGACGTGCAGGATCTCAGACCCTGATTCTGTCGGCGCGGCTCGTGTACGTTACCGGGTGGATCCCTCGACGACGTTATCAACCGTCACTCTTCGGGACGACGGTCTGGCCGGGGACGATACGGCTGGGGATGGCGTTTACTCTGCAAGAATCCCAGCTCAGAGCGCGGGCGCGCTTGTGGCCTTCCGCGTGGAAGCCAGTGACGCCGCCAGTTCCGCAGGATCGTCTCTGTTTCCCGCCAACGCCCCCGCCCAGGAGTGCCTCGTACGTTGGAGTGAGACTATGCCCACCGGGACTCTCCCCCATTACCACCTTTGGAACACCCAGGCCACAGAGTCCGCGCGTAACGCGAGCGGCGGCTTGGACAACACCTACCGTGATGCCACCTTGGTCTACGGCAACTATCGTGTGATCTACAATGCCGGCTTCCGGGATAAGGGCAGTCCCTTCCACGGGGGGACAGGTGACTATGCCGTGACGGTGCCCAGCGACGATCTGCTGCTGGGGACGGAGGACCGTATCTACGCGCAGACCGGCAATGGTGGCACCGAAGGCACGAACATCAGGAGCCAACTCGCTGCTTGGCTTGGCCAGCAGATGGGGATTCCGTATTTGCACGCGCAATACGTCCAGTTCTTCCGGAACGGCTGGCAACCTGCCCCCGTCATGGAGGACCTTGAACAACCAGCCCGACCTTACGCCAAGCGCTGGTTTCCGAACGGAGGCGATGGCGATCTCTACAAAGTCGCGGTCTGGTTCGAGTTCCAGGATGACAACTACAACTTCTCCACCACCCTGGCGACGCTCCAGAAATTCACGACTACCGGGGGTGCCTATAAACTCGCTCGTTATCGTTGGAATTGGCAACGGCGCGTGGCAGATGGGATGGCAAGCAATTACACCAACCTACTGGATCTCGTCACGGCGGCGAACGACACCAGCGCCAACTATGTGGATCGGCTCGGCTCCTTGGCCGACATCGACCAGTGGATGCGCGCCTGGGCTTTTGACTACGCCATGGGGAATTGGGATGTCTGGACCTACAACGTGGGCCAGAACATGTACATCTACAAGCAGGAGGATGGGAGATGGGTGCTGATGCCGTGGGACATCGATTTTACGTTTGGGCTCGGCGACGGCTCGAGTGGTGCGCTCACCGGAGGCCAGGACCCAACGATGTCCAGGGTGTTCTCCACCCCCGCCTTCAAGCGAATGATGTGGCGTGCCTACCAGGATGTCGTGAACGGGCCTTATCTGAAGACCAACTACCAGCCGCAGATCGATATGCGCCGCGCGATCCTGGAGAAGAATCAGATTGGCATTTGGGACAACCCCGCTTCCATCACCAGCTACATCGAAGCAAGGCGCACCTACCTGAAGAACCAGATCACGAGCGCGGATGCAAAGGACTTTAGCCTGACCACCAACGGTGGACTCGACTTCGAGTCGTCCACCGGTGTTGTCACACTGGAAGGCACCGCACCCTTCGCAGCCGCGACCATCGAGGTCAATGGGGTTGCTTACCCGGTTACGTGGACTTCCGTCAAAGCCTTCAAACTCAACGTGGCTTTGTCTCAGGCCACCAACGTGTTCGTGATCACCGGCCGGGACCGTCTCGGCCGCGTCGTGGCAGGCACGTCCCCGAAGATCACGGTGACCTATTCCGGGCCGATCCTGGAGCCAGAACGTTTCATTGCCCTCAACGAAGTCCAATACAACCCTCTCTCCCCCAATGCCTCGTACATCGAGCTGTATAATCGGTCGACTACCCAGCCTTTCGATCTCTCGGGCCTGGCGCTCGAAGGCGTCGGATACACGTTTCCTCCTGGCTCGATCTTGAATCCGGACTCGTACTTGGTCCTCGCCAAAGACAGGACGGCGTTCGCCGCGGCCTATGGGCCCACCATCCGGGTGTTTGACCAGTACCCGGGCAGTCTTGACAACGATGGTGAGCATCTAGCCTTGGTCCGCCCTGGCACCAACGCCGAGCCGGATTCCATTGTCAGCGATCTTCGGTATTCCAACCTCCTTCCCTGGCCTGTCGATGCGAATGGGACTGGGGCGGCTCTCCAACTCTTGGATCCCAGCCAGGATAGCTACCGGGTTGCGAACTGGACAGCCAGCACCAATCAGGGCCAACTCGTGAGCCCCGGCTCCGCGAATGCCCTCCGCCAGGCTTTGGAGCCCTTCCCCACCTTGTGGCTGAACGAATTGGTCACAGAAAACCCAGGTGCTATCCGGGATTCTGCCGGCGAGGCCGATGCCTGGGTGGAAATCTACAATAGCGGAACCGACGCCTGGGATCTGTCGTCTCTTTACTTGACAGACGACTATCTCTCCCTGGCGAAATGGCAGTTCCCCGTGGGTACCGTGCTGCAGCCCGGGAAGTTCCTGCTCGTCTGGCTGGACGGGCAGCCTGGCCAGACTCTTTCCGGAGAGCTTCATGCCAGCTTCGCTGCCGCCGGAACCAATGGATCCATTGCGCTCGTTCGCATCCAGGGCAACCCATCCACCGCCGCCGTCCTGGACTACATCGACTACTCCAGGATCCCGTCTGGTCGGAGCTTTGGCTCCTTCCCTGACGGGCAGCCACGTGGCAGACGAGTGTTTCCGTTCCCCACGCCCAGGGCGGCTAACAATCCCAACTGGCCGCAGGTTCCGGTGGTGATCAACGAGTTCATGGCGTCGAACAACCGTACGATCCTCGACCCCGCCAACAGCCGCTATGAGGACTGGTTCGAACTCTACAATGCCGGAACGGTCATCGCGGATCTATCAGGGTATCACCTTACCGACACCCTGACCAACTGGAACAAGTTCACGATTCCTGATGGGACGGTCCTGCATCCAGGGGAGTTCTTGCTCGTTTGGGCGGACGAGCTGAGTTCCGCCAACGTTCCCGGATCCGATCTCCACGTGAACTTCAAACTGTCTGGCTCGGGCGAAGAAATCGGCCTTTTTGATCCGGTGGGCTTGAAACAGGATGGATGGGCCTTCGGTGCTCAAACTAACGACGTTTCCATGGGACGTTTTCCTGACGGCGGCTCCTTGCCCCTGCTTGTGCTGGATCAGCCGACTCCGCGCACTCCCAACTACATGGCCGGAGGGAATAAGCCTCCTGTTTTTGCGACCACCCCGCCGCAGTCCGTTGCTGAACTCAGCCAGCTGCAGTTTACCGTGAAGGCCACCGATCCTGAAGGCCTGACTGTCTCGTACCAGTTGAGCGCCGCGGCTCCCAAAGGCACGGTCATCGACCCTGTGACCGGCAAGGTCACTTGGACGCCCACCGAGGACCAAGGCCCAGGCGTGCACCAGATCACGGTGCTGGCAATGGATGCCGGCAGCCCTCCACGAACCACTCCGGGTAGCGTCGAAGTCACGGTGACCGAAGTCAACCAGGCGCCAACCTTGTCGGCCATTCCTGCGCAGACACTCCCTGAAGGCACAACTTGGACCTACACCATCCACGCTACGGATCCGGACATCCCCGCCAACTCACTCCGCTTCGCTTTGGAACCGGGCGCGCCTGAGGGAATGAGCATCGATCTGACCACTGGCGTCCTGAGTTGGGACCCCACCGAAGCGCAGGGACCCGGTACCTATCAGGCAACTGTGGTTGTGACCGACAACGGCTCTCCCGCCATGAGCGATCGCCGCTTAGTTCAATTCGAAGTCCAGGAAGTGAACAGTCCTCCCGTGTGGTCTGACATTTCCCCGCAGACCATCCAGGAAGGGGAGTTTTTCCGTTTGCGTGTGGACGCGACCGACCCCGACGGGGTGGGGACTGTCCTGCGTTACAGCCTGGATCAGGCACCAGCTGGGGCACGAATCGATGAGAATACCGGATGGATCACTTGGCAAACGGGTGAGAACGACGGTCCCACGAATGCCATATTCACCGTCAGAGTCACGGAGATGGTTGTACCTCGTCTCAGCGCTGCCCGCACCTTCGGTGTCCAAGTCCAGGAGGTGAATCAAGCTCCCTGGCTGCATCCTATCACCGCACAACAGATCGAAGCGGGCGATTTGCTGCAGTTGCAGGCCACGGCGACCGACACAGATGTTCCTTCGCAACGGCTCAGTTATGCCCTCGTATCCGGACCCGCCGGGCTGAGCGTCGCTACGGACAGCGGTCTCATCCAATGGCAGAGCGACGCCGGAAGCCCGGCGTCCACGAATACGGTCGTGATCCGTGTGACTGACGATGGGCCCGGCACTCTGAGCAACACCCAACAGTTCCAGATCGTCGTGGTTCCAGTCCCGAATCTGGTCATCAGTGAAATCCTGCTCCAGCCCGCGAAACCTGGGGCCGAGTTCATCGAGATCGCCAATCCTTCCAAGGTCGTGGTGGATCTCTCGGGAGTGAAGCTTCTCGGAGACTCCTTGAGCTACTCATTTGCCCCGAACACCAAGCTCGCTGCGGGCGCCTACTTGGTCGTGGTCAAGAACCTCGCGGCGTTCAGTTCTGTTTACACGAACAGCATGCAGATCGCGGGTGCCTTTTCTGGCACTTTATCGCCAGAGGGCGGCTTGCTCAGGTTGGTGAGGACTGCACCTATCGGCGATCTGGAACTCGACGTGGTTCGTTATGAAGGCCAGGCCCCATGGCCGGTTACCGCGATCGGAGCCTCGCTGCAGGTGGTTGATCTGCGTCAGGATAACCTGCGTCCAGCCAATTGGGGGTCGGTGACCGGGGTGGTGGATTCCGGCCCCAGGCAACTGGTTGCCATGACCAACGTTTGGAAGTTCAACCAGAGCGGGGATGCGCTGCCTGCTTCCTGGATCTCCTCAGGGTTTGATGACTCGTCCTGGCCGGGAGGCGCAGCGCTGCTCTACAACGAAACTGCGGCCCTTCCCGCCCCCGCGAATACCCCTTTGACGCTCGGGCCCATCACGTTTTATTTCCGTTCCCATTTCCAATATGCAGGGAGCCCAGTCGGACAATCGCTCCGGCTCACGACAGTCCTCGACGATGGGATGGTGCTGTACCTCAACGGTAAACAACTTTACCGGCTGGGTATCGACCCGGATGTGATCGTTGACAATGCCACCCTCGCGAATCGTACCGTGGGGGATGCGGCTCAAGAGGGACCCTTCGAGTTGTCCGCTGAAGGGTTGAACACGGGCGATAACCTCCTTGCTGCTGAAGTGCACCAGAACTCCAGTGGGAGCAGTGACCTCGTGTTCGGGCTTCTCCTGGAGGTGCAGGGAACGGCTGCGCCCAGCACCCCGGGCGGACCCAATTCTATCGCAGGCACCCTTCCGGAGTTCCCTGAGATCTGGCTCAACGAGATCTCCATGTCAACGATCCCCGGGGCTTCCGGGGATCAGCTTAACCCCCATCCTTGGGTGGAGATTCACAACGGCGGGACCGTGGCCGTGCCCATGGAGGGTTGGTATCTCGGCAACAGCTCCACCAACTTGGAAGCGTGGCCATTCCCCGCCGGGAGTGAGATTCTTCCTGGTGAGTTCTACCTGGTCCACTTGGATGGAAAGACCAACCTAAACTCGGGAAGGGAATTCCACACCAGTTTCCAGGCTTCCACATCGGGCGGGTTACTGACCTTTTCACGATTCCAGCCGGGTGGGGTCGCCGTGGTGGACTATTTGCGCTATCCTGCGCTGGCGCTGAATACCAGCTATGGATCGCTTCCCGATGGCCAACCTCTCACGCGCCAGACCTTTACTTCTCCGACGCCTGGGATTCCCAACCAGACCGTGCCTGCACCCGTGATTGTGGTCGAAGACGGTCCCGCTGAAGGACTCTTCCATTTCAGTTGGACCACGGTCCCTGGCTTGCTCTACCAGATTGAGTTTCGTGCTACGCTGGCCGGATCCGCATGGGCGGTGGTGGCGGAAGGGGTTGCTCAAGGCGACGTCATGAGCTTCGAGGACCACCCTCCATCTGGCGCTTCCCAGGGCTATTACCGGGTCGTCGTCCGGTATTGACCCTGCGGCGCATACTTTGTCTCGACGCTTCGTCGATCCTGCCATTGTCGGACACGGAATAGAGGCGACAGGTTTCGACGAGGATGAACTCCCCGTGAAGGGTGGGCGATGCCTCGCCGAGGCGTCGCATCCAATCTCTCGAACCAGAAGTTGTCTCTCTCTCCCCAAGCGCGGGGAGAGAACCCACGCTTTCGCGGTTCCGTAGCCGTCGTCCCTCGGCGATGGGCGACCTACCCTCTCAAGCGCTCAAAATCATCGACAAAGTGTTGGACGAAGTGTGCGACGAAGTCCATTCGTGGAGATCCGTGTGATCCGTGATTGCCCTTCCTGCCTGCTTCGGTTTTCATGGTGGAGTATCAACCCACCCACCACTTCAGCCTCGTATTCCGTCAGGAAGCCGATGAATTCGCGCTGGTGATCTTCCTCGCCCCCAAGGCTGCGCGACCCAGGTTCCGAATCATCCCGCGAAACACTAACTCATGCAGCGGAAAGAGCGCATACCAATAGGCCAGCCCGGAGAATCCAACGGGGTCAAAGGTCGCTGTTTGACGGAGAGTCACGCCGTCCTTGGCGGGTTGCACGTCGAATTCCAGCCAGGCCCGCCCGGGCAATTTCATTTCCGCAGCAAGCCGCAGGTGGCGTGGCGGCTCGATAGTCTCCACCCGCCAGCAGTCCACCACGTCACCGGGCAAAAGGTGCTTGGCGTCCCGCCGTCCGCGACGCATGCCGACTCCGCCCACGAGCAGATCGAGCCAGCCGCGCAACTGCCACAATGCATTGCCAAAATACCAACCCGTCGATCCACCAATGCGTTCAATCGCCGCGAACGCTGCCTCCGGCGGTACGGACACCGTGACGGTGCGCGTGTCCACGATGCGGTTGCCGAATCGGACGCCGCCCCAGTCACGTCTGGGGTTTACAGTACTGAGCGAGTCGGACCACCGGGTTTGTGCGAACTCATGGTCCTCGTTGCGCAACGCGGCCGCGATGGCCTCGTGGATGCCCATGGGGCGAATGGAAAACGCTTTCAAAGCCGAACAGTCCCGCACCACGGTTTCGTGGCGCATGCTGTCCACGAGAATGCGACCGACGCGCGCGTAGAGCGGCGTGACCAGCCCCAGCCACAAGCTGGAAAGTCTTGGGGTGAGCAGGGGCACGGGAATCATGAGCCGCTTGAGTCCCCGCTGCCGGGCGTATTCGCGCATGATGTCGCCGTAGGACACCCGGTCCGTGCCGCCGATCTCAAAGGTCCGATTCCCGTCGAGCGACACGTCCAGGCCCGCCACAAGATAGGCGAGGATGTCCTCGATGGCGATGGGCTGGGCAATCACTTTCACCCAGCGCGGCATGATCATGGCCGGCAACCGTTCGACCAACGCGCGGATGAGTTCAAACGAGAGGCTGCCGGACCCGATAATGATCGAAGCGCGGAATTCCAAGACCGGCACTCCGCTGGAGCGCAGGACATCGCCCACCTCGTGCCGGCTGCGCAAGTGGGCCGATAGCTCCTGCCGATCGTCGCCCAGTCCGCCGAGGTAGATGATCCGCCGGACCCCGGCCGCCCGAGCCGCCGCACCGAAGTTTTGGGCGGCATGGCGATCCTGGTCCGAGAAGTCACTACCTCGCTGCATGGAGTGAACGAGGTAGTAGGCCGTGTCCACGCCCCTCATCGCTTGGCTCAGACGGGCGGAAGCCAACACGTCGCCCGCGAGAACTTCAGTATTGCCCGCGACGCGCGCGCGCAGGAACTCTGGCTGCCGAGCCAGGCAGCGAATGCTAGTCCCCTGTGCTTCGAGCGCTTTCAGCAGACGTCCGCCAATGTAACCCGTGGCGCCGGTTAGCAGAACGAGTCGGTGTGTAGCCATGTGGGTTTGTCCGCACTGAGGGTCGCCTGGTGTCCTAAGTCTCAACCCGGTTTCTGCTGAGACTTCCACTCGTCCAACACGGAGAAGAAGCTTAAGGCGTCCGCGTCATTCGGGTCGGTGAGCAGCCTTTGCTTCATGCGCAGGATTTCGAGCTCCGTCACGTCCTCCTGCTCGGCTACATAGTAGATCGGTTTGGGGCGGTCGCCGTAGATGGCATAGCAATACCAGTTCATGAGGAACGGCTCGCCGCTTTTGCGATAGTTCCAGGTCTGCCCATGAAACACTTCGCGCTTCGAGAGCTTTGTTTTAATCGAGCTGACCACGGCGCGGTCCGTGTGCTTGCCTTGCAGCATGCGCGGGGTCTGATTGGCGATTTCGTCTCGACTGTAACCGGTCATTTTCAGCCAGGCCGCGTTGACGTAAATGATGCGCGGACTCTTGGGGCCCTCCAGCTTCGTGTCGGTCACCATGATTCCACGTCGAAGGTTTTCCAGCACGATCAACCAATCGAATTTGAGTTGCATAGTTTTACTTCAGTGTCTCAGTTTTGTCTGTTCAGCTATGACTTATGAGGAAGTTCGCCCGTCTAAATAACGTCTAAGTTGTGTTCTTTGTCAAACATTTGTGTAAATCTCTTTTAGGGCAGATCTTGGGGCGATACTCGACGATTACTGTGACTTGTTACAATTCTTAGGTGATGCAGGGCCCGCTTCTGTGTAGGATGTGTGGATGAATTGATCGAAGTTCAGTAACCCATCCAATGGCTTTCGAGGCTCACTGGGTCGAGCGCAGTAGAGCGTTTCGTCTCTCGCAGAGTGCGTGGAAAACACAAAGAAGAAGGCGGGTTCAGCCGATGGAGGAGGGATACATGGAGGTCTTCTCTTCCTGCCCGCTTCCTCTTCTTCACGGTTGAGCCCCGACAAAACCAGTCATCCGCAGATGGCACAGATCACCGCAGATTCTCTGAACTTTCGGGAACAGAGAAGACAAGACGGACAAACAGTCCTTCATGCCCCTTCACGCTCTTCATGGTGCCCCTCAACTCTCCCCCCGGACTTGGAATCGAAACCATGAAGCCGACGGAAGAAGACGGAAGCATGATGTGTATCACTGATTGTTTATTGTGCACTCTGCAGCCGGACGCGTGTTGACTTGTTCATCCCCACGCAGTAGGAGTTCACCATCAAGTCGGGAAAAGTGTGCTTGCGAGCCTCGCTCAACACAAGAATTCCGTCCTATTTGTTGGATGGGCCTGAAGACATCATTCGGTTTGGGAGAAGCGACACACCAGATCTAGAAGGAGGCCCTACTATTACTACCTTGGCCCCAGTGTATACCGCGTTGCTCGGCGACCCAACGCTGCGGATGAAATGATAAACGAGTAGGAACTCCAAGCAGGTATATAGTCGAGAATCACCGTGAAGAGAATACCTGAAAGGTTCTTCATTTTTTCGAGCGTCCTGCTATTGATGACGACGCTGGTCTCTGCCAGCGCCGCTCAGTTTGGGGATTTCACTTACACCAACGACGGGTCGGCGGTGACAATAACCAAGTACACAGGATCTGGTGGAGATGTGACTGTGCCAGGTGTGATCGAAGGACTTCCGGTCAGTACCATTGGGGTAATGGCCTTCGACAGTGGTTTTGGTAGCACCAAGCTGACCCGAGTCACTATCCCTGTAGGCGTCACCACCATCGGGGGCTGGGCCTTCAATGAATGCCGAGGGCTCACCTCTGTGCAGATTCCCGTGAGTGTCTCGACCATCGGGCTAGGCGCTTTCGCTTGGTGTACCAGTTTGACTAACGTTGCCATCCCTAAAGGGGTGACCACTCTATCGCGGACATTTGACGGTTGCAGCAGTTTAGCTGCGGTCACGCTCCCCGATACCGTCACCAATCTCAGCGGTGCCTTTAGCGGTTGTTCCAGTCTGCCTCAAGTTACTCTGCCCAACAGCGCTAACATGATTAATGACGCTTTTCGAGATTGTACCAGTCTGAGGAGCATCCGTATTCCTGAGAGCGTTGGAGCCATGGACTATGCCTTTGGCGGCTGCACCAACTTAGCGGCAGTAATTCTTCCCGACGGGATCGTCTCAATCCGCGGGGCGTTTTACGATTGCAGGAGTCTGACGCGCATCGAGCTACCAGCCTCGTTAAAGAATCTCACGTCTGCCTTCTATGGGTGCGCCGGGCTGACCAACGTCAGCATCCCGAACCAGGCAACCAATCTCGATTACGCCTTTGAGGGTTGCACGAGTCTGAGTAAAATCCTGATCCCCAATAGTGTTACCAGCATGCAGGGCGTCTGTAAGGGGTGCACCAGCCTGACAGAAGCCAATATTCCAGCGAGCATCTCAGTGCTCGCTATTGCTTTCCAGGGGTGCACGAGTCTGCGCTCAATCACTATCCCTACCAACATCACGTTCATCGACTACCAGGTGTTCTCCGACTGCAGCAACCTTTCCGAGGTAACGATTCCTGGCAGTGTGACCAATATCGGCGGCTTCGCTTTTTCCGGCTGCACAAGTCTGACCCGCGTAGAGATCCCCGACAGCGTAAGAACCGTGGACTGGTTTTCATTTGGCGCGTGTCCGAATCTGACCAATGTGACGGTCGGGAAAGGGGTCGATTTCATCGGGGGAGGGGCATTCTCCGGTTGCAAGAATTTAGCAGGGGTCTACTTTTGGGGCAACCGTCCTAGAATCGATGAAACTATGGTGGAGGTCTTTTACCATGCCACCCCCACGGTCTACTACCTTCCTGGCACGACTGGCTGGGAGAGTACATTCGCCGGTCGGCCTGCGCTGCTCTGGAATCCAACCATCGACGTGGCTTCCCCGAGCTTTGGCGTGGGAGACGGTGGCTTTGGGTTCACCGTTACCGGCACCGCGAACATCCCCATCGTGATCGAGGCTGCGACCGATCTCACCAACCCGGTCTGGATCCCGGTGCTGACCAACGTGCTCACCGGCGGTTCCCAAGACTTCGCGGACCCAGAGTGGACGAACTCGCCCTCCCGCCTCTACCGCATCCGATCGCCGTAGTTTCTTGGGCAGTCAGTGGAGTAGATCACCCGTCACTCAGGGGCGAAAAAGGCAGGTGGGTGCTGACATGATGAACAGGATTCGCAGGATGGGATTCTATTACATTCAGCATCGTTTGCCTTTCATCCTGTGCATCTGCTCATCCTGTCTCAGTCCCCTTCCTCACAGCCACCCCCTCAAACCATGAAGCCGATGGAAGAAGGCAGAAGGGGGAGAAATGAAGCCCTCTCTTCCTGCTACTTCGGTTTTCTTCATGGTGAAGCATCAACAAAACCGGGCTTCTGGATTCCCTTTCCTTGTGTCCAGTGAGGGTCTGACTCTGGCTCGAATTCGGGTGGCTAACGGCGGCTTGGGTAGGGCGTGGCGGAGTTCGGGCGGTTCCAAGAACGCCAGCAACGTCGCCCTCAACTGCACCCAATCAGGGTTTCAGACGGATTCGGTAAAGATGGACCGCCCAGTCCGAGAACTCGTCGGCAAAACCGTCCGGTGTCGCGGAGAGGGTACGCTTTTCACCAAGCACCTCCACGTCTCCCGGTCCTTGACCCCCAGCGAACAGGAACCGGGCCTGGGTCTTGCCTGGTCTCATGGCGACCGCAAAAAGGTAGTGGTGATCCCCATGGCGCTTCAGCATGGTTGCGATCGGGACCTGTGGGTTGTCGGAGTTAACCCGAACCAAACCGGCAAGTGTGGTGGAGTTCAGAACGGGGGCGAGTTGCGTAATCTGAGCGTTGATCTCCGTGATTCCGGCAAGCATCTCAGGGTCTTCCAGAATCGCGGCTTCGCGGAACCGCGGTTTCCATTCGTGCACGAAGTAGATCAGCCCCATGGAGCCATGGATGATGGACATCCACGCTTCCGACCGCACCTGCGAAGGGGTGGCCTTGCGATCGGGGTTCCCGATCCGCGTGCACTCCAGGCAGTTCCAGACCAGTTTCTTGCCCTCCGTCCATTGAACCAGTCGTTCGACTCCCCGCGGGACAAACCAGAGGTTCCCCGCTACCTCCGGTTGGTCGTGAACCACAGGGTAGATGTCGAAAGATACAATATCGCCGCCCTTCACGTACTCGGGATAGTCCTCCATGTGGTTCCGCCGGACCCCTCTGCCGATGTAGTTATCATAGGCAACCCCTTGGCCAAGGTTGAGGAGCACAGGACGCGAAGGATCGTTCTTCCGAATCCGTAAGTAGTCCTCGACGATCTTGAGCGGTGCGATGGGCGGGCCGTAGCCAACTCCGATCTTCAAGGCCTGAGCGTTGTCCGGCTCATCCCCGTGCATCCAGCCCGCGATCACCCGATCCTGGAGATGTTTGAGTCCCGTCTCGTTCTGCTCGCAGATGACACGCATCCCTGCTTTCTTCAGCAAGGAGAGTTGCTCCTCGGTAGGACCTTTCCAAAGCCCGACGTAAGTGTTAATCCCCGCCTTTTGGAAGCGGCTCGCGTTCCGCGGGTCTTGGAGCCAGACCGCAATCGGGAAGTAGCCAGGATCCGCGTTGGGGCCATTCGTCCAGCGTGCGTAGGCGTTGGTCGCCGGTTCCTTAGCCTCGCCAGCCAGGCCGCTTTGGAGCATGCCTGACAAGGCCAGCACTAGGCACGCTTTCGGGAAGGAAATGGGCTTCATCGTCTCCTAGTATCTGGACCCAAAGGAGAAATGCGATTTCTTTTTCCACAGACCCTTTGCGCCACTATAATGACCCGCGATGAATCGGATCCGGCTGCTCTCCGAACAGGTCGCCAACCAGATCGCTGCGGGCGAGGTGGTGGAACGGCCAGCCAGCGTCGTCAAGGAGTTGGTGGAAAATGCGTTGGATGCCCAAGCGGGACGCATTACTGTCGAAATCCAGGCGGGAGGACGCAGCCTGATCCGGATTACGGACGATGGGATCGGGATGAGCCGGGATGATGCGCTCCTCTGTTTTGAGCGCCATGCCACCAGCAAGATTCAGCGGGCTGAGGACCTTCAAGCTGTCTTGACCATGGGTTTTCGAGGCGAAGCGCTCCCGAGTGTCGCCAGCGTGAGTCGATTGACGCTGACTACGCGTGAGCGGGAATCTGACCAGACCGAAGCCACCCAGATTGTGATCAACGGCGGAAAGTTGCTCGAGGTCAAGGTGGCCAGCAGCCCGCCCGGGACCGCAGTCGAAGTCAGGTCCCTGTTCTACAATCTCCCCGCACGCAGGAAGTTCCTGCGGAGCGAGGAGACCGAACGAGCGCATATCCACCATTACTTGACCCTGGCGGCACTTTCCCATCCCCATGTCGGTTTTCACTTCGTCCATGATCAGCGCACGGTGTGGCAATTCCCGCCCGTGCAGGTCGGCAACGACCCGTCCAGCCAATTGGCCGCGCTGAGGGAACGCTTGCGAACGGTCTATGGCGCGGACCTCAATCTGCTGGCGGTTGATTTTCGTACCGGTCTGCGGGTCGACGACGATCCCGGCCTGGAGGCGTCCGCTGCTTCCGGTACGGCGACGGCTCCCGATCCTCAACGTCTCCGGCTCTGGGGTTTCATCGGTGCCCCCGGGGTTTCCCGATCCACCCGGGAAGACCAGCATCTCTTCGTCAACCGCCGGCCGGTGGAAAACCGTGGGCTGAATTACGCCCTGATCGAGGGGTATCACACCGCACTCATGAAGGGACGCTATCCGGTCTGCTGTCTCTTTCTTGAATTGGACCCAGCGCTCGTGGACGTCAACATTCATCCCGCCAAGCGGGAAGTGAAGTTCCGGGCGGAGCGCGAAGTGCGAAACCAGGTCACCCGGGCCGTGCGCGAAAGCTTGCTCGAATACCACCGAAACTCCGGCGCGGTGCCGCGGCCCGTCCCAGCTGCTGAACCTGTCGTCAGTCTACCACCCACCCATGTGGACGCAGATCTCCCTGGGTTTCCCTCAGCAGTGCATTCGCATCCATTTGTCCAACAGCCAGAACCACCATCATCGGACCGGGAAGCAGGGAATGGTCAACCTCGCGCCCCCGGTACGCTTCTCCCAGAAGTTCCAGCGACGCCGGCTCCTTCGCCTGGCGAGCCTTCCGTTTCGAAGCCAGCTCTCCTCGTGCCCGAGCATGCCTCGAAACCCAGCGACCTCGGTTCACGAGTGGCTCCGGCGAGTTCCCAACCTGTTCCCCTCCTGAGCGTTCCTCTGCGTATTGTGGGAGTGGTTGGGAGACTGTACGTGGTGATGGAGTCCGATCGCGGGTTGGTGCTCCTGGACCAGCACGCGGCCCACGAAAGGGTGCTCTTTGAGCAGATGCTCGAACGTCTGCAACAGGGGAATTGCCCTTCGCAACGATTGCTGCTCCCCCAGACCGTGGAACTCTCCGCCCGCGATGCGCAATTCCTGCGCGAGAACTTGCCCATCCTCGTGAGGTTGGGGGTCGGCTTGAGCGAGTTTGGCGAACGCACCTTCCTGCTCGACGGCCTGCCTCCGTTCGTTCGTGCTGAAGATTCCCGCCAGTTTGTGTTGGAACTGGTGGATGCCCTCAAATCGGCCGGAAGTGAAGTCAACGCCCTGCGTCTGGGTGAACACGTGGTAGCCAAGACGGTCTGCCGCCATGCCGTCAAGGCCAACGATCCCCTTTCGGGCCAGGAATTGGAGGAGTTGTTGGCCTCCTTGCGCCGCTGCGCCATGCCGTACACCTGCCCCCATGGACGTCCCACCTTGCTGGAAATGAACTACCGCGAATTGGAAAAACGATTTGGAAGGTCGCAGTAGGCATTCAGGGAACCACCGCCCCCCATGGCGCTATGCGGTGACCATGATCATCCAGTGGACCCCAAAACGGTCCGCTACCATTCCAAATCGCGGGGACCAAAAGGTCTTGGCCAGTGGCATCTGGACCTGCCCACCGTCACTCAGCGCAGCAAAGGCGCGATCAGCCTCCGCTTCCGTGGGCACGCTGAGGGCCAGCGAGAACCCACCATAGCTCTGGTTTTCCCCGCATCCGTCCGATGCCATGAGAAGGGTATCGCCGATGCGAAAACTGGCGTGCATCACTTTTCGTCCCCAGCCCGCGGGCATGGCCCCTGGAGGTGGAGGCTCCGGGCTCTCCTCAAAGCGCATCAACATCTCAGTTTGGGCCCCGAGAGCGCTCTTATAGAAAGCGATCGCCTCTTCGCACCGGCCGCCGAAAAATAAGTAGGTATTAATAGAGCACTTAATCATTCTACTAACGTGGCATAGATCAGCCGGCGGTTCCAGTGCCGCCTTTTTGGTCCTCTTTCGGGGCCTCTGCTTCCTCCCCGTTGTGGCCCTCTTTGCCGTCCCACCACGCCCAGTTCATGGGGTAGACCTCCGGGCAGAAGATGACATGGTAAATGTGCCAGACCAGGATCGCCAAGCAGGCCAAGATCGCCTCGTAATAGTGGACTGTGGTGCACACATCGATGATCCATCTGGGTAAGAACCTCGTTACATCCAGCTTCAGCCAGATAGCCACACCAGTTACTCCCATGATCACGGTGCCCCACACCACCGACCAATACTCCATCTTTTCCGCATAGCCAAACCGGGCGGATCGCTTCTTTCGCTTTGCTTTGCCCCTCATCCAAGCGATGTAGTCGGAGGCCTCCTTGAAATCATGCTTCCGGGGCCAGAAATCCTTGACCAGCTTCCGCCCGTTCGCGCTCAACGCGATGTAGAGGAGGTGGTAGAATCCCAGGACCAGCAGCACCACTCCCGCTCCACGGTGAAGCCAGCGTCGAACCGCTTCATTGGCTCCCAAGGAGATCGATAGCCAGGAGTCCGGGTATTTCAGAGCGAAGCCAGTCCACGCTAACAAGAGAAAACTGGACACGAGGACCCAGTGCTGAGCTCGCTGGCAGAGATCCATACGCACTTCGGTACGGTGAGCCGCGCTCCGCACCTCCAGCGCGTGGCGAAGCCAGGCCATCCCGTTATGGAGGACAAACACGCCGATCGTGGCGAAGATCAGCACGAGGTAGATCCGTCTTGCCCATTGGTTGACGAGATCGCCAACGTTGCTGCCCGCTCCGTACTCCGTATGGATCTTCCCGAGAGAAAAGTTCTCATTGGCCCCCGGATGACACTTCCCGCAGGTTTCGACGAGGTGGTTGGGGTGAATGCTGGATTCAGGATTTGTGGAACGTAGGATGCGATGGACTCCATGGCAACTGGCACAATTGGCAGCCCTAGTCGAACCGTAGGCAACCGCCAGCCCGTGGTAACTCTCGAAGAAAGTCCTCACACGATCGGTTGGCATGCGGAATTTCGTGTTGATTTTCTCCGAGGCATGGCACTTTCCGCAAATGTCGCCCGCCAAGTGAGCTGATGAACCGTTCTTCAAGGTCTCGATCTTGTGCTCGCTGTGGCAATCGATACACGTCGCTGCTTCCCGCTCCCCCCTGAGGGCACCCTGGCCATGCACGCTCTCCGTGACTGCTTTGGCCTCTTCGGCGTGACATTCACCGCACGTCTTCGCAAGTCGCGAAAAATGCAGGGGAGAGTCAGGAGAAATATGGGAAACCACCTGATGAGTTCCATGGCAATCCTTGCAACCGGCTGCTTCTGTCTTGCCTGCTTTCATCGCCAAGCCGTGAGCGCTGGCACCATAGGACTCTGATTGGTTGGTGTGGCATAAGGAGCAGCTTACGGGCTGAACCGGAACGTTGTCGTCCGGATGGCTCCTCTTTATGTCCGTATGGCAGGCGGCACAGCTGTTGGTCTTATGAACGGACAACTGAAGCAGCTTCGCGTCCACGAAAAGGCTGATCGCTTTTCCGGTCGCGTTTGTTTTTGTAAGTTCCTTGTCTTCATGGCATTCAAGACAATCTTTGTCAGGGATGAAGTCCGCCCCGCTCACCGGGAAGAGGCAGAGGAAGAAGGCGAGCAGCATGGATCCCACGACCAAGGGCTCGCATTTCATAAGTAATTCTTTACCCAAAAATTGACGCATCAGGCGTCGACGATTGTCAGCATGGGGTATTAGATTCAAGCAATTACGCGATCCTGCTGCAGAATCCCGTTTTATTAACTCGTAAAAGACGTAATCCTAATAGACCATTAGGATCGGTTCTCTTGAGAGAAAACGCTGAGCAAGACGGTCTCCTTGATCTTCCAAATCAAGGCCATGCTCATGGCCACTGGTAACAGGACCGTGAGCAGCAGTAGCACCAAGCCAGGCCTCGCCATCAAGGAGAGCACCGGTACCAGCCAGGCCGGCGTCGGACGCCAGTTCAGGGCCAAGAACCAAAGGGCGGCCACCGTCAGGATGAACAGGACGAGAACCCGGTTGAGGGTGGTGAACATGCGAGCCTCCATGCGCAAGGTCTCGTCGGGCAGCATGGCCGCCAGCCGAAGGAGGGCCAGGTTCAGGTTGAAGAGAAATAGCAAACCCGAGAGCGCCAACACTCCCACCGCGAGGCGATAATGCGATTCCTCGGGCACCAACCGCCACCAATACAGAAAAGGGGACAGTCCAACATTCGCGAACCCCAGGAAGAGGGTTCGGTCCAAAGCGTTCCTCCAGACCCGTTCCTGTCGCTGGAATCGGAACATCAGGAAAAGTCCGTATACGGGCAAGGCTGTGGCGATGAGAGGAGGCAGAATCCCCGTGCCTCCCAACAGGCTGGTTTTCCCCGTTTGAACGCAGACGACCAAGGCGATCGGCAAACCCCAGAAAAGCGCAGAAAGCCCCCGAACCAGTCGGCTCAGCGAAAGCATCAGGTCGGCCGCTGGAGAACTGGGATTCACGTCTTCAGGTAAGTGTACTCCTTCAATCCCTTCTCATACTCATCGAGCAACCGCATGGCCTCCGACGGCTTGAGCCGGTCTGATTTGATGGCTGCGTCCACCTGGTTCTTCATTAACCGCTTGAGTTCATTGTCATCGTACTGAACGGAGGCCAGCGCTTGTACGATGGTGGTACCTTCGATGATCTCTTCCACGTAGTACCCGCAGGGCTCATCGGGCTCCAAGAAGACATGAACCTCGTTAACCCGGCCGAAGAGGTTGTGGAGATCCCCCATGATGTCCTGATAGGCTCCCATGAGGAAAAAACCAAGGTAATAGGGGTCAGTCTGGCCGTTCCCGCCGTTTGGCGCGCTTCCATTGCTGAGCCCGCCATGCAGAGGAAGCGTGTCTTTCACGTCGGTCAGATCGATGAACTTATTGATCTGCCCGTCGGAATCGCAAGTGATGTCCACGAGGGTGGCTTCGCGGGTGGGCCGTTCACCGAGTCGGCAAATCGGCATGATCGGGAAGAGTTGGCCCAGCGCCCAGTGGTCGAGAAGGGACTGAAACACCGAGAAATTGCAGAGGTACTGATCGCTCAGGGTATCCTCCAACTTACGGATTTCTTCCGGCACGTGGGGCTGCCCCCGAAAGCTGCGCACCACTTCCTCGCCAATTTCCCAGTAAAGGTTCTCGATCTTGGATTTCTCGGGAAGCTCCAAAAGCCCTAGCATGAACATGTTGTGAGCGTCCTCTTTCCTCTCCTGCGAATCGTGGAACGCTTCCAGCTTGTTCAGTTTCGCGATGTTCTTCCGGATGTCCAAGAGTTCCTTGACCAAAGGATGCTCGTTTTCGCCGTAGGTGACGGTTTTGCAGAGTGCCGTCTTGTCAATCGATCCCAAGACATCGACGACGAGAACGCTGTGGTGTGCAACGATGGCCCGACCACTCTCGCTGACGATATCGGGATGGGGCACCTTCTCGGCGTTACACACGTCGGCGACGTAATACACAATGTCGTTGGTGTACTCTTGAAGATTGTAGTTGGTGGAGCTGTCAAAGGCGGACCGGCTTCCGTCGTAGTCCACTCCAAGCCCGCCACCCACATCGAGATACTGGACGGGGAATCCCATTTTGTGGAATTTGGCGTAGAAACGGGCCGCCTCCTGGACCGCTTTCTTGATGGTGAGAATATCGGGCACCTGGGAGCCGATGTGGAAATGGAGCAGTTTGAAGCAGTGCCCGAGGTTTTCCTGGGCTAGCATATCCGTCGCGGCGAGGAGTTCCGTGGTATTCAGGCCAAACTTGGCGTTTTCGCCACCACTCTCCGCCCAACGTCCCGCACTTTTGCTCTGCAGCCGGGCGCGCATTCCCACCAGTGGTTCAACGCCCATTTGGCGGGAGAGGGCCAGGATTTGTCTCAACTCCTCCAGCTTCTCGACTACCAGGATTACCGTTTTCCCCAGTTTCAGGCCCATCAGGGCCATCTTGATGAATTCAGAGTCCTTGTATCCATTGCAAATGATCAAGTCACCCGGCTGCCCCTGGAGCGCGAGTCCCGCAAACAACTCCGGCTTGCTGCCCACCTCCAGTCCAAAGCCGAACTGCTTGCCGGCCTCGAGAATCTCCTCCACTACCTCCCGCAGTTGGTTCACCTTGATGGGAAACACCCCCCGGTAGATGCCTTGGTATCCGTACTCGGCGATCGAATTCCGAAATGCCTGGTTCACCGCTTCGACCCGATGCCGCAAAATATCCTGGAATCGGATCAGAACCGGGCACATCAAACCACGGGCACGGGCTTCCTCAATGACATCCGTGATATCCACCACCGCGCCCTTGTCGTGCAAGGGACGGCACACAACGTGGCCTTCGTCATTGACATCAAAGTAGTCCGCTCCCCAACGTTCGATGTTGTATAAGGTTCGCGCCGCTTGGATATTCCAGGGCCCACTCTCGTCGGAAAGATTACTCATCTCTGCAACACTCGGGCGCACTATAGGACCGCGCTTACAGAATTCAATAAGCACTTTTGGCCGGGGCGACGGACGCCTTCGGCAACGCAGGTTCTTCTGGGCGAGTTGAGATTCCATGGGTACACTCACTTCGTCGATTATTCTGCATGAGATGGCACGCACGCCGGTTCGAGTTCCGGTTCCCCCGCCCGATGGCGGTCATGGGAATCCTCAATGTGACCCCGGATTCATTCTGGGACGGTGGCCGTTTTGCCGATTGCCACGCTGCGGTAGGCAGGGCGCATGCGCTGGTTCAGGAAGGTGCGGAGATCATCGATATCGGGGGTGAATCCACCCGCCCGGGCGCCGAACCGCTGCCTGTGGAGGAGGAGCTGCGCAGGGTCCTGCCGGTGATTGGAGCCCTCGCTGGCAGAATTCCAGCAGTCCTTTCGATCGATACTCGAAAAGTGGAGGTGGCGCGGGCTGCGCTGGCCGCAGGCGTCAGCATCGTGAACGATGTTGCTGCCAACCGCGACGATCCCGCCATGTGGCGATTGGTGGCCGAGACCGGTGCCGGCTACGTCTGCATGCACTCCCAGGGCACACCCCAGACCATGCAGCAACATCCTTTCTACCAGGAGGTGGTGGCAGAAGTCGCCGGCTTCTTCCAAACCAGGCTTGCCGCCATGGAGAACTTCGGGGTCGATCCCGAGCAAGTGGTGCTGGACGTGGGGATCGGGTTCGGAAAGAACGTTTCCCATAATTTGGAATTGATCGCCAATCTGAATTCCTTTACAAAACTGCAGCGTCCGCTTCTTTTGGGCGTCTCGAGAAAGTCGTTCATCGGCAAGCTTTTTCAGGTGGGGGTGGAGGCGCGATTGCCCGGCTCTCTGGCCTGTGCCTGCTGGGCGGCCCAGGCCGGGGTGGCGTTCCTTCGCACTCACGACGTCGATGCAACCCGGCAGGCGGTGCGAACCCTTGAGATGCTGGAGAAGCACCATACATGCTCTACTGGCTAAACGAAATCTGGCGGCCCCTGTTGGAGATCACCATCCTTGCGGTGGGGATCTACTACGCTATTATTTTCGTACGCGGCACCCGCGGCGCATCGGTGGTCATCGGTTTCCTCCTCCTGCTCCTCGCTATGACCGGGGTGACCGTCGTCCTGAATTTGGAGGTCCTACGATATCTCCTCCAAAACTTCCTCGCTTTCCTCGCCCTCGCCGTCTTGGTCCTCTTTCAGCCGGAACTCCGGCGTTTCCTTGGCGAGTTGGGGAACCTTCCCTGGTTCTCCAGCGCCCGGGAACAGCGTGAGAATATTGAGGTTCTCATCACCGCGGTGGAGCGTCTCTCCGATGTCCGGATCGGCATGCTCGTGGCCATCCAGCAGGGCATCGACCTCCAGGAAGTGGTCGAATCCGGCATTCCAGTGAATTGTGAAGCCACTCCCGAGATGCTGGAGACCATCTTCTTTCCTAATAATGCTGTCCACGACGGCGGGGTCATTATCAACGGCGACCGGATTACTCAGGCCGCGTGCATCTTTCCACTGACTCAGCGCCAGGACCTCAGCGCTTCGCTGGGTACCCGCCACCGAGCCGCTATCGGCCTGACCGATGAAACGGATGCCGTCGTCATTGCGGTATCCGAGGAAACGGGGGCGGTTTCCTATGCCTACAAAGGGCAGTTGGTCCGCGGCGTAACCATCCAGGAACTCCGCGCCTTCCTGACCTCGGTCTTGGTGCGTTCCGCCCAGGCCCGCACCGCCTTCGACTGGTTAAAACAGGCTCTGTATGGAAGCCTCACTACCCCCAATGGCACAGGCAAGTTGCCGACGGACTCCAAGAACGAGTAGCGACCATGGCTTTTCCTTTCCCATCCCTGATCACGCACAATCTCCCGTGGAAACTGGTCTCCCTGCTCACCGCCGTGTTGGTTTGGCTGGCAATCTCGGGTGGTGACGGCGAATTGCGCTCGGCCAATCACCGCACCATCAAAAACCGTACTCTTGCTGTCATGACCTTGCCTTCGGACAGCCGGGTCTTTCGCGTGGAGCCGGCCCAGGTCGAACTTAGGGTATCCGGTCCGGTTCGCCGAATCTACAACCTGGGTGACTCCGATGTTCAGGTCTTTGTTCACTTAGCCGATGCCAGCTTCCTCGGTAGCCAACCGGTCCGAGTGCAGGCCAGCGTGCCGCCTGGGATCTTGATCGACTCCATAACCCCCTCCGAGGTTGTGGTCCATGTTCTGACGAACCGCCTGAACAATCTTCCCTCCCACGGAGGGCGTTAGCCATACCATGAAAAATCGAAAGCGAATCTTTGGAACCGATGGAGTGCGTGGCACCGCCAACATCGAGCCGGTCACGGCGGAGACGGCTCTGAAGTTGGGAAGAGCCGCCGCCCACGTGTTCAAGACCCTCGAAAGCCACGCCCGCGGGAAGGGACGGCACCGGATCGTGATTGGCAAGGATACCCGGCTTTCCGGGTACATGCTCGAAAACGCCCTCTCATCAGGCATCCTCTCCATGGGGGTGGATGTCCTCTTCATCGGCCCGTTGCCCACCCCCGGTGTTGCCTACGTGACTCGCAGCTTGCGCGCTGATGCCGGCATCGTCATCACCGCTTCGCACAATCCTTACGACGACAACGGCATCAAGTTTTTCCGCGCTGACGGCTATAAACTGGATGATGCTATCGAAACGAGGATTGAGGAACTGGTTTTTAGCGGTGCCATCGAGAGTATCCGCCCGGTCGCAAGCGAAGTGGGGAAAGCCATTCGCATCGACGACGCCCTTGGACGGTATATCGAGTATGCCAAGGCCTCTTTTCCCAAAGGAATGACGCTGGACGGCATCCGGGTGGTGGTGGATTGCGCCAACGGTGCCGCCTATAAGTCGACCCCCTGCGTCTTGAGGGAGCTGGGTGCGGACGTGATCGTCTACGGAAATACCCCCGATGGTACGAACATCAACAAGAATTGTGGTTCGATCCACCCGGAGGAGTTGTGCCGCAAGGTTGTAGAACATCGGGCACAACTCGGAATTGCCCACGATGGCGATGCGGACCGAGTTCTCCTCTGTGACGAGCAGGGGAAACTGGTGGATGGCGATGACATTCTGGCGATCACCGGTCTGGACATGCTGGCGGAAGGCATTCTTGCAGAGAAGACGATTGTTGCCACCGTGATGAGCAACGCTGGTCTGGCTGTGGCCATCGAAGAAGCCGGCGGACGCCTGATCCGCACCGATGTCGGTGACAAGAACGTCATCGATGAGATGCTGCGGAACGGGTACCGGGTCGGAGGAGAGCAGAGCGGACACATGATTTTCCGGGATCATTCCTCGACGGGGGACGGGTTGGTGGCGGCGCTGCAGGTGCTTCGCATCATGAAAGTCAGGAACGCCCTGCTGTCGCAGATCTCCCTTTGCTGGACTCGTTTTCCCCAGTTGGTGACCAATGTCCGTGTGAAGGAAAAGGTGCCGTTCGAAAAGCTGAAGGATGTGACGGACCTGGTCAAAAAAGCGGAGGCCGAGCTCAAGACGGAGGGGGGGAGAGTCCTCTTGCGCTATTCTGGCACGGAGCCCAAAGCCCGTTTGCTGCTCGAGGGACGAACCAAAGAACCGTTGCAGCGGTGGAACGAGGCGATCTGCCAATCCATCAAAGACCAGATCGGCGCGTAAACACCAGCTTGCGCGCCTGCCGGCCTGCGTTATCTTGGGACGATGAATATTCAAGCCTTCGCTGCCGCCGCTCCAGGGGCCAAACTGGAACCTTTTGAGTTCAATCCGGGTCCGCTTGGCGAGGAACAGGTGGAAGTTCAGGTGAACCACTGTGGGGTGTGCCACTCGGACCTTTCGATGCTCGACAACGAGTGGCACATGTCGAGCTACCCTCTTGTGCCCGGCCACGAGGCGGTGGGGACCGTCGCCGCCGTGGGGGACAAGGTAAAGGGAGTGCGTGTCGGTCAGCGGGTGGGCGTCGGCTGGTTTTCCGCGAGTTGCATGGCTTGCCCCCAATGTCTCACTGGTAATCACAATCTGTGCGGCCACGGCGAACAGACCATTGTCAACCGCCACGGCGGCTTCGCCGACCGGGTGCGTTGTCACTGGGCATGGGCCGTCCCTTTGCCCGACCGGTTGGATGTCACTGCGGTCGGGCCCCTTTTCTGCGGGGGTATTACCGTGTTTGCCCCCATCCTTCAATGCGGTGTCCTGCCCACCGACCGGGTGGGGGTGATTGGCATCGGAGGTCTAGGTCACCTTGCCCTTCAATTCTTGAGTAAGTGGGGGTGTGAAGTCATCGCCTTTACTTCCAGCGAATCCAAACGCCGCGAAGCCCTGAGCCTGGGCGCGCATGACGTGGTGAGTTCGAACGACCCGGCCGCCATGAAGAAGCTGAGCGGATCGCTCAACTTCATTCTTTCTACCGTCAACGTTCCTTTGGCCTGGGACTCCATCTTGGGCTGCCTTGCCCCGAAAGGCAGGCTCCACCTGGTGGGTGCGGTTCTGGAGCCGATTCCTGTCTCCGCTTTTGGCCTGATTGCCGCGAGCAAGTCCATCTCGGGGTCTCCACTTGGCAGTCCTGCGACGGTGGCTACCATGCTTCAGTTCTGCGCCCGCCATCAAATCCACCCCACCGTCGAGCACTTCCCTCTTTCACGGGTCAACGAAGCGATGGATCATCTCCGAGCCGGAAAGGCCCGATATCGGATTGTGTTGGATAACGACTTTCGTTGATTGCCACGAAGCCAGGGCTGTTGCCCCACCAGGCACGGAATCCTTCCGTGAAGCCGGATGCTGAGGGAGTTCTCAGCTTGGATTCCCTATGGTGACTCCAGTCCCAGTAGCAAAGGAGTCGGTATTTGGCCCACTTTGGCGGAAGCCAAGCGACTGTCAATGGACCCTGCCACAGGCGGTATGGACTCGATATGATGGTCCCCAAAGACAGCGGTCACACGCCCTTGGTGCCGAAAGTGGGCTGTGGCTTCATTCGTGCTCAGATAGTAGAACTCTTCGAGCATCGGATTCGAGGCTGAGGCAGGAGGCTGGAACGTGTTGATTTGCGCTGCATCCCCGAGGAAAACCAGGCGCGACGGCGACGGGAACTGGTTCATATTCACCGCCGGGGCGGTTGCCAGGGCGGACAACCGCAGATTGTAGCCGTATCCATACGCAGATCCCGAGGCCTTCAGCTTGAAACCAGCGGCCCGGGTGTTGAGGGAAGGGCACGATTCAACTCCGCGGCCCCCCAGGTAAGGGTAAAGGGCGCCTTGGGTTGCATCAAAGCGCCGCCCTCCTTCCGCACCCCTTTCCAGCCAGCCAAACCAGTAGAGATCACCCCCGTTGGTGGAGGCTCCCCGATACCGGAAACAGTGTCCCCCATTGTCATCCCAGTACAACTGCCCTGCCAAGCCTAACTGTCGCAGGTTGCTCGTACAGCGAGCCTGGTGGGCAGCGGACTTGCACCGCGCCAGCGAAGGCAACAGGAGCGATGCCAGAACTCCCAGGATCGCGATGACCACCAGCAGCTCGATGAGTGTGAAGCCGCCGGTGTTAATGGATCTTCTCAAGCTCACGGTTTGGTAAGGACAACCCGATAGTACGACCCCCGCGACCCTCCCGCTCTGGCGTCCATCAGGGTCAGTGCATCTCCGGTCCCAGGTGTGGAAGTGCTGGCGGATTCCCACTGACCTAGCACGTCAGAGGCTTCCAGGGTATAGGTCCAGCCCTCGCTACTGGGAAACTCCACCCCCCATTTGCCTTCCACTTGTCTAAGGGAGATCCATGGAGCAGGCGATGCCGGTGTCGTGAGGGTGAGATCATCAAGGATGCCGTGCGCTAAGACGGAGCCCCCCCAGACCGGATCCTGACCTTCGTCACTGTAACTCATCACGGCGATCGAATCGACCCGAAAATCGAAACCTTCGGGAACCACTGCATCCTGGATGGGGCCGAAGGCCTCCCCATTGCGGGTGATGATGGTTGTTAGGGTGTGATTGGTGGCTTGGTAACCCATCACCACATGGAAGAGATCCTTTGTCGTCAATTCCAGCGGAAACGTGAATCCGGTTGCGAACTGAAGGTTGCTGGAGATGATGGTTGGAGATACGGTGGCCCCGAAGCCCGAGTCAGGGAAGTAGTCCAATTCCACCAGGTTCCACGCGTTGGTGCCCGAGCCGCGGAGAAAGCCCGGAACTGTGGCTGAGCGCAGCTCGAGGAGGCCTAGCGCTATCTGAAACATGCCAGCTTTGTTGGTATTCACACCTAGTTGGATATCCTGCAAGGTGAGATCGAACTTCAGCTCAAAACTGTCGGATCGGGACAGCACGGTGCCAATCGGGCGATAGAAATAGCTGTTGGGCCGGCGACTGTCCCAGGTGATGTGCAGCTTGCCGGTTGCCGCATCCCATGTGAAAAGGTCGGCCTGCCCGAAGGTCTTCCAGCCCGAGGACAGCGGATCTGAATTGAAATCCTCCCGGTAGGTCACGGGGGAGGGCGGAGCCCCTGCGGTTAGGATGGCAGAGGCGGCGAAGTGGCTCAGAGAGAGGGCCAGCAGCGCCCGGCTAAGCGGAACGGCGATTTTCGGCACGGACTTCATATGTCTTCATTTCGATTGGCTTCCGCCAGGGAAGCTAGTTCTGGTCGGCGGGGTTAACCGCGGTTCTGATAGAGACCAGCTCGGAGCCGAAGACAAGGAATCGGAGGGTGCCGAAACGACAAAGCCTTCAGACCCCGACAAGACGGCGAATGAAGGCATTCTGTCACCTGCCTCGAATACTGTTCGAGGGGCTAGCCTCATCCTTCTCTTGAACGGAGAAGTTGATCCCGCATAGGCGGGACCTGACGAGCACAGCTTTAGCGGTATCCTGACTGCAGGCCTCAAACCTCGCTCCCGCCTTCCCATCCCGCACATGCGGTATAGTGGCCGTGGGAGTCTGTAGCCCGACACAGTGGCGTAACCGTCCCCGATTCTCACGGGGTTCCCGAAACAAAAGCCGTGTTTCGCAACCGTACCCGCCTGATGCCGGTACAGTTGACAATTCAAAGAACCATCGCTTTCCTAGACTCTTGCTCCAGGAAAGCCAAGCTCAAACCAGAAAATGATCGAACTTGAGGGACTGACAAAGCTGTACGACCGCTTTGTGGCGGTGAAGGAACTTGGTTTCGTCGTGCGGCCGGGGGAGATCATGGGACTGGTGGGGCCCAACGGGGCCGGCAAGACCACTACCCTGCGCTGCCTCTCCGGGGTGATCCCCCCCACGCAAGGCACCATCCGTATCGTTGGCCAAGACCTGAGAGCCAACCCCTTGGAAGCCAAAAAGCGCCTCGCCTACTTCCCCGACGAACCCCGACTGTTCGATTATCTGACCGTCCACCAGCACTTGAACTTCGTCGCCCGCCTTTACCAAGTCGCGGATTGGCAGGGGACTGCCGAGGGGTTGCTGGGGGAATTGGAGCTGACGGACAAACGGCACAGCCTCCCTTCCGAGCTTTCCCGCGGCATGAAGCAGAAACTCGCCATCGCTTGTGGCTTGCTGCATCGGCCTCAGGCCATCTTTTTTGACGAGCCGCTCACGGGGCTCGACCCCGTCGGGATGCGGAAGATGAAGGATACCATCAGGCGCCTGGCCTTGGAAGGTTCCGCCATTATTCTGAGTTCGCACCTCCTCTACCTGGTGGAGGAGATCTGTACACACCTCCTAATTCTCAAGCAAGGTGAGAAGGTGGCTCATGGGTCCCTGGAGGAAGTCAGAGCCAGGTTTGCTCACCAGACTGCGGAGAACAGCCTGGAAGAGGTCTTCTTTCGCGCGACTGGGCACCTATGAGAAGTGCCCTTGTCTATCTCTGTGCGAGGTCGCTCGGGAATATGTTAGCGGCGCAGTGGAAACGCTTGAAGAAACCCCAGTACCTGGCCGCCGCCTTGCTTGGGACTGCCTATCTGGGTTTCTTCCTGCTTCGCCCCTTTGTTTTGTCCCATTCCCAGCCCAACGGTCCATCCTTTCCCTCCTTCGTGGATGGCCGATGGCTGGAGACGATGGGTGCCGTCCTCGTGGCTCTCTATGTTGCCTTTTGCTGGCTCGTCCCGAGGAAGAGGGCCTTGCTGGACTTTACGGAGGCTGAAATTGCTTTCTTGTTTCCTGCACCCCTTTCACGCCGCCAGCTCATAGGATTCAAGTTGGTGAAGTCACAGCTGAAACTCATGCCAGGCGCACTCCTGATGACCTTGCTCTGCACTCGTTCCGAGGATGGCTGGAGATCGGTCGCCCTGGTGTTCGCCTGGTGGCTGGCGCTCATGGTGCTTGAGTTCCACGCCATGGTCGCCTCTTTTGTGCGCACCTTGTGGCTCGACTCCGGCATCGCCGGACGACGCAGGCTTTGGGTGGCGCGCGCTGGTGCCGCGCTCATTATTGTCGGGCTCTTTTCGTGGATCCTCCATGCCAGGAATCGCGTGGACGTCTCTTGGGGAGAGCCTGAGTTCTTCCAATCCTGGGGAGGATTCCTCTCCCAGGACCCTTTCGCCCGGCTTCTGCTTTGGCCCTTCCGCATTCTGGTACGGCCCTTCACCGCAGTCGGGTGGCTCCCGCTCGTCGGAGCCTTATTAACTGCGGCGATCGCGGCGGGGATACACGCTTTTTGGATTCTTCGTTGTGATGTCGCCTTTGAAGAGGCTGCGCTGGCGCGTGCCAGGGAAAAGGCCCAAGCGGTCGCGCTCATGCAGGCGGGAAGGTCCTTGGCGGTTGGCGCTTTGGGACGCCGAGCTCCGGCTCCGTTCTCCTTGGCTCCGACTGGTCCCCGCTTCGTCGCACTCTTTTGGAAAAACCTGGTCGCCGCGCTCGCGCTGTTCAACCTGCGTTTCTGGTTGATCGTACTCGCTGGGCTTGTTCTCGCCATGACTCTCCTGCGCTTCGCTCTTCCCCAGGCCTTCGGAGACTGGGGGCGGATTGCGGGGATTTTCCTGATTGGCCTGTCTCCGCTGATTTTCATCATGGGGCCTTTCTTCGCACAGTTCGATCTGCGCCAGAACCTGGCACTCACTGACCTTCTGAAGACGTATCCTCTCCCGGGTTGGCAGATTGTCGTGGGTGAGCTGATGGCTCCAACACTGGTTCTCGCACTCGTGCAGGGTTGTTGTTCCGCGGCGATCCTAGTGCTTGCGCCGATCCCTCCTTTGGCCCGAATCGATTCATCGCTGCGCCTCACTTTGTTGGGCTGTCTGGTGGTGCTTCTGCCAGCCTTCAACTTTCTATGTCTTCTCGTTCTTAACGGTGCGGCGCTCCTCTTTCCCGCCTGGTTCCGCCTCGTAGGAGGCGCGGGAGCCGGTTTAGAGGCGCTCGGTCACCGTCTGCTGGTCATGTTGGGCTATGTGTTGGTGGTTGGCGGCGGGTTGCTTTTCCCCGCAGGGGCGTTCATGGGACTATTTGCTCTGCTCAGGCCCTTCACGGGCCTCAACCTGGCTCTCTGTCCCGCCAGCTTGGTCGCCCTGATCCTGCTGTCAGGTGAGCTCGGCTATTTGGTGTTTTTGCTCGGAAAACGCTTTGAAGAGATGGACGTTGCCACCGAGTCTTGATGACCTCCCTTGGTTGCCAGCTCCGATGGCCCATTCGTTTTTTATTGAGCAAACAGGCCCTCTTGTTGTCTGATGTCTCTGGCTATCAAGATGTCAGAAAGTACACAATCGAAACCGAGCCTGTTCCAGGAATTTCGCCAGGATTTTGCCCTCGTTTGGCCGAGGATCCCGGATAAGGGGTTGTTTCTGGGTTTGTTGGCCCTTTGGCTGTTGATCTTCCAGTTCATCGGCAATTCCACTTTCGGCTACGTCGATTCTCCGTCGCTTTTTGTCTGGCTCTCCCAGTGCTACAACCACGCCAACTCAGACGATAGCCACGGAAATCTTATCCCGTTTATTGTGTTGGGTTTATTGTGGTGGAAACGCAACGATTTCTTCGGTTTGGAACCCCGCGTTTGGTGGCCGGGATTAGGGATCCTGGCTGTTTCCATGATCCTCCATATCCTCGGTTATTCCATCCAGCAGCAACGCGTCTCCGCTGTGGCTCTGTTCCTGGGAGGATTCAGCCTTATCGCGTTGGTTTGGGGATGGAAGGTCGCCAGGACGTGTCTGTTTCCGTACTTTCTTTTCGCCTTTAGCATCCCCACCAGCGCTGTGCTCGAGCCTCTCACCATCCCCCTTCGGTCCATCTCCACCGACATTTCGGTGGTGATCTGCCGTCACTTTTTGGGTATCCCGGTGATTCAGGAGGGTGTCCAGTTGATCGATCCGAAAGGAGGATACCACTACGAGGTCGCGGCTGCTTGCAGCGGGATTCGCAGCCTCATCACCTTGACGGCGGTAACCACGGTGTACGGCTTCCTCACCCTTCCTGGAATCTGGAGACGAGGGATCATGGTCCTTTCCGCCCTGCCTCTAGCCCTGCTGGGAAATGTGCTTCGCCTAGTCACGATCATTGTTGCCGCCCAGACCTTTGGACAAGCTGCTGGCGACTTTGTGCACGAGTGGTTCGGATTCGTGAGTTTCGCCATCGCTCTCGGGGGGATGGCCCTCTTGGGTAAGTGGCTCCGTCCGCGGGAGTCTCAGGCTGGCCACCCTCCAACGCCACCGTTGGAAAGAAGTGCCTCCGACGCGGCCTTGACACCCCAGAACTGACCGTTTTGTGCTATGGAATCTGAGCCGAGAAGAAACCTGCAGACACCGAAATGGACCGCGGCCATCTTGGCGGTCTTGATCATGGCATTGGGAGCCGGATTGCTTGCCGGCTCCAAGAAACACCAAAAGTTGGGAAAACCTGGGGTCAAACTGACCCAGCCTTCCGCAGGGGAAGCCGTCGTGGTTCATCTCCCCGAAAGAGTGCTCTCCTATACTTCTTCCGAGGTTCCTCCCACCCAAATTGAGCTCGATACCCTCCCCAAAGACACGACTTTCGGGCGACGCGTGTATACGGCTCCCGACGGATTCCAGCTACAGATGACCGTCGTGCTCATGGGGACTGATCGAACCAGTATTCACAAACCTGAGTACTGCCTCACCTCCCAGGGGTGGACGATCACGCAACAGGAATCGACCACCATCCCGATCGCCCGGCCCCATCCCTATGCACTCCCTGTCCGGAAGTTCAGCACGGCTATTGTGGCGCAAGATACTGCGGGTAAAGCTATTCCGTGGAGAGGCCTTTACGTTTTTTGGTTCGTCTGCGAAAACCGGCTGACCTCCAGCCACTTCTCTCGCATAGGGTGGATTACTCGGGAGCTGCTTCTCCATGGAACTCTGCCCCGATGGGCCTATGCTTCCTGCCTGGTGACTTTCCCTCCAGGAAAGGAAGATCTGGCTTACCAACGACTGGAGGAATTCTTGTCGGCTTCCGTGCCCGAGTTTCAGATCACCACCTTGCCTCCCGGGCTGGCTGAGATTGCACCCGCTGCACCCGATTCCGGCATTGCCTATTTGAACAACGTAAGATCTGATGAAAGTCTTGGCGCGGTTGCCCCCTGAACGCCTGCCTTCGCTGATGGGAACCAATCGCAGCTGCCGTTAAGAGATGTTAAGCCGACAGAAAGAGTTTCGAGGCAGAATTCAGATGGCGCTGGACACAGCGCTGTTCGCTCTCGCCTATTACCTTGCCTACCTTCTCCGGGTGAGCTTGCCAGCCGAGTTGTTTGGGCCAGGGAAGGACATTGCGAGTTTTGACTCCTATATCTGGCTCTATTTCCTCATCCTTCCCTGCACACCACTTGCACTGAATCTCCAGGGATTCTACTCGCGTCCGCTGCTGTCTGCCCGCCGCTTGGTCTGGTGGCAGCTCTTCAAGGCCTGTGCTTGGTTGGCGATCGGTTTGATCATCTACTTGTGGCTTGTCCGGGAGAAAGGATACGTCGCCCGCTCCGTCATTCCGTTCTTCGCGGGCATCGGGTTTCTGCTCGTGGCCCTCAAGGAGGAGATCATACGGCGATGGTATGTGCGGCAGGCCGACAGTCCCCAATACGGGAAACGACTCATCCTAGTGGGTACGCCCGAGGAGACCGTGCGTCTGCAAAAAGACATCGCCCGCAGCCAGAAGGACGGGTATTCCGTCGTCGCGTTGCTGAACCTGAACGAGGCCCCCGTCCAAGAACTGGTGGAGATGCTCCATGAGCATTCGGCCAATACGGTGGTCCTGGCGGCAAAACACACTTATTTCGGCCAAATCGAGCAAGCGATTGAGGTCTGCGAGCGGGAGGGGGTGGAGGTCTGGTTGCGTGCGGATTTCTTCAAGACCCAGGTGTCCCAGACCACAGTGGATGACCTGTATGGCCTTCCGATGCTCGTCTTCCGTTCCGTGCCGGAGGTAGCCTGGCCGGGCTTGCTGAAAGGCGCAATTGATCTTTTTGGAGCGGCCTTCTTGCTCGGCCTGCTCTGCGTCCCCATGCTCCTCGTGGCGGCCGCCATCAAGCTGACCTCCCGAGGGCCGGTGCTGTTTCGCCAGGAACGGAGCGGACTCAATGGCCGCCCCTTTACCATGCTAAAATTCCGTTCCATGGCGACCGACGCCGAGCAGCGAAAGCATGAGTTGGAGAAGCTCAACGAGATGAGCGGTCCGGTTTTCAAAGTGACCAACGACCCGCGCGTCACCCCCTTGGGGCGGTTCCTGCGCAAGTGGAGCCTGGACGAGCTTCCCCAACTCCTCAATGTGTTCCGCGGCGAAATGAGCCTGGTGGGACCCCGTCCACTGCCCGTCACCGAGGTGAAGCGCTTCGACGATCCCTGTCACCGTCGACGTTTAAGCGTGAAGCCTGGCTTGACCTGTCTTTGGCAGGTAAGCGGGCGCAACAATGTCACTGATTTCAAGGAGTGGGTGCGTTTGGACCTGGAGTATATTGATAACTGGTCGCTTTGGCTCGACATCAAGATTCTGCTCAAGACCATCCCTGCTGTTTTCTCGGGAACGGGCGCCAAGTGAGATTCGCTCTGAGACTCTTCTCGACATAAGCCGGGGCACTGGTTCAAGATGCACTTTCTATGACGCGCAAATCGGTCCCCAAGAATCCTACGTCGGTCGTGACTGGCGGCGCGGGGTTCCTGGGATCTCATTTGGTGGACCTCCTCCTTCAGCGCGGGCATAAGGTTGTCATCCTGGACAACCTGGTGACGGGTAACACAGACAACATCGCCCATCATGCCGGAAACAAGAACCTGAGGTTCATTCTTCAGGATGTCACCGAGTACTTGTTCATCGATGGCCCCGTCGATTATGTTTGGCACTTCGCTTCCCCGGCCAGCCCGGTGGACTATCGAGAATTGCCCATCCAGACTCTGAAGGTCGGCTCTCTCGGTACGCACAAGGCTCTCGGTTTGGCGATGCACAAAGGTGCCAGGTTTCTGCTCGCTTCGACTTCGGAGGTCTATGGTGACCCTCTCGTGCATCCCCAAACCGAGGACTATTGGGGAAATGTCAATCCGATCGGTCCGCGTGGGTGTTACGACGAAGCCAAGAGATTCGCCGAAGCCTTGGCGATGGCCTACCACGAGGAGCATGGCTTGGAGACCCGCATCGTCCGGATTTTTAACACATACGGCCCCCGGATGCGCCTCCAAGATGGCCGCGTGGTACCCGCTTTTGTCAGTCAGGCGCTGAACCATAAACCGATCACCGTGTTCGGCGATGGCGGGCAAACACGAAGTTTTTGTTACTGTGCTGACCTCATCGAAGGCATATATCGCCTAATGATGAGTAAGTCGCATCTTCCGGTGAACATTGGTAATCCACACGAAATGAGTGTGTTGGAGTTTGCCAAGGCTATTATCCACATTACAGGCTCCAGGAGTCGGATCGTATTTCGACCCCTCCCGCAAGATGATCCAAAACAAAGGCGTCCAGACATCAATCGGGCGCGAAACTTGCTTAAATGGGAGCCAAGTGTAACCCTCGATGAAGGTTTGCGAAAAACGATTGATTGGTTTCGTGCTCACCGCGAGCGAAGCGGCGCGCAGTGAGCGGACGGGAAAAAACGCCAGCAGCGAAGCTTTTTATATTTGACCATAGGGATTATTTCCAGTAACCAGCACCGGACTTTCTCGACACGGTTCCAGTCTGGTCTATTTTGAGTCCGACTATTTCCTAAGCAGAGTCGAGAGGATCGAATGTTAAGTTCAAAGTCATTTCTATGCATCGACTTTGGGGCGGGCAGCCTCAAGGTGGCCGAGTTTGACCTCAATGAGACGGGGGGGTTACGTCTCTTGAAGTATGGTCTGAAACCGCTCGGCTTGGCCGGGTCCCAGGATGCCGCCCGCGAAGGGGTGGTGACCCGCGGCTTACAGGAGTTGACCTCCGGCAAGGCTTTCGGCGCCAAAGCTTGCAGCGTTTGCGCTCCCGGCTTTCACGTCTTCTCCAAGTTCATCAAACTTCCGCAAGCCGACTCTTCGAAGATCAAGCAGATCATTCAGTACGAGGCTCAGCAAAACGTCCCCTTCCCTCTGGAAGAGGTCGTCTGGGACTATCAGATCCTCGGCACGCTTCCCTCAGGCGAATTGGAGGTTCTCCTTGTTGCGATCAAGGCGGACATTGTTGAAAGTCTTTTCAAGGTATCTGGAAGTGCGGGCCTGAGATTGGACTTGGTGGATGTCTCGCCAGCCGCGCTCTGTAACTCTTTCCGTTTTAATTACGGCGACATTGAGGGTTGCACGATGCTCCTCGATATTGGAGCCAAGACCAGCAATGTGCTCTTCTTCGAGAAGGGCAAAGTCTACACGCGCAGCATCAACATTGGCGCCAACTCCATCACCCAGGATTTTGCGGTCGAGTCGAAATTACCTTTCGCGGAGGCGGAGAAGGTTAAGATCGCCGAGGGCTTTGTCAGTCTTGGCGGTGCCTACGAGGAACCGGATAGCGCCCGGCAGGCCGCCGTTTCCAAGATTGCGCGCCAGGTCATGACCCGGTTGCACATCCAGGTGAACCAGACCATCCAGTTCTATCGCAGTCAGCAAGGCGGCAGCGCCCCGCAGAGGTTGTTCCTCGCAGGCGGGGCTTCCATCATGGCTTACACCAAAGAGTTTTTTGCGGAAAAACTCAATGTGCCGGTGGAGTACTTCAATCCTTTCCGCAATATCCAGATCGATCCATCCGTCAACCTCGAAGAGTTGGCCAAGGTCGCTCATGCTTTTGGGGAAGTGGTGGGGTTGGGGCTGCGAACCCCAACTCAATGCCCGGTCGAGCTCAACCTGATTCCTAAGAAGATCCTGAAACAGCAGGAACTGAATCAGAAGAAACCCTATTTCGTAGCCACCGTCTTCAGTCTCATTCTGGTGGTTTTCGCTATGGGTTGGTATTTTGACAAGGTGGCTGCCGTGAAGCAGGCCACCATTGATGAACGAACTCCGGCCGTAACTCAACTGCAGGATAAAGCCAAGCAGTTGACTGACGCCATGGCGGCGAAGAAGCGCACCGAGGAGGTCGTCAACCAGTATTCTGAATGGATGGCATCCAGGTTCGTCTGGGCAGACATCGTTACGGAGTTGGGGCAGAAGCTGAAAACAGTGGAGGTCGCCATGTCCCGGCCCGGAGCGAAAGCGGGTCTCTGGATTGAGAAGATGTCACCTGAAGGTTTTGAGCCGGCTGAGCCTGAGGCCGAGAAGACCGATGGCGAAGGTGGGGCGCGCCCGATGATGGATATCCGGATGATGATGCGTTATGGCTTGGTCCCGAAGAACTTCACGCTGAAAGAGAATGCGGGTGGCGAGGCGGCAGGTGGCGAGGCGCCCGAGGGGGAGGCGGCTAAGAAACCCCAGAAGAACACCAACGAGCTGGCCGTCATCAACCTGACCTGTAAAGCGGTCAGCTGGAACAAGCTCTTTCCCACTGCCGACTCCGAGCTAGCGATCGCGTTCGAGAAGGAGTTGCAGAACAGCCAGCTTTTCCTGAGCGGCACCAATGGCACCCAATTGTCGGGCAGCATGCAGCAAGACGAGGCGACAAGCACGTTCACTTTTGATGTGCGCCTGAAGCTCAAGAAGCCCATCTCACTCTAATATGGCCTGGCTTAAGAAGAATCTCTTGCTGGTGGTTGGCAGTGTCATCGCATTGGCCCTGCTGGGTTATGCAGGGTTTTTCCTGTTTACCAAGAAACAGCTGGAATCGACCGTGACGGAGGCGCTGAACGCGCAGACTGCCGAATACGACACTTTGGTCAACTCAAAGCCCCACCCGGGTAACGACAAGGTGAACAACATCGAGGAGGCCAAGAAGCAGGACAAGGAACTCCAGGCGTTTCTTACGGAGATACAGAAAACCTTCGTGCCGGTGGACTATCCAACAAATCTCGACAGCGGGAAGTTTAAACTGCTGCTGGACAATACCATCGATGAGCTTCAACGGTCGGCAGACCGGGCTGGCGTGAAGCTGCCGCAGAATTATTACTTCACCTTTTCCAACCAGAAATCGATGATGTCCTTCGAGAAGGGCACCATCGTACCCATGGCGGCCATGTTGGCGGAAATGCGCGAGATCAGCAAGGTGCTGATCGGTGCTCGGGTTCTTTCGATCGATAGCGCTCGCCGGGTGGCCGTGACCTCGCAGGACACGCCCTCCGCTACGCCGGGTCAATCGGATTTTTGGACCAAGAAGCCCCAGACCAACGATCTCGCGGTGACCATGCCCTACGAGTTTACTTTCCATTGTTTCGCTGGGGAGTTGGGATCGGTCTTGGAGGGGCTTTATCGCAGCCCCCACTGTTTCTTCATCAAGCAACTGGTGGTGGATACGACCCTTTCCCCGCTGCTGGACAAAGGTGCGGCTGAAGCGGCCCAAAACGGGGAATCGTCGACTACGGGTCCCAACAGCTCCATGATGATGTACATGCGCCGATACGGCCGCACGCCGGGCCGTATGGGAGCCCCGCCTCCTGAGATGCTGCAGCCTGCGCCTACCACCCCCACCGGTAATATTCTCGATGAAAAACCCTTCCGCGTGGTCATGTGGGTCGAAGCCGTGCGGACCAAAGATTTGAGCAAAGAAGCCAAACCAGCCAGGCCAGCGCGAGTGCCAACACCAGCTGATGGCGGAGAAGCAGCTCCCGACGCAGCCCCCGCCAGCAACTAAGCCATGCAAGCCCTCAAGAAACACTACGAGAAGTTCCTGCTTGGCGCTGTCCTCCTTGGATTGGCCGCAGCGGCAGCATGGCTTCCCATCAACGTTTCCTCCGTCCGGGAGTCTCTCCAGACCGCAACCGAGGTCAAACGAGCTACCAAGGTGGAACTGTTGCCTCCCCTCAACCTATCCACCAACCAGGAGGTTTTGAATCGGCTGAAGGCCCCGCCGAAGCTCAACTACGGCGAGTTCGGACACAACATTTTCAATCCTATTCCTTGGAAAAAGCGGCCTGATGGCACGATGGTTCCCTTGCTGGAACGTGGGCTGAGCGAGTTGACCGTGACCAACATCACTCCGCTCTATCTCAAGGTGGATTACCAATCGCTGCGTGACGCGGGTGATGGCGTACGCTACCAGTTCCAGATTTCTCGTGAAGGGTCGACCAACGCCGCGCAGCGTGGGCCCATGCTCCGTTACCTGACGGTGGGCAATAAGGCCGAGGGCGTCACCTTGAAGGATGTGAAAGGGCCCAAAGAGGCTCCCACTGAGTTTTCCATCGAGTTGCAGGACGTTCGCGGCACTTTTGCCGTGACGAAGGAGAATCCCCTGCGAATCATCATGGGCCACAGCGCCGACCTCCGTTACGATCCCGAAAAACGCAGCTTCGTCAAGCAGCGTGTCGGTCAGAAGATCACTTTGGGCGGCGATGCTTACAATATCGTTGCCATCACTCAAGCGGACGTTACACTTGAGGACGTTAAGACCAAAAAGCGAAAAACGATCCGACTCAGTGGCGCGCAGTAAGTACTTTTACGTTTCTTGTCTCAACCGAAGTCAATAACATGATCAAGTCAGCCTTCACCTCCCTCAGTGTCGCGCTCATGCTGGCTGCGGCATCGCCGCTCCTGGCTCAGCAGACGACTCCCGTTCAGACCGCCGAAGAGGAGGCCGTCAAACGTCAGGAAAAGGGAATCCTTCTGCGGCGTACCCTGAAAGAAGCTCAAGCGGAGCAGAAGCGCGGCGATTTCGGCAGCGCAGCGAAGCTCTACGAGGAAGCGTGGGATCTGGTGACCCAGATCGGCGACGCCGGCATCGAGAAGGAGCGAAATGAAACCGTAGTCGGCTTTTCCGCGGTTTACCTGGAGCTTGGAAAGAAATCCTACAACCGCGCCCAGTACGACGAAGCCAAGAACCAGGTGTCCCGGGTTCTGCGCGTGGACCCCAAGAATATCAAAGCGCAGCAGTTGATGGCGCAGGTCGAGAAGGCGCTGCAGGCGCAGCAAGGGCAGGTTCCCAGCGACGCTACCAAGGCTCTCATCCCTGAGGTCGAGAAACAGAGGATTGCGAACAGTACCCTTGTCCAGGACGGCAAGCTTCTCTACGAGATGGGCAAACTCGACGAAGCGGAAGAGAAGTTGAACCAGGCCGTGAAGCAGGATCCCAATAACCAAGCCGGCTTCTACTACCTCCGCCTGATCCAGGAGGGACGCTATGCTCAGGATGCCCGTAGGCGGGAACAGATGGCGAAGCAGAAGCTGGTCGAGGTGGAGCGAGCTTGGAATCCTCCTGTTTCACGAGAGAAGCTTCCCAATGCAAATCCTTTCGCCCGAACTAACGTGGTCCATACGGGCGCTGGCCGAACCAAGATCTACACGAAACTCGACAAGATTCGCCTTGAGAAATTCGAAATTCCCGGCCTGCCTTTGGCTGAGGTGGTGAAATTCATTGACGAGGAAGCCCGGGCTCGCGATCCAGAGAAGAAAGGTGTGAACTTTGTCATCTCCCAGTACATTGACATTTCGGCTCCCCAGGCGGGGATAGCGTCGATCGATCCCACGACTGGCCAACCCGTGGCGCAGCAGCCGCAGGAGCAGTTTGAGCTCGGTAACGTGCAGATCAAGATCGAGCCTGCCCTGCGCGATATTCGCCTTGCCGACGTCCTGGACGCGGTCGTCAAGGTTGCCGAGAAACAAATCAAGTACTCGGTTGAGGACTACGGGATCGTCATTTCCCGCAAAACTCCGGAGGCGGAGCAGTTGTTCACTCGCACTTTCAAGGTGAACCCCAACACTTTCGTTCAGGGTCTTGAAAACGTCACTGGATATCCCTTTGGGGCCGGCATCGGAGACTCCGGCGGCAGCAGTGGTGGTGGCGGCGGTAATTCTGGTGGTGGCGGCGGTGGCATGGGCGGCGGTGGCATGGGTGGTGGTGGCGGGTACGGCAGCTTCATGCTTCCCCGCGTTGAAGTCACAGGCGGTATGATGGGCGGCATGGGCGGAGGTATGGGTGGTGGAATGGGCGGCGGCATGGGTGGTGGAATGGGTGGTGGAATGGGTGGTGGAATGGGTGGCATGGGCGGAGGTATGGGCGGCGGCATGGGTGGCGGTATGGGTGGTGGCATGGGTGGCATGGGCGGCGGTATGAGCAGCATCAGCAAGATGCCGACCAGCTATGTCAATGAGCTCGTGCGTCAGTATTTCAGCGCAGCCGGCGTCGATCTCGGAGGCACCAACTCCTTCGGTGGTGGTGGTGGCTTTGGCGCAGGTGCAGGCTTCGGCCAGCAGACTACGGGTGGTGGTGGCGGCAAAGCGGTCTTCTTCAATGATCGCACCGGCACCCTCTTGGTGCGTGCGACGCTTCAGGACCTCGACATTATCGAACAGGCCGTGCAGGCCTTGAACATCATCCCGGACCAGGTGGTGATCGAGGTGAAGTTCGTCGAGATTGGCCAGGACGATACCAAAGCGCTCGGTTTCGACTGGTATGTCGGCAATATCACCATGGGCGGCAACAAGGTCGCCATGCAGGGCGGCACGCAACCTTCCTATCAGGGCAGGCCCAGTTCCGGCAATCCCTCAGGTGTGTTTCCGGGAACGGGCGGAGTGCCCTGGAACTCTGCCTCGCCTACGGATGGTCTCCTCAGCGGTGGCGTGAGAACGGCCACGAGTGAGGGTACTTCCATTCCGGCCTTGGCCTCCATCACCGGCATTCTAACCGATCCCCAATTCAAAGTAGTAATTCGAGCCTTAGAGCAGCGCGGGGGTACGGACATTCTCTCATGTCCGAAGGTCACTACCGTGAGCGGCCGACAGGCTCAGATCCAGGTGATCGAACTCCAGGCGATTGTCACCGATACCGGTGTGAACCAAACCAGTGCTGGTGGCGGCGGTACAACCAGTTCGAACTAAACACGCCATCTTAGACTTACACTCTTTCACTGAACGGCCATATGAAAATGCGTAATCTGATTCTCGCGTCGACCCTGTCCGCCCTGCTGAGCCTGAGCGCCAAGGCGCAGGTGGCTACGGGTGCCAGCGGCGTCATCGGTACGACCATTGTGCCAACGACCCAACAGGTGCCGCTGGGCCCTACCCTGGACGTAGTTCCTTACGTGTCGGCGGATGGGTACACAATCCAGATGACTCTGATCCCCACCCTAACGGAGTTTCTGGGCTATGATGACCCTGGACAGTTCGCCGTAGTCGCCCAGGGCGGTGCCGGTTCCTCCGTCGGTAACACTGTGACCGCTCCCGTGGCCCTTCCACGCCTGCGCGTTCGCCAGGTCACCACCAGTTCCATCGTGTGGGATGGGCAGACCGTGGTGCTGGGCGGTTTGATCTCTGAGCGCGTGCTGAAGGTCAAGGACAAGATCCCGTTCTTTGGTGACCTTCCCCTCGTGGGCCGATTGTTCCGCAGCGAGGCGTCTTCCAGCAAAAAGAAGAATCTGGTGATCTTTGTTAGTCCCACGATCATCGATCCCGCTGGCAACCGCCTCCACACCGACGACAATCTGCCTTACGACCCGAACAAGGTACCTGCACAGGTGCCGTTTGCTCCTGTTGCTCCGACTCCTGAGGCGAAGTTCTAGTCCGAGTAGAAAGCCCTTTTGCAGCAGGGGACGGGTGGACAGCCCGTCCTCTTGCGTTTTAGGAACCCTTGAGCGATCAACCCCCGAATCCACCGGGCTGCGAGGCGAGATCGGCCGCTAGCGGGCCCTCTCTGCTGTTGGTGGATGGCCATGCGTATGCCTACCGTTCGTTTTACGCCATCAAGGGGTTGCGATCGCCCACCGGGACGCCTACCAATGGGATTTTCGGCTTCATCAAAGCAGTCCAGAAGTTGCAGGGCCTGAATCCGCAAGTCATCGCCGTGATCTGGGATGGCGGACTGTCAGCCGAAAGGGTGGCGTTGGTTCCGGGGTATAAGGCGCAGCGGCCTCCCATGCCCGCCGACCTCGAGGCTCAATTGGATGGAATGGTCTCCTGGTTGGAAGCCTCTGGCATTGATTCGATTTTGAGGGAGGCTACCGAGGCAGATGATGCCATTGCCACCCTCGCGATGGAGGCGTCGGCACAGGGTGAAGTAGTCTGGATCGCAAGCAGCGACAAGGACTTCCTTCAGTTGGTGAATGACCGAGTGCGGCTTGTGAGTCCGGCCGATCCCGATCTAAAGCCAATCGGCGTTGCCGAAGTGATCGGCAAGACGGGAGTGAGGCCGGATCAGATTGTTGATTACCTGAGTATGGTAGGTGATTCAGTCGACAATATAAAAGGTCTTGATGGAGTGGGGGCGAAGACCGCTGTTAAGCTGCTCCATCAGTTTGTCTCCTGGGAAGGGATCGTTCAGGCGGCCCCCACCTTGGGTTCGGAGCGCTTGCGTGGCGTGCTGGATAGTTCGAGTGACATTATGACCCGCAACCGATCCATGATCCGGCTCAAATTGGACTTGGACCTTGGGGTGAGCTGCGACGATCTGGGGAAGGGGAAGATGGATGTGGAACGACTGCGAACGCTCTATCGCGACTGGGGATTTGAGTCGATGTCGAGGGGCCTGCCAACCCCTGCTTTTCGGCAGGGAGAATTGTTCGTATAAGCGTGCACTGGCAAATGAAATGCTTTATATTCCCCCGTACCACGGTGCCGCCTGTTGCTGGCACTGGTTCGAAGCCTGAGAGGGCTCGCACGCCTGGCTTCTGGATTTCGGGATGCTGGAGTGACCCAGCGGTAGCGAGTGGCGGTGTGCCAGTCGCGGAATATTCTCGGAAGAAAACGTAGACAAAGATTAGGTGCTTTGCTAGAAAGCCGCAACCTTATGCAGTTATCGTCGAGTGCCAGTAAGCGGCTGGCTTTGTTCGCGCTAGCCGGTCTTACGCCGTCATTGTTATTCGCGCAATCTCCTTTGGTGCGACAGGCAGGTGAGTACCCGATCATCGGTTCCCTCCTTGGCGACCAGGTGTTTGCCGATTGTGCCTTCAACCAGGAAGGGGGGTACGTGGTATGGCAGGATAACCTTGCCGACGGCGATGGTATCGGGATCAGTGCCCGGCGATTGGACCGGAACCTGGCCGGGGTGATGTCCACGATCCGCGTCAACGAACAGGCGCAAGGCGATCAGGAACGTCCGCAGGTCGCGATGCTCAAAGGCGGTGGCGCAGCTTTTACCTGGCAGAGTGGGGCGCTCGGTTTCTCCAAAGTGTACGCACGTTTCATGGCGGCGGATGGGACCTTTCACACCGGGGATCTCCTAGTCAGCAGCTATGCTGGCGGTGGAATGGTGGACCCCCACGCGGCGGCGCTCGCTGATGGTTCGGCGGTGATCATCTGGTCCAGCTCGGGTCAGGACGGAAGCATGGAAGGTATCTACGGGGCTCGCTTCAGCGCCAAAGGAGAGCGGATCGGTGCCGAGTTTCAAGTCAGCCAGACCACCCTGCTCAACCAGCGGTCTCCGGCGGTGAGCGCTCTGACGGGTGATCAATTTGTCGTCGTCTGGGTGTCCGAGAAAGTCAAAGCCGTCGTCGAGAGCCGTGATCTGGAGGGAAACAATCCTGAAGGTGCCGCGGGACGGATTCCCCTGTACGACGTGAGTATCTATGGGCGCCGTTTCAACGCGGAAGGTCCGCTTTCAGACGAATTCATGATCACCAACCTGCCGTTTGCGGCTGCGAATCCCTCGGTGGCTTCTGATGGGCTGGGTGGTTTCCTCGTGGCGTGGAGCAGTCACGTGGGCCAGACTGAGGTGCAGGGAGTGACGATGCACAATGGGTGGGACATCTTCGGGCGGGCTTATGCCGCGAACGGAGTGGCCCTCGCTCCTGAGGTTCGGTTCAACGAGCGCACTTTTGGCGATCAATACGCGCCAAAACTGACCTCCACTTCCGCTGGCTATCTGGCGGTATGGACGAGCTTGAATCAGGACGGGTCGGGGCCCGGAGTGATTGGCCGCTACATTCCCGCCTCTGGTTCTCCGGTGAAATCGGAGTTCCTGGTGAACACCGCTGCGATCGGGCCACAGCAGTATCCTGCGGTTGGGTCGGACGCGAAAGGACGCTGCCTGGTGGTGTGGTCGACCTTTGTGGGGGGAGTCTCCAGCGTGGATTTGGCTTCGCAGCGGTTCGCGCTTTCGGAAGAGCTTCTCGCACCTTCCAGTCCGTTTGTATCCGCGTTGAGTGCGTCCTCCCTAAGCGTGGCCTGGCCGGAGTTGTCTGGCTACAGTGTTGAACGCTTTGAACTCTTCGTCGACGGCAATGCCGTTCCGGTGTCGGTGCAGGGGAACCTTTGGAAGCTGTCGAATCTGGCTCCCGCGAGCAGTCATAGTTTCCGGCTCGCCTACGTACTCACCGATGGCCGGCGGTCGCCGATCTCCGAGAGCACGACCGGTAAGACCTGGGGGAGTGACGAGAATTTCGATGGGCTGCCGGATGATTGGCAGCAGTCGATCTGGGGTGCGGATGTATCGACTTGGCCGAGCGCCCTTGCCGATACAGATGGTGACGGCGCGACGAATCTTCAGGAATTCCTCGCCGGGACCAATCCAGCGGATGTTCAGAGTTCCCTCCGGATCTCGATTCATGCTTCGCCCACGGGCAACCGGGTTGTTTGGAACACGGAGAAAGGGAACGTCTACCAGGTCCAGTTCTCCAAGGATCTCAAGAAATGGGAGGATCAGGGCGGGCCAAGGTTCGCACCGGCCCAGACCGATTCCATTCCCGCTTCACTCGAGGAAGGGCAGTCCTTGTATCGCGTCCTTCGCCTAAGGTAATTCTATGCTTCGTATATTGCGCGAAAGTCTCGTCGTTGCGGCCCTCGGGCTGATGACGCACCAAGCATTTGCCTTCACCCTGTTGGGGCCCAATACCCCCTGGCAAACGGCGCTGCTGGGCTACAATATCAACTCGCCCATCCCTGGTTTTGGCCCGATGAACCTGGGTGAAGAGTACCGCTGGAACGTGCCCACGCTCTACTACGGCTTCACGAAGGACTTCATGGATTACTTCGGTCAGCGCGGAATCGACGAGGTGGAGAAGGCGATCAAAGTCCTCAACGATCTCCCGGAAGCCTCTAAGATGGACATCAACAGCTATCCGGTCGGGACCGCGCGGATCAACTACCGTGCCCAAGCGTTGGGTTTGACCGACGTAAAGACGATTGCTCTGCAGGTGATGCTCTACGAGTTGGGCGTGGGAGATTCCAGCCGCTATGTGTACTCCATCCGGAAGCGATGGACCTATCCGGCCTGCCCTCCCATCAGCTATTTTGTGACCCGCAGGAATTGGGACCCATTCACTTGGGAATCCACTTCGTACATCAACGGTGATCTCTGGACCTACAATTACATCACCGATAGTTGCGTCAACCCCGGGGCGCTTCTCTTGCCAGAGCCGGTCGACCCGATGGCTCTCTTGGGTGTACGGCATGCCCCCGTTTCCTCTGGTTTGGCGCGTTCCCTTTACGGTGCCTACTTCACTACCCTGACCCGCGATGACATCGCCTGTTTGAAGTACATCTACCGGCCCAGCAACTACAACGTGGAGAACATACCTCCGGGTGCCTTGGGTGGAACGAACTCAACCTTCGTTGGCAGCATTGGCGGTTCGCCTTGGGAAGTCCCCCCTGCCGCGCTTACCAACTATACCACGGGGACCACGAACGTGGCGGGAGCGACCAACAATTTCTTTGAGCCCGCTTTACGTGGCGGTTTGGAGAAGGTCAATTTCGTGCGTGTCAATTACGACTCCATGATGGGGGCCTTTTTTACCCCCAGGACCAATGTCTACGAGGACAAAGTCATTTTGAACGGCCGCCAAGTGTCCCAGGTCGTGGGCCGGGTTGTGGCCGCTCCCGACATCCTTTTTGACGCAGCCGATTTGGAGGGTGGTGACTCAGGAGCGGTGCCAGTAACCTATTCTGAAGCTGCCTATACAATGCTGGCGTGGGACAACAACAACGACATTAATGGCCTGAACGCAACCGAAGTCGGCGGGCCAGGAACGATGGTGCCCGGCGGGGCCGCGCCTGCGCTGGTGCTGACCTTGAACAAGGTCGGTCCGATTTGGTTCAACACCTGGCCCTCTTTCACCAGCGAAGCGGATGCTTATGCAACGGGAAATGGGCCCAATACCTGGCTGTTGTGGGGGAGCTATGATGGCTCCACCAACGCGCCGGTCATTTATCCCTTCGGCACTTCGATTCAGGAAATCGAGGAGCAGGTTCTGGGGGGGAGCTCAGGCAATTAGGGAATCCGACGCCCGGGAGTCATTCGATTTGAAGTTTGGTTATGAAGCTGCACATGAACAAGACCCTTTTGGTGGCGGGACTACTGGCAGTAGAGACCGTGCTGGCGACGGACCCTCTCTACATCAATACCGGCACGGTGGATTACTCCCAGGGCACCGCTCCGCAGATCGACGCGGAGACCTTTGTCAACCTAGGTTCCTTCCGGGTGCAAACCGTCCTCCCGATGGACTTCCAGAATACCCTCTACTTCACCAACCGTGGCACGATGTCGGGCTCGGTGGGTTTTCAGTTCATGCGGGCGTCGACCACGGAGCCCGTGCGGCCTGCCGCTGCATTCTACAACGCGCGGAAAGGCGTGATCCGTGCCTATGAGGGTTTGGGAATCTACGTTTCGAACACGGTCATCTACCCCAATTACATCACCATTGCCGCAACGAACGTGATCAACGAAGGCTACCTGCGGGTGGCCAACGCCGGCCTGATGCATATTGAAGGCAAGAACGTCAATTTGGCCGGGAGCGGGATCGAAGTGTCGGCGGTGGAACCGTTGGGTGGGCAAGTGATTGCGCCTCAGGGGTATTTCTATCCTGACACCGCGATTTACGACGTGTACTGGGGCACCAGCAACCAGACCATGAACAGTTCCTCGTTGATCCGTTTCTTCAACCCGGATTACCAGGCAGTCTCCCCGCCCAGTGAGGTCACCGATTACTTGGGAGGCGTGGGGAATCAGGCCTTTGGCACTTACCCAGCCACGCCGTTTGTCTATACGAATATCAATGGCGGCTACTCTCTCACCCTTACCAACCAAAACGGCACGACCACCAACATGTTCGTTCCTACCAACATCATTCGTCAGGTCGTGATGGTAGGTTTGGCCGATACCAACATCGAGGTGAGAGCTCGCTTCCTCCAGAGCCGATATTCCCCTGCGGTGACCTTCCGTACGGCTTGCGTGGAGTTGAGGAGCTACACCACGAACAATGTCACCGAACAGCTGGAAGAGTCAGCACTCTATTTCACCGACCGTCTCGCCTCGGAGACGAACTTGGTGACGGACACCAACTTGGTGCTGGCCTCGCAGTTGCCGACCCAACGACCCAACGCTTACGAGGTTTGGCGCAGCATGCCGCGGGAGTTTGCCAACGGCAGTCCCGACAACGCGAGCATGGATCGCAACCTGGTCTGGAACAATACTTTCAGCAACGTATTCGCTACCAATTTCTATGCAGCTTACGCTTGTTACGCGGATTCGTTTTCCGCGCAAGCTCCCCCAGTCCCTGGAATGGGGCCGACCGAACAACCAGGTCGCGTTGAGATTCTGGCGGAGAACTTGGATATCTCCAAGACTCGTTTCCGTGGGGAAGGGTTGATCTCGATGAAGGCCAAGCACTTGGTGGGCAGCCAAGGAGCGAGCGTGGATGCCGCAACGCTCGTGTATGCGCTGGGAAGCACTAACGGGAATCTCGTGGTCAAGGATATGGCCAAGCAGAGTGTGACCCGTGTTTCCGGGTATTTGCAGGCTTGGAGCGGGCTTTGGACCAACCAGACAGCGATGATCCTGTCCAACTGGGTCGTGGATCCCACCATACCCACCAATTACTTCTCTCCGATCACCAACTCCATTGACGTGGGGTTGCACGTGCTGATCCTGGGCGCAGACCTCTTGGTGCGAACGCAGCAAGTGACGATCTACGATTTCGCCGCCCAGAGCAAAAACATTACAGTGGATGACGCGCTCACTGTGACCCATGGACTGGTTTTGGAGGGCGAGACCTTTACCCTCAACGGGGGACTGAATCTGACGAATGACCTTCGGGATCTTCAGGCAACCAATTACCCGGGCATTCAGACCATTATCAACAATGGTGCCTTGGGGGTGCCCAACACCGCGTACTTGGGTTGGGAGAAGCCCCTTGCCAGAATTGAGAACCGGGGAACCATGCAGGCCTTGAGTCACTATCTCGCCGCAGACAACATCGTGGAGGAGGGCGGTTCCATCCAATCCGCCGTCGACACGATTATCAAAGCCGGTTCAATGAGGCTTGAGGGGGGGAGGGATACTTCAGGCGGTGACACGGTCATCGAAGCGCGCGAACTGAAGATGAACAATCAGGCGATCATTGCGAGTGGGCGGGTGAATCTGAAACTGACTGACCTGCTCACCGACACGGGAGGAGGGGCCAACAATACCATCACCTGTGGTGATGGATTCAACCTGTTGGTGAAGCCGGTCAGCGGGGATCTCCTGGGCACCAGCTTCGAAAGTTCCGCACCGAAATTTGCCCTCATCCGCCATACTTGGGCGGGGGAAGACCGTGGAGCCGCTCCAGAGGGCTTCAAGAACAATGCAGCGATTGGCAAGCTCTCTCTGACGGTGGCTCCGGGGGGAGCTCTGAGTTTTGGTCCTCCGACCGATGATCTTGGAGTGCCGGCAGCCGGAAATTTCGCACTCTACGTAGATTCCCTCGTGCTCGATCCGTCGGTGTCCGGTAGTCTTGAAGCAGCTCTTTCGATCGAGTCTGGGATGACGATCTACTTTGCGACCGCCAACGTGGCTGTGGATTCCTTGGACGGGAAACTGGGTGGGCGTCTGAAGTGGGTGCCTTCCTATGCAGGCCCTATCAGCGGGGTGGATGTAGCGATGAGGAGTGCGGCGACCAAAAACATTCTGGCCAACATTTCCCTCGTCGACAGCCAGACCATTGATTCGGACGGTGATGGCATTCCCAACGTCGCGGACAGCTTCCCCTTCGATGGTCCCACGCTTGGATCGGTCGTGATCCAATCCGGCCCGCCTGCGGTGGCTTTGCTCAGCTGGCGTGCGCTTGGGCATACGGCCTACCAGGTAGAAATGACGAAGGAGATTCTGGACCCTGTGGTGTGGGATTACCTGGGGACTGTCAGCAACAGCTCTCCAGCAAGCCAGACGGTGACCTTTACCAACGAACTCGGAAATGACGCTGCTGTCGCTTCACCGCGTTACTACCGGTTGCGCGGTGAACTGTCGGACATTCTGAACAACCGTTAGGCGCCGGGGTTCAATTACGGCAAACAGATTTAAGAACAGGCTCATGAAGACACGGATTATTGTAGCTCTCTGTCTCGGGTGGCTGGCCTCCGATTCCCTCACGGGTTGGGGAGTGGTGCCGCCTAGTCAGGCACCTTTGCCGAACCTGGACAAAAGGAAGACCAGTGCGCAGGCCATGACTTTCTCGGGCGCGCAGTTTCGCCGATCGGCCGTGACCGAGTCCCAGGTGCAGGGCTTTTACTCTCTGGAGCAGCGGCTGCCCGGGTTGGTGGTGGATCACGATGCGATCATGGCTTCCCCGGCTTTGGTGGCGCGTTCCCGGGGTTTCCTTACTGGCGCAGGTGGGTTGGGTGGCGGAGTCTCACCGGAGAGTTTTGGCGCGATTCCCGGCACCGAGTCGCACCGGGGTCTCAAAGCTTTCCTGAACCAGAACGCAGCGCTGTTTGGGCATGACGCGAGTGTGCTTGGTTCTGCGGTGATTCGCCGAGAGACAACCAGCCCCGGAACTGGTCTGCAAACGGTCATTTGGCAGCAGGAATTTCACGGTATCCCGGTTCACGAAGCCATTTTGGCTTCCCATTCCAGCGCCAAAGGCGAGTTGGCTCGGATCTCCAGCCACCTCCTGCCCGACCTGGCGGCAGCGGCGCAGAGCGGCTCTGCGTCCTGGCAGACTTTGCTATCCGGCCCGATCCTCACCGCCGAACAAGCGGTGGCGAAGGCTGGGGCGAATCTGGGCGCGGATTTTGATCCAAACCAGGTGGCGGTGGTGAAGGCTCCCCAGGGAGCGAGCCGCCTGCAGTCCCTTGCCGGAGCCAGCCTCCGAGGGGAAACTTATGCCCAGCTTGTCTGGCTGCCGCTCAACCGCGACGCCATGCGGCTCTGCTGGAAAGTCTTCGTCACTCCGAAGAATCGTCAACAGATGTACCGGGTCCTCGTCGACGCTGAGACCGGCGAAGTTCTGGTGAGGCATAACCTCACGTCCGACCAATCTGCGGCTGTGGCGGCGAGCTACCGAGTTTACACGAGTGACAGTCCCTCCCCCTTCAGTCCGAGTTGGCCGACTCCGAACACAGAGCAGCCCCGGATTATTCCGCGGACCTTGGTGCAGAACCTGACATCCCTGAATGCCCTGGCCTCCCCTAGGGGTTGGCTCGGCGATCCGAACCAGAACGGTGCCTACGAAACCAGGGGCAACAATGTGGACGCCCATACCGACCTGGATGACGATGACTTGGCAGATACCCCGCGGCCCTCTTCGGCGGCGAATCCGCCGGTGTTCGATTTCCCACAGGATTTGAGTCTTGGACCCCTCACCTACACGAACGCCTCCGTTGTGCAGCTGTTCTACTGGAACAACTTCATGCACGATAAACTGTATGAGTTGGGTTTTACCGAATCAGCCGGGAATTTTCAGAACGATAACTTCGGCAGGGGTGGGCTGGGCAACGATGCCGTCCAGGCGGATGCCTTGGACGGGGCGGCATTGGGGGATCCCTTCCATTACAACAACGCCAATTTTGCGACCCCTGACGATGGTTTTCCGGGCCGCATGCAAATGTACGTTTTTGACGGGCCGAATCCTGACCGCGACGGGGATCTCGATGCTGAAGTGGTCTGCCATGAATACACACATGGTCTTACAGGTCGTCTAGTGGGTGGAGGAGTGGGCATTTACTCCCTCCAAGCGGCGGGCATGGGGGAAGGGTGGTCTGATTTCTATCCGTTGGCCTTGCTCGGTGAGGCTTCGGACGACATCCACGGCAATTATGCGGTGGGTGGCTACGCTACCTACCAGATGGATTCGATGACGGAGAACTACTACTTTGGAATCCGAAGGTATCCCTACTCCACTGATACGGCGAAAAACCCCCTTACGCTCAAAGATATTGATCCTACCCAGGCCAGCCCCCATCTGGGGGTGCCCATCAGCCCCCTTTACGAGGGGATGTCGACGTTCTACGCCGATGAGGTCCATTTTCAAGGTGAAGTCTGGTGCTCGGCCCTCCATGAAGTTCGGGCGAACCTTATCGATAGCCTGGGCTACCCCGAAGGCAATCGTGTGGCGCTCCAATTGGTGACGGATGCGATGAAACTTTGTCCTATCAATCCGACCTTCCTTCAATCTCGCGACGCTGTCATCCAAGCGGATGAAATTGCGTATGGTGGGGCGAATCGGAACGAGATTTGGCTTGGGTTTGCGAAGCGCGGCATGGGCCTTAGCGCCAGGGTGCCGGGCACTGACACTACCATCGGGGTGGTTGAGGCGTTTGACGTGCCGGAGGATGTCTCGGTGCAACCTCCCACTGGGGCGCTTCAGCTCCAGGTCACGCCTGCGGATGACGCCACAGTGCAGGCAGGTACTGCTGTGGCGATCTTTGTACGCGTCAGGGACGGTGTTGGAATCACCAATGCGACGGTCAAAGGCAAAGTCAATGGCGTTACCGATCTCGTATTCAACAACGTGGGCCAACTTCCTGACGCCCGTGCGGGTGACTCCCTCTATAGCGCGATTTTGAACGTGGCCGCCAATGCGACCAACGTGAACCTGCTGGTGCAAGCTTCGGCGCCGGGGAAGACGAATGGGGTTGCTGAGGTCTCCTATTTCGCGGGGACCATCCCCAGCAACGACATGTTTGCCAGTGCAACCAAGGTTCGTGAGAAAGGTGGCTCCTTCTCGGGCAACAACAAGTTTGCCAGCTTAGAGGACAAAGAACCCGCCCACGCTGGCCTTTCCACTGTAGCCAACTCACTCTGGTGGACTTGGACGCCTACGAATACCAGCAGGGCTTTGATTGACACCGCCGGCAGCGCGTACAGTACGGTAGTGGCAGTGTATACTGGCACCAGCCTGAATGCCCTTACGGAAGTGAAATCGGTGAGCACGGTGCCCGAGCGCAAACAGGGTTACTTGTTTTTTGATGCTCAGAAGGGCACCAACTACTACATTGCCGTGGCTAGCGCCAATGTAAGCAGTGCTGGGTACACCCAGGTGATTGTGGTTCCCAACGGACAGCCAGATATCACTCCTCCAGTGGTTTCTGTGCTGAGTCCGGCAACCGGTCTTGTTGTCACGAACAACACCATCACCGTCAGTGCCGTCGCAGCCGATCCCGAACCGGAAGCTACAGGCGTCGCCAAGTTCACCTACCGGGTGAGTCCTCGCCAGTACAATGCAGAGTTCACATCGTCGGCCACAGGCGGTTCCGACACCACTAGGGTGGCCCTTTCCCCTGGGCGGAACACGATTACGATCAATGCGCTGGATGTCGCAGGGAATACATCCTTGCCAGTCACTCTTACCATCAACTATCGACCGTTGGATCCGGTGAACGACTACTTCGCCTATGCGACTTCGTTATCCAGCGCTTCCGGGGAGTCAACCGTCAATAATACCAAGGCGACACGCGAAGCCGGAGAACCGTTGCTGATCAACAATCCGGGGGGCCGCTCCGTGTGGTGGAGTTGGAAAGCGCCTCAGGATGGTTCGCTGCTCCTGACTACTGAAGGGAGTGGAATTGACACGACGCTGGGGTTGTTCACGGGTGACTTTGTCAACGCTTTGAAGTGGATTGGAGAAAACGATGACGCGTTCGAGGGGTCGCGTTTCAGCAAACTGCGCCAGGCAGTGCGTGCGAATCAGACCTACAAGATCGCCGTAGATGGGTTTAACGCGGAAGCTGGGTCAGTCAAATTGATGTACTCCTTTGCCGCTGCTTCGGTGTTCAGTGTCGATGTTCAGGAATCCACGGGTGGCACCGTCTATCCCGGGCCGGGGTTGGTGGATGCCGAGGCAGGGTCCTCCATTACCGTGTCCGCCCTGCCGGACTCGGGGTATGAGTTTGTGGAGTGGACCGGCGACATCAGCGCCATGCTCAACCCCGTTTCAATCCAGGTCACCACAAACCTGACGGTCGTCCCCGTCTTCCGTAAAATAGCCGTTTCCGATGACTTTGAGTCGGGCGGGTTTGGCCAGTTGCCTTGGATTACTAGCGGTGCCTTGCCATGGGTGGTAAGCGACGCCTCCTCTTCGGGCGGGAAGTTTTCTGCCCGCTCAGGAGCGATCAGCGATGGTCAGTCGAGTTTGCTGAGTCTCAAAGGGACTTTCCGGCCTGGTCCAGGCCAGTTTGACGTCCACGTGAGCAGTGAGTCCGGATATGACGTCCTGATCTTCCGCGTCGACGGAAAAGAGGTGAAGAAATGGTCGGGAGAGGTCGAGTGGACGCTGTATCAGTTCGCGCTTGCCTCAGGCGAGCACACGTTGGAGTGGGAATACCGGAAGGACGCGGCGAACAAGGGCGGTTTAGACACGGCGTTCATTGATAACCTCGACGTCGAGTTTGCGGTGCCGGTCGATCCTTCCCAAGCGCCTGTTCTGTCAGTGAAGCAGTATACGGACGGAACTTGGGCGGTGATGGGGCAAGGGCAGACGAACCAATGGTACGTCATCCAGGCGGCCAACGCCCTGCCGGGTCCGTGGGTTCCCGTATCGATCGTTCAAGCGGTGGACGGAGTTTTCCGCTACATGGATCCCGACAGCCTGAGCCTGCCAGCGCGGTATTATCGTGCGGTTACCCAGTAGCCGCGGAAAGGCAGCTCTGGGATCGATCGCCAGGGTTGCGGAATTTGCGCCGTACAACCGCGTGTCATTAGGCACGCGGTTTCTTTTGGCAGTGGAGATGTCGCCGGTTTGAAGTTCCTTACCCCATACAGCTGAACCTGATGCGTACAATCGGACTTACCGGTGGAGTCGGGATGGGAAAGTCGACCTTCGCCGCGTTTATGGGCCGATCCGGTTGCCGGGTCGTGGATACGGATGATTTGGCTCGGGCGGTGGTGGAGCCAGGCACCAAGTGTGCGGATCAGGTGAGGGCTGCCTTTGGGGATGCCGTGTTCCACGAAGCGGGTCATCTGGACCGAGGCCGGATGGCGGAGTTGGTTTTCTCCGATCCAGCTGCCAGGGTAAAACTGGAATCCATCCTTCATCCTGCCATCCGCTCGGCCTGGCGGGCCGCGTTTCAAGGCTGGATGCAGGAAGGGGTGGAAACGGCGGTCGTGGTGATCCCCCTGCTGTTCGAGACGGGAGCAGACAAAGAGTTGGAGGGGACCGTGTGCGTTGCGTGCTCTCCGGCCAGTCAGCAGGAAAGGTTGGCGGGGAGAGGGTGGAGCCGGGAAGAGTGCGATCGGCGGATCCGGGCACAGTGGTCGGTGGAGAAGAAGATGGAAATGGCCCAGTGGGTGGTGTGGAACGAGGGAAAAATTACGAATCTTGAAGCCCAGTTGGTGCGAATCCTGCGTAAGTAGCGGTTTTCGGGTGCGTAGAGCGAGCAAGCCCTTGGTGGGTTTGATCTTCTGACAAATGAGTTTACACCTCCGGCGCGTTTCGCTAGCGTGCCGAAGCAGCAGAAACACTATGAAGCGTCCAACATTGCGTGTTGTTTTTTTACTGTGCGTGGCAGCCGCAGCCATCGTCTTGGTGCCAAGCCGTTTTCGTTCCCCGCAGACGGTGCCAGCCGCTTCTGGTCCAGTGTCGGCCTCGAAGACCGAACTCGTTGGCAACAGGGGGCTTCTGTCAGTGGACTCCTTGGCCCGCCCGCACTCGAATTCCGGAGAGAGTCTGCCCGCGACGCGAGTTGCTTCGAAGGTAGTGACCGCTTCCGAAGGTCACCGCGACTTCCTGGACTGGGCGGATCGCTATGGGCACGCTGACGCGCAGACGAAGGCCGCACTCCTGACGGAGGGACGCAAGCTCGCCGAAGCGCGCCGTGCCGCCATGCTGGAGGAGATTCGGTCGAATCCGGAGAACGCCCTTGCGTTGGCCACCCCCTGGCAGGTGCGCCGCGCTCTGCCTGAAGAAGTGACTGGCTATCTGGAGCAACCGGTGAGCGGACGTGGGAGCATCGACACGCATCTTGCCTCGCCTCGCAAGGCAAGCGCAGGTTCGAAGACCGGGCAGGGGATCGTGCGCATGGCTAGCATCGATGGCGCGACCTACGACGCATACGTCTATGGACGGCGTGTGGAGATGACCTCGGTTGAGAATGTTCCCCTGCACGGCGTTGCCATCGGAAACTCCGTTGCCCTCTCCGAATCCCCGCTTCGTACGCTCGGCTCTGCGGAGGCGAAATCCGTTTTGGACGCTGGGGTCCTGCCCCCGTCCTGCTCCTGCCAAGCTTGCGGCGGGACTGCGTCCTCCATTTCGACTGCGGTCGTGTTGGAAAACGCGGGGGGGTATTTTGCTGCCTGTTCCCCCGAACATGCCAGGGATCTTCAGGAGGCTTTCGCTCAGGTCGAGAGTCGTTCGGTCACTTCGCGGCGTATTGCGCTTCACAGTCAGTCGAACCCCACGAATCCTCCGCCAGCCACCCTGTCTACCAACTTTGCCACTCAGAAAGTGCTCCTGATCCCTGTCTATTTTCCGAATGATATTCGCATCCCCATCACCTATGCGGATGCGGCGGCCAAGCTGAAGGCGGCCGGCGATTTTCTGGCTGAGAACACCTACAACAAGGCAGGTTTGGTTCCCACGGTCGCTCCGGCAGTTGCGGTTGGAATGCCCAAAGATTTCTACAACACCGGTGCGGGGGGGGCCAGAACGCTTTTTGCGGATGCCAAAGCGGCCGCCAAACTGGCTGGGTTTCCTTCAGAATACTACGACTTTGTTCTCGTGGTCCACACGGACATGCCTTCCTACAACTGGTCGACCATTGCGATGCCGAAGGGCGGCGTGATGCAGGAAACCGAGTTGATCACCTTCCTGGAGCAGGTCGGTTTTCTGTTCAACCTGAGCCATGCGAATTTCTGGGACACCCGCCGCGGCCGCTGGCCTGACAACACCAATAACCTTCCCTACGATATTACCGGGTTGATTGGCCGTGAGACCGCGACGGGCCCGGGGGACGATTTGGAGTTTGGCGACATGTTCGACATCATGGGAAGCGCGGGAGGCAGAGACACCATTACTTTCGGCGAGAACATCGATCCCACGGCAGCCCATTTCAACGTTGTGAGCAAGTGGAACCGTGATTGGCTGCCGGCCAACAACGTCCGTGCGGTGGCCATGAGTACCACCAACCGTGTTTATGCCTTCGATGCCCCCACGCTCGTGGATGGCCGATCCTATTCCCTGGTTGTTTCCAAGGATGCACAGCGGGATTACTGGATCAGCGCGCGATCCCGGATCACGAACAGCTACTTCGTCCAAAACGGGGTCGAATTACACTGGGGATTGTGGCCGCAGGTGGTCTATGGCAGTGCCCACCTCATTGACACGACTCCCGACACGAAACTGGGGAGAGAGGATTCCGCGATCTTGGTCGGCCGGACCTTCTATGACGAGGACAATGCCATCGCCATTACCCCGATCGCTCGTGGTGGATCAGGGGTCGATCTCTGGTACGATGTGGTGGTCAACAAAGGGCCCTTCCCCAGCAACCAACCTCCCGTTGTGACCCTGACCGGGCCGTCGGGGCCGGTGGCGGAGCGGGCTTCGGTGAGTCTCTCGGCGAGCGCAACGGATCCGAACGGCGACCGGATGGCCTATTTCTGGGATTTCGGTGACGGCAGTTTTGGTGGGAACTCAAACGCAGTCACTCACGCTTTTACTGACATTGGCGAGTACGTCGTTCGTTGTGAAGTGAGCGATCTCCGGGGGGGAATGACGGCCAAGCAATGGGTGGTCACGGTGGGGGCGCCAAGCGGACACCGCGTCAGCGGCACGATCGTGGACAGCAACGGCAAACCTCTGCAGAACGTGCGAGTCAGCAATGGCAGTGTGAATGGCACCGAGTACGGAGCGGACTACCAAGTGGCCTCGACTGATAGCGAAGGGTTTTTCACTTTGGTGAACCTAGCCAACGGGAACTACACGCTCACCGCGTTCCGCTGGGGATATAATACGATTCCCCTGAATTTCTACAACCCGGTAGGCGTAGCCGACGCGGACGCCACAGGGCTCAAGTGGGTTTCCACACCCTATCCGAGGGTCAAGGTGGAGCGGGTGAACGACGCCACCGCACCCTCCTCCGCCGGGTCTTTCAAGTTCACCCGCACCGGAGATGCCACCAACACCGCGTTGACGGTCTTTGTGACGCTGGGCGGCACGGCGGTCAACGGAGTTGATTTCGGGCCGCTGACCAATAGCGTCAGCCAGACGAACATCACGGATACTCTCGAGAGCGGGGTTACGCGAAGAGTTTACACGAATTTCTTCACGGTAGATTTCGCCACGGGGGTCTTCACGACCAACATCACGATCCTGCCCGCTCCCTCCGCCACGAACGGTGAGCGGCAGGTCATCTGCACGATCATGCACCCGATGCAATTCATCCGCATGACCGCAACGGAGACGAATGCGGTTGATTTCCCTGGATGGGAAGTCCGCACCGTCAGTGGAGCGGACAGCTACTATCCGGTGGAGCCCACCTATTGCACCGATGGCAAGGCGGAGGCGAGTCTCAATATTCGCAGTGCCTCCTCCAGCGTCCCGGCCCTTTCCATCGCCGCCTATGATGCGGTGGCTACCGAAGGTGCAGGCGATTCGGCATCCTTTATCATCATCCGATCGGGCAAAGCCGATGTGGCGTTGACCATCCCCATCAAGGTGGAGGGGACCGCGCGGCCCGGTATCGACTATGAAGCCTTGCCCGAAAGCGTAACGCTGGCCTCCGGGCAAATGGCGTTGCTGGTTCCTGTGAGGATTCGCCCTGATTCCTACCTGGACGGAAACACCACTTTGAAGGTGATTCTGCAAACCTCATCGGCCTACACGCTTTCCCAGAGCACCGCCCAGATCTCGATCATGGACAACGACCTGCCCATGGTAAGGATTACCGCTCTGGATCCCCTCGCTTTGGAGCGTTCGCGGAAGCCTGCCACTCTGCTCGTCACTCGCGCGGGTGATCTCACCGCGCCTCTTACCGTGCGCTACCTGGTCGGCGGTTCGGGCGTGTCCGGGGTGGATTTCCGGGCTCTACCCGGGTCCGTGACCATTCCCGCAAACCAGTATTCGACAACCCTTCTCGTCGAACCGCGGGATAACGGTCAGCGCGATCGCGGCGTCACCGTGGATATCCAGTTATCCGATCTGGCCACTTACAACGTGGGCACTCCTGGTTCGGTGACCGTTTTCATTCAGGACGCGGCGTTGGCGACTCTGGATGTTTCGAGCCCGGACACCGATGCCTCCGAACCTGCTGACCCGGCCACCGTCACGATCACCCGGACTGGGGACGTCTCCCGGCAGTTGCTCGTGGGCTATCGGCTTGCGGGTCCGGCGTTGCCCTTGGTCGACTTTGCTGGAATCGGGGACAAGATTGTGATCCCCGCAGGGGTGGACTCGGTCAACGTGACCATCATGCCCATCGACGATCCTTACCGCGAGGATCCGGAGACGGTGACGTTGGAGATACTGCCTGGTCTCGAGTACAACCTGACGACCAATTTCCAGGCAACCCTGACGATCAACGACAACGATAGCGGCCTTCCTTCCGTGGGTTTCATGACGCTGGAATCCAGCGGCTTGGAGAGTATCGGAACGACTTCCATCCCGATTCGTGCCAGCGCGGCTCCGGCGGAGGAAACGCCGATCAACATCGACTATCGCGTGACCGGCGGCACGGCGATTCAGGGGGTGGACTTCGGCCCCGTGGGGAGCAACGGCGTAGGGCACATGACCTTTGGTGCCACGCTCCAGTACCTCAAGATTCCCATCATCGACAACACCAATGTGGATGGTCCTCGGACGATCCAGGTGACCCTGTTTGAGCCGTTCTCCTACCTGACGAACGAATTCGTGACGAACGAAGTGGCGATCACCAACGCTGCGGGCGAACAAACTGGAACCACCAACATCATCGAAACGAACACCGTCATCGTTGGGACTCCCATCAACGGTTACCTTGAACCTTACCAGGTCCATACTTTCACCATTCTGGACAACGACGGAGCGGTTGTTGATTTGGAGACCGTGAACGGTATCGCCTATGAGGAGGGTGGCGAGCCGGCGCTGCTTCGGCTGCATCGCTCTGGACCGACCAACCGCGCGCAAGTGATTAAGGTCGCGCTTGGCGGTTACGCCACCTACGGGGCGGATTACCATGTTGGGGAGGGCTCGGTCGCTCCCACGACCTTCACCATCCCCATTGGCGATATCGATTTGGATATCCCGATCGTGCCAGTGGACGACCAGGTGCAGGAGTACATGGAGAGTCTCCAGGTGATGCTGCTTGAGGTGCCCGGAGCGGCCTTTGGGACCAAGACCAACGCGACCGTGAGTATTATCGATAACGATGGCACCATGGAGTTCGCCGCCCAGACCTACCACGCCGTGGAAGGGGATGGAATGGCGGAGATCACCGTACGGCGAACCACCGCCACCAACCGGACGGACACCATTCGTTTTGCCGCCAGTGCGGGAACGGCGGTGAGCGGCGTGGATTTCGTCGCTACCAACGGGGTCCTGACTTTCTTGCCAGGGCAGACCAGCCAGGTGTTTCAGGTCGAAGTGCTGGACAACGCGACCGTGGACAATGAGCGCAGCGTGTCGTTGACTCTTTCGGATCCAACGACGGGGGCGCCGATCGGGGGCCAGGCTTCGGCCACGCTGTTGATCCTGGATAATGAGACCATGATCGAGTTCTCGAAGGCCCTGTTCGAGGTGGCGGAGAATGCGACCAATGCGACCGTCACCGTACGTCGCAGCGGAAAAGTCTCTGATACTGCTTCCGTCCTCTACGCGGTCACGAACGATACCGCCATCTCCGGCGTCGACTTTGTCGGTACCAACGGGGTGGTGAATTTCCTGGCTGGTCAGACGGAAGCCACCTTCAAGGTTCGCATTCTCGACAATGGTCTCATGGAGTCCAACCGCGTGGCGGCCCTCCAACTCTATGATCCAACCAACAGTGTGCTCGGTTCGCTTTCGAACGCGACCGTGGTGATTCGGGATGATGAATGTGTGCTGGAGTTTTCCGCCGCCACGACCACGGTTCCTGAGTTCGGTAGAACCGTCTCGCTCAGCGTCATTCGGCTGGGCAGTTCCATCAACCCAGTCACGGTCTCCTTTGAAACCAGCGACGGGATCGCCTCCTCCGGTTCCGACTACCAGACCCTAAGTGGAGCCTTGACGTTCCGCGGGGAGACTAACTATCTCTCGCCATCTGGTAATGGGGTGATGCTTTTCGAGCCTGGTGAAACGAACAAGACGATTGTTGTCAGGGTCTTTGACGACAATGTGGGGGAGGGGGATGAGGACTTCTACGTCACGCTCCGGAATCCTCGCAGCCTGGTCAAGGCGCATGCGGATTCAACCGTGCTTGGGACCAATTCGGTCATCGCGGTGACCATCGTGGACGACGAGGTGACCGGCCAGCTCGACTACGCCTTCAACCCGGGATCCGGCGCGAACGGACCCGTATACACCTTGGCGCTCCAGAGTGACGACAAGGTTCTCCTGGGTGGCGCTTTCACACGGGTGGATGGGGTCGATATGTCCAACCTCGCCCGCCTGCATAGCGACGGTTATCTGGACAGCTTCCTCAATGGCGGAGGTGGTCCCAACGGGAGGGTCCTTGCGATCGCCCTTCAGGCGGACGGACGCATCCTCGTGGGTGGAGAGTTTACCCAGGTGAACGGAGCTGCTGCCCGATACCTTGTTCGACTCAATGCGGACGGGACCACGGATCCTGGGTTCGCTGTGACGGTGGACGCGCGGGTCAGGGCCATCGCCGTTCAACCCGATGGGGCGATTCTGCTTGCCGGGGACTTCACCACGGTGGGCGGCGAGAGCCGCGCTCGCTTGGCGCGGGTGGCGTGGGACGGGACTCTGGATACGCATTTCAATCCTCCAGGGCCAACCGATGGTGAGATCTATACCCTCGCTTTGCAGCCGGATGGCAAGATCCTGGTCGGTGGGGCCTTCCAGAACATCGTGGGTGTGAAACAACCCTATCTCGGCCGCCTGAACGCGGATGGAACTTTGGACCGCGGTTTCGGAGTCACCCCGGCCTTGGACGACGTAGTGCGCTCCCTGGCCTTGGATGCAGAGGGTCGCATCCTGGTCGGAGGTGACTTCAAGACGGTGGCGGGTAAGGCGCGAGCTGGCGTTGCCATGCTTTCCACGAGCGGAGCTCTGGACAGCTCGTTTGACCCGGGCACGGGGGCGGACGCGAGTGTGCGTGGCGTAGGTGTGACTCTGGACGGCAAAGTGGTGGTGGTGGGCGCCTTTACCAATTTTGCGGGCGTTTCCCTCAACCGGTTCGCCAGGTTGAACCCCAACGGTTCCATAGACACCTCATTCGAGAACGGATCCGGGGCCAACGCCATTGTTCACTGCCTGCTATTGCAGCCTGACACGGCGTTTGTCATCGGCGGAGAGTTTACAGAGGTCAACGGCGTTTCCCGAAGCCGGATCGCCCGCATCCACGGCGATGAGAAGTTCGTCCCGAAGAGCATTCAGTTCTCCGAGTCCAGCTACTCCGTCTCCGAGAACGCGACCCAGGCCGTTGTTAAGGTGATTCGCAGTGGAGACTTGGTCTCCGCAGTTTCGGTTGACTACCGCACCGAGGACCTGACAGCTACGGCCGGTGAGGACTATGAAACTGCCGCTGGCACGTTGTCTTTCCAGGTTGGCGAAACCGAGAAGGAGTTCACCGTGCGGGTCATGAACGATACGATCGCTCAGGGAGACCGGCAGCTGCAGTTGTTGCTCACCAACCTGCCTTCCGGCTACACGCGGGTCGCCCGACTGTCCGCCACCTTGACCATTCGGGACGACGAGAGTGCGGTCAGCTTCACGAGTGACAAGCAATCCGCGACTGAGAGCGTTGGCACTCTGAACATCCTCGTCCGCCGCTCAGGCTTGGCCACCAACCAGGTCTCGGTGGATTACAGGGCCATCGACGGTTCTGCGACGAACGGAATCGACTACGTGCTGGCGGATGGCACCTTGGTGTTCAACTCGGGAGAGGCGGAGAAGAACATTCCGGTTGTGGTTTTGAATAATTCGCTCACCGAGCCTGACCGCAATTTCGTGGTCGAGCTCCTGAACCCGGTCGGAGGGGCGGTGCTGGGCAAACTGAACCAGATCAGCGTCACCATTACCGATGACGACCGGCAGCCGACGTATAGCCTGAACATTACCCCGCCGGTGGGCGGCGAGGTCTATCCGGCCTCAGGACCGTATCCGAACGGATCGGTGCAGACGCTGACGGCGGTGCCGGACTTCGAATACGAGTTCGTGAAGTGGGAAGGCACCACCAATAGCACCCAGAACCCGCTCACGGTGGTGATGAGCCGCAATTACGACCTCAAGGCGGTCTTCCAACCTCTGGCGGCGACCTACACCTTTGAGCCTCCTTTCGTGGCGACGGACCTGACCAGGCCTCCGTGGTCAAGCCAGGGCACGCCATGGGTGCTGCAGTCCAGCGTCAGCGCTTCTGGCCAATCAGCGTTGCGATCGGGCGCGATCCTGGATGAGGGGCGCAGCAGCCTTTCACTCACTCTTGTGACGCGAGAAGGGGCTGTTTCGTTCTTCGTGAAGGTCAGCAGTGAGCAGCCCTACGACGGACTTGAGTTCCAGATCAATGGCACGCGGATGCAGCGGTGGTCCGGCGAGGTGCCTTGGCAGCAGGTCCAGTTCCCGGTTGGGGCAGGCCCGAACACCCTCACTTGGACCTACAGCAAGGATGCCAATTACAGTGGCGGCCAGGATGCAGCCTTCTTGGATGACCTCTTCATCCCGTTGGTGAAGCCCGATACCCGGCCCAAGGATTCGAAGCTGGGGATTGCGCAGACGGCAACGGGAATCACCATCACCCTCACCGGGACTCCTGGAATAGAGTACATTCTGCAGTCCAGCGAGGATTTAGTGACTTGGACTGACGATTCAACGCACCTGGTTACGACCGGGACGGTATCGATTGAGAAGCCGAAACCGGCCGGTCCTGGAGCACGTTTCTATCGTGCGGTGAGCAAACCATAAAGGCTTACCCTTAAGGGACTCCAACGAACAGCCGGGGCTGCCCAGTCCCGGCTGTTTCTTTTTGCGTGCCAAGGAGGGAACGATCTGACAAAAATAGAGCCACCATGATTCTAAGCCCTGTGGAATTGGAGAGGTTCACCCAAGCGGTACATCGCTCACCACACGATCATCTGGGCATGCATCCCTTGGGAGATGGCACTGGAATCGTCGTGCGTGCCTATCTTCCGAATGCAGCCGAGGTGGAAATTGTGCCAACCCACGAGAAGGGGAAGCCCTCCTTCAAGCTGAAGAGACTCCACGAGTCCGGGTTCTTCGAGGGGATTTCCCGCCGGACGGGTCAGGTGTATGCGTACGACTTGGTCATTCGCGATTACGAGGGACGGGAACGGCGGATGCGGGATGCTTATTCCTTTCTTCCTACCTTGGGGGAGACGGACATGTACCTCTTTGGCCAGGGAACGGAGCGACGGATTTACACTAAACTGGGATCGCACCTACGGCAGTTGGATGGGGTGCCGGGCGTTAGCTTCGCGGTGTGGGCGCCGAGCGCGCGGCGGGTGAGTGTGGTGGGGGATTTCAACAACTGGGACGGCCGCTACCATCCTATGCGTTCGCTGGGCGCTTCCGGGGTCTGGGAACTTTTTGTCCCTGGGATTGGGGTCGGGGTTCATTACAAATTCGAGGTCCTCAACGCGCACGGGCAGGTGGTCTTGAAGACAGATCCCTACGGCACCTTTTTCGAAGTGGCTCCTAAGAATGCTTCGATCGTCTGGAATGTAGACCAATTCCGATGGTCCGACCAGGCATGGCTCGACCGACGCGGCCGAGGGAACGTTCTGCGGTCCCCGATGAGCGTCTATGAGGTCCACCTAGGCTCGTGGCGCAAGAAGAGCATTGCCGAATCGTTCGGATACAGGGAGTTGGCTCCGATGCTGGCCGACTATGTCAAACGACTGGGCTTTACTCATGTCGAATTGCTCCCGGTGGCGGAGCACGCCTTCTATCCGTCCTGGGGCTACCAGGTGACTGGTTTTTACGCTCCTACCGGTCGGTTTGGCACACCGGACGATTTTCAGTACTTCGTCAACACGCTCCACGAGCATGGAATTGGGGTGATTGTTGACTGGGTGCCGGCGCACTTCCCACGTGATGATTGGGCGTTGGCTCGTTTCGACGGCACCGCGCTCTACGAGCATGAGGACCCGCGCCAGGGGGCTCACCAGGACTGGGGGACCCTGGTCTTCAATTATGGCCGTCACGAAGTGCGCAATTTTTTGACCGCCAACGCCCTGTTTTGGTGTGACAAGTACCACATGGATGGGCTGCGAGTCGAGGCGGTGGCCTCACTGCGTCACCTGGACTACTCCCGAAACCCGGGTGAGTGGATACCCAATAAATACGGAGGACGCGAGAATCTGGAGGCCGTGGAGTGCCTGCGAGAGTTTAATCATCTTGTGCATACGGAGTATCCTGGGGTGATCACGGTGGCGGAGGAGTCCACCGCCTGGCCCATGGTGACCCGGCCTCCTTATCTGGGGGGCTTGGGCTTTTCCCTGAAGTGGAACATGGGATGGATGCATGACACCCTTGGTTATTTCAAGCGCGACGCCATCCACCGCAAGTACCATCAGAACGACCTGACCTTTGCCATGCTTTATCACCACAACGAGAACTTTGTCCTTCCGCTCTCGCATGACGAGGTGGTGCACGGCAAAGCCTCGCTGCTGGGACGGATGCCTGGGGACGACTGGCGGCAATTCGCCAATCTTCGCTGCCTGCTCGGCTACCAATGGGTGTTTCCCGGAAAGAAACTCCTCTTCATGGGGGGAGAGATCGGCCAGAGAAATGAGTGGAACGCCAATGCCGAGATGGACTGGTGGCTGCTTCAGGCCGGTCCTTACCATAGCGGGCTCCAGCGTTTCGTTCAGGACCTGAACCGCCTTTATCAATCGGAGCCCGCCCTCTGGGAGGCCGACTATGAACAGCAAGGTTTTCAGTGGGTTGATTGCACAGACCATGAGCAGTCCATCCTCTCTTTCGTGCGCCGCAGCCTCCGGGGTTCCGCCGAGTTGGTGGTGATCTTGAATCTGACCCCCATCGTGCGTCAGCACTACCGATTGGGTCTTCCCAGTGAGGGCTTCTGGACGGAAGCTTTGAACAGTGACGCGAGTGTCTACGGGGGAAGCAACGTGGGGAACCTGGGAGGCGTTACCGCGACGCCCATCTCATGTCACGGCCAGCCATGCTCCGCGGTTCTAACACTTCCACCCCTGAGCGTTGTAGTGTTCCGCTCGCCCGGCAAGGCCGAAAAATGATGGGATCGATGACTCTGACTGCAAACGGCAGGATTGTTTTCGTTGCCGGACTCGTGGTGGTGGCTGATCAGCTGACGAAGTTGGTGGTGGCGAAGACTTTGGATTTCACCGAGCAGAAGATCATTATCGATGGTTTTTTCAAGTTTGTGCACTGGGGGAACACTGGGGCTGCGCTGAGTATGTTCCGCGGCAACAACCTTCTCCTCGCAGCGGTCTCCATCCTCGCCCTGATCGTTCTCGCACTGAGCCGGCACCACTTCGACTCTGGGACTTTGACCGGTGGGATCGCCCTCGGCTTGATCTTCGGGGGAACCTTGGGGAATCTCATCGACCGCGTTCGGATTGGGCACGTCGTGGACTTCTTGTACTTCCACATCTACCGGCGGGGTGGGGGAGAACTTGGCTTTCCGGCGTTCAATGTGGCAGACAGTGCGATATGTACAGGAGTGGGGCTGCTGTTCCTGCTGGCGTGGCGGCAGGACTCCAAACCCAGACCCATTCCTGAGAATCCCGACGCTGAGAACCCAGCTTCTTGAGTTCCCCCTTGGCCCAGTATTGCATCTGCTTGGCCGGTCCCACGGCGGTTGGGAAGTCTGCTGTTGCCCTCCACCTGGCTGTGGAGCTCGGAGGCGAAATCCTCACTGTCGATTCCATGCAGGTATACAAGGGGATGGACATTGGGACCGCCAAACCGACGGCCTCAGATCAAGCGACTGTTCCCCATCACCTCTTGGACCTCGCCACGCCGGGTCAGCCTTTCGATGCCGGTCGGTATGTGGAGTGCGCGAAGCAGGCGATCGATGCGGTGCTGAGTAGGGGACGGGTTCCAGTCCTTTGCGGTGGCACAGGGCTCTATTTTCAGGGCCTGTTGCATGGGTTGGGTAACTCTCCTGAAAGTGACCCGGCCCTCCGGGCTCTGCTGGAAACCACGCCGCTGCCAACGTTGCTCGAGGAGTTGAAAGAGAAGGATCCGGCGACTTATGCACGGGTGGACCAGTGCAATCCTCGGCGGGTCATCCGTGCTGTCGAGGTGTTGCGGTTAACTGGCGGGCCCATTTCCGGCTTGCGAGCTGCCTGGAATCCACCGGCGCAAACCAACCGCCCTGGCGCTCTGCGGATTGGATCGACCCCTTCCTATGGCTTCGTTCTCAGCCGCCCTTCAGAGAGTCTCAAGGCGCGGATCGACGCACGGGTGGAACTGATGTTTGCACAAGGCTTGGTGGAGGAAACTCAACGACTCCTGCACCAGGGCTTGGGGGGGAACCGGACCGCTCAGCAGGCCATCGGGTATCACCAGGTCCTGGAGTATCTGGATGGGAAACGGGACCTCGCCGCCACCGTGCAGTTGGTAAAACAAAGGACCCGCCAGTACGCCAAGAAGCAATTGACCTGGTTCCGGCGCCACATGCAGGCGGAATGGATCGAGATCCCCGATAGCGAATCCCCAGCTCAAACGGCCAAGCGCATTCAGGATGGGTTGCGCCAGGCCACGACGAACGCATTGAACATCACGTAGCGGGTGGGAGTCAGGTTCAGCGCCACATCCAGCGGCTTCGCCACATACCGATCGGTACATTCCACCCGCTCAATCCGGCATCCCGCCCGCTCGAGAAAAAAGGCCATCTCCAGCCCGTTCGTGGCTACAATGGCGTCATCGTCGGGGGTGAAGGGTTCTTTGACGATGGGTTTCATGCGGTCAAAGCGCACGTTTCCAGGTTCTTCGCGGATCTGACGGCGTTTCGCCAGCATGCGGACCAAGTTCTTCCATTTGTTGCCGATGCCCCGCATCCGGGGATGATAATCCCGGAAGCCTAACGCGCGGAAGAAATTGGGACTTGAAAGAACGACTTTCCCACCCGGTTGGACCACTCGGACCAACTCCTGGATGAAGGCCTCAGGTTCCTCCACGTGCTCAAGCACGTTGAGGGCTCCCACAGCCGCAAAACTCTGGTCGGGAAAGGGGAGTTGACGACCATCGTAAAGCTCGCACTTCAGGCCAAAACCCTTGGCCTTGGCCACGTTCGGTTCCGAGACTTCGACCCCGCAGGCGTCAAAGCCAGCGTCTTTGAGTCTGCGTACCACCTGACCGACCCCACATCCGATATCGAGGACCCGGGCGCCGGGGAGGGTTGGGGATAGGGTGTCGGCGTACTTGGCGTAGAAACCTTCATCCCACCCCGCGAGGAACTCGGCGTAGGCTTCGTTGTGGCGATAGTAGGAATCCTGATGTCCCATGGTGAATCACGTTCTGCGAGAAAGATATGAGCCCACCGGATCCCGGCAAGCAAGCTGATTGTGGAGAAGGCGCCAGAATCGTTGTTGCAGGAGCCTAATAGAGATCAAGATCGAAGGGGAAGATGCCCCTCTCCTGATCGATCGAGCATTGTAAGGTTTGCTTAACCAGAATTACGCATTTTTGTCTTTATCTCAGCGTGGGTTTTCCGTCAACATCCCGCGCCAACCGGGTTGGCAGGCTGCGCAAGGGAACAAGAATCCAACCCCAAACTTACTGGATGATGGTGAACTAAAATGCAGGTTTAAGCGTCATGATTGCTCCTACAAAGAATAAAAAACTACTGAATTGGATAGCCGAAGTAGAGGCTATGTGTACCCCGGACCGCGTCGTTTGGTGTGATGGGTCAACCGCAGAATACGATCGCCTGATGGGCGAAATGGTTGCCAGCGGGATGGCGATCAAACTCAACGAAGCAAAACGTCCTAACAGCTTCGCATTCAACTCAGATCCTTCCGACGTGGCTCGCGTTGAAAGCCGCACCTATATTGCCTCTGTTAAGGAGGAAGATGCTGGACCGACCAACAATTGGATAGACCCGAACGAGTTGAAGGGCATCATGAAGAAACTTTATGCAGGTTGCATGAAGGGACGCACCATGTTTGTGATTCCGTTCTCGATGGGCCCCATCGGGTCGCCCATCGCAAAAATCGGGGTGGAGCTGACCGACTCCCCATACGTGGTGGTCAATATGCACATCATGACGCGCGTCTCCACGAAGGTGCTCGAAGTACTGGGTGAGGATGGCGCTTTTATCCCCTGCTTACACTCCGTGGGTGCTCCGCTCAAACCCGGAGAAAAAGATCGCCGTTGGCCCTGCGCTCCGTTGGAAGACAAATACATTGCTCACTTCCCCGAGGAAAACCTGATCTGGTCCTATGGTTCCGGATACGGCGGGAACGCGCTACTCGGCAAAAAATGTTTGGCCCTGCGCATCGCGTCCAACATGGCTCGTCAAGAGGGATGGATGGCGGAACACATGCTCATTCTGCGCATGACCAATCCTCAAGGGAGGAAATTCCACGTTGCAGCCGCTTTCCCCAGTGCTTGCGGCAAGACCAACCTGGCGATGCTTCAATCCACCGTCCCCGGCTGGAAAGTGGAAACCATCGGTGACGATATTGCATGGATGAAGCCAGGCCCGGACGGACGTCTCTATGCGATCAATCCCGAAACAGGGTTTTTCGGCGTCGCCCCTGGAACCAGCAACACCTCCAACCCAATGGCGTTGGCAAGCTGCAGTCGCGATGCCATCTTCACCAACGTGGTGGTCACCCCGGATCGCGACGTATGGTGGGAAGACATGGGCATTCCTTGCGAAGGTGGAACCGATTGGAAAGACAACCCCTGGAAACCTGGCATGCTCGACAAAGAAGGCAACAAGGTTAAGGGCGCGCATCCGAACAGTCGTTTCACCGCACGGGCGGACCTCTGTCCCGCTATCTGCAAAGATTGGGAGGATCCCGCCGGTGTTCCGATTGACATCTTCGTATTTGGTGGACGCCGCACCACCACAATGCCCCTCGTGCACGAAGCCTTCGATTTCAACCATGGCGTTTATATGGGCGCAACCGCTGCTTCCGAAGCAACCGCTGCAGCTCTCGACGTCAAAGGCTCAATCCGGTTTGACCCCTTCGCGATGACCCCCTTCATCGGATACCACGGTGGGGATTACATGGCGCATTGGTTCAAGATGGGCGACAAATTGGGCAAAAATGCACCTCGCTGCTTCTACGTGAACTGGTTCCGCAAGGACAAAGACGGAAAATGGCTGTGGCCTGGTTTCGGCGAAAACTCACGCGTCCTGAAATGGATGTGCGAGCGCGTTGAAGGTAAAGTCGGTGCGCGTGAAACGCCCATTGGTTTGATGCCAAAAGAAGGCGATCTCACGCTCGACGGCCTCAGCATCCCTGAGAAAGACTGGCAAGAGCTGATGAAGGTGGATATTGCACTCTTCAAGCAGACCGTCGAAGGTGCGGAGGAGTACCTCGCCAAATTCGGCAAGAAGCTGCCCGCTCGTATGACGGAGCAGCTCCAAGGGCTAAGAGCACGTCTTGGTTAATCAGCCGATTCTTGCATTCATAAAGGCGTCCTACGGGGCGCCTTTTTTCTTTTCATGGGGCAAGAGGGTCCATCCGAGAATCGTGATTCGCGTCAGCTTGCCAAAGGGATTGATCTTCCAGCGTTGGCTGTTGATTTCCAGGATCTAACACGCCCTACGGAGTAATCCTTAAGGCGGTATTTCAGAGGCAGGGCGGACTGTTCAGCGGTCCGCCCTCTTCTTTTTGTGCTGAAATGTCGCCTCCCCGTTGACAAACTTGTCCGTACCCGTCAATAATTCTACCGAATGTTGCCCTGTGCCACATTTCAGTCTCCTTTGTGAGGCCCAGATTAGATTCCACGCTGGAATCCTTGTGCATCTCCGTTGCTTTCTGGGTGTGACTTTACCAGCTTTAAACAAAACGACTCGAACCTAGACATGAAAATTGTTTCAGCAGAAGAGGCAGTCAAGGTCATCAAGACCAACGACCGTATCCACATTCAAAGCGTGGCCTGTGCTCCACAGAAGCTTATCAGCGCCATGTGTGCGCGAGGTCGTACGGGAGAAATCCGCAACGTAAAGTTGCAGCATCTCCACACCGAAGGGCCTGCTCCCTACGCGGAGAAAGAGTTCGAAGGCATCTTCCAGTTGGAATCGTTTTTCGTTGGCCACAACGTTCGCAAAAACACCCAGTCGGGCTATGCGGATTATATTCCGGTCTTCCTGAACGAAACCCAGCGCTTGATTCGCGAAGGGTACGTCAAAGTCAATGTCGCCATGGTCCAAGTTTCCCCCCCGGACCGCCATGGTTATGTTTCCCTCGGCACCTCGGTGGATGCCACCTTGGCGGCGGTGGAGACTGCGGACACCGTGATTGGAGTGATGAACCCCAACGTCCCGCGTGCCTTCGGAGACGCCCTGATTCGCAAGGAGATGATCGATATTTGGACGGAGGACAATGCTCCGCTGATCGAGGCCGTTCCGGCGGCTCCGGATCCGATCGAGGCGGCTATTGGCACCCACGTGGCTGCCTTGGTGGAAGACGGTGCTACGCTCCAGATGGGCATCGGCGCCATTCCCAATGCGGTGTTGGCGAAGTTGGGAAATCATAAGAACTTGGGGGTACACACCGAAATGTTCTCAGATGGTCTTCTGCCTCTGGTGGAGAGCGGGGTGGTGAATGGAGCTGAGAAGTGCGCGGACCGTGGCAAGGTGGTGGCCACGTTCCTAATGGGTTCGTTGAAGCTCTACGATTTCATCAATGACAATCCTGGCGTGCTCATGATGGACGTGGGGTACACCAACGCGATCGAGGTCATCAGCCGCAATCCCAAAGTCACCTCCATCAACTCGGCTCTCCAGGTCGATCTCACGGGCCAGGTTTGCGCTGACTCGCTCGGGACCAAGTTCTACTCGGGCGTGGGTGGTCAGATCGATTTCATCCGGGGAGCGTCCCGTTCCAAGGGAGGCAAACCCATCATCGCCATGCCCTCGGTCACCGCCAAGGGGATCAGCAAGATCGCCCCTACGTTGGAACCTGGCGCTGGTGTGGTGACAACCCGCGCGAGTATGCACTGGATGGTGACCGAATACGGAGCGGTGAACCTTTATGGAAAGAGCATGCAGGATCGGGCGCGCCTTTTGATCAGCGTCGCGCATCCGAGCCACCGCGAAGCTCTTGATAAGGCCGCTTTCGAACGGTTCGGTCCTCACTATCACTTCCAGGGTTGGTCTGCGGACGGCAAGTAGGCCCCAGGGCTGAGTTCGGGTGTGGGTGAGCGGTTGCGTAGTCTGGCCTTTCGGTCTACTATAGTGACAGCCCTTGATGCCCGGAGAGATCTGCTTTTTTGGTTTCACGGGCGCGGACGGTTCCCCACAGTCGGGGGATACGCTCCGCGCCTTCCGTTTTGTCAAGGCGGTTGGCTAAACCTGGGCGCAGTTGGCCCCTGAGTCGCTATCATGACCGCACCGTCACCGTTCGATTCGCTCCGGATTACCTCAGCGGAGGAAGCCCTTCGCCGTTTGCGCAATGGCATGCGTGTTTTCGTGGGCGGTGGATGTGCCGTGCCGCAGGAACTGATGGTGGCTCTGGGACAGCGGGTTCCTGACCTTTACGACGTGGAGATCGTTCACGGCCTGCTGCTCGGCGAGGTGCCATGCGCCCGGCGCGACTTCTTGGAGAATTGCCGCCACTATGCCCTGCAACCTAGTCCTAATCTCTCTGCGGCGATCGGCGAGGCGATCGCGGACTTCGCCCCGTTGTCTCTGAGTGAGATCCCGGCGCTCTTTCGGCGGAAGCAGATGCATCTCCATGTGGCTTTGGTTCTGGTCGGCCCCCCCGATGACCACGGCTTCTGCAGTCTGGGGACTTCTGTGGATATCGTGAAGGCGGCCGTGGAAAGTGCTGACCTGGTGATTGCCGAGTTGAACTCGCAGGTGCCCCGGACTTTGGGAGATAGTCTTGTTTCGTTGTCCGATCTGGACTTGGTGGTGAGGGGAGGGCGGCCTCTGCTCGAATTCCCCACCCCAAGCCCTCGACCTGAGGCGGCGCTCATCGCCGAATTCGTCGCCTCGCTGGTCGATAACGGGTCCACCATCCAGGCGGGGACCGGTGAGATTCCGGCCGTCTCTCTCATCGCCCTGCGAAACAAACGGGATTTGGGGCTGCACACCGATGTGGTGACTGACGCCATGATTCCGCTGTTGGAGTCGGGTTGCATCAACGGTCGCGTGAAATCCTTGATGCCCAACAAGGCCGTAGCGACCTCGTGTCTGGGAACCTCAGCGCTTTTTCGATACGTGAACCAGAACCCAAGGTTCAGCTTCGGCCCGTCAGATTATGTTTGCGATCCGATGGTCATCGCTCAGAACCGGCGCATGGTGTCCATCCAGGTTGCCAGCGAAGTGGATCTGACTGGGCAGGTTCGTTTTGATGCTGAATCGGACGAGGTGATGGCGGGAGGTGGTGGAAGTCTGGACTTCCTGCGAGGAGCTGCGCGCAGTGAGGGAGGTAAGCCGATTCTGGCCTTGTTCTCTACCTCCGGCGATGGGGCCTCCAGCCGTATCGTTGGCTGGCTGAAGCCGAGTGCGGGGGTGGTATTGCCAGGGGGGGATGTCCAGTACGTGGTGACGGAGTTCGGTGTGGCTTCTTTACATGGGAAGTCGTTGCGCGAAAGAGCGCTCGCGTTGATCCATATCGCCCACCCCAAGTTTCGTGAAGGACTCCTTCGGGAAGCGCGTGAGCGTCACTTGGTGCATCCTCAGCAGATCGCCCTCCCTGCCGCTCTGGTTCCCTACCCTCGTCAGTATGAGTCCGCCTCGCAGTTTCGCGGTGGCTTGAGGGTGAGATTTCGGCCGATTCGTCCCACGGATGAAAGTCTTCTGCGCGAGCTCTTTTATTCCCACTCTCAAGAGACAATTTTACAGAGGTATTTTACTCAGATTCGTCATCTTTCGCACGAGCAGGTGCAGAAGTTCGTGACGCTCGATTACCGGAATGACATGGCGATCGTTGGGCTCATCCCTTTCGAAGGGCGGGAGCGCATGATTTGCGTGGGGCGCTATTTTCGCAACCCTGCCACCAATTACGCGGAAATCGCGGTTACGGTCCACGACGACCACCAAGGACGAGGATTAGGGGTGTATCTGGCGCGCCGCTTATGCGGGATTGCCAAGGAGAACGGCATCGCCGGGTTCACCGCCGATATCCTTTCCAACAACCACGCCATGATGTCTGTCTTCTACAAGGTGGCTGGCCATCTTGACTCCCACTTGGAGGACGGAGTCTACCACATCCGGTTTGGACTGGATACGGTGCAACTCCCCCCGGAAAACGCCGACACCAGCCACAAGGGCTGACGCTGGGGCTAGCCGGCTCTTACCACTTTTCTAAGTGGACGGAGGAGTCCCGGTAACGGGTGCGCGCCTCCTTATCCTCTCCCGGCCATCCCAACGCGATGCACGCGATGGGGAGAACGTTCTTGGGCAGTCCCAGCAGGTGGCTCAAGTTGCGGATACGATCCTCACGTGGATGCACTCCCAGCCAGCATGTGCCCAGACCCAGCGCATGGGCTGCCAGAAGGAGATTCTGGACGGCTGCCGAGCAGTCCTGGAGCAGATAACTCAACTGCCGGTCGTGCGCTTCGTTGAGGTCCCCGCACACCACGATTCCCACGGGCACGGTGGCGATCATACGGCCGTTGGGGAGCATCTCCGCGATTTGACTCAACGTGGCCGCATTGCGCACCACGACAAACCGCCATGGGTCTTTGGCCACCGCGGAAGGGGCTGCCATCGCAGCCTCCAGGAGGAGTTTGACCGTCGCATCGTCAACGACTCCCGGACGGAACACCCGAATGCTTCGGCGTCCCTGCAGTGTCTCAAAGAAGGTCTTTGCTTTCGCGTCCATCATACAACTCTGTGCCTGACCTTAGCTGACGAAACGCCTCTCCCAGAGCGGGGCGATCCTTTGCGGCAGGCAGGGCCATCGTAAGGGGCTCAGGGACGAAAGCAATCTCCGAATCGCTTTCCCAGTGGCTTCGGGGGTCACCACCACTTGAAGTTGATGTCGGGTGGGGTGCCGATCCAACTGTCCATTTGGGCGGGAAAATGGTAGGCTTCGACGTGGCCATCTCCGAAGAGCATGTTCTCGTACCGTTTGCCTTTGGCATTGTGCCACACGGTGCGGCTGTCGGTGAGGCTGCGGTTCGCGTGCCAGGGCCAGTCGCCTTGGATGATTTTCGTCACCGGGCGTTGAGCGATCCTCGATGCTTTGTTCGCAGGGGCGCCCTTGGGATTGTCGATATCGCCGGTCACATGCTCGACGCGGAAGGCATCTCCCGCCCACTCCACCAGATAGCTATTCCCCCAACCCTCCCAGCAACTCTTGGATTTCGGATTCAGCGCATCCCCGCGGTCGGCTGGGCAGTGGAAGATGTCCACCGCATTGATGTATTTGTTGAGTGGGCGGTTTGTCTCTCGCACACCGCCGCCGTAGTCGGTAGCGAATCCGCTGACGTTGGCGTTGGTCCACCACTTGCCACCCACCGCCGCCCATCCGTCGTGATACGGGTAGGTGTCGGCGTTTTCATCCACATACATGTGGTACCCCAGTCCGATCTGGCGCTGGATGCTCAGGCACTTCATTTGCTGAGCTTTCGCCTTGGCGCGGGACAGGGCTGGAAGAAGCATCCCTGCCAGGATCGCAATGATGGCGATCACCACCAGCAGCTCGATCAGGGTAAAGCCAAGACAGCGCCGGAGCG
>CAYPNF010000012.1:0-149521 GCA_964411985.1 uncultured Verrucomicrobiota bacterium
GGGCAGCGGCAGGTCGTCGAGGTGGATCGATGACCGGTAGACCGCGCTGCTGATGCTGCCCAGGACGGCGATGCCCAGGGCCCCGCCGACCTCACGGGTGGTGTCGTTGACCGCGGATCCGACCCCGGCCTTGGCGTGGGGCACCGCGCCCATGATGCTGCCCGTGGCCGGGGCCGCGGGAAGGCCCATGCCCACCCCGAAGGACTTCCTGTCATACTGGAAAAGCCTCCACGTTAAGAAGCATGGGGTCCTGGTTTGGTCTTTGGACACGAAATCGGCGACCACCGTGGTTTCGCCCGTTTGCAGCGCCCGGTGGATGGCGTTGGCGATGTTCTTCTTGTCCGCCCCGTCAAAGAAGTCCAGGGGAGTCATCTGAAGAATCTCCTCCGTTGAATAGCCGGAAACCGTTGCAAAGTTCTTGTTCCAGCGCAGGAACCGGCCCTGCTCGTCGAAGAGATAAAACAGGCCCGGCAGGCTGTCGAGGGCTGCCTGGCTGAAGTCCCGTTCGCGACGTATGATTTCCTCCGCCTGCTTGCGCTCGGTGATGTCGGTATGGGTGCCGCTCATCCGGAGGGCGCGCCCGGACGGATCACGCCTGACCACCTGGGCTTGATCCAGAATCCACTTGTAGACTCCGGCCTTAGTCCGCATCCGGTATTCGCAACGGTGCATCGGCGTCCGTCCGGCCACGTGATCCTTGATTGACTGGGTGGCGGCGGCCTGGTCCTCGGGATGGACAAAATCAACCCACTGTTTGACGGTGAATTCAATCTCGTGGAGATCGTAGCCGAGCATTTCCGCCCATCGCTCGTTGCGGAGGACTTCATTGGTTTCGAGATTCCAGTCCCAGTATCCGAGCTGGCTGCCTCGCATCACCAACTGCAACCGCTCTTCGCTCTCGTGCAAGGCCGCCTCCGCCCGCTTGTGCTCGGTGATGTCGATGTTGAAGCCCAAGCTACCCAAGGTCTCGTCGCCCACGCGTATGGGCGCGAGAATGTTGTGGTAGAACCTCGTCTCGCCTCCCACCTGATAGCTCACCTCTCCCTTGAGGATCTCGCCGGCCAAGGCCCGCCGGTTGTTAGCCAGCCAGACCGCCAGTTCCTCGGCGGGGATGTCCGAATCCTCCGGGCGCTGGCCCAGCAGGCTGCCCCAATGCGCACGCAGCGCCGCGTTCTCCATCGTGCAACGGCCTTTCTGGTCGCGCGCCCAAAACTCAAAGGGGATGTTGTCCACCACCGCGCGCAACAACGATTCACTCGCCCGCAAATCCTCCTCCGCTTGCTTGCGCTCGGTGATGTCGGTGTGCGTGCCCAGCATTCGCAGCGGCTGACCGGCGGCATCGCGACTGATCAGTTTGCCGAGTGAGAGAATCCACTTCCAATCGCCGGACGCGGTGCGTTGCCGGAACTCCACTTGGTAAGCCGGCAGCTTGCCCGCCACGTAATCGCGGTAGGTGGCGGCCACGTGTTCCCGATCGTCCGGATGCAGACGCTCCAGCCAGGCGGCGTTGGTCTCGTGAAACGTGGCCGGATCGTAGCCGAGCATGGTGGCATACTCCGGGCTGACCGCGGCTTCGCCGGTTTGCACGTTCAAGTCGTAGAGGCCCTGGTTCGCCGCGGTTATGGCGAGCCGCAGACGCTCCTCGCTTTCGCGCAACGCCTCCTCCGCCCGCTTGCGCTCGGTGATGTCCCGGCCGCTCATGACCACGCCGGAGATGGTGCCGTCCGGCTCGCGGAACGGGGTGACCTTGACGTGCAGGAAACGCCGGGCACCCGAGCCAAAATCGTTCCACTCGAACGCTTCCACCGCTTCGCCTCGCAGCGCGGCTTCCACCTGCGGCCGGCCCAACTGCTCGAATCCCTCCGGGCCCACGATCTCCCGCATGTGGCGACCCACGATCTCTTCGGGACGGAGGCGTCGGGCTTTGAGATACACCTCGTTCACGATGCGATAATGAAAGTCGGCTCCGATCAGGGCGGTGTAATCGCTGCTGGCGGCGCTGACCTGCGCCAGTTGGGCCAGGCCCGCCTCCGCCCGCCGGCGCTCGGCCAGTTCCCGCTCGGCCGTCTCGTAGAGCCGGGCGTTGGCCAGCGCGATCGAAACCTGGCCCGCCAGCGTTTCGAGAAACTTGCCCTGCCGCTCGAAATCCCGCTCCGTGTCGGACGCCAACCCGATGACGCCGATGACCTCGTCCCCGCTGAACAACGGCAGCGCGGCAAAGGACTTGATGCCGGCCTGCTTGCACTCCTCCCAGGTGCAACGGAGATCGGTGAAAATGTCGTGGGAATACAGAGGCTTTCTTTCCCGGACCGCCAAGCCGCACACGCAGCCACCCACGCGGTGTTCCGGGATAGGTTCCAACCGGGCGCGGGCGGAAGAGGGCAAGATCTCCTGCAGGATCAGCCGCTCGCCGTCGCGCAGGAACAGAAAGGCCAGATCGGGCTGGACGACTTCAAGCATGCCCGTCAACGCGGCCTTCGTGGTTTCCGCCAGCGACAGGGAGGCGTTCACCGCCCGGCCGAGGTGGTTGAGCGCGGCCAGCTCAACGGCTTGCTGACTGAGCAATGCTTCCGCCTGCTTGCGCGCCGTGATGTCCTCCACCACCGCGATGTGGGAACGCGGTGGCTCGCCTGGCGCCCAGAGCGGCGACACCGTCAGGTTCACCCAAACGAAATGACCGTCCTGGTGGAGATACCGCTTTTCCATCATGAATTCGCGGATCTCGCCCGCCACCAGCCGGCGCATATTGTCCAAGTCCGCCGCCAGATCGTCGGGATGAGTGAGGGACTGGAAATCGCGCCGCTCCATTTCCGCGCACGAGCAACTCACGATGTCCGCATAGCGCTGGTTGACGCGGAGGAAGCGGCCCGTGGCGGTTTCGATCTGGGCGATGCCTACGGCGGCTTGTTCGAAGAGGGCGCGGAAGAAATCCGTCGTGGTGGGCGATGGCGAACCGGCGGACTCGATTCGGGCAGTTTTCTTCATAACACGCAAATGACGCAGGGACGAAGTTTGCGCTGACGGGGTGAGTCTGGGGACTGCGTGGAATTCTGACCAGCCCAAAGTGGTCCTCATTCAGCTCGGCAAGATCTGAAAGTTGAAGATTTTGGGGGTCTTTTCCCACAGAACTGGTATCCTGTAGAATCAGAACGTTGAACCAACGGATATGAAAACGAGACTACCCATCCCTTTCTTTGCCACGAGCCTTTGGGCCTCCCTGGGCTTGACCACTCTCGCAACCCTGACTCAGGCCGCAGACTGGCCGCAATGGCGAGGGCCTCACCGTGACGGGATTTCCGAGGAGACGGGCCTGCTTCCGGAATGGCCAAAGGAAGGTCCTAAACTGGTCTGGCAGATCCAAGATTGTGGGGCCGGGTATTCCACTCCGGCCGTCGTGGGTCAGCGACTCTTCTTGCTCGGCAACGAGGGGCTTACGAATGAGTTTGTGCAAGCACTCGACGCCAAGGATGGCAAGCGAGTTTGGCGCACACGGCTGGGGGATGTCGGGAATCCCAAGCAACAACCCAGTTTTCCTGCGGCTCGATCCACTCCGACGGTCGATGGCGACCTGCTTTATGCGCTCGGATCCGACGGGGACCTGGCTTGCGTCGAGACTGCTACCGGGAAGATCCGATGGCAAAAGAGTCTGCGGAATGACTTTGGCGGGAAGCCGGGTACTTGGGCCTATGCGGAGTCCCCGCTGGTGGACGGTGATCGTGTGATCTGTACTCCTGGAGGAGCCGAGGCGACTTTGGTGGCCTTGAACAAGAAGTCGGGGGAGCTGGTCTGGAAAGCTGCGGTGCCGGGGGGCGACGAGGCCAACTACTCCTCGGTGATCGTTGTGGAAGCTGGAGGGGTGAAACAGTATGTGCAGATGGTCCAGAAGGGGTTGGTGGGGGTTGCCGCCGATAAGGGCAAGTTCCTGTGGAGGTACGACAAGACCGTGAGCAAGTACGGTGCGAATATTCCCACCCCGATTGTTCGTGATGGAATGATCTTCTGCGCCGGGGCTGGCACGGGGGGTGGTACGGTGCAATTGAAGGTGAACGGCGGCGCCGTGGAGCCGGAGCAGGTCTATTTCTCGCCGAAGTACCCAACGGCGATTGGCGGGGCGGTGCTGCAAGGGGATTGCTTCTACGGGTTCGGCAACGCAGGTCTGCTCTGCACCGTTTTCGCCTCCGGCGACGCCAAGTGGGATGACAAGTCGATTGGAGCTTCTTCCCTTTGTCTCGCCGAGAAGCGACTTTATCTCCATGGTGAGAATGGCGAGGTCGCCTTGGTGGAGGCTACTCCGGACGGATACCGGGAAAAGGGGCGTTTCAGTCCCCCGGATCAACCCAAGCGCAACAGCCAGATGGAGAAGGCGTGGGCCTATCCGGTAGTGTCGAATGGACGTCTCTATATCCGCGACCTGGACTTGCTTTGGTGCTATGACGTGAAGGCTGGGAAGTAAGGATTCGCAAGATTCGAGTGTATGAGTAAGTTCTGGCTATGCCTTTTCCTGTTGGTTGACCTTTGCCAGGCCGCAAGCCTGACGGTGGGATCCCTCCGGTGCGAGTTCCGCGCCGACCCTCTGGGGATTGATGTCCCCCAGCCGCGCCTGAGTTGGGTGGCGGAGTCCAAGGAGCGTGGTCAGCGGCAGACGGCGTGCCAGGTCCTCGTGGCGACCACCCCTGACAAGTTGGCCGAAGGAAGGGCGGACTTGTGGAACAGTGGCCGAATGAGCATGGGGCGGTCCCCCCACATTGTTTACGGTGGAAAACCATTGCGCTCAAGCCAGCGGGTTTACTGGAAAGTGCGGGTGTGGGATCAGAATGGGCACCGATCTTCCTACAGCCAATCCGCCTGGTGGGAGATGGCCTTGCTGGCCCCGACAGACTGGCGCGCGAAGTGGATTCAGCGCAAGTCGACCGGTCCGATCCCTGCCGAGCAGATGTTCGACGACCATCCTGCGCCCTTGTTGCGCAAAGAGTTTGTGCTTGGCAAGCAGGTCGCTCGTGCCCGCGCCTACGTCACGGGCCTGGGTTACTACGAGCTTCGACTCAACGGCGAGCGAGTGGGTGACCAGCTCCTGGATCCAGGCTGGACTGCCTACTCCAAGCGCGTGCTGTACTCTACTTACGACATAACCGCGCAGTTGAAGAAAGGGGCCAATGCAGTCGGCGTGATGCTCGGCAATGGATGGTATAACCCTCTTCCGCTGGCGCTGTGGGGCGCAATCAACCCTCGGGATAGCCTCACCGTCGGGGATCCCTGTGCGAAAGTTCAATTGGTGGTGGAGTTTGCGGACGGCACATCTCAGACCATTGGCACGGATGATACATGGCACACGAGCGAGGGGCCGATTCTCCGCAACAGCGTCTACCTGGGGGAGGTCTATGATGCGCGTCGGGAGCAGCCCGGGTGGGACAGAGCTGGTTTTGACCCTTCCCGTTGGGAGGCTGCTGTTTTGGCGGACGACTCGAAGTTCGGGCCGCTCCAGGCTCAGGATGCCCCTCCCATTCGGGTGACGCACACGCTGAAGCCCATCTCGTTGGCCGAGCCTAATCCTGGGGTCTTCCTTTTCGATTTCGGACAGAACTTCTCCGGTTGGGCGCGTTTGCATGTGCAGGGTCCCGCGGGTGTCCGCGTGCGGATGCGTTCCGGTGAACTACTCTATCCTGATGGCACCTTGAACGGCATGACCGCGGTGGCGGGCCAGATCAAGAATGGTGGAGCCGACTATCGATACGAAGGCACCGGCAAACCCAAGACCGCGTTTCAGCTCGACGAATACGTTTTGAGAGGAGACGGGCCCGAAGTCTTTACCCCAAGGTTCACCTTTCATGGCTTTCGCTATGTCGAAGTGACCGGCTTTCCGGGGAAGCCTGCGGTCGATGCGTTGGAGGGTTTACGGCTGAACTCGGACGTCCAGACCGCAGGGACGTTCGAGTGCTCGAATGAGATGTTCAACCGGATCCAGAAAATGGTGCTCTGGACGGAACTGGCGAACCTCTTCAGCGTCCAGTCGGATTGTCCGCATCGTGAGAAGTTCGGATACGGCGGGGACATTGTGGCCTCGAGCGAAATGGCGATGTTGAACTTCGACATGGCCCGGTTCTACGCCAAAGCGGCGCAAGACCTGGTGGATAGCGTACGTTCGAACGGTGGATTCACGGAGACTTCACCGTATGTGGGAATCAGCGACGAGGGCCTTGGCGACAAGTCGGGCCCGATCGGGTGGGGGACGGCGCAACCGCTCCTGCTATGGCAGTTGCACCAGTACTATGGCGATACAAGGCTGTTGGAACAGCAATACGAAGCCACCCGACGCTGGATCGCCCTCCTCCACTCGGTGGCGAAGGAGGGGATCCTGGACAACGGTATTAGTGACCACGAAAGCCTCGTTCCCAAGCCCCGGGCGCTGACCGGAACGGCGTTCTACTACTTCAACGTGAAACTGTTCGGGCAGCTGGCGAGATTGTTAGGCAAGGACGTAGACGCAACCGAGGCAGAAGCCAAGGCGGAGTTCATCAAAGCCGCGTTCAACCGGAGATTCCTCCAACCGGGCACGGGCCGATATGACGCCGGTACCCAGGCCTGCCAAGCCTTCGCGCTCTACATGGGGCTGACACCCGCCGCCGAAACTCCGCGCGCGCTGGAGGTCCTCGTGCAGGATATTGAGAAGACGCACGGGGGGCATCTCAGCACCGGGATTTTCGGGACGAAGTACATGCTCCAGGTGCTGACCGATCTAGGACGATCAGACGTTGCGTATGTAATCGCGAATCAACGCACCTTCCCGGGATGGGGCCACATGCTGGAGAAGGGTGCGACCACCCTTTGGGAGCATTGGGAGTTTAGTGACAACACGTTTTCGCACAGCCATCCCATGTTTGGCTCGGTGAGTGAATGGTTCTACAAGGCCTTGGCCGGGATCCGACCTGCGCAGGACGCCGTGGGATTCGACCGCATCGTCATCGAACCGCAGCCTGTCGGGGACTTGAAGTGGGTAAAGGCGAACTATGATTCCGTGCGCGGCAGGATCTCGGTGGCCTGGACCAAAGAATCAGGGCAATTCAAACTCCGCCTCCACGTTCCGGTGGGCACGACCGCTACCGTGATCCTTCCTTCCGGTAATCCTGCCGGTGTGAGTGAGAGCGGAAAGCCACTGGATCGCGCCAAGGGGATAAGACTCGTCGGCGCTGGGGATCGAAGGATCACCGTCCAGGTTGAGTCCGGCGATTACTCCTTCGTATCGGCGCCGATTCCATGAGAAGCCCCTGCTTGCTGGGGATCTGAGTCAACATCGGGAGATCTGCCGCATTGGTTCCGCAGACCACGCGGCAGGATAACCTTCACCTATCCGCTCTTCGGATTACCGAATCCCGGGGTTGGATTGGGTTCCGTCCGTTTCCTCAAAATCCTTCAAAACAGTGGCGTTCGCGCATCAATTAGGCCCAAAACTTGCTTAAATCAGTGTCAAGTGTGACCTTCGATGAAGGCTTGCGAACAACGATCGATGGGTTTCGAGCTCACTTTCTCGACGCGGGCACAGTCTGGTCTACCACAAATCTGAGGAGGATCGAATGTTCAATTCAAAGTCATTTCTATGCATCGACTTTGGGGCGGGCAGTCTCAAGGTGGCCGAGTTTGACCTCAACGAGACAGGAGGGTTGCGCCTGCTCAAGTACGGTCTCAAACCACTCGGCTTGGTTGGGTCCCAGGACGCCGCTCGCGAGCGGGTGGTGACGCACGGCCTGCAGGAGTTGACCTCCGGCAAGGCTTTTGGCGCTAGAGCGTGCAGCGTCTGCGCTCCAGGATTCCACGTCTTTTCCAAGTTCATCAAGCTGCCTCAGGCCGACTCCTCGAAACTCAAACAGGTGATCCAGGCCGAGGCGCAGCAGAACGTGCCCTTCCCCCTGGAAAGAGCGGTGTGGGACTACCAGGTTTTGGGAACCTTCCCCTCGGGCGAGTTGGAAGTCCTGCTCGTCGCCATTAAGGCGGACATCGTCGAGGGCCTGTTCAAGGCTTCCGGCACCGCCGGGTTGAGGCTGGATCTGGTCGATGTCTCGCCCGCGGCTCTCTGCAACGCTTTTCGGTTTAACTACGGTGACCCCGAAGGTTGCACGATGCTCTTGGACATCGGTGCCAAAACCAGCAACGTGCTGTTCTTCGAGAAGGGGAAGGTCTACACCCGCAGTATTAATATTGGTGCCAACTCCATTACGCAGGATTTCGCGGTGGAAGCGAAGCTGCCGTTCGCGGAAGCGGAAAAGGTCAAGATTGCGGAGGGCTTTGTCAGCCTGGGTGGCGCCTACGAGGAGCCGGAGAACGCCCGGCAGGCTGCGATCTCGAAGATCGCGCGTCAGGTGCTGACCCGTCTTCACATTCAGGTCAACCAGACGATTCAGTTTTATCGCAGCCAACAGGGCGGCAGCGCTCCGCAGAGGTTGTTCCTCGCGGGGGGTGCCTCCATCATGGCCTACACTTCGCAGCTCTTCGCCGAGAAGCTCAACGTCCCGGTCGAGTACTTCAATCCGTTCCGGAACATCCAGATCGATCCCTCGGTGAACCTCGAGGAGTTGGCCAAGGTGGCCCATGCCTTTGGAGAAGTGGTGGGACTGGGCCTGCGCACTCCGACCCAGTGCCCCGTCGAGCTGAACCTAATTCCCAAGAAGATCCTCAAACAGCAGGAGCTGAATCGGAAGAAGCCGTACTTCGTGGCGACGGTCTTCAGCCTGATTCTCGTCGTCTTCGCCATGGGGTGGTATTTTGACAAGGTCGCCGCGGTGAAGCAGGCTACCATCGATGAGCGTACTCCGGCGGTGACGCAGTTGCAGGACAAGGCGAAGCAGCTGAATGACGCCTTGGCGGCCAAGAAACGCACGGAAGAGGTCGTCAATCAGTACTCCGAATGGATGGAGCCTCGATTTGTTTGGGCGGACATCGTCACGGAGTTGGGACAGAAGCTTAAGACGGTCGAAGCCGCGATGACCCGGCCCGGCGCGCGGGCGGGCCTGTGGATCGAGAAAATGGCTCCGGAGGGTTTCGACCAGGATGAAACGGAAGGAGAGAGGATGGAAGAAGGCGCTAAGCCACGGCCGATTATGGATGCCCAGATGCGGAAGCGCTACGGGCTGTTGGATAGCTTTGAAGGGACCGAGATCCAGGACGCGGAGGCAGGCAGTGGCGGGGGTGCCAGGAAGCCGAAGAAGAACACGAACGAGGTTGCGGTGGTGAACGTCACCTGCAAGGCCGTGAGTTGGAGCAAGGTCTATCCTGCCGCAGACTCCGAGCTGGCGATCGCTCTCGAAGATGAGTTGCAGCACAGCCCGCTTTTCCTCACAGGAACCAACGGCACCCAATTGGCAGGCAGCATGCGGCGGGACGAGACGACGGGGACGTTCACTTTTGATCTGCGTCTGAAACTCAAAACACCCCTCAAACTTTAGCATGCTTTGACTGAGCCATGCCACCCGGGCAATCGGTAGTTGAGGGCAAACTGGATTAGCCGGTGAGCTCTTTCCAAGGACCCGGTCCTAGCCACGCCCCTTGACGGAACCAGAACTTCGCCGAGTTTGTGGAGGTAAGCACTACCGGTGATGCAGGGCCATGGGCTCGATCCCCGTGGATGCAGTCCAACACGCACGAATGATGAACAGCTCGTTCAAACTCAAAGCCAGCCTCCTTTGCGCCTTGGTTCTGTTCTGTCTGCTTGTGCCTTGGATGCTGCAACATCGAAGCCAACAGACACTCCGTGAGGAAAACGCCGCTTTGCGGCAGCAGTTGGCGCAACTCCAAAAGGACACCCTGAGCCTCTCCAATCGCGTCGCCCTGGCAACGAAATCCCCTTCGTGGAACAGCGACCGGCTTCGCGAGCTGCTCAGGCTCCGGGGGCAGGTCGGGGTCCTTCGAAGCCAAAACCGCGAGCTGGAGCGGGCTATCACAAGCGCCCGGGGAGCGACTCCCGATCGATCTGCGCAGTCCGCGTCGGAAGTGGGTCCACCGCCAGTTGCCCCGGCGCCATTTCAGCTACAGCTGGTCCTGGACGAGCCCGGAGAAGACTCCGACCGTCTGACCAACAATGCCAGCGGGGGCGGTGCGGAAGTCCTCCAGGTGCAAAGAGCTCCCTTGATGGACTACACCGCGATTAGCTCGGTCACTGTAACCAGGAACGGTTCGACCGGCGTGCCGGAGATTGCGATCGAATTCAGTGAGGTAGGCAAGGAACTGTTTGCCGCTGTGACCAGGGAAAACCTGAACAAACGGCTGGCGATCGTGTTGGACGGCCAATCCTATGCCGCCCCGGTCATCAGGGAGGAAATCACAGGAGGAAGGGCCCAGATCACCGGCAACTTTTCCGAGGAGGAGGCTAGAATCCTGGCAGCCAAGATCAGCGATGCCATGAAGCCCAAATGAACGTTGGCATGGAGAAAGGCGGAGCCCCACAGCGACGGCTTCGTCGCTTGCCACCCGTCACGAGCGTTTCGGTCGCCCGCGAGGGCTGACTGGTTGTAGACTCTCGGGCAACATGGAACCTGATTCCCGGGTGGATGGGTCAGCCGTCGCAGTCTCCCGTCATTGCTGAGATCGCCGCGTTGGGTGGTGGGGAATCATTCGTAGTGTGTCCAAAGGCGAAGCACCTTCACAATCCTCTGAGCCTCCAAGACCTGATACACCAAACGGTGCTGGATGTTGATCCTGCGCGAATAAGCGCCTTTCAAATCTCCGACAAGGGCTTCATACGGCGGTGGATCTGCATATGGATCCTGCTCGATAGTGGCAAGCAGTTCTTTGGCCTTTCTTGCCAGAGGACTTCCTTTCAGCTTCTTGGCATCCTTCTTCGACTGTTTCGTGTAAACCAGCTGGTAGTTCACAGATCAATGTCGCGGCTGCAACTCTCCGGAGGTTCGGCCATCCCCTCCATAATCGACTCACGCATTCCGGGAATGCTCAGAAGGTGGAGGGTCTCCTGGATCGCCCGCCAGTCCGATTCCCCCACGAGAACCGCGTTGCCTCTCTTACCCGTAATCTGGATGGGTTCGTGATCCGTGACCGCGGCATCGAGGATCCGGTAAAGGTTGTCTCGGGCACTGGTAGCGCTCATCGTCTTCATAGCCAAAACGTACGGAAAACCGTGCGCCACGCAAGATGTTTTGCTGCCAACGTGATCGTACGATAGCAAAACCTTGATTGACTGCTGGGAAACGGCCAGGTCTTCCGTTTGTAACGTGTTCCATATCAAACGTTCTTTCGCTTAGGATACGAAGCTCAAACGTCTACTGCAATCCGTCTTCCTTCCCCTTTCCGAGCCTTGCATCCTAGTGGTCCGGTGCTCCCCGCGTGACTCTGGAGGGGGCGATTATTCCGTGACGCCCGAGCCGAGCTTGTAGGCGCTGCCCACTCCGAAGAAAAGCCAGAGTAGCGTCCATAGGCTCACGCTGTGACGGAGCAACAGGCTGTTCATTTCAGTGGAATTGAGACTGGCACGGAGTTCCTGGTCGAATTGCGTTCTCCCAGGTTTGCCTTTCACGAAATCCTGGAGCTTGGGCAGTTCTTTGCGAAACTCATCGAGATCGGAGTCTTTGATCGAATCGGGTGTAACCTGGTCGCCCTCCTCCGACTGTTGGGCAGCCAGGAGCGTGCGGATCTCCTGGTCGTTCTTGGCTTCGACGGCTTTCTTGGCGTAGGCCATGCGGTTGTCATAGGCTCCAACGACCATTTTCTCCATGAGCTGGTTGAAGTAAGACTTGGTTGCCAGGAACTCGCCGCCAACGATCGCTACGAAAGCAAAGGCGCCTGCGATGATGCCCAGTTTCTGGCTGTAACCAGCCCCCAACGTTCGGCAGGCAAATCCGGTGGCGATGCCGACGCCCCAAGCGATAATGCCCAGTTCGAGGTGGGCGAACTTGATGAGTGCGAACCATACGAGCATGCCGACAAACGCGCCAGCGGCCGCTCCGACGGTTCCCATCATGATATTGGGCTCGCCGTAGGCGCGTTGCTTGGCCCCTGGCGCCGCAGGGGCGGCCCTGAACGGCGGAGGGGAGGAGCGCCGCGCTGTCTGGGGTTCCGGGGCACGGGGCTGAACCGGTGCCGACTCGGGTGCTTGGGACTGCGCTGGGGGGATGGACGGCGGGGACACTAACCGCAGGTATTCGTTGGCGGCCGCAGTGCCGTCCGCATTGCAGTTCGGGCACTGGATGGTGTAGGGAAGTTGGCCGTTGACGGGTTCGGCATCGAATTTATAACGGGTACCGCAACCACACTCGATTTTGACTTCGGTTGACATCAACTCTCCTTTCTCGCCGCGATTCAGTTTCCACTCCCGGTCCCTCCATCATCGGACGCCGCCTTGCCGGGGCGGAGTAACATCATGAGATGGAGTTATCGGGTAACCGCGCAGAATGTGATTGCCTGCTAACAAATTGGCAAGCGGGAAATGTGAAGCATGGATCCTGGACTTTCGCTGGTGGGCGATGGCTCGCTGAGCCGTCGCAGCCAGACTCATGAAAGTTCCAGGGGTGTCTATCCGCAGATGAAACCGATGAACGCAGATGGGTGCGATCTTGCGGGCCGATGCCCCCGCTGGCCAGTGTCCTGCGGAACTACCCTCCCTCGGCCGACTGGGCAGTCGGTGAAACAGCAGGCAATGGGAACGGTCAATTCCTCCTGCAGGTGGCCGCGTTTCACACTCTCTCGGCCATCCGCGTTCACTGGCTCACCACGATCACACCGTGGATGTCCAGTTTGGGAATGGTCATCCGTGCTGCCCCGTCCTGGTACTCAAAAGGCAGTGAAGTCCCTTCGGGTTCCAACATGATGCGCTGCGGCTTGGATTCTGACCGAATCGTCACTTGGAGCGGTCCCACAGGCGGGATGGTGGCATGGATGGGTGACTGTACATCGGCGTGCGGACCGGCGGTGTTGACGAGGTTGATAACCAGGCGTCCGTTCAGGCGATTCACACTGACGTCCACATCCGAGGAGCCCGTGACTTTCACAAGCGGGTTGGGGAAGACCGAACGAACGAGGTCGGTTAAAGGTGCGCGAGTGGTCTGAGAGCGTTCTTTCAGGTACTTTTGGCTGAAGGCGGTGGGCAGGCTGGCCAGCTTGCCGCTTCCCAGTGTTGTGACAGCTGGCGCGTTGGCCCCGGAGGTCTTGACCTCCTCTGGGAACAAGCCGGTGCTCTGGGGTCCGACCAAGAGCAGGCTTCCTCCGCTCCTCACGTAGCCTAGGAGCTCCTGTTTGAAGGCGTCCTCCAGATAGCCGCATTCCGGAATCACGATCAAGGGGTACTCCTGCATGCGACCACGCAGATGGTGCTCGCTGAGGACTTCGACGGACTGCTGGTCTTCCAACAATGCCTGCAGGGTCCCGTTGATTCGGCCCAGCTCGCGGTTGAAAAGACCGTTGATGTCCCGGTAATGCTCTGCAGTGGAATAGAGCAGGGCGACTTGCGGCACCGGCAGGGCGTGGTGACAGACCGCTTGTCGAGCGCGGCAGAACTTGGCCACCTCCGCCATGGTGGGGAGTTGTTCCTCGTTAACGGAACCATCTCGCTTTTGGTTGAAGTAGGCCTGGAACCCGCCGCCCAACGCAAGGACGACCGCTGCTTCGCGCTGGATTTGGGGAACTGATTTGCGGTGGTTGCCTCCGACACCCGGCACGGTGGTGAAGCTCCAGGCCATGAGATCCCAAGGCTTGCCCTGGCGAGCCAGATAGCGGGCCGAGAGGCGAGCGGAATTGACACTGTCCTGGGGGGAATAGTCACCTGAAATCCAATCCACGGGGGCGCAGACCTCCTCAGGCATGTGATCGGTGAATGCCCAGTTGCTGCACAGCTGCATCTCAGGATTCGTCTTCTTCACTTCCGCAATGTAGTTGCGCAGGTACTTTCGGAAAGTCTCCCGATGGAACTGCAGGAACTCGTACCAATGCGGATCTCCGGGTTTGCGCGGCACGTCCTGGATCCCGGTGGCGGCCTGAAAGGCGCGCAGGGCTGCGGCTCCGTAATCGGGCATGGAAGCCCAGCACTCTCCATCCACCCACGCACCGTCCACGCCATAGACGCCAGAGAGCTCACGCAGTTGGGGGATCAGGAGCTTCTCGGCGTAAGGGCTGAAGAACGAGGTTGCGTTGCCGTTCGTTTTGCCGTCGGCATTGATGACTCCCCAGTCGGGATGCAACTCGATGGCCTTGGAATCCCAGACTCCGGAGTAGTGCATGAACAGGGACACCCCGTTTTCAGCGGTCACTTCACGCCACAGCTGGAGCGGGTCGCCGATGATCCCCGGGGCCTGATTGCCCACCTTGGTAGGATAGCTCGAAAGCCCTGGATGCCCTTTGCAGTCGATTTGAACGTAATCGGGGCGAATCTGGCGAACCACATTCTCCACCATGGCTCGGGTCGTGTTCTTGCCGACCTCCTTGCAGTCGGGGCCGGCGTGAAAGTCAAAATGCACGCCGAGGAAGCTGTCGGCCCGGGGGATTCGGGCAGTGCGGATGGCTTTGACCTGTCTTACTTGGGCGTCGGCCAGAGCACCGATCGGCCCGGCGGCCGGATCGTAATTGGGGCCCATATCGAGGGTGACGACGCCTTGCTTTGCCATGACCGCTTTGACCCACTGCGACCATTGCGCATCGGTCAGGCGCAGGTCGCGTTTTCCCCAGTTCGATCCGACATAGGTCAGGGCATGCCATTGGGATCCGTCCAACCAGCGTCCTTGAGGCAAAGTATCCAGGGGTTCATTCAGTTCGCCCGCCGTGTAGTCCTCCGCCATCGTGTAGCGGATGACTTTGACTCCCGGGTTGAAAGTGACGATGGCTTTGGGATTCCCGTGTTTTACCGCCTTGGCGTAACGCTCAGCGATCGTTTCGCTGAAGTGGATGTGCTCATACCCGCCGTCAAACCACCAACCGGACACTTTGTCTCCGTAGCGGTCGGACCATTCCTGAATGACCTCGCTCCATTTCTCAGCGAAGGCGGGGCTGAGTGGCTGATCCTGTTTTCCCTGCGGCAGCCCGTAGGCTTTTTGGGCGCGCTCATCCTGGTTAGGGACTTGGCAGGGTAAGTAGAGTAACAGCCGAATCCCTTTGGGTTGGAGCGCACGGTAGAGGTCCAGGGGAAGATCTCGGACCGAACAGCGTTCGCCGGGGGCATAGCCGGTTTGCTTGTCATAGGCGGCGTTGGGGGAATTGTAGAAACCGGAGTTCTGGCCTAAGGTGAGGACAAAATACCCCGCTCCCATTTCCTCCAACTGGGCGGCAAGTTTGTCCACGTCAAAGGCTTTGACCTTCTCCAAATCGGCCGGGTTGCCTGGGAGAAAATGCATGAAAACACCGTACCTGGCGTCTCGGAACCAATCGGTGTTCGGGTTGTTAGGCGACGCCTGAGCCAAACAAGAGAGGAACAGAATCAGGAGTGCGGAGACGAGGTTCGATTTCATGGCGATCATGGTAGAGAGTCTCTTTCGATTTTGACAGCTGGAATAGCCAAGGGAAAGCAGCGGCTTGGCGAACCGCTGCCCACCCGAGGGAGTTGGCTGAATAACTCCCACGCAGAATCAGGCTTCTCTTTGGACTCAGCCTGTGTAGAATGCCCTGGTGTCCATGAAGAACAACGTCACCCAACCTCATCTCTCTTCCGCTATGAACCGCCGCCGCTTCCTTCGCCAAACCGCAACCGGAGCCGCCACTTTGGCGGCCGTTCCCATGATCGTTCCCGCGCACGTGGTGGGAGCCGACGGCCAAACGCCGCCCAGCGAGAAGATCAACCTTGCGGCGATCGGGGCCGCAGGGATGGGTGGAGCCGATCTCGAGGGGCTGGCTCCGGGCAACAATCTGGTGGCGCTGTGTGACGTGGACCGCCGCCATGCCGCCGGCAGTTTTAAGAAGTATCCCAATGCCAAGCAGTTTCGTGATTTTCGCAAGATGCTGGACGAGGTAGGCAAGGATGTGGACGCAGTTTTGGTCGCCACCCCGGATCACTGTCACGCGGTGGCTGCCATGGCCGCCATCCAGCAAGGAAAACATGTTTATTGCGAGAAACCCCTGGCTCATTCGGTATATGAAGTGCGCCAGCTCATGAAGGCTGCCAAGGAGAAGAAAGTCGTTACGCAACTCGGAAACCAGGGCCATTCTTACGGAAGCATCCGAGATTTCGTGGAGTGGGTTCAGGACGGGGCCATCGGGAAGGTGCACACGATCCACTGTGGTTGCAATGCCGTGAATTCAGGCATCGATCAACTCTCCAAATTGAAGGAGCAGCATCCTGTCCCCGATACGCTGGACTGGGATCTGTGGCTCGGGCCCGCGCAACAGCGGCCGTATCATCCTGCGTACCTCCCCGGAAGTTGGCGTGGTTGGACCCCTTTCGGGAATGGCACCGTCGGTGACTGGACCTGTCACGTTGTGGACCCGGTCTTCTGGGCGCTCGACCTCGGCATTCCTACCACGATCCTCGCCGAGACGACCCAATACGATTTCAAAACCCAAGGTGACGCCTTCCCCAAAGGCGATCACATCACCTACGAGTTCCCTGCGAAGGGGAGCCGCGGCCCGATCACCATGCACTGGTACAGCGGCACCATGCCGATTCCTCGCCCGCCAGAGTTGGAGTCGGATGAAAAGAGTGTGGATACGGGGGCCGTGGTGATGGGTGACAAAGGCACGATCCTCTATGGGTCACACGGCGCGGGGAACGTCCGTATCATACCGCAAGCCAAGATGGACTCCTACAAGCGTCCGGCTAAGACGATTCCAAGGGTGCGAGGGCACCACCAAGATTGGATGGAAGCGATCCGTAAAGGCGGGAAGTCTGGGTCCGATTTCTCCTATGGCGGGCCGTTGACCGAGGTGGCCATGCTTGGTGTCATTGCGCTCAAGATGCCGGGTAAGAAGCTGGAGTGGGATGCAGCGAAGATGGAATTCAAGAACAACGCCGAAGCGAACGCGTGGGTCAAACCCCCTTACCGGGCAGGGTGGAGTTTATAGGGCCAACCCCCTAAGCCGTAACCATTCAATGAAGAACAGGAGTCAGCGGAGATAGCAGAGATCGGGCTTGATCGGTCTGACGATCGAGATGGACGTATCACTTTCACCGTCCAGTGAACGCTTGAACGGACCGCGAGGAGCGATTCTGACTCCGTCTGACGGCTCTGCTCTCTCTGCTGCCTCCTGTTCAACTGCATGGACACGGCTAAGGTAGGGCTGCGGTGTCCGACCGCGCCGCGAACCGTGGCTCGCCCCTGGCTGAGGGGCGAGATGCTGCGAAGGTCAGGCTTCCAGGGTCTCTCCCGGGCCGGGCTGCAAGACGCGGATTTTCGGATAGATCTTGGGAATCTGAGTCGCGAACCAGCTTCTCGAGGCTTCTTCACCGTGTGCCAGCACGACGGTCCGAGGCTGGACTTGGCCCACGAAATCGAGCAGTTCATTTCGATTGGCATGGGCGGTGAGGTCGAACTCTTTGATATTGCACCGAGGAGTCAGCTCGCCGGCGGTACGGCTGAAGAGGAAAGGTTCGCCGGGCTTGGCGGCTTTGAGCCGACCTGCAGGGGTGTCGGGTGCGGCATAGCCCACGAAAACAATGGATTGCCGCTCGTCACCTGCCATTCGTATGGCTAGGTCGTGCGCTGCGGTGTTTTCACTCATCATGCCCGCCGTGAGGACGAAGATGCGCCCTCCCGAGAGCTTCATGGTCTTGAGCGCATCCTTCTCCATGACCTGGAGGTTCATCGCCTCGTGCAGTTGCAGGTTGCTGTGCTGCCGGTGGGTTCGGTGTGCTTCCAGATCATAGATCTCGGTGAAAACTCGGCCCAGCCCACCAATATAAACCGGCTGCCTTTTGAGCCGCCCCGCTCGCATCCACAGTGCCAGGAGTGCCAGGATCTCCTGAGTGCGTCCCAACGCAAAGGCAGGGATCAGGACCGCTCCCTTCCGTTTATGCGCCTCGAGTATTGCCTGGAGTAGCTTTTCGGTTTCGGCTTCCCGCGTAAACCCTTTGGGTACTTCCCGGTCGCCCCGAGTGGTTTCCAGGATCAATACATCCGCCTGAACGTCCTCGAATCGGGCCCCTTTCAGCAAAGTTTGATCGCGAAACGACACGTCTCCCGTATAGAAGAGGGTTTCTTTCGAACTGCGCACCATCACCCCGGCGGAACCGAGCGTATGACCGGCATCCATGAACTCCAAGGTTGGGGATACCATTCCCGCTCGAGTCTTGTGATGGGCCGCCCACTCTACTTCCCGGTTGTACTTGAATCCTTGGAATCGGGGAGAGAGATCATCGACTTCGTCGTGGGTGAAAAGGGGATATTCTGGAATCCCCAGTTCAGATCGTTGACGCACCATCACGTTGACCGAATTGTGTAAAACCCTCTCTGCCAAGAAGTAACTCAGTTCGGTCATGAGCACATGCGCCTTGGGAAACTGTCTCATGGCGATCGGAAGCGCTCCCAGGTGGTCGTGATGACAATGCGTGATCGCGATGGCATCCAATTCCGTCTTACGCATCAAATCAAACAGGGGTAGGCTTTTCCGACCCTCGTGCTTGGGATGAATGCCCGCGTCCATGAGCAACCGATGTCCTTCTGTCTCAAGGAGCCAACCGCTGGCGCCGATGTCGTGGGCAGGGTTAAGATTGGTGATCCGCATAGCTTGCTATCCTATTCTAATGTCAGTAAGCAAAGAAAACAAAGATTTCTCATTTTTCCGTTGAACATTCCCTAACCCTATCAGTCAAATCTCCTGATGCCAGTTTGGTTATCCTGGCGCACTGCGGTGTCAGGAGAGGCCTCGGGGCGGGTTACCCCGAGCACATAGGCTAGTTTGGTTGTTTGGGTTGTCGGGGGCGTCCTTGGAAGGGCGCCCCCTTCCCTTTTCCAGGGTAGGGCTGCGGTTTCCGAGCGAACCGTGGACCTGCCCCAAATCCTTGTACATCACGGTTGAGTCTGGTAGTGCTAACCCGCAACAGCGATGGGGCATAAACAGGCATCCGCTCAACCGGCCGAAACGCGCCAGCATCTGGATACGCACGCTGCGTTCTTCCGGCAAGGCACTTGGCTTGTCCTGGCCACGGGCATCAGCGGCCTGTTCATGCTGGCGACGCAGTTGGCCGCCGCTCGGTGGATGGACAAGCGGGAATACCTCGTTTTCTTTGCTCTACTCCGGCTTTATCTCCTCTTGGGCATTCCAGCGGTGGGCCTGCAAGCCTACTTTGCACAGCAGACAGCGGCCGCAATTTCTGACGACCAGAAGAGGTGCTTGGAGGAGGCTTGCCGAGCGGTTTTACGCGGAATCCTCTTGCTCTGTCCCGTTCTAGCCTTGCTCACCTGGGCTGTACAGGATTGGGTGGTGCGGGCTATGTCCATCACGAACCCGCTGGCCTTTTGGGTGGCGATGTCCATGGGCGTTTTGAGCCTTGCGGCACCGGTTCTGAGAGGGGTTGTGCAGGGGCGACAGCATTTTCTTGGGTTGGGCTGGGCCCTGATCGTGGACGGGATTGGCCGCTTCAGCGCTGTGACTACGTTGGTCTTGCTGGGAGGACAGGCTGTCGGAGGAATGACCGGAGCGATGATCTCCTTGGGGGCGGCTACGGCGCTTTGCGCATGGATTGTGCGTGATATTTCCTGGTTGCGAGGACCTACTCCGACCTTCCACTGGGGGGAGTGGCTGAAGCGGGTGGTGCCCACTGCGATCGGAACCGGCATCGTGGTGCTGTTTACCTCGGCGGACGTCGTCTATGTGCAGAGCCTGTTTCCCGATGATGCCAAGCAGCTCTATTCCCCGGCGGCGATGATCGGCTTGGCCCTGACGATGTACGCGCTGCCTCTGGCCCAGGTGATGTTTCCCAAAGTCGCTCGGAGTGCGGCGTTACGCCACAAGTCCATGGCGATGCCCCTGGCCTTGGCGGCGACCGCCAGCGGGGGTATGATTGGGGCCATCGTCTGCACCCTTTTTCCCGAGTTGCCGCTGCGGCTCTTCTTCTGGACTAAGCCAGACTTTTGGGCCGCAGCCCCACTTGTTCCCTGGTTTGCCTGGGCCGTCCTTCCTTTGACCTTGGCGAATGTGCTCATCAACACCTTGATCGCACGCGGGAGGTTCCGAGTGGCTCCTTGGCTGGTGGGTGTTGCGGTCCTTTACTTGGGAAGCTTGCTACTGCTGCGATCTTGGTTCCAAAGCCAGGACCCGCTGGTAGCATTCCGCTCTCTCCTCGCCTTGTTAGGCGGCTGCAACACTCTTCTCTTGGTGGTGGCCGCATGGTTTTCACGGCAAGACCCCTTGCCTGAGGGGTAAGCCGAGTCGTTCTGGCCGGTACGTTCTGTGTCCTCACTTCATGCGACTTTCCTTGCTTGCCAGGTTTCTGCTTTCATTAGAGCTTTGCGAGACCCGATTGCTGCTTTTATGAAGATACGACACTGTTTTGCGCTGGCCACCGCCGCTGGCCTGCTCCTGCCCCAGCTCCAAGCTCAGTGGCAACCCGCCAAGGGACCGTTGCTGACTCGTTGGGCCAAGGATGTCACCCCAGAGAAAGCCCATCCCGAATACCCTCGTCCGCAGATGGTTCGGAGTGAATGGTTGAACCTCAACGGCTTGTGGGATTATGCCATCCAAGCCCGAGAACAGTCCGCTCCCGCCCAGTACCAGGGAAAAATCCTGGTGCCGTTCCCGGTCGAATCCGCGCTCTCGGGGGTCATGAAACGGGTCAGTGAGAAGGATCAGCTTTGGTACCATCGCACCTTCACCGTGCCTACCGCCTGGCAAGGAAAACGGGTCCTGCTCCATTTTGGAGCGGTCGACTTCGAGGCCAGCGTCACCGTGAACGGCCGGGACTTGGGCAAGCATACTGGTGGATATGACGGATTCTCCTTTGACGTCACCGACGCCCTGAAGCCGAGTGGGGAACAGGAGATCGTGGTCGGAGTTTGGGACCCCACCGATGCGGGGACTCAGCCTCGCGGCAAGCAGGTGCGTCGTCCGGAAGGCATTTGGTACACCCCCACGAGTGGCATCTGGCAAACTGCCTGGCTTGAACCCGTCAACGACTCCCACGTGGCTGCGGTCAAAGTAACCCCAGACGTGGACCAGGGAGCGGTGACGGTGGAGACCCACGTGTCGGGTAGCGCACGCGCGGTCAAGGTGAAGGTGACGGTGCTCGACGGCGGCAAGAGCGTGTCGGAGGCGGAGTTGGAAGACCGCGTGTCGGACCGTGGCACATCGGGCCCCGCAAAGCCACGCATCATGCTCAAGGTACCCAAAGCGAAACTCTGGTCGCCTGACCAGCCTTTCCTTTATGACCTGAAGGTCACGGTGACGGCGGACGGCAAGGTGTCTGACCAGCTCACGAGCTATTTCGGCATGCGAAAGATTGCGCTGGGGAAAGACGCCGAAGGTACTTTGCGCTTGTTCCTCAATAACAAGGCGCTTTTCCAATACGGCCCCTTGGATCAGGGTTTCTGGCCGGACGGGCTCTACACGGCCCCCACAGATGAGGCGCTGCGGTATGATATCGAGATTACCAAGAAGCTCGGCTTCAACATGGCGCGCAAACATGTCAAAATCGAGCCAGACCGCTGGTACTACTGGTGCGACAAGCTTGGTCTACTGGTTTGGCAAGACATGCCCAGCGGCGACCGTTACATTGGCCCCAACGATCCTGACATCAAGAGGACCGAAGCGTCCGCAGCGCAGTTTGAGCTCGAAACCAAGCGGCTGATCGACGGTCGGGGGAATCACCCTTGCATCGTGATGTGGGTGCCTTTCAACGAGGGCTGGGGACAGTATGATACTCCGCGCATCACCGAGTGGATCAAGAACTACGATCCAACCCGCCTGGTCAACAACACGAGCGGATGGTCGGATCGGCGGGTGGGGGATGTGATGGATATTCATGTTTACCCTGGTCCCGGCGCTCCTGCGATTGAAGAGAAGCGGGCTGGGGTTCTGGGTGAGTTCGGAGGCTTGGGCCTGCCGGTAAGTGGCCATACTTGGCAGGAAGAGAAGAACTGGGGATACCGCAGCTTCAAGACCCCCCAGGAACTTACAGAGGCATACATCGGCCTCATCGAGAAACTCCATCCTCTCACCGGCCTTCCTGGTCTCAGCGCCGCCGTTTACACCCAGACCACGGATGTGGAGGTCGAAGTCAACGGGCTGATGACCTACGACCGCGCCATCATCAAGATGGATGCTGAGCGAATTACCAAGGCGAATCAACGCCTCTATACCGCTTCTCAGCCGCGGAAACAAGCCAGCCAGGCCATCATTCCGCCTGCCACGCCCCTCGTGGCTTGTGACCCCTATTTCAGCATCTGGTCCATGGCGGACCGGCTCAACCAGGATGTGACCCGCCACTGGACCGGTCGAGAACAGGCTTTGGGCAGTCTCGTTCGCATCGATGGAAAAGCTTTCCGCATCATGGGCGCGGAGCCCTCGGGTATCCCTGCGTTGGAGCAGACCGACCTCAAGGTGCTTCCCACCCAGACGGTTTACACTTTTCGCGGTGCGGGCGTGGAAGTGAAGTTGACCTTCCTGACTCCTGCGCTTCCGGAGAATCTGGAGGTGCTCTCGCGTCCCGTCACCTACCTGACGTGGGAGTGCAAATCCATCGATGGCAAGCCGCACCAGGCAACCGTGTACTTCGACAGTGCGGCCGAGCTAACCGTGAACCAACCCTCGCAGCAGGTGACTTGGGCGCAGGAAAACCTGGGAGATTTGGCGATGCTCAAGGTCGGCTCTAAGGATCAGGTCATCCTTGGCAAGAAAGGCGATGATCTCAGAATTGACTGGGGTTACCTCTATCTGGCTGCGCCTCAAAAGAGCGTAACGGGCCGGACGGTCGCCTCCCAGGAGAGTGCCCAGCGCACTTTTGCCCAAGAGGGGAAGCTACCTCCCATGGATACTCGGATGCCTCGCCGCGCCAACGATCAGAAGCCGGTGGCTGCATTGACTTTCGAGCTCGGCAAGGTGGGTAAGAAACCAGTCAGCCGGTGGATGATCCTCGCTTACGACGACATCTTCTCCATCCAGTACTTCAAGAAGAATCTGCGCCCCTACTGGCGCCGCAACGGTGCGGACGCCGCCTTGCTCTTGACGGATTCCGCTCGTGAGTACGCATCCCTGGTGAAGCGTTGTGCCAAGTTCGACCAGGAAATGGTGGCCGATTTGACCAAGGTGGGTGGGGCGAAATACGCTACGATTTGCGTTCTCGCCTATCGTCAATGTCTGGCAGCCAACAAGCTGGCTGCCGATTCCAACGGCCAGCCGATCCTTTTCCCCAAGGAGAACTTCAGCAACGGCTGCATCAATACGGTCGACGTCATCTATCCCATGGCCCCGCAGTTCCTGCTGCTCGGTCCTTCTCTCACCAAGGCCATGCTGGTGCCGATCATGGACTACGCAAATTCTCCGCGATGGAAGTTTCCGTTTGCTCCTCACGATCTGGGTACCTACCCCATGGCCAATGGCCAGGTCTACGGTGGCGGTGAGCGGACCGAGGAGAACCAGATGCCCGTGGAAGAGACTGGGAACATGCTCATCTTGCTCGCTGCCCTGGCCCAAATGGAAGGCAACGCTGACTTTTGCACCCCTTACTGGTCGGTCCTCCTCAGGTGGGCTGACTACCTCAAGGCCAAGGGTTTTGATCCCGAGAATCAGCTTTGCACCGACGACTTCGCCGGTCACCTGGCCCACAACGTGAACCTTTCCGCCAAGGCCATCGTCGCCTTGGGTGCGTTCGGCAAGATCTGCGATATGCGCGGTGAAAAGCAATTGGCCGTTGAATACCAAAACCTTGCCAAGGAGTTCGCGGTCCGCTGGGTGCGTGAAGCCAAGGACGGCGATCACTACCGCTTGGCCTTCGATCGTCCCGGAACCTGGAGCCAGAAGTATAACCTCGTTTGGGACCGAATTCTGGGGCTGGGGTTGTTCCCGGCCGAAGTGCTTCGCACGGAAGTGGACTACTACCGGAAGATTCAGAACCGATACGGTCTCTCCCTCGACAACCGCCAGCCTTATACCAAGCTGGATTGGACGATCTGGACGGCTACCCTCACCCAGAACCGTGAGGACTTCCTCGCAATCGTGGATCCTGTGTATCGCTTCCTGGAGGAGAGTACGAGCAGGGTTCCCATGAGTGACTGGTACTGGACGAAGAACGGGCGCCAGGTGGGATTCCAGGCGCGCTCCGTGGTCGGCGGCGTCTTCATCCAGATGCTCTACGACAAAACGGTCTGGAACAAGTGGGCCAAGCGGGATACGGCGAAAGCGGCACATTGGGCCCCCCTACCGACCCCCTCCGTGACCTCGGTGCTGCTGCCGGCGGCCAACGAAAAAGCCAGTACTTGGCGCTACACAACCACCGCTCCCGGTGCTGACTGGGCCAAGCCTGGCTTCGACGCTGGGAGTTGGGCTGAAGGGAGCTCTGGCTTCGGCACCCAAGGGACACCCGGCTCCACCGTGCGCACCACTTGGTCTACCTCGGATATCTGGTTGCGTCGTGAAGTGGATCTGGGTTCTGTGGATTCGTCCACCTTGGAGCTTCTAGTGCATCATGACGAGGATGCGGAAATCTACATCAACGGAGTGCTGGCTGCGAATCTGACTGGATACACCTCCGAGTATGAAACCGTCCCCATTCTGGCTGAAGCCCTCAAAGCCATTAAGCCAGGCCGAAACCTGGTGGCAATCCATTGTCATCAGACGTCGGGTGGACAGTACATTGATCTCGGTTTCGCGCGCAGCTCGGCCGCCAGTAAGAACTGAAGACGTTGACGCGCCTGGAAAATTCTCGCGGGCCCTACGCTCTGCGCGAGCTTTTGGAGCAGTGCGGCGAGGAGCGTAGCGATGCGTGAAGGCTCTCCAACCGAGTCTCGACAGACCGTTTGATCCAGCTCAGGATCCTTTCAGTAGTTATGAGTGATGCTTACATTCCGCTGCCGCAACTGGCAGAGCAAGTGACTCAGGCCTTTCAAGCCCGGCACCAACGTGCCCCCAAATGGATCGTCTCCGCCCCGGGACGGGTGAATTTGATCGGCGAACATACTGATTACAACGATGGCTTTGTCCTTCCCATGGCCATCGAGCGGTACACTGTCTTGGCGGCGGACCGGGTCCCCGCAGGAGCTTCCAGGCAGATTACCTGGCATTGCACCCGAGCCAACGAGACTGCGATCCTTCCGGCCCATGGAGAGATGCCCCAGGGTGATCCCAAGTGGTCCAATTATATCCGCGGAGTCCTGGCGCAGTTCCTGAAGCAAGGAGTCTGCACCGGTCCCCTAGACGTGGTGATGGCATCGAATGTGCCGCTGGGCGGTGGACTCTCCAGCAGCGCTGCGTTGGAGGTGGCCACCGCCACCCTCGTGGAGGCGGTGACTGGCAAACAGTTGGATCCTGTGGAGAAGGCCCTGCTGTGTCAGAAGGCCGAGCACGAGTACGCTGGGGTGCCCTGCGGGATCATGGACCAGTTCACCTCCGCGCTGGGACGGCAGGACCATCTGCTGCTTTTGGATTGCCGTTCCCGCGAGACGGAGTTGGTGCCGATGAGCGATCCTGGCGTCTCGGTGTTGATTATCAACACCAACAAAAAGCATGAACTAGTGACGGGCGAATACGCCAAGCGCCGTTCCCAGTGCGAGACGGCCGCAGGAATCCTCGGGGTGCCCTCTTTGCGGGAGGCTACCGCTGACGCTCTGACCGAGGCTCAAGGACGGATGGACCCGGTCGTGTTCCGCCGAGCCCGCCACGTGATCAGCGAGATTGAGCGAACCGGGCATGCGGCACATGGCATCCGTGCGTCAAACTGGGCGACCGTGGGGCAACTTATGTACGCGAGCCATTTCTCACTTCGGGATGATTACGAAGTGAGCTGCAAAGAATTGGATGTCCTGGTGGAGATTGGGCAATCCATCGGCTATGTCGGAGGGGTGATCGGCTGTCGCATGACCGGCGGCGGATTTGGTGGGTGTGCTGTGGCCTTGGTGCAATCGGACAAGGTGGAATCCATCAGCCGGACGATGCGGGATGAATACGTGAAGCGCACCGGGATCGAGCCGTCGTTGTTCGTCTCTCGTCCTGGTGCGGGAGCGACCATCTTGAAAAGCTAGGGCGGCTCTGCCTATGGAGTTTCATTCTGAGAGTCATCCTCATCGGCGATACAATCCGTTGACGGGCCAATGGTTGCTGGTTTCACCGCATCGTACACAACGACCCTGGCTTGGCCAGAAGGAGAGCGCGACGAACGAGAAACGGCCCGCGCATGACCCGCAGTGTTACCTCTGTCCCGGAAATAAAAGGGCAGGGGACTCAGTGAATCCCGCTTACGAGGGCACTTTCGTCTTTCGGAACGATTACAGCTCCATGCTGCCCGATACTCCGGTGGGTGGACAGCGCGGGGATCCTCTTTTCCAAACTGAGTCGGTGCGGGGCGAGTGCCGCGTGATCTGCTTTTCACCACGCCACGATCTCTCCTTGGCGGAAATGCCTGTGGCTGGAATCCGCGATGTGATCGATGTGTGGGCGCAGGAGACGGCGGACCTGGGGGCCCGCTACCCTTGGGTGCAGGTCTTCGAGAACAAAGGGGCGGTCATGGGATGCTCGAATCCTCACCCCCACGGCCAACTCTGGGCCTGCAGCGCCGTTCCCAACGAACCCGCTGCCGAAGACCTGCAGCAGTCGGCCTACTACCGTAAACACGGATCGATCCTCCTGCTCGACTACGCTGAAAGGGAGGTTCAGCGGCAGGAGCGAGTCGTGGTCATGAACGACCATTGGGTGGCCTTGGTGCCATTCTGGGCCGTTTGGCCGTTTGAGACCCTACTCCTCCCAAGGCAAACCGTTCTCCGCTTGCCTGACCTCAACCCAGCCCAGCGCGAGTCGCTCTCCAGCATCCTCAAGCGTTTGCTCTGTCGCTACGACAACCTCTTTGAAGTCTCCTTCCCCTACTCCATGGGTTGGCACGGGGCACCGTATGGCAGTGAAGATCGCCGACACTGGCAATTGCACGCGCACTTCTATCCGCCCCTGCTTCGCTCCGCCACCGTGAAGAAGTTCATGGTCGGCTACGAAATGCTCAGCGAAGCCCAGCGCGACCTGACCCCCGAACTGGCCGCGAAACGCCTGCGGGAGCTGCCTGACGAGCGGTTTGGGTGAGTTTCCCAGGCTCCCAGGATTCGGCGGTCCGTCTCACCCGTTTCCATGGTGATATTTTACAGGTAGGACAACTGCGGCAAAGAAATCCTTTGTAGAGTGTTTAGGGATTGTGGTGCTCCCTCGAAGGGGAAATGTGGTGAGGAAATTGTCTGGGGTGTTTGGATTGAAGGCCAGGCGCTTCTGACTGGGATAGCCCAGGGACTCAAAGAGGTTTCATGGTCTGATTGTGTGGAAGCCGATTTCCCGTCTGGGTGTGGATTTGCGGGCCTCGTCATCGGCGACGAGGCGCCTGATGGTTTCAAAGACGACGCGGAATTGTTGGTCGTATTTCTTTTCGAGGGAGTCGATTTGCCGGGCCAGATCGCGATTGGAGTCCATGAGGCGGCGCAACTGAACGAAAGTGCGCATGATAGCGATGTTGACCTGGACCGCCCGGGTCGAGCGCAAGACGCTGGAGAGCATGGCGACGCCTTGTTCTGTAAAGGCATAGGGGCGGTATGCGCGGCCCCGGTGTTTCCGGGAACTCATCACAAGTTGTGACGAGTTCGAGGTATCACTTGGCGCTGGGTTCACGGATTGTGACACCAGGCGACCGGCCTCGTCCGCTTCGGCGGGCGTGAGTTGAAACATAAAATCATCCGGAAAGCGGTCAAGATTGCGCTTGACCGCCTGATTCAGCGCGCGGGCCTCGACACCGTAAAGCGCGGCGAGATCGAAATCCAGAATCACCTTTTCATGGCGAATCCAATGAACCTTCGGAGCGATGGCGGAGGGAGTCAAAAGGGTCCGATAATCGTGCCAAGCCCCGTGACATAGCTGAATTTCGCACCTTGGCGGCGGCGCCGCCGCCCGAAGCCCTTTGTGAGAAGCACCACTGGTACTCCGCCTTCGACGCCTGCAAAGCCCTGTATTTCACGGCACTGGGGAGGATGCGAGACGGTTGCCAGAGTTAGTTGCCAGTGGCATAATGCCTTAGATGAAACTGACTGCTGTCTTCGAACCCGCCGATGAAGGTGGTTATGTATGTTGGCTTGAAGAAATGCCCGGGGTGCAGAGCCAAGGGGAATCGATAGCGGAAGCCAGAGCCAATTTGCTCGACGCGCTTCAGCTAGCCATTGGATACCTTCATGAGCGAGCTCGAAATGAGAGCTCCCCCAAATCGGTGCGCGAGTTCGTTGAACTGCCAACAGTATGAAGTTGGCCGATTTGGAGCGCCACTTGCGACGTCAGGGTTGTGTGCTCAAGCGGGAGGGGGGCGCTCATACTATCTGGGAGAATCCTCGCAATCGCACATGGACCGCTGTTCCGCGACACCGGGAGATCAAGGAACACTTGTTTCGCCGCATCTGCAAGCAGCTGGAAATCCCTGAACGATAGACCGTCTTCCTTCCCCAAACCCCCTCGTCAGGGGCCGTTAGCTATCTACCCATCTGCGGGAATCTGCGCGTTTCTGCGGATCCACACCGGCTTTCCTGGCCCCTTACCCCGCCATGGCGGCGCTGCTGATCTCGAGGAGTTCCTTGGTGATCAGGGATTGTCGTAGCTTGTTGTAATCCAGAGTCAGGTCCTTGATCAGTTGCTTAGCGTTGTCGGTGGCGTTCTTCATGGCCACCATGCGGGCGCTGTGCTCGCTGGCCTTGGCCTCGAGCAGGATCTGGAATACTTTGAAGTTGAGGTAGTGCGGCAAGAGGGCCTCGAAAACCTGGTTGGCGCCGGGTTCAAACAAGAACTCCGTGGAACCCCTCATGAGCTTTCCTCCCAAGTCCTCGCCTTCGAGCGTCGTGGAAACGGATGTGATTTCGCCGATGGGCAGCAGAGGCTCAATGCTGGGACGCTGCGTGAGGGTGTTGACGAAATTGGTGAAAAGGATATCGACCGCATCCACTTCGCCTCTGATGAAGAGCTCCTGAACAAACCTGGAGATGGCTCGGGCTTCGCTGAACTTCGGAGCGTCGCTGTAAGTGAACTCGGCCGCCAGGGGGCGTTTGGTGCGAGCGATGAACTGCGAGCCTCTTCGGCCTGCGGTCACGAACACGGTGTTATTGCGGTCAAGTTTGGCCACTTCGCGCATGATGTTGCTGTTCAGCGCGCCGCATAACCCCTTGTCGGTGCTCACCACGATGACCGCCCGCTTGCGGACCTCGCGGGATTCCATCAGGGGATGGGTAAAATCGCCTGCGTGATGCGACACCTCAGCCAGGACCTCGTTGAGCAAGGCGGCATAGGGACGCCCTGACAGGGCTGCCTCTTGCGCTTTGCGCATTTTCGAGGCCGCCACCATCTGCATGGCCTTGGTGATCTGGGCCGTGTTCTTGACCGACCTGATTCGTCGGCGGATGTCGCGCGTGCTCGCCATGGAGGTGTATCCAGGTTATTTATAGGTCTGCTTGAACTCCGTCACCGCAGCCTTGAGATCTGCAGAGATCGCATCGGTCACCGCCTTCTCTTTGACGATAGCCTTCAAGATCGGGGCTTTCCGGGTCGTCAGGTAATCGGTGAGTTTGGCTTGGAAATCCTTAATCTTCTCCACCGGCACATCGTCCATGAGGCTGTTCTGAATGGTCCACAGGACGGCCGCCTGAACCTCCACCGGAATGGGGTTGTATTGCGGTTGTTTGAAGATCTCCACAATGCGTTTTCCTCGCTCCAACTGAGCCTGTGTCTTGGCATCCAAGTCCGAGCCGAACTGGGCGAAGGCGGCCAATTCGCGGAATTGGGCCAATTCCAACTTGATGCGCCCGGCGACCTGTTTCATCGCTTTGATCTGAGCGGCGGAACCGACGCGGGAGACGGAGATGCCTACCGAGATGGCGGGACGAACGCCTTGGTAGAACAAGTCCGTCTCCAAGAAAATCTGTCCATCGGTAATCGAAATGACGTTCGTCGGGATGTAGGCGGACACGTCACCGGCTTGGGTCTCGATGATGGGGAGTCCGGTGAGAGAGCCATTCCCGTATTTCTCGCCCACGCGGGCCGAACGTTCGAGCAACCGGCTGTGCAGGTAGAAAACATCGCCGGGATAGGCCTCGCGGCCTGAGGGACGGCGCAGAACAAGGGAAACCTGGCGGTAAGCCACCGCGTGTTTCGAGAGATCGTCGTAGATGATCAAGGCATCCATGCCGTTGTCCATGAACCATTCGCCCATGGCGCAACCCGAGAACGGCGCGATATACTGGTTCGTGGCTGAATCGGAGGCAGCTGCGGCGACGATGATGGTGTACGGCATAGCGCCGGCTTGCTCCAGCACACTGATCACTCGAGCGATGTTAGACTGCTTCTGACCGATTGCCACATAGATGGAGTAGAGCGGGCGATAGGTCGTGTCGCCTGCCTCTTCCGCGGCCTTGTTCAGGCGCGCGTTGGAAATAATCGTATCAATGCCAATCGTCGTCTTGCCGGTGGAACGGTCTCCAATGATCAATTCGCGCTGCCCACGGCCAATCGGGATCATCGCGTCGATCGCCATGATGCCTGTCTGAACAGGTTGACTGACTGACTTACGGCGAATGATACCCGGGGCGATTTTCTCCACGGGGTAGCTGACGGAAGAGTCAACCGGCCCTTTGCCGTCCAGCGGACGCCCCAGGGAGTCCACGACCCGGCCCAAGAGGGCTTTGCCGACGGGCACGGAGAGCAGCTTGCCGGTCGTGCGCACTTCCTGCCCTTCCCGGATTCCCAAGTAGTCGCCCAGAATGATCGCCCCGACTTCGGTTTCTTCCAGGTTGAGGGCGAGACCCACAACTCCGTTCCCGAAGTCGAGCATCTCGTTCAGCATGGCGTCGTTCAGCCCTTCAATTTTTGCGACGCCATCGCCGATCTCGCGCACCGTGCCCACATTCTGGCGGGCTACGTTTGTCTTCACTCCGGCGATTTGTGCTTCAATCTCCTGCAGTAAGTTGCTCATACGTACGGGTCGTTCAGCTCGGTCCAATGATCAGAATGCTTTTATGCAAAGTGTGTTTGTGAGGCAGTGAGGAATCTCAGCTATTGTCCTTCAGGGCCGCAAGGCGAGCTTGGATGCTTCCATCTACCACGTCGCTCCCGACGCGGATCCGCAGACCACCGAGGAGGGCCGGATTTTCGGTGTAGCTGACCTGGAGACCTGCTCCGTAGAGTTGGTCCAAGGTGGCCTGAACCTGGGTTTGTAGCGCAGGCTCCATCGCCACCGCACTTTCTACCGTGGCCGTGCGTCGCTCCAGATCCAGCCTCACCAGTCGCTGGAAGTGAGAAAGGATCGCCGCATAACCCCTCGGCTTTCGTTCCACCACCAGCGTGACGGCGTTCCGAACGCGCGTCTCGTCGAGGATACCTTCGGCCACGCAACTCTGAAAGAGCGACTTGGCTTCGCGGCGGGCTAGTTTGCTGATCTTCATTGCTGGCTCTGTCGGCGAGAGGGAATCTCCAATGCCGGGCTTTAGGCGGCCAATTGCTTCGCTGTTTCCTCAGCCAAGCGTTGGTGGTCTTGTACGGTGAGCACCTTGCCGGTGACCTTGGCGGTTGTGTCGGCCACCAGCCGCACCATCTCCTTGCGGAGCTCGGTTTTCATGCGGACTAACTCGGCGTCGTTTGCCTCCCGGGCTTTGGTGACGATTTGGGCTGCCGTAGCAATCGCTTTCTGGGTCTCTTGTTCCAGCAGCTTGGCTGCTGCCGCGCGGGCTTCTTCGATGAGCTTGTTGGCCTGCACGTTGGCCTGAGACAACACTTCTTGGCGCGAGGCCTCGGTCCGAGCTAGCTCCGCTTTGGTCTTCTCGGCATTCGTCAAACCTTCAGCAATCCTCTGCTTGCGGTCTTCGAGCACTTGCAGCACGGGCTTGTACGCCCACTTATGGAGGGCGAAGGCCACGATCGAAAAACTGATCACCTGCGCGATGAAATGGGGCGCGTTCAGGCCAAATTGCGCGGCGGTCTCTGCCACGCCTCCTGCGGCGAACATCAGTAGCGTATTCATGATGAACAAATCACAAAGCAGGGGGCGCGGAGCCCCTTAGAGCTCCGCGCTTCCCAATCTATTTCCCGGCCAGGTAGATCGCGAAAAACACGATCCCTTCCGCGAAGGCGGTGCTCAGGATGGCTTGGACAAGGATCTTCGTTGAGGCGCCGGGATTACGACCGACGGCTTCCGAAGCCTTCATGCCAATGAAACCGACACCCAGCGCGGCCCCTAAACAGGCCAAGCCGATGTGCAAGTTACCGCTCATTTCTGCCAGCATGGGCATCAACATACTCTTTCCTTTCTCACTCAGTGACCTCCGCGATCGAACACGGTCCGGCCACCGAAATCGGTTTTGATCCTTGTTGCTGGAAACGTTGTTTGTACCAGTGCCACATTCTAGTGGTGGGCTTTCTCATGGCTCTCGTCATGGGTGCAAATCAGCAGCGTGAAAACGCTGGTCAGCAACATGAAAACCAGCGCCTGCACCAGCCCGACCAACACTTCAAGGAAGTAGAAGGGGATGGGGATCAGCCAACTAGCCACGAATTTGAGCCAGGCGGGTTCCTTTACCAGCGCCGCCATGGCTTCCAACATATTCTCACCCGCGAAGATGTTACCGAAAAGACGAAAACTAAGAGTCACGGGGCGGAACAGAATGGTGACCACCTCCAACACCCCCACCACCATGAATACGAGAATCATCAGGATCTTCAGGAACCCAGTGGTGTCTCCCTTGGGGCCGAAGAGGTGAAGGACAAAGCCTTTCACCCCGTTAACCTGCAGAGCCCAGTAGGTCCAGCAAGCGAAGAAGATGATCGACATCGCGAAAGTCATGTTCAGATCAGCATTCACCCCTCGCAACAGCGGTTCTGTCACCACAAAACCGTGCGCCCCTTGGTTGCCCCAGCCCACCGTGCCGATGCCGGGCAGAAGACCAAACCAATTCGAGGCAAGGATGAAAATGAAGATCGAGGCGAAGAACCAGAAGGTCCGCTTGACCAAATCTGAACCGATAATCCCCTCCAGAAACTCGTAAAGGCTTTCCACGAGCCATTCCACAAAGTTCTGTTTGCCCGCAGGGACCATCTCCACTTTCTTGGTGGCGGAGCGAACAAAGAAGATGATCCCCAAGGCTACGATCCAAGTGACTACCATGGAGTTAGTTATGAAACCTCCGCGAAGCTGGACAGCGTTCAGCGGAAGGCCATGGTGTGCTGACTCCACAGCAGACGCCTCACTGCCCCAAGAGAATCCCGGGAAACAGAGCAGGGCGAGTACAAGCAGCAACCCGAAAGGAGCTCGAATGCACGACTTGGCCAAGGACTTCATCATTAACAAAAACCACTTCCTGCAGAAGTTGACCTCCTGCACGGCTGTTCGTATGCGGACGACTAAAATCAACGGGCACCATGCCAAAGCCTTTTCCTTTTCACAAGCGGAAAGTTGGTCTGGCGCAAGGAGGTGTGGCACGTGGATCCCTCTATGGATTCCGTTTCAGCCCTAGGCACCGCAATCCCGGTGCCCTAGACACCGGGGAGAGCAGAAGGACGACTTTTTCGTCGGCACTGCCTCTAGTGCCAACCTTGGCTGACTTCACCCAAGCTAAATCGCCCCGACTTCCCGTCTGGAAGTCGCAGTTCGAGCGACCCATCCTCGCCGATCCCCTCCGCAACCCCTTGGATGGGGCCAGCAGGGAGGTTGAGCGTGATGGTGCGCCCCAACCCTGGCGAGCGAGTCCGATACTCCGCGGCGATGGAGGGGAACCCTTCGGTCAGGAAGGCCGCATATCCGTCAAAGAATCGGGCCAAGAGGCTTTGCAGGAACTGATCTCGGTCGATGGGGCGTCCCAGTAACAGATTCAAGGAAGTGGCGGGCTGATCGATCGCGGCCAGCCTTTCGGCCGGCATACTCAGGTTGATCCCCGCCCCGATCAAGACACCCAGGAGCTCTCGCCCTGAAACCCGGCATTCGGCCAACAGCCCGCAAATCTTCTTCCCCTCCACGTGAACGTCGTTGGGCCACTTGATGCTAGCTTTCACCCCGTACTCCTGAAATTCCCGGCAAAGAGTCACCGAGAAGTACTGGGTGAGATTGACGAGCGGGAGACTCGGATCCATGAGTCTGGCTGGCTTCAACACCAGCGTCATGTAGATGTTCCCAGGCACATCGGCGATCCAGGTTCGTCCCATCCGACCTCGCCCAGCAGTCTGGGTCTCCGCCACGAGCACATCCCGGTCCGCATAACTCGCCAGATTGCGAGCGGCGCAGGAGTTCGTGGAATCAACCTCGCCAAGCGGGATGATTCGGAAATTATTGGATCCAAGTGACATACCTACTATGACCGCTGGAACTAACCGCCAAGCTAGGGGAAGGGGCGCTCGGTTCCCTTTCGTGCTATTGGATCAAACCCAGGGTTGTTCCACTGGGGACTTGTTGTCCCTGAGTCACATAAAGAGCAACCAGCCTTCCCGAGGCAGGGGCGACAATGGCATTCTCCATTTTCATGGATTCGATGACGAGGATGCAGTCGTTCGTTTTGACGGAAGATCCCACGGGTTTCTCGATGCGGAGCACGAGGCCCGGTAGCTGGGTCACTACTTTCGTCCCCGCCCCAGCAGGAGCGGCGGTGGCGGAAGCGGAGGTCTCCGCTGATCCTTCGGCCACTTGCACATCATAGCTGGTTCCGTCCACAACGGCTTTCGCCCCGTCGAGCTTGACGTCGTAGTTCTGGCCATTGACGGTGACTTTGTAGACTGCTGGGCCGGAGGGTTTGGGGGTCGAAGCGGCAGCTGGCTTTTCCTCTTTCTTGGGTTCGTTCTTGCGGACGCCGATCGTGCCCTGGCCTTTCAGGAACGCGATCCCCTTGTCCTCGCAGGAGGCGACGATGAAGAGGTTTTCATCGGTCACCGGAAGGCCTTCCTTCTCGAGAGCCGCTTTCGCGGGTGCGGTACCCAGTTTGGAGTCTTTCTCCAACGCATCCAAGTGGTTCGCCGTGGGGGCCAGCTTCAGCTGTTCCGCAGCAATCCGCATTACCTCAGGGTCCGGCGGAACGGGAGTCTTGCCGAAATAACCGAGCACCATTTTTCCGTAGCCTTCCGCAATTTTCTTCCACTTGCCGAAGAGCACGTTATTGAAGGCTTGTTGAAAGTAGAATTGGGAAACCGGGGTCACGGACGTGCCAAATCCGCCTAGTCTGACCGCTTCCCCCATCGCCGCGATCATCTCGGGGTAGCGATCCATCAAGTTATTGTCCCGCAGCATCTGCGTGTTTGCGGTCAGCGCCCCTCCGGGCATCGGGAAGAACGGGATCAGCGGCTCTACCATCGTGGCTTCCGGGGGCATGAAATAGTCCTTCAGGGCCTCCTTGAGCCGACGCTCGAGTTCAATGACTTTATCAATATTGATATCGAGGGTGTACTCCGTGCCGCGCAGGGCGTGCCACATCGTGATGACATCCGGCTGGCTCGTGCCCCCTGAAAGCGGGGCGAGCGAAAGGTCAATCTGGTCCGCCCCACCCTCAATGGCCCCTTTGTAAGAGACAGTGCCGGTTCCAGCCGTTTCGTGGGAATGGAATACCAGCTTGAGCTTGTTGCCGAGCAGACGCCGGGCCATCTTCATAGCGTCGTGGACCTTTTGCGGACGGGAAGTGCCCGAGGCGTCTTTGAAGCAGACGGAATCGTACGGCACTCCGGCGTCAAGGATCCTCCGTAGAACTTTCTCGTAGAAATCGACGTCATGCGCCCCTGTGCAGCCCGGGGGGAGTTCCATGAGCGTGACGACAACTTCGTGCCGTAGCCCGGCCTCCTTGATACATTGGCCACTGTAAATCAGGTTGTTGACGTCGTTCAACGCATCAAAATTCCGGATGGTGGTCATGCCGTGCTTCTTGAACGTTTGGGCATGCAACCGGACAATGTCGCGGGGTTGCGCCTTGAGCGCGACCACGCTGATGCCGCGGGCCAGAGTCTGCAGTTCCACCTCGGGGCCCACTGCCCTGCGAAAATTGTCCATCACATCGAAGGAGTTTTCGCGGGCGTAGAAGAAAGGTGACTGGAACATGGCCCCGCCGCCTGCCTCCATGTGGTCGATGCCGCATTCCTTGGCGGCATATTCTACCACGGGCAAATAGTCTTTGGAGAAGACACGGGCTCCGAAAACGGACTGGAAGCCATCCCGGAAGGCGGTGAGCATGAAATGGATCTTTTTCATAAGGCAAGGAGGAATGAAAACGCGGGTCTAAAGTTGCTCGTGTTTTGCTTTGGCCGCCGCGATGGCGATGGCGATGGGGCGGAGGTCTTGGGCTTGGGCGGCCGAGGAAGGGGTTGCCGCTGGGGCTTCGTCATCCGTAAGGTTCAGCTTCTTCACCAGGATTGCCATCATGTGGAAAAGGAAGGCGACGGCAAAGGCGACGACCGTGGTGATGATATAAGTGGATACCGAGATTTTTAGCGCTTCCATAGGGGAGGAGGTTTACTTACTGAGAAGGCTGCAGAAGACACCCGCGATTATCGCGGTTGTGACCACTCCGCAAATGTTCGCCCCCAAAGCGTACTGCATAATGACCGCTTGAGGATTGGCTTCCGAGACCGCTTTCTGAGCGACCTTGGCGGTGCTGGGCACGCAGCTGACGCCGGCGATTCCCACGACTGGGTTGACTTTGCCGCCGGTCACGAAATACATGAAGTATCCACCGATGAGCCCCCCGATTCCGGAGAGCAGCAGGGAGAGCATTCCCAGGAGCAGAAGCGGAAGCACTTTGGCGTCCAGCACGGTGGTCGCATCGCACAGAATCCCCAGGGTAAGACCCAGGAAGAGCGTGGATCCATAGAGAATTGGACCACTGACCAAGTCTTGAAAGGCCTTGATCCCCGACTCCCGGATCACGACCCCGAGGAAGAGACAGAAGATCAGCGGCGCAGCCACCGGGAGCAGGAGGGAGAGGACCACGCAAGCAACGGACGCAACGGCGAGCTTCTCAAACGAGGTGTACCTCTTCTCCGAAGGCAGAGGCGCCATGGGCAACCCACGCAGTCTGGCGGGAACCATCAGTTTGATCAGGTAGGGATACCCGCCGTAGGCCAACCCGAGGTAGAGGTAGGCTACAATGGCGATGGGAACAAAGAGTTCCGGAGCCAGTTTCAGGGAGGTGAAGAGTACCATGGGACCGTCAGCACCCCCAACAATCGAGATGGCAGCCGACTGTTTCACGCTGAAACCCAAAGCGCTGGCGATGGGAAGGGTCATGATCGTACCGAACTCCGCAAACAGGGCGAGCGTCATGCTCAGGTAAGGTCGGGCCAGCACGAATCCCAGATCCAGCAGCGACCCGATCCCTAGGAACACCATGCAGGCGATCAGGCCGTTGCTGAAAGTGAAGGTGTAGATGGGCTGAAGCCAATCGATCTGGAGAATCGCCATCAATTCCGCCGCATTCTTGACGGTGTCCGTGGGTGACGCGCCGGCTTGGGCCTCGACCATCAGGGTACCGATACCCCCATGCAGATTCAGAGGGTCAAAGTACATCATGCCGGCGTTGACGGTCGCCATGCCCAGTCCCATCGGTAACATCAGCAGCGGTTCCAGAACTCCTTTCTTCCCCAGGTACATCAGGATCAGACCGAGAAAAATGAGGCCAATGCGGGCGAGAGCCAGCTTGCCAGGCATGTCGAACATCGTCGCCACGCCTTGAAAAATCTGGCTGAGTGTGTCCAAGCTAATCATGGGCTGAGTTGGGGAAGGATTGGAGAATGAAGGAGGATATGAATCCAGTCTTGTCAGGATCGGGCGTCACTTGGATTGGAGGTTGTTCTTGCCAAAGAGTTCGTTAAGCATGTTGGTGGCTAATTGATTCGATGGGAAAGCCTTGCTGAGCTGGGACAATAGATCCTTCGTCTCCGCAGGGTTCGCTTTGGCTTGTCGGACCGCCAGCGTTAGAACACGGGTATACCCTGCCGTGAAATCTTCGCTGAGTCGAGCGCTTTCCAGGAACGATTTGACCGCTCCCTTCGGGCTGCCCTCCTTCTCTGCGACCAGGCCGAGAAGGTAGATATCGCGTGCCGTGAGGCATCTCTGCAGGCGTAGCGATAAGTCCAGGGCTCCCATCAGCGGCCCCAGCTCCTCAGATAGATCCAAACCACGGTGACTGATCAGTTCGATGAGGCGTCCTTGGGGGGAGGTGTCTCGCTGGAGAGGAAACAGGGGGACCTGGAAGAGAAGGAACGGGCGGTCATCGGTGTTGGCGACGCCCTCCACCGCCAGTGAACGCAGGCTTCGGGGACCTGCCAGCAGGTGCCCGTAAACCTGGACCACGTTCTGAATCTCCTGAGCGTTGAGTTCGCTGCCGAGCAGCTCCGGGAGCGGATCGTTCAGCAGTTGGGTCCCGCGCGAGGGGAGCGCTTCCAGGCCCGCCACCAGTCCCACGATGGGTGTATCCAGGTCGGGAAGAAGGAGGATCGCATAAGCTTCCGGAAACACGTCGAGGTAGGTTCGGACGATGCTTCGGAAGGAGGCGATGTCCAACTGGTGAAGCGGAAGCCACTGGCAAAACAGCCCGCGGGGCAGTAGGTGGGCGCGAATGCTCTGAAAATGCTCACGAGTGCAAAGTCGCGCCGCACCGGCTCGCGCTGGGTGGGCTAAATCCGCCACAATCACATCATAGGTCTCCTGAGTTTCCTGGACAAAGCGGCGTGGGTCTGCCACGCAGCGCTGCACGCGGGCCTCCTGAACGGGCGGGCGGTTTGCGGGGCTGAAGAAGCCCTGGAGCGCGGCAATTTCGGAGGATGATTCCAAACCTCGAACGGCGAGGCTCGGGTAAAGTGCGGCCGCTTCCAATCCCATGCCTGTCGCTGTCCCCAGAAACAGCGCCCTTTTCGGAGCGTGATGCAACAGAAGCGGCAGGTGGGCTCTTCTCCTTTCCGCCTTGGCTAACGAGTCTCCCCCCAAAGTGAATTGGTTGTTCACCCGCATGAGCCGTTGGTTGTCTTCCGTGATCAGTACCGTTGCAGTGCCATGGAATCCTTCTCGAGTTGCCAGCACGCGTTCGCCCCGGTTGGGGGAGGACACCCGCAGGTGCCAGATCGAGAGAACTGCGAGCAAGAGCGTCACTCCGGCCAGGAGTTGAGCGCTTAGGCGCCACCGAGGCACCAGCGCCAGGTATCCCACGCTGACCAGCAATGCTGCGCCGAGGGTTCCGACAGCAGGCGGAAGCAAGACTCCGAAAAGTATTGGGGCCGCCAGGGTCCCGGCGGTGCTGCATGCCAGGGCATAACCGATCCCTTCCTTCTGGTCTCGGCACCATTGGAGCAAGGCCCCGAAAAGCGCTCCCGCAAGCAGGGAAGAGGGACCGAAGACAACTGCGGCAGTGAGAGCCTCTGACCAAAAGAAGCCGCCTTTTGAAAAGGGAAGCCCGCGGGTCAAACCCGGCTGCCATTCAGGCAGGAAAGCAACGGCCACCAGACCCAGCGTGCAGGCCGCCGCCAGCCCTGCCGAGACTGACCCGAAGCGGTCACGGAGCAGATAGTCCCGGAAAAGGTGGTTGGTGAGCAAAGCGCCCACACCGGTTGACAGCAGGCAGGCAGTCAGAATGGCAGTGTGCGAGTAGACCGTATCGGCGAGGTAATGGTTCAGCAAACGTTCACCGCAAATGGGGTAGCCCACGCCGAACAGCCCGACCCCTGCCAGGGTAAGTGGCAGGCGAAGTCCTACAATGCCCTTTTCAAGGACGCTGCTTCGTTCTTCCGCACTCGGGAAAACTCCAAAGAACAGATTCCACAGTCTTCCTCCCTGCTCAACAAACAGCCCTTGCCCGGAGGAATGGGGAAGCACCGCCCAAACCAGGATACCCGCGAGGCAACTGGACCCTCCGAAAAGGAGGAGGGAACGTGAGTAGCCGAACTCCGGCACAAGCAGAAGATCGCAGGCGATCGCGCCCACCGCGCCACCCAGGATGTTCATGCTGTAGAGCGAACCCGCGCACCTTCCTCCCACAATCAACGGGCTGGCGACTCGTTCCATGGCAGCGAAAAGTCCGCCTCTGGCCATTGTGGCCGGGAAGAGGGCCAGAGCTGCCAGAGTCAATGCGACCCCCCAACGCAGCGTTCCCGATGAGTCGACCCTGGTGAAGCTGTGGGTTAGATCCATGAACCTGGGGACCAGGAAGACGGAGATCATCGTCCAAAGGCCTGCTGAGATTTCCAGGATCCCGTAGAAGGTTCCCGGACGTCGGGAGGCACTGATTGGCCGATCTTGTAGCCAGGCTCCCGCTGCAAACCCAGCCCAATGCGCTCCCATCACCCCCAGCACGGTAGCTGCCTCCTGCCCAACGCCAAACTCAAACTGGCGCAGCCAAATGCGACATGTCCCCAACGTCGCCGCACCGGAGAGGGCGAAGAGGAAGTGGACCAACAGCGCTTTGGTGCGCGAATACATCTCCAGGAGCCTGCAAAGCACGCCCTAACCCTTGACCGGCCTGGGCGCTGGCGCAGCTGAGAAAACGGCTAGGGACTCGAGTGGCCCCTAGAAGCGGATCTGCTCCAGGAACTTCAGGCTTTGAGGAATCTGCTCAACCGAACTCGGGGACTCGTCTTCGATGAAGTACCATCGCACTCCCGCCTTCTTGGCAGCCTTGAGAATCGCGGGCATGTCCATTTGGCCGGTTCCAAGGGCGACGTCGTTGGCGACGTCCGTGCCCCCGCTGAGGCTACCGGTCGCCACCCCTTTCTTGAGGTCCTTCAGATGCATCAACTCCCATCGCTTGCCGTACTTGTTCAAGAGGGCGACTGGATCCTGCGCCGGGAATACCACCCAGAAGATGTCCATTTCATAGCGGACGAACTCCGGTTTGGTTTCGGCCATCATGAGGTCCATGAGCGTGCCCGTGCCATGGGAAGCGAATTCATACCCATGCTGGTGGTAGAAGAACTTGATCTTCGACTTGGCCAGGACCTCCCCGGCCTTGTTGAAAACGGCAATTGCCTCCCGGCACTTGGCTTCGTCGAACCCTTTCTCATGGGGAATCCAGGCGCACCCGGCGTACATCAAGCCCAATTCCTTTGCCTCCTTTGCCACTCCTTCCGGGTCTTTCTGGTACCGTTCGTAGGGGAAATGGCCTGCAATGGCTTTGATTCCCCGGTTCTCCAGGGCTTCCAGGAACTTCGCAGCCGGCTGGTCATAGGTTCCGGCGAGTTCGGCATAGCGAAAACCAAACTTCTTCACCAAATCAAGGGTGCCGGGCACGTCTTTGGCGAATTGGTTCCGAAGACTGTAGAGTTGGAGTCCAAGTGGACCCTGGAAATCCGGGCCGATACCTGGCTTGGGAGATTCCGCGCTGAAGTTGGTCACGGGGGTACACATGAGAGCGACGCAAAGGAAGAGCAGGTTTCGAGTTTTGAGTTGCATGCGGGGAGTGTAATGGGGAGGGGCGAAAACCGCCAATTCTTTCGGCAGTAGGAGAGTTGGTGGGAAGAAAGGTACCGGGACAGCCTGGGCTAGTCGAAGACACCTACGGGAATAAAATCAGTAATTCTGTACTGACCCCATAATTCGTCCGCGAAGAATCCCGAAAGGTACCTTCCCGCGAGTTCACTCTTTAAGTCACTTTTACTTCGTCTCCACGATACGGAGAAGTCCGTTGATGGTAAATGGCTTCTGGAGGAAGTTGACCCCCTCCTTCACTTCGAGGTTCATGCCCACCAAATCCGCGCTGTAGCCGCTGCAATAAATGACCTTCAATGTGGGTTTCTTCTCGAGAAGGCGGGCTGCCAACTCAGCGCCCGAAACCCCGTCGGGCATGACCATGTCCGTGAAAAGCAAATCGATGTTGCCTTGGTGCTCCTCCCAGATTCGAAGGGCCTCGGCGCCTGATTTGGTGGGCAGCACTTCGTAGCCTTGCCTGCACAGAACCCGCATCACCATGGAACGAACTCCCGGTTCGTCCTCCGCCAGGAGAACCTTGCAGTTCCGGCCCCGCTGGGGGGGCGGCTGTGCTCCGCTTTCGGGCCCTGCGGAAGCGGTCCCCTCCGCTGGCAGATAGACGTCGAAAACAGAGCCTCGCCCGAGGTCGCTACTCACCTGGATCCAGCCGCCATGCTGTTGAAGGATCCCATGCACGGTGGCAAGCCCCAGCCCGGTCCCTTTCCCCACCTCCTTTGTGGTGAAAAACGGGTCAAAGATCTTCGCCATTACCTCCGGGCTCATCCCGGTACCCGTGTCTGCTACCGTGAGTCCAACATAGGTGCCCGGTTCTGCTTCAGGATGCTTGCGAGCCTGCTCCGCGTCGAGCGTGACGAGGCGGGTACGGAAGGTCAATGTGCCCCCCTCAGGCATGGCATCGCGTGCGTTCACCGCCAGGTTGACGATGACTTGTTCGATCATGCCTTGATCCGCCATCACTGTTGGGAGCTTCGGCACACAGGCCAGATTCAGATCGATGTGAGCCCCAAGGAGTCTCTGCAGCATCTTCACCAGGTTCGTGATGACCTGGTTCAGGTCCAACGGCCGCGGCTGGATCATCTGCCGACGTCCAAATGCAAGCAGTTGGCGCGTGAGGTCCGCCGCCCGCTGAGCGGAAGTGCAGATCTCGAGGGCGGATTCAGTGGCATCGGGGGGCAGGCCGGATTCCGTATGGAGCAGGGTGGCATGGCCTTGGATGACTGTGAGTAGGTTGTTGAAGTCGTGGGCCACCCCTGCCGCGAGCTGCCCCACGGACTCCATCTTCTGCGCTTGGCGCAGCCGCATCTCCAGGTCGCGGCGTTCCGTGATATCCTCCTGATTCACCAGAAGGCGGGTGATTTCACCTTTCTCATTCCGAATCGGGCAGATGTGGTTGTAGATCCAGTAGAGACTGCCATCCTTCCGGAGGTTGCGCTGTTCACCGTGCCATTCCTCCCCGCCGCTGATCCGTTTCCACAGTTCAGAGCGTGGTACGGAAAGGCTGCTGTCGTCCGCCATCACCAGAGTCCTCTTGCCTTGTACCTCCTCCAGCGTGTAGCCGCTGAGTTCAGTGAACTTTCGGTTGGCATACTCAATGTTGCCTGTTGTGTCGGTGATCAGAATCGCCGTCGGGCTCTGCTCCACGAGCAGTCGGTAGCGGGCCTCCAGGGCCGCCTCCCGTTCGAGGCGCTCCCGGATCTGAGCGGTCTGCATACTCACCCGCCGACGCAGGGCAGTAACCCAGATGAGTGTTGCCAGCACGCCGCAGCCCAGTGCGCCGGCAATTCCCAAAGCAATCCTGGCGGTCAGCAGTGGCGGCCTTTTCAGCACTTGGATGTCATCAGGCGATCGCACCAGCAACCGGAAGGATCTGGCCTGCCCCTGGTCTCCCGCATTGACGAAGCAAACGCCTCGAATCCGAAGGATCGTTCCCGCTGGGAGCGGTGGGAGCCTCAGGGACGCCTCGGAGGCTTCCAGAGAAGCGGTCAGCAGAACCGAACCTGAATCCAACAGCAAGTCGGGCGCCTTCGATGGGATGACGGTTTCCAGTAATCGAGCATCCAATTCAACTAATTCAGAGTGGTTGGTGCCTTGCAGGAGTCGCTCAGCCGTCAACCTCTTCGGCTCCAATGGGGCCACTTGCCTTATGACCTGGATGCGTGCCCGGCTCAGGATGGGGCGGTAATCACCCCGCCCCCGAAAACCCACTGCTTCAACCTCCGCACCCACAGTGGCGGAGTTCGTCTCGTCGGTGGAGACGAACAGCCCTCCTGTGGAATCCTGGAGGATCACAGCTGAGCCGGGGCGATTCAACGTGACCACCCCGCGGACCTTGACCGGGCTGGATTGCAGCTGGGAAGCACGAGTCCTGACAAACTCCAGAATGGAGTACTCCCTGGCGGTGGCGAACACCTCCTCACTCCGTCGGAGGGTTTTGAGCTTGGTTTCGTCTGGGACGTTCACTCCGTAGGTATTGAAGCCTCCTGCATCGGTGGATACGACCCTCGCCACACCTTGCAGAGAGACGACAGCCCCAATCAGGTTGGTAGCGAGGGAGGGCGTCTCGAGGAGCGCCAGAATGCAGGGGAAAGCCCCTTCCGCGTTGGCTACGTCGAACTCGAGACGAGCCCCTGCACGTCTGGTCCATCGCACAATGCCTTCCAGCTTTACCCATGAGCAATCGTTGTCCCCTTCTCGCCCCCGCTCGAGGTTGAGCGTCTTCGGAGACGGAAGAGCGCCCTCTCCAAGAACTCGAAAAGTCGGCTTAACTACCATCGGCAGATACCCGCCTCGGTGAGTCACTCCGGTGACCTCCACCCGCTGGCCGACTCTCATTGGGGGCGCGGGACTCTGGGTCTCGACGTACACGGCCCCTGAATCGTCCTGCACAAAGGCCCCTCGCCACGCCCGGTCGTAGAAGGTTAGTACCCCGGTGATCGCTACCGGAATCCCCAGTCCAGCCTCTTCCTGGCTCAAGGCGTGGATCTTGCCAATCTGCTCAATGGTCGCCAGATTGCGATTCGTGGCGGGGGCGGGAGCATTTGGCACAGGGAGAACCGGGCTCTTTCCTACGCGTCGAATGAACCCGTCCTCCATCCACCGTTCTCCCACCTTCTCGACTGGGAAGCCCAAGGCGTCCACTCGTTGGTTGATATCCAAGGGTTGGGCCGATAGAGATTGGAGACGGATGCGATCCACTCCATCTTCGATCGTGACTGATTGCCCCGGGACTTGGCTTACCACGATGCCTTGGGTGTGAACCGGGGTACCTGCCGCAGTTCCCGGCTTCGGTTGATTGAACAACTTTCGGATTGGCGTGACAGGGAGATCAAATGGATTGGCTGGACCCGGCTTCTCTTGAACCAGGTTCTGGGGATTCGCGACGTAAATCACGGATCCTGTAACTTTCCCTTTGTCGTCATAAGAGTGACCGCAAACCCCCTCGAGTTTCACGGTTGCGTAGAGGAGTTGATCTAGATCCTCCTGCCGGTACTTTCTGACCCAGGCCGTGAAAGGTTTCCCATCCACAAGCAAGGACAATCGCAGTTGGTCTTCGGGTGAGAAGGTGCGCACGATCCCGCGAACCCGCGCATAGGTGGCACCCCGGTTGGGATCGAGCAGGTCCGTAGCCCCCAAAGTCATAGCCGAGGGAAGGGTGCCCTTTCCCACCACTCGAAGCCGCAAGTCACTCCACCCACGCTCCCCATTCGTGACTTTGGTTCTCCCCTCCACCCTGAGGAGGTCGCCTAGTTCCATGTCCGGCCAGGCCCCGCTCGGGGGAATCTCTACATACAGCATGCCCGTGGGGTCCTGGACGAAGACCATTCTCCAAGGCACATCACCGTACAAGACCACTGCTTCAATCCTAACCGGACAGCCCTTTTGGGCTTGATCCAAGGGTACCTCGTAGAATTGGCTGCACGACCTGATTGTGGGGAGGGTGATCGAAGCTGCCGGATCGGCGCTTCGCGCTTCAGGGCCAATTAGGCATAGTGCCATCCAACAGGCGAGCGCGGCATTCCTGACTAAAATGAGTGGCTTACATCGGAGTACAGAACTCTCCAGCCAATCAGGGTACCATCCACTGAGAAGCTCTCGGCGGGCGCTGGGCGCATTCGAGTCCACGCGAAGTTCGTATTCAAGGGGTGCGCGGGCGTACCCCTTGCGGTTAACCTATCGGCGAAAGGAAATGGATGCTTGAGGTGGCAATGCTGGAAATCAAGGCTGAGCTGGGCCTGGGCGAGGAATAAAAGGGGCTCGGGACTTTGGCCCTTTTTGTGGGGCTGACTCTTCGCTGCCAATCTCTCCTACCGTATTTTAGAGAACGACCTCCAGGACTGTTTCGGGTACGCAGGAGCGGTGACTCCCTGCAGCGTGATGCAGGACAAGTACACCGGGAAATCACGAGGCTTTGCTTTTGTGCAGTATTCTTCCGTAGAAGAAGCGAACAAGGCGGTCGAGATGCTCCACAAGAAAGATTTCCAGGGCCACGCCCTAGCTGTGACTATCGCCCGTCCGCGCGAGGAACATCCAGATCGAGGTTCCCGACAGGGTGGCAGTGCTCGATCTGATATCTAAGTAGTTCCTTATCTTTTATTTACAATGGATGTACTCAACCCGGGTTTCACGCGTTGGAAGTGACTCTTTGCCTTGGGACATCGCTCTAAGGGTGCTGTCCCCGTTCTTGCCGCCAAGCCGCTCGGTTCGAGATCCGCTGTCGAGGTGCTTGACTCGACCTGATCCGCTGGTATTCTCACGCCTTCCGTGATGCCGGGGAGAGGGTTCTTTGGCGCTAAACCTTGATGCATCAGGACTAGATTTACATGAAACGTCAATATCAACCTTCGAAGATTCGTCGCAAACGGCAGCATGGGTTCCTCTCGAGGAATTCGACCAAGAGTGGCCGTGCCACTTTGGCCAACCGGCGTCGTGTCGGCCGAAAACGGCTGACCCCGGTCTGAGCCAAAATCAGTTGTATTTCGCGGATTCAAGGCTTCAAAGGCTACATGCCAGACCCTGGTCCCGCCCGTTTCCGGTTCGGACAAGCGCGGCACCTCAAACGCGCGCGGGAGTTTCGTTGCCTGCGCGAAACGGGATGTCGGGTGTCTCAGGGGTGTCTGATCGCCAATTGGCAGGTTTTGCAGCCGGGTCAGTTCTCCCGAGTCGGTGTGATCGCCAGTAAGGGCGTCGGCTCAGCTGTGATACGCAACCGGGCAAAACGCCTTTTGCGCGAGACCTTTCGTTTGCGCCAGCACGACTTCCGTCAAGCGGTGGACTTGGTCCTGATCGCACGATCGTCGATCATCGGTAAAGACCAAGCGCAGGTGGACCGTGATTTCGCCCGTGCTTTCCGTCACAGTGGGCTACTCCTGACGCCATCGTGAATCCGCTGCAACATCTTCTGATCTTCCTGGTGCGCTGCTATCGTTGGGTGCTCTCGCCCGCCAAAAATGTCCTTTTCGGCCCGGTGGGTCGATGCCGATACACTCCTTCCTGCTCTGCTTACGCGCTGGAAGCGATTCGCGTCTGGGGAGCCGGGAAAGGCGGATGGATCGCCTTGAGGCGGATTTGGCGATGCCACCCTTGGGGAGGGTGTGGGCACGATCCCGTGCCAGTCAGGAATGCGTCGTCGGACGCGTTCGTTGAAGGGCCTTTGTGTCTCGGACCCAACCACGCTCATTGCTTTGATTCCTCTTCGGAGTTGACGACCACGCCAGTCTCAAGACCCTGATTTTTCACATGGATCGCAAGTCAATCGTCGTTCTCGTCGTCTGTTTCCTGGGATTGCTCCTATGGATACCGCTCACCCAAAAAATCTATCCGCCCCTCCCTGCGCCGATGGCGACGAACCGGATGGCTTCTGCGACGAACCGCGTTGCTGAGGTTGCCCGCGATTCCAACGCTGTCCCGGCGCAGGCGAGCATTCAGATGCCATCCGCGCCGACTGCTTCTTGGTTGAAGCCCGGTGAGCCCGAACAACTGCTCGTCATCACGAACGATTCGAACGTCTACACCTTCACTTCGCACGGAGGTGGCATCAAGACGATTGAGCTCAGAGGGCATCAGGAGACCGTGGGTGTGGGTACGAAGAAGTCAGGCAGCACGAACCGTTTCATTGTGCTCAACCTGAATGCCACGGTGCCGGCTTTGGCGGTCTTTGGCGCCGAGGCGCTTCAGGATGGCGCCCCCTATGCCCTCAGCCGGGTGGGCGACGGGGTGCGTGCGGAGAAGCTCTTCAGCAACGGGGTCTACCTTACGAAGACCTTTCTTCCCTCCTCAAACCACACCCTGCGGACGTCAGTGAAGCTGGCAAACCGCGGGCCCCAGCCGATCCGCCTGGGTGAGTACGAGGTGGTTGTTGGCACCTCTACCCCCATGAATCGGAAGGATCCGGGCGACCAGTTCCTTGGGGTGCAGTGGTACGATGGAAAGTCGGCCACTTTTGTGAATGAACCGTGGTTTGCGAACAAAACGCTTGGATGTTTTCCCGGCACACCCCGAACGGAGTATCGGTCTCCGGGAGTGAGCAACGTGGTTTGGGCAGCTGCGCACAACCAGTTTTTTACCATGATTGGTGCTCCCCAGGATCCGGCTCCGCAGTTGGCGGTGCGCAGGGTGGATCTGCCCGGGCCTTCCGCAGCCGAAAAAGCGGCCGATCCCAAGGTGGTAGACCGTCCTTTTGGCCACATTGCTGCGTGGGTGTATCCTTCCCAAACTCTTCCTCCGGGCACTGAGATTCAGCACGATCTCGAGTTGTTTGCGGGACCGAAGGAGTATTACACCCTTGCCAAGTTGGGTAAGAACCAGGACTTGGCCATGAATTTCAGCTCCTTCTTTGGATGGTTTGCCAAAGCGTTGCTCTTGTCCATGAACGGGCTGCACAAAATGGGGCTCTCCTACGCTTTAGCCATCATCGCGATCACCTTTGTCATCAAGCTGCTGTTCTGGCCGCTCACCCAAGCTAGCACCCGGTCCATGAAGCGGATGCAACTGCTTCAGCCTCAGATGAAAGCTCTCCAGGAGAAGTACAAGGATGATCCGAAGAAGATGAACCAGAAGCTCATGGAGTTCATGAAAGAGAACCGGGTGAGCCCGTTGGGAGGCTGTCTTCCGATCCTCTTGCAGATCCCGGTCTTCATCGGTTTCTACCAAATGCTCCAGAGTGCAATTGAGCTGCGCGGTGCCACTTTCCTTTGGGCCAGCGACCTTTCCCAGCCGGACACGGTGGCGGTGATCTTTGGCCTGCCCATCAACCCACTTCCGCTGCTGATGGGGGCTACCCAGTTTTGGATGGCCAAGCTGACTCCTCCCTCACCAGGTGTGGATCCAGTCCAGCAGAAGATGATGCAGTACATGCCATTGATGTTCATCTTCATCCTGTACAGTTTCCCGGCGGGATTGGCTCTTTACTGGACAGTGCAGAATCTGTTAAGCATCCTGCAAATGAAGCTGACCAAACCAGGCTCTCTCCAGCCCGCGAATCCCGGTGCCGGCAAAGCAGCCCTACCGCCGATGAAGAAGAAGTAGGCGATCAGCGTCCACGCGACATTTTTATGCCAACCACCCCGAAAGCACTTTCTGAGGAGTTTCTGAATCTCCTCGGATTTCAGGCCACGGTTCAGGAGCACAACTTCGATGAGGGGCTGCTTCTGGATATCATCTGTGATGATGCAGGTCGCCTGATTGGTCGTCAGGGTCAGACCCTTTCTGAGCTGCAGTATGTGATCAACCGGATGATCTTTCAGCAGGATCAGAGCGCCCCCAAGGTCACGCTTGACGTGGGGGGCTATCGGTCTCAGGCGCGGGAAGCGCTCGTGAAGAAGGCCAAGGAAGCGGCCGACAAGGTGCGCCGGTGGGGTGATATTGTCGAACTGGAGCCCATGAACGCGTTTGATCGACGCATCGTTCACAATGCCTTGAAGGACGACGCCCAGGTCGAGACGCACAGCGTGGAAGTCGAGGGAACCAATAAAAAGGCGATTCTCCTGAGGCCTAAGCACTGAGGGAGACCTTGGTGGATGGCAAGCAGGATCCCGGGAAAAGGGCATCCTCGCTTGGGTGAGCCGGCACGGAAGCAGGGTGTACGTTTCCGGGCACTCCAAGGCTGTCTGGGTTGTTTTTGCGCCTGCGGCACAGAGTATGCTTGTTTGGGTCTTACAGGCAAGAACTCGAAGAAATCATCATGGCCACCAGAATTCCATTGTCCGTCTTTGACTCGGGGGAACGGGTCACGTTGGAGGTAGTGCAGCAGCAAGCCAAGAAGATTCATGCTTCGTTGCCGGGTGTCGCCATTCTGGAATCCCTGGTGAACGAGGTGCTCATCCTCAACGATCGGCGCCAGATCGTTTTCTCGAGTAAGAATCTTGAAAAGTATGTACCGGAAGGGCTCCGGTCCGAGTTGCTCGGCGCTCGCCTAGGGGAGGCTTGTGCCTGTCAGCATTCAGCGGAACATGAAGCGGGATGCGGGCTATCTGAAGCATGCACTCAGTGCGGTGCCTTCCAGGCCATCATGTTCGGTCTGGCAGGGGCAAAAACCCAGCGTGAGTGCCGCTTGACACGAATCGTCAACAACCAACCCGAGGCCCTGGATCTCCTGGTATGCGCCAGTCCCCTCGAAGTGGAAGGGGAAAAGTTCGTCATCTGTTCGATCCAGGACATCAGTCAAGAGAAACGCCTGCAGGTTCTCGAACGGGCCCTTTTTCAGGACTTGGTCGATAGCGCAGCTGCGGTCTTGGCCCTCTCCCAAAGGTCTAAGCCCGGGATGACAGAGGATCCGGAGGTGCAAGTGGAAGCGCTGAAGTCCGGGATGCAGGAGGTGATGGAGCATGTCTACGCCCAGCGGGACTTGCGGGCAGCAGAGTCTGGAGATCTCCGGCCTCAGCCGGTTCAACTCAATTCGCTTTCGGTGATGGCCAATGTGGCTGCTTTCTACGCCCGTCACGACTTCGCGAGTGGCCGCCGTCTGGTCATCTCTCCGGATTCCAACGGGGCGGACATGTGGTGTGACCGAGCCCTGCTGCGCCGGATTCTGGGCCATCTCATCCGTAACGCCCTCGAAGCGAGTGGCAACGGCGACACGGTCACGGTGGGCTGTGGAGTAGTGGAGGGGCGGGTGCGCTGGTGGGTTCGGAATCGTGCCTCCCTTTCACGCGAAACCCAGTTGCAGGTCTTTCATCGGTCTTTCAGCACCAAAGGATCGGGCCGGGGGATCGGAACCTACAGCGTTAAGTTGTTGACCGAACGTTATCTGGGCGGCCGCTGTGGTTTCGAGTCCACGGAGCGTGAAGGCACCCTCTTCTTCGTGGAGTTGCCTCTTTGTCCGCCCATGACCAACTTGGAAGCGATTCCCGCCACAGAAAGTCGTCACGACGGTTTTGCCCCTCTCGGGGGCTGAGTTGGCCATGGTAGTCTGTTGGGGGGTGCGGAGAAGTTGTGGTCAGCGCAGGCCAGATGACGTAGTCTCACCTCCGAGATGAGACTGCGGTTTTTGCCTTTTTGTTTCCTGGGTCGCTTCTGCATGAAGAGGCGCCTTCCCGACCCGCTTCTCGGGTTCGCGGCCGGGAGGTTTTTCATCGTCCCGCTTTGCATCCTGGCGTGGTTTGCATTCTTGGCGGAGGGATTGGCAGCCACCCCGGCTCCCGCTCCACCCATTTATGACGATGAAGAGGAGACTCCGTGGATGGCAAAAATGCCCCCTGGCGAGAAAGCCGCACGGAAGGCATGCACCATCTGCCATCAGTTCGTGGAGCCGAAGTTGCTCGACAAGAAGAACTGGAAAGAGCAGATCCTGCCGCGCATGTCCGTCCGCTTGGGAGTGGCGCTTCCTGATTGGAGCAGTTCGCCCGAGGGTGAGCTCATCAAGTCCCGGAAGGTCTACACCGATCGGCCGCTCGTTCCGGTGGAGGACTGGCCGCTCATCGAACGTTGGTATCTGGAGAGTGCTCCCGACACCGCCCTCCCACAGGATCCTCGCCCTCGCATCGAGGTCGGTCTGAAAGGTTTTCGGACGGAGCCCGCCCGGTTTCGGACTCCTACTCCCGCTACCACCCTGGTCAAGATTGTTCCGGAGAGCCGACACCTCTTTGTGGGAGACGAGCGAACTGGGACGATTTACATCCTGGATTCGGAGGGAGTGAAGACGGCGGAGTTGGATGTGGCCAATGTGCCTACCGACCTGGTAGTGAGATCCAACGGTCTCTACGTGACCGCCATTGGAACTTTCATGCCGTCCGAGATCTATCGCGGGGAATTCCTCTTGTTTCCTCGACAGGGCGCAGGCTATGGCGCGAGAAAAGTACTGTTGAGTCAACTTCCTCGGCCTACCATGGCCCGTTTTGCCGACTTCAACGGGGATGGCAAAGAGGACATCGCTCTCTGCATGTTTGGCAATCTGACAGGGCGCTTCTCCTGGTTTGAAGCTTTGGGAGACGACCAATACCGGGAACATATCCTGTCCAGCAAAGCCGGCTCCATTGTGGTGGACATTTGTGACCTGAACGGGGATGGGAAGCCTGACCTGGGGGTTCAGATGGCTCAGGAATTAGAGACATTGGTGCTGATGAACAATGACGGCAAAGGGCAATTCACGGGCGATGTCGTTTTCCAATCCCCCCCGGTCTACGGCAACAATTACTTCGAGTTCGCCGACTTCAACAAGGATGGCAAACCCGACCTGCTGGTGGTGAACGGGGACAACGGCGAGTACGAAAGTCCCTTGAAAAAATACCACGGCATTCGCATCTATCTTAACCAGGGACGTGGCCAGTTTGCAGAGACCAGCTTCTTTCCCATGAATGGCTGCTACAAGGCGGTGGCGCGCGATTTCGACGGAGACGGGGATCTGGACATTGCTGCCATTTCCTATTTTCCGGACTACGTCGGGGATCCGCGCGAGAGCTTCGTCTACCTGGAAAACACGGGGGATCTCAAGTTTGCCCCGACTACTTTTCGAGAGTGCATCAGTGGACGATGGTTAGTCATGGACGTTGGAGACTTGGATGGAGATGGAGATCTGGACATCGTGCTCGGCTCGCACATCGCTGGTCCGAAGGCGGTCCCACAGATGCTTCTGGACACATGGACGAAGCAGGGGCCGTCGGTGAGGATCTTGCGGAACCTCCAAAAAGAGCGTCAGGCTGGGGTAACAGGTCCGCCTTCGGCATCCTCCGCTCCAGCGGTGCAGAAGCCATAGCTCCGAAGGCGCATCCAACGTGAAAGGTCGTTTCCATCCCAGCCGGTCTGCGCGACCCTCGGATCCGACCTTCCAAGCCAGAGCGCGGTCCACCGGCGAGATCCTGCTGCGGGTGTCCGTGTTTCTGAAGCCTTATCGTTGGCTGGCCGCGGGTACCATCGCTTGCGCCCTCCTTTCGTTGGCTTTCACCTTTCTGTACCCAAAACTCACGCAGTTTGTGATCGACGACGTGATCGGCAAGAGGCGCGCAGACCTGCTGGTCCCGGTGTCGCTGGGTCTGGCCGCCGCATTTCTCTTTCGGGACCTGTTCAATAGCCTGAGGATCCTGCTGAATAACACCTTCGAACAGGGGGTGATCTATGACATGCGGCGAGCGGTCTACGCCCGATTGCAGGCGCTGCCGGTGGGTTACTTCGACCAACGCGCCTCGGGTGACCTCATGACTCGCGTCATTGAGGATGTGAATTCCGTGGAGAGAGTCCTGATCGACGGGACAGAGCAGGGGACCGTTGCCATTCTCAGTGTGGTGGGGGTGCTGGTCATCCTCCTCTGGACCCATCCCACGCTGGCCGCGCTGGCCTTGGTGCCGCTCCCGTTTTTGGCCGGAGGAGCCTTGTGGTACACCACCACCGCCCACAAAAGGTACCGCGCTCAAAGGGAGGCCGCGAGCGCCATGAACGCCTTGCTCATGGACAATCTTCAGGGGATCCGGCAAGTCAAGGCGTTTGGGCACGAGGAGTTCGAGAATGCGCGATTTGGGGAACGCGCCGATGCGCTCCGCTGGGGAACCCTGGAAATCATGAGAGCTTGGGCCCTTTATTCTCCAGCCATGTCCTTCGCGGCGGCTCTCGGGACGGTGCTCGTGATCTGGGTCGGAGGCAAGGAGGTGCTGGCGGACCGGATGACTGTGGGGGAGTTGGTTGGATTCCTTTTCTACCTGGCCCTTTTCTACGAGCCTGTGAGCCGTCTGCACGGGCTGAACCAAATGCTCCAGGCCGCCCGCGCGGCAGGGGAAAGGATCTTCGATATCCTCGATGCCCCCACCGAGGAGTCACAGCACGCAGGGGCAGTCCCAGCCCCGCCCTCGCGTTTCCGGGGTGAGGTGGTCTATGAGGGGGTGGGTTTTGAATACGGGCCCGGCAAGACCGCCCTGCGGGATGTCTCCCTGTCTGCACGCCCGGGGGAGATGATCGCGTTGGTCGGGCCCACGGGTGCCGGCAAGTCCACCCTGGTGAACCTGCTTCCCGGCTTCTACCAGGCGGCTCAGGGGCGGATCCTCGTGGACGATCGTGATTTGCGTTCGCTGCCGCTTTCGGCCCTGCGTTCGCAGATCGCCGTGGTGAGTCAGGAGCCTTTTCTCTTTAATGGCACCCTCCGGGAGAATATCCAGTATGGACGCCTCAACGCCTCGTTTGAGGAACTCACCGCGGCGGCTCGGGCGGCCAACTGCCACGAATTCATCGAGCGCTTGCCCGAAGGCTATGACGCGAGAGTGGGAGAACGGGGTATCAAACTGAGTGTGGGGGAAAAGCAGCGGGTGAGCATCGCCCGTGCGCTCCTGAAGGACGCCCCTATCCTGATCTTGGATGAAGCGACCGCCAGCGTGGATACCGCCACCGAACGGTTGATCCAGGAAGCGCTGGAGCGGTTAATGCGGGGCCGAACCAGTTTCGTCATTGCCCACCGGTTGAGCACGATCCGGAAGGCCAGCCAGATCCTGGTTCTCCGCCACGGCTGCATCGTGGAGCGGGGATCCCATGAGCAGTTGGTGGCTTTGGGGGGGCTTTACGCCCGCCTTGCCCGGATCCAGAATACCACTTTCATCGAAGAGGGTTTTCAGGTATTGGAAAGTGAATCCCCTATTCCCGCTTCGAAGAAAGACACCGAAGGGCTCGGTTCCTGAGGGAGTTGGCTTTTGGCCGTCGGGTTTTGGCTTGTGATACGATTGCCTTTCCGCTTTCCTAGGGCGCACTATGGAGCCACGCAACAGCGGAGCAACGGATGGGCCTGAGAGCAGGATCCCGACTTCCTCTGCTTCTCCTTCCTCGGCTGCCGCCGATACTGGCGTGCAGCGCACCCCACGCAGCTACCGCGCGCTCGACCTGGCTTCCGAGGTTCTGCTCTACCTGATTTTGGTTCTGGCCCCCTGGCTCTTCGGCGCCACACAACCTTGGTCAATTCTGGTGATCTCTGGGTTATGTGCCCTGGCCGGCGTCTGCCTGGCGGCGAAACGCTGGATCCGATGGCAGACCGGCTACGCCCCGCCCCGGTGGGGTGAACCTGTACGTGGAAGGGAGGACGCGGGGATGTTTCGGCCTACCACCCTGGCAGCCCGGAACCTTACCCGGTCACTTGCAGCAGGAACGGTTTTGCTGCTCCTCGTCACCTTGGTGAGCGCCATCAACGCGCGGGCAACCGTCGAAAACGGCGTGCAGGTGTTCCGCGAGAACTACCTGGCCTGGCTGCCGCACAGTTACGATGCCGGCCTTACGTGGCGAGCCTTTTGGCAGTACCTCTCGCTGGCCTGCTTCTTCTGGTCCGTTCGTGATTGGCTGTTGGGCAAAACCCCGCTGGAGAGTGGAGAGATCGAACCGGTGGCTTTCGGGCCCCAGACCTCTACCCCGGCTCCCTTGCCAGCTCGTCTGACCCGGCTGCTCTGGTTGCTCACGATCAGCAGCACGATCCTGGGGGCGCTATCGATTCTCCAACGCCTCGATGGTACGGGCAAACTGCTTTGGATCCTGACTCCGCGCTTTGGCACCCCGGAGTTCCATTTCGGGTCCTTCGCCTATCGCGGGAATGGGGCGCAGTACTTCAATCTCGTCTGGCCGGTGGTTTTGGCGTTCTGGTGGACGCTTTTCAAAGCAAGCCGAGCCAATCGCCGGGCAGATGCCAGGATCGGGGGCGATCCTCACCTGATTCTGTTACCCTGCGCTCTCCTGCTGGTCGCCTGTCCCATCGTCAGCGCCAGCCACGGCGGGGTGGTGATCGCTTCGGCTCAGGCCGTGGCAGCTCTGGGAATTCTCCTGGCCTCCACTTGGAGTCTGGAGAAGCGTACCCGCTTGGCCATGCTCCTTCCCTTCCTGATGGGCGTGGGGTTTGCGGTCTACTTAGGTTGGAACCAGTTCCAGGGCGGCTTCATGAACGCCTTCGCCGATGATCTGGGAGACCGGATGGAAATCTACCAAAATGCGAAACAGATGGCGGTGGACCATCCTTGGTATGGAAGCGGGCCTGGCACCTTTCCTTCCATGTACCAGTTCTACCGCACGAGCGCTGCGCATTCCTGGGCCGCTTTCGCCCACAACGACTGGCTGCAGACCCTTATCACTTTTGGCTGGGTTGGAATGGGACTGATCTTGTCGATGTTGCTGCTGGTGTTCCTGCGCTGGCGCATCCACGACGGCTTGGCTTGCGGGGGGGATCTGACCGGCATGGTCTGGATTGCGCTGGCGGGCTGCCTCTTTCACGCCCGCTTCGATTTCCCACTCCAGATTTTTTCGCTCCAGATCGTGTTTCTGTTGCTAGTGGCGATCCTCGCTTGCAGCAGCCGCAAAGGGTAGGCAAGAAGGCGGAAGCTAACGCAGAGAGTCCCCCTCTCCTGCGGGCGACCGGTCTATTGGCGGTGTGGCCTGGGGTGGTCCGTGTCCTCCAGGCGCTTGATAAGAGCTATAGCCAAAAAGGAAGCACCGCCGAGGTCATGAGCGGTTGCGACCTGGAGCACTAGTAGAGCAACCTCGCGGTCGCTTCGAGCGGCCGCAAAGAGCTTCCGCCAATCGGTGAGGTCGCCACGATCGAGCACCGAATCAATCGTCGCTGCTGACCATTCCTGAGTATTAAGATGCCGGTGCTGCATACCTTATTCTCCGCCCGGGCGAATAATGGCTTCGCCAAGCAACACGCCGTAGCGCTGACAAATGTTTCGAGTCCCTTCCCAGGTGTGCCACTTGGGGACCAAGCCTTTGTAGGCCGGCAACTCGGATTCCTTCAGATCGAACGGATTGCAGGCGCTCAAAGACTTCGCCACTTCCAGCGCCACCGATGCAGTCTGGGTCTCCCCGTAGCGCTGGTCGAGTTTGAGCAAGGAGGCCAAGGCGGCATCTTCCGCCAGGCACTCAGACAAAGCAGCGAAGTCCAAATAGTCCCGGGTTGTTTGACGGCTGTATGCCAGGAACGCCTTCATGCAGAGAATCTCATCCAGTGTCGGGACAACAAGCGGACCTGCCAGAGTCGTGAGAGTCTGCGTTTCCACCGGTAGGGTGCGCCTTAGCTGCCGGAAACCGACCTCCACGTCACCGATGCTGCCAAGAATGAGAACGGGCGGCATCACTCGGGCGGTCTTCCACTCGGCGTGGGTTTCAAGCATGCTGCGGACTTCGTCGAACCGGCTTCGAAGTTGCGAGAGCAGGTGGTCCGTATCATAGGACAACCTGTGTCCAGCGTAGAGCGCCGCCGCAGTGCCACCAACGCAAATCGCGCCCGGGACCCACTGTTGAGCCTGGACTCCTGCGCGGAGGATCTTTAGCCATTCGGCGCTCGCCTGCTGCTGCTCAGAATGTTCTGCCATATCGCAGCCTTTACTGACATCACCTTAGCACAGGAAGCCCATGTTTGGGAAATAATCTCCTGAAGGCTCTCGCCAAGCTGTCCAACAACGTCACCACAGAACTTGCAGGCCGGGATACCTGCGTATGATTGGATCGGGGCTGAGCAGGACAAGTTGCGACTCCATCGCCACGCCCACCAAGAGGCGGTCGGCCGGGTCGGAGTGAATGCTGGGCAGTTGAGTAGCGCCGATGGCCGTACCGACAAAGTACCACCGTCTCACTGTCCCTTTCGACCGCCAGCACCAGCTCCGAAAGCCGTGTCTTGGCCTCATGCATGTTCACTTTGATCCTTAGCCAAGTTAGCTAGATATGGTCGCCGAATCAGGCTGAATGGGATGAGTTCTGCTCTTCATGGGACGGGTGCCAAGTGTTGAATTGACTCAAGCCAGCAACCAGAACCTCAAGCGGTCACTGCGCGGGTCTGGACCCGAGCGGACGCGGGATGGCCTTGCAAGAGTTTTCAAACCCCGGAAAGTTCCACCCGTTGGGGAAGTCCCGGCATTGTTGCGGCTTGACCGCTTGGACGAGGCACTCGTTCCCTTCGAGAAAGATGCAGTCTCCGTTGGCTTTCTCGATGAGGCTCAAGCCCAGCCGATCGGCTCGCAAGCGGGTGAATTCCTGGATGAAGTCAAATTCGCTGCGGTTCAGGAATTGGGCCAGCGCCGACACTTCGGCCTCCGAGAGTTTGACTTGGCCAGGCCAGCGGCAGCAGGCCGTGCAGCGTTGGCAATCGTACAGGACTTTCACACCGAACCCTCGGTCACCGTGATTCTCCGGTTTCGGTTGGTTTTCCCGCCGTAATCCACGCTCGGATGCCCCCATCCAGGTGTGTGATGGACTGAAATCCTAATTTCTCAAAAATGGGGAGGGAACGGGTGCTGCGGTTTCCCGAGGCGCAATGCAGCAGGTAAGGAGCGTTGCGGTCCAGCGTTCCCAATCGCTGTTCGAAATCAGGCGCGCGGAAATCCAGGTTCGTGGCGCCGGCGATTCGTTGGGCCTGGTACTCTGCCGGCGTGCGGATGTCCAGAACCACCACTTTTCCTTCGGCTACAAGTTTGGCGGCCTGCTCTGGGTCGGCATGCATGATGATAGGGGCAGAACTCGGTGGTGTGTGAGCCGGTGGGCTTGGAGAGGGCGGTTTCGTGGCGCAGCCCGCGAGACAAAAGAGACTCGCGGCAAACAGCAGGCGGCCCCAGACCGTCTTTATGCTGTGTGACAGGCTCACGCTGCGCTCGCGGCACGCGCCGCCTGAAGGTCGTTGCGCCGTTGCAGCATGGTGCCGAAGAATTCATACCCTTCCCGCAAGCGCCTCACACAGACGTCCCGATCCTCCATCATGGTCTTGATGATGCGGAGAATCGGTTTCGGACGCAGGTAATACTGACGGTAGAAGCGTTCGACTGCTTCGAAGATCTCTTCTTTGCTCAGGTCGGGGTACTCCAGTGTGGATTGTTGCAGCCCGTCCCCATGGAGAATATCGGTCTTGTCTTTCTTGGCAAACCAGCCGTTCTGCTTGGCCATGTCGTACAACTCGGTTCCCGGATACGGCGCGGCGAGCGAGACTTGAATGCTGAACACGTCGAGTTCCTGGGCGAAGCGGATTGTTTCCTCGATCGTCTCCTTGGTTTCAATGGGAAGGCCGAGGATGAAGGTGCCGTGAATCGCCACCCCAAGCTCGCGGCAGGCCTTGGTGAATTTCCGCATCTCTTCCACCGTGACCCCTTTCTTGACGCGGTCCAGGATCGACTGGCTGCCCGACTCGTATCCCACCAGGAGCAGGCGCAATCCGCACTCCTTCATGAGCTTGATGGTCTCATAGTTGACATTGGCCCGGCTGTTGCAGGACCAGGTCACACCCAAGGGCTTCAGTTTCTGGGCGATTTCCCGCGCCCGCGGCAGATTTGCGGTGAAGGTATCATCGTCAAAGAAGAATTCACGCACCTGGGGGAATAGCTTCTTCGCGTGCGCCATCTCGTCCGCTACGTTCTGCGCGGACCGCACGCGGTATTTGTGGCCGCCGATGGTTTGAGGCCAAAGACAGAAGGTGCATTGAGCCGGGCAACCGCGCCCCGTGTAGATGCTGAGGTACGGGTGCATCAAGTACCCGATAAAATACTTTTCGATCTCCAGGTCGCGCTTGTAGGTGTCCACCACCCAAGGCAGTATATCCATGTCCTGGATCAGTTCCCTTTCCGGATTGTGAACCAGTTTGCCCTCTTTGCGATACGAGAGGCCCGTGATGCTCGAAAGGGGTCGGCCCTCCACCACCTCTTTGCAGGTAAAATCAAACTCCTTGCGCCCAACCCAGTCGATCGCTGGAGAGGCTTTCAGCGTCTCGGCGGGGAGGACGGCTGCGTGGGCACCCACGAACCCAATCAGGGTGGAAGGACGCCGTTCTTTGATGGCTTCCGCTACCTTGCAGTCGTTTCGCAACGAGGGCGTGGAGGTGTGGATGATGACGTGGTCGTACTTGTCGGCCTCGGCGAGGCATTCCTGCACACCAATGTTGTGCGGTGGACAATCGAGCAATTTGCTGCCGGGTACCAGGGCGGCGGGTTGCGCCAGCCAGGTGGGATACCAGAACGAAGTGACCTCGCGTTTGGCCTGGTAACGCGAACCCGCGCCACCGTCAAAACCATCGAAGGAAGGAGGACTCAGAAACAGAGCTTTCACAAATTCAATCTATCAGTGGGTGCTGTCGTCTGCCCAAGTGGGGAGGCCGTGGAGGCGTGTTGGGGGCAACGCTCACGCCGGTTTCTTGGCGGAAGCCATCTTGGCGAGCAAGTCGTCCCGCTCACGGGTGTCACTCGCCCCGCCGCAGCCTTGGGAGTTTGTTTGCAGTGCCGACCGCGCCTCAGCGAGATGGCCCTTGCCTACCGAACAGCCGTTGAGCGCCTTGACTTTCAGACCGGCGGGATCCGGAAGCGGTTTCGCACCGAAGTTGTACCGGATATTCTTCCAGGTGTCGCCCGACTGGTAATCCACCCCCAGAGCGCCGCTGGGATCATACCCGCAATGGACCATGCAGTTTTCGCAGCGCGGATCCCGTGCCACCCCCCCCACCACTCCGTATTTGGTCCAGTCGACCTTGTCGAGCATCTCCTGGTAACCGGCGTAGTGGCCGTCTGTCATGAGGTAGCAGGGAGCTTTCCAGCCCATGAGATTGCGCGTCGGGATCGCCCATGCCGTGCAGGTGAGATCCCTCAGTCCCGCCAGGAACTCCTGGTACACTGGGGTTCCGAAAATGGTGTAGCGCTTGCCCCAGTCGAGAATCCTGGCAAATTTTTCGCGGGTAGCTTTGCGCGTGAGGAAGAAATCGTCAGGGTTTCGGCCCAACCGCTTTGCCATGTCCTTTTTCGCCGCATCGTAGTCATAGCCGGGCGAAATTGTATGGCCGTCCACCCCCAAGGCGGAGAAATACGCGAACATTTGCTCGATCTCGTGGACCTCAGTCTCTTTGTAGACGGTGGTGTTCGTCGCGACTTGGTATCCCAGGATCTTCGCCATTTTGATCGCCTCCACACACTCCTTGAAGACACCCTCGCGCTCGACGATCAAGTCGTGGGTGTACTCCAGACCATCCACGTGGACGTTCCAGTAGATCCAACGGGAAGGGGCGATCACCGGGCGATCACTTTGTTTGCCTTTGCGAATGGTCTCTGCCTCCTTCTCTGTCACCAGGTTCTCCTGGAGCAGACGGGCGATCACGGGTTCTTGGCTGGGAGAATAGATGGAGGCCAAGTAATCCCGCAGCTTTCGCCGCATCAATAACCCGTTGGTGCAGATATAAACGATTCGTCCCTGGTCCAGCAGGCCACTCACCAGTTCTTCGATCTTGGGGTAGATGAGGGGTTCGCCACCACAGACCGATACCATGGGTGCCTGGCATTCGGTGGCTGAGGCCAGACAGTCTTCCAGGCTCATGACGTCTTTGAGGCTGGTGGAGTACTCTCGAATCCGGCCGCATCCGGTGCAGGTCAAATTACAGGTATGCAAAGGTTCCAACTGCAGAACCATCGCAAACCGGGGCGTCCTCAGTATCTTGTGTTTAATGATGTGGGCGGCGATTTTCGCCGTCAACGCCAAGGGAAATCTCATACTTGCAGTTACTTACGGCTCGACATAAGCACCTCGTGACTGTTGGTAGCCAAGGGTACTGGGTCGGCCGTGGGCGCGGGAAGAGGCTTGACCTGCACTCCCGGGAGGAAAAACGAGGCAGGAGATATGGTGTCCGACATCGAGATGCCTCCGCACCCCCCTAGCAACACCGCCATAACAAGCAGGGTTGCTTTCAGTAGATGTCGCCATGTAAACTTCATCGTGCTAATATAAAACGGCGTCAAGCGATGGCAACCACTAATTCCCTAAATCAGGCGCTTCGGGAGCTGGCTGAAACCAGGTTGGTTACCATGCTGGCAATGGTCTTCCTGTTCTTCGGATTCGGTCTGGCTTGGGCTGTTGACAGTCCATCGCTACTCTATGCGCGCAAGGAGTTTGCAGCCAGAAAGGAGGCCTATTTAGCGTCGCCAACCAACGCCCTTCTGAGCTGGCAGTTTGCTCGCGCCTGCTTTGATCTGGGTGAGTTTGCCACCAACAACGAGCAGCGGGCTTCCTTGGCCAACTCCGGCATCCAGGTGACTCGCGCTCTCCTGACCTCCCAGCCGAATCTCGCCGCCGCCCACTACTATCTGGGTATGAACCTTGGGCAGCTTGCCCGCACCAAGTTCCTTGGGGCTCTGGAGCTCGTGAAAGAGATGGAGAGGAGTTTCAAGCGGGCCCAAGCCTTGGATGAATCCTTCGATCACGCTGGACCGGACCGATGCCTCGGCCTGCTTTACTTCCAGGCCCCGGGCTGGCCCACCAGCGTCGGAAGCCGAAGCAAGGCTCGTTTGCACCTTCAGCGGGCCTTGCATCTCCAGCCTGACTATCCTGAGAACCATATCAACCTTTTGGAGGCTTGGATGAAGTGGGGGGACACCAAGTTGGTGCGTGAAGCTATGGCCAAGGCCAGCGACGTCGTAACCGCCGCCAGAACCAATCTCGTCGGAGACGCCTGGCTCGCCAGCTGGGAGAATTGGGATCCGCGCTGGCGTGCGCTGCAGGCGAAGGTGGCCGACCTCGAAAAGGCGGGCGAGAAGCCCTCACAACGAAAATGAGCTCAGATACTCGACTCCTGTTCCTGTCCTTGGGCCTGGGCCTCCTAATGCAGGCATGTTCAACCCCTCGGCCGGGTCCGGAAAAGAAAGCGGATACTCAGCCCGTGGTCCAAGACTCCAAGAAGGCTGAGCCAAGGAAGCCTCAGTCCCCTAAAGAAAAACCTTTACCTCCTGGGGCTCCCTCTGCAGTGGGTGCCGCCCAGGACCCAGTTCAACCTCAGTATCCGCGCATCATGCCGGTCGACCGCAACCAAGGGCGTGTGGCCAGTGTGAACGAGCGGTTGCGATTTGTGGTGGTAGACTACTCACTCAGCCCAATGCCAAAGATCGGGCAGCGCGTGTACCTCTACCGTGATGGAGCCAAGACGGGGGAGTTGCGCATTGCCGGGCCCTCGATGGGCACCACGATCATCGCGGACCTGCTCCAGGGCGACGCGAAGATTGGAGATCTGGCGCGGGAGGACTAGGGTGGTGTTCCCTGTGAACACCACCCCAGCGGGCTGTCATTCGAATTTGTTGTTCCCTGGCATCGGGACTTCAGGGAACGGGAGGCTGCCCAATTCGTACTTGGTGGGACCAAGGCGCTGCTTGGCGGCGATGGCCTTGTCCCATTCAATGGTCTGCCCGGTATAGGCCGCTTCGCGTCCCATGATGGCTGTGAGCGTGCTCTCCGCCACCGCTTGGGCTTCGTTGAGTGGTTTGCCCGCCCGGATGCTGGCGATGAGATCCTGATGTTCCTGGTGATAGGCGTTGACTTCCTGGTCCCGGAAACGCCAGACCTGCCCCTCTTTGGGTCTGATCCAGGTAGCGCAGTTGGAAGTGCCTTTCGTGCCGACCGCCGCCTCTTCCACCTTGCCTTCGCATCCGTTCATCTGGCGGCATTGACTGAACATCCGCATCCCGTTCGGATACTCATACTCGATCGCAAAATGGTCGTAGATATGCCCGTAGGTCTTATTCGGGCGTCCCTGGCGTCCGCCCATGCCATAGGCTTTGATCGGATGGGTACCCGCAACCCAATTCATGACGTCGAGGTTGTGCAGGTGTTGTTCCACGATGTGGTCGCCCCCCGCCCAGGTGAAGTAATTCCAATTGCGCAATTGCCATTCCATGTCGCTCATGCCGTCCTTGCGCTCGATGACCCAGATCACGCCGCCGTTCCAGTAGGATCGCAGGCAGACCAGTTCGCCGATGGCGCCGTCCTGGATGCGCTTGATGGTCTCGTTATAGCCTTTCATGTGACGGCGTTGGGTGCCCGCCACGATGCCCAAGCCCTTCTTCTTCGCAATTTCGCCCGCCTCCATGACCATCCGCACCCCGGTCGGATCCACTGCCGCCGGTTTCTCTATGAACACGTGCTTGCCTGCCTCGACGGCTGCTTTTAGATGCATCGGTCGGAAATGGGGTGGCGTTGCTTGAATGACGTAGTTGATCTTGTCGATGGCCAAGAGTTTCTTGTATCCCTCAAACCCGTCGAAACATTGATCCTTGGGGATGTTCACGCCGAGCTTTCCCAATTGCTCCCGACAGTTGCTCAAGCGATCTTCGAAGACATCCGCCAGGGCGACGACTTCGATGTTCTTATTCGTGACCGCTGCACCCGCCGCTACATCCTCCGTGTGATAGCCGGCCGAAGGATAAATGACTTTCGTCGCCGCACCCAATGCGTCCAGGACCGCTCCGGTACCCCGGCCGCCACAGCCAATCAGGCCAATTCGAATCGGATCCTCGTTGGCGGCGTGGGTGGTGATCACGTAGGGACCCACCGCTGCTCCCGCCGCCAGGAGGGAGGAGCTCTTGAGGAAACCACGACGGGAAAGAGAACCGCTGGGATCGACAGGTATATTCATAGTATCGTTGCTCAGTTAAACGGGCTAATGGAAAAAATCCTGATCCGGCCTCCTTATTCATGCAATGAAAATCTGGCCTGCCTGGGGGCCTCAAGGACGATGGAGGGTGGTTCGCAACCGCGTCGCAGGGATAGATTTCAGCTGCAGCACGGTCTACGCCCGGGGCTTGTGCGAAACCGTCAGAAGCTCACGTGACGCCCTCCATCACTTCCCGGACTTTGTCGGTGAGGGTTTGGACAGAAAACGGTTTCTGAAGAGAGTGAGTGCCAGCCTCCAGCACTCCATGTTGCGCGATTACGTCCGCCGTATAGCCGGAAATGTAAAGACACCGGATTCCTGGTTTCAGAAGCGCGAGTCGCTGCCTGAGCTCCTTGCCATTCATCTCCGGCATGATGACATCGGTGATCAACAATTGAATAGGCTCGGAGTGTTCTCGCGCCATCTGCAATGCGGCATTTGGACTCGGAGTGGCCAGCACGTGATAGCCGTACTGGGTCAGAATGCGGCGTGCCAGACTCAGGATTTGTTCTTCGTCCTCCACCAGCAGCACCGTCTCATTCCCGCGTAAAGGGGCTTGCTGCACGCGAGACGCCGGTGCCGCGACCGGTGCTTCCGATCGGGGAAGGCTGATGGTGAAAGTCGCTCCCTTCCCGGGGCGACTGTGAGCCTCGATGAAGCCTCGATTCTGCTTCACAATGCCAAAAACCGTGGCCAACCCCAAGCCAGTGCCTTTGCCTATCTGCTTCGTCGTGAAGAACGGTTCAAAGAGATTCGCCAAGGCTATTTCATCCATGCCACCTCCGTCGTCGGTCACCGTCAGCACCACATAATCTCCCGGGGCGCAATCCGGATGGGCCCGGACGCGAGCCTCATCAAACCGGCTGTTGGCCGTCTTGATGCTGATCCTGCCCGTCTCGACGATTGCGTCTCGAGCGTTCACGCATAGATTGACCAGAACCTGATCCACTTGAGCCGGATCGATTTTCACCGGCCAAAGGTCGTTGCCTGGAATCCAGATGAGTTGGATATTCTCACCGATCAATCGCTGCAGCATCTTGAGCAGGGAAGCCACCGTTTCATTGAGATCGAGAATCTTGGGGCTGACGGTTTGTTTTCTGGCAAAAGTCAGGAGCTGCCGAGTCAAGTCGGCCGAGCGTTGGGCCGAACTGTGGATTTCCTCCATCGCCTGGTGGAGGGGGCTACCTCGGGGGGTTTCCTCAAGTGCGAGCGCTGTGTTGCCCAGGATCACCTGGAGCATGTTGTTGAAATCATGCGCCACCCCGCCTGCCAGGCGCCCGATGGACTCCGTCTTCTCAGCCTGGGCCAAACGCTCCTGAAGCCTGGCCTTTTCTGCCTCCTCCAACTTTTGCCTCGTCACATCGCGGAACTGGCTCAACAATAACGGAGAAGACTCGGTATGTTCGATGAACCGTTCGGTGAGTTCGAACCACTTGGACTGGCCGTTCCATAGAATCATCTCGGTTTCCTGCCGAGGGGAGACAATCCTCCGCTGGAAACGGTCTTGGTATTCAGCCACGAGCGAATCCGGGTTCTCCGTCTGAAAAGCCCCCAGATACCCACAGCCTTCCAGTTCAACGCGCGTTTTCTGTACCATCTGGCAGTAAGCATCGTTCACCTGGACGACGATTCCGTTGCCATCCGTCATTCGCATGCCGTCGGCGGAGGCTTCCCAAACCAGGGCAAGACGCCGTTGTGTGGCTGCTTCGGATTCCAGCCTCCGCCGGATCAGATCGGTTTGGTCAGATACCCGCCGCCGCAACGCCCCGATCCAGACTAATGAGGCAACTACGATCACCAACAGTAGGAGGAGGAGCGCTACAATGCGCTGGGTAGTGAACCAAGGAGGAGACTCCAGAACCATGATATCGGCCGGAGTGCGAGCCAGCAGGCGGAATGCCCTGGGTTCCTGGTACCCATCCAGCCGCAACACGCAGATCCCAGTGACTCTCAGTTTGCTGTTGGCACGCCAGGAGGGAGCGAGTTGTCCGGTTTCCATCGGCTCCAATCCGGCGGTGAAGACGTCTCGGCCGACCTCCAGAACGAGTTCGGGGGCCGCGGAAGGCGGCACATCTTCCCGCAGGCGCGCATCGACCTGCACTAGCCGGCTGCGGTTGGTTATGTTCAAGATTTCGTTTGCGGGGAGGAGAGGTGCCATCACCGTTTTTCCCTTCCCCACCACGCGGTAATCGCCGCTGCCCAGCATGGCTTCATTCTCCTGAATCGCGCGAAAACCAACGACCTCTACCTCATCCCCAATCTCCACGCGGTTGGTCTGGTCGCTTTGCACGCGGATGGCGCCGGTTGCATCCTGCACATAGAGTTCTTTCCCTGGACGCCAGAGAGTCGCCACGCCACGGACTTTCAGGCGGCGATGCGCTTGCGCCGGGGGGATGAAACCTAACGCATCCCTGATGGTGGTGGGGAGAATTTGAAACTCGTTGAGGGGGGCGCTCTCCCGGATTTGGATGTCGCTCTCCTGCTGGATCGTGATTTGCACGTCCGCCGGGGCGTCCAGGCGGTCCAGGTTCAGGATGCAGACTCCTTGGATGGCGACATACGCGTTCACCAGGTTCGTGCGAGGCTGCGATTCCGCCGAGGACGGCACCGTGCACCAGAAACGTCCGTCTACTGCTACCAGATCGAGATTCAGAATCCCATCCGCGTAGGTGGTGGATTGGACCACCCCCTGTACTTCGACCCGACGACAATCAAAAAGACCGGTCATGCCGGCGTGGTACGACATGAAGGGTGCGGGGGGTAGCACACCGTCTCCTTGCACGGAGATCCTCACCGGCGAGATCATGGGGAGCACGCCGCCGGGTTTGGTCACCCCGGATATCTCCACCCGTTGACCTGCTTTCACCGCCGGGGACTGGCTCATCAAACTGACATAAATCGCGGACTCCCCGTCTTGGAGAAACAGAGCTTTCCCGGGCGGGGTGAAGTGGGTGATCACTCCCGTTACCTGCAACGGATACTCCCTGCCGGCCTCTTCACGCGAGAGCCCCACAATCTCCTTGATGGTCCTCAGTACTCGCAGACTCGTGTTGGCCTGGGCTGCGACTGGCGGGACCGCCGAGGTTTCCACCACCCGGAATTCGGCGTCCCGCAGGGCCGGTTTTTCTTCATGAGTCGAAGGGAAGCCAATGGCTTCCACCAAGTCTCCCATGGCGAGTGTGACCTGCAACGGAGAAAAAACCGTTGCCTGATCGGTCTCATCGCGGACGGAGAGGGAGATGCCCTGTTGCTGGGCGGTAACCCGGCCGCGGATCAGTTGGCGCGTGGGGGTAGTGGGGGTGTTGGGTTGAATCCGTAACTGGCCGATCGGGGTTCGCACTAGTTCAAACGGCCTGGCTGGACCGGCGCGATCGACTCGGATGTTCTCGAAGGTATCCGTCAGGAGATAGGTCTCTTCTGCCCTGCCGGTGGCTGCGTATCCTTCCTGGCAACAGATTGCATCGACCGTGATTTCGGCGTCCAGCAGGCCCGCTAAGTCCGTCGGTTGGTAGCGGTGCACCCACAGGATCACTGGTTTGCCATCGACCTCGAGAAAAAGCTTGAGTCGTGAAAGCTCCACGACGGATCGGATTGTACCCTTGACTCGTACCCAATGGGATTCGAAGGCTCGGCTATCCAAGTTCGCCCCAGTAGCCACCCGAGGCGCAGGCCGCTGGCCTGCCGCCAGCCGCTGTACGTTGACGTCACGCAGCACGTGTGGCGGATTGGTGGTCGCCGCATCCATTCGATATCCTTCGATCAGGATCCGGTCACCGGGGGCGAAACTCCAATTCGGTGCCGGATGCCGCACCAAGCACCCCCCCGTTTCATCCTGCGCATAGAAGAGTTTCCAATCCAGATCCACGTAGGTGGCTACGGCGGATATTCGAGCCATGGTATCGGAATTCACGGGCTTCCCAAAGAAACCTCTGATGGTGGAGTAGTCGGAAGTGGTTTCCGCCCCGTGCATCTGCCTTGGACCCGCCAGCCAGAAAACAAGCCACAGCACCATCACCGGTAGACGGTTGCCTTGCACATATTGGATACACGAGTGACTCATGGGACTTCAATCAACCCAGCCAACGAGGGCTCCGCTCCATCATCCGTGGTCCATTCGAGTTCTCTCTCGACATGACTTCCAGCGTAAGCGGCATGCCCGGATTGTAGCGCCGTCTTCGCCTGGTCGTCCAGCCTTTGGACTAGATCTTTATGCGACGGATGCGAAGTCCCGCGGTAATGCGATCTCCTGGGTAAAGGATGATCTCTTCGCCTTCCTGTAGCCCTTCGAGGATTTCCGTCTCGGTTCCGCTAGTTCGGCCCGTTTTCACCATACTCGGTACGGCCCTTCCTAGAATAACCTTGAACACCGCCCAATCCTGTCCTCGTCGGTACAGGGCTCCCGAGGGAACCTTCAGCACGTTTCCTGACTCCCAAGTCACAATCCGCGCCTCCACCCGGAATCCGTCGCCGAGCGTCAGGCGGTCCTGGGGCGGGGTGGTGAGATCGGCGATGGCTCTGACCCTCTGTTCCTCCACTCCCAGCGCGGAGATCTTGGTGAAGGCGGCTGGTTCCACCAGGCGGAGCTTTCCCTCCAGCACCCCGTTGCCACCCCAATGTTCCAAGTAGACCTTGGAACCCGGAGCGACGGCGGCTCCATCCCTCGAGAGGACTTCGATCACCACCTCGAGGTCGGTGGGATCACCGATCTCGAGCAAAGGTGTGCTGGCGTTCACCACGCGACTGTTCTCCTCAAAGACGCGGAGCACCCTCCCACTGGCCGGCGACAGCACCGTTGTAGGTCCGATGGCTGGCTTTGCACCACCCTCCTGAGAGCCGCCGAATTCGCCCAGTTCCGCCTCGGCCAAGCGCAGGGAGCTCTCTGCGCTGGAGACGTCTCGGGCCGAGGAGACCTCTCGCCACCGGGCTCCTTCCAGATCTTGGATTGTGACGGTGCCCTCACTGAAGAGTCTTTCGATGCGCGCCAAATCATTCCGTGCGAATTCGTGGGCTGCCTGGGCTTTGGCCAGCGCTGCCTTGGCCGCGTCCCGGCGCGCTTCGGCCAGCAGACGGCTGCGCGCGTCCAAGAGCGTGGGATCGAGCGGATCAATGATCCCGACCACGGTCTTTCCTTGTTCCACGGTGGCGCCGGCCTTGAGGTTGATGCGCCGGAGCTGCCCTGCCACCGGCGCACTCACCAGGTATCGGTTGCGGACTCGCGTTTTTCCCTCTTCGTTGATCGTTGCCCTTAAGCTGCCGCGGGCGACTTGAGTAGTCTCCACCGGGGTTGGGCGAGGCCAGAGGCCGGCAAGAATGAGGGCAACCAGCAGCATGGCGCCCAGGTAAGGCAGCCAGCGAAGGCGTCGCGGAGCCACTCGGTTGGCAGGTTTGGCGGAGGGAGAAGATTGGCTGGGATTCATGAGGTTTCGCAAGGTGCTTATTCAGGGGCTCGCAAAGCGCCCACCAGATCAAGATGCCGGAGTCGTTGGAGAACCACCAGAGCGGAGAGGGCGGACGCGACCGTGATGACTAGCACGGCAAAGGCGTAGTTGTTCGCCGTGAGAACCAGTGGCAAGCGGACCGTTTCCGTGTTGACCGACCGGAGAATGACCGCTGCAAATCCCGTTCCGGCCAGCAAGCCCAGGGGAACGGCCAGCATGGCCAACAGGACCAGTTCCGTGATGAGCACCGCCCCCACTTCGCGCTGGGAGAAGCCGATCACACGCAGCGTCGCCAACTCGCGGGCTCGTTCCGCGAGCGAGATCCGGGCATTGTTGTAGACCACCCCAAACGCCACCACCACGGCAAAACCGAGGTAGATCTTTTGAATCAGCCCAATGCTGGCCGCCGTCGTCTTTTGGAAATTGGCGCGCAGTGATTCTTTGATCGCGACCCAACTCACGCGGGGGAGCCCTTTGAGCGCCCGGAGAAACGCTCCCCTCTGGTTGGGATCAACGCGGATGCTGGCCCCAGTGATCACATCGCCTTCCTCCAGGAGTCGATTGAGGGCGTGGAGGTCCATGTAGGCCGCCATGCCGGCGAAGTCCTCGGCCAACCCCACCAGCGGAACGAGCTTGGAGAGACGCTTTCCCTCCAGGAACTCGATCGTCAACAGATCGCCGGGCGCGGCATGGAGGACCTCTGCCAGTTTGGCTGATACGACCAGGCCCTGTGAGGGCAGGGGAATCTGGTGGTAGGCGGCGTTGATGACGCGGTTGTGAGGGCCGCCCGCCTCGATCCCCAAGATGCCAAGTTGGCGTTGGCGATGTCCGGAGTGAATGCGTACCATGGCGTTGCGGACCGGTTCTGCGTAGAGCACTCCCGGTAGTTGCCGGATGTCATGCTTGACGCGGTCGTTGCCTGGTTCCAGCAATCCGATGCTCAAGTCCTGACGCTGCACGATATCCCACTGGAAGCCCAACACCTCGTTGACGCCGTCGCGAAACGAATTGGGGATGACCAGGATTCCTGTAGCCAGCGCCAATCCTGCAACCGTGAAAAGGGCCTGAACGGGCTTCCGTTCCAGGTTGCGGACCGCGATGCGGAAGGTGTTCGAAAGGAAGTGGGCGATCCCGGTCCGTTCCAACAAAGCGGGTCGGTAGTTGGCAGGAGGCTCGGGGCGCATCGCTTCGGCGGGAGGTAATCGGGCCGCGCGCCGAACGGCACTCAACACGCCTACGGCTGCTGCCGCCCCACATAAGCCCAAGGCCAGCAAGAGTGAGGAACGGTCGAACCGAAACGCCAACTGCGGGAACCGGAAGAAAAGATGGTACATGTCCACGATGTGGTGACCCAGGATGATGCCGCCGATCCATCCAATCACAGTTCCCGCTGCCACCATTACGAAAGCGAATTGAAGGTAGTGCAGGGCAATCTGGCGGTTACCAAACCCAAAGGCCTTGAGCACCGCAATTTGCTCCCGCTGCAGATTGACCAACCGGGAGAGGACGGCATTGGTCATGAATGCCGCCACGCTGAGGAAAACCAAGGGAAAACCGATGGAGAGCGTCTGCAAGATGCGGATCTCGTCGGAAACTCGGATATGCGACGGGTGGTCCTTGCGGCCATAAGCGCCTCGTCCGCCATAGGGCAGGAGCAACTGATCCAGTTGCGCGAGAACCGGCTGGGCTGATACCCCTGGTTCCAACGCCAGGGAGAGGTGATTACAGGCGCCATCCAGGTCAAATGCGGCCGCTACCTCCTTGTAGGACATCCAGAAGATCCCGTAACTCCGGTTGTCCGGCAGGGCCGTGCCCGGCCTTGATTCAAAGATGTACTCGGGAGAGAGCACGATGCCCGCGATCTTGAGTTCCTGACGGCGTCCGTTCAGGAGCATGGCAATGGCATCTCCGGGCTTCAGGTTGTTCGCTTCCGCAAAGGCTTCCCCTACGAGCACTTCCCCGCGGCTGCCAGGGCTGAGCCATCGACCTGCCCGCAGGTAAAGACGGTTTAGGAGGGGTTCACTCTGCTCGGGAACAGAACGAACGAGGCCGCTAGCTGGCTCCTCCAAGTCGGGAATATCCAGCGTGACCTGACACGACAAATCAGCTTCGAGTGCTGCCACCCCCGGGATAGCCCGTGCCCGGTCCGCCACCCACATGGGAGCGCGTTTGAAGTGGGCAAATACCTCTGCAAACCTATGTGCCTGGTAGTATTCAAGGCGGGTCTCCTCCAGTGAGAAGATCAGACTGCGCGCCATGATCATCATCGCCAACCCGCAAGCCATCACCAGCGACACGGAAATGGCCTGCCCCTTCATTCGGGACAAATCGCGCCAGAGTTTGCGATCCAGTTGCGAGATCATTACCAACTGAGGCCGCGGACCGGCGCTCGCACAGTGTTTTCCCGAGTCCGGTGCACCGAGCCGTCCGAGAAGTAGACCACCCGGTCCGCCATATCCGCCATGATCGCATTGTGCGTAATCACCACCGTCAGGGTTCCTAGTTCGCGATTCACCCTTTCAATGGCTTCCAGGACCACAATGCCTGTCTTGACATCCAGAGCTCCTGTCGGCTCATCGCAGAGCAACACGGCCGGCCGCTTGGCAATCGCGCGCGCAATCGCCACGCGTTGTTGCTCGCCGCCAGATAATTGGGCCGGGAAATGGTCGAGCCGAGCACCTAGGTTCACCATCTCTAAGGCTTCCTCTGGAGCCATGGGATTGTGAGCGATCTCGGTGATCAGAGCCACGTTCTCCCGGGCGGTGAGACTGGGAATCAGGTTGTAGAATTGGAAGACGAAACCAACACTCTCTCGCCGGTATTCCGTCAACTCCTTCTCAGTTGCCCTGGTCAGGTCGAGGTCTCGGTAGTTCAACTCACCCGAGGTCGGCACATCCAATCCGCCCAGGTTGTTCAGGAGCGTGGTCTTGCCGCTGCCTGAAGGCCCCAGCAGCACCACCAGTTCGCCGGAGTAAAGGTCCAGGTCCACCCCCGCCAGGGCGTGTACCTCCGCGTGCCCCCACCCGTAGGTCTTCGTCAGACCCCGGACTCGGAATACTTGGGTTCTGGTTGGGGTGGCGGTTCCACCCTTTTCATCCAATGCCTTCACCGCTGGAAAGACTGTGGGATAGACCCCGGTTTGCCAAGCGGGTTTTGTCTCCCAATTTGTAGCCGCGCTTGGCAAAGCGCGCTGGAGACGAGGCGGAGAGAGCAAGTGCTGTCTGCCGACGGCGTCTGCGGAAAAAACCACTCTGTCGATGCGTTCGGAAGAACGCGCATTCTGCCAACCATCCAAACGGAGTGCCGTGGACAGCCCTGCCTTACCACAAGCCCGGCTACAATCCCCCCAGCGACGGCCGGGCCACCGTTTTCGGCGACCCGGCAAAGAAGGCCTCCGCCCTCGCCTGCGCTTCTTCCAGCGTCGGGGCATTCAGGATCTGGACGTAGAAAGCGTGTCCAAATAGGAAATTGGCGGAGAAATACTTGGTAAACATCCTAATTCGCCGCAGACCCACCGCAGGCTCAAAGTCCTCAGCAATGTACCGCAACATCCGCCGCCACAGGTCTCCGTACTGAACCTCCGCTGGATGGTCCCAAGCCGCGAAGATCCAGGGGCGCGCCACCGCCATGCGCCCAATCATCACTCCACAGGCCGATTGCAGCGACCCCATCAGTGACCCGACGTGTTCCGGCCCCCCCAGATCGCCATTGGCAATGACCGGCAGCTTGGTGAGGGAGGTCACCCACGGGATCAACTCGTGCTTCGCACGCCGCTTGAATTTGTCTTCGAAGAAGCGTGGGTGAAGTATCAGGGCATCGACACCCGCCTCCTCGAGAAATCGGACTCGCTCCGCAAAACGCTGCTCCCAACCAGGCCTCCTGGATCCCAGTCGGATCTTGGCAGTCAATAGGCCCGGCCAGTGCCGCCTGCTCTCCGTCACCACTTTGCGCATGGCATCGAAGTTTTCGAACAGAGCGCTGCCCGCGTCCCGCATGCGAATGGCGGGAGCATCGCAGGCCAGGTTGAGGTCGACATACTCCACCCTCTGTTCGCCGAGCCGGTCGAGGATCCGGTCCATGGGATCTTTCTCCAGCGCCATGAGTTGGAACACCACTCGACCTTCTTGGGGACGCCGCCGTACCCAAGGGGATTCTTCGAAGTTATCGCTGAGGATTTGCTTGGCCGCGAGCATTTCGGTCCAGAACGCTCCACAGCCGCCCAACTCCGCCACCAGACGGCGGAAAGCGCTATGGGTGTACCCAGCCATGGGGGCGCAGAACCGGGCAGGGGCAAAACTCACCCCACGGATGACACATTCGTTGAACAAGGCAGAGCCTACTTGAACTGGTACGGCTTCCTTGCCGGACGCATTTCAATGCGGGTGTTGGCTTCCTTGTCGTCCACGAATCTCTCCTTCTTCGGATCCCAGCGAAGCGGCGTTCCCATGCGCGTGGCTATGTCGCTCAGGTGACAAAGGGCGTCGGCCTGGAAGGCTTCGTCGATGGAGCAGATGGCCGGCTTGCGGCTCTTCACGGAATCGAGGAAATTGCGAGCGTGGTTGCTGCTTTGGATGAGGCGAACGTCTTTGTCCGTGAACTTCTCCTCCACCAACTTCTCTGGAGAGGTGCGGATGCCACCCCGGTCCACCAGCACCCACCCTTCTGAGCCTTCAAAGGCGGTGCCATGATCGATCACCCGCCCGTACTTTTTCTCCCACGGTTTGAAATCGTTCATCGGGAGTTCTTTCTCGTAGTTGTTACGAACTCCTCGGTAGACCATGCGCACGCCATCAGCAAAGGTGAAGTTGACATCCCACGCCACGGAGGTGTTACAGGCGCCTTCGGTCGGGATCACACCTTTACCCTCGACTTCGAAGGTGTTCGACATCATGGCTGGGTGTCCCCAATAGGCAATGTCCAGCGGATGCACCCCCCAACCAGCGATGAATCCCAGGGCATAGTCGTAGTTGAACCACCAGGTTTTCCAGGAACCCTCCGGCAGGTTGTCGAAGGCCTTGCCGTCGGTGTACGGGGTCTGTTGAGCCGGTCCCAGCCAGCGATCGTAGTCCAGACCCTCCGGTGGAGTGGTGGGTTTGGTGCTGCCGCCAGGGCGGCTGGCCGAACACCAGACATTGATCAGCTTCAGACGCCCGATGCGTCCGTTGCGCACCAACTCGCAGGCGAGTCGGAACTGGCTGCTGGAACGTTGCTGGGTGCCGAACTGGAAGATTCTCTTGTTCTTGTGGATCTCTTTGCGGAGGAGCTGGTCTTCGGCAATGGTAAGCCCTAGCGGTTTCTCCACGTACATGTCCTTCCCAGCGCGGGCTGCCGCCAGAGCTGCGGGGACGTGCCAGTGGTCTGGGGTGGCGATCAAAACCGCGTCCACATCTTTCCGGGCCAGCAGTTCCTTGAAGTCAGCGTGGGTGGCCGGAGCCGCTCCCTGCTTGTCCTGGACCTGTTTGATGGCCTGATTCAGATTCAGCTTCGCTACGTCTGACAACGCGGTGACATGGCAATCTGGCTGGCTTAGGAAATTCCCCATGACACCCCGGCCTTGAGGACCGATGCCGATACAACCCAGCTGGATCCGGCTGTTTGCGGCCACGGCACCTTCCTTTCCCAGCGCGCTGGCAGGCACGAGGGAGGGCAGGCATGCTGCACCTGCGGTGATCAGCAGATTCTGTTTCAGAAACGCGCGACGGGATGGAAACATCATGGGTTGCTCAGGTTGCTTCATGGACAGCATCATTGGCAGACCCATGGGCGAATTCCAGCACTTTTTGCGAGTGGCGTTTCTTGCTCACCGTCAATTCCTGAAGCGGCTTCGAGGGTTGAATTGGTGGCGGTTACGAAATGCATGGCTCGTCGTAGGTTTTCCTCGTCCGGTTGGGTGCAGGAGGGTCCCATCGAGAGCAGCCACGCCCAGTTTGTCATTCGCTTTTGACTCCGGCCTGGCTGGCCGAGTATCCTTCCCTGTCCCCCGGGTCAGCTGTGCCTAGGCGCTTGTGCTTCGGCACGCCTTGAGTCACGAATGACAGGATCAGGAACAAAGTGGTTGTTTGGGACGGCGCTGGCCGCGAGCGCCGCGCTTTCGTTTTGGATCGAGCTGATGATGGCCAAGTGGATCCTGCCGTGGGCGGGCGGGGCGGCCTGGGTGTGGACCGTCTGTCTGGTGTTTTTCCAGATCGCATTGCTGGCGGGGTATGCTTACGCTCACGGTTCCTCGCGGTATCTCTCTCTGAAAACGCAATGCCTGCTTCATGGCCTGCTCCTGGCGTCGGCGGTGTTTTGTCTGCCGATCCTGGCGAGCACTTCGGGGTTGGCCCAGCTGGAGACCACCAGTCGACCCGCATGGCAGCTCTGCTGGGTTTTGGCTTTGCACGCCGGGCTTCCTTTCTTCGCTTTGACTGGGACCTCGGTCCTGCTGCAGGCCTGGTATGGCAGAGCCCCAGGCGAACGCGCTGCGGACCCGTATTTTCTCTACGCCGCGAGCAATGCCGGCAGTCTGGGTAGCTTGCTGAGCTATCCCTTTCTGATCGAACCCACGGTGGCTCTGAAAACCCAGGCCACCGGTTGGTCCATCGGATATGGGATCGCGGTGGTCCTCATCCTCGCCTGTGGAGGCCTGGCTTTGCGCGTAAGTGCGAAACCCCGGCAAGAGGACAAGCGTGTGGAGGATTCGGAGCCAATCCCCTCAGCCGTTTCCGTGCGCACGCGTCTGGTTTGGATTCTCCTGGCCGCGCTTCCCTCGGCGTTGATGGTGAGTTGCACCTCGTTTTTGTGCACAGATGTGGCGTCGGTCCCTTTTCTTTGGGTTGCGCCCTTGGCGGTCTACTTGGCCACATACATTGCGGCCTTCAGTGAGACGGCGCGAAGATTTCGATCCGGGTGGGAGTGGTCGCTCCCATTGGCGTCCGTTGCGCTCGCGTTTCTGCTGGGAGTGCGGGGGACTTCGCCCTGGCCCTTGGTGGCGGCGATCCACTTGGTGTTCTTGGCGGTGGCGGGGCTGGTGTGTCACGGTCGGTTGGCGGAGTTGCGGCCGCCAACGCGCGATCTGCCGGCGTTTTATCTGCATGCAGCGCTGGGTGGGGCGCTGGGTGGCATGTTCAGCTCCCTGGCAGCACCGGTTCTCTTTGACCGGGTGCTGGAGTATCCGCTCGTGGCGGTCGCGGTGGTGGTGGTTTGGGCGACTCAGCCGCATGTAGGTTTGCTCAAGAGCCCCTCGAAGCGGTTGCCACCGGGTTGGGTCCGGAGCGTCGGCTGGGCGATCGGGATCCTATTCTGGGGAGTCTGCGCCGCGTGGATTCTCGCTGAAGCGCGGCGTGGCGCCTATGCGCCTCTGGGTACTCGGGCCTTCTTCTTTGCTGGCTTGGTTCTCGCGGCCTACCTCACCAGCAAAGTGAGACTTTGGTTCGCGGTGGCTTATGCAGCGATTTTAATGGCTGTGGTGGTGGGCGAATGGGTCAACCGGGTGGCGGTGTTCCAAGCTCGAAACCGGTATGGGGTGGTGCAGGTTCTCAAAGACGAGCAACGAGGCGCGATGGAGCTCTGGCACGGAACGACGCTGCATGGCCGACAATTCCTCGACCCCGTGCGCAAAGCGGCCGCCCTGGGCTACTACCACCGTTTGGGGCCCGTAGGTGCGATCTTTTCCGAGTTTCGGAGAAGTCATCGGCCGCCGAGAGTCGCGGTCGTGGGGTTAGGGGCGGGGGTGTTGGCTGCCTACGGGCGTGCGGGCGAACACTGGTCCTTTTACGAGATCGATCCGCTCGTCCGCCAGGTGGCCTATGACACCAATTACTTCAGTTACCTTACCGAGCAAACCAAGGCCCAGGTTGAGTGTGTGTTGGGGGATGGACGGCTTGGGATCGCCCGTTTGGAAGATGCTTCATGCGGGTTAATCCTGTTGGACGCCTTCAGTTCCGATTCCATCCCTTCCCATTTGCTTACCCGTGAGGCGGTGTCCATGTATCTTCAGAAGCTTGCGCCCGGCGGGTTTCTCGCCTTCCACATCTCCAACCGCGTGCTGCAGTTGGAGCCCGTCATGGGAGATTTGGCCGGCTCCCTGGGTTTGGTCTGCTACGGATACCCCGACATGGCGAATACCCCCATCGAACAGGAAGTGGGCAAAGAACCCTCCCAGTGGGTGGTGTTGGCGCGATCCGAGTCGGACCTTCCTCGGCTTCTCTCCACCAAGGACTGGCGGGAAGTGAAACCTCGGCCGGATGCCCGGGTGTGGACCGACGACTACGGCAACGTTCTAGGTGCCCTGAGGCTCTTGCAGTAAGCGGTCTTAGCGCCACACGGCCCGATAAAAGCGCTGGCCCAGGAGCGAGTCGGAAGCTGGATCGATGACTTCGGCAGTGGCCGACTGCAGGACGTTGGTCGAAAGGGGCGTCCATGAGGTGAGGTCCGGCGAGGCTTCAACGACGTACCGTTGGTCGGCCTCTCCGTTGAGCCAAAGTCCCCAGCCAACCCCCGCAGCTTTGGGTGCCCATCGGAGCGAAAAAGACGGACCCGTGACATGCTCGAATGCGCCGATATCCACTGCTCTCCCTGAGATGCGCGGGTTGCCGTCCAAATCCAGAGCTTCCCCCGACACGGCCGTATTATCTCCGGCATCAATGCACGGGGAACCTGTGCCCAAGTGAGCTCCGTCGCCCAGGGGGTCGAGTTTGGGATCCACCGAGATGTTGCCGTTTGTGCCCAGGGGGCTCAGCGCGCCGGCGGGCAGGCCAACCTCAAAGAACGTGTTGCCAAAAAGGAGATTGTTCGTCAACGGGGGAAGACTCTTCCCGACGCGCAGGCCCGAGGAGTTAAACGCGATCAGATTGTTCACCATCATTCCGTTGGGGTTGGTGCTGGTGCTCTGGAAGTAGATGCCCGCTCCCAGGTCGTCGGCTGAGGCTCCTTCAATCTGGTTTCCCAGGATGGTGTTGTTCAGGACCGAAGCCGGACTGGAGAGTAAAAGGATACCCGCCCCTTTCGCAGGTCTGGACGAATCGCCGCGTTCAACCACATTGCTCATGACGAGGTTATTCAGAATGCGTGGGTTGGCCGAGACGCAGCCGATCCCCGCGCCGCCCAGATGGTTCAGGAATCCCACTGACTGCAACGCGGCACGATTGCTCTGGATTCGGTTATTGAAGATGAGAGGCGTAGCCGGGATGGTTCCCTCACTTGCGCAATAGACGCCGCTCCCAAACACAGCGTGGTTGCCCGTGATCACATTGTTCGCGATTTCGATCGAGGAAGCCCTTGCCAGGACTCCTCCGCCGATGTTGGCCAGCCCGTTACGGATGGTGAAACCGTCTATGACGGCATACGCGCCGAGGAAAGCCGCGCTTACCACCCGACCGCGCTGATCCGCGTCCAGAATAGTCTCGTGTGTCCGAAAGTCTCGCTGCGCCCGTGTGGTTTCGTCTCCCCTAAAACCTCCGTAGAGGTACACATTGTGGCGCAGAAACAGGTTCTCGTGATAGGTACCTTCCCTGACCCACACTTCGCCCCGGGTTTCGGTGGCCTGCTGGATCGCCAATTGGACTGTGCGCTTGGCCAACGCCCAGGTGGAGCCATCCTGGTCATCATTCCCTTCTGGGCTAACGCGCACGATCGGCGTCTCGACGAGGTTAGTGGAGCCATCGGTTTCCTGGGCGCCGATGTCAATGGAGCCTCCCTGGATTCGGGGTTGGCCATAGACGTCTGTTTCGCCAACACCCACCAGAGTGGAATCACCCGCGTCGCGGCAGGGAGAATCGGGTTGCAGACAAATCCGACCGTAACGCGAATCCTCGAGCAAAAGGGGCGGGAGAGAGAGGTTGCCCATGGTGCCAGTGGGGTCGGGGATGCCTAGGTAGTTCCCGTTGGGGTTTTCCGCCACGCAGTTGTTGCGTAAAACGGGTGCAACCGCGCTTTCGATGCCGGCCCCGTTGAAGGCGATGACATTGTTGGCGACCAACAAGGCGTTTGTGCTTGTGGAGTAGAGACAGGCTCCGGCCGAAGGTAAGCCGCATCGAAGAATCGTATTGTTGACGATGGAGGGGGAGCTCTGCGTGTTGCAGTAGATGGCCCCTCCTCTGCCCTGGTTTTGAAGGATTGCGACGCTGTTACCTACAAACACGTTATTGCGGATGTTGGGCGAACCTGGCTGCGAGCAGGAGATGCCGCCACCGCCGATGTTATCGTAGTTCACGCGGTTCCACAGCAGCCAGTTGTTGTGAATCTCGGGTGAGGACTGGTAGCACTCGATTCCTGCACCCGCCATGTCAGCGGTATTGCCCTGAATTACGTTGAATGCGATGACGGGTGATGACGCGGTACAGGAGATTCCCGCGCCTCCCGCAGCGATGTTACCCATAATGCGGTTGTTGAGGATCTGCGGGGCACCTCCCTCGGCGTTGATGGCACCGCCCGCTTGGGCGAGAGTGCCATTGGCGTAGAGGTAATTATTCGTGATGATGGCGAACGAGTTCTTACAGTAGATGCCCCTGCCCAGCGGCATGTTCTCGCAGATTTTGTTATTGGCGATGACCGGCGAAGATCTCTCGCAATAGATGGCGGCCGATGTTGCGCCAAAGATGACCAGGCCGTCGATCCTGGTGGTGTTCGTGGCGCCAGCGGCGACCCTGAGAACATAAGGCGCTGCTCCGCGGAGGGCGCTTCGGTTCCTTCGCCAGTCCCGCTGCTCACGCTCCGTTTCGGTTCCTACAAAGCCACCATACAACCCGATCCCGCTCCGCAGGTTCAAGCTCACACTGGTGACCGAATACTCATAGGCGGCCACCCAAATCTCGTCGCCCTCGATCGCAGCCGCCAACGCCGGTCCCAAAGCTGCATACGCCGTGGTCCACGATCGACCGTCCGCCCCGGAAACATTCGTGGTGGCCCCGTTCACGTAGAGTACTCCCGCGCACCCGCTTCGCGTGGCACCGGCCACAAGCACGCTCAAAATGACTCTCGTGATCCAACTCCCCCAGCGGATGGGACGCGCCATCGCATAAGGGTCCCGCTTCAAGACCCGGCTCCAAGGAATCATGAAGCGAAGTTTATTGTGGACTGCGAGTGCGTCAAGCTCAACAGACTCGCCAGTCAACCGCCATATGCACTGAATTCCCTAGTCCCCTAGCGTCATCTCGACCACCACTGGGAAATGATCACTGGGATACTGTTGGCCCTCGGCGTAGGTGACGATTTCCGCGGACTTGGTCAGAGCCTTTCCTTTTACGAGGATCCAGTCGATGCGTTGTCCTCCTTGCGATGGACCTTTGAAATCGTGGAACGAGTCGGTGTTGGCGTTCTTTCGTTCGGAGGCAGCGTACCAGGTGTCCTTGAAACCCGCTTTTTCGGTGAGGAGATCGTAGGCTGGATTCGCCTTGGCGACAGCGTTGAAATCTCCCGTCAGGATCACCGGCAGGTCCGTTTTCAGGCTCTCCACTCTCGCTTGGATCAGGGCAGCGCCTTTCTCGCGGGCAGCCTGGATCTGGTGATCGAGGTGGGTGTTCCAGAGGTAGAAAGACCGACGGGTCCGGCGGTCGAGGAACTTGACCCAAGTGACCATGCGTCGGTTGGTGTTGCCCCAGTGAGTGGAGCCGATGGTCTCTGGCGTGTCCGATAGCCAGAAATGCTGATACTCGAGTGGTTCAAAGCGCTCGCGCTTGTAGAAGATCGCCATGAATTCACCCTTGCTCCCGCCATCACGCCCCAGGCCGATCCATTCATACTGCGGAAGATCGCTGGCCAGATCTTTCAGTTGGCCGTAGACCCCCTCCTGGGTTCCCATCAGGTCGGGGTCGTGCTGTTGCACGCAAGCTTTCATGATGGGTCGACGATCCGGCCACGCGTTGGGCTTGTTGTTGCTGGCGTAGCGCAGGTTGAACGTCATGACCTTCATCGCAACAGGTTTGGCTGAGTCCGCCGTCTCTGCACCAACGAGGTTCAGGAGACATGAGCACAGGGTCGGCACGAGGAGAAGAGAGATGCGCGTTCTGGGTGTCATAGATTTGCTAAGTGAGGATTTCAGCAGGAACGGGGATAAAGGAAAGTCCTTTTGGTAGGGAAACCGGTCCTTCCTTCTTCGTCCTCGTGCTCGTCCTCGTCCTCGAAACCGTGGCTTCCACTCCATTGCCGAGGAGGAGGGACGAGCACGAGAACGAAGGAGGGTTGGCCGACTTGATGCTCGCATTCTCGGTGATCCTCTGGCAGATTTCGTTCTCATGGGTTTCACGCGCATGCAAGCACTGGTTCTATCGAGCCTCTTTGGCCTCTCGGTTGCGCTGCACTGTGCTCCAGCCGACGGAGCAAGGTCCCTCGCGGAGCGACTCGGGTATCGCAGCGAAGACAAGATCCTGATCATCAACGGAGACGATGCGGGGATGTGCCACACCGCCAACCAGGCCACCATCGGCTGCCTTGAAACGGGCTTGATGACCACGGCCACCATCATGGTCCCGTGCCCATGGTTTCCAGAGATCGCCGCCTATGCCCGACAGCATCCGGAGAAGGACTTCGGCGCGCACCTCACCCACACCTGTGAGTGGAAGCTGTATCGTTGGGGACCGGTGGCGGGGCGTGATCGGGTGCCGGGCCTGGTGGATCCGGACGGTTTCCTTTGGGCCTCGGTGGAGGAGGTCTATGCCAAGTCGAATCCTGACGAGAGCAGGGAAGAGGCTCGTGCGCAGATCAAGAAGGCGATCGACGCCGGCATCGACCTTACCCATTTGGATTCTCACATGGGCACGTTGCAGTACGATATTCGCTACATGGAGAGCTACCTTCGACTCGCGGTGGAGTTTGATCTGCCGGTGCGTATGGCGAGCCAGGCGACGTTGGAGCGATTTCAGCAGCCCGAGTTGCGTGCCAAGTTCACCAAGCAGGGGATCCTTTTCCCGGACAATTTTGTCTACGACGAACTTCCCGAAGAGTCACGGGACGTGAAGGGGTTCTGGCTCAAGATCCTGAAAAACCTCAAGCCCGGTGTGACGGAGCTTTACATCCATGCGGGCAAACCCACCGAAGAACTGCAGGCGATCACCGGGAGTTGGCGGACGCGCTCGGCGGAATTCGAGACCTTCACTACCGATCCGCAGATCCGGGAGGTGGTTGCGTCCGAGAAGATCATCCGTATCGGCTATCGTCCCTTGCGCGATCTTCAGAGAAAGTTGCGCAAGAATGCAGCTTTCGCTCGTTAGTGGGATATTGTTTCCAAGGTGGTTCGCCCCTCGCTGAGGGGCGAAAGCCAAATGTTCCTACTGCCCAAGGGGGGGATCGTTCTGCAACTGATGATGAGCCCGACCGGCCTCGACGTCTCGGCGAGACATCGACCACCATGCCGGGGCCCGAAACCCCGAACAAATGGTTTGACGCGGGGCCTGGGGTGAGGTAGTAGTACATCAGTTAATGAATCGGATTGCTGAGAACCTGCTGCTGGGAAATGCGCTACTGCTGTTGCGTAGCGTGGCGGTTGGGTTTTAGTGTAATCCAGAAGATTTCCTGAGCCCCACTGTCACACGGACAGTGGGGTTTTTCTTTTGTACGGAACAGTCACAACAACAAAACCAGATCAAAACTATGAAACCGACACGCATCGTCATCTTTGACACCACCTTGCGCGACGGCGAGCAATGCCCCGGCGCCTCCATGAACCTCCGCGAGAAACTGGAGGTGGCACGGCAACTGGCGCGGCTTAAGGTGGATGTCATCGAGGCCGGTTTTCCCATCACGAGCGAGGGTGACTTCCAGGCCGTCCAGACGATCGCCAAGGAAGTGAAAGGGCCGGTGATCGCCGGGTTGGCGCGTTGCGTGCCGGCGGACATCGAACGTGCCGGCGCGGCGGTGAAGCCTGCCGGAAAGAAGGGCCGCATCCATGTCTTCCTCGCGACGTCCAAGATTCACCGCGAGTTCAAGCTCGGGAAGGCCAAGGACGAGATCGTCCGCCTCGCTGCCGATGGCGTGAGACGCGCGAAGGCGCTTGTCGACGACGTTGAGTTTTCCCCGGAAGACGGTTCCCGGACGGAACCTGAGTTCCTAGCGCAGGTATGCCAGGCGGTGGTGGCGGCCGGTGCGACCACAGTGAATATTCCGGACACGGTGGGCTATGCCGTGCCGGACCAGTTCGGCGCGCTCATCCGGCACCTGTTTGAGTCGGTGCGCGAATTCCAAACCGGCAAGTCGGTGATCAGTGTGCATTGCCACAATGACCTTGGGTTGGCTGTGGCTAACTCACTCGCGGCGGTGCGTGCGGGGGCCCGGCAGGTGGAATGCACCATCAATGGAATTGGGGAACGGGCGGGGAACGCTTCGCTCGAGGAGATCGTAATGGCGCTCAAGACCCGGAGCGACTTCTTCACCGGCTTCGCCAACGGGATCAATACGCGTGAGATCGTGAAAGCCTCGCGCCTGGTCTCCCGGATGAGCGGACTCCTCGTCCAACGCAACAAAGCGATCGTCGGCGAAAATGCGTTTGCCCACAGCAGCGGCATTCATCAGGACGGCATCCTGAAAAAGCGGGAAACCTATGAGATCATGGATCCTCAGCAAGTAGGCTGGGGTCACACCGAACTTCCCTTGACCAAACATAGTGGCCGGGCCGCCGTCGCCGCCCGCTTGAAACACCTCGGATTCAAGATGACCGATGCGGAAGTGAACGCCATCTTCACTCGATTCAAGGAGATCGGCGACAAGAAGAAATTCGTCTACGATGACGACTTGGCAACCTTGGTGGAAGGGCATATCACCGAGGTGGCGGAGACCTGGTCCTTGGACTACCTGAGCGTTACTAGTGGGAGTGTGACGGTTCCTACCGCGACTGTTCGGTTGAGCCGAGCCTCCAAGAAGGGCGCGGCGGTGAAGACCCAGGACGCTGGTCTTGGCGACGGCCCCGTGGACGCCGCATTGAAGGCAATCGACCGGATCACGAACACCCCTGGCAAGTTGCTCGACTACACCTTGCGTGCTGTCTCCCAGGGAATGGACGCGATGGGGGAGGTGACCGCCAAGGTGGAGTTTGGAGACGGGCAGGTGGTGACAGGCAAAGGAGCGAGCACCGACATCATCGAAGCGAGCGCGCGGGCCTACTTGAATGCGGTAAACCGTTTCTTGAGCGTCTCGAAAGAGGATCGAAAACGCGCGACTCAACCCTGACCCTTCATGATCCGAGCTATCCTGAAAAGCGGTTGGTTGGCAGTGGCTCTGTCCGCTGTTTTTCTGGGGCCCGGTGGGTGTCTGACTTGCCGGGCAGCGGATTCCGCTGCCCGGACCTTTACAAATCCGATCAACCCTGGCCCGGACCCATGGATGCTGTACCACGAGGGTAGTTACTACCTGACCGCGACTCAGGGGGACTGCATTCGCATGTGGAAAGCCCCGACCTTGGCAGCCCTGAAGACCGCCTCGCCCACCACCGTATGGCGCGATCAGGACCCCACCCGATGCCTGGGTATTTGGGCGCCGGAGTTTCATCTCATCAGCAACCGCTGGTACCTTTATTACACCGCGATGGCCTCGAACCGAGTGGACACCACCCACCGGATGCATGTTCTGGAGAGTCAAGGCGTGGATCCGCTTGGGCCTTACCATTACCAGGGACGTTTGTTCGACCCCGAGAACGACTTCTACGCCATTGATGGAAGCGTATTTCAGCAACCAGGTACCGGTGCTTGGTACTTTCTGTGGGCTGCCCACCCTGGACATCGAATCCGGATCGCGCTGTTGAAGAATCCTTGGACCCTCGAAGGTCCCAGCGTCGTGATTCCAGCCTCGGGTTTTGGGTGCGAGGAGGTGAGGGAGGGACCTGTCGTTCTCACGCGCAATGGCAAGTTCTTCCTGACCTATTCCGCGTGCGACACCGGTAAGCCGGACTACAAGATCGGCATGCTCATCGCGGATGAAACCGCGGACGTCATGAATCCAGCCTCCTGGAAGCAGCATCCGGAGCCGGTTTTTGAGAGAAACGACGAGGCGGGCGTTTTTGGCCCCGGTCATCATGGGTTCTTCCGATCGCCGGATGGCAAAGAAGACTGGATTGTGTATCACGGGAAGACTACGGCGAACTACACCTACGCAGGGAGGAGCACCCGGGCTCAGCGCTTTACTTGGAACTTGGATGGGACCCCCGACTTCGGCAAGCCGTTTTCCTTGGACACGGTGTTGTCGGACCCGTCCGGGCCCTAGCGCTACCTGGCATTAGGTGGGTTTGGGGGGAATCACGCATCCCTAAACTCCTTTTTGGAAAAGAGATAAAAAGACTTTCCCGGTTGAAAAGACGTGTTCTGGGCACTTGCGAACGGAACGAAACTTGCTTACTTTTGAGGCGTGGTCACTGAATCATCCAGCCTAAGCAAGCAGCTGAAGATGGTGAGTTGCCCTGGGTGCGGAACCAGGCTGTTCCTTCCGGGCAACCTCGCGCCGCTCAGCGTCCAGAGTTGCAGCAAATGTAACACGGGGGTGATGATACCGATGCAGCTTCGCCAGTTCGAACTGAGGTCCGTGATTGCCTCGGGAGGAATGGGAACCGTGTATCGGTCGTTCGACGTCCAGTTGGAGCGGGAGGTGGCGGTCAAGCTGATCAAGAAGGAGTTGATGAATGATGATTATGCCGTCTCCAACTTCCGCCGCGAGGCTCGTGCCGCAGCCAAGCTGAACCACACGAACATCATTCACGTCTACACGTTTGACGATTTTGAGGGGCAGCTCTACTTGGCCATGGAGTTGGCTGACAACGGCAGTTTGGATGGTCGGATCGAACGAGGGCTGGTGCCGGAGTTAGATGTTCTGGACGTGGGCGTCAAGGTAGCCTCGGCCTTGGACGCGGCTGCTAAGAAGGGCCTGCTCCATCGGGACATCAAGCCTGGCAACATCCTCTTCAATCAGGAGAACGAGCCGAAGTTGGTCGATTTTGGTCTGGCGTGCAACCCTGGAGACGATTCCGAAGGTGATGGAACTGTCTGGGGCACACCTTACTATATCGCTCCGGAGAAGATTCAGCGACAAGGCGAGGATTTTCGCTCGGACATGTATAGCCTCGCAGGGACTTTGTACCATGCCGTTACCGGTCACGTTCCTTTTGAGGCTCCCACCATCGAGGAAGTCGTATCAGCTCACGTTCATACCCAGCTGACGCCACCACATGAAGTAGTTCCCGCAGTGACCCTTCCGACCAGTGAAGCGCTCCTGCGGGCGATGGCCAAGGCGCCCGACCAGCGATATGGCAGCTACGACGAATTCATCATGGCACTCACCGCTGCCAGAAGCCAATATCTGGTGGGCCATTATCGCACTCAGCAGCCTGGCATTCCCAACGTCAACAGCGTCAAGTCTGCCGCCAAGAATTGGTTCCGCTTTTGATGCCGCGGACTGACCGGGCGGCGAAAAAACAACCCCGCTGGGAAGGCGGGGTGAAGATGTTGATCTGGGTCGAGTCGGAAGGAGGCGCATCGGGTGTTGCCGCCTTCACCACTTTAGGTTCGGCGGTTGACCGCTAGCCTCCTCGAGTGCTTCAGCGTCGGTTCGATCCTAGGAGTTGCCTATCTGCCTACTCACTTCACTCGTACAGTGACCGCTTCAAGACCGCCACCCTTGGCCTTCTTGGAAGTGACGGCGACGGCTGTTTCCTCAGCCAAATCACTAAACGTTGACGGCTTGCCTTCCTTGAAGAAACGCGTCTTGGAGGTGATCTTGAAGGTCTTGGTGGATTTCTTCGAAGCCACCTTGATGGTCATCGCAAACTTATCGAGTTCCGTGATCTTCCCTTGGAAAGCAGGGGGGGCAGCGGGCTTGGGCTTGGGGGCGTCCGCCTTGGGCGCCGGCTCAGGTTGCGCAGCCGGGAGCGTGGGCAGAGGTTCCATGACTGCATTTGTGGGAGCAGGCCCAAGGCTTGCCGGGAGCGTGCTGGGTGGGGGCTGCAAGAGAAAGTCCGGCACCGGCGGGGGATTCGTGGTGATCTGTGCCTGCACAGGCAGGAGCGCTGCAATGGCGAGAGCACAAAGGCTATGAACCAGGAATGAGGTCTGCATAATACGATTCAATCTCGTTCGAACGACGTGAGTTAAGTGTAGCGAATGGCAGGGTGATAGGCAATCTCTTTCGGAAGTGATTGGATTCCAATTGATTACGTAATAACAGGCTGCAAGCTCTTATTTTTTCAAAGAGGCAGGAACCACAAATTCTGAGTCTGGGATGGGCTCAGTGGTGACTGATTGGACCGTGATGATCTGAACTAGATCTCCCATCTTCTGGGTCAGCTTGGTGGGGTGGAGCAGCTCACCGAACTTTTTGTAGTCTTCCAGCAGACTGATGATTTCCACCGACCCCGCTGGTGTTGCCTGTACCGAACGGAAGCCGATCAGAAAACCGGTCTTGGCGTCATAATACTCCGTGGTTTCCCGGCCAGACTTCCACACGAGCTTAACTTGGTAGCATTCCTTGCCCTCGAACGGAGCCTTGGCCGTCGTTTCCATGCTATTGAAGTTTTTGTCTTCATGCAGTTCGCGGTAAAACTCGGCCTCTTCCCGGGCCTGGTCTAGCATCTGACCCGTCAGGATGTTGCCGCCGGTCATAGGATTGATGGACCATCCAGTGGTCCCGTCGAAGCCTGTGTTCACCTCCCCAAACTGGCCGATGACGACGCGCACGACCTGTTTGTTTGGTTTGGCCTTTCGGTACTCAAAATCCCCCGAGATGTTCTGACTAGGGATTTCGAAACGACCTTTTCCATGAAGAAAACTGGTCTTCAGCATCGCTTCCTTGCCGCCCACCAGTTTGAGGTGCTTATCGATCAGCTCCCTGGCAGGGGGAAGCTTGGCATCCGCGCCATTCAAAACTGCGGTGAGGCAGAACACCGAAAGGACGAACGCGGAACCTCGCGAAAGGAAAGGCATCTTCATAGCTCGAGTTTAGTTGTACAATTCTGAAACCGGTTCGACTTTACGGGCAACCGTTTGGAAAAGCAAAGTGGATCACGGACGGAAGCTCCTGTTCGTGGACCGAGACAACTTTCACGGCAACCTCAGACTTTGGGGGGAGCTGGATGGTCCCAAGGGGCACGGTAACGCCTGGTAATCAGACCATTAGCCACTGGATCGCGATCAACCTCACCCTTTGACCTCCCCCCTGAGCCAAAAGCGTCGTTGATGTTTTGAGGGGCCGTCGCTGGGACCCTCGGGAAGTCAGGCCTTGGAAACTCTCTTATCTTGATCTATAACTCACCCCTATGAATCAGACGCACATCGCAATCGCGCTCTTGGCGACCGGCGCATGCGGTCCCTGGAATTTCTCCGGAAACGCCTCCAGTTTTGGTGAGGATGCAGCCTTTCTCAAGAGCCACACCGAAGTGGTGGTGTTGAGCGACAAACAGGGGATGGCTAAGGTGGCGGTCTCCCCGGCCTGGCAGGGACGGGTGATGACCAGCACCGCAGAGGGGGACGGCGGACTCAGCTTTGGCTGGATCAATCGCGAGTTGATCCAATCGGGCAAATTGCTTCAGCACATCAATCCTTTTGGAGGCGAAGACCGGTTTTGGCTCGGCCCCGAAGGGGGACAATTCTCCATTTTCTTCGCCCAGGGAGCCAAGTTCGAGTTGGCTGACTGGCAAACGCCGGCTGCGCTAGACACGTTGCCTTTTCAAGTCGCTCGCAAGACGGAAACCAGCGCCACCTTCACCTCTCAGTTTGCCCTCACGAACTATTCGGGGATCCGTTTCGATTTGGCGGTCCAGCGCGAGGTTCGGCTATTAGAGCCGGCGGCAGCATGGAAATATATCGGTGTTTCCCCGGCGAGCGAGGTACGTCTGGTGGCTTACGAATCCGACAACAAGATTACGAACGCCGGCAAGAATGCCTGGAAGAAGGAGACAGGACTGTTGTCCGTTTGGATTCTGGGCATGTTCAAACCGTCCCCGTCCACCACCATCGTGGTCCCCATCAAACCTGGCCCGGAATCGGACCTGGGGGTGAAAGTGACTTCGGACTATTTTGGCACCGTGCCGGCGGAGCGGTTAGTGGTGAAGGAGAGCGTTATATTCTTTAGCGGTGATGGCAAATACCGTAGCAAGATCGGAATCAACCCCAAGCGCACCAAAGCCGTGCTGGGGAGCTATGACGCCGAAAACAAGGTCCTTACCATCGCGCAGTTCACGAAGCCTGCGGATGCAACCGATTACGTGAATTCTCTCTGGAAGTTGCAGGACAATCCCTATGGCGGGGACGCGGCCAATAGCTACAACGACGGGCCGCCGTCGCCGGGCGCCAAGCCGATGGGGCCCTTCTACGAGCTGGAATCTTCTTCGCCGGCAGCTGCGCTTGCTCCAGGCAAGAGCCTTTCGCATGTCCATCGCACTCTCCACCTCAGCGGATCTGAAACCACCCTGAACGCGGTAGCTACCAAGGTGCTGGGCGTGAGCCTCGACGAGATCAAGGCTGGACTCTCGAAACGTTGAATCATGCCGGAGTCAGATGCTTTCGGCCGTTGGGGGGATTGACTACCACAAGTCAAAACCCCAGGAACCAGCGCTGAATTTGGCGCCGTTGAAGCCGAAGGAGACGCTGAAAGTGCCGTCAGAGTTGACCGAACCATCCAAGTTAATCGGGGAGGGAGAACTGGAGGATTCAATGTCACCGGGTGGGGTCGTGTGTTGACCGGCAGGCACGGTGGGAAACCACTCCCATACGGCGAAGCGTCCCTTAAGTGATCCGCCGATGCTGCCTGAAGGAGAACAGCTCAGCGATAGGCCCCCGCGAGATCTTGCCCAGACATCGTATTGGCTATCCCCTTTCGGGAGGAAGTCGAAGAACTTATGCCAGCCAGTGTCCACGGTCTTCGATCCGCTCAGGTTCAAGCCCGATGAATTGAGGCTGAGGCTGATCGGGACATCGCCGGTCGCGCCTCCCAGCGGGAGCTGGGTCTTGGCCGTGATGACCCCTCCCGCGAAGGTGAGCGACGCGCTTGCCGTGGTATGGCCGTCGATCGAGAGTGAGCCCGTTCCCGCAAGGCTATAGGTCCCGTCCGTGTTCACCCCACCGTTGAAGATCAGGTCGGAACTGAAGGTGCTTCCAGCCGCAGCCAGGGTGAAGCTGCCGTAGGCTTGGAGCCCGCTGGCGTTGTTGAGAGTGATGGATCCATTGGCGGCGGAAGCCACAAAACCGCCTAGCGTGAAACTTCCCGGGAAGCTGAGGTTCACGCCGTTAGCGAAGCTGCTGAGGCTGCCGCTGAGGGGAATGCTCGGGAAACCATTGCCAAGCGCCAAGGTGCCGCCGACGTTGAAAGAACCACTGAGTTGGATGCCACTGACCATGAAGAAGTTCACATTTTGCAGGCCATAGCCGAGGATGCTGGCGTTGACGTTGTTCACGCCGAAGAACAGGGTTCCGGCAGAGTCGAGATAACCGCCAAAGCGAGGTGCAATGCTCACAATGGGACTGTTGAGGGTGCCCGCCAACTGCAGCCGAGCCCCGGTCGCGGGAGTGCGAAGGAACGCTGCGTAGCCACCGTCATAGCTGAAACCGGAGAGGTTCAGGGTGGTAGGAGCGCTGAGTTGGAGGCAGGCGGTGCCGTTGGTGGAGATCGCCCCATAAAGGGCGGGACTGCCCCAGAGGAAGAACTTGACCTGGGCTTCGGATCTGATGATGGACCCGCCGCCGGCCTGATAGTGGTCGAGGACTTCGGCAGGGGAGAGACCCCGCGGATAGACGGCTGCTTCCTGAATCCATCCGTTGAAATTCCGGCCAGTCGCCTGGAGGTTTTCGCCGATGGCTACAGCATAGTCGTTCCGGTCGATGGGGCCTGCGTACGGGGCGTAGGCCTCCAGGATTCCATCCACGTAGAGGTATTTCACGACTCCATCGAAGACGGCGACTACATGATGCCACTGTCCATCGTCGACGGCGCGCGTGCTGGGAAGGCTGTGGGCGCTGCCTCCACTTGAGGTATCAAAGGAAACCTGGGAAGAATTACCATACCGGCTTAGGCGCCAGGAGGAATCGCCCTTGGTCACGATGGCCTGCCAATCCCTGGTCCAGGCAGCGACCTTGATCCAGGCCTCCACCGTGAGGCTGGTGGCGTAGTCGAAGGCGGATTCCGTGCCAATGACCACATAACTGTCCACCCCGTTAAACCGGGCGGAGGTATCGGCGGTGCCACTGAGGGCGCCGGGTTGGCCTAGCTGAACTCCTCCCATATAGGTACCGGGGTACTTGCTGACGACGAGGCTGGATTTCTTGGCGTCATTGGCTGTAGTGCCGCTGGCTTCACCAAGGCGCCAGTAGGCCGTGGGATCGTCACCTCGATCTTTCAGTGCGAAACCAGACCCGGCGATGACCGTGGGATAGCTTAGCCCAAGGTCCTTGCGGATGACATTGGTATACCCTGGCACAGGGTAGCCAAAGAAAGTGGCGCCGGACGACAGAACGTTGGTGAGGGCCAGATTTCCTTCCGGGCTGACGGAGCCGCTGAACCCGAGTCCGCCCAGGTCGGTGATACTGACCATGCCGGTGGCAGCCAGGGTGGGTGAAGTGGTAGCGCCTTTGAGATTCAACCAGAGGTTATTGAGGTTGAAAGCGGCCAGGTGTCCGAGGGAGAGGGCGGCCGAGAGGTCGAGATTCCCGGCGGTATCCACGGAGCCCAAGAGCCTGGTGGAGGAGACTCCGGGGACGGAGAGATCCGCATCGTAGAGAAGAGAGGCCGAGCCACTCGAACCCCGGCTGAAGAGCAGGTTCCCGTTGTTGAGCTGGAAGCCACCCAGATTGAGCCCCGCTGGTCCCGCCTTTAGCTGGCAGGAGCCGTTGTCGCTCAAAGTTCCCTGCAACTGGAAGCTGCCGAAGCTGGCCAAGTTCAACTGCAGCGTGCTGTTCAGAGTTACGCCACCTCCTGCCTGGTAATGCTCGAGGATCTCCGCCGGGTTCAGCGCCCGCGAATAGACGGCCACCTCATCCAGGGAACCGTTCCATTCCCGGGCTCCAGTCTGGGAGTTCTGGCCGATCATGACGTCATAGGCGTTGACTGCGATCTGACCGCTGGCTGGGGTCCATACGTCTAGTTTGCCATCGACGTAGAGGAACTTGGCGCGGCCATCGTAGACTCCCACCACATGATGCCACTGACCATCATTCACGGCCCGGGTGCCGTTGAGGTAGGGCGGGTTGACGCCATCGGTGTCGAAAGAAAGCCAGGGATTGGGGCCGTCACTTTGGAACCGCCAGGAACTATCGCCTTTGCTGATGATGGTGCACCAGAGCCGGTCAAAGGCATTGACCCGAATCCAGGCTTCCACGGTGATCTGGGGTTGGAGCTTACCGAAGTCCGATTGGTTACCGATGAGGACGTCCTGCTTGCTGCCGTTGAAGGTGGCGCTGAGATTGGAGTCCCCAGAGAGGGCGCCCTTGCCGAGAAGGTTGGGAGAGTTCTCATAGGTACCGTTGAGGCTAGCTCCGGTTTCATTCACAGCGGTAGTCCCGGAGCCCTCGCCGAGTCGCCAATAGGCCAGGGGGCTGTCGGAGAGTACCAGCGTGCGATAGGTGGCGGTTCCCCGCCGGAGAACATTGCTCATGCTGGCGACGGGGAAACTGTGGAAAGTTCCCGTGTAGGTGTTGGTCAGGGAGAGGTTTCCCGTGGTATCGATGGATCCCACGAACGTCTGTGACGATGGACTCAATCCAACAACACTGAGGCCGCCCTGGAGTGATAGGGTGGAAGGTCCGGCAGCGGGGCTGCTTAGCGTGATCGTGCTGCTTGCGAGCGGGAAGGCCCCCAACGAGAGCGAGCCGGTGGCCGTGCCCGAGAGGGCGGTTCCGTCAGCACTGGCCGTAGCGGTTCCACTGAAGGGGAGAGAAGCGAACGAAGGAAGGTTCAAGAAGCCGCTCAGGGCGATACTTCCGCCTTGTCCGCTTAGCTTATTGAGAGAGAGGGAAAGGTTGCCAAACGGGTAACCAGCTAGTTTTCCACTCTGGCCGCTGACGCTGAGCCGGAGGCTGCCATTATTGGTGATGGAACCAGACAGGCTGACCGCTGGGAGTTTGGAGTTGTTTAGAGCTCCGGTGACCCCAAGGCTTACCTGGTAGGGAGGCGCGGAACTGCCCGAGGTGCGGGATAGGCTCAAGGTGGTCGAAGGGAAAGAGAATCCCGCTAGATTGAGCGGGGTGGAGGCGGTTGCGGCCACGTTGAACGAACCGTCAGAATTTACGGTGAACTGTTGCAGCGTCAGTAATTGAGCCGAACTTGAGGCATCGGCCACACCACCCACCGAAAGTTGGAGCCCGTTGCCAAACGTGAGTCCGGCGTTATCGAGCGTCACATTGAAGCTGCTGCCGCCCGTACCCGAAATGGCGAAGATGCCGAGGTTGATCGGGCTGGCGGAAAGTGACGCGTTCAGCCCGATGACACCCGTGGAACTGATGGTGAAGCTCACGTCACCGGCGCCGACGGGGAGGCCGGCGAGGCATCCGCCACCCAGGGCACCCCGAACCGATAAGGTGGAGGAGAAGTTGGCACCCGTGCGGACGCGGTTGAGGGTTGCCGTGGCATTGGCCCCAACCTGGGTGAAAGAGGATCCCGTCACCGTTGAGGCCGAGGAAAGGGTACCACTCCAGGAGAACGTGCCGTCGCTGCTCATGTTTCCGGAAAGAGTGACCGCTTGACCCAGGTTCGGGAGAGAGAGCCCGGCCGTGACGTTGGTCAAGGACCAGGCGTTTCCGGAACGGCGCAGGTCGAACTTGAGGTTGGAGGCGGGATACCCACCGACACTCTGAAGGGCAAGCGGGCCGCAAGAGACCGAGAAATCGCCATTGGGCGGGATGGTGAACTCGGGCAGCGAAACACTCATGAGGTCAAGGACCCGGAAAGTAGCACCGCTCAGGGTGAGACCGTCGGGACTGAGGGTCGCCGAGATATTCGCACCCGGAGAGGCGCCTTCGACGACGAACTGATCGGCGCCAAAGGGGGCGATCGAGAGGGTGCCGGTGCCGGACATGCTGGCGGTACCGTTGCGGTTGATGGAGACCGTTCCGGTGGCGGAGTAACTTCCTCCAGCCTGGTTCAGGGCACCGCCACCCAATTGGCCGGAAAGTGTGAGGCCATCCTGGTTGAGCCGGAAGGTGGCCGTCGCTGCCACATTGGCGATGGGCAGGCTGAGGCCAGTGAGAGTCAGAGAGGAGCCGAGGGAGCCGCTCAAATCAAAGGTGCCATCACTGCGTACGGTCAGGGTACCGGCACCAGCACTGGGGAGCGTGAGGGTCTGGGCGTAGCTGCGGCCGGGGAACATGACCAGCGTGGCCCCAGGGCGAATCGAGAGCGTGAACTCGCCGGAGGTGGTTCCTTGCCCGGAAACGCTCATGGGGCCGAGCACGTCCGAGGTGGCCAGGGTGACGAGCGGGAAGCCCGCGGCAGACAGGGAGAGCCCATTATTGACCTCGACGGATGCGTTCCAAGGCCCGGAGGTGGAGAAAGTGAAAGGATCGGTTTTGCTGGCACCGTGGACTAGCACAGTGTCACCGAACAGCGTCGGGAGGGTGATCTGAGCTGGGCTAATTGCGAAGGAAGCGGAGGCAGTATTGGGGCCCGTGCGGGCAACATCCAAACGCCCGGTCAAAGAACCTCCGGCGAGCGGAGTCATGGCAAACCCGGCTCCCCCGATTGAAATGGGATCCAGACGAGCCGCAGCGGAGAATTGAGGGATTGGATCTGTGGCAAAGCTGACGTTCACATTCCGCAGGGTGACCCCTTGGAAAGGAAAATCGGAGGCGGCAAATAGTCCGGCTAGTTTAGGTAAGGCTTGGTCTCCAGGGATCACCGTGAGCTGCGCATCTTCGATACCGACGAGTTTGGCTCCGTTGAAGCGCAGATCCATCGCTCCCTGGAAGGCAATGCCACCTTCGCGCTGCACTTGGGCAAGTGGGCCTTTGTCCCCAGGGAGATAGCCTGGGTTGTACCTGGGCGAGAAGGCGTAGAGGTGGGCAGCCCCGTTGAATGCCAGCAGGTCGTCAATCGGGTCGGGCATGGTCAGTGCCAAGTTGGCCTGGAGTTGTACCTTCGGCAGGTTGGTGACCAGGGCACCGGCGAAATCGCGCCAGGCGGTGTCGCGGAGCTGAGTCCACGTGGCCTCATTCGTGCCTGCGGGGACGTTGTTTGTGAGCCACTGCAGGTAGGCAAGAGTGTTGCTACCCCAGGTGGAAATGGGCTGAACTGGGCTCTGGCGCATCTCGAAAAGGAGATCAGCCTGGGTAATAAAGTTGGTGAGCCAGTCCGTGGTTGGGCCTTTCACGGAGACCTGGAGTACTCCGTTGGGACGTTCCGCTGATGCAGGTAGAGCCACCACCGACCCGGTGGCGACGGGAACTCCGAGCAGAGAGGCGCTGAACCAACCCTTAAGGAAGGCCTGCTCGATGGGGTAGAGTTGCGTGACACCGACGTCCTGAATCGTGGTGGCGTCAAACGTGCTGATCGCCTCGAGCATTTCGCGATGTCCCAGAGCCTGGCCCTTGGCGTCGGTGAAGAAGGGCGGATTGGGCGCTGGCACGTAGAAGGCAAGGCTGCCACGGTTCGTAAACGTCAACAGGTAGTTCTGAACAAAATCGATTGCGTTCTTGAGTCTCGCCATCACGTCCACGCTGCTCCCCGGATCGATTGTGGAGAGCAGATAATCCGGGGGTCTCTCCGTGAGCACACGCGGGAATTGAAGTTTGGCTGCCCCTACCATTCCCCCGTGCGGGAAATAGTCATCTTGGAGGCTCATTCCGCTGAGTCGCGAATCCAACTGGGCCAGGTCCGCTGCAGTGCCTTTCCAGAGTGGGTTGCCGAGCACGCCGGCGTCGAGAGCAAGCAGAAGCAGGTCCTGGCGGGAAATGAGGGGAGGATCGTGGAGTTCCGGGGCTTTCCACGTGCTGCCGGGTTTCGCGGGGTGATCAGTCAGGTTAGGGAGCAGAACGCGGGCCTGGGCGTTCAACGTCTGGGCGCCAAGCGGATGCAGGGAGTAGGTGGTCGTGTAGGTGGCGTTCTGGAGCATGTCGTCGAAGCTGTCACGCACGTAGGCGGAGTAGTCCTCGGGCGTGGCCAGCTTGCCGGAGAGGCCAGCGATGAGGGCCTGGCCCGTGTCAGGCCAGTTCAAGTTGAAGCCAAAACTAGCGTCGTCCTGAGGTGGGAACAGGAGAAACACCGGAATGCGCGTGGCCGCCGTAAGGGATGCAGCGATCATGTAGCTGGGCGAATAGGCCATCCGGCCCGCATAGTTGGTCTTTGAGGCTTCGGCTTGAACTTCCACGATTTTGCCGACGAGGGGGAATCCGAAGAGTTTAGGGTTGACCTCACCGCAGACCAGCATCTTCGGTTGAATGTGGTTCCAGGCATCACTGAAGGCGGTGAGGAAACAGGGCGGGAGGCTCGCGAGGACCGCAGGCGGCAACTCATACAGGCTGGCCATGAAACCGAGTTTTTCAACGGGGGTGAGGCCGTCCAGGACCTGCGCGGAAGTCAAGGTCACCAAGTTGGTGGCCAGGCGGGGCGCGATATTGGTGGCGATTTGCCTGACAATCGGTTCTCCGAGACAGAGTGCGAGCTTGCTAAAATCCTCCAAGAGAGCGGTCACACAACCATCACAGGTCATGCTTGCGGCCACCGCACCGAGATCGAGCGGCCCCATCACAGCGCGCACCTCTCCACACAGGGAAGGATTCGGGTTGCCCTGGGCGTCAGTGGCGGCGACAAACGCTTTGGCTTGCCCAACGGGGAGGCCGACGAGATTGATGTTGCCGACGAGGCCAGCCGTACCCGCCGAGCTGAGCGTGGCACCGACGGTCCCCGAGAGGAAAGACGAGACGGCGACGTGGGTTATGGTCCCGGTCACCTTCAGGGTGATGTCGGGGCACGGGATGCCGCGGTAGGCGGTATCGCGGACCAAACCGTAGAATTGCGAAGCGTTGTTGGTGGAGAGCAGGGTTGTCAACTGGTGGGTGAACTCCGCTTGTGCCGCGTCCATCGTCTCCTCGGTGGCAGCTATGATCTGGTTGCGAACGTTGGGTGGCAACGTGTCGCTCAGAGCGGACGAAAGACTGGCGAGATGGTCACGAACGATGCTGGCAACCGTCTGGGCAATCCCGGAAGCGTTGCTCCCGAAGGACGAGACCAAATCCGGAGTGATCCCCAGGACATCGTTAAGCGTTGGCTCATCGATGGAGCTGAACTTAAGAATGACGTGGTTGGAGTAGCGGGACTGATCCGGGTGAGGCTGGCAGAAGATGTTCACGGTGGCTGGAGGACAGTCTCCAGGACACTCGAAGGCGGGCACGGAAGCGAGCGATGCCTGAGGCTGGCCGGATAAGGAAGCCTCGGAGGCAAGCGCAACGTCCGGCCTCGCGGCCAGGGGATCGGCCAAGGCTAAGGAAGCGGTCGCGGCTCCTTGGACAGGGGCAAAGGCCTGGGCCGTGCGCGCCATGCGGTTGATCGCGTCGCGCAGGTTGTCCCAACTGAGCAAGGCCGGCATCTCGATCATCATGGGAAGTGGCTCCCCGTTCTCGGTGACATACGCGGTGAAATCACAGGGGTCCGCGTTCTTGTTCAGGAAGGACATGCCTCCGGAGGCGCCACTGATGAGAATCCCCGTTTGGCCGACCGGAATTCCCACATTACCCGCATTGACATCAAGGCAGAGGCCAATAGGGCCCTGAAGGTTGAACGCGAGCAGGCACTTGAGTTTGTAGCCCTGGTAGCTGCCAGCGACCCTCCCCGCAAAATACATCTTGGTCGGATCGGGGCTGATACCGCCGATGTAGAGACGTCCTCCCAGTTCCTCAATGGGCGGGAGGTCGAGCCCCCCAATCTCGAGTCCTAGGCCCGAAAGTCCGTCAATCTGCAGCACCCCATCCCGGGGGGCACTCATCTTGATATTGTCCACCCGGCCACCGACGATCGTGTTGGTGGGGGGGATGGCGACCTGAGCGCTCATGGTGAGCGTGAGGTTGGTGGGGTGGAGGAGCTGGGGTAGTTCGAGGTTTCGGTTCTTGAATTCGAGAAGAGCGGAATTGACGCGGGCGGGCAGGGCCTGCATCAAGGCAAACTGGGAGGCGTTAAAACCCAAACCCGCGATGTCAAAGCGAGGCAGGCGCTGAGGGTCGAAGAAAGTAAAGCGAGCATCTTCTAGCGTAAAACCTGGTCCCTGCGGCACCTGGAGCGTTCCGCCGATGTGGGCCACAAACGCACGATCGGCGCTCAGGTTGAAGAGGTTGCCCATGCCTTCGAAGCTGAGAAGGGCGTTGGTCACGAGCAGGCCGTCCGATCCGCCCAAGTGGAAGGTCCCCTCCAGCCCCAGCGCCGAGATCTCGAGTGCGGGGAGGTTGGGCGGGGAAGCGCTGATGCTGCCGCAGGCGAATGCGCGGGCGACGTCGCCAGTGGCACCGGTGAGCATGCCGGCGGGGAGTGCCAGGGCGATGCCGCCATCGAGCTGGAATCGCGGCAAGACATGGCCGTCGGGGGGGGAAATGGTGAGGGCGGTTCCTTGGGGACAATTGGTATTGGCGAGGCCAAGCAGCGTGAAGGAGGCTCCTCCAATTTCGATCAAACGCACGTCATCATGGAGCGCGAGTTTGCCGACGGGAAACCCGTCCACTCTCCAGGAGCCGTTGATCAGGTCGACGCGTGAGGTCTGTCCCGGCGGCAGGGGAAGGCTTACGGATCCGTTTAGGTTGGTGAAGTAGGGTAACTCGCGGTCGGAGAAGATGAGGCTGGCGGTACAGAGTTCAGCGCCAAGTCCGTCGATTTGAGGAACGGCCAGGCCGATGTTGTGGAAATCCAGCTCGCCACCGAAGCGGATGGAAGGTTGGCCCCATCCGACCCCCTCCGTGAACTGGGCGGTGACTGGACGAGCCGGAGTGAGGGCAATGGAAGCCCCTCCGCCCCCGTCGGGACAGAGGCCCTCAGTAAAGAACTCAGGCAACTGCAGCACCCCGTTGGAGAAGACAAGGTCTGCCCCGCCTGGGTGAAAGTCGATGACCGCCGCCACGTTGTGAACCAGCAAGTGGAAATTGGTGGGGGACGCAGTCTCACCCAGTGGTATCTTGGAAAACAGACCTGCCGTGGCCAAGGCTCTCAGTTGACCGGACTTGGCTTCGGGTTTTACAGTGAATCCGAACCCCGCGTCGAACAACACTGCGTCGTCCGTGAAGCGAAGGTCGAGGTTGTGCGCGAGGGTGTCGAAGGACAGGGCCCGGGAGTCAGAATCGTAGGTGATCTTGGCGTTGAAATCGGGTCCTTCATTGACGGCCAGGGTGCCCGTTCCGCTGATGAAGAAGGGTTTGTTCACACCACCGGTGGCGACTAGCGAAGCGGTGACACGGGCAGCTCCGATGGGGAACGGTCCGCCAGAGGTGGCGTCGATGCTGAAATTCAGGGCACTGTCCAGAGCGGCGCGATTGATCTCGAAATAGACGTTATCGAGGTCGGGAAACTCCAAGCGGCCACCCAACTCGCCGCTCAGCAGACCGGTTTGGCGGTTGAAACGGATTTCTCCATAGGCGCGTTGGACCTGGAGATCGCCCGGCAGGCGGATGTCGAACGGATTCAGGTTGCGCGTGAGGTCGGCTAGCGCGCGCGTAGTACGGTCGGCAGCGCGGAGGCTCGCCGCGCTGGCGTCGCGCAGGGCGAGATGAATGGCGCTCGTGTCGTTGGTGAACTTGTGCTGGAGGGCATCGAGCAGCAGTTCATGGTAACGCCCCAGGACCCACCATGCCTTTTGGGCTTCTGCAACGGCAGTGAATTCGGCGGTGAGCTTGGGCAGCGTCACCCGGAGCGAGTCGAACTCGGGCGCGGGCTGGACTTGGGCGTATTCGGCCAGGTCGATCAGGCGTTGGAGCAGGTCCACGCCATCGTGCATGCGTTCGGCGGTCCAAGGCCGTACGACCAGGCGTTCAAGGTCACTGAGATCGCGCACCGCCTGCACTTGTAGTTGGCCGGAGATCCAGGGATTGGCGGGCACGCCAAGCTGAGCTTCCTTCAGTCGCTGGCGGCGGGCCGCGTCGCCGAAGACATCCTTGCGGTCGGCGCCCTGCCAACCGGCCACGCCTTGGCTGAGGTACAACCGTTCGGCCTCCTGTGCCGCTTTGGCTTTCGTCGCGAGGAGGTGGCTGGCGAGGTCCGACTCAGCAGTGACCACCGTTGGGGCGTTGGTTCCTTCCACCGGTACGGGTGTCGCCGGATAGTCAAACAGGCCCAGTTGGCTGGTTTGAACCACGAACATCAACTCATGCGTCAGTCGGCCGATCTCCTTCCAGTCTTGTGGGCGTTTGGGGTCTAGTTTTCGCAGATCCTCGAGCTTGAGTTCGCGGTAGCGCATCACCAGGGACTGGAGGACGACACGGGCGACGGCGGGCTGAGGTTGGCCGCGGAGCTGCCGTTCGTGCTCGAACGCAACCTGGTTGGTGAGAGCCTGGGTCAGCTTTTCCACGCTTAGGTTGGTGAACACCGTTGGTGGATTCAGCGGCCGGCCAGTACTGGGATCCAACCCGAGCGACTGCCATACGGCACGGTCGCTGCGGCCAATAAACGTGTCGATGTCGCTGTAGATGCCTGAACTGTCAAACCCAGGGATGCACGAGGTGCCTTCTGCGAAGAGCCCTGCCGCTCTCAGGATACGGTCACGCTGGAGTAGTAGGGTGGAATCCTCGCGGGCCATCAGTGCCCGGAGGCTCGCGGCGTACTCGTTGGCGAAATCAGTTAATTCCTGGGAGGTTTGGAGAGCGGCTGTCTCATTCCGAGGCTGCGAGCCTTTCCAGGCGAGGGCGGCACAGAGGCGCTTGACGACATTGTGGCTGAGCAGAAGTTCGGAGAGATGCAGTGTGTCGCGTTGCTGCCGGAGGGCACTGGTCAGCTGCTTTAGCTGGAGCTTGGAGCCCGAAACCAGGTTTGAGTAGTCGCGGCTTGCGTGGGTCTGAGCATCTACCAGGATGCTGTTCGCGAAGGACTCGATGGCGTCGGTGGGCACGGTCAGGACGGGTGTCTTGAACTCCGGCGGTTGCCCTGGTTCGCCCAGAGGCGGGAGATCGGTCAAGGGCAGCAACGTTTCATGGGTTGCCCCCAGACTCTGGTAGTAGTCCTGCAAAGCCTCGGCGAGTTCCACTGAGAACGTGCCGGTGGCGGGAAGGCTCGGGAGGAAGACTGTAAGATTGGTTGCGAGATCCAGCCGAAGTCCCTGTGCGGAAGCCCCAAAGATGTAAAGGGGGTCCGCCAGGGAGGCGTAGGCTTCTACGGTCATGCCGTTGCGGAGCGCCAAGCGAAGCCCGCCTTCCAGGATCAGCCGTTTTGGGGGCGAAAACTGAATATGGAGCGGCCGACGCTGCGTGATCGAGAGGGTAGCGGAGGGATTCTCGAGTGGCACGTCGAGGTCGCCGTAAGCACTCAGATCGAATGCACCACCACTATGGATGGAAGCGGCGGGGATCGCCAGTGTGAGGTTGAACTTCGGCAGGCGCATCTTGCCACTGAAAGCCCCATCCAGTTCGCGGGTAGAGTGATTGTATCGCAGAGCCCCTGAAACCTCGTCGACGTAGAGGTCGCCCGGCAGCATCATATCGGCTACCTGAAGTAGACCGTTGCGCCGGTCCTTTTCCGACTGCCATACCGCCGAAGCAACGGCACGAGCACTGTCGAGAACCTTCACGGCCATCTCCAGGTAAAGTTTGCGCCGCGCCTGATCCCCAGCGCTTCCGATCCGGTCTGCCTCGGCCAAGAGGAGTCCTGCGGTGTCATGGAGTTCCGACCACGATTTCTGAGGTGTGGCTACATCCACGATCCTCTGAGCGAGGGTGGGCAAGCGGTCGGTTTCCCAGGTTGCTGCGGTGAGAAGACTGAAGCGATCGCGGAGCTCAGCCTGGAGGATCCCGGCTTCCAGCGCGGTATTCAGATCCGCGAGGGAAAACAGGCTGATCGTGTTGAAGAGGGTGGCGAGGGTTTGTTCGAGTCGGTCGTAGGCTCGCTGAATGGCTGCAGGGGGGTAGGTGATGCCCGGCGGCAGTTCGCGGAGGATCTTCAGTAGGCGGCGGAGATCCTGTCGGTGATTACTGATGCTGCGCTCGGCTACGGGCTTGGCTAGGTCTGCCTGGAGGACTTGTGCGAGGCGGCTGCCAAAGGAATCGAGGCTGGTAGCGCCCGGAAGGTTGGCAAGGGCGGCGTTGTCAGGGAAGATTCCGGACTGCTGGAGAGCTACGAGTTCGAGAGCATCTTCCAGCGCATAAGAGAATCCCGCGTAATCTCCGGCTGCCTCTGCTGCCAGCAGGTTGGCACCCAGTAGATCCCAGAGGCGCAGAGCTAGTTGGCCAGTCGCTTCGTCCAAAGGTGCGCTGATCTGCCCGTCAACCCCGAGTTGCTGGGCCAGTGCGCGGGTGGTGAGTAGTTGGCGGAGGAGGTCGAGCACGGTAAATCGGTTGAGTTCCGCGATGCCTGGAGCGAAGGGGCGGTAGGCGCCGCTGGTCACACCGAGCCGATCGACGAATGCCGAAGCAAAACGCTTTAGCAAACCCGCCATTTCGGCGGTGAGATCAGCATTGCTTGCGATGCCCAGTTTTTGGCGAAGTTCCTCGATCTCGGCCAGGGTCTTGAGGGCTGCTTGGAGCGCATCTAGCGAGGAAACGGCTGCATCGGATCGGGCGCGGGCTATCGCAGCCGCCGTGGCCTGATTGATGGCCGACATCACCTCGGTCTGCGTCGAAGCGTCGGCGCTAATCGACCCATCTCCAATTGCCTGGCTGATTCGTAACAGGGCAAGCCATTGAGCCAAAACCCCGTTGAGATCGGGGGCCGCCGCGGCAGATTGTCCTGCTTGTCGAAGTGCTCCACGAAGGGCTTGGCCGGATTTGGGGGATCCCAGATCACAGGAGGAACTGAACCCCCAGGCGTCGAGCACGCTTGTCGCTGTGACGATGGCTTGCGGAGGCGCGGCGACGGAGTTGGAGACCGAAGCAGGCGCCGCTCCGGCGGCAGCGGCACTGAAGTTCAGGAGCGCTCGGTCGAAGCAGCCCAACTTCTGACGCAGGAGATCAAGCTTCGCAGCGTCGGTACCGCTCGGCAGGGCCGGGGTCAAAGGGAGTAGGTCGGCGAGCGAGCCGATCAAGGGGACGTGAATTCCTTCCGCAAAGATCTGGAGCGCGTAGTTCGGGTCATCCCAGGTGAAATCGACCCGAAAGTGAGGGCCATCCTCGAACAGAAGATCTCCTCGTCCCCCGAGGGCGATCTGTCCGCTGGCCCGCAACTCCAACCATGCAGGGCGGTCTGCGGGCACAACAATTTTGGCAGGCGAAGGAGAGCCGTCCGGCAGGGCAAACTCGCCGTAGAATGGAATTCGTATTGCCCGGCCATCGGCCAAGTCGAGGGAGAAGTCAGAGTACTGTCCGGATTCCAGCGGGAGGGGGATTCCAGCCGAAGCGAGACTCACGCGCGCGCCTCGGACTCCGCTGTCGTCGATCACGCCGGCGGTCAACCTGAGCGGCACACGCCCGAAGGCCAGCACCTCGACTCCCGTGGTCGGGTTTCCGTTCATGATCCGTGAGAGCGTCGCAATATCGAGCGGGCCCAAGGGGATGCTCTGCGGGGCGTTGCTCTGGTACCGGAATGCCGACGGAAGCTGGATAGGGGAATTCGAGCCGAATTGGACCAGGAGGTTGGTGGTCACCAGTTGGGCCTGACCACCCACATTGGTCTGAAGGGCACCCGAAGGAAACGTGAGCGCCAATCCTTGTCCGCTACCTCCCGCAGCTGCGCCGCCGGGCCGAAACTGGAATGGAGGCAGGGTGCCCGCTGGGCTGTTGCTCACCGCTCCGCCCTCCTGGGGGACACCATTGGCCCCTACGGGCACAAACCGCGCGGCGTCGCTGATTTGATAGGTAACAGCCACGACATTCACCTGCCGGACGCGGTAGAAGGAAGGCGCGCTGGAAGTCAGATCGTCGAAATAGGTGCTCGTTCCCGAGGCAGTTACCGTCGGCAGACTTGTCCAATTCGCTGCCGGCGCGTCGACGCGATCGCTGCGCAGCACTTGGTAACTTATCCCCGGTTGGCTAGTCCAACTCACTCGCCAACCACTAGTGCCTAGCTTCACTGGCTTGGAAACGATGAGTTCTTTGACAGCCTCAGAAAGCATCACGCGGTAGATGTGGCTGAGTCCTGCGCCCGCGGTTCGATCCTCCGCCGAGGTGAGAGGCCCCAAGGCCGTGACCGTCGAGAGGTCGCTCCAGGTCATCGTCAAGGCGTCGCTGCGCTGCAGGCGATAGACCTTGTTGGAGACGCTATTCCAGGTGACGCGCCAGGCACCGTCCGTCTGGCGAACGGGAGATCCCAGAATGCGGAAGACGCTGGTGGCATTCCTTGGGTCGGTCCCCGCCCGCACCTCCGCCCCGTCGCCTTGCCCGTCATGATCGGTATCGGGGTTATGGGGGTCGGTACCGTAGGCGGTCAACTCGGCCTCATCGCCGAGGCCATCGCCATCCGAGTCATGCACCGGGAGGGAGCTTCCGCTCATGACCTGGTGGAGGACTGCCGTCGCCAGGGCTGAGGCGGAGAGCACTACGGCGGCGGACCCCCAACGCCTGAAACGAGCGACGGGTAGTTGGTTTTGGAATCCTCGGAGTCGAGCGATCAGGTCTCGGGTACGCATTTATGACATCGCGTTTGAGTGACGGTTTGGGCCACCAAGGGGACGGTCGCATACCCTATAGAACAAGTTGAAGAGATGAAAAGGACTTTATTTTCTAATGATACTGCAAGTCTTGCAGAAGGTGGAGTATAAGTCTCTCACATGGTTTGGGTTAGCCTTGGCTGCAAACCTGCCCGCATCGTATGTGGTATCTGCGAGGTTGCAGTTCTTGGCGGGAGCGCTCGGGCTCAGAGCTTCGCGCCGATCTTTGGCGGGAGGCTTCAGCTCAAGGCAACTTCAGAAAATTGGCCAGGATCGTGCGCCCGTGCTCGGTCAGGATGCTCTCTGGGTGGAACTGAACGCCGTAGATCGGAAGTTGCGTGTGCCGGACCCCCATGATCTCTCCCTCTTCGGTCCGTGCGGTGACTTCCAGGCAGGCTGGGAGGCTGGCTGGCTCAATGACGAGGGAATGGTAGCGGGTGGCGGAGAACGGGTTGGGCATTCCGGCGAACAACTCTCTTCCGTTGTGGTGGATGGGGGAGGTCTTCCCGTGCATCATTCGGTAGTTTACCACCACGTTCGCCCCAAAAACGTGACCGATGCATTGGTGGCCAAGGCAGACACCCAGGATGGGAACCTGACCGGCAAAGGACTGGATGATTTCGTTGGAAAGGCCTGATTCGCGGGGGGAACAGGGGCCCGGAGAAATCAGGATGCGCTCGGGATCCAGAGTTCGAATCTGCTCGAGCGTGATCTGATCGTTGCGATGGACCTCCATTTTCACGGACATTTCGCCCAAATACTGGACGATGTTATACGTGAAGGAGTCGTAGTTATCGATCACCAGCAGCATAAAAGCTGGGGAAGAGTCTAGCGGGGGTTCTGACAATGGAAAGCTCAATCCAAGGGGTGGGGGGCGGCTCACTGAATCCCTTGAATAGAAACTGGTTCCCGGGCATCCAACCCTGTAACCTCCTGCGACCTGTTAGCGTCTCTCTCAGGAGACAACATTCGGTATGCTGAAGTTTTGTGGGTCCGAGAGAAGGTTGGTGCATAACCAGCCCGGTGCGCCTGTCCATTGGGTCCTTGGACGGGCTTCTTGCCTTTTCGGCGAAATCTTTGCGGACCCCGGAGTTGTATCTCGCCTCTAATGGTAATGCGATGGTAACGAACGATCGATATCCTGGCCGCCGACTTGGTTCGTCGCTCACTGCGACGTTCCTTATCGCTTTATTAGCAGTTGGTTGCACGTCAAGCCACTACCGGAAGTCAGCTGACAAAGAGGTCTACAACATCATCAAGTCCGTGGACAATCAGGTTTTTGGGCGGACAAATGATTTCAGCATCAATACCCGCTATTCTGCTCGCGATCCCAAAGCGATTCCTTCTGCCGAGATTATTGAGGATCGAACCGGCACGAACCGGATGGTGATTAACCTGAGTAAAGCCCTTGAACTTGCGGTTCAAAGCAGCCGTGAGTACCAGACTCAAAAGGAGCAACTTTACCTTACCTCACTCACCCTGACGGGAGCCAGGTATGAATTTGGACCACAGTTCCTCGCCAATGGCACGGCTCAAGTCGCCGGCGGGGTCAGGAAGGGATCCGAAGCAAAGGGGTCTTTTGGCGGGCAATTGGGAGTGAGTCAGCTGTTGAAGACGGGTGGAAAACTGACAGCAACCTTGGGAAACGACCTGGTCCGTTACTTCGCGGGAAGGCCGGACAACGTGGTGCGCAATACTGCCATCAATACCCTGTCGGTAAGCCTCACGCAACCGATTCTGCGGGGATTTGGGGTGAACGACCCGTCGGTGGAAGCCCTGACCCAAGCCGAGCGGAACGTGGTGTATGCCATCCGCACCTTCAGCCTCTACCAGCAGCAGTTCGCGGTGGACGTGGTGAACGCCTACTTCACTCTGCTGACGCAGAAGAACATTGTACGCAACAACTACCGGGATTACCTCAGCCGTGCGGAGTTGACAAAGTACTTGGACGCCCGGTCGGTGGACCGTGAGCGCAAGAGCAGCGTCTATGATGCGCGGACCTCGGAGTTGTCCTCTCGGACAAGTTATATCAATTCCTTGGCGAACTACTTGACCGCCATGGACAGTTTCAAGACCCGACTGGGGTTGCCGATCTCTACGGATCTGTTTCTGGAAGATCAAGATCTGCAGGAGTTGATCAGTGCCGGGGTGACCGAGGTGGACGTCGATCGCTCGGCGGCATTCCGCCTGTGTGTGGAAAAGCAGATGGAAATCCTCAATGCCATCGACCGGTTTGAGGATACGAAGAGAAAGGTCCGGGTTGCCAAAGACCAGCTCAGGACCGAAGCGTCGCTCTTTGGGACCGCGAGTCTCTCTTCGGACGCGCCTGATGACTATACGCAGTTCGACATCAACAAAGTGCGCTACACTGCTGGCATCCGGGTGAACCTTCCCGTGGATCGCTTGCGCGAGCGCAACGCCTACCGGTCTAGCCTCGTTTCTTTCGAATCCCAAGTGCGGTCCCTGGCCACCACCCTGGATAACTACAAAGACCGGATCGATCGTGGCTTGCGAACGGCGGAGCAGGCACGCCTGACTTATCTCAACGCGGTGGAGTCCCTCAAGGTTGCCGAACGGCGGGTGGAAAACAACAAGATGCTGCTCGACGCGGGTCGGGCCACCCCGCGGGATTCCCGTGAAGCCCAGGACAGCTTGGTCCAGGCGCAGAATTCGTTGGTCACCACCTACACGGTCTTCCTCAGTGCCCGCCTGGGATTGCTGCTCAACATGGGGGTGATCGACACCCGTCCAGAGAGATTCTGGCTGACGGATCCCCTCAAAGATTTGCTGACCGCGGAGCAGCGCAGTGTACCGATCCTGCGCATGCCTGAAGACAAAGTCCTGCCTCCCGAGTCTTTCCTAGAACCTGCGTCATGAACCCAAATCCTTCCTCTCCTCAAGCTTCGGCTGTTTCTGGTCGACGCCCGCTGATTCTCGCCGTGGTGTCGATCCTGGTGGTGGCAGCCCTCTATTTTGTCCTTCGCCCGGCCAAGAGCAATGGCAGTGCCACCGCCTACTTCGAGGTAAAGCGGGGCGACTTCACGGTATCGGTGGTCGAGGGGGGTACCCTGGCGGCGGTGAGCGAGGTCAGTATTCGCAATGAAGTCGAGGGGACAGCGCGCATTATCTCGATCGTCCCGGAAGGGTCCTACGTTAAGAAAGGGGATTTGCTCGTGGAGTTGGACTCCGCCCAGGCCACAGACCAGGTCAACCAGCAGTTGATCAACTACGAGAAAGCCAAATTCGCGGTAGAGCAGGCCAAGGCACAACTGGAAATTGCGAAGAGCGCTACGAACAGCGATTTCATGGCTGCGGACCTCAAGGTGAAATTCGCGAAGATTGACGAACGGAAATACAAGGAGGGGCAGCGCGCGGTGGATTTGGTGGAGGCTACGAACAAGCTGATTCAAGTCCTCGCCCAGCTCAAGGTGAACGAAGACAGTTACTCGAATTCGGTGACCCTGGCTGAGAAGGGGTATGAGACCAGGCAAAAGGTGGATGGAGACTATCTTTCCGTGCTGAATAACCGGAACTCCTTAACCGTGGCGAGCAACGGGATCTGGATTCTCAAGGAATTTGATGTCCCCAAACTCCTTGACAAGTATGAATCGGACGTCCGCCAGGCTCAGCAGGAATTGGAGCGGGTGGTGAGCCAGAACAAGCGCAAGATGGCTCAATACGAAGCGGATCTGGACGCGCAGGAAAACACGCTGGCCCTCAGCAAACTGAAACTGGACCGGGATCAGAAGAACCTCGCGTCCTCGAAAATCTATGCCCCTCAGGAGGGCTTGGTGGTCTACCAAATCAGTGAAAACCGGTTCAGCAGCGAATCGTTGATTGAAGGTGGTGCCGTGGTCCGCAATCGGCAGGAGTTGATCAAGTTGCCCGACCTATCCAGGATGAAGGTGACCGTCAAGATTCACGAATCGCACGTCAACATGATCCGGCCGGGCCTTCCGGCGTTTGTCACGTTGGATTCGATGCCTGACACCAGGTTTGCGGGGATCGTGGAGAAGGTGGCACCCTTGCCGGATAACCAGGCGCGATGGGGCAACCCCAACTTGAAGGTGTATAACACCGACATCTATGTCACCGATCCTCTGCCCAACGTGAAGCCGGGCGTCTCGGCCAAAGCCGAGATCATCATCACCAATATCGCAAGCACCCTTTTTGTGCCGATCCAGGCAGTCACCAGTCTGAAGGGGAAACAGGTGGCCTATGTGACTACGGGTGCCAAGCAGGAGCCACGACCCGTCGAGGCAGGGTTGTTTAACACCAAGTTCATCGAGATCATCCAGGGTCTGAAGGAAGGGGATCGGGTGTTGCTTTCTCCTCCGTTTGACATGCAGGACAAGGACATGGATGGCTCGGTCCTTACGGCTGAGGAAAAGGCGAAAGTGAAGGTGACCAACAGTGCGGCGGCAAAAGTTGGTGCCGCCCCTGCGGCGCGCCCACAGCCAGCGACTGAGCCTGGAGCACTGAGTCCAAGGACGGGACAGGAGGCGCAAACCCAACCAGGGCAAGCCCCGGAGGGCGGGCGAGCTGCGGGGGCGCGCGGGCCCGGCGGAGGGTTCAACCGCGAGGAAATGATGAAGCAGTACGACAAGAATGGCGACGGCGAACTGGATGAGACGGAGCGCAACGCGATGCGCGAGGCCATGGCAGCGCGCTTCGGGGCGCAAGGCGGGCCTGGCGGTCCTGGTGGGCAGGGGAGGCAGGGCGGACAGCGGCTCAGCCAGGAAGAGATGTTGAAGCGCTTTGACAAGAACGGTGATGGAGAATTGGATGAGACGGAGCGTGCGGCCATGCGCACGGAGTTCGGAGGTTCGCGCACGAACCGCACGGAACGCCGCCGCGATGCCGAGAATGGCACCCCCCGCGCTCCGCGTGGGGATGGGGCTTCAGGGGAGTCGCAAGGAGATCGAGGGGGCGGTCGGGCGCCTTCGGAGTAAACACTGACCGAGACGGCGAGCCGATGACGATAAGCCAAGCCAACGCTGTGAATTTGCATCCGGGTGCGATCATCCAGATTCAAGGCATCGAGAAACGCTACGTTTTGGGCGTGGATCTCGAGGTTCGGGCCTTGAGGGGTGTTAGCCTGGACATCCACGAAGGGTCCTACGTGGCGATCATGGGCCCCTCCGGCTCGGGTAAATCCACGATGCTCAACATCCTGGGCTGCCTGGATCGGCCCACTTCGGGATCGTACATGCTGGGCGGGGAGGACGTGGCCCGCATGCCTGACGATGCCCTGTCTGAGGCGCGCGGGAGGAAGATCGGCTTCATCTTCCAGTCGTATAACCTGATCGCGCAGCTCACGGTGATTGAGAACATCCAGGTTCCCTTGCTGTATCAGGGCAAGGACTTGCGAGCCCACTTGTCGCGCTGCGAGGAATTGGCAGAGCTCGTGGGGCTTGGAGACCGGTTGCACCACCGCCCGAACCAGCTTTCGGGAGGGCAACAGCAGCGGGTTGCCATCGCCCGGTCCCTGGTGAATGATCCGATCATGATCCTGGCCGATGAGCCCACTGGGAACTTGGACTCCAAGACGGGGATGGAGGTGCTGGAGCTCATCGACCGCCTCAACGCCAATGGCAAGACCATCGTTTTGGTCACCCATGACGAACGAATTGCGGGTCGCGCCCATCAAGTCATTCACATGAAAGACGGTCTGATTGACCGGGAGGTCTGGAACCGCCCCTTGAAGGGCCAAAGCGAAACCTCCAAAACCAAGCAATAGCAGGGTCTCATGATCGGCTCTCAATTTGGCAGCACCATTACGCTCGGCATCAAAACGTTGATGCTGCACAAGCTGCGCTCGGCGCTGACCATGCTGGGCATCATCTTTGGTGTCTGCTCGGTGATCGCGATGCTGGCGATTGGCGAAGGAGCCTCCTACGAGGCCCAGGAGGCCATCAAGAAACTGGGCAGCAACAACATTATCATGCGGAGCGTGAAGCCCGCCGAAGCGACCCGGCAGCAGGGCGGGGGAGGGGGAGGTGGCGGATCGAGGGGTACGCAACTCAAGTACGGCCTCAGCTATGACGATGGCGCCCGCATCCAATCGACCATCCCCGGGGTGAAACGGGTGTTGCCCATGCGCATCATCCGCGAGAACGTGCGGTTTGGCCGCACGGAATTGCCCTGCCAGGTGATTGGAACGCTGCCCTTTTACGGAGAGGTGACCGGAGCTGCCATGGTGCGAGGGCGTTTCCTGGCCTACTTTGATGAGCAGCACCAGGAGAACGTCTGCGTCATCACCACTGGCTTGGCCAGGCGTCTTTTCCCCAACTTGGATCCGCTGCAGCATACCGTCAAGGTGGATGCCTTTTACTACCGGGTGATTGGTATCATTCAGGAGCGCAGCCAGCCTGAGCAACGGTCTCAGTCCGGGAAGATGGAAGGGCAACCGCTGGACAACAATGTCTACATCCCCCTGGCTACCTCCCGCACTCGTTTTGGCGAGGTGCTGATCCGCAGATCTGCCGGGAGTTTCGAGGCGGAGGAAGTGCAGCTTCACCAGATTACCGTGCAGATGCGGGATACCGACTCCGTGGAGACGGCCGATCCGCAGATCAAGACCATGATCAGCCGGTTTCACGAGCAGAACGACTATGAGATCATCGTCCCGCTGCAGCTCCTCCGGCAGGCAGAGCAGACCAAGCGCATCTTCAGCATCGTGCTGGGCTCCATCGCTGCGATTTCTCTGCTGGTCGGTGGGATTGGGATCATGAACATCATGTTGGCAACGGTGACAGAGCGTACTCGCGAGATTGGTGTTCGTCGGGCGTTGGGAGCAAAGAAACGCGATATCACGATTCAGTTCCTGGTGGAAACGGTGGTGTTGTCCGTGGGAGGAGGGGTAATCGGAGTCTTTGTGGGAGTGGTGACGCCTTTCATCGTGTCGCACCTCACGGACATGAAGACAATTGTTACCGTCTGGTCGGTGTTGCTTGCCTTTAGCATCTCGGGAGCCGTCGGCATCATCTTTGGACTGTATCCTGCTAAAGCGGCCGCGGATCTCGACCCCATCGACGCTTTGCGGCACGAGTAGCGAGGGTCTACCACAGAACACACGGAAGGGAGCGGGTAGAAACCACGAATTACACGAATCACACGAATGGGCAGTGAATCGTGGGTCTCGGGTGTCAAGTACTCAGCCTGGCTTCAACGGGGCCGCGCTCGGCTGAGCGTGTAAGTAGGCTATAGCACGGGTTTGCGTCCTGAGGCGCGGCCCCTTTTAGGCCAAAACGGGAGGCTCTGGATAGAGTAGCGAGAGCTCTGAACGCGCAGTGGAAGACCTAAGCTGTGGTCGCGAGAATGACCTTTTGGGACTGGGCGGAAATGCCCTCGGGCAAACGCACCTCCCAGCGCGTTTCGCTCTGGTCCACTTGCAGGAACAGTTCGGCGATGCTCGGCGGGTGGTCGATGGGAGCATCTACGAGAAGAAAATCTGGACCCATCTGGGCAACGGGGATCGAACGCCCCCCGACCGAGAGGCTCATTCTCACTTGGGCGGAGTGGCCGCCCTGATTCGATGACGTGATCATGGAAGACATTCTGATCCAGAGAGCTCGGACCTATGCCTTGCGGCGTCAACTGTCCCTCGCCGAGCGGCTGGGCTTCGGTATTCACGGTACCGTCTTTGTTGCCAAAAACAACATCAAACCGGCAAAGACCGCCATCAAAGTACATCGCTTTGGCGAGGCATTTCAGCGAGAGTGTGCGATCTATGAGAGGTTGCAGGCCGCCAAGGTGAGCAAGGTTCTCGAGTTCAACGTGCCGCAGTTGGTTGATGTCGACGAGGAACTGCAGGTTGTCGAGATGACCATCGTCTCGCGGCCTTTCGTTTTGGATTTCGCAGGCGCGTATCTCGACGTACCACCGGACTTCTCTGAAGAAATATGGGCTGAATGGGAGATTGAGAAGCGGGAACAGTTTGAACTTAGGTGGCCGCAGGTGCAGGCTGTGTTGGGAGAGCTGGAGGGTATGGACATCTACATGGTTGACGTATCGCCGAGCAATGTTGCTTTCCTCGACTGATGCGGCGAATCCAGGGTGGCATGAATGGAAAGCCATCCTCATCGGCGCTGGTCCTCCCGCTCTGGGGGGATTTTTCGCTCCGCTCCTAGCCAGGAGGGAGCGTTGAAAGCCGCAGGAGTGAGTCGGATACTGTCTTCCGACAACGCGCACGACGTTTGTGGTGTTGATAAAGGAATCGATTCTTTGGGGGCGCGATGCTAGGTTTATGGCCGGATGCGTTTGCGTTTGGCCATCGGTTTCGTGATCCTGCTGGTGCTGGGCATGGTGGGATGGTGGTGGCGTGGTTGGCATTTGGAGCACAGCCAGGATCGGAACATTCTTGCGGCGGCGCGTCGGTATGGGATGGACCCCGCTCTGATCAAGGCCGTGGTTTGGAGGGAGAGTCTCTTCAATTCGGCCGCGCGCGGGCGCGCTGGGGAATTAGGGTTGATGCAGTTGCGGGATCCGGCTGCCCAGGAATGGGCGGAGGCCGAGCGGGTCTACCCACTTCCCGAAGAGCACTTGCTCAGCCCGGTGACCAACGTGCTGGCGGGATCCTGGTACCTACGGAAAATGCTCAGGCGCTACGCGGCGGCCGACGACCCGGTTCCTTTTGCCCTGGCGGATTACAACGCCGGGCGAGGGAACGTTTTGAAGTGGTGTCAAGGGGCGGCGGCGACTAACAGCCAGGCTTTCATCCGGCAGATCGGCTTTCCTTCCACTCGGTACTACGTGGAGGCGGTCACGCAGCGCAGGATCTATTACGCCGGGGAATTCTCTGAGCGCGGGCCGGGTCTCAATCCACGGTAATCGCGAGCATCTCCTGTTCGATCTGTTGGCGATAGGTGTCCCGTTGGGCTTCGTCCAGATCCGGCGGGACGCGGACCAGCTTTCCGGCTTGAACGATGCAGCGGGAGCCCGGGAGCGGAATCTGAAATCTGTCCCAGCTGCGCAGGCATTTCTTCCAGCGGATTTCGTAGACGATGGGTACGATTGGTAGGCCCGTCAGCTGAGCCAGGGCTGCCACGCCGTCCTGGACCTTGTAGCGGGGGCCACGCGGGCCATCTGGGGTAATGGCCAAGTCGAGGCCTTTCGCGGCCCAGGTGGTCATTTCGAGAATCGCCTGGGCCCCCCGCCGGCTCGAGGAACCTCGGACAGGTTGAACATCGAAGTTCTCGAGGACCCCTGAAAGCAGTCCGCCATCGCGGCTCGCGCTGACGACGGCGGCCAGGCGCCGTTCAGGACGTCCCATGGCGATGAAGCGGTGATAGACCATCAGGCAGACGGAGAGGCGGTTGTGCCAGGTGGCACCGATGATCTGGTTCGACTGCGCGTATGCCATGGAACCATGCGGGTCCTGGAGTTCATACCGGATCGTGGCGTTGAGCAGTCTGGCGAAGAGGCAGCCAGTCCGCACCGCGAGACGACCTTTCCAGTCGAGTTCGTGGGGAACGACGGGTCCGCCGGCCTTGCGAGGTTTGGATGGAGAGGCGTCTTTCATCAGGCTCGCTTTCGGAGAGCGGCTCGCACCAGGCTCTCCACCGTTGCCTCCTGTCCCAGCACGGCTTGGGCGGCTTTGACGGATTCCAATGCCTCCTGCGACTTGAAATCCAGCGCGACGAGGGCTGCTACGGCGTCTTGGATCCGTTGTCCGGCCGGGCCGACTTCGCGGCTGGCACTGCTGGCTTCCCAGGCGGCGGAGGCTCCCATCTTATCCTTCAGTTCCACCACCATCCGTTCGGCGGTTTTCTTGCCCACCCCGGAGATGCGGGAGAGCGCTTTGACGTCGCCGGTGACAATGGCGCCGCGGAAAGCGATGGGGTTCATGCCGCTGAGGATGCCGAGGGCGATTTTGGGACCGATACCACTGACGGTATTGACCAGCAGGCGGAATAGATCGCGCTCGGTGGAAGTGGCGAAACCATAGAGCACGTGCGCATCCTCGCGGATCGCCAGGTGCGTCAAAAGGTGGATCTCCTGCCCGACCGCTGGCAGTTTTTCAAAGGAAGAAACTGGGATCAGCACCTCGTAGCCAACCCCTTGAACGTCGACGACGGCATGGGTGGGACTGGATTCGGCGAGGCGTCCGTGGAGAAAAGTGATCATACGCGTTTGGGAGAGGAGAGGGAGTAGCGGCTGGTTTCCTGGGCGTGGGCCAAGGCCAGAGCCAGGGCGTCGGCGGCGTCCGGGGGTGGAAGTTCTGCGAGGTGGAGCATGCGCTGCACCATTTTGGCGACCGCCTCCTTTTGGGCGGCGCCATAGCCGACGATCGCTTGTTTGACCTTCCTCGGAGCGATCTCATAGATCTCGAGGCCGGCCTCTGCGGCGGCAACCAGGCTGGCACCGCGGGCTTGCCCCATTACCAGCGCAGTTTTGAGATTTTGCGCGAAGAACAACCCTTCGACCACACATACCGTCGGATGATGCTGCCGGATGATGTCGCGGATGGTTTGGGCGATTTGCAGCAGGCAGGTGGAGATTGGGGCGGTAGCAGGGACTTGAACCACCCCGTAAGTCAGGGTCCGGGGCTGAGGTTTGCGCCATTCGATCACCCCATACCCGGTCCCGCGCAGGGACGGATCGATGCCGAGAAGGATGCGGGCCTTCGCGGAAGGACCTGATACGGCGGGCTCCAGGATGGGCGAAGCTCGCCGCCGAGGGGCGACGATTCGCTGTTTCATTTGCTCAAACTGTTGTGGTGTAATGCCCACGGAACGGATCCTGCCAGAGCCGCCGGCTATTTGTCGAGGTTGCGCGGAAGGCGGTTTCCGAGTACAGGTGTAACCTGGAGCGACCAATGGCACGTAACGCAACGAAACCGCAACCGATCCAGTATGAGCTGCTTCTGGCAGAAGGGGGGCTCAAGCGCCTGGTGCTGCCCGTTTGTCTTGAAGCGGAGACGGTCGCGGTTTGGTGGGGGCGGCTGGTGGCGGAGTTCTCCGGGGAGGCTGCGCCACGGTTGGAAGTGGCCGCTGAAGCGTTGGAGCGGTGCGATGGGGCGGGGATTGCCTTGCTCCAAGCCTTGAAATCGGGTCAGTTGACCTCGGGTGCCCCGGTCCGGGTGTTGAACCTTCGTCCTGAGCTGCAACGACTGGTGGAGACCTTGAGCGCTGAGGAGTTCCAGAAGTGCCGGCCAAATCCGGATCACCGGGTGGGGCAGGTGGAGGAGACGGGAATGATCGTCAGTGAGCGGTTCGCGGATGGAGTAGAGCAGGTGAGCTTCCTCGGAGCGGTCGTGTCGGGTCTGATGACGAATTTCAGGCATCCACAGCGGATGCGCTGGGGAGAGATCGCCCGGGTTTTTGAAGTCGCTGGCGTGAATGCCTTGCCGATTGTGTCGTTGATCAGTCTGCTGGTTGGGGCCATCATTGCTTTTGAATCGGCGGGTCCGTTTGAGATTTTCGGCGCGCGGCTGTTCATCGCGAATATGATCGGGATCATCATGACGCGCGAGCTGGGGCCGTTGATGACGGCGATCATTCTGGCGGGCCGTTCCGGGGCGGCCTTTGCCGCTGAGCTGGGGACGATGAAGGTCAATGAGGAGTTGAACGCGTTGGAGACGATGGGGCTAAATCCGGTTCGATTCCTGGTGGTACAGCGCGTATTGGCGGGGGTTTTGCTCACTCCATTCCTGACGGTGTACTCGATGTTGATGGGGATCGGAGGGGGCGTGCTGGTGATGACCACCATGGGATTTCCGTTAGCCCAGATCTACCATCAGATGACGCAGTCCTTGGGAATTGAGGATGTTGTGCACGGTGTCCTGAAGGCGTTCGTGTTTGGGGCGATTGTGGCCATGGTCGGCTGCATTCGGGGCTTGCAGACTCGTGGCGGCCCGGCGGCGGTGGGGGAGTCTACCACCCGGGCCGTGGTGACGACGATCGTGTTGGTGGTGGTGGCGGATGCTTTGTTCGCCTTGGTTGCCTATGTGACGTGATGAGTGTGAGCGATGAAATCCTGATCGAAGTCCGTGACCTCCGCATGGGCTATGGGGGACGGGTCCTGCTGGAGAATGTGAGCTTTGTTGTCCGTCGGGGCGAGGTGTTTGTGATTCTTGGAGTGTCGGGGTGCGGCAAAAGCACTTTGCTCAAGCACCTGATCGGCCTCTATTCGCCCATGGCGGGCGAGATTTGGATCGAGGGTAGAGATTTTGTCAGGGCGGAAGGGGAGGACCGGTTGTCCATCCTCCGGAAATTCGGTGTGATGTACCAGATGGGTGCCTTGTTTGGCTCAATGACCGTGTTGGAAAACGTCCGGCTTCCTTTGGACGAGTTTACCGCGCTTCCATTACTGGCGAAGGATTGGATCGCCTTGACCAAGCTGAAGCTGGTAGGGTTGGCGGAAGCGGCTGGCAAGATGCCATCGGAATTGAGCGGTGGCATGCAGAAACGGGCGGCGATCGCGCGGGCTATGGCGTTGGATCCGGATATTCTCTTCCTCGACGAGCCATCGGCGGGATTGGATCCCATTACATCCGCTGGCTTGGACGACCTGATCAAGAGGTTGGCTGGTGACTTTGGTATGACTTTTGTGGTGGTTACGCATGAATTGCAGAGCATCTGTGCGATTGCCGATCGGGCGATCATGCTGGATGCTGCTTTCCGTGGCGTCCTTGCCGAAGGAACGCCCGCCCAATTGCGGGATTCGCCACCGCATCCCACCGTGCGACAATTCTTCCGCCGGGAAGCGGCACTGCCTCCGGCGTTGGCTCGTTCCTGACCGCCCATGAGCACCAAGAACAACCATTTCAAGATCGGGCTCTTCGTCATCCTGGGGCTGGCGTTGTTTGTCCTCGCTTTGCTCGCCTTTGGCGCGCGCTCCTACTTCAAGCCAAGATTCCACATGGAGACGGCGGTCGAGGACAGCGTGGAGGGACTCTCGATAGGCTCTCCGGTGAGTTTTCGCGGGGTAAATCTGGGGCAGGTGTCGCGGATCAGCCTCACCCGCAATATCTACCCGGAAAGCACCAACAAGTACATTATCCTGGAATTTGAGCTGGACCCTACGCAACTCCCGGCGCGAATCATGGGCCCCGGCCAGGCTCCGCTGCGGACCGAGATCGAGCGCGGGCTGCGAGTGCGGTTGAAGAGCCTCGGAATCACCGGATCCACGGTGGCGACCCTCGAGTACCTGGATCCGTTGAAATTCCCGGCGCCCCCCATCGATTACACTCCCCGGCTTCCCTTCATTCCGTCCGCTCCGAGCTTCTTTGGGGCACTTCTGGAGTCGGTTCAGAAGTCGCTGGAGGGAATCGAGAAGTTGGATTTTGCTGGGATCCAGGGCCGTTTGGATACCGTCATGCTCTCGCTGGACCGATTGCTGAACAACGTCGGGCGTCTTGACTTTGAAGTGATCGGGACGGAGGCGCGGGATCGTTTGGTGGAGTTCAAGGAGACCAACCGGAAGCTCCAGGAGACCCTGGACCAGGCCCGGACGACGATGGCCGGCCTTCGTTCTGCCGAACTCTCTACCAACGCCCTTTCACTCGTGTCCAAGTTTTATCAAACAGCGGATCAGGTACAGGTTTTGCTGGATCGTGTTCAGTCGTTGAGTTTCGCCCCGCTCACGGACAGTCTGCAGAACACCAGGGAAGCCACGCGGGAACTGAGTGAGGTTCTGCGAAACCTGAAGGACTATCCTTCGGGTTTTCTATTTGGGACACCTCCCGCTCCGGCATCGGTTCTTGATCGTAAACCGTAAATAGCCGACCATGAGCACGCTCCGTTACTTCCCTGCTGGGCCGCTGAGCTGTAACAATTCAACGAAGAACAGGAGTCAGCGGAGACAGCAGAGATCGGGCTTGAGCGATCTGACGATCGAGATGGACGTATCACTTTCACCGTCCAGTGAACGCTTGGACGGACCGCGAGGAGCGATTCTGACTCCGTCTGACGGCTCTGCTCTCTCTGCTGCCTCCTGTTCAACTGCATGGACACGGCTGAGCTCGGATGTTTCCCGACGGTCCGGCCTTTTTTCGACGCTCTCTATGACTCTCATCGGTTTTTCCCGCCCCTTGGCATGCAGCCTGGTGTTCCTTTGTCTGGCGGGGTGTCTTTCCCGCCCGCCGCTCACGCGGCAGTCTTTTGGCATGGAGGTTCCTCAGATTGAGAAGCTGGTGCCGAGGCCGGTTGCGGGGAACCTGGCGATCAAGGCAGCTGAAGTGGCGGCGCTGTATGATTCCCGAGCTTTGGTGTATCGTCTGCCGAATCTCGCGTATGAGCGGGATCCCTACGCCGATTGGTTGGTGCTTCCGAGCCGGATGGTGGAAGGGGCGGTGGCAGGGGGAATCCGCCAGAGTGGACTGTTTTCCGAGGTGCTGGAGCGGGGGAGCGGGTTGGCGCCGGACCTCTGGTTGGAAACCCATGTTGACCGCCTGTGTGGCGACTTTTCCCAACCTGGAGAAGCCCAAGCGCTCGTCGAGATCCAGTTCCGCCTCGTGTGCACCCGTCGGGAAGGCCCGCCCGCGATCCTCCTCAGCAAGATTTACTCCTGTCGAGTTCCGTTAACTCGGCGGACCGCGTCAGAGGTGGTTTCGGGTTGTGATCGTGGGGTTCAGACTGCCACTCGTGAGTTGATAGGGGACCTGCAGTCTTTGGCGGCAAAGGGCCTTTTGGGAACCAAACCCTAGACGGGTCGGGTTCTCAGTCACTGGCGATGCCGCTGAGGTAGGAGGCTACGAGGTCGGGCAATTCCTCGCTGTAACCGCCTTCCAGAAGGCTGAAGAAGGGGACGCTGAGGTTGCGGATTTCGCATCCCAGCCAGTGGAAATCCTCCGCTTCCAGGGCTTGTTCCCCGAGCGGATCTCCCTTGTAGGCGTCGAATCCGGCCGAGACGGCCAGGAGATCGGGCTGATACTCCTGCACGTCCCGCAGCGCCAGGGTGAGGTTTTGCACGTACTCGTCACGCGAGGAGTGACCCAGGACCGGGTAATTGCGGGCGTTATCGAAGTGATAGGCTCCCGTCCCCGGGTAGCCCGGGAACTGGTGCACGGACACGAATCGACAGTTCGCGTTCTTCAGGAGGATTGCCTCGGTTCCATTTCCATGGTGAACGTCGAAATCAAGAACCGCCACCTTGCGCACTCCGCGAGTCAGGGCTTCCAGAGCGGCAATGGCGATGGAGTTGAGGTAGCAAAAGCCCATGGCGCGATCTCGGGTGGCGTGGTGGCCGGGGGGACGCATGACACTGAAAGCCGTTTGACCGGCGAGAGCCAGGTCCAGAGCCTTGAGCGCGCTACCCACGCTGCGGATGGCATGCTCCCGGATTTCGGAGTGCGCAGGGGTGTCATTATCGAAATCAAAAGGCTCAAAGAGGCGGGCCAAGTGCCACTCGGTGTGGGCACGGTGCAACTGCCTTTCCTGCACGAGGCCGGGCGCTTCCCATGCGATGGCAATTTGGCTTTGGGATTCGAGCCGGTCGAGGATCCCCGTGATACGCTCGGGGCGCTCAGGATGGCCCGGGTGGCAATAGCCCGTGCACCGGCTGTCCGTGATGATGTGGATGGCTTGGCTCATCTAGCGGGGTGCTCCAAGCGATTGCCGATCGGCGAAGTGCTCTGACGAGCGGCGTTGTCGATTTCGCCGACGGGGCGGGGATCCATTTTTTACCGTGAACCACATGTTGGGGATTCAAGCACACTTTACGGGAAGGTCGCAAAGGAAAAGGGTAAAGGCCGGGGTGGACAGTCCCGTTGACCTATACCGGTCCAGAGTGGAACTTAATCCCTTGCGGGGCCGCAAAGAAAACCGAACAACGCAGCAGCCGGGGCGACGTTCTGGTGAATCGTGAACTCGCTACCCATGGGCGAGCAACGGTTGCTGAACCAGCGTTCGTTGCCTGGCCAGGCATCAATCGCCGGATACAATGTCCCGTGCGGCCAGGCTTGGTCCCACGGTCCCGCACCCTGGTCCTTCTCCTTGCGCCACGGACTATAAGGAATCAGGCCCGGAGGAAAACGGCCTTTGCCGTTATACCAGGCGTCCATGTGGAAGATCTGAGTGGGATACCTCGGCCCGAGTCCAGTCACCCAGGTCTGGTTGAGGGAATTGCAGCCGAGGAAGTAGTCGCAGGTCGTGTAGAGCGCCGCGAGATAACGTTGAGCGTGCTCCGGAGCAGAGGCTCGGGTCAGGGAATAGGCCACAACGCCCTCAAGAACCAGAGGGGTCGTTTGCTGGCCGACCAGCATCGGCATGTAGAAATCACCACCCCAGCGCAAAGCTCGCTTTTTGGCGGAGGCGAGCAAGACCTGGTCGGCGGTGTGAAGGAGCGCCGATCTCATGCGCTGCTGAACTTCCTCTCGCGGCACGGTTCTCCCACCGCCCAGCGCGTAAACCGAAGGCCCGTAGGTAGCCTCCTCTCGGAGGAGGGTATCCGCCTTGATCCACTGGGTATCGGCGATCAGTTGTGATTCATAGGCGGCCTCGCCCGTGAGTCGAAAGAGCGAAGCGGCAGCATAGGCACGCGGATGCCGAAGACTGTTGTTTTCGAGTTGGTCATCGGTCGGGCGGGTGTTGGCTTTGGCCCAAGCGTAGGCTTCGCGCGCTTCCCTGGCCCAGTCCACTCCGGCGGGATCCCGTTTCACGCCGGCCAGCTCGTAGGTATGAGCCAAGTGGGCCGCGGTGCCAGCATAGCGGTAGGTGGACCAGGGATCCTCTCCAGAAACGACCCAAGTGCGCCCCACATCCTCCCAAGAGCCCTGACCGACGACTCGACCATCAGGCAGCGTCTTCTCGTCGCTCCCGAAGGCATCTCCGGCAACACGAAGACCCACGCCACCGCTTCCCCAGCCCTTGGACTGAAGTTCTGCGCGAAGACGCTGGCAGAAACGCGGCAACCAAGCCGCTTCGTCGAGGATATCCGGCACGCCATTGCCGCTTTCGGGAATATTCAGCTCTTGGTCGCGGAATTTGCCGGGCCCCATTTCGTAAACAAGGAGGAGCTCTTGGGCGACGCGGAGGTGAGTGTAGTAGCCGTCCCAGTCTCCCGCATCCTGGTACCAGCCCCAAGTATCATCGAGCGCACCGGGGGAGTCAGCCATTAGTTTCTTCGCATCGCCGCCTTCGCCATCCCATTCCTGCCAGCGAACCCGGGTATAGCGGAGTTTTCCGGCGAAACCAGGGGTGAGTTTGGGATGATGAGGCGCCGGACGCTCGAACTCTGTGTATGGCTGCTGGAGCGCAATGCCCGACCGATTGTGGTAAAGCGCACGTGCCACGGTCACGAATGCCGGGCGATAGACATCCCGATCAATCCGAAAAGGCCATGAACAGCCCACCCCCTCGACTGCCACTACGTAGATGCCTGGTCGTTCGAACTTCGAGAAATCGCACTCCCAGACATCCGCCCCTAGAAAGTTACCGAACGGTAGGGAGTCAGCTTTATGGAATGTCTCGGCATTCGTCTTCGACATGCGGAAGTGAATCTGGCTGCTGAAGACCCGCGCCCCGGTGTTCGTCTCCACCAGGTGGAAAGGCCTGCCTTCCCAGGTCGTGAGGTCCAGTGAACCACGGTCGCCCATCCAATGGTAAAGGTAGGCATACTTCTCAGGGGCCCCCGGCACATAGCCCAGCGTATTCACATGCACTGCCTCCGAGCGGGCGTGGCCTAGGTCGAACTTGAGCGTCCAATTCGTCCCGTTGCTGGCGAGTCCACCCGTGCTCAATGTGTAAGTACGTCCCTCCTGCATCGCAGTGGGGAGTTCGAGATAAAGCCAGTGCTCTTGGGTGTGGTCGGGGCGATTGTTCACGGCCCGCCCATTCTCCCACTTGTCCACGAACCAGGCGAAGTCCGTGCCTTTACTCTTTCGTCCGACGGATTGCGGGACCTGCTTCTCGCGATAGGCTGGATCGTCTGGGCTCGCTACGCCGTAGGTTTCGGGTCGCGAGGCGGCGGTGACATCGAGCGGCTCCGTGACCACCTTCTCCGCACTGCGGGGTTCCCCGCGCTGGTGATGCTGCACGTGGCCGTCGTTGAAGTGCAGCGTCAGAATGCGCTCGGTGAGTGGCTGGACTTCCACCAACTCGGAGGCCGTTGCGAGCGAATTCATCCAAAACACGAGCGACGCGATGGCCACCCGTGTGGCATGCCGCGGGCTCCAAGGGCAGTTGCCAGATCCCATTGTGCCAGAAGTGGAGGAGGCAGGTGCAGCAGTTGAGCCTCCTTCGAGGATAGGCTCAACGGCTGAATGATGTGTTGGGACGAAGTAATCCGTAGGCCTTAAACGCTACTTCTTCGGAGTCAGGAGGCCGCCGATGGCTTTTCCTGCTTCGTCGGTCGCCTTCTTGACCGCTGCGGCCTCGATCTGTTTCTGGATTTCGGCTTTGAGGGTGTTCACGAGGCTCTGCTGGTTTGCCGAGAGATTCTGGCTGGTGAGATCATTCAGGATCTTCATGGCTTCCGCATATTTGTTTTCGCCGGAGAGTTTCTTGGCGCTCTCGATGAGCGAGGCCACCTTGGCGGCTGCGGCGGCCAACTGAGCCTGCTTTTCCGCTTCCGCCTGCTTCAGAGCCTGGGCTGCTTTCTCCGCTTCTGCCTTTTTCAGAGCTTCGGCTTCGGCCAACTTCTTCGCTTCGGCCGCCTTCAGGGCCTCTGCGGCCTTTTGCGCATCAGCGGCTTTCTGCGCGTCGATGGCGGAGGTCGAAGGGGTGGTGTTGGTCGGTGTAGTTTGACTGGCGGGAGGAGCCGTCGGGGTGGTCTCGCTTTTGCCGCAGCCGTTGGTAACGAGGAGGAGTCCGGTTCCGGCCAGAAGAGGCCAAAGGTATTTCATTTTCATAAGACGCATGTTTCTTGGTGGGGCTATCCTCAGTGGACAACCTACCTAAGTCTAATCCGAATGGGGAGGAATAGCCAGCGGGCATTCCAAGGTGCACTTCGGCGAAACAACCGCGCTTCAATCGAGTGTTCCGGGCAGAGGTCGGTCGCTTTCAACCCCCGTTGGGTTTTTGGGATCCATTTCGGTCGGCCAGTCAAAGGTGCCCTCGCCGGTCTCCTGGGCTTGCTGTTGTTGAGGATCTAGCGTAGGGGTGGCGAGTTTCATCGCATTCAAGTCGAGCCACAGCATAATCCGGCGGAGGTCCTCAGGCTTGACGCGGTCCGTGTGCTTGTCCAGCAGAGCTTTTCCCAGTCGAGACCGGGCAAACCCAAACTGCAAGGGCGTGGACCGATACCCGCCGTACGGGCCCATCCCGTCGTTGTTGTTACTGGCATCGAACCAGTAGCAGTAATCGGACAACTTGGACGTGCCTTGAGGATCCGGGAACGTGGGTGCGGGCAAGTTATAGTCAAAGTTAAGCGGGGGCTGATTCTTCTCTTTGTGGCACGGCAGACAGGATTTCTGGAACACTGGAGAGACCATGCCAAAGGTCGCCGGGACAGTGCCGCTCACTTCTGGTTCCAGGGACGATGGGGGGCGGCGGGTTGCCATGGGGACGGCGGCGGCGGCTCGGACCACTTCCCATTTGTCTTCGTGGCAACCTACGCAGGAAAGATTCTCACCCGGGTGCACATACGTGAGGGATCGCATCGTTTGCACCGCCATTCCCTTCTCGTCCAGGAGTTGAAACAGGAGAGCTCTGCTGACTGGAGCTTCGCAGTAGACACTGCCATCCTCTTCGACTGGCACCGTGCCCAGGGAGGCCCGGCAGATGCCACCTTCGCTCCACCCGGTGAATGGCTTTTCGATGTTGCCAGAGCCCCAGGGACGCGGAAAAACCTGCACGATGCGCATACGCTTGATCTTCACGCTGGCGGGCCAGGGTCGGTCGGTGCGGCGCACGTCACCTACGAGGATGGTGGCGCGCTTGTGCTCGGGCAGACCGGCCCGCTCGCCCTGGAAAGTAGCGGTGGGGATGATGGGAGGCGAGAGGCGTGGTCGCAGGGGGCGGGCTGACAGGTAGTAGCCGCCGCCGGCCAGATTGCAGTCACTGAGTAGTTCCCGATTTCCAAAAGCGTCGAGGAGGTAGAGCTTCATCGGGACCTGGGTGTACTCTTCCTGGAGTCCGCCACGCCCGCCTTCGATCGGGCCCCACGGAGTTAAGTAGAAACTCTCGCTGAGTGGCCAGGGATCGAAATAGGCGCAGTCATTCTTGATCCGGATAAACGTGATGCCCTGATAGAGCCCGCGACGGGTGTAGGTACCGCACTCGCTGGGGAAAGGGAGACCTTGAGGAACGATCACCTTGACCTGGGAGGTCTTGTTGTCATCCCGCACCGTGGGATCGATCAGAATGGGAATCCCGTACGGCGGCGCGTGGTGAGTGGACGCGATGGCCATGTACTTCGGAGAGCCGGGGATGCCGCGCATGAAGTATTCCGCGAAGGGACGATCTCCTCGCCCGTCTCTGGGGCGATCCCCGCACTGGTTCGGTTCAGGGTAATTCCCGTGCAACGAGCGCGGATCGCGACCATCAGGGTTGCACACCCACAGGTGGTGGGCGGCGGAGAAGTCGCGGTCGATGTAGTCCCATCGCATGTAGATGAGCCGACCGTGGTTATCCACGCTGGGATACCGCTCATTCGTCTCGTGGAAACTGATCCGAATGAGGTCGGATCCGTCCGCGTTCATCGAGTGCATGACGGCCTGGGGCGTAGCCGGCCCAAAATTGCACCGGACCGTGAGTTGGACGCGAGTGGAGACGAAGACGATTCTTCCGTTGGGCAGCCAGACCGGGTCGAGATCATCGAACGCGCCATCTGTGAGTTGGCGCAGGTGCGAGCCGTCCAGGTTCATCCGCACGATCTTCAAGGCGTGCGGGGAGGGTTGGACCCAGGCAAAGACCACTTGCTTGCCGTCATAGGATAAATCGAATGACCGAACCGCCTTGCTCACGTCGAGAATCCGCTTGCCCTGGTAGGGGCCATTCTCGAAGCGCGCGTTCTCCAGAAGATTGCGCACTTTGGGGTTTCCACCCCTGAGGCCTGAGAGAACGAAGAGGCCGCCTTCCTGCCGGACGGTGCTGGCCCAAGCTTCCTGCACATGACCGTAGGTGCTGGACCATCGATTGAAGATGAGTTCATCGAAATCCAGGAGAGGATTGGCGAGCGTCAAGGTTCGGCCGATTCGGCGCGCCGCCAGGTAAACTTCTTTGTGCTCGATCCCCTCCGCGCGCGCGGACCTAACCTGGGTCAATTGCTTCTCCAGATTCTCGAGGTCAGGTATGCCGATCTCATTCCTGAGGTGCTGCAACAGGGCTTCGATACGGCGCAAGGCAACATCCGTGGGCGTTTTGTCGGTTTGCCAGAGAAGGGATTGTGGGTGAGCGACGTCTTTGCGTTCCTCGCCTGGCTTGAGGAGGTAATAGGGATTGGATCGAGTCTGGAGTGCGGCCTGCAAACTCTGGTAGTCATTTTCCCAGGATTGGCGAACTTCTGCAGACTCACCTGCCGCGGGGGAGGGCAGAGCACGGTCCTCTGGTGCGGCCAATGCCAACCGGATTGCGAGCAACGCGATGCCTGCCAAGAGGAGTGGGTTGCTCAACGTGGGGGTTGGGCTGGTCCTTTTAGTTAGGGCTCTTGCACTCGGAGTCATGGTCTGTGTTACCGAGCATAGGTTCGGTTTCTGAAAAGGGAATTCCCAAATCGTTGGACCGGCCAGCGCCTTCTTCCGAAGGCGTCTACGAGATGACTTGTAGTCGCGCTCAGCAAAGTGCGCAAACAAGCGAGGCGCCGTCTTCCGACAGCGCCTACAGGTGTCTCGATACGACCCCAGCCTCAGCGCTGAAAGGATGCCTCGATCAGCACGGTTTTGCCAGCCGGGAGTCTGACTTTTGCGCCTTGTTTCTGGACGCCTTTGGTGGCAACGGCCTGGGGCTTTCCATTCAGGGTCAGCCGAGAGAGCTTCAGATCGCGGCCGAAAACCAGGTCAATGTTCTGGCTGATGGCGGAGGTAGCCCGGGCGGTCATTGTCCCTGCGCTCAGGTCCCAGGAGATCTCGTCCAGTCGGATTTGGCCTCGGGCCAAGGTGCCCTTGAGCCGGCCTTTGGGCATGGAGTCAGGGATGGCAGGGAGCAGGCATAACTCGCCGGGAGCCGATTGGGCCACCATACGGTTCACGACTTGCGGGATGGCTCCATTTCCGTCATCGCAGAGGATGGCAGGGCCTGGCTCGTGGGCGGTGACCATGTTGGCGTACATGGAGCGTCCGGTGGCCATGATTTTCAACCTCTCATAGGCTTCATTGGCCATTGCGAGGCGGGTACCTGCCAAGGCGGTGTGCATGTAGCCGTGCGTGGAAGTCTCGCGGCATTCTTTCAGCCGGTTTCGAAGAGCGACACGAGCTGCTTCGAAAATCTTTGGATCCGATTCCTCGCTGAACTCCCCGCTTTCGAAGGCTCCATAGAGGTGCATCAGGTGTCGATGATTGTTGTTTTCCCCTTTTTCCGGGGTAGCCCACTCTTTGAGTTGGCCTTCCGCGTTGATGAGATAGGGGGGAAGTTTGGCTAGGATGCCCTTCCAGCGAAGGATCCCTTCCTTCTCGATGCCGAGGCGGTTGCACGCCGCGATCAGGTTAGTGAGGAGTTCGCGGCAGATGGAGATGTCCTGGGTGGCGTTATCGGCCCAGCCGTTTTCGGCAGAGAAGGAAGGACGAAAAGTGTAATGGCCCTTGGCATCTTCGGTCCCTCTCAGGAAGTCCTCGTAGAACAGCGCACATTCTTTCATCCAGGGCACTGCCCGCTCGCGGAGAAACTTCACGTCCCCAGTATAGAGGTAATAGTTGTAGAACCAGTGAGCCAGCCAGGGAGCACCCGGTGTCCAGAGATTCCCGGGCCATCCCGCATCCCAGTGGAGATGGATGCCGGTGTTGGAGGCCCGACTTCCCGAGAGGATTCCGCGGCAACCGTAGAGTTTGCGGGCGTTGAGACGGAAGTCGGGGAGGAAGCTCTCCATCAGTCGGAAATACCCCTCCATGCATTCTGGCATGTTTCCGCTGAAAGCCGATTCGATGTCGAGTTGGATGTTCGTGTCGAGCGTGTAGTCCCCCGACCAGGCGGGCTGCCAGGTTCCCGTCCAGATTCCGAAAAGGTTGGGAGGTGTATCAGGGCCGGCGGAACAGAGGAAAACGTATCGCCCCGCATCGTACATTCGCTCCAACAGGGCTGCGGGAAGGCGTTTCTCCTTTTGTGCGAGGTTGAGCAAGGCTTCCGTGGACAAGGCGCGTTCGACCGGGTCGCCGCCGAGATCCACGCTTACCCGGTTGAAGATGGCTCCATGAACCTTGGCGTGGCGTTTCAAGAGTTTGGCGTAGTCGCCCCTGAGTTGGGTTAGCTCATGCTGAAGCTGCTCCATCCAGGCCGGATCGTAGGAACGTCCGGCTTTTTGCACGTGGGGCGCGGATCGATTCCCGTTCTGAAAATCGGGGTTGGCTTCGTTGAAGGGCCAGGCTTCCGATCCCGGGAGAGGAGTCTTCCAGGGTTGGATGCGCAAGATCAGAACTACGGCGGTTGCGTCGGAGATCTGCACGGAGGATCCGTCACAAGAAACCGTTCCCCCGTGGGGAACAACCCGCACCGCTCCGTCATAACCGCCTTTTCCATTCGCATACTGGTTTTGGCACGTGATCCAGCCTTTCGAGTGGGAGATGGAGGAGTTGATGAGCTTGTTTCCAATCGGATCCATCCGGATGGTGACGGAGAGTTTACCTGGCGGGCCTTTGAGGGCGAGGACCGTCGCATTGTCGGGCCGAGACACGAAGAGTCGCCGTTCGAATTGGCCGTTGTCCGCATTCCACTGGACCGAGACTTCGCCGGTGGAAAAATCCTCGATCCTTGCGTAGTCGGAGATGCTTCCGGTTGGTGATTGATCGATCTTGAGCACAAAACCGGGGTGAAAGGGGTCGGTCCAGACGAGCTTGCCGTCCCAGCCTTGTTCCTTGGCTTTGTTCAGGAAGTATTTCTGGCCTGCGTCATAGCCCTTTTCTCCGATGATCCGGCGCATCTCTGGGAGCACGCCGCCGACGTCAGGGACGATTTCGCGGGAGCCTAGCGGGAGCCAAAGCTTGCAGTGGTTGACGATAAGGGTATCGCTGACGGGGTTCCCTGCCAGCAGTGCGCCCATGATTCCGTTACCAGTAGCAAGGGAATCTTCCCAGCGCGTTGCAGGGGCAATACTGACCGTGCCGTGCCTGGGCATGACCGAGGCGGTGTTGAGGAGGGGTTGTACTGGTGGCTTGCCTGGCTCCGAAGGACTTTGCGCGAGAAGGGAGACGGCGTTTCCGGAGAGGGTAACAAGGAACACGGCAATGAGGATCGAGTTATGCATGCTGGCGCCTTCGGGTCCGAGTTGGTCTGGTGACTGATAACCCACAAACCTTGGGGCTTCTCGGGTATCCTGGGAATGACGATTCTTGACCCCGGGATGAGGATTCTTGACTTCATCGTCTTTGTTGAACGGCGCTCTGCGGTCCAGGCTCTCGCTTCGCAACATTGGGAGTGGATCCCTTCTCTTGGGGAGAGACGGCAGCCTTGGGATCGTTGACAGGCAAAAGGCAGGTGCCTAGGTTCTGAGGATGCAACCCACCGTTCAAAGGATTTGGCTGTTCATGTTTTTCTGCCTTTGGCCTACGCTCGCTGTCTTGGGAGAGACGGCTTCCACCACTTCGCAGAGACCGACACCGTTAGAGGAAACGATCTCAGCTCCAACGGTGGACGAGCAGAAGGTCCTTTCGGCGGCCAGGTCCCTTCTGAGGAGAGTGGTACCCAAGCATGCGAACCAGTTCATTCTTGAAGTCTTGCCGGGGGACGCTGGTCGGGATGTGTTCGAGTTGGAAAGTCGGGGTGACCGAATCGTGCTCCGTGGTAACTCGGGGGTTGCGATTGCCTCGGGTCTGAACTGGTACTTGAAGTACTATTGCCGTTGTCACTACTCCATCACGGGTGGGACTCAGATGGCACTGCCGACCCCGTTGCCCGAGGTCGCTCCCAAAGTTCGTCGGGTCAGCGAGAGCCGGTACCGCTACTTTCTGAACTACTGCTGCTTCGGCTACTCCCTTTCCTGGTTCCATTGGCCACAGTGGGAAAGGTTGATCGACTGGATGGCGATGAACGGGATCAATTTACCGTTGTCCGTGACGGGTCAGGAAGCCGTTTGGCAGGCAGTAGGAAGGCGGCTGGGGTGGGGAGAAGAGGCCGTGCGCAAGTTCCTGGCGGGGCCGCCGTATTTGCCTTTTGGGTGGATGGGTTGCCTGGATGGTCACGGTGGCCCACTCCCGCAATCCTGGATCGATGACCACGTACGGTTGCAGCGGAAGGTGCTTGCTCGCGAACGGGAGTTGGGGATGAAGCCAGTTTTGCAGGGCTTCACGGGTCACATTCCACCGGTGGTGACGAACACCGCGCCTGCGGTCAAAGCGCAGAACATTACCTGGATCGAGTGGAACACGCATCTCCTGGACCCGTTGGATCCTCAGTTTGCCAGGATCTCGTCCGTGTTTATGGAGGAGCAGACGAGGCTCTTCGGGACCGATCACCTTTACGCCGCAGATACCTTTATCGAAATGATCCCGCCCACGGGAGATACGAACTATCTCGCAGGGATCGGGCGGTCCATTTACGACGGACTTCGCCGCACTGATCCGGAGGCGGTGTGGGTGCTTCAAGGATGGCCGTTCTTCTACGCGCGGGATTTCTGGACCCAGCCGCGCATTGCCGCTGTGCTTGGAGCGGTGCCTGATTCTCAGATCCTGCTGCTCGATCTCTATTGCGAAAACACGCCAGTGTGGAGTCGTACCGAAGCTTTCTGCGGCAAGCCATGGCTCTGGTGTAACATCCAGAGCTTCGGCGATCGCGTTTTCCTGGGAGGAGCGTTACCCAAGATCAATCAAGAGTATTTCGCCGCCCGCAACAATCCGAAAGCCGGCCGATTATCAGGCCTTGGGTTTGTCAACGAGGGACTCGACCACAACCCAGTGGTCTTTGATTTCCTGTTGGAAATGGCCTGGCGACAGGAGCCGGTGGATCTTTCCTTGTGGCTGCGCGACTTCAGTCGGCGCTCCTATGGTGGAGAGAACCCGCAAGCCGAACAAGCCTGGCGCATTCTGGAGCAGACGGTTTACCAGGCTGCGTACGATAACCTGGGTGCCTGCACGGTCCTCCCCTCCCTGGCGCAACCGCCGACGGTGCCGTACAGCAATGAGCGCTTGGCGAAAGCATGGGAACTCCTGCTTTCCACTGGCGACAGACTGGCGAAGTCGGATGCCTTTCGGTTCGATGTGGTCAATGTGGGCCGACAGGTACTGGCGAACTACTCCGGGGAGTTGCACCGCCGAATGGTGGATGCCTTTCAACGGAAAGACGCGGCTGGAGTTCGCGAAGCCTCCGCGCATATGCTGGAGCTGATCCGCGATGTGGACTTGCTGCTGGGCACCCGCGAGGAGTTTCTCCTTGGACGTTGGCTGGAAGACGCGAAAGCGTGGGGGAAGACCAGGGCTGAGAGGAATCGGCTGGAGTGGAATGCGCGCCGAGTCCTGACTCTTTGGGGAAACCAGACGGCGTTACGGGACTATTCCTGCCGACAGTGGTCGGGGATGTTGAACGGCTTCTATGCTGTGCGTTGGGAACTTTTCACCACGCATCTTCTCAACGCGTTGGAGGCAGAGAAACCGTTTGATCAGGCCGCATTCTCCCAGGCGGTGTTTGCCTGGGAAAAGGGGTTTGCTGATCAGCGCGATTCCTATCCTGATCGTCCTCGGGGGGAGAGTGTGAAGACGTCGCGCCGGCTGTGGGAGAAGTACCGTGCCTTCCTTAGACCGGAGGAGGGTGCCGCGCAGGCAGCCGCAGCGGTGCCACGAATGCCATGACTCTCCTTCAAGCCTCCGTTACCGAATCGGTCTCGGTTCTGGCGTTAGAATCGTATCCAACCATGTGTACGCCGTGAGACGGATGGCTTTGGGAAAGTCATGCCCACAATCGGGGTGTTCGGCCACCAGGGCGCCCGGTGTGCCGAGTAGCCGATAGACCGGTTCTGCGGCCAAGAGGCAATCCTTGACCCCCGAAACCTCGAAGTTGTCATCCTGCATCGGGGCGTTGACGAAGACGGGTCGTGGGGCGATCGCTGCCAGCACCTCGGTGAAGTCGAAGGGCATCTGATTTGGGTCCTTGCCAAATCGGGTGGCGATGCGCGGCATGTAACCGCCATGGCTCCAGCCGGTCAGATCGCCCGCTCGATATTTCCAGAACGAGTTGAAGCCACAGCTTGTGATGGCCGCTTTGACCCGGGTATCCAATGCCGCCAGGAACAAGGCATTGTGTCCGCCGAGGGAATGGCCGATGACTCCGATGCGGGCGGGGTCTACTTCCGGCAGGGAGCAGAGGAGGTCCACTCCCCGCAGATGATTCCAGATGCCCTCCAGGGTTGTGCTTTCCAAGTGAGACGTTCCGCGGTTCGTGTATTCACCAAAGCCTGGATAATCCGGAACCAGGGCGACATAGCCGCGTTGGGCCAATTCGCGCGCATAATGGAGATTCTCAAGCCCTCCGAGACCAGCGGGTTCGTCCTTGCCAATGGGGGTTGTCTGATGAAGACATAGCATTGCCGGGGCGCGCCCCTGAACCGACTCCGGCAACAACAACCAGGCTGGGACGAAGAGACCAGTGTGGCTCTCATAGCGAACGTGGCGACGAATCACTCCGGGGAGCCTGGTTTCGCCGAGGACCTGCAGGTTCAGAGGCTCTTTGGTCCTGAGGGTGGGGAGGGGGCCCATCACGAGTTCCATGCTGGCCAGGATGTTCGCTCGCCGTTTCTGCCATTCAGCCCGGTTCCGAACGGGGTGGTCGCTTCCGTCTTCGGCTTGCCAGGTGAGAAGGTGAAGCTTGTCCGGGTATATCGTAGGAGAAGTCCGGGTTGCCCCTGGCGCCAACAGCGATGCGATGGCTGCTTTGAGCCGGTACTCTGTCCCCGGCCCCACGCGGGACATGCTCGGCTCATAGCCACCCTCGGCTAGGGCAGCGTCTACGCAGACATATCCTGCGGTGGACTCGCCATAGGCCGCCACGGCTACGAAATCATCGGGTCGCAGGCTTTGGGCGTAGAGTTGGTACTCGATGAACGCTTCTCCGGGCAGGTGCAAGAGGTTGACCGAACCGAGCCGGAGTCGGCTGATCTCCGTTTCAGGTTTGTGCGCCCATCGCTCCGCCGCGGCCAGGTTGAGTGCCGCTTTTAGCCGTTCCACGGTGGGGGCGTTCGTGTTTACGAGAACCTCCTTTTGGCGGCGCGGGGACAATTCGCCCTCCTGCCGGGGGGTAAGTCGCACACGGGCGATCTTCCATTCGAGTCTGCTGACCGTTTCGCTGCGAGTCGTAGCGATCGCCTGCTTCATGGCGGCATACAGGCGGCCGGTCAGTTCTTTTCGAGCCTCCGGGGATCCATCATTGTACTTGCCTGCGGTGATGTTGCCGGCGCAGCCGGTGAAGTAGATTTGAGGTACGCCTTCCTCGCTTTCAAGCCTGGAGCGCGCCAAACCTGCCGTGTCTGAGGTAGCCCGGCCATCCCCGTAATAGCTCTGCGGATGGCTAGCGTAGTAATGGAGTCGAACGAGAGGCTTTCTGACATCGAAAAACGTGATCGTACGCAGCCAAGGGTCAACCAGACCTTCGGCGGCCGTCTGCAGCGCCGGATCCTTGGTGGCACTGTATCGCACATGAAGTTTCCCATCCGCCAATCTCACTCGACGGTTGGAAGCGAATCTCTCCACCTTGGCCTTGCCAGCGCCGATACTGGTGAAAGGACGAAGATGGCCATTAGCTTCTCGAACTGAAGCCGCTACACGGTCGGTCACCGTTTCCATGAATTCCAAATCGAGGTGCAGGGGTGCCGTCGGCACCTTGTTGAGCAGCCGCTGTGCATTCGAATCCGCGATGGGGGCATTGTGTTGGTGAACCGTATGGACCGTCACGTTCCGAATCGGAGCTCCGATGGCTTTCGCGATCTTCTCCCGAAAGAGATCGTGTGCGGTCGTTTGCAGGAGGCACCAGTCCACGGCACAAACCACATAGCGGGACTCGCCCTCCGCCAGGACGATTCCTTTGGCCAAGAGCGGATCCTCAACCGACTGCAGCGGCTGGATCCATCCGCCACACAAAGGATGGCCAACAGGCGGGGTAACATCACAGGCAAAGGCCGCCACCCGGAGTGAGGAAGCCCCTTGGCTGGGCTTGGTCTGACAACCCATCGGAAAGAGCCACAGACACCCCGCAACCAAGGCGAAGACAGGCCAGTGCTTCAGCACGGGGAGGGGCAACGTTGAGGAATGGTGGAATGCCATAGGGTTGTTCGGTTCAGGCATCACCCTACGCCCGCCGTTTGGGTTGAGCAAGCCGGCGCGATTCATCTGGATTTGCCTTTTGGGGGACCTTCCGAACATACTCCTCCATGATCTCTCGTCGACGCTTCCTCGGGGCCGCAAAGGTGGCGGCTCCGTTGGCATTTGGCGTGGGAATCTACACTTGGCAGTTCGAGCCGCACTGGTTGGAGGTCGTGTACCGTCCTCTGCCCATCCACAAGCTGCCGCCCTCGCTCGTGGGGAAGAAGCTCGTCCAGTTGAGTGATCTTCATCTGGGTCCCCGTGTGTCGGACGATTACTTGTTTGAGACCTTTGAACGCGTTGCCGCTCTGAATCCAGACGTGGTGGTTTACACCGGAGACTTCACCAGCTATGAGGACGGCATCTTTGCGCATGCTGACAGAGTGTTTCCTCGGTTAGCTCGGGGAAGTTTGGCTACCCTGGGGATCCTAGGGAATCATGACTATGGACCCAAATGGGCTCACCCTGAGGTTGCGGCGAGGTTGGCAGACCAGGCTGGCGCGGCGGGAGTCAGGATGCTACGCAATCAGACGGCTGACGTCAGTGGGTTACAGATCGTGGGTATGGATGATCTGTGGGCGCGGCAGTTTCACCCGGCCGTCGCCTTCGCCGGAGCCAACCCTGTCGGGCCGATGATCGTTTTGAGCCACAACCCTGACACCGTGGATCATCCCGGCTGGGAGAAGTATCAAGGCTGGATTCTCGCTGGGCACACTCACGGTGGACAGTGCAAGGCTCCCTTCCTTCCTCCGCCCCTTTTGCCAGTGAAGAACCGTCGCTATGTTTCTGGAGAGTACGCCTTGAGCGGCGGTCGTCGGCTCTACATCAGCCGCGGAGTGGGGCATCTAATGCAGACGCGATTCAATGTCCGTCCGGAGGTGACGGTGTTCGAACTTCAGCCGAGCGAGGCTTGAGCCATGCCTCGAACCTGCCTTGGGCACCCGGTGTTTGTGCAAGTGGGGTTTCCTCTTCTCGACTCAGATGTAACCTGTTTGGGGTCCGCAGCGTCTATTCTAGTAGCAACTCCTTGTCGAAGGCGAACATAAGATGTTTGTCAACAGGGTGTTATGCTGTAGTAAACCAACAAACAAAGGCAGCGTTTCTATGCAACTCAAGCGGCGTTCGTTCTCTCTTCTGGCTCTCTCGGTGGCGTGTGGCGTGATCGCTTTCGGTTCCGTGGTGAAGGGCATTGCGGCGGACAAGGTGGATCCGACTGGCAATTGGACCTGGACCATGCAAGGTCGGAACGGCGGAGAAGCTCGTACCATCAAGATGAAACTGAAGATGGAAGGCGAAAAAGTCACCGGGACCATTACCTCTCCCGGCCGCCAGGGTGGAGAAGCCCGTGAAACCAAGATTGAAGAGGGCAAACTGACCGGGGAAGACCTGAGCTTCAAGGTGGTGCGCGAGTACAACAACAATAAGATGACTCAGGAATACACCGGGAAGGTCACCAAGGAAACCATCAAGGGCAAGATCAAGTCCCAAGGGCGCGACGGCCAGGAACAATCGCGCGATTGGGAAGCCAAGCGCGAAGCCGAGAAGAAGTAGTCTGATTTTGGATGGATGCTTGGTCTCGGTTCTACCCAAGCATCTGAGGCGTGTGTCTCCACTGTGGGACTCGTGAGCGGCTCTTCCTCACCCGGATGGGGAAGGGCCTCTTTTCTTTTTAGCGGGGGCGATTGGTGGAGAGAAGGGCCGGGTTGGGGCGGTTTGGCGGAGGAGTGTTCGTGCCCTGGGTGAAAACCGCAGAGGTCCCAAAGAACTGCTGGACACCGACACGCAGAGCGACGCTTCCCAGGATCCCGTAGAGATCCTTCTCCGTCTTCACGTTGTTGAAAACCTGGTTACGCACTCCCAGGTCCACCACCGTTGCTTTCTGGGGCTCTTTGAGGTCGTAGGTCTTCACTTTGCCCAAGCTGAGATTCAAAGTATCGATGCCGGTGAAATTCAGCTCGGTCTTCTTGCCTTCTTTGGTGAGGCGTTTGGCAAGACTGCTTTGAATGAACTCGATGTTGGATCTTCCCCCGGAGCTAACGATGTCGACTTCCGCCAATTGAAAGCGCAGCAAGCGGATGTGCAGCTGATTCCTCGCCAGGGCTTCGCGGTCGTACTCCACATGAATCTCCGGGATGATCAGAAAGGGGGATCCGCCATACTCCGGCGGGTTGTAGAGCCGAAGCCCCTCCATCGTGAGGGTCGGGTTCAGGATCCCGAGTTCGAAGCGGTCCAATTTGGCTTCGAGCCCGGTTTGGGCGGGAATCCGCGCCTCCACGACCTCCTTCAGGAGAACGTCTTTCAGCAGCACCAGCGCCGTCACGAGGACGATCAGCAGGATCAGCAGCCGGAACATCCAGCGCACCAGGAATCGCATTGATGCTGCATACCACGGCCCCTGGAGAAGGGCAATGCCAGAGGTTGCAGAGGTGGCTGGGCGGCCTGGGCCTATTCGTTGCCCCAGAGATCAGGCTTTGCCTCGTGGGCTTTGCGCCATTCGTGCCGCCACTTGTGCATATCGACCGGTCCGATCATGGGGCGCGGTTTGCGCTCTTGCTGACTGGCGATTGGCTTCACCCCAGTGGCTTTGTCCAAGTACCAATAAGCCACACTGGCCAAGTCCAGCGTCAGGACGTTGTTGTGACCGTGCTCGATGGTGAACTTGAAGGACTTATCGAAATAGATCGGGTCCGTGATATGAAAACGGTACACGTGCGTCCTCCCTAACCACCCGGTTTCTCCGTTCACACGTGCGTATCCAAAGAAGGGGTGGGCCAGCTTGTCTTTCGGACACCAGGAAGTATTGAAGTAGTCCTCGGTCCCCGTCCCATGGAGGGGCGGCAAGGGGGATCCGTCGATGTACATCATGTCGTCCCCTTCGCCATACCAGATGGGAGTGGGACAATGGACGTAGTAGTTGACCCCGACGAAATGACCTTTGCCCGAGGTTTCAGCGAAAAGGTAATTTCGTTCGCCTTTCGGGTTCTTTCCGCCCGGCCCGAGGGTGTCCCACTCGTTCTCTCCTTGGGGGTCAGTCGTGGTGAGTTGATGATTGTACCAGGCGTGGAATCGGCCCGCACCCTCTGGGAGAGCAGGCATCTCGACGTAATCGACGTAGTAGTAGAACGCTTCGACCTTTTTGGTGCTCTGGTTTTCGACCTCGATGCGGGCGCCGTTGGCGAAGGGCATTTGGAAATAGGACACCAGCGCCCTTCCCTCGACTGGATTCGCGCTGAGGGGAAGAGAGACGTAATTGTAAGCCTCATCCCATCCTTGGCCAAAGAAGGGACCGATGGGGGCTTCCACGGAAGGTTCCTTCTGTCCATCCCAATACATGCGCAGGACGAGGTCGTTGCGGCTAAGTTCCGGTGGAGGAGGGGCGATGGTGATCCAAATGTGATTGATGATGCCCGCCCCTTGAACTTCGAAGAGGGATCGGCGCTCCCCGGCAGGGATGTTCTCAAACCGATCGTTATTCCCCCCGCTGCGATCATAACTGCTGACGCGCTTGGACTTCACCCCCTGCTTGATCATGGTGAGGGAGCCCAGCTCGTTGTTGAGGTTTTGGGCCTGGAGAAGGCTGGCTGCAAGCAAAGCCGCACCGATGGAGAGCGCGATGTGTGGTTTCATGTTGGACTGGATGGCCGTTAGGCTAATTGGGAGCGGCTCGGGCGTCAAGCCGTCTGAACCTCAGGTTCCAGGGCCATGCGACGATCCACCATCTGGCCTGCCGCCAGCGAGCGCAGCCGGGCCTCCACCGCATCGATCACGGTGTCGGGCGTGGAGGTTCCCGCCGTGAGTCCGATCGTTTCCGCCCGGGTGAACCACTCCGGGCGCAGGTCTCCCGGGCCTTGCACGTGATGAACGTTGGCGCCGTGCTGGGAACAGGTGCGCACCAACTCTCTGGTGTTGTTGCTGTTCATTCCGCCTACCACCACCACCACGTCACATTCCACCGCCAGCTTGGCGGCTGCGGCTTGGCGTTGCTTCGTGGGCTGACAGACGGTGTCAACGAGTTTGACCTCCGCCTGGGGAAAGCGTCTCTGCAAATACTCGGCGAGAGCTTTGACCCGTTCGACTGGTTGAGTCGTTTGGGCGATGATCCCGAACCGTGCCTGCGGAGCCAGGAGGTCAATGTCCGCCTCGTTCTGCACGATGTCGACGTGGTCGAGGTCTTCGGTCAGTCCGCGCACCTCCACGTGCCCTTTCTTGCCAATCACGATCGGATGATACCCTTCACGGGCAAGTTTCTGCACGGCCCGGTGAGCATAATGCACGAGGGGGCAGGTGGCTTCGAGGACCTGGCGCCCTCCCGCTGCGGCGAGGTCCTTGGTTTTTTGCGAAGCCCCGTGGGCCGTGATCATCACCGATTGGGTTGTGACCTCTTCTGGGTGATGGACACTGACTACGCCGTGGGCTCGCAACGCATTCGTGACCGTTTCGTTATGGACGAGTTCGCCTAGGATGGTCAGGGGCCGGGATTCCGCGGTGCGTAACGCCAGAGCGATGGCGTCGCGTACGCCAAAGCACATGCCAAGATGGGAGGCACGGAGGATTCTCATACGATTTGGCTGAGTCTAAGGATTTGATTGAACGTTATTGGGGAGACAAATCATTCGCACCAGAGCAAGAACCCCACCTACCAGCAGAGCGCGAGAGGGTTCACCCTTGGGCGAGGACGAAAAGCGATACGCGAGCTTCCACGCCCCTTCCGCGGTGGCGGAGCTTTTGGAGTGCGGCGGGAAGCGAAGCGCCCTGCCGCTTTGGGAACCTGCGGGAGGGGTCTGAGACGTTCGAAGGGGAAAGCGGCACTTGGGAGCGCACGCACTCGTGGGGAGGGGTGTGCGGTGGGAATGGAAGGTAGGGACATCGCGCTGCGATGTCCGGGGGTGCGGACGGCCCGGCGGTCCGTCCCTACCAAGAACCTGGCGAATTCTCAGAGGCCATTGGCGAGAGATACCAGAAAGAGAGGGGGAAAGCAGCTTTGCAATGTAAAGCAAATAGGGTCGGCAGAACCAGTGGATGGAATCAAGCTGACTCATGAAGTTCGGTTCTGCTTGACGATTTGTTCGAGCAGGTTGATGTAGCCTGAGAAGGCCTGCCGCCCTGACGGAGTGAGCGCGCAGGTCGTCAGAGGCTTCCGCTGCTGAAAACTCTTGGTGATGGCGACGTAGCCGGCCTCTTGCAGGGTCTTGAGGTGCACGCTCAGATTGCCGTCCGTCATGCGCAGAGTGTCGCGGATCTCCGTGAAGGACAACTCCGATACGGCCGCCAGCAGCGAGACGATCGGCAGGCGACCTTTCTCGTGGATGACGCGGTCGAGTTGTAAGAAGGGTTCGGGATTCACGCGGTCGCCTTGCGAGCTTCAGTGAAATAGAGATAGGTGCCGTACGCCAGGTGTAGCATCCCAAAAACGGCTCCCATGACGCCATGAGCGAACCCAGCGGTGGCCTCCTGGTGCGGTCCCAGGGCCAGCACCCCAGCCCCTGCAGCGATGCAAACCCAGCCAAAGAGCTTGATCCCCCGGGGCATAAAGAATCCCGCCGCGTGGACCGAGCAACCGTAAAGGATCACCCACCCCGCAGGCAGGCATCCGAAAACCGCCAGAGACTCCAGACCCGGCGAGGAAAGGGGAGTGGTCACCTTGAGGAGGATCCAGATGGAAACCGCGAAACCGGAGAGGAGAGCGGGCAGGACCGCTTGGAGAACGCGGCGGGTGGGGGGAGACCAAAGAGGCTCCCCTTCCCGCAAAGACTGCCTCCGCACAAGAAGGAAGGAGACCACCAGGGGGATCGCACAAATGGCGAGCCAATAGAGAATGAAAGCGGTTGGCTTGGCGATTTCCAGTTTCCACCCCGCGATGGCTGCGACTAGTCCTATGGTGCCGGTGGAGAGCATCATGGGGGCGAGGGCGCGACGATAAGTGGTGGCGCGCTCCATCAGCGTCCGGATCACCTGCAGGTTTTCACTGGCCCAATCGGGTTGCATGACTTAAGCTTTGCATTACAAAGTGGTATTGTCAAGCGGCAACTTTTGAGAAGTCGTTCCCTTCGATCCTGCAATACTCGAGGGCATCCGACCGATAACAAGTCCTTTGAAAGACCAGCCGACCGGTGCGTGAGCTTGTTTCAAGCCTTGCAAGACATGCAAGGGGCCCCCGGAAGAAGTCTGGGGCATCCTACGCGCGTTTTTGTGGACCTCGATGGCCCTCTATTCATGCGCACCGGTGTTGAGGGATGGTGACCTCCCGGCCGTAGATCCAGCTGAACTTTTCCGACCCTGAAAACCTAATCCGTTCGGCAATCCGGTGGTATCGCTCCGCGAGCCCGCAGAGAAACTCCTGGGCTTCCGCGGCGCCGTCTGACAGGCCTCTCAGCCCGGCGACCTTCCATTCCCCGACCAGAGCGCCGATGATGCTGGCGTAATCCGCGGCAGTATAGACACCCGCACTCTGAGCGACACGCGAAAATCTCGCGAAGAGACTCCCATCCTCGGTATTGTCCATCAACTGGGCGGGCATGACGATTCTGGTCTTCATCATTTGGGCGAAGGCCATGACCGCACCGGATGGATCCAGCTCGAAGACCTGTCCCATGAAGAGCTTGTAGGCCCTCTCGTGCCGGGCTTCGTCAGCGGCGATGAGGTCGCAAATCCGGTGCAACCGCTCCTCGCCCGCCCGTTTTGCCAGGTCGCCCACATTCCGGTGAGAGATCTTTGTGGCCCGCTCCTGGAAGGAGGTATAAACCAATGCACGATAGGGATCATCACCGGTCTGGGGGTTGAAACCGTTCTTGATGAGGTGATGGATGGTGGTCTCGATCGATCTCATGTCAACCCGTCCGGTGAGGTAAAGGTACTTGTTGAGCAGATCCCCGTGGCGGTTCTCTTCGGCGGTCCAGCCTCGGCCCCAGCGCGCCCAGGGAGAATCGCTGGTCCCGGTCGTGTCGCCGAGACCCCGGTATCGATTCAACCATGTCTGGTAAGAGGGCAGCGCTTCTTCGGTGATCATGTCGCCGACGAGGATCACGAGCAGGTCGTCGGGCAGGGCGCGCGCGTGGTCCCGAAACTCCCCGAGTTGTTCCTTCCAGTCTTCCGCGGCGAGGTCGGGCAGCCAGTCAGCAGGCTGCCAGCTTTGGCTGACAGGCTTGAGAAGGGTGCCCAGGTGCTCGTTCACGAACGGTTCCAGGCTTTGCACGACCTCGGTTTGGGTCCGGCTCTGGTTCAGGTATTTGGGTGCAGTCATAGGTCCGTGGCTCCCAGTATTGGGGCGAGGAAGGTGGTGGCGTATCTGGACGTGGCAGAAGCCGGTTTCATGAGTTCGCTCAATTCACTGTCCGCCCTGGGGTGGCCTGTGGGTATGGGGTAAAACCCTACCTTCGGCTGGAGAGGCGCAGCCACTTCAGAAAGCCATCTTCCATCAGTTCCCTGGTTGCCTCGGGGCCGAGCGAGGTTGTCGGGCCCCTTGCGCAACCCGTACGATATCTTGTGCATACAAAGCTTGTTGTCCGCTCCGCATCGGGTTACAACAACACCGAACCGATCATGAACCATGAACAAAGACATGAACAAGTATAGCGAGTATCTCGACAACCTCGGCGGCAAGATACTTCTTGGATGCGACGGCTTTGTTGACGAAGTGTACCAAATCGTTGACGTCAGGAAGAGTCTTGAGGAGTTCACTCCGTTGGACGACATGCGGATTTTTGGGGAGTTGGTTGCGAAGCGGTCTGGGGGAGGTCTGGGCCTTGAAATTGTTCCCAAGCGCCGCTGCTCGGGCGGCTTCACCCCGAATACCGGCAGGATCCCGGCATTCTTGGGATTGAAACCAACCATGGTCGGGCTTTATGGCCGTGAAAAGATCGATCCGGCCTTCGAGGAGTTCAAGGACAACTGCAACCAGGTCTCGCTCGGGGATTCAGCCATTACGCTGGTTTTTGAGTTTTCGAACGGGAAGGTTTTGCTGAGCGATTTGAAGACCGTGGCCAATTTTACCTGGAAGGACTTTGTGGCATCCTTCCCAGGAGAGGCGATGGCCAAGCTTTTCGCCGGTGTGGATATCCTCGGGCTCGGGTATTGGTCGCTGACACCCGACTTCGACAGTTTTCTGACGGGGATGGTTTCCCAATACGAGGACAGCAAACCGCCAAGGCGGATGTTCTTTGATTTCGCGGACATCAAGAAGAAATCCAAGGAGTCATTCTTCGCGTCCCTGCAGCTCATCCGCAAATTCAATGGCAAGATACCCATGACCATGAGCTTGAACGAGCACGAGGGAGCGGAGCTTTTGTCCCGTTTTGGCATCGTGTGCAAAGAGGATCCGCAGGCGCTCGCCCAGGATTTGGCCACCGTGCGCAAGGAAATTGGGATCGATGAACTGGTCATTCACACCCCTCACTTTGCCGTCGCGTCCACCGCCTCGGAAGGGGAGGGCGTTGCCATGCAGGCCTTCCAGAAAAATGTCATCCGCACGGCGGGAGCCGGAGATTCCTTCAACGGAGGATACGTTTCCGCGTCGCTCGGCAATTTGAACCTGAAGGAGCGTTTGGTCATCTCCAATGCCGCAACCGCCTTCTTCGTTACCCACGCAACCGCCCCGACGAAACAGGAGCTCATCGACCAAATCGCCAAGGCGGAGGACCGTTAGCGGCGAGAATCCTGTTTTGCCGATGCCCCGGTTCACACCCGGGTGGTTGAGTGTTGATGCACTGTCAAGGCACAATCACCCGGTAGAATTTCCTCGATGAGTTCGTAATCTCCGAATAAAGTGAGGTTGGCGGGGGAGGTGGGTTCTTGGGGAAAGGGCGCATCCCGGGCGTTGAGGGTGATTCCCGATTCTTGGGCGCCGACGGTCTGCCCGAGGCGGATCAGGCAAAGCGCACAGAGCCCGAATGGCATCGTGCTTGCCAACTCGGTGCCGCATTCTGAACATGGTCGCCCACGAGTCATGGTTACTCGTTCCAAGTGCGTACCACCGCAAAACGTCCCAACTGTTACACGCCCGGAGGCTCGCAGGATCGGCCGTGGCTGAGAGCCCTCAACAGGTGCCGCAGTTCTTCGTCCACCTCTGCCGGACTGGCCGTCGTCTGGGCGACCTGCTGACGCAGCAATTCGCCGTACCGACGGCGCAGCCGATGGACGCTGGTGCGCAGCGCTGTTTCGGTCGCCCCCAGGCGGTTTGCGAGTTCGGAGTACGGCAGGGCTTCCTCCGTTCCGGTTAGGTAGCCTACCAAGGCCGCAAAGAACTCCGGTTTACCCTGAGCGGTCTGTTCCTCACGGAGTGCCGTCAGCGCCTGTACGAGCACCGCCTCGGCCCAGTGACGTTCGTAGGCTTCATCCGGGGAGACCGCATCCATCGCCACCAGGGCATAACGTGTTTCCGATTCCTCCATATCGATCGCCAGGCGGGTGCAGTTGCCTCCCCGTTTTCGGGCATGGTCCTTCTCCCATTCGTTGATTAGGTAGTTGCGGAGTGCGCTCAGCAAGAAGGACCGGAACTTGGCCCCCACCGGCTGCAGATGCGGGAACGGGTTTCGCCGGAGCAGAATGGCAAAGAACCCCTGGATCAGATCCCGGGCGTCCTCGGCACCATAGCCGCGTCGGCGAACGTACGCGTAGAGGGGGTACCAGTAAGCGGTGCAGAGTCTCTCCAGGGCCGTCGTCGCCTCCGGTGAATCGTCCCGGCCTGCGGCCAATACGACACTCCAATGCGTAGTCGCGAATTGGGCGGCCGTCCGCTCTCCCGATTCGTGTCCTGACGGATTCGAGAACATCTTCCCTACTTCTTCCGATTCCTGGCTACGCCGATTACGGCTTGCAGACGCGCCCTGCTCACGCGGCGCCGGGGATTTACCAGGAGTTCAGCAGGAATATAACCACACCTGAGGACTCAAGGCGAGTGCAAAAAAGGAACGATGACAACCAAGGAGGGTTTGATTTCCCTTGCCCCAACCCTATCCCAGGGCTAGAAAGCCGGGGTCGCTGATCATGAATCTCTCCTTTCTCTCGTGTCTTGCTGCGGTGGCGTGTCTTTCAGCTCCATGGAATCTGTTTTCGGTGGCTGCAGCCGAGAAGCCGCCCGTATCCGACCTTCCGGGGCTGCGTTGGACCAATCAGTTCTTTCCCGGAACTACCTATACTTCCACGGTTCCGACCGTAGAGTCACTGTTAGGTTTCGGCATCGGCGACCGCGCTGCCACTTCAGCGGAAATCAGCCGCTGCCTGAACGCCTGGGTCGCTGCTGCCCCGGATCGCACCCGGTTGGTTGAGTATGCACGGACCTATGAGAACCGTCCGTTGCATTACGTCGTCGTGACTTCCCCAGCGAACCTCGCAAGGGTGGAAGCCGTACAGGCGGGTTACGCCAGGCTGGCTGACCCGCGGGGACTGGACTCTTCCGAAGCAAAGCGACTGGTCGACACCCTGCCGCCGGTCGCCTGGCTCGCCTATACCATCCATGGAGATGAAACCGAAGGCTCGGATGCCGCTCTGGCTCTCATTTACCATCTCCTTGCTGCTTCTGACCCGGCCACCGAGAAACTTCGACAGGACGTGATCATCATCATCGACCCGCTGATGAATCCTGACGGCCGGGAGCGTTTTCTAGAAATGGTTGCGCAGAACCGTGGTGCGCAGCCGAACGTGGACGACCAGGCACTGCTGCACGCTGGCCGTTGGCCTTGGGGGCGGGGGAATCATTACTTGTTCGACTTGAACCGCGACGCCGCTTACGCCGTTCATCCCGAGACTCGCGGGCGAATGCGAGAGGTCAGCCGCTGGCATCCGGTTCTTTATGTCGATGCCCATGGCATGGGACCACAGGATACGCACCTCTTTTCTCCACCGCGCGAACCCTACCATCCGCAGGTCACCGAGGCTAGGCGGCGCTGGGCTGGGGTGTTTGTCCGTGACCAAGCCGCTGCGTTCGATCGCCAGGGTCTGGTCTACTATTCCGGCGAATGGAACGACGGCTGGTATCCTGGGTATACCGACGAATGGGCTGCCCTTCGCGGGGTTGTCGGGATTCTCTATGAGCAGGCGCGGGTCGCGGAAGATGGGGTGCGTCGCGCTGGGGGTCGGATCCTAAGCTATCGCGAATCGGTGTTCCACCATGTGGTTGGGTCCATGGCGAACCTGACCACGCTTCAGGCGCATGGCCGTGAGCTCGTGGAGGAGTTTCTGCGGACGCGGCAGGCCGCCGTTGATCCGCAGGGCGGCTATGCCGGCCGCACCTGGGCGATCCTCCCCTCCGCCAACCAGGGTCGGCTCGACGAGTTGGTATCGCTCCTGAGACTCCAGGGTTTCGAACTGCGCGAGGCCGGTGCGGAATTTACCGCCCCGACGGCCACCAACCAGCTTGGCCAGGCCTTGCGCGACGTGAAGATCCCTGCCGGCACTGTGCTCGTCTCCAGCCGACAACCCTTGGCCCATCTCGCCGCGGCCCTGCTCGATTTCGATCCTCCCATGCCCGCCATTGCGTTGGAAGAGGAACGTCGCGAGCTGCTGCGCAAGGGCACGTCGCGAATGTACGACATCACCGCGTGGAATCTTACCATGTACTATGGACTGGATACGCTGGTGCTTGGCATGGAACCGCCCGGTTCTGCAAGGTTGCTGGCCACCTCAGTCCCACCTGTGCCCAAACCTGCTGCCCTCGAGAGACCGGTGGCTTGGGTTTTCGAGGGGGCGGACGACCGTTCTGTGGCCGCCGCGGCTCGATTGCTCGAGCGGGGAGTGCACGTTCGTGTGGCCAAGAAGGATTCCCGACTCGACGGGCGAACGTTCGCCCGCGGATCCGCGTTGGTGTTCGCTCTCGACAACCGCACCGCCACCGTACCGTGTCAGGAGGCCCTGGACCGGGTGGGCCAGGAACTCGGCCTCTTTCCCGTACCCTTGCGGTCCGGATTGGGGGAGGGTGACTTGCCTGATCTCGGTGGCGAACACTTCCCGCGCCTGGAGCCGCCTCGCATTGCCTTGCTTGGCGGTGATGCCACCGACTTCACCGATTACGGGGCAGCTTGGTTCCTTCTGGATCGCGTTCTCGGCGTGCGTCACTCGGCCCTGCGCCAGGACGGGAAGCCTGATTTGTCCCGATACAACGTGGTGATTGTTCCGGAACAGTATGGGGGGAAGCTCGATGAGGATATTACGGCTTCCCTCAAGGAATGGGTTCGCCAGGGTGGCACGTTGATCGCCATGGGGTCGGGCTCAGCCTCCTTCCTCACGCCGGGCACCAACAAATCCGACTTCCTCCGGCTCAAGACCCTGCCGGACGTGCTCGACCGTCTACCGGAATATGAGCTGGCGGTATTTCGGGAGTGGCTCGGACTTGCTGGCCCGATGCCTGACCTGGCTCAGGTTTGGAACCATCGCGCGCCGACGGAGCTCAAGTACCCATGGTCGATGGTCGATGGGCCGCATCAGGATGAAAAGGAGCTGAAGCGTCGCGACGCCTGGCAGTCGGTGTTCATGCCCCAGGGAGCCATGCTTGCCGGCCGCGTGGACACCAACCACTGGCTTACGTGTGGCGCCTCGACTCCTCTGCCGCTGCTCGTGGGTGGCCAGCCCGTGCTGATGGCGGCCACCGGCGTGGAAGCTCCTGTCCGCTATGGCGTCTTCGTGCCTGCTGACAAGGACAAGCCAGATACCAATGCGCCTGCCGCGAAGCTCGACGACAAGTCCGCCGCTGTGGTGAGTGGATCCAAGCAAGGCAAGGGAGGCGATAAGGAGAAACCGGAACCCCCGCGTGCAGGCTGGGCTGGCCTGCCGCCGGGGCAGGATCTTCAACTGCGCATGAGCGGGTTGCTTTGGCCCGAAGCCACCCACCGGTTAGCCAATGCCGCCTGGCTCACGCGCGAAGGCGTGGGGCGCGGCCAGGTCATCATCTTCGCTAGCCCGCCCGCATTTCGAGGCGCCACCCGTGGTCCCACTCGACTTCTCCTGAATGCCGTTGTTTATGGCCCCGGTTGCGGCACCAATCCAGTTCTTGTACCCTGAAAGGGTGGGTCGGATCCGCCCAAAGCGGACGCCGAGGGTACATCGCCCCTTTGATGGAAGGTGGATGGCGCGAGCCTTCGTGTCAAAGGAGGTGTTCTGGCTTTGGGCTTGGTATATCATCAAAATGAAGTTTGACGTAATGGATTCAGATGATGTAGATCCGGTTCCCCATGAGATGGAAGTTTATCGGGCGTTTGGTACTTACGCGCCGCCCGGTGAAAGCACCCAAAGGAGACTCTATCCGCTTTCTCTCTTTGGATGACCTGTATTCCTTGGGTTGATCCAATGCATGTCGATTGGCTGGGAAATCAGCGAAATCGTCACTCAACTTGACGGCTCGGTGAAAAGACGCACGCTCAGACAGGTTCGCGCTGCCACGGTCGAAGGGCAGCACTACTCGGTCTACGTGATCCTTCTTGATCCGTCGGTGGCCCGTTATCGCCGTGTTCGTGCGGTCAATCCACAAAGGAATCCTTCCATGCCTTGCGTCTATGTGGGGATGACCGGGTTGACTCCCGAAGAGCGATTCGCCAACCACCAAGCGGGGATCAAATCCTCGTTCGTAGCGCATCGTTTTGGGGTGCGACTCCTCCCGGAATTGTACGCCCACCTGAATCCGATGCCCTACGAGGCGGCGATCCAAATGGAGGTTGACCTAGCGGAAGATCTTCGCAAAGAGGGATATACAGTGACAGGCGGACACTGATTCAGCTCCATCGAGATTAGGCATTCCGAGTTCGTTTCGCGGTTATTTGTAGTTATTCTTAATTTGTATTTAGAATTACTCTAAATATTGACACCACGCAGGTCTGGATTATCTTGGCCCTGCATGAAGAAGAAGGTGCCGATCGAGTTTGTCGATGAGCAGCTGAACCAGCGGTTGGTGAAGACCGGGCTGAGGTTCACTGCGCAGCGGCGACACGTTTTCGGCGTTCTCCTTGAAAAGCGGGATCATCCCAGTGCTGAGGAAGTGTTCATTCGGGCCAAGGAGGAGATGCCGGAGATTTCCATGGCTACGGTTTACAACTGCCTCGACACGTTGGTCAAATGCGGCCTGGTGCGGGAGGTGAACCATGATCGGGGAGCGACTCGTTATTGCTCCAACATGCGCAAGCACCATCATTTCTACTGTGATGAGTGCGGCGGGGCCTATGACATCGACCCTGCTCCGGACGACAACGAGCCCCAGGTTCGCATTCCGGCCGGTTTTTCGATCAGAGGATACGAAATCGCCTTTCGAGGCTTGTGTCCTCAGTGCGCCTCCCACCGTTTGGCCGGAGAAAAGGGGAGCGCCGCCTAGAACTTTTCCAGAACCGTTTTACCGAGAATACCAACATGAGTGACTCGCTCCAGACCATCGAATCCTTCGTCAACACCGACTACAAGTATGGTTTCGTCACCGACGTCGAAACGGAGACGCTTCCGCCCGGGCTGGACGAGGGAGTGATTCGACATATTTCCGCGAAGAAGGGTGAACCGGCCTTTCTGCTCGAATGGCGGCTGAAAGCCTATCGCCATTGGCTGACCATGAAAGAGCCTACCTGGCAAAAGGCCAAGTATCCTCCGATCGATTATCAAAAGATCATCTATTACGCTGCTCCCAAGCCCAAGAAGACGCTGAACAGCCTCGATGAAGTGGATCCGGAGCTTCTCAAGACCTTTGACAAGCTGGGGATTTCCCTCTCGGAGCAGAAGCGTCTTTCGGGGGTCGCCGTGGATGCCGTGGTGGACAGCGTATCCGTCGCCACCACTTTTCAGCACGAGCTCGCCAAGCACGGTATCATTTTTTGCTCCTTCTCGGAAGCGGTGAAGAACCATCCGGCCCTGATTGAGA
>CAYPNF010000013.1:0-148257 GCA_964411985.1 uncultured Verrucomicrobiota bacterium
CTGTCCGGTTCGGAGGGAGGGGCAAGGTCACATCCCTTGTCCCTACCCCTATCCTTGGCTGGGCCGGATTCCCATTTGTGTGTTTTGTGTCATCTGTGGTTAAACCCGGTCATTCGTGTCATTCGTGTCATTCGTGGTTGTCCCTTCCGGCTTCTGTGTGCTCCGTGTGTTCTGTGGTGAATCAAGACGGCGGGCTGCGGAGAGCCCTGCCCTACCTTGATCGGGGGCCAATGGAGGTTTTTGAAACTTTTCGAGGGTCAAGGGGGTTTAACTAGGTGGCAGTAATATCCGCGGGCTACTTGGCTGCCCGTAATGGGTTGGATGTTGCTGAGGTACGTTGGGGGGCCTGCAGAGGGGGGTTCTTCTGCAGGCTCCTGATACAAAAACACTTATGAAGCTGATGCTTACCTTTTTCTGCTGGTGTTTGTTGTTCCTGCTGTGCTGGCCTTTGGCGCTGCTGGCGCTGGTGTTGCTGCCCTTTGTTTGGCTGATACTGCTCCCCTTCCGCTTGGCCTTTATCGCGGTGGAGGCCATCCTTGGGCTCGTGCGCGCCATCCTGTTCCTGCCCGCCCGCCTGCTGAGCTAAGACGGACTGCCCAGACCGAAACCAGCCCTTCTGCTTCGTAACAGGACGCAGAAGGAGGCTGCTTTCATAAGGTGGGCCGTTCGTTTGGATTAAGAACCCTCACTTCGGCCTCCTAAACCCTTGTCGGCGAGACTTGGTTCCTGGGAGGGTCGCATCCCGCTGCTCCCCCAACAACCCGCTTGTCAGACCCGCTTCAACCCTGTAGAAAACCGCCCCCATATATGAGTTCGATTTCATCGTTACAGAAGGCCCGGGCAGCTTATCAACCCAAACTGCCCCCCGTGTTCGCCCAACACGGCGTCGCAGTGAAGACCGTGGACGGCGCGAAGACCCAATCCGTGGCGGATCAGGCAGCCATCCAAGGCATGTTCCCGAACACGTTTGGTTTGCCTCTGGTCACCTTCGAGCCGGACGCCACGAAGGCGGGAGCCCCTCTGAAGGTGGGAGTCATCCTCTCCGGTGGCCAAGCTCCGGGCGGACACAATGTCATCGCCGGGCTCTTTGATGGTCTCAAGGCCATGAATGCCCAGAGCACGCTGTACGGGTTCCTGGGCGGCCCTAGCGGTCTCGTGGACAACAAGTACCAGGTGTTCGACCACGCCACGATCGACGCTTTTCGCAATACCGGCGGGTTCGATATCATCGGTTCGGGACGCACCAAACTAGAGACGACCGAGCAGTTCGACAAAGTGGCGGTGAACTGCCGCGAGCACGGCATCCAAGCCCTGGTGGTCATCGGAGGCGACGATTCCAACACGAACGCCTGCCTGCTTGCAGAGTACTTCCTTCAACAAAAGGTCCCCGTGCAGGTGATCGGCTGCCCCAAGACCATCGATGGCGACCTTAAGAACGATCAGATCGAGACATCCTTCGGGTTCGACACCGCCACCAAGGTGTATAGCGAGCTGATCGGGAACATCCAACGCGACGCCAATTCGGCGAAGAAGTATTACCACTTCGTCAAGCTCATGGGGCGCTCGGCCTCGCATATCGCACTGGAATGCGCGCTCCAGACCCATCCGAACGTCACGCTGATCTCCGAGGAGATCGCGGCGCAAAAGCAGACGATGAAGCAGATCGTGCAATACGTCGCTGGCATCATCCGGGACCGTGCCGCAGCGAAACGCAACTTCGGGGTGGTGCTGATTCCCGAGGGCTTGATTGAGTTCGTTCCGGAGATGAAGAAGCTCATCGCCGAGCTCAACGAACTCTTGGCCAAGAACGACGAGTATTTCCAAAAGCTCTCCACCGAGGACCAACTGCAGTTTGTGAGCAGCAAGCTTTCGGCGGAATCCTCCCAGGCCTTCAACTCCCTGCCTCGTTCCATCCAACTGCAGCTGACCATGGACCGTGACCCGCACGGCAACGTCCAGGTTTCCCGCATTGAAACCGAGAAGTTGGTCATCGATATGGTGGGCGATCTGCTGCGCGAGTGGAAGAGTGGCGGCAAGTACACCGGCAAGTTCAATGCGCTGAATCACTTCTTCGGTTACGAAGGCCGTTGCGCCGCCCCTTCCAACTTTGATGCCGACTACGGCTACAGCCTGGGCTTTACCGCCAGCGCGTTGATCGCGGGCGGCAAATCGGGTTACATGTCCGCGGTGCGAGGCATATCAAAGCCGGCTTCCCAGTGGACGCCCGGCGGGATTCCCTTGACGATGATGATGAACGTCGAGAGACGGCACGGAAAGAACGTCCCCGTCATCAAGAAGGCCTTGGTGGAACTCGACGGTAAACCGTTCCAGGCACTGCTGCAGAACCGGGACGCTTGGGCCATGAACGACGACTATGTCTATCCTGGCCCGATCCAGTACTTCGGTCCTTCCGAGGTCTGCGACCAGCCTACGGCCACCCTGACGCTGGAACGGTCGTAAGGTTGAAGCGATAGCGCTGGAGAGTGTTTCCATTTACGCCGGAGCGGGATCTTCTGCTCCGGCGTTTTCGTTTCGGGAGGAGTCGTTGGCCACGGGCCTCACACGGAAACCCCGTGCCGCAGACAGCCTTGTCTGCCGTATCGCCTGCCTACGCCAAGGCTTCGGCGGGCAGGCCGACTGCCATGTCGGCCACCCTTCCGCACCTGCACACCACGCGGGTTAGGCAACCCGCGAAACAGCAGGTTGGGCAACCTGCGCTACGAGACTGTTGCGGGGGCGCCCTGGGATAGGGCGGGACTGGCCCATACGCACAAGCAGGCCGGATTGCATTCGTCGGGCTGTTGGGGTATGAGCTTAGTACCGAATGAACCGGGCACTTCTCACTATCGCCTTCGCCCTCTGCGTCCACAGCACTCTGGCCAACGCCGCCGAACCCGTGCGCATCTACCTGGCCAACGACGACCACACCGATTACATGTGGACGGCCGACGCGGAAACCTACAATGGGGTCTTCGTGGAGATGCTCGACTACTACCTGAGCCTGGCGGACGAGACCACGACCCATCCCGTGCCGTATCAGAGCCGCTTCAACGCGGACGGCAGTTACTGGCTCTGGCAATATGAGCGGCAGAAGACCACCGCGGAGTTTGATCGGTTGATCGGACGCGTGAAGGACGGGCACATCAGTGCGCCACTGACCACCCTGGTTTCGTGTTACGGAGCCCAACCCGCCGAGGCCGTGTTGCGTGGGATGTATTATGCGGGACGCCTGGAACGGAGGTTTCAGCACCGCTTGACGCTCGCGGTGGCGATGGAAAACCAATCGTTGCCTTTAGGTTTGGCTTCGTTGTGGGCGGGCGCGGGCGCGAAATACAGCTGGCGCGGGGTCTGTGGCTGCGCCAGCAAGCTGTCCAACCGGGTGTTGGGCCAACGCAACCACGAGATCTACTGGTGTGCCGGGCAGGACGGTCAGCGCGTGCTGATGAAATGGCACTCCCTCGCCAACGACAACAACCGGTCGAGCGGCGGTTACGCGGAAGCCTTTGATCCAGTGGCTGCAGTCCACTTTCTGCACTCCGACGCCGGTTTCCTCAGCCGCTACACGGACCCGTCCACGAAGGGACCTTACCTGGTGCGCGGGGCGTTCGGTTTTGGCTGGGATGCGTTAAACCGCAAGACCGGTCAGCCTTATCCAGCCGATCCGAGCGGGTATCCGCAGGCCGATCACTTCCATGTTGTCGCCCAGGCGCAATCGAATGGGGAGCGGCAGGTCATCGCGTCGAATGAAGAGGATTTCTTTAGCGACTTCGAGAAAACCTATGGCGCGAACCTTCCGTCCGAGAGCGTGACCTACGGCAACGAGTGGGACCTCTATTCGGCTTCGATGGCGGAAACCTCGGCCCGGGTGAGACGATCGGTGGAGAAGCTGCGCGCGGCGGAATTGATGGCCACCTTGGTGAGCCTCAAGAAACCTGCATTCTTGCGCGGCCGCGAGAGGGCCCGCGATTTGGCGTTCACTGACCTCGGCCTCTTCTGGGAGCATGACTGGACTGCGGACGGCCCGGTCTCGCGCGCCTACCGCGCCGGGTGGCAGGATCTTCTCGCAAGTGAGATCGAGTACTACGTCCATGCGTTGCACGCCGATGGGGCGACCCAGCTGGGTGCGCTGATCCAGAAACCGGATCGTAAGGCGCACCGGTTCTTCGCGTTGAATCCGCTGGGTTGGACGCGCACCGACTACGCCGACTACGCCTATAGCGGCCCGACGAATATCCATGTGCGCGATATCTCCTCGGGCCTCGACGTCCCCCATCAGTTCATCGATCTCGGCGGCGTGACCCACCTTCGCGTGCTGGCGACCGATGTGCCGTCCGCCGGGTACAAGACTTTTGAGGTCCTGAGCGGACCCGGTTCGGCTCCTGCGAACCCTGCCGCCCTCGTCAGTGCGGGGAATACCACGCTCGAGAACTCCCGCCTCAAGTTGGTGGTGGAGCCTGACGGTGCCATCGCCAGCTTGGTGAACAAGTCCCAGCCTAACGCCGACCTTGCCAGCACCCTAGGGGGCCTGAAGCTCAATGACTTTGCGGCCAACGAAACCAACGGAAACGCCATCACCGTCGAGAACAGCGGCCCCGTCTCGGTCACGTTAAAGTGTGTCAGTGCCGCTGGACGCCAGCACACCACGCTCATCACCCTGATCCGCGATTCCGACCGAGTGGACATCCGGAACGAGATTACCGAGAACTTCGCCGATGTGCGCCACTGGGCGTTCAGCTTCAACCTCACTTCGCCGGACGTCCACACCGAGGAAGTCGGTGCCGTGATCCGGGCGAAAACGAAAGCCCAGGGCGGCGACTATGCCGACAGCCACGCGCGCTATGATTACCTCACGCTCAATCATTTTGCCGACATCACGGATGGCGCCAACACGCGCGGCGTAACGCTGGCCAACGCCGACTGCGCCTTCGCCCGCCTGGGCCAGAGCACTGCAGGGACTCTCGATACAGCCACGCCCCAACTCAGCGTGCTCGCCGGCGGACAAGTGGACGGATCCTCGCTCGGCATCCAAGGACAGAATGGTGCGACGTGGTTTCTCCAGCGGTTCGCCCTTCGCCCGCATGGTGCCTACGATGCCGTGGCAGCCATGAAGCTCGGTTTGGAACATCAGAACCCGCTCGTTACCAGCGAGGTCACTGGTGCTGCCGACAGCCCCTATCCCGCCACCCGCTATTCTTTGCTTCAGCTCGACCCGCCCGCCGTCCTGCTTTGGGCGCTCAAGCCGCATGACGACGGCATCGACCATGGCATCATCGCCCGGGTATGGAACCTCGCGTCCGAGCCGGCCACGGTGCGACTTGAGACCGCCACCCGCCTTCCAGGCGCGCGGCGGGTTACCCACATTGAGACGCCCCTGGAGGCGTTGCCGGTCAAGAACTCCTCGATCGAGGTTACGGTCCCCGCCCTTCGGATCGAGAGCTATGCCTTGGCGCCTCAATGAGCCATCACTTCAGTTCCTTGAGGCGGATGTTCTTGAACTGGACTTTCATCGGCGGCCCAGGATGCATCTGGAGGGCAATGATGCCGCGCGCGGCCGCTTGGGTCGCGTGATGGTCCGTGATCTGGCACATGAGTACGCCGTTGATGTAGAGGTCGATGCTGGGACCGCGACACACAATGCGGTAGGTGTTCCAGTCCTCCTGCTTGTAATGCTTCAGCAAGTCCGCCGGAGCCCCGATCGTTTCCACGGATTTCTTTCCGTCGGCGGCGAAAGCCGCTCTTTCCCCGCATCCCGCGATGAGGCCGCGGCTGTGGTGATAGACAAAGCCGACCAGCGCACCGTCACCACTCATGTCGGCCTGATACCCAAACGTATCCCAGTCGGGGCGCTCCTCGGATCGGATTTGAATGCCGGAGTTGCCCTCGCGGCTGAGCTTGAAATCAGCCAGCAGTTCGAAGTCCCCCGGTTGGCCATCGCGCCAGATGAGGTAATTGCACTCCTTGCAAGGCTTCTCCACGGTGCTTTGGGCCGTCAACGCGCCGTCCTCAACGGTCCACCAACCTGGCTTGCTGCTCCAGCCGGATAGGTCTTTGCCGTTAAAGATCGGCGTGAACCCTTCCTGCGCCGCGTCCTTGGGCAGGAGCGCCTTCAGTTTCTGAACGCGCTCTGTCAGTTCCTTATTGGTCGTCTTCACCTGGTTGATCGCCTTGGCCACTTCCGCAGGGTGGGAGGCCACGATCTTCTCGGCGATGTCCACCGCCGCACCGCCCGCTTCCTCCTTGAGGCCGTCTTGAGCCAGGTAGGGTTGGATCAGTGCAAGCGACTCCCTGCTGGGAAGGGCACCCAGGGTCGACAACGCCAGGCGTTGCTCCTCTTTCCGCTCCAACTGAGGCAGCAACTCCTTCAATTGTGATACCTTCTGCGCTTCAGTAACGGTTTGCATGGGGATCAGCCGGAGTTGGCCGCGCAAGGCGAGAATCTTGAACCGATTGTCGGTGGTGGTCTTGGACATTTTCACCAAGTCCGGCAACGCCTCGGCGGTCGGCCAATCACACAGTGCCCGGAAGGCCGTTTCCCGGACGGAGGCGTTGGAATCGGCCGCTGCCGCGCGCACTGCCGTCAATGCATTCGGGCTGCCCACGGTGCGCAGAACCCGCAGCAGCACGAGTTTGGGTTCCCCCTGCGACTTCGCCAGGCCAGGCAGGAGTTTTTCGGCACAACTCGCGGCATCCGGTTGCCGGGAACAAATCTCCGAAAGGGCGGTTTCCGCCGCTTCCAGGGCCTTGGTTCGCAACGTGGCCTCCACCACGCCGGGGATTCCCCCGACCTCCACGATCTCACCCAAGGCCTTGAAACTCGCGGCCGCCACCGCAGAATCCGCATCCACAGCGCCCTTTAGCAACACCGGAACTGCCGCCGCAATGCGGCGCTGCCCCGCGGCGTCCATGAACGCCACGCGGATTTTGGCGTCCGAATCCGTGAGCAATGCCACGATCGCTGCGTCTGCCTGTTTGCCCGGAAAGCCAATCAAACCGGCCTGCGCCGCGCTCGCCACGTCGGGCTCAGGGTCTTTCACCCACTGCACCAACAGCGGGAGCGTAGCAGGGGTGCGAAGCTGGGCAAGACCCCGGATGGCCGCAACGCGACGTACCGCAGGGCCCTTCTGTGCGGATGCCTTCAAGGCGGGCACAGCGCTGGGGTCGCCGCGATACCCGAGCGTCTGCAATAACAAGAGCTGCTTTTCCGGAGTCGCTTTCTCGATTTCCCTCGCCAGCGCCTGCGTCACCTTCTGGCCGGGCATTTCCAACGAGATCCGCATCGCGGCAGCGGTCAGCGCGTAGGATTCCCTCCGAATGGTCTCTATCAGCAGGGAGACGCCCTTGGTGCCCCGGCTCTGGATCGCACCGCGTAACGCCGCCACTTGCACCTGGTGTGAGAGGTTGGGTGTTTTTCGCACTTTGTCGTAAACGGCGGCCGCGGCCGCGCCCCGCATCGATTCTGCGCAGCGGAACAATCCCTCGCAAATGGCTGGCTGGGTGGCTGTGGTTCCGTTCGAAAGCGCCTTCTCCAGCGCTGGCACCGAAGCGGGGCCGATTTTGCCCAAGGCCCGCGCCGCAGCCTGCACGACAGCCGGGTCGGGGTGGGTCAACAGTTTGGCGAGCGACTCCACGGCTCCGGTGTCCTTGCGGACTCCCAGGCTCTCAATGACCCCCACCAGCATCCGGCCTTGGCATTTGCCAAGAGCGCTGCGTAATGCGGCGTCCACAGAAGGATCAGCGATGGGCTCGAGCGCATACCGGGCCATGTGGGAGAGGTTCTCATCCGCCAGCAACGTCGCAAGCACGGGTACGGCTGCCTGGGTGCCCACGCGCGCCAGTTCCCGGCAGGCATCGGCTTTGTCCTTCGGAGAAGCGTCCGACTTCAGAATGGCGATGAGTTTGTCTTCCTGGGCGAACGCGGTCCCGATGAAGAGGAGTAGGGCGGCAAAAAGGTGTTTCATTTGGGGTGTTTCTGGAGGGTTGGATTAGACCGCGTAAGGGGCCCGCATGGCGCGGGAGCGCAACCGATTCGCCTCGTCATCCCCGACAAACTCGGCCGTGCGCAGGTCAAACTTCAAGTTCCGCTTCAATCGCTCGCAGATGTCGGCCGCCAGGCAAATGCACATGGAACGGTACATGACTTCCGGGTTCGCCACCGTGAGGCGGCGGGAACGGACGCAGTCGAAGAAATCCCGTGCGTGGTTCATTTGCCGTTGCGTGCGGGCGGTGTATTCCGCCAACACGTTCTTGTATTCGCGCAAGAGAGACGGCGACGACACATCCGGACGAGAATAGCCGTCCGCGGCCGCGGCCCAACCTTCGGGCCCGTCAAAACGTTCACCACAGGCGCCGTGCCAGTACTCGCACGTATCCCAGACCGACCCGCTGACGCGGTAGAGCACCAATTTCACCCCGTTGGACAAACGCGTCACCATCGTCGCATCGGGCTTCTCAAACTGAAACTCGATGAAGGAAACGTTGGTCATGTCGAGCCCGGCCAGAGCCTGGGCCACGGTGTGTGCACCCCACATGGCAACATCGGTTGCCAGGTCGTAGTAGTGATACCAGCCTCCGCCGTTCACATAACCGCTGTTGTAAGGCCGCCAGGGACACGGACCCAGCCAGGCGTCCCAATCCAGTTCGTCCTTGGGCGGTTCCGGCTCAGCGGGCAACCAATCCTGACGCAAGCCATCCCGCCAGCGGATGTCGGCGTACACCGTATGAATCGGACCCAATCGGCCGGAGCGGGCCATCTCAATGGCAAACACATGATTCGCCTCGCTGAGTCGCTGGGCGCCGGTCTGAAAGACCCGACCATACCGCCGGGCCGTCTCCACCACCATCTGGCCTTGAGCCATCGTCAGGCAGGCAGGCTTCTCGCAATAGACATCCTTGCCCGCTCGCATGGCCAGCACCGAAGCCGGCGCGTGCCAGCGGTCGCCAGTGGCGATCAACACGGCTTCCACATCGGTCCGTTCGGCCAGGAGTTGGCGCATGTCACCGTACACGGCGCAATCTTTGTTGCCATATTTGCTGTCCACCGCGTTCTTGGCTGCCAGACGCCGGCCTTTCAGGGCATCACAGACGGCCACCCATTGGACATCCTTCTCATTGATCATCCAACCCAGGTCATAAGAACCGCGGCCACCGATTCCGATGCCCCCCATGAGAATGCGTTCGCTGGGGGCAGTGGTTCCGCCAAGTCCGAGCACCGAGCCCGGAACAACCAAAGGCAGTGCCACCGCACTGGCCGCCATTGTTCCCCGGGTCAGGAAACGGCGCCGGGTGAGAGTCGTACGATTGTCATGGCTCATAGGATTCTTGCCTTTCATTGCGTTGGTATCGGGCTGGTGATTCTTCAAGGCCCGACCTTGGCGAATTCCGCGAAACTTGACAAGCCTGTCTCTGCTGGTTGCTGGGCACGCCGGTCTTCTTCATGGTTGAGAATCAATAGACCCATTCAAAGTCACGTCGTCGTGACAAGTGTCACGGGCGTTTTGGGACAGCGAATCCCATCCAACCTGTTGGCATTCAGCGGTGCGACTCGAGAAAACAGCAAACGTCGCAAATGTCACAGGGATTTACAGATCGCCTGACCTGCGTGGCGTGCAAAGGCGGAAGGTCTGTGGCACCCCGTACCGCAGGTTGCCCAACCCGCCTCGTGGGCAAAGGTGGAAGGCCTGCCGACAGGGCTGTCTGCGGTACCCAAAGGAAGTGGCCTCTCCCTTCCTCAATCTGCGCTCCATCCCAAACATCTGCGGACAAACCCCCCTCATTTCTCCCACTCCCATCCTCCACCAGCACATTTTTTGGAATGGACGGAATAGACGGAACGGAAGGTAACCGGGTTTTTCGCCAGTGGTGGCAACCTCTCCGATCATGATTCTACATTCATACTCAATCGAAGATTCCAAAACCACCATGGAACAACCAGAGCTGGCCAGCAGCCAGGATCACCAGGGCCAGGAGGCTCTTGGCGTCCTGCCCAGTATCGAACTTTCGGAGCCAGATCCTTTGCAGGTGGAGCGTTTCCCCACGGAGTACCTGCCCAGCGCCATTGCCAGCATGGCATCCGAAGTGTCCCGCGTGCACCAGGTACCCGCGAGCATGACCGGACCGGTGGTCCTCGCCGCGGTGTCCGCCAGCCTGGGCCGCAGCCTCCAAGTCGCCAGCGGCCCCAACCGCACCACCATGGGAAATGTCTATATCCTGGTCAGCGCCGAAAGCGGTGTAGGCAAATCCGCCGTGTGCAGTTCGCTTATGGAGCCCCTCTACCAATGCGAAAGCGAGGTCCGCCAACATTGGGAAAAGGAGATCCGACCCAAAGCCGAGATCGAACTCGATCTGCTGGAGACCGAGATGTCTGAGTTGAGGAAAACCAGACCCGGCGCTCGTCCCAATGATGCGACAGGAAGACACGACATCATGGGGATTCTCCACCAAAAGCGGATCCGTGTGGATGAACTCAAGAAACAGTTGGTCTGCCCCAGACTGGTGGTCGAGAACGTCACCTCCGAAGCCCTCAGCACCCTCTTGGCTAATGCCGACGAAACCATCTTCAGCTGCAGCGCCGACGCTTCGGACGTCTTCAGTGTTTTGCGTGGTGGATATAAGAAAGATGGTTCCGATGAGAACATCTACCTCAAAGGCTGGAGTGGGGACCACATCAACGTGGACCGGGTCAACCGCGATCCAGTGAGCTTGGCGCACCCTTGCATCTCCGCGCTCTGGATGACCCAGCCCCGGCGTGTCAACGAGCTGTTTGATCAGGAATCGTTTGTGGATGGTGGTTTGCTTCCCCGGTTCATGGTGTGCCACAGCCAAGCCAAACCTATGCCCATCGGGAACGGGGAGATACCGCCCGTGGATGCCCAAGTCAGGGAAAGGTACCACGAATTACTGGGAGACTTGATCAATGAATACCGGTTTAGCCAGGGAGAGCCCAAGGTGATTCCAGTGGAGCCGACGGCCAAAAGGGTCATGGTGACGTTCTACAACGTCATTGTGGAAAGGCGTACCGCGGGTGACCTGCAAGATATGGGGGTGTTTGCCGCCCGGTGGGCGGAATGGGCCTGGCGTATGGCGGTCATCCTCCATGCCGCTCAATGGGGAAATGGAGCCCATCAAAACCCGCTCACCACGCAGACGGCGGCGAATGCGATTGGCCTGACCGAGTGGTTCATTGGCCAGCAACTTCATCTCCTGGAGGGGATTCGCAAACAGGAAACCAACCAGCAGCTCCATGATATTTGTGAGTTGCTCCAGAAGCACCCCGAAGGCATCACCTCCCGTGCGCTCCAAAGGAGCCGAATCTGTGCAAACGCCACGGAGGCGCAGGAGACTCTGGACCGGTTGGTTGCGGAGAGATGCCTGGTGAAGACTCTTCGAGCGACCCGCGGCGCGCGAAAAGGCCAAATTGTCGTGTACCTGGCGGGTCCGGAGTTGTAAGCGCCTTCTTCCGGCTGGGAAAGGTCAACCCCCATGACACTTGTGACGTTTGGTGTTCCTGAGAGGCTCACCCTTGAGCATCAGCGGGTTTCGAGGAATTGAGTGTCACACAACGCGCGTGACACCTGTCACGACGGTGTGACACTGGTTTTTGGTGGCCGTTCGATAGCCCATCGACCGGCTGGAGGAAAGACCACCGAATTGAACCCATCGCTGTGCCCGTGGAGCGTTCTGAGTCATAAAGCCCTGCTTACTCGGAACCCTTCGGTGTTTCTTTCGGACGAGTCAACGGGCCGGTACGGTAGGGCGGTGGTTCTTCGCGGAGCGCGGAGGCAGCCGGGCCGGGCCCTCCGCGGATGGCCAGTTCGCGTTCGCGCAGGGCGTCGAGCATCTGCAGTTTCTCCGCGATCGGTCGTGCGGCGAGGCGGCGGCGCAGGGCGCGTTTGCTTGCCAGGATTCTTTGTGGATCAAAGTTCATGGCGCTTCGTCCAGGAATTGCTCTTGAAACTTCCGCCATGCGGCGGTGAGGCCGTGTCGATGAGGGCGTTCCATGGGGTGCAGATTACGCACGGCGGCGCACCCAATCCACAAAAAAGTCTCCTCACTATCTGGGGGGCAAGGCTGCCTGCAGCACGGGGGGGCGGCTGACCTTCCCACGCTCATAGGATTTCTCGAAGGCGCGGACGATCACTGCGGGAGGAAAACGGCAGGCTGGGACAGCCCTGCCCGACCGTGCGGTTGGTTTTTCCGGGCTTGGCTTGGGATGGCGAGACGTTTAGCTTGGGGCGATGCAAGCTACCCTCCTCCGTTTGGCGTTGTTGAGTCGTGCGGTGTGCTTCCTGGCGACGGCTCTTGTCGCGGGTTGTGGTCTGGAAGCTGCCACGTTCCATGTGGCAACCAACGGGAACGACGGGTGGTCCGGCAAGCTCGCCGTTCCGAATGCGAAGCGTACCGACGGGCCGTTCGCGAGCCTGGGCGGGGCTCAGTCGGCCATCCGCGGGCTCAAGCAAGGCCAAAAGATGCCCCAGGGCGGCATGGAGGTATGGGTTCACGAAGGGGCCTACAGCCTCCAACAAACGCTCGAGTTCACCCAGCAGGATTCAGGAACTGCGGAGGCCCCCATCGTCTACAGGGCGGCGAAGGGCAAGCAAGTACGTCTGATCGGAGGGAAACTCATTCCCCAATTCCAGCCGGTCACCGACCCGACGGTCTTGGGGCGATTGGACGCCACCGCACGAGGAAAGGTGGTACAGGCGGATCTCGGAGGGCTGGGCCTGACCGGTTTTGGGACCGCAGCAGGGGGAGGACTGGAACTCTTCTTCCAGGATCAACCGATGCCGATCTCCCGCTGGCCTAATGAAGGCTTCGTCCGCATTGTAGAGATTCTCGGCAAAACACCGGTCGATGTCCGCGGGACGAAAGGCTGTGTCGAAGGCCTCTTCACCTACGAAGGCGATCGCCCCTCGCGTTGGACCCAGGAGAAGGACGCATGGGTTCATGGCTATTGGTTTTGGGACTGGTCCGATCAACGTCAGAAGGTCAAATCCATCGACCCCGCGCAGCACCGCCTGGAAATCGAGCCTCCCTTCCATAATTATGGGTATCGGAAGGGGCAATGGTTCTATGCCTATAATCTCCTTTCCGAAATTGACCGTCCCGGCGAGTGGTACCTGGATCGGGAAAAGGGAGTCCTCTACTTCTGGCCGCCAGGCCCCGTGGAAGGCGCCACCACCATCGTGTCGGTGCTCCCCACCTTGCTGAGAGCCAAGGACGTTTCTCATTTCACCCTTCAGGGATTCACTTTTGAGGCCAGTAGAGATACCGCCATCGTCATGACAGGGGGCCAACGGAATTGCATCCGGTCCTGCACGATTCGCAACGTCGGCGACTCCGCGCTCAGCATCGCCGGCGGATCAGACCACCGCGTGGTCGGCTGCGATGTCTACCAATGCGGCGCCGGGGGGCTGTCCCTGTCGGGAGGGGATCGAACCACCCTCACACCCGCCGGACATCTCGCCGAGAACAATCACATCCACCACTACGGACGCTGGCGGCCAATGTACTCCGCTGGAATCAGCCTTTCAGGAGTCGGCAACCGTGCCCGGCATAATCTGATTGAGAACGCGCCCCATCAGGCGATTTCTTTCGGCGGCAACGATCACCTGATTGAATTCAACGAAATCCACAGCGTCTGCCACGAATCCAACGACGCGGGGGCCATCTATTCCGGACGCGACTGGACGATGCGAGGCACGGTGATCCGCTACAATTACCTGCACGACATCACCGGCTTTGAAGGGAAAGGATGCGTGGGTGTCTATTTGGACGACATGTATTGCGGAACGGAAATCAGCGGCAACGTGTTCCACCGGGTCACGAGTGCTGCGTTCGTTGGGGGTGGGCGCGATTGTGTGATTGAGAACAATGTATTTGTGGACTGCGATCCCGCTGTGCACATCGATGCGAGGGCGATGGGCTGGGCCAAGTACCATGCGGATGATTGGGTCAAGGAGGGGCAGGAACGCAAAACCCTTTCGGGAATTGCTTACGGCCAGCCACCCTATAGCACCCGCTACCCGGCCCTTCCGAAGATCCTGGACCAGGATCCGTGGGCTCCCAGGGGCAACGTCGTATCGCGGAACATCTCGGTCGGCGGCCGGTGGGATGACATCGAAAGCAAGGCCCGTCCCCTCATCCGATTCCAGGATAACCTCGTGAATGCCCAGGCCGATCTCCTTGACCCTTCGCGCAAGAACCCCCAGCTTGGCCCGGAATCGCCCGCGAGCAAGGTTGGATTCCAAAGAATCCCGGTCGAGAGCATCGGGCTTTACGACGGCGACCGCGCTTCGTGGCCGGTGAAGCACACCGTGCTGCCATCCGGGAAGCGGTGAGGCCGACTTTCGCTGACGTTCCTATGAGCAACTACTACGAAAACCTCGGACGGAACCTGGGCCGCGCCGCCATACCCGTCTTGCGGAAGGCCAAACTGAGCTGGCAAAGCCTGGCAGGGTCGGAGGAAGACCGTATCCGGGCCGACAAGCAACTCGGTCCTGCTTTGGCTCAGGAAGTTCGCAACCAGTTGGGGCTGGTAGAAGATCCCCAAGACATCGCTCTGATCCAGCGGATTTGCGACCAACTGCGTGCCTGCGTGAAGAACAAACTCTTCTCGTTCCAGGTTGAGCTGGTGGGTCCCCCGGAACCGATGGCCCTCTCCTTGCCTGGAGGCTTCCTTTTCATCAGCCGCTCCATGCTGGACCTGTGCCAACGCTATGAAGATGAAGTTGCGTTTGTGCTTGGCCACGAAATGGCGCACGTCCTCCGCGGGCATGCCTCAGACCGGCTCTGGCAGGAATCCGCGCTTCAGCTGGCGGCGAAGGTGGTGGGGCGTGGCAACCCCCTCCAGGCCTGGGTCGGCAACACTGGCCTCCAGATGCTCGCCAGCGGCCACTCTCAGGATTGTGAACTGGAGGCGGACGAATTCGGATCCCAGCTCGCTGAGGCTGCGGGACATCACCCACTGGCGGGGCTGCGGTTGCTGGATCGTCTTGCCTCCTCCCAGGCTCCCCAATCGACCCTTGGCTCCTATCTGAGTTCCCATCCTCCCCACGCCCAGCGAATGGCTCACCTCCGGCAGGTTTGGAGCCGGTACCAGCGCGCCAAGCCGGCCCCGACCCAGTAGCGTCCACCCAACCTTGAACCCCTGCTCTCACCCCACCCCATGAAGCTCCTCCCACTCCCCCACGCGAAGAAAACCTGCTTCGCCATTCTCGTTTCGCTCATGATCCATCCTCTCTGCGCCCAAAGCGGCAAGCTCGGTCTGTTCGAGGAACACGGTGACGTGGGAAGCCCCTCCCAGCCAGGCTCGGCCAGCTACGATTCGTCCAGCCAAACCTATTCACTGAAATCGGCTGGCACCAACATGTGGTACGCCCGAGACGAATTTCACTTCGTCTGGAAGCAGATGAAGGGGGATTTCCTCCTGCGTGCCCGGGTCAGCTTCCCGGGAAAAGGAACGGACCCCCACCGCAAAATGGGCCTGCTGCTGCGCACCAGCCTCGATCCAGACTCGGCCTACGCCGATACGGCAGTGCACGGCGATGGCTTGACGTCGCTCCAGTTTCGTCGAACGAAAGGGGCCAATACCGAGGAGGTTCGCTGCCCGGTTCAAGGTGTAGACGTCGTGCAATTAGAGCGAAAGGGTGCGGTCTGCATGTTCTCCGCGGCCAAGTTCGGAGAGCCGCTCCAGTCCTGCCAGGTCACCAACCTGGTCCTCGGGGATTCGGTCTACGCCGGTCTGTTCCTCTGTTCCCACAACGCTCAAGCCATGGAGACCGGGGTCTTTCAGGACGTGCGGATCGTCCGGCCCGCCCAGGACAACTTTGTCCCCTACAAAGACTACCTCGGCAGCCACCTGGAGATCTTGGACATCCAGACCGGCCGCACGGAGCTCCTGCTAAGTTCCGCCCAGCCCTTTGAAGCCCCCAACTGGACTGTCGATGGCCAATCCCTGATCTACAACGGCAGTGGGAAGGGCGAAAACAGCGGTCGACTGTTCCGGTTCGATCTCGCCAAGAAGGAAAGCACCCCGATCGACACTGGGTTCGCCAACCGCAACAACAACGACCACGTGATTTCGTTCGACGGGAAGAGCCTGGGCATCAGCCACCACAGCAAGGAGGACGGCGGCCAGTCCGTCATCTACACCCTCCCGATCGGGGGAGGAACCCCGACCCGGGTCACCAAGCTGGCCCCCTCGTATCTCCACGGTTGGTCGCCGGATGGGAAGTACTTGGTCTACACGGGCGGACGCAACAACCGCTACAACATCTACAAGATCCCTGCTCAGGGTGGCGAGGAGGTCCGCCTGACCGATGCCGACGCGCTGGACGATGGACCGGAGTACAGTCCCGATGGCAAGTTCATCTATTTCAACTCTTCGCGCAGCGGAACGATGCAGCTCTGGCGGATGAAGCCCGACGGCACTGGCCAGGAGCAGCTCACGAATGACCGGTACAACAACTGGTTTCCTCATGTCTCGCCGGATGGCAAATGGATCGCATTCCTATCCTACGCACCGGAAGTGGCTCCCAAGGATCATCCCTACTACAAACACGTTTACCTCCGCCTCCGAGCCGTGGACGGTGGCGAACCGAAGGTCCTCGGCTACGTCTATGGCGGCCAAGGCACCATCAACGTTCCCTCCTGGTCTCCCGACAGCCGGAAAATCGCGTTTGTGAGCAATAGCGCGATGGATTGAGAAGAAAGCCTTTGGATTCGCTTGAGCTTTTCTGCTGATCCGATCAAGATAGGGACAGTCACCCGGGCTGGCATGCCAGAGAATCCATGCCGACGGCGGATGGCCGAGGTCCGGGTGCCGAAAATACTAACAACCTGATATGACCAACCAACACCGCCTGACTCTGGCCTCAGTCTCAGTAGCGCTGACGGCCTTCACTGGATCTGCCTGGGCCCAACACTACCCCCTCGGAGTTGAGGGCATCAAAGGGGCCTCGGTCCCGCCGCCCGGAGTCTATCTCCGCGACTACAACGTAGGCTATTTTGCCAGTACGTTCCAACCTAACACCCCCCCGGATTTCGATATTTCGGCCTATGTGAACGCCCCCAGGCTGATCTGGATGACCCCGACCGGCTTCCTGGGCGCCAATTACGGCATGAGCGCGCTGCTCCCCATCAGCTATACTCACGTCTCCGCCGGAGGCTACGACGGCGAGAGTTTCGGTATTGGCGATTTGATGATCGAGCCGATCATCCTCGCCTGGCACTTGAAGCAATTTGATATTGGTGCGGGCTATGCACTCTGGACTCCGACCGGTGAGTTCGATGCGATGGAACCGGACTCCCCCGGATTGGGCTACTTCGGTAACATGATCACCTTGGGAGCCACCTGGTATCCAGACGCCGCGAAGACCTGGAGTGTCTCTCTGCTCAACCGGTACGAGATCAATTTCGAGAATCCCGATACCGACATCACCACGGGCCAGAACTTCACGGTGGAATGGGGTATCGCCAAGACGCTCAATAAGACCATCGATGTGGGTGTCATCGGCTATTACCGCCAACAGGTGACGGATGACAGCGGCAACACTACGTACGATACGAGCCAGCATCAGCGGGTGGTTGGGGTGGGCCCCGAAGTAGCCGTGGCGTTCCCAGAACAGATGTTCTTCGTGTCATTGCGTTATGCCCGGGAGTTTGCGGCCGACCTGCGACCCGAGGGGAATAACTTCATTCTTACTCTGACGAAGCGGTTCTAGAGCTGCGCGAGGGTCCAAGCTGCAAAGTCGCCCTCGACCTGCGGGAGCAATGATATTTTTCTTGCAGCTTGGAGCCCTATTCGACATATTGAACACAGTCGATTTGGGAGGCTCATACTCTGTATGAGCGGCTTTCTCGGCCAAGACTAGGGCTTGGCAGTCGAGGGCACAATCGAAGTCTTTCCGTAAGCGCGGAGAGGGTTCGTTTGTGCCCTTTTACGTTGCGGAAGGCATGGGTGTTGTTCTTTCTCGGTTTTCTAACCCCAACGACAACCGTCCGATCGCGGTTGGTTTCCCCCGACCAACCGATTCGGTAATTCGGACGGCTCTGCGCCTGGCGCGCGCCTTTCCCCCCAAGGCGCGCGCCTTTTCATTAGCCACCCTCTAGGCGAGCTGGTTCCGGCGCGGCATTACTTTGCCAAACGATAGAACCGCGCAGGCCCGGTAGGGATTACTTCCACCACCAGTTCATCTCCTGCCGTTTGGGGTGCGTCCGGTACTTCCACCCACGCAATCGTACTACTGAGAGCCGCGGCAGTCTGCAGTTTGTAGGCGGATGCACTCGAAGGCCACGAAATGCGCACTTTACCCTGGCTGGTAGCAGCGGCCTTGAGACTCGGAGCGGTCACCGGTACAGCCTCGTTCAGGGTCGCAGCAAGAAGATGCACCTGGTTGGCCTCGGTCATCGTGGCAGGCGGCAATGCGATCGCAGCAAGGGTCTTGGCAGGATCCACCGGATAACGCCGATGCATCAGCCCGGCACCGTAATTAGTCGGATCACCCGCCGTCGTCTTCAGGTTCTTGAACACGAGCTCGTCGGTCTGGATCGCCAGCTCACCGGTGTAAACCGCCATCCAGAAGATGCCCGGGCCCCAACCGTCGGCGGAGCTCCCATCCTTGAACATTACGAAGAACTCCTTCTTCGGATTGTTGGCCAGCACGGATGCCAGGTCCACCGTATAGTAGGCCTTGTTGTACTCGGTGTGAACGTCGTCGCTGAACAGGCTCTGCGCCTCCAGCACGGGTGTAAACACGGCCTGGCCGGTCTCTTTCCGATCTTGAATCGTGATGCTCTTCAGGTAAGGACCCCATCCATCCGCGGGTTGGCCATCGGAGAAACGCAGTTGGACAATCTTGGAAGGGTTGTTCGTGAGATAGCGTGCCAGATCCACATAGTAGAAGTTCAAGTTGCTATTGTCCCGCACCTCGTCCCCTGTCTCCGCGACCCAATCCTTCTCCACCACGAATTCACCATCCGTGCCGGAGGCCACTCCGATCACGAACTGGTTGCCTATATTCACCTTCGCCCATGCCGCAGTCGCATCATCCGGCAAATCGAACTGGTAAATCATGTAGGAAGTCCCATCCGCAAATCGAAAATCGCCGCCGGTGATGCTCCCACCCTCATCTACCAGGAAGGCCTTTTCCTCCGCAGTCGCGGCGGCCACGGTGAAATACCGAGTCAACTCGCTCGCACCGGAAAGCGACACGACAAAGTTGTTCGCCATGTCCATGGTGAGCTTGGCCGCAGTCACGTCATCGGGCAGGTTGAACCGATAGGTAATCGATCCCGTGCCGTCCGCAAAACGATGTCCTCGGTTGGAGGGTCCTGAACCACTGTTGTCGTACAGGTACGGCTTCTCGGCATCTGTCGCGGTCCGGAACATGCCGTACACAGTTGCCTTGTTCGTATTGACCGATGGTTCGAGGACACTCTCGAAGTTCTTCGGGGTACCGGAGAAGAGCAGGATTTGTTGGACAAACGGGCCCCAGCCGTTGGCCGGAGTGGCGTCGGTGAGGAGAATGTAGAGCTCACCGGTCCCCTTGGCCAGGAACGGAGCGAGGTCAATGTCGTACTGCTTCAAATTGCCCAGCGCCCGGTGCTCGAAGCCATCGTAGAGGGTCATGGAATTGGCCACTTCGGTGTATCCATCGGTGGTGGAAACGGCGGGGTCGTTGAACTCCGTCGCCAACGAGATCACGAAGTTGTTTCCGACGGTCACGCCCAGCTTTCCCTGGGTCAGGCTCCCGAGCTCGCCGATGTGGTACAGCACGTACCCTGTGCCATCGACGAAACGGTTGCCACCGGAATTGCCATTTCCTTGTTCCTGCACCAGGTAGGTCGCTTCGGTGTCACCGAAGTCAGTGCGAAACGTTGCCAGGGTCTGCACCTGGCTGGAATCGGTGAAGCGATACAGTGTGTGGTCGAACGCCATGGGGCTGTTGAACCAGCCCGGCACCGGGCCGAGTCGTTGCTTGTCTTTCGACCCATCCGTGTAGAGGAATTCGACCTCTCCGAATGGATAGGCCAAGGCCTCGGGGGCAGTCAGCATCGCAAGATCAAAGGATTCGTAATGGCCATCCGCCACGTTCAGCACTTGCCCATCCACTCGCAAGGCATCCTGCGAGGCCTGTTTCAGTGCGCCAAACTTGAACTTCGCCCGGCCATCCTGGGTCGTGACCACGGTGCCATCGGCATACGCAGCCGGCAAGGTGCCCGCATCAATTCGGCGCCCATTTGTATCCAGTGCATCCCCCAACCCCGCACCTCCCACCTCCAGGACCGTGTCGGTGTTGAACAGCGGACCGAGGTCCACATAGGTTTGCGCATGTCCTCCCAAGGCGAAACAGAGCAGGAGCCCTGCTGTAGTAAATGACCTGTCCCTTTTGCATCCGACGATACTTGAACTGGCAATCATAACACGGTGAGTCGTTGGTTTACTTCTTGGATGTGAAACCTGACTCTAGGGCCAGCGGAAACGAGGCACAAGGGCGATTGCCCTAATCCGACAGGTAAATCGAGTATTAGAATTGAACTCACCCGATACCGCTGCGCATTTGCCCAGAGGCTTGCTTACGACTCCTATCGAGATGAGTGGCAGGCAAACCTGTCTCCCTCAGGAAACTGGGACAGACGTCTATGAAGTTCTCGTTCCCACCATTCCGGTGTTTTTGGCGCCCGAAACAGGGACAGGCATTTATAAAGCCGTGCGTTTGGATTTTGTACGTTCGTCATCGTTGGAGAAAGCCCAAGCACTTCCGAATCGGTCCGAAAAGCACCGTCGCAGTCTCAAAGGCTCGAAACTAAGGAGGATTCCGGTCCCGCCGGGCTGGACCAGGAGCTTCGTAACAACACCTCTTCCCGTTCCGTGCACGGGCCGGTTGAAAACGGGAACGATTTCGTGGTTTGAGGGCTCTCCACCGGGCTTAGCCGACGGGCCCGTAGCGAGATCCTTGGAAGCTGAAGAAACCCTCCTCCACGCCCGCCATCGCGCGTGCCCCCTTCACCTTCCGCACCAACCCGTTCCTCCGCCGGTATTCCTGCCAAAGCCCTTCCACAAATGCCTGGGTCCCCAACACCCGCCCTTGCACGAAGTATCTTACCCGCAGTCGCACGTACTCATGGAGTGGTAGCCTTCCCTTGGCTGCCAGCACCTGCTGCACTTCCTCAGGCGTAAAGCCTAGCCTCTTGGGCTCGCCCGCCTCCGTCAATCCCTCGTCCATCACCCCATAGCAGTATATCCAGCTCCGGTACCCCTCCAATCCCTTCTCCCCCATCACCTTCTCCAAACCTTCCTGAGCTTCCCTGCCTCCCGCCACTGCCTCAGCATACCCGCTCCAGCGGTACTCCTTGGGATCTTTCACGATCCCCGCCCGGATTGGGTTCAGGTCAATGTAAGCGGCCATCGTCTGCAGTACCTTCCCCACCCCTTCCACCAACACACTCCCAAAGCGCTCTTCCCAGAGCGTTCCTTTGCGCTCGTGCAAACGATTGTACCACTGTGAGAAACGTTGTTTTAGAAGCTTCATAAACCCACTCACATCCCACATCAGCCGACAGACCCGTTGCTTCAGGGCTTGCGCCGCTTCAGGTTGGCCCGCGTCCAGGAAACGTTGAAACTGGTCCCGAGTGGTCCGAGACCAGGCCGAATCTTTCAGGCCCCGGAGTCGTTCCAAGAAGTCAGGATCACTCAAGGGGGTGGAGGGTGGGGCCGGCACCTCCAGGAGGATGTGGAAGTGGTTGGACAGGATGCAGTACGTCAGAACCTTCACCCCGCAGAAGCCCTCGTAATGCCGCATGAAAAGCCGAAACTTCTCCTTCTCGCGTTCTCCGACCACCGGGTCCTTGTTCACGATCCGGGAAAAACAATGGTAATAGGCAACAGGGAAATGCGTTGGAGCTTTGATACGGGCAGTCCTCATGGCGGGAGAACCCTTTATCCACATCCATCCTGAAAAGCAAGACAGAACCAGCTATCAGAGCAGGTTCTATCGCCTGTCCCTGAAGAGATTTCATTGTCTGTCCCTGATTCTCCAATGCGTTTCGCTTGCTTGTTTGCCTGTCCCTGGGAGGGAGGGCATCGACGTTGAGTTCGACCATGAGGGCTCAATACGGATTGGCCATCGCGCCCGGATGCGTTTTCTCTGCCAGCCGACAAGTTGAATCTGTTCTCCGCCTGAGGGCATCAAGACCCAAAACTTGCCCCACACGCACATTGCATCGCAGGTCCATCTCTGGCATGCTCCCCGGTCGTGTCACGACCCAGCGATCAAGCCAAGCGAGCCGTGTTTCTCGACCGGGACGGCGTCCTGATTGAGGAGAGGCATTATCTCCACAAGATCGAAGACGTCGTGATCTTTCCCGGCACCGGACGTGCCCTGCGCAGCCTCCAGGAGGCCGGCTTTTTGCTCTTCGTGGTGACCAACCAATCCGGCATTGGGCGCGGGTATTTCAGCGAACAAGAAATGCACGCGGTGCACGATCACATCCGCGCCGAGCTCGCCAAGGACGGCGTCCGATTCACGAAGTTCTATCACGCACCCGAGGCGCCGGACCAACCCAGCCGCGGCCGAAAACCGTCCCCGGAATTCCTCCTGGATGCCCAGCGGGAGTTTCATGTGGACCTCTCGTCCAGTTACATGGTGGGGGACAAGTTGGTTGACCTTGAGTGCGGCTGGAACGCCAAAGTGAAGACCTGCTTTCTGGTAAGAACCGGGTACGGCGCCGAGGTTGAACAAAAGAGCCCGGAGCGATTGAAGAACGCCCCGGTCGTCGATCATATTGTCGCCGCCGCAGAATGGATCTTGATGGAGAACTCAGCATGAAAATCATTGGTGTCATCCCCGCTCGCTACGCATCCACCCGTTTTCCGGGGAAACCACTGGTTCCCATCGCCGGCAAGCCCCTGTTGCAACGGGTGATTGAGCGGTGCCTGAAGGCCACCTCGCTGGCAGAGGTCATCGTGGCGACCGATGACGAGCGCATTGCCCGCTTTGCAGAGGGCTATTGCCGGGTGGAAATGACTTCGGCGGAACATCCCAGCGGGACGGACCGCATCGCAGAGGTCGTCGGCCGGAGTGCGTGCGATGCGGCGGTAAACATCCAGGGGGACGAACCCTTGATCGATCCGGCCGTGGTCAATGTCGTCGCCGAGGCCCTGGGAAGTGCGGGAATGTCGACCGCGGTCACCCCGCTGCGAGATCCTTCGGAGTTGGATAACCCCAACGTAGTCAAGGCCGTACTGAGTTGTTCGGGTCAGGCCTTGTATTTTTCGCGGCGGACGATACCGTATCTCCGCGATGCCGCCACACGTTCGGTTGACGAGCAGTTGGCGGCATTTCCTTTTTGGAAACACTTGGGCATCTACGGGTATCGTCGTGAGGTGCTGCTGCAATTGGTTCGCTGGCCGGTTTCTTCGCTGGAACAGGCCGAGAAACTGGAGCAGTTGCGGGCGCTCGAGAATGGCGTTGGGATCCAAGCGGTCCGCGTCCAATACGAGAGTCTGGGCGTAGATACTCCGGGTGATGTAGCCAAAGTGGAAAAACTACTTCGGGAACGAGGTGAGGCTTAGGCCGTTCCACCCGTCAGAAGGCGTGTGCTCGGTTCCGCATCGACAAGTATGAAATACATTTTTGTTACTGGCGGCGTGGTTAGCTCCCTGGGCAAAGGCCTGACTGCGGCCTCCCTCGGCACCCTCTTGGAAAACCGGGGACTCAAGGTCACCCTTCAGAAATTCGACCCCTATCTCAACGTTGATCCGGGGACAATGAGCCCGTATCAGCACGGGGAAGTGTACGTGCTGGACGACGGTGCTGAAACAGATCTCGATCTGGGCCATTACGAACGCTTTACCAGCACGAAACTGACCCGCATGAACAACCTGACCAGTGGCCAGGTCTACGCGCGCGTGCTGGAGAAGGAACGGAACGGAGATTACCTCGGCAAAACGGTCCAGGTCATCCCGCACGTGACGGACGAGATCCAGAATCGCATTCAGCAGATTGCGGATCAATCCAAGGCGGACGTCCTCATCACGGAAATCGGTGGCACCACGGGCGATATTGAGGGGTTGCCGTTTCTGGAAGCGATCCGGGAATTTGCCCTTGAGGTGGGCTACAGCAACGCCATCTTCATCCACGTCACCTTCGTCCCCTTCATCCGGGCGGCGGGCGAGTTGAAGACCAAGCCGACCCAACAATCGGTGGCGAAACTCCGCGAAATTGGCATCACCCCCCACATCCTGGTTTGCCGCACCGAGCGCTCGATGGGGAAAGACCTGCGCCAGAAGATCAGCATGTTCTGCAACGTCCCCTTCGAAGCGGTCATCGAGGAGAAGGACGTGGATCACACGATCTACGAAGTCCCCCTGATGCTCCAGCGGGAGCGGATGGATGAACTGGTCTGTCGGTTACTGCACTTGGACACCCCGGCGGCCAACATGTCGCATTGGCAGGATATCCTCCGCAAACTCATCGCCCCTCAGCATCGGGTCCGCATCGGGGTAGTCGGGAAATACATCGAACTGCAGGACGCCTATAAGTCTGTTTACGAGGCGATCATCCACGGTGGAGTCGCGAACGATTGCGGGATCGAACTCGAGAAGATCGAGTCAGAGGATTTGGAGAAGCAGGCGCCGGAGAAGGCATTGAAAGGTCTGCACGGAATCCTGGTGCCCGGAGGATTTGGCGAACGGGGCGTGGAGGGGAAAATCCGGGCCGCCCGATATGCACGCGAAAACAAGGTGCCTTACCTGGGACTCTGCCTGGGCATGCAGATTGCCTCGATCGAATTTGCCCGCAACGTGTTGCAACTCGAGAAGGCTCACTCGACCGAATTCGATCCCGAAACGCCGCATCCGGTGATCGCGATGCTGGATGAGCAGCGAAAGGTCACCAAGAAGGGCGGCACCATGCGTTTGGGAGCGCAACCGGTGCAACTAACGGTTGGTTCCAAAGCCGCCCGCCTCTACTCGGCATTCGTCGCAAACGAGAGGCATCGACACCGCTTCGAGTTCAACAACGAGTACCGTGAACAGTTCAAGCAGGCTGGATTCCTCTTCACCGGCACCTCGCCGGATGGAACCTTGGTGGAGCTCATCGAGCTTGCGAATCATCCTTTCTACCTTGCTTGCCAGTTCCATCCGGAGTTTCTGAGCAAGCCCAACGCGCCTCACCCTCTCTTCAAAGGGTTCATCGAAGCGGCGCGGATCTATAGCCACAGCCGAACACTCTAATGGACTACAAGAACACGGTAAATCTTCCTCAGACCGGCTTTCCCATGAAGGCCGACCTCCTCCTGCGCGAACCTCAGCGCCTCGAGAAGTGGCAGAGCCACGGCCTCTATTCCCAGATTCAGGCTGCCCGGGCCGGTGCCCCCAAGTTCATTCTCCATGACGGCCCCCCCTTCGCCAATGGCGACGTCCATGTCGGCACGGCGCTGAACAAGATTCTCAAAGACATCGTCGTCAAGTACCAGACTCTCCGCGGACGTTGCGCTCCCTTCGTGCCAGGCTGGGACTGTCATGGCCTGCCAATCGAATTCAAGGTGTCGCAGGAAATGCGGAAGGCAGGCAATACCGCCGCAGACCCCGCCACCATCCGCACCGCCTGCGAAGCGTACGCGCGCAAGTTCATCGATATTCAGCGTACCCAATTCAAGCGGTTGGGCGTGCTGGGCGATTGGGAGAATCCGTACCTGACCCTGTCCCGCGATTATGAGGCCGCGGAACTTCGGATGTTCGCGGACATCATTGAAAAAGGCTTCGTCTACCGGGGCAAAAAGCCGGTTTACTGGTCCATCCCCTGCCGCACGGCCCTCGCGGAAGCCGAGGTGGAATACCAGGATCACGTCAGCCAGAGCATCTTCGTTAAATTCCCCGTGGTAGACTGCCCTGGAACTTATGTGCTGATCTGGACCACGACCCCCTGGACGCTGCCCGCCAACCTGGCGGTGGCCTTCAACTCCACTTTCAGTTACTCGGTCGTGCGGGTTGGGCAAGAGCTCTATATTTTGTCTGCGCTGCTGGTATCGTCGGTGGCCCAGAAATGCGGATGGGAAAGTTACGACATCGTTCGCAGCCTCTCAGCGGAGCAGGTTCAGCAGATGGAGTACCAGCACCCGTTCTGCAACCGCACGGGCAAGCTGTACCCCGGCGACGCGTTTGTAGACCATACCACCGGCACTGGCTTCGTCCATATCGCTCCGGGGCACGGCCTCGAAGATTATGGCTTGGGCTGCCAGGTTGGGCTGCCGGTGTACTCACCGGTGAACGACGATGGGTGCTTGGCCCACACCTCGGATCTGCCGGTGGAACAGCAGATGCCAGCGGAGTTGCTCGGCAAGTCCATCCTGGAGAAGCACGGTCAGAGCGATGCGAACAACGGCGTGCTGCACCTGCTGCGCACAGGGAACTTCCTGGTTCACCAGGAGAACTATCACCACAGCTACCCTCATTGCTGGCGGAGCAAGTCACCGGTCATCTTCCGCGCGATGGACCAATGGTTCATCCGGGTGGATCATCGTGCCGTGATCGGCTCGACTCAGGACACCTTCCGCAATTTGGCTCTGGGCGCTATTGAGCAGGTCCAGTGGGTGCCCGATTGGGGCAAGAACCGAATCGAAAGCGCAGTGAAGAGCCGTCCTGACTGGTGCATCTCACGCCAGCGCAGCTGGGGCGTGCCCATCCCTGCTTTCTACGATGCCCAAGGACAGCCGATCCTCGACGCCCGGGTGGTCCGCAATGCCGCCGACCTGTTCGAACAATTCGGTTCCAACGCCTGGTTCGAAAAATCGGCCACAGAATTATGGTCACTGCTCCGACCCTCGGACTGGCAGGGACCGGAGGCTGTGGCCAAGTCGAGCGATACCCTGGATGTCTGGATCGATTCGGGTTCCTCTTCCCGAAGCGTCCTCATGCGGCGTCCTGAGCTGCGCAATCCCGAGGCGCCCGGCCAGGCCCACATGTACCTCGAAGGCAGCGACCAGCATCGCGGATGGTTCCAATCCTCCCTTCTCCTGGCCCTGGCCGGCAACGAACGCCCCCCCTACCAGGTGGTGCTCACCCATGGGTTCATGGTGGATGCGGATCGGGAAAAAATCTCCAAGAGCAAGCAAGGCCAGGGCGGCTATCAGAAGCCGCAGACCTCAGACGCTTACGTGAAGCAGTGGGGAGCTGACGTACTCCGCCTCTGGGTTGCTTCCCAGGATTACCGCAACGACATCGTGGTGTCGGAGGAACGCATCGGGAAAGTGGCCGAGACTTACCGGGTCATCCGCAACGCACTTCGTTACCAGCTCTCCAACCTCTTCGATTTCAATCCCGCCAAGGACGCGGTGGCCACGGACCAGATGACCGGCTTGGATCGCTGGATTCTCGACGAGTTTGCGCGCTTGGAAGCCGACGTGCTCCGAGCCTACGAGGCTTCCGAGTTTCACGTGGTTTACCAGCGGGTGAGCCAATTCGCCGCCGTCGAGCTGTCGGCGGTTTACCACGACCTGGTGAAGGACCGGCTGTACACGGATCCGGCAAACTCGATTCGGCGCCGCTCCACGCAGACTGCGCTGCATCGCATGGTGTCCAGCCTCTGCAAGATCCTCTCCCCGATGCTTGCTTTCACGGCGGATGAAGCCTGGGAGTACCTGCCCGGACGAAGCGGTGAGTCGGTGCATCTGGCCACGTGGGAACCTTCTCAGACCAACCTGACGGAGGAGGAGCGGGCGAAGTGGAATCAATTGTTTGCGATCCGCGACCAAGTGTTGCCGACGCTAGAACAGGCGCGGCAGGCGAAGACCATCGGCAAATCGCTGGAAGCCCAGATCACACTGGTGGCCCGAGGCTCATTGGCTGAAGCCACGCAGGCCGAAATCGATGTCCTACGCGAGCTTCTCAATGTCTCCCAGCTCCACGTTCAGGCGAGCGCCGACGGGGCGGAAGCACTGCAGACCATGGTGGCGAAGGCAACCGGCCAGAAGTGCGAGCGATGCTGGCACTGGGAAAAGGATGTGGGCACCTGTACCGATCACCCCACGCTCTGCTGTCGCTGTGTCAAGGCCGTCGCCGGGTAGCGCACGTTATTGCGGTCCAGTGGACGCCCTGCGGGACGAGTCCTCCAGGCTCTGCTTCGCCTCCAGTATCTTTGCCTCGGGCTCATGAGGATGAAGCTTGGCGTGGTCGACCGCGCATTCGAGGTGGGTGGTGACCTGTCCCCGGGGATCCAGCGACTTCTCCAAGACCAGTTCAATTTCGGTTGCCGACCGGTGCGCATCCGCCAAGGAAACACCATCGGGAAAAACCAGGTGCACATCCACCCAATGGGCATCACCGACATTCCGATGCCGCAGTTCATGGAAGCCGAGAGATCGTTTTCTCGTTTCCTCCTCGAGCAGAGCCAACAGCCGCTTGTGGACCTCGGGATCCGCTTGGTCCATAAGCCCGGCGGAAGCGCTGCGGATCAGCCCGTAGCCGGAGTAGAGGATGTTGCAGGCCATAAGGATGCCGCAGATGGGATCCCAAGGGAGCCACTTCGTGACGAGCACCAAACCCAAACCCACCAGCACGGCCGCGCTGGTCCAACAGTCGGTCAAAACGTGCTTCCCATTCGCTTCCAGGATCAGCGATTTCCGGCGTCGGCCAGTCCAGATCAGGTAGCCCCCTAGCCCCCCATTAATCAAAGTAGCTGCCAGGGTAAGGAGGGTGCCGAACCCTAGGTTGTCGATCCGGAGCCCCATCACCCATTTATGGATGGACTCATAGATGATGTAGATGGCCGCCAGGATGATCATGGCGCCCTCAAAACCCGCAGAAAAGAAAGCGATCTTGGCGTGGCCGTAAGGGTGCCCCTCATCGGCCGGCTTATAAGAGAGTCTGAGGCTATAGGCCGCAAAGAACACGGCTGCCACGTGCACGACTGACTCAGCAGCGTCGCTAAGAATCGCGGCTGACCCGGTCAAAAGGTAAGCCCCGGTTTTCATGAAGAACATGAGGGTGCCTATCACCAGCGACAGGGTCATCGCAAAGCTGAGCGCCTTGCGGTCGGCCTCAGAGCGAACCGTGGTTTCCATACCCGCACTATGGGGAATCTGGTACCACTAGGCAAGGCCAAGGGCGAGTTCGCCGCCGAGATCCGGCGAGAGGCGGCCAACCGCTCTGGTGGTCGACGGCTCGCGGAGCCGTTGAAGGCAATGCCACCTACTTCAAAAGGGCGAGGAGCCGGTGTGCTCCCGAGTTATCACAGCCATTCGCGAGTGCAAAAGATTCTGTACCTCGCCGATGGGGCACCTGCCGGGGAGCCTTTCTAGCCTCAGATGAGCTCCAACTGGGAGGCGTCCACCTTGACTGCCGCTGCCTGGCCGATGAAGTCCAGACGAAGGAGCACTTCCAGAATGCCAGACCGCGACTCCACCCAGGCTTCCATTCCCTGGAGGGGGCCAGACTTGATCCGGACTTTCGTGCCAGGGCCGATGGTGGGGGCGAGACGCACATCAATCTCGCTTTCCAGGGCGGTGAGGATGTCTCCCAACTGCTCCTGGAATCCAACCTGATCGGGCACGTCCAGAAGGTTGGCCACGTAATCGCTCTGGTAGACCTTCTGCCGCTGGAACGGTAAAAGCCGCAGGAACAGGTAGTTGGGGAAGAGCGGCTTATGAAACACCACGGTCTTTCCTCGGTACTTCTTCACACTCCGGTAAGTGGGGAGGGTGGTGGAAAAACCTTCGCGCTGGCAAAAATCCGCCAGCTTCTTTTCACATCGTGGCCTGGTATGTGCCACGAACCAAAGCAAATCACTCATGCCGCAGCCGGAGAGAATTGGTCGATCCCGCTTCGGACGCAAGAGCGAAAAGACGGCGGCCAGGAAGATACGAGCTGAACCCGCCCCTCACAGCTTCACCAGGCGGTAAAAACGCTGCCCCGCCAATTCCTGGATGGTAACGGTCCATCGCCCGCCCACGGCTACAGGCGTCTCCTCTAATGGTTCCCAGAAGAGCCCCTCGGCATGGATGGACGACTCCAAGCTCCATCCCTCGTCCGCTTCGGGCCATGCCAGGGTGACGCTCGAGCCGGCGCGCTGGATGGCGAGTGCAGGTGGAGGAAGCACCTCAAAGTTCTGCATCATCCCGGAATCCTCATGCTCCAGGTTGTGGCAATGCTGCACGAAAAGGCCTGGATGAGTATCGAACCGGGTGAGAATGCGCACGGTCTCGCCGGGATTCACCAGCACGGTGTCCTTCCAACCGGTGTCTTCGGGGGCTAACGAGGTTGCGCTGCTGCGGCTCAACACCTGACCAAGAGCCGCGTGCGCATGCATGGGGTGCGGTTCGGTACCAGTATTCCGGTATTCCCAGATTTCGACATCGCCGAATGGGACCGTGAAATCCACCCGCTGAAGGTCATAAGATCGACCGTTGATGGTGTGAACCATGCCCGTCATGCCGAGAGTGAAAACCCGTGTCCGTTTGGCCTGGGCTGGGGTGAAAGGGGTGAATGGCTGAAGGCTGGAAGGGAGAGTCGCCTTTTCAGTAGTCGGGCCATCTACATAGAAACGCAGAAGGTCCATCTCCGTTCCTTGACGTGGCCCCCCCATCATGCCACCACCCCCGGCAAACGGGAGACTCTTGAGCACCACCGACGACCCTGGCGAATACGCCGAGAAGTCCACGAGGATCTCCAGCCGCTGGCCCGGGGCAAGCATCACGGAGGCGGCCAACACCGGGGCAGGCAGGAGCCCACCGTCCGTACCAATCAGATGGAAAGCTCGCCCATCGCTCAAGGCCACCTTGTAAATGCGGGCGTTGGAGCCGTTCAACAGGCGAAACCGGTAGAGTCCCCGGTCAACCGACAGCCAGGCATCAGGAGTGCCATTGACCAACATCACGTCACCAAGATATCCGGTCATCGAGTCCATCATCGCAGGCGAATACACGAACTGGCGGGAGGCGCTGATGCGCTTGTCCGTGAAGACGAGTGGGACATCGTGGTCTCCTGCGGGCAGTCCGAAAACGGTTTCGGCCGGGTCTTCGATGACGAAGAACCCCGCCACACCTGCGTAGGCTTGCTCAGCCGTCAGTTGATCGGTGTGTGCGTGATACCAACACGTCGAGGCTTTTTGACGGACCGGAAACCTCACCTCGTAGCTCTGGCCCGCGCGGACCTGGTCGCGTGGGTGACCATCCATTCGTTCCGGTGCCAGCACGCCGTGCCAATGAAGAACCAGGGGCTCGCCCAGATCATTCTGAACTCGAGCAACGAATTCCTCGCCGCGGCGGACACGAAGGGTCGGACCGGGCACTTCCCCGTTGATGGCGGACACCGCGGTGGAGTACCCGGGCCAGATGGGCAAATTAGCACGAGCGACTCTCAGCGGGCCACCCGACCCATCCGAAGGTATGCGCAAAGGATTGCCAGGCCGCGCAGGTTGGGCCCGCATTCCGCGAGGCGACAGGAAGGGAACTCCAACCGTGAACGCCATCGTCGCCCCTGCCGTATGCCTCAGAAACCGTCGTCGGTTGGTGTTCATTCTCGTGTCAAAGCAGTGCTCACACTCTCCCCATCCCGTGGAAGAGGCAGCGAACACTCAACGCTTGGTCCCTAAGCGCCAGAACTGACCTCAGATCCGTAGTTTCCGCATTCTTACGCAGGGGACATTGCCGTATAAGCATAGATGTACATTACCATCAACGCGCGTGATGTCCAAAGGAACCAGGTTGAATCGCACGTCAATCCTGCTGCCCTTTGCGCTCCTCCATGCCTTGGGTCAGGCCGGCGCCTTTCTTCATCGCGCAGCAGCAGGCATCTCAATGCCTGTGGTGATGATGGATGTCGGGGTAATGCGGGTGCGTGTGGACCAGCGGTTCATGCTGGTGGGCATGCGCGTGGGGCTCACTTGCCGACTCTCCCGCGTCGTGTGAATGCTGATGGTGCGCGTCGTGCGAGTGGACGTGGTTGTGTTCCGTCGGTTCGTGATCCTTGCAGTGTTGGACTTCAACGGTGACGTGGACGAGTTCCTCATGCTCGCGGAACATCTCCCGGTAGGTTTCCACCGGTTTCGGGTAGTGGGCGACCAGCGAGACAATGGCGGCAAACCTGCCTGTGCCGACCTGCCAGACATGAAGGTCGCTGATGCGCGAATCGCCATCGCTCTCCACCGCGCGGCGAATTTCGTCCGGCAGGTCGGAGGACTCTGGGGTTCGATCCAACAGGATTCCACTCGTATCCCGAACCAGACCGTAGGCCCATACGGTTACGATGACGCTTCCAACAATACCCATCACCGGATCGAGCCAGGACCAACCCAGGAATTTGCCGGCGGTCAGTGCGATGATGGCCGTCACCGAAGTGAGGGCATCCGCGAGAACGTGGATGTAGGCCGCGCGCAAGTTGAGGTCGTCATGCCCGTGGCCGTGGGCATGTCCATGGTCATGTTCGTGCGCGTGGCCGTGGTGGTGATGGGGTTTGTCCCTGAACAGCCAGGCACAGACCAGATTCACCAGGAGTCCGATGACCGCCACACCGATGGCCTGATTGAAATGAATCGGTTGGGGCGCAAAGAAGCGATGGACCGACTCACCTGCCATGAGCAGCGCAATGACGGCCAGAACGACAGCGCTGGCGAATCCTCCCAGCACCCCCATCTTGCCAGTTCCAAAACTGTAGCGGGAATCGTTGGCGTGGCGTCGGCTGAAATGGTAGGCCAGGGCTGTGATCACGAACGCGGCCACATGCGTGCTCATGTGCCAGCCGTCCGCCAGCAATGCCATCGAGCCGAAAACAATCCCGCCGGCGACCTCGACCACCATCATCGCCGCCGTGATGCCAATGACAATCCGGGTGCGCCGCTCTGCCGACGAGGAATCAGCGCCGTAATCGTGTGAGTGCTGCCAGTGAGTCAGGTTCGTCTGGTGCATGGTGGGTTCGCAGTTTGGGTTTCCGGATCAGAGCCGTTTCGCATACGCCGCGACTTCCGCCCACCCTTGCATCACGTCGCGCAAGGATTCCAGGTAGCTCAGTTGCACCGCTGCCCAATCGCGCCGAACGGGCAGGAGGTCGGCAAGGCTGATGTCCCCGGCGGCATAGCGAGCCTCAGCACCTTTCAGAACGGTTTCTGCCCGCGAGAGAATTTCCGTCTTCAACGTGTGGCTGCTGGTCAGTGCGGCAGTGAGTTGCAGGTGCGACTCGCGCAGCTTCGCAGTCAACTCATTGCGAGTCATGCGCGACCGCGCTTCGGCAGCAGCCGCTTCCGCACGGGCCTCGCGGAGTCGGCCCTGATTTCGGTCGAACAACGGCAGCGGGATGCTCAACCCCAGGTCGAAGGTGTTCTGCTGACTCGCGTCCAATCGGTGATACAGCAACTCCACTTTCACGTCGGGAATTCTGTCTGCCCGGGCCAAATCCACGCGCGCCTCCCGGGCCCGAACCTCCGCCTCCGCTTGCGCACTTTCTGGCTGGGCGGAGAGGCTTGCCGTTAGGATTTCCAGGGTGGGAATCTCGAAGGTGGCCTCCAGACTGCCGTCCAGAGACTTGACGGATATCGTGGCATCACCCATCGCGGAGGCCAGCGTAACCAGTGCCTGCTGGCGCAGGGCCCCCGCACGTTGCAGTTCGACCTTGGAGCGTGCCAGTTCCATTTCCACGCGCGCCAGGTCTTCGCGCAAGGCATCCCCAGCCTCGACACAAGCCTGCGTGGTCGCGACTGCCTTTTCCGCATTTCGCTGAATCTCGGTTTGGGCCTGATAAGCCTTTTCCTGATACAACGCGGTGGCGAAGGCGCTGTGGACACGTTTGCGGATGTCCCGGCGTTTCACTTCCAACCCGCGAGCACGGACTTCGCGGTCCAGCCACTCGGCTTGGCGCGCCTTGCCGAGGCGTCCGCTCAGCGGAATGGTCTGCCCGATGCCCGCCACGTATTCCCTCTCGTTAGGGGCGTCGCCACCAAACGGAATCTGCTGCGCCCCGACAATCGCTTCAGGATTGGGGAACGTGCCGGCGTGGCGGGCGCGGCCCTCGGCGGCCTCAACCATCGCCCTGGCTTCGGCAAGTTGAGGGTGGAGAACCTCGGCCTTTTCCAGGGCCTCCTCAAGGGTAAGACTTTCGATTTGACTCGCCGTGGACGTCGCCTCATTCGCCGCTGCCACCACCGCCCCGCTGCCCAGGACGACCATGAACACTACACTCACAAGATATTTCTTCATAAGCACCTCGTTCAATCCACTTCCACCGGCCGGCCGAAACGCAGGTAAAGCGCCGGGACGACAATCATGTTCAACAGCATCGAAGTCAGGAGGCCAAACAGGATGACTATGGCCATCGGCGTCTGAATCTCGCTGCCTGGTTTGTGCCCGCCGAGCGCCAGCGGAATGAGCGCCAGCCCGGCCGCCAGCGCGGTCATGAGAATGGGCGCCAGCCGCTCCATCGCTCCTTGGAACACGGCCTCGCGAAAGTCCGTCACTCCTTCGTGTTCTTCCAGATACTTGATGTGCGACACGAGCATGATGCCATTGCGCGTGGCGATGCCGAAAACCGTGATGAAGCCGATGAGCGAAGCCACGCTCAACACGCCGCCCGAGACGAAGACCCCCACCACGCCGCCGATGAGCGCCAGCGGCAAGTTGATCATAATGAGCGCCGCGTCGCGCGCCGAACCAAAGGCCAGGTGCAGCAGAAAACCAATGCCAACAACCACTGCGATTCCCAGCCATGCGATGATTCGGCCCGCTTCCGCGGCGCTCTCGAACTGCCCACCATAATCCACCCGGTAGCCTGGCATCCCGGACACGAGGGGATCCACCACCTTCTTGCATTCGTTCACTACCGAAGTCACGTCGCTGCCAGCCACATTGCACATGACCACGATCTTCCTCTCCACCTGCTCGCGACTGATATAGTTCGGACCGGTTTCCTTCCGGATGTCCGCCAGACTCTTCAGTGGGACCCTTGCGCCGGCGGAAGTCGCAATCGGCAGTTCCCCGATGTCCTCAGTGCTCCAACCCTTCGAGTCGGCCAGGCGAACCACAAGATCGAACGAGTTGCGGCCCTCCAGGACCCGCGAAACGGTCACACCTTTGATGGCAGCTTCCATGGTTTGCGCGACCTCTCGCACAGTCAAGCCATGCCGGGCAATGGCGTTGCGGTCGAAGTGGGCGCGCAGGATGGGCACATCGGTCTGCTGTTCGATCGACAAATCCACCACCCCCGGTACACCTTCCATCTCCTTGCGAGCACGACTGGCGAGCAAACGCAGTTGATACAGGTTCTCCCCGAAGATCTTCACCGCCACGTTGGCGCGAGTGCCGGAAAGCATATGGTCAATACGATGAGAAATGGGCTGTCCGATCACGATATTCATGCCGGGAATCAACGAGAAGTCACGCCGCAAGGCTTCCAGAAACTCCTTCTTGGTCCGCTTCTGCATCTTCAAGGACACGTCGATCTCCGATGACTCCACACCCTGGGCATGCTCATCCAACTCAGCCCGACCCTGCCGCCGTGCCACGCCGATGACCTCTGGATGAGAGAGCAGCGTGCTCTCAATCACCTTGCCATATTCGTTGGATTGCTCCAGCGAGGTACCGGGGAGGGTGACCGCACTCAAAGTCAGCGTGCCCTCATTGAACTCAGGCAGGAACGAGCGGCCCATGAAGAAAGTGGACCCTAAGGCCAGAACAAGGGCGATAGCGGCTGGCACAGTCACCCACCATGGGTGCGCCAGTACTGGCGTCAACAGTTTCGCGTAGTGGGATTTGAGCCAGACGACCACCTTCGGCTCCGCCCCTTCCAGCACCGCTCGGCTGCGCGGCAGCAGCAGATGGCAGAGGACGGGCGAGACGGTTAACGCCACCAGCAAGGAAGCGCCTAACGATACGATATAGGCTAGACCGAGCGGTTTGAGCAAGCGGCCTTCTACGCCGCTTAAGAAGAAGATCGGCAGAAATACGAGCGCGATGATCAGCGTGGCGAACACGATGGACTTCTGAATCTCGGTACTGGCGTCGAAGATGACCTGCATGGTTTTCTTGCGCTTTTCCTCCGGTTGCACACTGTTGACGCGCAAGCGGCGGAACACGTTTTCCACCAGGATTACCGCATCGTCCACGAGCGCCCCGATGGCGATAGCCATGCCACCCAGGGTCATCGTGTTGATGGTCGCTCCGAAGGATTTCATCACCAGAATCGTCGCCAGCAGGGAGAGCGGTATGGCAGTCAGGGTGATGAACGTCGCTCGGACATTTGCCAGGAAGAGCAGAACGATCGCCACCACCAAGAGGCCTCCGTCGCGTAGCGCGGCCATGACGTTGCGAATGGCAATCTCAATAAAGTCCGCCTGCCGGAAGATGCGCCTGTCAATCTGCATTCCGACCGGCAGTTTGGAGGCAATGTCATCCAGCACGGCATCCAGTTCCTTGGTCAGCAAGAGCGTGTTCGCACCAGGCTGCTTCTGGATGCCCAGAATCACTGCTAGCTTCCCTCGTGTGGACCCTTCGCCCCGCTTCGGTTCCTCGCCAATGACCACTGAGCCCAGATCCGCAATTTTGGTCGGAATGCCGTTGGTGGCGGTAACCACCGTTTCCCCAATGTCGTCCAGGGAGCGGACGCGGCCCACTCCGGTGACCAACCACTCCTGGCTGCGTTCGTTGATGAATCCAGCCGAGACGTTTTCGTTGCCTTCCGCCAGGGAGCGGGTCACTTGGTTGAGCGACACACCGTGGGCCTGCAGTTTGGCCGGTGAGAGAACGACCTGGAACTGCTTTACGCCGCCGCCGATGGGCGTGACCTGCGAGACGCCTGGGACAGAAAGAATGCGGCGACGAATCACGGTATCCGCCGTGGTCCGCAGTTCGATCGGAGTATGGTTCTCGGACGTGAGCGAGATGAACAGAATCTCCCCCATGATGGAGGAGACTGGCGCCAGCACCGGCCTGGCAACTTCGGGCGGCAACTCTCCCGACGCCACGTTCACTTTCTCACTGACGATCTGCCTGGCCGCATAGATGTCCGTGCCCCATCCAAACTCGATCCAGACGATCGAAAGGCCAACGGCTGTGGCTGATCGCACGCGCCGGACGCCCGAGGCTCCGTTCACGGCCGCCTCAATGGGGAAAGTCACCTGGCTTTCCACCTCGCTGGGCGCCATACCCTGAGCTTCCGTGATGACGGTTACGGTGGGGGCAGTGAGATCCGGAAACACATCGACCGGCATTCTGATGGCGGTGTAACCACCCGCCACGAGCAGGAGCACCGCCATCACCAGAATTGCCGCGCGATTCCGCAACGACCAACTAATCAAGGTGTCAATCATGGGTGACTCCTAGTGAACATGGCCGTGCGCCGGGATGGCTGAGGAGACGGAGGCAAGTCGGACTGCATACGCTCCTTTGGTCACCACCCTCTCTCCTTCGGCGATCCCCGAGAGCACTTGAACCCAGTTGCCATCGCGAATCCCGATCGCGAGGTCGCGCTTCTGGTAGGTCTCACCCCCCACCTGCACAAAAGCAATGGGTCGCCCATCTTCCTCCACAATCGCGCCGTCCGGGACGGCCAGCGCTTCTTCCACACGCTCGGTTTCCACCAAGAGGTTCACAGACTGTCCCACGCGCAGGCGCTGGTCAGGATTGGCTATCTCATAAATCAGCGGAACTGTCCTGGTGGCCGCATCCACCTGGATGCCCAGGAAGACAAGCCGCCCTGTACCGTTGCCCGTGATGGGTAGAAACCGTCCGGCTTCGCCCGGAAGTTCGTAACGCGCCGCCTTGGTTGAACCCAGACGCTGGATACTGGCTTCAGGCACATGCGCTTCGATGAACACCGTGCTGGCGTCGAGGACCCTGAAAACGGGTTTCTCCCCTGTGATGTATTCGCCAGCCGCCGCGCCCGACTGGTTGATAATGGTCCCGGCGATGGGGGAGCGGAGCTCGATGGCCAGTGGGCCTACCGCACCGTGTTGAGCGCTCTCGTTGGTGCTGAATTGTCGGTACGCGGCCTGCGCAGCTTGAGCCGCGTCATACTTGGCTTGAGCGGTCTTCAACACGAACTCCGCATCCTGCAGCTCCCGCCCAGACTTGGCCTCCGCCTTGGCGAGCTTCTCGATCCGCTTGAACGCTAAACCGGCTTGTTCCAGAGCGAGTTTGGCGCGCACCACTTCCCCTTCTGCTTCGACGAACCTTGCCGCCGCATCCGAGAACGAGGGCAGAAAGAGCGCGAGGACCTGCCCAGCCTCAACTTTGTCACCCACCAGCGGCATCGACTTGCCAGACGGCAGCGCCAAGCGTCCCGCAACGGGAGGGAGGACTGCGGTCAGAGCCCCCGGACGTGCCGTGACGATTGCCGACAACCGTAGTTGTTCCACCAGCCTTCGCTTCCCTGCCGGCTCTGTGCCCGACAGAATTTTCCACTGCTGCTCCTTCAGGAAACTGATGCCGGCAGGGGGTTCGATCACCTCGGCATGCTCCACGTCGTGCGCATCGGCAAAGACCTTCACTTTAGGGAAGTCAATGGTCTTCTCCCCCTCTTCGGTCGGTACCACCAAAGCAACGCTCCATTCGCCCGGTTGTGGGAACGTGAGCGAGACTTCATAGATGCCGGCTCGTGTGGGAGTCTTCTCGATCTGCTCAACGGGGACTTCCTGGCCAAGTTGCAGCCGGTACCGAACCGCTCCCTCCCGCCGGGGTTCCATGGTTTTCAAATCGGTGACGTGGGTCACGAATTTGGTAGGAGTTCCCGCGACCACCAACCGGTGCTCGGCAAATATCTCATGGCGCTCACCGAAAACGTTGATTTGCGCCGTCTTAGCCTCACCGGTATGGGCATGATCGCCGGCGTCTGCGGTCTGTTTCTGACGTGAACATCCGCTGGCCACAAATAGCGCCAGGACCCCGGCCAGGAGGCTTGCGCACCGATTCACTTGATTCATCTTCATATCAACAAAGTTCTGTGTGCGCTCCTTGAAATCACCCAGCAGGGTTGCCGCGGGAGCGCGTAACGCGGCGCTGAAAGGAGGGGAAGGTGTCAGGGGAGCAGAGGCTCACCCAACGACAAAGACAGTCCAGAAAGGACTCTCAGGAAAGGAAGGAAGGCGCGCGAACGGGAAGGGCCGCGCGAAAGATGAATCGCCAGGAAACAGAAAGTTCCGGGGGTGAAAGGCCAGAGAAGCCAAACAAGTGAGGCTGCGGATGGTCCGCTTCGGGCTCTGCCCATTCCAGGGAGGGCATCAACTCCATCTGCCCGATCACCAACCGCTCGGGACTGACTCCCTTGAACTTGTGCTGCATGGCGGGGTGCCGGTGATCGCGATGATCATCGCCATCATGATCGTCCTCTGCAAAGACCACGTCAGGCGTGGTCGCCCCCAAAGCGTCGAACGGTGCGTCGTCAACGTGCGGCACTTGGTGCAGGTGAATGGGAGTGTAGACAATCTGTAGGATGATCAGCAGCGCCAAGCACAAGTGTGATGACGCGCAAGTCTTACGACTCCCGCATCCGTCCCACCGGCCTTGAACCGCTTTACTGATCTCGTCCATTACCTATGCTTGATGGTCAACTTAATGGCTGCCCGGCAACGTGGCAAACGAATTCCCGTTCACTTCCTCCTGTTTGCCATCGCCGACCGTCAGCTGCGCGGATGAAACCGGCGATGCACCTCCCGCAGACGCTCACCGGCGACGTGGGTATAGATCTCGGTCGTCTGGATGCTGGCGTGGCCCAGGAGCTCCTGGATCACCCGCAGATCCGCCCCGTGCTCCAGCAGATGGGTCGCAAAACTGTGCCTCAGCATGTGGGGGGTGAGGTTGCGCTCGATCCCCGCCCTCCTCGCCCGCTGCTTGACGCGCAACCATAGCGTTACCCGCGCAAAAGGGGTGCCACGCTGGGTCAGGAACAAGTTTGCCGGCGACTTAGAGGTAACCAGCTTGGGCCGTCCGGCGGCAAGGTATCGCTCGATGGCCTCGACCGCAAGGCGCCCCACCGGCACAATTCGCTCCTTATTGCCTTTGCCAATCACCGTGACGAAACCCGCGTCCAGGTGGAGTTGCTCCAAGCGCAGGTTGCGCAACTCGGACAATCGCAGTCCGGAGGCATACGCCAGCTCCAGCATCGCTTGATCGCACAAATCCGATGCATCCGGCTCGGCGGGGAGTTTCAAGAGCGTCTCGATTTCATCGTCGTTTAGCGACTTGGGCAACCGCTTCCAACGCCGAGGAAGGGAGAGGTTTTCGGCGACATTCAGCGGCAGCAACCGTTCCTTCTCGCAAAAACGATAGAACGCGCGGAGGGCCGCTATCTCCAAGTAGACGCTCTCCTGACTCAGCCGCTTTCCTCCCGCATCGGCCGGATTCTCGAGCGGACGCTCCCGCTCATGACGTAAGAACGCCATCAGGTGCTCCAAGCTGACCCCATTCCAGCTGGCCAGTCCTGCTTGCACCGCCCAACTCACGAATCTCCCCAACAGGGCCGCGTAGGTTTTCTCGGTCTGTTCCGACTGCCCGCGTTCATGACGCAGGTACTGCAAAAAATCGTCCAACAATTCCTGCATAGCTCACCCAGGTGAATGCGACCCCTGGAGATCAACCTCCACTAACTTTCCAGGAGCCAGAAAGTAAAGCCAAGCCTCGGTCACCGGTCGGCTATAGACCTTCTCCAATGCCTTGGCGTAGAGTTTCGCCTGCAACGCATACATCTCCGCCCGCTCCACCAGATCAGCTCCTTCCACGTCGTCGGTCTTGTAGTCCACCACCCAGATCTCGCTTTCGCGGAGGACCGCCAGGTCCACTACCCCCTGGGTGACAACGAAGTCCTCTTCGGGCAGGTCGGGTCGAATCGCCGGGCAAAGGGCGTGGATCTCCGGACCGGAAAACCGAACGGTAAAGACCAGTTCGCGGCGAACCTGCTCGGGGTGCGAACGGATTCGCTTCCCGGGCTTGGAATCCCAGAACCGGGCCAGCGCAGTAAGATCCAAAACGCTACTCTCAGCCAGGCTGATCACCCCCTCGTGCTGAAGCCGAACGACCTCGGCCCGCAGCGAGGCTAAGCCTCCAGCCGATTCCAGCCGCAGGTGTTCGAGGAATCGATGGTGGATCGACCCTCGTTCGGCAGCGTTGAACGATTCCAGCAGCAGCATTTGCGACGGCTCCTTGCCTCGGATCCGGGGTCTCCAAGGGAAACGGAAGAGCGGCTCGCTCTCCCCATCCTCCCCTTCTCTGGAGCGCTGGCGCAGGAGGCTGGCGGTGGTCTTGGCAGGTTCCGTCGTGGATCGCTTCCAGGGATACTCCCAAACCTGTGGCGGCGGAATCGGCACCTCTTCCGGTAGGGCGGCTTCACCGACTCGGGGCAACGTTTCCATACCCTCCGGCTCAGGCAAGCCCCCAAGTTCCCCTCTCCATAGCCGCCAGGAAACCACCTCCGATCCTCCCTCGTCCTCGGCCAGCCAGGAGTCCTTGCCGGTCAGCAAGGGCATCAAAGCGCCGAGCCAATCCAAGGACGAGGAAGCCCCCACGATTGTGGCCAAAGGAAGAGGACTGTTCGCCGGCCCGCCAAATGATCGTTGGGCACGCTCCTCTCCAGCGGTCCCCACAAGGAACAAGTAGTCGCATGCCCGGGTAAAAGCCACGTAGAGCAGGCGGATCTCCTCACCGAGCGATTCGCATCGTTGCCGTTTCACGGCCAGCCAGTAGGGGAGACTCGGATAGCAGACGTCCTTGCCGGGAGGACTCACCAAGGGACAAAAGCCATAAGTCTCGTCGAACAAGAGGCGTCCACGCCCTTCCTGGAGGTTGAATTTGCGGCCCAGGTCCGCCACGACCACGATGGGGAATTCCAGCCCCTTGCTCTGATGAATGCTCATCAGACGGACCGCGTTCTGCGCGGCGGCCGGAGCGGGTTCCAGGTCGAAATCGTGCTCCTGCAAAGCCCCCATATGCCGCAGGAAACGATATAAACCGTGGCGCTGAAACCGATCGAAGCTTCGCGCCAGTTTCAGCAACCGCTGCACGTTCGCATATCGTTGTTCCCCTCGATCCAGATCGAGAAGCCAGCCTTCGTATCCCGTCTCATCCAGGATGAGTTCGAGGCACCGGGCCAACTCCAGTTGGCGCGCCCAGGTTCGCCATCGGTGATACTGGCGCAGAAAAGCATCGACTTTCTCCCAGGCTGAAGCGCGCACGGCGGCCACCTCCGCCGGTTCTTGGCCCACTCCGAGGGAGGACCCCGCCTCCTGAAATCTCTGTAGCGCCGCCCAGTACCGTACACCCCGTTGCGCCAAACGGATGAGGACCAACTCGTCCACCGAAAGCCCCACGAAAGGGGAACGCAGCACCGCCAGGACCGGGATATCCTGCAACGGGTTATCGAAAATCGTCAGCAGGCTCAGCAAATCGCGGATCTCCATGCTGGTGGAGAAGCCGGAGCGCGCTGCAGAGAGAGGAATGCCCAATTGATGGAACACTTTGGCGTAGGTCTCGGCCCGCGCTCGTGGCGAACGCATCAGAATCACCATGTCACGCCACTCCACCTCCCGTAACTGGCTGGACTCCTCATCCCAGATCGGACGCTTCTCTGACTTGAGAGCCTTCAAGCGTCGGCCCACCAAGAGAGCCTCCCGCTCGATCTGATTCCGATCGACGGGGGCGGATTCCTCGGCTGCCTCCTCCCGGTCTTCCCCCGCCTCCGCGGTTTCCTTGGTCATGAGCTGCAGGTGCAGTTCGACCCTGGGAACCCGGCCCTCCAAAGGAGGCGGCTCCGCATGCCGGTGGGAGCGTCCCTCGGGATTGCCAAATCGCAGCTCAGCGTTTCGGTCGTACTCCACCCCGCCCACCTGCCTCCTCATCAACGCCCGGAACACTGGGTTCACGAAGCGAAGAATCCCCATGTGGCTTCGAAAGTTCTCGCCCAGATAACAAACTTGTCCGGCAGCCCGATCGTCTCCCCAGGCGGAGATGTAGCCTTGAAACACCTTGGGATCGGCCAACCGAAAGCGATAGATGCTCTGTTTCACGTCCCCCACCAGGAAACGATTGGCTTGGTCACCGGACCGGCTCAGGGCCCGCAGAATCGCATCTTGAGCGGGGTTGATGTCCTGGTACTCATCCACAAAAACCAGGTCCAAATCCCGTTGGAGGATGCGCACCGCCTCCGAAGTGCTGCCGTCTTCCCGTGGGCGCAGCAAACGCAATGCGAACTGCTCCAGATCCTGGAAATCCATCGTCCCCATCTCCTGCTTCGCTTTCGCGAACGCTGCGCTGAACTCCTTGGCCAGCTCCAGCAGGCTCAGCACCTGCAACCGGGTCCAAGCCCAATCCTGCTGCAACGGATCTTCTCCCTCCGTCACTTGCGCCAAGCCAAGAAGAAATTCCGACTCCGAGAAAAACTTCTCGAATCCTTTGCGCATCTTCTTGGTGCCATGTGGCCAGATGGAATCATACTCTTGAAGCTGGCGGCATATCCCCGCGATTTCGGCCCGGTCACCAGCATTCCCGCATCGGTTCAGCAGTTCTGAGGAACGGACGAGCGCTTCGGCCTCGGCTCCGGCCAAAACCGGAAGCCAGTGGGCGCGAAAAACCTGGAAGGCTTCTGCCATCCACGAGATCCAGAGGTCTGCCTTCTCCGCCTCCAACTCACCACGCCGCGCCTTGATCCACCTTTCCGGCTCGGGCAGGGTCTGGGTATAGGCATGGAAATGATGCACAAGGGCGCGCACGGGCTCATCTCTACCCCCGCCGAGAGCCATCACCAGTTCCCGCACTTCTTCGCCCCGGGCGGTTGGACTTTCGTAATGGCCTCGCAAGATGCCATCCAGAATCTCCCGGCCCAATAATCCCGCCTCCATCTCCTCCATCACCACCACTCCGGGATCCAAATCCAACTCGTGAAAGTGATCCCGAACCAGCCGATAGCAGAAGCTGTGGAGCGTGCCAATGGAGGCAATCTCGAGGAGCGCCAACTGCTCCCGCAACCAGGAATCTGTCGGCACCCTCTCCAACTCTGCCTCCAACCGGGATCGAATCCTCCGGCGAAGCTCCGCCGCCGCCGCCTCGGTGAAAGTCACCACCATCATCCGGTCGAGGGAAGTGCGTCCTTCGCTGGACAGAAGCCTCGACAGGATCCTTTCGACCAGTGTGCGGGTTTTGCCAGCACCGGCCCCCGCCACCACCGCCACGTTGCCAGCAGCCTGGATGGCTCGGGTTTGTTCAGGGGTGAACTGGCTCATGCGAGCTCACCCTGCCACAACCGGCCCCCCAACCTCAAATTTCAAATTGAAATGATTAGTCTCGGAGAACCAGCACGGGACCAACGGTAGCCTCCCGCGGCTGGATTTTGCCAGGTTTCGCCCCTTTTGCCCGTGTTCGAGCCTTTTGGCCGTGGACCAGAGCCTGTAGTTCGTCGATCGCTACCCGCAGCACCCTCGCTTGCTGGCTGAGGCTCGCCGCCGCACCTGCGCTTTCTTCCGCGCCTGCGGCATTGCCCTGGGTCACCTGGTCCATCTCCAGCACGGCTGAGCTAATCTGACCAAGTCCCTGGCTCTGTTGGGAGGAAGCTGACTCCACCTGCGCCGCCAGCTGGTCCACTTGGCGAATCCCGCCCAGGATTTCCTGGAGGCCTTTGGATACACTTCGCGTGATCTCGACCCCCTGCGCCGTTCGCTGAAGGGAAGTCTCAATAATGCCACCGGTCTCTTTAGCCGACTGAGCCGCTCGATGAGCCAGGCCTCGGACTTCCTCAGCCACAACGGCAAAACCCAATCCGGCCTCTCCGGCCCGCGCGGCCTCCACCGCCGCATTCAAGGCGAGAAGGTTTGTCTGGAAAGAAATTTCGTCGATCGTCTTGATGATCTTGGCCAAGTCACTGCCAGAAACGCGAATGGCCTCCATGGCAGTCGTCATTTGTTCGATATCCGTAGTTCCACGGTCGGCGGCTTGACGGCTCTGACGAGCGTGTTGGGTCGTGAGGCGTGCGTTCTGGGCGTTCGCCTCGGTCATGCTGGTGAGTTCCTGGAGGCTGGCGGTGGTCTCCTCCAGAGAAGCCGCCTGTTTGGAGGCGCCCTCCGCCAAGGATTGGCTCGAGGCGGACAACTGCTCGGCAGCCTGCTCCACTTGATGCATACTCTCCCCCACCCCCTGCACAAGTCCTTGGAGCTGCAGGCCCAACTTTCGCGCCCCCAGGAAAGACCAGGCCACCGCAAGCGCCGCCACTCCACCTCCAAAGAGGGATGTCCAACCAAGCAAACGCATCACCAGTACACGGAATAACTCCCTGTCCCTGAATAACGCCACCATCCCCACTTTCGCGCCTGTCGCATTGACAAGCGGGCTGTAGATCGTGTCGAAGCTCCGTCCCTCCGCCTGGGTGCGCCCAAATGAGTCCTTCCCTTTCTGAAGTACCTGCTCCAACACCGCCGGGTTGTCCATCTTCGTTCCCAGTACCCGACTCCCCTCCCGGTTTGTCATGGTCGTGGCCACACGCGTGTCGCCATGGTACATACTCAGTTCCACGCCATACTTCTGCTTCAGACTGTCCAAATACTCGTTTTGTGACAGGTCAAAGCCGGTCGTAATGCTGCCAACGGTTTTTCCGTCCTTCTTGACGGGATAACCACAACGCATCGAGAGCTTTACCACGGTACCTTCCTCAATCGTCGAAAAAACCTCCCCAGCCAGCGCTCTCTTGACGTTCTCCTGCCCACGGACATTGTCGCCAACTTTCTCGGAGTGGCCTCGTCCCAAGACGACCCCTTCGCGGTTCGCCACCGTCACCACGGTCGGCCCATTCTTCGCCATGGACGCTCGTGCCAGACGTTGTACCAGGGCGCTGTCCCCGGATTCAACAGCCAGGATGAAATCAGGCCGGTCGGCTAAAGCCGCTGCTGACGCCCGTATTCTGGCCCGGGCATCCTCGAGATCTCCTGTTACAAGCTCTTTTGCATGAATTACTTCTGACTCAGACAGTCGATTGAGGTTGTAGTAGACCACTCCCATGGTCACGGCGGTTCCGACCAGTCCCACGAGCGCAATCCCGACGAGGTTCTGGGTAACGATCCTGGCAGTTAGATTCATAAAGCGTGTATCGGTGCTTCCGGGGATAACATCATTTTATTCACAAGAAAGCATTGCTAATATATCCCCAGCTCTCCCGATGCCATTTTCTAATATCGGCCAGAAAGAGCCAAAACTGAAGGCAGGAGTCTCGGGCAGAAGGCCCGTCGTCCGAGATCCGCGTTGACACAGGATCGGCTATTTGTATAAACATATAAGCAATCGGTATGCATTGCTTCCTTGCTCCCCCTCGAGAATTTGGCGGTCGAGAGACTATCCTCGCATGAGCCGTTTCCTTCCTTATGACCGGGCACCGTTCGTTGCGGTTGCCAGCCAAGACGGCGCCTTTTGGCTGGGTTGGGATTCCGTGGTCGACGCGCTCCAAACCGGCATCGCTCGGCGGCAAAGAAGCAAAACCACGGTCGTATTAGAATGTTACCCCGGAGTGGATGAGCCTTTGCTCCTCCGAGAGCTGGCCCAGCGTCTGAGACCTTCGCTTTGCCTCGAAGCCAGTACCGCTTTGCGACCCGCAGCCGAGATTCAGGCGTTGGTGGATCCGTTCCTCGGTGGCAATGACCCTGTTTTCGGGTTTCTGACGGGCCTGACCTTGCCGAGCTTCTTTGACCCTGATCGCCTTGGTGAGCTTCGCCGACAAATAGATAAGATCGAACACGGTCTGGTGGTAGTAGTCGGCTGTGGTGCCTCGCTGCTGGCGGAAGGGGACATCCTCGTCTATGCCGACTTGGCCCGCTGGGAAGCCCAGAACCGGTTTCGCCGACACGAAACCGGCAACCTCGGCACCGACAACCGAAACGCCTCGGCGAGCGATCTTTACAAACGCGCTTTCTTCGTCGATTGGCGCGTGGCCGACCGCTGGAAACGCCCACTCCTCGGCCGGTGCGACTTCCTCCTCGATACCCATCAGGCCAGCCAACCCAAGCTGATCCAGGGACAGGCCTTGCGGCAAGGGCTCCAGCAAACCGTGCATCGACCCTTCCGTGTGGTGCCATTCTTCGACCCGGCCCCTTGGGGTGGACAATGGATGAAAGAGAGGTTTCAACTGGACCCGACGGCACCCAACTACGGATGGTGCTTTGACTGCGTGCCAGAGGAGAACAGTCTACTCCTTGGGTTTGGCCCGCATAGGGTAGAGATCCCCTCGATCAACGTTGTCTTTCGTCATCCGCGAGAGCTGCTGGGAGAAGAAGTCCACGCCCGTTTTGGCGATGAATTTCCGATTCGGTTCGATTTCCTGGACACCATGGGAGGTGGCAACCTTTCGTTCCAGGTGCATCCGCTCACGGAATACATCCAGCAGAATTTCGGAATGCACTACACCCAGGACGAAAGCTACTACCTCCTCGATGCGAAGGAGGGTGCTTCCGTCTACCTAGGCCTTTGCGACCAGACCGACCCCGCGGCGATGGCAGCAGACTTGGCGGCAGCTCAAGCAGGAATGAAGTGTTTTGATGCTGACCGGTACGCAAACCGGTGGCCTGCAAAGAAGCACGATCACTTCCTCATACCCGCCGGGACGGTTCATTGTTCGGGGGCAGATTCCATGGTATTGGAAATCAGTGCTACGCCGTACATTTTCACCTTCAAGATGTGGGACTGGGGACGGCTGGGGCTGGACGGCAAACCACGCCCCATCCATCTGGAGCATGGTCTGCGCAACGTCCAATGGGATCGCCGGAGGGCCTGGGTGGAGAAGAATCTCATCAACCGCGCCTGCACTGTTGCCCAGGGCTCAGGCTGGCGGGAAGAACGCACCGGCTTGCATGAGCGGGAGTTCATTGAGACGCGCCGACACTGGTTCACCGGCCCCGTTCACCACGACACCCGTGGCGGGGTGAACGTGCTGAATCTGGTGGAGGGCGATGCGGCGGTTGTGGAGAGCCCAGACAACGCGTTTGCGCCATTCCCCATCAGCTACGCTGAGACCTTCATCGTGCCCGCTAGTGTCGGCCCCTACCGGATCCGGCCTGCCCACCCCCAGCCAACTCGGGAGCTGGCCACCCTCAAGGCTTACGTCCGCACCTGAGCCCCTTCCCCACCCCAGACGAGACTCCCTGCATCTCGACGTTTCGGGGACAGGCAATTTAACCAGCCACCCCTGGCCTGCCGGACAGATAAAAGTTTCGGGGACAGGCAATGAAACAAACCACAAAGAACCAGGGACGGACACTTGAATCGGCGCCGCTCTGAGGCACGTGGGAAACACGGGTCCGAAAGGGATGGATCCTGTATCCTATTCTTGAATAAAGATTTACGTACTAGCAAGAGCCCTGTAGTAGGAGGCCAGTCGGCCTCAACTACATTGCCTGTCCCTGTTGGGGATCCATAGCAAAAAGGGGACAGACACTTTCGCAGGGCACGGCTGGGTCCAAGTCCAGAGCCGGATAGGACCCATAGTAGGCATCATGACCGACCTGCATGACCTGTCCCCAAAACACTACCCTTCCTACAACGTCTGTCCCTGTTGGAGCCGTTTGGGTTACAATGCCTGTCCCTAAAACAGCGCACTTGGCCTGCCGGACAGATGAGGTTACCCTGACTCCACGAGACTATGGCGCATTCCCACGATCATCTCCGAAAACTGGAAATTCCTGGAAGGGTCGCAGTTGTCACGGGCGGGGGCGGGATGCTCAAGGTGCAACTGAAGAGCGAAGCGGCCTCCGCCGAAGTCTATCTTCATGGGGCGCACGTGACAGGCTTCCAGTTGAACGGCCAGCCTCCGCTGCTCTTCCTGAGTCGAGCCAGCCGCTTTGAGCCCGACCGCGCCATCCGGGGGGGTATTCCTGTCATTTTGCCATGGTTTGGACCGCGCGAGGGACAAGCCTCCCATGGCTTTGCGCGTTTGATGGACTGGGAGTTGGCGGATACTGGAGTTTCGCTGGGGGGTGCTACGTACGCGCGCTTTCGGCTGCCCACCCCCCCGGAACCGTGGCCGCCTTTCCAAGCCGACTACCTAGTCACAGTCACCGATCGGCTTACCGCGGAGCTCATCCTCACCAACGCCTCTCCTGACCAATTCCTTGAATTCGAAGAGTGCCTGCATACCTACTTCCACGTGGGTGACATCAGCCGTGTCGCCGTCGCAGGCTTGGGACACACGCCCTATCTCGACGAACTCGATGGTGTGTCAAAGACCGAACCCGGCGAAGCCTTTCTCATTCAGGCCGAAGTAGATCGCACCTATTTTGACACGACCGATCCCGTGGAAATCCGGGATGCCTCGTTGGGTCGAACGATTCGCGTGGAGAAATCAGGTTCCCACTCCACCGTGGTCTGGAATCCATGGGCGGACAAGGCGCGGAAGATGGCGGATTTCGGCGACGACGAATATCGCGAAATGATCTGCGTAGAGTCCGGAAACATCGGGCAAAATCGGATCCGGCTCGGACCTGCCGAGACTTCGCGCCTCAAGATTTGCCTAAGCAGCCAGGCTCGTTAGAAATCAGCATTCCCCGGCGTGCGGGCGAACGGGATGACGTCGCGGATATTCGGCACGCCGGTGAGGAACATCAGGAGCCGTTCAAACCCCAGGCCAAACCCGGCATGCGGCACGCTCCCGTACCGGCGCAGATCCATGTACCACCAGTAATCCTTCTCCTCGAGTTTGTGGTACTTCATGTTCTCTTTGAGCTGATCCAAGCGTTCCTCGCGTTGGGCACCGCCAATGACTTCGCCGATGCCCGGCACCAGGAGATCCATCGCGGTCACGGTCTTGCCATCGTCGTTGAGCCGCATGTAGAAGGGCTTAATCTCCCGGGGGTAGTTGAACACGGTCACGGGACATTTGAAATGCTCCTCGGTCAGAAAGCGCTCGTGTTCAGATTGGAGGTTGGTGCCGTCCTCGACCGGGTATTCGAACTTCTTGCCAGACTTGGTGAGGATCTGCACCGCCTCGGCGTACGGAACTCGCTGGAACGGCCTATCCACCACGAACTTGAGGCGGGCATCCAGGCCTTTGTCGACAAACTTGCTGAAGAAAGCCAGATCCTCGGCGCAGTGTTCCAACGCGTACTTGGCCATGGCCTTGATGAACTCTTCCCCTAAGGCCATGTCGCCCTGTAAATCACAGAAAGCCATCTCGGGCTCAATCATCCAAAACTCCGCGGCGTGCCGGGCGGTGTTGGAGTTTTCGGCACGGAAAGTCGGACCAAAGGTGTAGATGTTGGATAGCGCGCACGCGAAGGTCTCTCCTTCCAACTGGCCGCTCACCGTGAGGTACGACGGCTTTCCAAAGAAATCCATTTCCGGCTTCTCGTCCGGTTTTCCTTTCAGAGTCGTCACGCGGAACATCTCGCCTGCCCCCTCGCAGTCGCTCGCAGTGATGATCGGTGTATGGACATACACGAAATCACGCTCCTGGAAGAACTGATGCACCGCAAACGCCAGCTTGCTTCGGGTCCGAAAAACAGCGCCAAACAGGTTGGACCGCGGCCGAAGGTGGGCGATCGACCGCAGAAACTCCATCGTATGGCCCTTCTTCTGGAGAGGGTAGTCAGGGTCCGCTGCTCCCACGAGCTCTACTCTTGTGGCGCGCAGTTCCCATTTTTGGCCAGCGGCCGGTGATGCCACCAAGTTGCCTTCCACTACCGCCGAGGACCCCGTGGTAAAGTGGGTGATTCCTTCGTGGCCGGGAATCCCGGCGTCCACCACCACCTGCAGGTTGCCCTGGCACGAACCGTCATTCAGCTCGAGGAAGGAGAAATCCTTTGAATCCCTCCGGGTTCGTACCCAACCTTTTACAATGATTGAAGTCGCCGGCTCTTTCGCCGCGAGAACGTGTTTGATAAGCGTACGCATGGTTCAATCCTGTCGCATTTGTAACCTAATCGTCCCCATCATGATCCTTCTGCCAAGAAGATGCAAACCTGGAGAATAGGGAGTCATTTTGATGCTCAGAAAAAGGGGACAGGCAATTCTAAATCTCATCTTGGGGCACACGTGCAAGAGCTATCTCTGCGCCGGATCAAGCTCTGGAATCACAAAGTAGGCCTGACTGCCGCCGCGAACCCCTTTGGGGTCAAGGCGGCGATCGAGGGTGGCCAGCATGCCCCCTCGCTCGACGGCAAGCGCGAGCAAATAGACATCGGTGAGATGTTTGGAAACCGGCAACTTGGTGAATCGGGGTCGGTCGCGCAGCGACAGGTCATCGGCCCAGAATTGATGTCCCGGGAACAGGCACATGCTGGTGAGCAGTTGTCGCAACACCTCCATGTCTTCCACGCGGCCTGGATAGCCGGGGGAAGCCATGATGCGCAGGAAAGCGTTCTCGGTCAGCGGGCAGGTGGCCCACCCACGCCCAGGCTGAGCGTGAAACCAACGTTGGACTCGCCCATGGTGCACATGATTCTGGTCACCCAAGGCGATCAACGCGTTCGCGTCGAGCAAATGCATACCTCGAGCCTAACCTGCTTCCTCTTCGAGTAACTGATAGACTTGCTCGCTTGTCACTGAGACTTGGCTCTTCTTCAGGACCGGAAAATCGTGCTCGTTGAGTTCAAGCAGCGAATCAGAGGAATCGAGGTGAACAACGAGCCCTATTTCTCGCCGCAAGGCATGCTCCATCATCGCCTTCAGCGTTGTTCGGCGCTGAACGGCCACTACTTTCGCAGCGGACAGTAGCTCCTCGGGCAGCTCGATGGTCGTCTTCATATGGGTAATAGTATGGTTTTATGGGTCATAGTCAAGTGACAGAAACGACTCACGTGAAATCACTTTTCCTTTCCGACCAGGGGCTACTGGAAAAGGGGACAGGCAATTCTAAGTCCCCTTAAGCCTGGGGGCCGCCTCAGAGGCCCGAGCTTGACGGGCTGGGACCGCTGCGTACTCTCACGCACGTGATGGCAGATCACAGCAAACCCGAGCCTTGCGAATTCGGAGTCGGCTCGACCGGTCCGGACCCGGCGCTGCCACTCCCCCCCGTCACCGAAGGTGAGATGGACATCTCCCTACTCCAAGACAGTCTGGCAAAGACCCCCTGGGAGAGAATGCAGGCCAACGATGATGCGGTGCGCTTCATGGATGCCCTCCGCACCGCGATGGAGAAACGGCATGCAAGATCTTAGCGAACTGACGCGCAGGTTGGTTCAGGCGGAGGTGGAGTTTGTCCTAGTTGGGGGGTTTGCTGCCGTAGCTCACGGCGTCACGCTGGTCACCAGGGATGTCGACATCTGCTGCCGGTTCAGCGAAGTGAACCTGATGCGAATCCAAAAAGCGCTCGCAGATCTGCACCCGGTGCATCGCTCAAGGCCCGAGTTGCCGCTCCATTTGACCCCTGAGCTCTGCGCAAGTCTGAAGAATCTGTATTTGAAGACCGACTTGGGCGTTGTGGACTGTCTGGGCGAGGTGCTTGGTGTCGGTGATTTCGGGCGTGTTTGGGAGAACAGCATTGAGCTTGAATTGCCGGTGGGCACTTGCCGAGTGCTGGGGATCGATGCGATGATCGCGGCGAAAGAGGCAATGAACCGCGAGCATGACCGGATCACCGTAAATCAGCTGCGGCAGATCAAACGACAACAACAGGGACTTTGAGTGGGGGCTTTCATCGCTTTCGGTTTTGGGAGGACGACGGCCAGGACAGCCATGATTGCCGACGAGGTTCGCAATGGCCCGATCGGTTTGTTGAGTCTGGCACAGGCTCGCCGGAATTTCCGGGAGTATGGCGCGAGCGACCGGAAGTCTTTGCACCAGGTTCGCAAGCCGAGACCAGAAGAGATATTAGAAAAGGGGACAGGCAATTCTAAGTCCACCCGGCTGCCTGGCGAGTAGTCTGCGAAGACCGGAATCGCGACCCTGATCGGCCTCAAATAGTCTCCACAATCCCCATCAGTTGTCGCCAGTTTTGGAGCATCGATCGTGCGCGGAAAGATATTTGAAAAGGGGACAGGCAATTCGGCTGCCTGGCGAGTAGTCTGCGAAAACCGGATTCGCGATCCTGATCGGCCTCAAATAGTCTCCACAACCTCCATCAGATGTCGCCAGTTTTGGAGCATCGATCGTGCGCGGAAGGCACGGCGCGGCCACGCATAAGTCAGCGACGGGAGGCACTGGCGGCGACCTGCTGATGCTCGGGATTAGACGTTGTTAAAGCATTCGTAACCAAGGCTTAGCGATTGACTTGGGAGTGGAATGAGGGTAAGCCATTGCACATTCCATGCGTCTCTCCACGAAGTGTCTGCAGGGTTTTCGGGTATGAAGTGCCGTACTGTCTTGATCATTTGTGGCTGTGTCTCGCTTCTGGCCTTGGCCGTTGCTCAGATGAGCAGCAGGAAATCCGTTGGTGCAGAACTCGAGACCAAGGTCTCAGAAAAACGTGAGAAAGGGAAGTACGTGCGCACGACGGAGACCTTCTCCGGCAGAAGCTTACTCTCCCTCAAGAGGGAAGTGTCTCTCAAGGACGACGGGCAGATCGATTGCGTGTTTATCAAACTGTATAGGGAGGGCCAGATGATATTCAGCTCATCCGACATGAGACGCGAAAAACAATACATCCGTGGCTATTATCACAATGATAAGCTGCTGATGCAGGAGGGAGACACCGATGGGGACGGAACGTTTGAAAAGATCATCCTGTTCGATAAAGACGAGCAACCTGTAGAAGGCTTCTTGAAGACGGCGGACGGTAGCGTCTCTCAACTTGACGTTAGGGCTTACGCAGAATTCAATAAGCGACTGAATAAGATACCAATACCCACCAGAAAAGGGACAGCGAGGAGTTCTGAGTGAGGAGGCTGGGTGCCTCGGCTATTGCATGCTCCAGGAGAATGCGCCTGATGTGGAGGGAGTTACGAGTAGCAAACCGTGCCTTTGTCCCTTCGCGCTCACACAACCCGAGCCCATCCGACCTTGAGGTTTTAGCGGGCTTGGGCTTGGTTCTGGTCGGCTTCCTGTGCGCCGTAAAGCGCGTCGGCTGCCCGAAGACCATTGGACAGGCCCATGAGCGATATTGTACGAAGGTCGAACCATCCTGCTTCAGGCAGCGCCGAAACCAGGCTTCGGCTGGTTTGCCAACAATCACTCGGCGTGCCGGAGCCGTAGCGTTCAGTGATCAAATGAGCGCGTCCTCTCAGCTCCGCGCCGGGTGGTGGATCGCTTCTGCGGTGTTCTGGGCGTGCCTGATCCTCGGCTTGGATAGCAGGAGTCCTTACAGTGTGCCGCTGATCACGGCTGCGTGGCTAGCAGCCATCATCTGGCTCCTGCTGGGGTTGCTGCTTTGGCGAAAATCGCGCCGCCCATGAAAACCTCACCGAACCTTTTGCCGCTGCCAACTCGGAGCACACCAGTCTTCCTGATTGCCCCCAGGGGCCCGGGGTGGCAGAACATTGGCGTTAGCCGTCATCGCGTCAGATGAGAGACGAGTTGACGGCCTAACGATCGCTGGAGCGAACGCGGGCGGGCCACGTCAGTTGCCAAGGCGGGCGCGCTGGTCCGGGGGCGCACACTAAGCCGTAACAATTCAATGAAGAACAGGAGTCAGCGGAGACAGCAGAGATCGGGCTTGAGCGGTCTCACGATCGAGATGGACGTATCACTTTCACCGTCCAGTGAACGCTTGAACGGACCGCGAGGAGCGATTCTGACTCCGTCTGACGGCTCTGCTCTCTCTGCTGCCTCCTGTTCAACTGCATGGACACGGCTGAGGCCCAGTCGGCTATGAGCGGCAGCACCCTAACGGAATAACGGTCTTTGCAGACGACCGGTTTCATACGATAGTAGTCTCCATGAACGACCGTATTCGGGAGTCCATCCGGCGGAAGCTGGAGGATGCTTTTCTCGTGTTTACGGTGCCCATCGCAAGCAGGTCGGAGCGCCGTCAGCAGGTGAATCCGCGTAAGCTTTACGTGGCGGATCACGCGTTGGCTGCGGCTTACAATCCGGTCCGTAGCGCCGACCGGGGGCATTATCTGGAGAACATGGTGGCATGCGAGTTGCAGCGCCAGAGGAGGAGCCTGGCTTACGTGAAGACTGCACAGGGACATGAAGTGGACTTTCTTTCAACGAGTACCGATGGCTCCACTCAACTGATCCAAGTGGCCGCGGATATTGAGAATGTCGCAACATTTGAGCGCGAGGTTCGAGCCCTCCAGGGAGCGTCCGCGGAGTTTCCGGCGGCCCGGAAAGTGCTGATCGCAGGCAGTGCACCGCCTCGCAGCGTAGCGGCTCCTCAAGGAATCGAGGTGCTCCCCTTGTGGCGATGGTTACTCGATCCGAGTATAACGGGGGACTGAGGACTCAAGCCGGTCAGGAAAAGGGGTTGAAGACTCTCACTGCATTGGGAACACCAGGGCCGCCCTGTATCGCGGCTTGGTTTAGTTCAAAGGGTTGCGCCAGCGAATGCCAGGGAAACGCGAAAAGTCAGAATCGGTGGAGATCAGTTCGCAACCGTGCTCCAGCGCCACGGCGGCCAGGTGCGCGTCCGTGACCAAGTTCGCAGTTGCCTGCCCCTCACGCAGCATCGTGCGGAATACGGTCCAGTGCCGTTCCGTCGGGCGCACCACGCGTACGCACGGCTGGTCCATCCAACTTTGAATGCGGGAGAGCGCTTGATCGAGGGATAGGGGGTGCTCGTAGACGCGGGGGTTGGTGCTGATACGGATGAACGCCCCCAGGACGGTCCAACAAAGGCACACCGGCGAGACCCCCGACAGCTGGGCATCCCACCACGTGCGGGCTGCATCGTGATGCGGGCTGAGTTGATCCTCCGCATACAGGAGAATGTTCGCATCCACCAGAATCACCGGTGGTCCTCCCCCTCTATCTGCGCGAGGAGTTCCTGAATGTTGTCCAAATTCCTGCCTGGTTGCAGCCCCAGCTTGTGGGGATTGGTTCGATAGGGCCTGGACTTGCCGGGTTCCTCAACCGATTGCAGCCCAGCACGAAGCGCCTCATTGATGACCTGCCGGAAAGGCACGTGAAGCTCCGCCGCCGCCGCCCTCGCCCGGTCCAGAACATCATCATCTAGGTTCAGCGTAGTGCGCATAACGACATCATAGCATCATATAAAGTGATGTCAACGCATCATTCAAATCGGTGGCCCTCAACCCGGCGGAATGGGCGCTGGCCTTGAGCCGCTAAGTCCATCTGAACCCGGTCCGGGTGCAAACACTGGGCTTGAGCACGAGCGATCGCCAAGGGCAGCGGGCAGGTTTGTCGTCTGCCCCCGACATCGCCCAAGTGCGGGAGCGCATGGCGCTGCTGCGGCGCTACCAGTGGAACTCGTATCAGGCCTACCTTGCTTTCTCACGGTTGTTTCCGAAGGCGGAAGAACAACCCTGTCTTGCTCGACATGAGCACTCGGACTCTGTTGACACCGACAGTTTCCCAGATTCCAGAGTGGAACCATCTTCCACTTGGCAAAGATCCGCATCCCTCAAGGACGTAATCTTCCATCGACTCATTCCAGGAAAGCTGGAGGTAGTTGGAACCGACTTGGCTGATGCTCAAGAGTGGAGGTTGGATACTCGACTTGGTTCCTGCTGCAAGGGGTGATCCAGGCGCTGGTTCATAACCGTAGTCGTCCAACTGGACCTTGGCGCAAACGTAATCTGGCGTCCAAGGGCCGCCGTATGGCGGCATGCCGCATCCGGGGTTGTCGATCTTAAACCTCAGCCAGCCTAAATGTTGCCCATCTCCAGCCCGAAACCGAAGCCCTAGAAGCGGGCTGGGCTGGTACTCGAGGGTGCTTGCTGGACCCCAGTATGGGGTGGAGCCGTAGTTGGGATCGTCATAATAGGAAACAGTATACCCCCAGAGCTGCTGAACAGGCTTTCTGGCTGACCACACCAATTGCGGCTTCGCCGTCGGGTCCGAGAGGACCTCGCCTGCACCCATCACATGGGGTATCACAGACCATCCATCACGGTTTGTCGTCAGCAGGGTGGTCTCGCCGAGGAGATACAGCGTCCACGACGCACCCCCCTGGCCGCCCTCGGCGCGGAATACTGCGTCGATTAGCCCGTCGTGATTGAAATCGATCCGGTCGGGTGCGGCGATCCGGGACTGCCGCCCGAGCGGCGGAGAAGGCTCGCCCACCGCAATGGAGCCGGTGGGCATAAACCCATAGCTCTTGATCCTCCCGTCCGCTCTAAATTCCAGCCAACCGTACCGGCTGTCCAGGCGGACCCCAACGAACACATTGGAACGTCCCGCAAGCGGACCGAAGGAGGAAGCCGTCGAGATGTCTGTCTCGTTGGCTCCAAGTAGCAATGCTGGGGCTTGGTCCAGAGAGACCCACGAACTCGGCGCTGCGGGATTCCTTGGGACCATTGTCTGGTTGGTCAACGCGAGTGGGTATACTCCTGTTGGCCATCCAGGTTCCGCCTTCGCGCACAGCGCTGCATTGGTGCCCGCACCCAAGAGCTTCGCTTCCAGGTAAGACTCGCCGGTTACCGTATTTGTCCACCTGCGTTGAGCCACCGCGAAATCGATGCCATTGTCACCGTCCAAATCCACCGAGGTCAGGATCGCCGGATTTTCGTTCGTGGAAGTCGGTTTCTCCCCCGCGGCAATCGGGGTGTTCGGTTGGGGATGAAACCCGTAGTCGGCGAGGAGCACCTGGTTGGTGCCCGCCTTAACCAGTACCCACCCTAAGTGGGGTCCGTCAGCAGCCTGAAATCGGATTCCGAGATAGGCCGTCTCGCGGTTGGAGGAAATCACCCCCGAGATGCTGTGCGTCGGCTCTTTTCCGTCGTCGAAATAGGTCTCCGAACGTAGCCACAAGGATCCGCCCCAGGCGCAACCTGCGTCGGGTTGGGTAGGAATGATCGTTCCCACCTCCAAAGGCTGTGCTCGGAGTTGATCGCCTTGGGTCGGACGTTCTCCTAGACAGGCGCTCCGGCCAAGTGGCACCAAATGACAGGCATAGCTTGCAACATACTCAAAAGCCGAGATTCTCTGGTAGTAGACGCGGAGGTGAAAGTCGTTGAAACCGTCCCGGTTCAGATCGATCGGCACGTTGTTGGTGGAGGAGTCACCGGGAGGCGGGATGGCGAGGCATTTCTGAGAAGCTCCATAGGCCAGCCCAAGCAGGATCAAGCAGGCGAGACGAACTACCAGACCTTGGGTCCATCGGTGAAGGTTCGTTCCCAACGCCTTCCCTCTCTCTGGGACGACGAGTCTGCCGGTTTGATGCATGCTTTCAGGCCTTTGGTTCCTCAGCACTTCCACTAATGCTGACGAGTTCATACTAGGAGTGCATGAAGTAGCCGTCAAGTCAGCGGCCAGCCAGTCGGCGCTTCCAGATTACCCCGGCGGAAGGATGGAACCGCGGATGGAATGGCCGCGAGCCTCCATGAAAGGAGTCCGACTAATGTGCTGTATGAAGCTTGACCGAAGGAGTGTTATGCGTCTGGATTCACGCATGTCACGGCCCAATAAGGCTTGAATTTGCAGAAGCGGTCTATCACATCACAGCGCGATAGTCGGACCTCTTTCACTAATCTGCAGCGCGCGGGAACCCTGGGCTCTCCAAGCGGCGGAATTGCCCATTCGTCTGGTGCAAAAGGAAGAGCGCGGATGCCTGCGGCCAGGATTCCAGCAATTTGAGCCCTTTCTCCGGACCCAAGACAAACAAGGTCGTCGCGAGACCGTCCGCAGTCATGGCGTTCGGCGCAACTACCGAGACCCCGCCCACTTCATTTTGCACCGGTCGGCCCGTCCGGGGATCCAAGATATGGGAGAACCTCCGCCCTTGAGCGTCCCGGAAGAACTTCTGGTAATCCCCCGAGGTGGAGATGGCTCGATCCGAGATTTCAACCCCTCCAGCCATAGGGTCGCCCTCGCGCCAGTTGTCGACCGGGGCCGTAATGCCGACGCGCCACCGGGTACCTCGAGGGCTGTGTCCCGACACGAGCACTTCGCCGGCGATGGATGCGTACCAGTTGGTGAGCCCGTGACTCTTGAGGACCCGCCCCATTTCGTCCACGCCAAAGCCTTTCGCCACCGCGCTCAGGTTCAGAGACAAACCCTCCAAGTCTTTCTCCAATTCCCCAGCAGGAGTCACGGACAGGTGCCGCCATCCGATCCGTGCCAGGCAGGCTTGAATCTCGGTCTCGGAGGGTTCTCCCCGCCCTGGCCCTGCCTCGCCAAAGCCCCACAGGTTCACGAGGGGACCCAGGGTAGGATCAAACGCCCCGGAAGACTGGCGGCTAAGGTCCAAGGCAAAGCGAGTCACTCGCGTCAACTCGGGTGATACCTTCTCAGCCAGATGGGCCGGTGCCTGGTTGAAACGAGAAAGCTCACTATCCTTTCGGTAGTGCGACATCTGCCGATTCACCTCTTCAAGGCACCGCTCAACCTCTTCCTGCAAGCGGGTGACAAGACCCTGGGGAAGATTCGCATGGACCACCTGAACCAGGTACGGGCTTCCCATGGTACGCCCTTCCCAGCGTGCGACCGGCACATCCTCCGCCCGCAGCCGACCCGAGATGCCAGCCAGGCCCGACGCGAGGAAGAACCACACCAGTAGGCGAGGGATCAGGGGTGCTTTCACTCCGGTCAAGGAACCTTCAGCTGATAATAGCGGCTGCTGAATCCCGCATCCACGGTGTTCGTTTGGTTGAACTTGCCGCTGGCATCGAACTGTCCGGTTGCCACCACCGACCATTGGAGGAGCGGGAGGGCAGCGTTGGTGGAGGCGAGGGTCTGGAAAGGGAGACCCGAAGGACCGGAGCCTCGCAGCACCAGGCTTTTGCCGTCGAAGCTAGAGGAGACAATCACGGGCGGCGAAGGAGGGGCAACCGGGGCCCAGACCACTTTCATGTTCGCAAAGTTGGAGGCCTGATTCGGATAGCTATTCGTCGCGCCCGCGGTCGACTTCGTCCAAAGCAGGCCACTGGTGGTATAGGGGCCTTGCCCCGAGTCTTCCGCGTATTGGACCCAAAACTTGTACTTTCCGTCCTTTACCAACTGGCCGCCGGCGTCACGGCAGTTCCAGTCGAGGATGACGGGGCTATTCGTTCCGCTGTAGTTTGAGGCGGTCGCGCTGGTGTAGCCGTCGAAGGCGGTGCTGCCCTTCTTGGCGGAATACCAGGCGCTACAATGGCTGTTCCAATGACTCGCGGTGAGCGTGGGCCCCTGCTTCCGGAGCGTCTTGATGAACACGCCCGCATCCGTCGTCACCCATACGACCGTCCAATGTTTCGTGCCCGAAGTGCCGGCGTAGTCCTTCAAGGCTACTTCGAGATGCGCCGTTCCATCCGTTTGCGCGCACAGGGCCGCCGTGCCCAGAAGCGCGGCGACTGTCCCCATCCAATAAGTCCAATTCATCGCGCCCATAAATAGCATTTACTGGGCCGGAATCAAACTGGAAAGAAACAACGGCGTCGAAGGTCGCTATTCCCATTTTCGGATCCGCACTTCTATTCCTAGATCACTGCCTACCAACTGTTTGAATGTGTTCAGATTCGCGGTCAAATTGTGGTACGGGTAAACGATGCGAGGGCGGAAAGCCCGCGCGGCAGCGGCGGCTTGGTCGATCTTCATATTGTAGACCCCGTCGCAACAAAGAAACGCCACGTCGATGTTCTGCAAAGCCTTCATCTCAGGGGTATCTCCGGTGTCGCCGCTGATATAGATCCTCTGTCCTCCCAGGGTAAGAATGTAGCCATTGCCCTGGCCCTTGGGATGATTCGTATTATAGGCCGGAACGGCTTCGACTGAGAACCCCAGAACGGAGGCCGAGGCGCCATTCGTCAGGACGGTGGCGCTAGGCTTCAGGGCGGCCGGCAGCAAACTATAAACCGCCTTGGTTGTCACAAGAACGGTATTCGTTCGCCGAAGCGCGGTGATGGCAGCTGCGTCGTAGTGATCGCCGTGATCATGGGTGATCAGAATCACATCGGGTTTGGGCATCCCTTTGTACACGGTGGGTCCGTTTTGGGGTGCGTCCACGTAGATCACCAGCGAGTTCCAAGCCAGTACCATAGTGGCATGGTTTACCGGATGGATGATCGCTTCCCCAGCATCCGTAACCAGGTAGTCTCCGGTCAGAATATTGGTCCCTGCCAGCTGCTCAGCGCGATAGAATCGTTGCGGGTGGATAGGGGCGGAGGAATCCAAGTGGAGAATCGAGGGGCGGTTCGTGGCCAGGACTGACAGCGTCTCCCACTGGGTCAGGTTCGTGGAAGCGTCGATGCGGTAAGAAAGCCCCGTGGGTGCACTCAAAGTCAGCAACATCTCCTGGTTCGTCTGCCCCTGAATGCGGGTAAACGACGGCGTCTGCTGGGCTGCGGTGGAAACGGCCAAACCGAACAGAGAGCAGGCGAGGAGAAAGCTCCGGCAAGCAGTGGGTGTATACATGCAGTGATCCTACCCCGAACCATCCGGTGCTTCAACTCCTCTGACGCCCAGCAAGGCCCTCTAGGGCCCCAGCCACTGAGCTCGATACCAACGACGGTCCAGCACTTCTGCCTCGGGATCCACGTGCAGATTGAAGGTGCCGGTGGCCCGGGCGCGTGCCATCTCGGACCACTGGGCCAGGTTCGTCGAGGCTTCGACCACATACTGGGTACCCGGAGCCACTACCACGTTGAACTCGAACCCCGCTCCGGGCTGCAGCTTCGAAGCCTGAAGACCGGTCCGCAGCAATTCCACTCGCCGGACCCCGATACCCGCCACCGTGGACGCAAGGCGGAAATCCGCCCCCCCGTTCTGCAAATTGCGCAACTTCGCCTGGGTCAGGCGAAACACCGCCTTTCTCCAGGTCTGGCTCCCACTCAGCGCCACCGTCTCCGGACTGCTGGTGTAGGCGCCCTGAAGTGGCGCGGCAGGGTCGTTACCATCGTACTCCAACCGAAGGGAGCCGCGGCCAGAATCAAAGTAGTCCACCACGGCAGTCAGATCCATCGAGTCGGAGGGCTTGAAGGTGTCGTCGACCTGAAAGTACATGTAGAGACCCGCATGAACCGTGGGTGTCAGGGTTCTGCATTCCAAATCTCCGAGCTTCCCCGGAGCGGTCTTTCCATCCGCCTGCTCGATCTGCAGGAGACCTGAAGTCCGATTGGTCTGGGCCAATTCGATCCACACCCGCCTGGCGGCGGTAAACGCACCCTCCGGCCGCGGCGGTACATAGCCCGCTTTGAGCAAATCCACGTACTTTCGGTTCAGCTCGATGTACCTGCGGCCATATTCCTTGGAATTCGCGATGTCGGTCCCCTCGTGAAACTCGTTCCAGGTCTCCACCATCACGATCCGGGAAGGACGGGCTAGGAGCCGTTCCCACTGCCGGGCGAAAAAGGCGCCGTTCTCCCGCGCCACCACCAAAGGCTCACGCCCCGGAACAGCAGAATGGTCGTACCCCGGACCCAGGGAAGCCACGCCAAGGTTCTTCAAGCCTAGCGCCCCACCCCACGCGTAGACCTGCTCCGACGATACGTTCCAGGAGATCTCCCGCACGAGGAAGGGCGTACGGCCTCCGAAATCGCGGGCAAAGCTCGTGCGCAGATACTCGATGCAGGTCTGATCATGGCGGGTGGCAAAGGACGCGCTGTACAAGAATACGATGGGCTTCCCCTCCACCATCGCCCAATGCTTCGGGGGGATTAGGGAAAAGAAATCCCTCACACTCTCGTAGAACCACTCCCGACCATAGGGCGTGGTAAGGTCAATGCGCTCCCCAGCCGTGTTGTATTGCAGGGTGGAGGTGTCGTAGAAGAGGCCGATGCGGGGTGGATTCTTGCCTTCGGCCACCAACTCCTCACGCGCCTTCACAAGTGGCGGGATCCCCGAGTAACTCCATGGCTGTTGCTCCACTGGTTTGCCCGGCAGGATCTGGGAAGGTTCGCCCCAATACACCGGCATCGCCACATCGATCCCCGCGGCCATCATGTCCAGCAACTGGGTCTTATGCCAGGCCTTGGACTTCCAGGAAAAATCCGTGACCGTGGCGGGATGATCGGTTAAGGCATCCGAACCATCGCCATTCACCAGGTGCGCTTGGCTATAAACGTCGTACCAATAGAAATAGGGAGTCGTGATGACGAAGTTATTGCTGCGGAAAGAGGGCAGATTCGCAAGATCGTCCGGGTTCAGGTTCACATACGGTCCCAGCGGGGGATGGATCTGGTCCGCCGCACGCAAAGGAGCAAGAAGCAAAAGCACACCGAATGCCGCCTCGAGACAAATCGGCCAACCGCTTGACAGTAGTTTCATCAGTGCTACGATGGCACAAATCCCTACCAGCTCAATGCCTATGAAGCCATCTCCAAGTGGTCGGACTGTCTCGCGTTTCGGCAAATACCTCCGATGTTTGCTGCCGTTGGTTGTGCTGCCTCTCCTTCAGGCTCAGACTGGCCCGTTCTCCCCGGACGACTGGCCCACACCACGGGATCCTGAAAAAATCGTGCATTATGTGGTTACGGATGGCGGTCTGACTCCCCCGGGAGCCAATTGGACGGAGGAAGGCCTTCGCATTCTCTCGGGCGGCGATCAGGGAACCCAGGATCGGAACATCGGTGGACATATAGGGAAGAAAGTAACTGGAAATTATCTGAATATCGCCGACTCGGACTATGCCGCCTGGAAAGACGAGGAGTTCATAGACATTCTCGTCCAAGTCTATGGGGATCAGACGCTTTTCACCGCCCAAGGGAATCCACGAAATTACGAGTTCCTGACCGGGTGTCTGCCCGAGCTGGCGTCACCTGTGGGGGGCCAGATTCCGGTCGAGGCCAATAACAAGCGATGGAATTGGTTCTTGTTCCGCATCCCGAACGGCACGCGCGGGGATGGGACGCGCTTTGTTGGCTCCGTACCTGCGGGATCGCAGGGAGACACCAGCGCAGGGGGCGTGAACGGCGGGACGATTCGTTTTCAAGGTGTTCCTGGTATCACCATCCGAGTCATCGCGTTCGGACAACAGGGAGCTTTCGGCGAGCCAGCGGACATTAATCTGTTCTTTTCCGCCGACTATTGTGAGCCGGAACCGCCCACGAACCTGGTGGGAATCGATTTCCAGCACGGGATCACCAATCATCTGACGGTGCTCAATGATGGGGACCAGACGGTCACTCTTTCGGACAACGTGGGGCCCGCCGGAGACAAACGGCGCGTGGTCACGCCCAACGGAACTTACCTCAATTTTGGGATCCTCGACCTTTATCTAGGCAAACCCTGCAACGATCCCCGCGCGATGAAGCTGGGCATCGAGTTCTACGACGCACCCGAGTTTGCAGGAATGGACGTTCGGTTTGGCCCCGAGGCCTATGCAACAGATGACAAGGGAGGAACAGGCGTTTATCCAGCCGAGAAACGCCAGGTACTCACGGGCAGCGGCAAGTGGATCCGGCGCTCCTGGACCGTTCCCGCGGTCAATCTAAAAGGAATCAACACGAAAACCCTCACCGGCGGCCCGAGGCTGATCTCGGAGAACGGCCAAGTAAGCGTATCCGCTTTCTATCTCGGAATCCTGCGCACCGGGACGAACGCCTTGGCAGGCCAAGATCCCCTGTCCGATTGGTATGAAGATCCGAATATCTGCACCGACGCTTACGGGAGCTTCGCGGAACTGGACCTCGCCAAAGGGACCAAGAACGGTCTGGACGTAGGCTCGAGTCAAGGCGATCAAGAAATGGTTTTGGCGGAGGCAGGACCCGCGTCGGACCGCCGCAATGCGATTCGGCCTGCCCGCGAGGACGGCTCCGGCGGGTTTGCCCACCAATTCCTGAACTTTGCCATCACCGACCAGGCTCTAGGCCCGAGTACCCAGCCTCCCGCGCTGCTGGCCATCTGCGCCACCTACTATGACGACCCAGCGCTCGTAGGAAAACGGTTCCGCCCGGAAGTCTACGTCACCGAGATCAACGGCGTGGAAACCTTCGGTTTCACGACCACGAATTATTGGGTGACGTTAGAAGGCACAGACAAATGGCGCGAAGCCTACTGGGAGATCAGTGGCATGAAGTTTGTCGGGGTAAATCAAGCTCCTCAAGCCGCCGCGCGATTCGAACTTGAGGACAAAATCTTCTTCACCAGCCTCCGGTATGGCGTCATCCGGCCCTGCGGCCCCAACGCGGGCGTGAACCCGCTCCAGTCCTGCAAGCCCAAGACGGATGTCCAGCTGGTGGCTTCGGCCGGAGCGAACAACACGGTGCGGATTGCCTGGCCTGCGGCCGCCACGGGCTTCATCCTGCAGTCCACTCCCACCTTGGGAACCGCCTCCTGGTCCAATGTGGACGTCACCCCCACTGTCGAGGGAGAGCAGCAGTTTGTGCTGATTCCCATGAGCAACAAGGCGGTCTTCTTCCGACTCACTCAGTGATCATGCCCCCGGACACACATGAATGCTAACCGACGCACCCTGAAACCAGCGAATCCTCGAGCTCTCTCCCGCCGCAAGTTTATGATCACCGGCGGAGCGGCCGCCACCGCCTTTGCCGTGGTGCCTCGCCACGTCCTGGGCGGAGCAGGGTTCGTCGCTCCAAACGAGAAGATCGCCATGGCCTACATCGGCTGCGGCACCCAGGGTCTGCGCGAGATGCTCGACATGCTGAAAATGCCGGAGGTCCAAATCGTGGCCGTCTGCGATCCCATCCGCGACTCCAACGAATATGTCGATTGGTCACCGGACGGCTTGCGTTCCTCCATCGCCCAGGCGCTAGGTAATCCGGATTGGCGCAAGGCCAAGGGCGGGATCCCCGGCGGGCGCGAAGTCGGGAAGGAAATCGTGGAGGCCTACTACGCCAAGGCCCGCGGAACGGAGAAGTTCAAGGGATGCACTCCGTACCTCGATTTCCGGGAGCTGCTGGAGGCGGAGAAAGACGTCAACGCCGTCAAAGTCATGACTCCCGATCACCTTCACGCCACGGTCGCCATCGCGGCGATGAAGAAGGGGAAGCACACCATCACCCACAAACCTCTGGCCAACCGTTTGAATGAGGCCCGCATGGTGATCGAGGTGGCTCGTGCCACGAAGGTAGGAACGCATTTCCTCGCGGCGAGTGACGGCTCGCGTGCCCGCACCATCAAGGCCTGGATCGATGCCGGCGCCATCGGGAAGCTCCGGGAGATTCACAATTGGTCCAACCGCCCCGTCTGGCCCCAGTACCCCACCCTCCCCACCGACACCCCGCCCATCCCTGAGGGATTCGACTGGAACCTCTGGCTCGGCCCCTCCCTGGATCGACCGTACCATCCCCACTACACTCATACCGTGTTTCGCGGCTGGTATGAGTTTGGCGGAGGAGCGATTGCGGACATGGGGCACTATAGCCTCTTGCCGGTCTTTAACGAGTTCCAACTCGACGCCCCTTACTGCGTGGAGTCCAGGCCCGCGCACGTGTGCACGCTCAAGAACAACGTGGCGGTCCAGGTCCGAAATGATTACTCCTTCCCCGCGGCATGCACCGTTCGCCTGCGGTTTGCCGCCAAAGCCGACCGTCCGGCGCTCGATCTGTACTGGTACGACGGTTCGATGCGGCCGCGGATTCCGGAAGAGCTGGAAGAGGACCAGAAGGAACTCGAGGCCGAGGGGATGATGTTCGTAGGTGACGAAGGCAAAATCCTGACCGGCTTCCTCGGAGAAAACCCCACGATTCTCCCCGCCAAGAAAGGGAAGGATTTCCAAGCGTCCAAGAACTTGCCCGCGGCGCAGGAGCAAGACCGGGAGCGAACTCGGCGACAAGCCAGCGGCGCGTGGGTGGAAGCCTTCCGCGGCGGGAAGCCGACCTTCGGCGACTTTGCCCTGGCCGGCCCCATCTCGGATGCCTTCAACCTCGCCGCCGTCTCCCTGCGCATGGGAGGCAAGACCCTGCGTTTCGATGCCTCCGCCGGAAAGGTCACCAATCTTCCGGATGCCAACAAGTACCTGGGACGCGAGTACCGGAAGGGTTGGGAACTGACCGTTTAGTAGATCGACCGCAAGCCGAAGCAGAATAGCCCACAGGTCAAAACGCCAAGCCCGAGGGCAACCCAGCCCAGGGCTCTGGATTGACGGCGACCCCACCATAGGCCGAGGCTGGTGAAAACCAGTACAATCGTTCCGGCCGCGGTGGCGTCCATGGCCAATGCCCAAAGGGAAGTTACGAGCCAATCACGCTGGTTCTTTGCGTCGTCCATGCGCACGCCGGTAAAGGTGTGGAGGATTCTCAGTATCCCCCAACCGTTCAATTTGATCTCGTGCACATTCGCATGCAGCCCGGCGAAATCCGCTTTCACCTCCAGGATTTGACCGGGACGGCTGATCCGGAACTCCAAAAGCTTGTCATCCGCACGGGTTCGCGTCCATTCCACTTCCCCCGCAAGGCCGAGCTGCCTCATTAGATCTTGAGCCTGCGCCAGATCCCCCCCCGCAGCAGGCGCGACGATGGTGCGCTCAAAATCAGACTCGTGTCGGTTCGCCCAGAACTCGGAGAATCGCCATTGGGAGTGGTTCAGGAGGAGACCGGTTCCGGTAAACAGCCAGAGGAAGAAGAAGAAATACAATCCAACGTACGAGTGCAGCCTGCGGCAGACAGCATACCATCGCCCCCCTCGCTCCAGCGGCTCCGCGAACGTCGGCTCCGTCCCGTCTTCAAAAGGCGAGTGCATAGATCATTCCAAACAGGGTGACGGCTCCCGCTCCCAGGAACCAAAGTCCCGGACCTCGGTCCAGCCGCATCACGTACCAGAGCAGGAACCCAGTGGACAGAGTGAAGGCCAGCAGGAGCACCGTGGCATCCGCAAGCCATCCCCAAAGCTTCAGGGGAAACCAATTCCCCCGCAACTGGACCAGGTGCGGGCCCGGAAACTTGTGCAGCGCGATCGAGGCATCCGCAAGACCCGTGCTCCTTGACTCCACCCGCGCCTCCTTCTTCTCCACGTCCAAGGTGACAATGGTGCTCCGGCCCGGAACCGAAAGCGGGATGACCCATCGCCTTTCCTTGGTGAGATGCTGAATCCACCCTGCCTCGCCATGAATGCCCGCCTGCGAAAACACCGGCTGCAAGGCATCGATCAGGACCCGACCCGAGAGTTGCTCGAGGTTGCGGGGTAAAGGCAACCCGGATACGACTCGGATTTCGGGTGGAGAATCTGGTTTTCCCGGTAACCAGCTGTGAACTAGGAAGAAAACGCTCACCGAATAGACCAAGGCGAACGGACTGAGAAACAGCCCCAGGTAAAGGTGCACTCCGCGAATCCAGGTGTGCGGTTTTCCTTTCATCATCGATGTGGTCGCAGAAGGAGGACCCAGCAGCAAAAATCCAAACCTATCTCGTTTTGTGGGCGCGCCATTTCTCCAACAGCTCCTTTTCCCTATCCAGCCATGAACGTTCGCCCGCCTTCTCGGCGAATTGAGGCGCAACCCGTTTCTGTAACTCCGCTGGCAGATCACGATACCACCCCAGGGTGTCACGGGCCGTCAACGCGAGCGGACGGAAAGCCAGTCCCTGTCGCAAAGCCCGCTGAATGCTGCAGCGATGAAATCCCGCGGTGTCCCCAACCGGGGGCGCGTAGAGCGGAAACGGACCCAAACCAACGCCTTCCGTTTCGAGAAAATGGGTGTCCAGCCACGAAAACGAGCAAGCTGACCCCACTCCTTTCCGAACGGCCTTGACCATGCCCTTCATCGTGAGCTCGCGGCCGGGGCCCGTGACATTGTAGACCCCTACCACTTTTCTCTCAGCACAGTGAATCAGCCAATCGGCCACATCCCGCACATCAATCAGTTGAATGGGATCGGTCGGCATCCCAGGGACAGCCATGGTGCCACCCAACGAGGCCCGCACAGGCCAGTAAAGGAAGCGACCGGAGGTGTCGCGAGGGCCCACCATGTAGCCAGGGCGCACATTCGTCACGCGCCCCGGCATAGCGGCTTCTGCAGCTTGCTCGCACATGGCTTTGCCTCCGCCGTAGTTGACATAGTCCTTGCCCATGTCCTCGGTCTTCGGATCCTCGAGTGTCAGGATCGGGGCGGTCTCATCCGCATGAGGCACTTTCGTGTCGCGGTAAACCGAGATGCTCGAGATGAAGAGATACTGACCGACTGAAGGCGCGAGTAATTCGGCCGAGGCCCGCACCATGCGCGGGAAGTAGCCACTCGTGTCGATCACCGCATCCCACTGTTTCCCCTCCAGCTGGGAAAGGCCTTTGGGACTGTTCGGGTCTTTCTGCAAAGCCGCCTTGCCTTCGGTTCTGCGATCGTCAGCCGTTTTGTTCGGGTCCCGATTCCCATACAACTGTACGACCCCGGCAGGAACCACGGACGGACGCCCACCGTCTTTGCGAGCTTCCTCGGTTCGCCCACTGTTGAAATGGGTCACGGAATGCCCTCGCGCAAGGGCAGACTCCGTGCACGCCGGCCCGAGAAAGCCTGTACCACCCAGGATGAGGATCCGAAGCGGCCTTGCACTCCGACTCTGGCTCCCCGCCAGCAAAGTGGACGGAACCAAGGCGGCAGCCCCGAGCGCGCGAGCCGATAGGAAGAGGAATCTGCGGCGGGAGTCGAGGGAAAGTCCCCGGTGGAGGCGACTGCTCGCATAACCTGCATGCTTCATCGGCTGACGATACCCAGAACCGTTCGTGAGTCAAACCACGGTTGACCATACCCATCTCCTCTCCCTTCCGTTCGCTTCCTCGGCTTCATGGTTCTGATTCGGCACCTCGTCTTTTCTGACACGCCACTCGCCATCTTCCGATGGCGACTACGCAGAAGCTCCTTTTTAGTTCTGCCTCTCCGCCTCCCGTGCTACGTTGACTGCATGAGCCTGGTTTCTCGCGTGGTCGTCTTCGCGGTCCTATTCGTCCTTCTCCTGACGGACAGCACCAAAGCCAAGGCCGCCGCCCCTGGGACACCGGAAACCATCCTCGGAATCTCCGGCTCCCACTTCACCATCCAAGGCGTTCCTACCTTCCTGCTGGGAGCGAGCTATTACGGCGCCTTGGGGGCTTCCGAAGAGACCATCCAGCAGGACCTCAAAGATCTGCAGGCTCATGGGTTCAACTGGATTCGCGTCTGGGCTACTTGGTCTGCCTATGCCACCAACGTCTCCGCGGTCGATTCCCATGGAAAAGCACGCGAACCATTCCTAAGCCGCTTGGCATGGTTGGTGGCCGAGTGCGACCGCCGCCACGTGATCGTCGACGTCTCGCTGTCTCGTGGGGACGCTGGGGAATTACAGACTCTGGAGGCCCACCAGCAGGCCGTGATCACCCTCGTGAAAGCCTTGCGCCCCGCACGCAACTGGTACCTCGATCTCGCGAACGAACGAAACATTCGCGATCAACGCTACGTCAGCGTGCAGGAACTGCGGACCCTGCGCGACACTGCCAAAGAGCTCGCCCCCAAGTTGCTCATCACCGCCTCCCACGCCGGAGGCGACCTGGGCCACGAAGACCTGCGTAGGTATCTCCAGGAGGCTCAACTCGACTTCCTCACCCCACATCGGCCCCGTGAGGCAGATTCTGCAGCCCAGACCTCGGCTAAGACCGTCCAGATGCTTGGTTGGATGCGCGAGCTGGGAAGAACCGTCCCCATACACTACCAGGAGCCGTTTCGAAGAGGCTACGCCGGATGGGAACCGCGGGCAGCGGACTTCACTGCGGACCTGGAGGCATCGCGCCACAGTGGTGCGGCCGGATGGTGTTTCCATAACGGAGGTACCCGCACCAAGCCCGAGGAGCGACCCCGCCGTTCCTTCGACCTTCGCGATGGGCCGCTCTTCGCACAGCTGGATGAGGAGGAACGCCTGTTCCTGGTTTCCTTGAAGAACTTGGCTGCGGAGACCACTTCGGCCCGTCCCACTCAACCCTGGCCCCAAGCCACCCCCTCCGAAGTGGGGCTCGACGAGGCGAAACTGAAAGCCTACAGCGACTCCATCGGAGGACGCGGATGTGTGGTCCGCGCCGGCCAACTCGTCTATACTTGGGGGGATGCGACCAGGCCCGGCGACGTTGCCTCCGCGGTCAAACCGTGGTTCACTCATTTCCTGCTGCGGGCCATCGAAGACGGCCGAATTCCCTCACTGGACCAGCGAGTTCTGGAATGGGAGCCCAAACTGGCAACGCTCAACACCAACCTCGGCTCCAAAGACGCCAACATCACCTGGCGCCACCTCGCCAATCAAACCTCGTGTTACGGCCTTACCGAACGACCCGGCACCGCTTTCTGTTACAACGATTGGCAAATGGCCCTCTTTGTCGATCTGCTCTTTGGCAAAGTCTATGGAACGGCCTGGAAAGAGGTCGATACCAAGGTTCTCCACCCACTCCTGACCGACCTCCTCGGCTGCGAGGATCACCCAAGTCTCACCGCGTTCGGAGCGGCCGAAAGAGCGGGCCGCCTCGCCATCTCCCCGCGTGACTTTGCGCGTTTTGGACAGCTCTATCTCCAAGGCGGCAACTGGCACGGACGCCAACTCATTGGTAATGATCTGGCGACGATGGCGATCTCGTCTCCTCTGCCAGCCTTCCTTCCACGCGCGGGTATGGAAGCGGCCGACATGCTGCCCGGCCAGCGAACGCTCGGCTCCCAACGCATCCCCGACAACCAAACCGAGCACTTCGGCAGTTACTCCTGGCTCTGGTGGGTGAATGGTATGGAGAAGAACGGTAATCGTCATTGGCCCTCGGCGCCACCCGACCTGTTCGCCGCCCTGGGCCATGGAGGAATCCGCGGTATGGCGGTCTTCCCTTCGCTCAAACTGATCGTCTCCTGGAACGACACCAACACCGATTCCCCAACGAAAGAGAATGAGGCGTTTCGGGTACTATTGCAGGCTGTCCGAGAGACGCACCAGGAAAGGTCCAAAGCATCCACAAACGGGCACTGAAACCCTGAATCCGCGCCGCAATGCCATCACCAAGACTCACCCGCCGCATCGGAATCGTGGTCGCACTCTTAGTCGGCGCCGCCGCGATGTATTTGTGGTTTCGGGAGAAGTCCCTGGAATTGACCACGGGGGTTCACCGCTATGAGGTCCAGGGGGATATCACTCGCGCCTTCTTGGTGATTTCCAACGTAGGAACCGCTTACCTCGCCGTGCCACTGCGTATCGAGTGTCAAGTCGATGGGACCAACGTTTCCACGAACTACCTCGCAGAAACGCCCTACACGATCTTCTTGCGCCCGGGAGAGAGCACGGCTCTGACGCACCCTGTCTACGCGATTCCCTTGCCTCGAGACACCCGTGTCTGGAAGATGAAAACCAGAGTTCGAGAGCAGACCCGAAGGGAACGGTGGGTCAACGCGTTGAACCTCTGGGGGATCGGCGACCGACGTTTCCTCTCACGTCTCTTGGGATCCCCGAAGAAGACAACGGAGTTCCAGTGGAAGGAGTGTTCGAGTGGCACTCTGAGCTTTCCGTCGGACCTGTTCCTTAAGCAGGCCCACGAGGGAACAAATGCGGTGCCGTCCGCTCCAACCTCCGAGAGCCATTCGCGGACCTCACATTCACAATAGCCTCAGCTGCTGCCCCGCCGGTTCGGCCAGACCCGCAACGCCCAAACCCAGCAGTCGGAGCGGCCGGTTGACCAGCTTATCTCGGCCGAGCAGGTAACAACCCAGGCGATAAATCTCGTTAGCCTCGCTCAAGGGCTCCTCCACTGTGATCTGACGGGTTAGCGTGGTGAAATCCCCGTAACGCACCTTCACTTGCACGGTGTGCGCTCCCAAGTGACGCCGCTTCAATCGGCGCGAAATGTCCTCCGCCTGCTCCCGCAAACAAGCCCGCAGAACCTTCCGGTCCTCCGTGTCTTTCAAGAAGGTTTCTTCACCACTGATACTCTTGATCTCATCGCCCAACTCCAGCGGCCGATCGTCTTCCCCAAGGGCATACTGCTTCAGCCTGGGCCCGAACGACCCTACAAAAGAGCGGAGGTCACCGGGATAATCCTGGAGGTCCCCGACGGTCTCGATGCCGAGTTGCTTCAGCGCTTGCTCGGTCACCTTACCCACCCCATAGAGAGTACGCACTGGCAAGGGGCGCAGAAACTGCACCTTCCCTTCCTCCAAGATGAGGGTCAAGCCGTCGGGTTTCTGATGGTCGCTGGCAATCTTCGCCAACAGCTTGTTGGAAGCAATCCCCACCGTAGCCGTCAGTTGCCTCTCCGCCTGGATGCGCGCCTTCAACTGCCGCGCCAGGGGAACGGCCTTCGCCAGCGACCCGTCCAGACTCTCGCTCTGCGCCAATGCAGAGCAATCCAGATAGGCTTCGTCGATCGACACCTGCTCAATCACCGCACCGGCTTCGCCGATGATTTTCATGATCGCCTGCGATTCCTCCCGGTAACGCTCCATGCGCGGTCGCACAAAGATCCCCTTGGGACAAAGCCGGCCAGCCGTAATGCTTGCCATGGCGGAACGCACCCCGAACTTGCGTGCCTCGTAACTGGACGCCGACACCACGCCTCGCTGGGTGGGAGGGGCACCCACAATCACCGGCTTCCCCCGCAACGAGGGGTTGTCCCGCTGCTCCACCGACGCGTAGAACGCGTCCATGTCGAGATGGAAGATCACACGATGCACAGCGGCGCCGAGGATGCCCGAAAGCGCCGGATCCGTACAGAGTCCGGTTTCACGCCGTTCGTGGCGGACGCCCCATTGGTGCCGTCCGCTGAGTCACTTCCGCATCACCCGATAAAACGCAGCAGGTCCGGAACGTGGATCGGCATCATAGGGCGAAGACACGTCCAGAGTCTCCCAGGATTCGCCCGAAAGGGCACCCACACGCTGGAGTTTGTACCCAGAGGGCCACTCCAAACGCAGGGTCAGCATGCCAGGTTGGGGGAGGGTAAACCGAAGCACCGCAGGCTCCGCCACCGTACCGCCACCCTCCGCCGCCAGACGAACCACGAAGGTGTCGAGCGCATCGCCCGACACAAAATCGCTGAGCAAAAGCTCGAAGTCGTCGAATCGCTGTCCAAGGCTGGGCGATTGGCCTACTCCCGGGCGTGCGGGAAGCTGGCCTGCCAACACCAGACGCCCAAGGCCATCCCTTCCCATATGCCTGGCGGAGGCGGGACGCGGTTCGGCGGCGTTGGGGGACGGGGTGTCGAGGGAGCGAATCCATAGGAGTCTTCCATCCGGGCTGAACTTCGCCAGAGTGGTCCCGGTTGTGGTAGGGAGAGTGTCGAGCGCAGCGATGGAGGTCAGGCGATCGGCCAGGATCACGTTGTCCCCACCATCCACCTCCAAAAGAGTGGCCCCATCAGCCGAAGTCCCATTGTGAGGCTGAGCCCAGACCGGAGATCCGACGGCATCCAAGAACCCCAGGAAGGCTTTCTCAGTATAGATGCCCGGACGCAGATAGGAACGTCCCTCGGGCCGCGAGGCGGCAAAGTAGACCCGGCCCTTGCTGTCCAAAGCCACGGCATCGACCTTTGTTTCGGGGATGAAGGCAATATCCGTTCCGCCGATGGCTTGGAACCAAAGGGGAGTGCCCTCAGCGGAGAATCTTGCCACGAATCCATCTTGCCCCGTGACCACGGTGGAGGGAGGATTGGTGACTGAGGTCGAGCTATAAGCCTTGCCTGCGAACTGGAGAGTCCCCTCGAAAGCCCCCCCTAAAGCTAACTCGCCCGTCCCGTTGGAGACCAGGCTGGTCACCTCGTCATCGTTGCTCGTGCCCAGCTGCCGGATCCACACCAGCGCGCCGGTGCGATCATACTTGGCCAGGTAGATGTCCCGCGTGCTCTCGCTCTGATTGGTCAGCACGATCCCGCCGATCACCGGCCGCAGCGCCGGAGCATCCGTGTCATTGACCGGGAGCGCTCCAAAGCGAATCCTCCCCCGGAAATGGCCAGCCACCACCAAACCATCGGGGGTGGGAAGCATCTTGACCACGTCCGCCAGGTCACCCCCAAGGTAAGTGTTCTCAGGCGGATTTTCCGCCGGGCCAAACACCCGCCGAGTCCAGGCATTGGTCACCCCTACGTTCGTGACCCCACCACTCACCACGGTGTACGGCCGCAGGCGCCGCAGGAACCAGTATCGTAAGTTTTCCTCCGTTCCTCCGATGAAGGCCCCGCCCTCCCCGTCGGAAGCAGTGCCTCGGATTCCCTCCCCTTGGGCGGCGGGAAGGGTAAGCTGCCCGGACATCCAGTTGGTAGATCCGTCCGCAGCCAGATGCAGCAGGCGTCCGCGCGGCTCGAGCGTCGTTGGCATGGGCTGCCAGCGCAGGCCCAAGAGGCTTGACCCATCCGGCAACACCGAGAGGGCGGTGACATCGTCATTGGCGGTGGAACTGAGCTCAGCCGCCGAGAGCACCTGCGGGGCGTTGGTTTCCCCCCAACCCAGCACCGACAGCTTGGCCGGACGGCTGGAATCCACGGACGTCACCATGCTGAACACCCCCCCGCCCTGCAACGCTCCGTAGATGGCGGTGTTGGTGATCACCACATGGTACGTGCCTTCATCCAGCGGTGTTACGTCGGGAATCACCAACTGATAGCGATTCACCGGGCCCGGAATGCCGGGGACATCACTCACCAGCGACACGACCTCGTAGGGCGTCGCCTGCGAGGGGGTCCAGGGCAAGGTCATGGGGATTCCATCCTTATGCCACCAATGCGTGAACGTGTTGCTGCTGGAAATTTCCAGAGTGAACACCGCCATCGCAGGGCGCCGGGGGCCGGGAACGAAGTATCGGCCCGTCTGCGTACCTGCTGGAGATTGGAGCACGTACTTTCCATCGGCACCCCACTGCACGCTCGCCACCCCGCCCACCCCAGTCAGATTGGTCAACAAGAGGGCCGTGTTCGTGCCCCAAGTCCCTTGACTCGGCGGGGCAAAGCCATCGCCCCCCGCAGTGAATCGGCCATCCGGACCCAGGGCCAGGTCCCAATGCCCGGTAGTGGACAAACCGCCAGATCCGGCATCCACCGCCAGCGAAATCAGGAGCGATTTCTGGTTGCCTGCGCGCAGCTGGACCAGATCCGCCAGGAGATTGGTGCGCTGGTACTGCCCGATCCCAATCTCAACATCCGCGAGATCCTGCACGATCTGCGCGGGCGGTGGATTCGTGTAGCTCACAACCGCCACCGCGCTGGTGCTGGCACCGTACTGGTTGGCAACCACTACCCAGTGCGGGCCGGCATTGAGCGGCCCAATCCGCTGAATAGAGAGCGAATTCGTCAATAGGGGGTACACGGGAAAGATTGGGCCGTCCACCCACACCGGTTCGTTGGATCGGTACCAGCTGAACGTCACCGCCGCCGTCCCCTCCACGACCACGGACAGCGCCACGTCCGAGCCCATCGTACCCGTCACGCTGGTCGGCTGCGCGGCGATCAAGGGCGGCACCGCATTGGTATCAGACTTGAGGGTCACCACGGCCACCTCGCTCGTGGTACTCCCTCCCGGTGTCATCGTCGCCACAAGCTGAAACCGGCCAAAGCGATTCGGATCAGGCGCGTTCAGGCGGAGAGAGCTGATTCCCGTCCCGATATTGGTGCCCTCGCGCAGCCACTGGTAGCTCAGGGTGCCACCTGAGCCAATTGCTGTCCCGCTGAGCAGGAGAAAATCGTTCTCGGTGATGCTCGTACTTTGCGGGTGCTTGGTGATCAAGGGAGGCCCGGGCGGGACAATATAAACGCGCGCCACCCGGGAGGTCACCGACTGGCTGGAGTTCGTAAACACAGCATAGTAGTCCCCAGTATTAGTGACCACGGCAGAGTTGTAGGAAAGGAGCGCACTCAGCTTCGCTCCCGCTTTTCCCACCAAGGGTTGGCCGTCCTTGTACCACTGATAGCCCGTCGCTGGCCCCGTGGCAACCGCCATGGTCTGGATCTGCTTACCTACCGAAGTGGTTACGTCCGCGGGCTGCTGGCTGATGGCAATCGTCTCCTGAGCCAACCCCGGGTTTGTTCCCGCGAGCAGCAGCCACGCGGCCCACAAAATCGAAAGCCCATGTTTCGCGAGTCCTGAGGCAGAACTCTCCGTCTGGTCGTTGGTTTGGTCACCCATTTCGTTTTCTATCAGTTGTTTCAACGTTTTGTACCCTTTGGCCACACAGGCGTTGAGCTTATACCGAAAGATTCATTCATGCAAGGTAGAAGCAAACTGTATTATCAAGGCGCGGATGGGATCTGCATCGCAGGATTTCATTGACATTCTGGGTAACCTATGCCTTTACTACCCTTCACATCACCAAGAGCAATACCGCTTAACTGATCTCAACTCCCCCGGAGAGGTGTCGTGCTTTGGACACGCGGCGCAGCAGCTACGGATAGGAGGCCAGGATTGGGCCCGGCTAAGCGAGAGTCTTAGGCAACGCGCTAGCGCGCGGATTCGTCCAGGCGGCTTATGAGGCTAAGATCCTTCAGATCAACGGTTTTCAGCTTAGGGCTGGGGCTGGTTCTCGGCTCAAGCACGGGCTTGGCGCAATGGGTCCAGCAACCGGTATCCTTGAAGCCAGGCTGGAATGCCGTTTACCTGCAAGTGACCCCGGCTCAGCCCTATGCCGACGAGATCTTTGCCGCCTTACCCCAAGTCCAGAGTGTCTGGCAATTCAACCGCCGCGCCTCCTCGCTTGAATTCATCGAATCACCCGCCGTGCTCCTCCAGAAAACAGAACACTGGCGGGTGTGGCTCCCGCCTTCCGATCCCACGTATTTTCTGCGGACGCTCCAGCGCTTGAACGGTGGCCAGGCTTACCTGATCAAAGTTCGCGATCAGGCGGCGCCTTTCGTGTGGTCGGTGAAGGGGGTTCCCTCTTGGAAGGATCCAGAGTTGCTGGCTAATTCACTCAACCTGATCGGCCTGCCGGTGCGATCCACCTCGCCGCCCACGTTCCTGGAGTTCTTCAGCGACACTTCCGAAGTAGCCGCCAGCCCAGGATCCACCAGCGGGATTTTCTCGATTGGGCCGGACGGAAAAGAGGAACAAATCCGGCAGACGGCGCGTGCGGTGATTCAGCCGGGCGCGGCATACTGGGTTCGCTGCGGTGCTTTGGTCCGCCAGCTCGTGCCTCTGGAGCTCACGGGAGATGCCACGGCCGCAGGCCTCTTGGATTTTGGCACGGACCAGCGGCAATTGAGCCTCGTTTTCCGCAATCTGTCTGATACCCAAAGCCTATCCTTGCGCCTGTCACCCCTCGCTTCGGAAGCCGCGCCCGCCGGATTCCCCGAAGTGGCCGGAGAAGTGCCACTCGCCTATTTCGAGTCCAACCTGGCCAATAACCGATTCGAGTGGGTCCCGCTCACCGGTCCGTGGCAGATCACCCTGGCCCCTCAGGAAGAACGGGAGGTGCGCCTGACGGTGCGGCGCAGCGCGTTGAAGGAATATCAGGCACAGGGAAACGCAGGGGCGGCCTACCAGACTTTGCTGGAGGTGGTGGAGAACTCGCACGGGTGGCGCGTCTTGGTCCCCGTGGTGGCCGAAAGCGCCAAAGTGACCCGCAAGCTGCAAAGCACCGCCAAACCCTCCTCCGCAGGCTCGGAGTTGCCCGCCTACAGTCCGCACCAGGGCCTGTGGGTTGGCCAGGTCCAGATCGAGCGGGTGGGGAGGTCGACGGTGAATGCAGTGGCTGCGCCCGAGGATCCCCCGAAAGAGGCTCCCGATCTGCCGACCGCTCCACCCCTGGATCCTTTTGCCACCCAGCCTGTTGCAAGCCCCCTCAGTTACCGCCTCCTAGTCCATGTGGACGAGCAGAACCGGGCCCGCCTGCTCCAGCGTGTGCTCTTAGCTACCGACCCGGCCAACACCAATCAACAGGTGCAACTCTACCAATCAGAAAGTCGGGTCCCAGCCGGGGTCAAGGTCGTATCCCGCATCAGTTCGGTGGCATTTCCGGTGATGGACTCAGTGCCGTTGACTGGCACGTTTGCACAGGCGATGGAAGCCGAAGTGAAACTGGACTACGACGACCCCGTCAACCCGTTCAAACACGTCTACCATCCCGATCACAACAACCTCGACGAGAATTACACCACCAACCGCTTGGCCGCCGGCCGGGAGTCATTCACGGTGAGCCGGCAAGTCAGCTTCGACTTCGAAGTGACACGGGAGACGGAAACGGGGCACTTTCTGCCCACGGGCCCGGTCTTGGACTTCTCGGGAACCAACCAGCAAGTCGCTTTGGATACACTCTCGTTCGGAGGGGATTTCGCGCTGGAAGCTTGGGTGCGCGTCAACGGCCCCGTCACCAACGACCTCCCTGTGTTCGATCTGGGAAACGGTCCGGCTGCCGACAACGTCGTGCTCCGACTCGACAAAGCCTCTGGACAGATGGTTTTCAGCGTGTCCCGCGATAGCGCCGAATCGAAGCTGACTTCCATACATCCGTTTCCCACGAACCAGTGGGTCCACGTGGCGGCCATCAACGATGGGAATGGAACTGCGCAGCTGTATTGGAACGGTGTCCTGGAAGTCCAAGGTGCCATGGATGCACCCGCCACAGTGGCGCGGACAAGCAATTGGTGCGGTCGCAGCAATGCGGACACTCCAGAGTACTTCCGAGGCCGCATCTACGACTTGGTGATTTGGGATAGCGCCCGGACGGCTGCTGGGGTCTACGAGGACATGTACCTCTTCGGAGGCCAGATCCCCGGCAATCTGGTGGCCTACTGGCCCGCCAACGAAGGCAAAGGCACCTCGTTGAGCGATGTCAGTGGGCAAGGACACTCGGCGACCATACAAGGCGCGAATTGGGATACGTCGGAGTTGCCGCCGATCCCCTTCTGGGGCATTGGGCGCGCCGGAGGTGTCTACCGAGAGGTCATCCAGGGGCTGCGACCCCAGCCCATCGTCCTGGAAGGACCTTTCAAACTCGAACGTATGAACCGTGATCCTGTCCTGCACTAACCGCTCTTCTGATCGATCGCCAACCTTGATTCTTTATGATTCAACCCCTCCAAACCAACCGGGAGCGTCCACGAATGGCAAGAATGCTCACCCTCGGCCTATTGCTCTGGGTCTCGGCTACCGCGCGACCCCAGGAAGCCGTGCCGCCGCTGATCAACTATCAGGGCCGACTCCTGGATGGGTCGGGAACCAATGCGCCCAACGGCAACTACCAGATCGAGTTCCGCATCTGGTCGGCAGGGACGGGCGGCACCCTGATTTGGGGGCGTTCCTTCCCCGTGAGCGTGAATAGCGGCATTTTCAATGTGGTCCTCGGCGATGGCGGCTCCCCGCTCGAAGGAGTACAAACCAGCGATGTTCGCCAGGCGTTTACGGATCGGGAGCGTTACCTGGGAATCACCGTCGCCAGGGACAATACCGGCGCTGCGGTGGAAAACCCGCAGGAAATCACGCCGCGGCAACAGTTCCTGAGCACCCCCTTTGCGGTGGCCGCGAAGAACGCCGCCTCCCTGGGAGGCATTCCGGCCAACCAGTATGCGCTTCTTGGCAGCAACGAATCGCTGGCGGCCACGGAGCTCACGGTGACCAACCTGACGGTTACCGGCCAACTCACCGCCGCCGCCACGTTCGGGGGAGGCTTCGTTCCGGTGGGGGGGATCATCATGTGGGGTGGAGCCTCGGATCAGATCCCGCCCGGCTGGGCCTTGTGCAACGGCCAGAGCTGGAAAGCGGCCGATGGGAGTGACCAGAAAACGCCCGATCTGAGCAACCGCTTCGTCCTGGGCTCGGGAAAACGCAACCCAGGAACCCAGGGAGGCGATGAAACCCACACCCTAACCCAGGCGGAAATGCCCGCCCATGGCCATTCCTTCAGTTTCAACACCGTGGGTTATAAAGCGTCGTGGAATGGAAGCAGCGAGGCGATGGGTTCTCCTGCCTCGGGGCGTAACAACAGCACCCAGAGCCGAACCACGGACAAGACCGGAAGCGGAAGCGCCTTCTCCATCTTGCCGCCCTACTACGTTTTGGCCTTTATCCAGCGAATTCGATGATGATCCCGGGGCCATCGTCACTCAGCCCCAACTAAACGCGGTCTGCGAGCGTTCGAGCCTATGAACCGACTCCCTCTTCTCCTGGGTCTCAGCCTCTGCGCGGTGGTGGGTCTCAGCGCGGCTCGCGCGGCGGGTGGCTATGAGGCACTGGCCGAGTTCGAGAACCTATGGCACCAGCCTCCCCTCGCGCCCGATCACTCCAACGGCGTTGCGGGGGTCGCCTTTGGCGGCCATTCCGGCCCCTATCGATTCCCCGGCAGTGCGGCCGACCCGGTCGTGCCCGCCACGCCAAATGGCCGGTTTCAGTTGGTGCAATCCTCCTTCGGCCAGCCGTTCGAAGGTCGCAGACCGGACTTTCAGCTGGGTCAGGTCATCACCCCGCTCCCAGGCGTCAACGTGGACTCCGCACCGGTCATCGAGCCCCCCACCGCCGCCTTCTATGTGCCCTCGCGCAAGATCGTGATCGCCGCGGACAGCGGCTTGGTCCGCATTACCTGGCCCTTGTCCGCCGGCGGTACTCAAGAGCGCAATTATCTCATCTCGGCCGTGCCCGAGCGGCGACCCGCCCGCATCTTTTGGACCGAGGAACCCTATAACGCTCCCACGGTCAGTCTGCGAGATCGATTCGCCACCATCCACTACAACACGAAGATCGGCCTCCCTGTGGAGGACACCAGCAAAACCAACCAACCCCTCAAGCAATTCCTCAAGGGCCTCTGGGAGGATGAACAGCATATTCTCCACGCCAAGGACGTGACGGGAATGGTCATCCTCGAGTTCTTTGAGACCGGCGAACGGATCCGGCAGGTGGGTTGGGAGGTGGTCGAAGTGGCCGCACCCCGCGTGCACGTGCAGAATGTGTTCGTGGGACAAAGGCTGCTGCCAGTGGACACTTCCTATGGCGGCAATGACCTGCGCGCCGAGATCCGCAAGGGTCATCCCAAACTCGTGTACAAACACGCCACCCGCACCCCGGACGGACCCAAGAACGAATGGGTGTTCGCCATCGCCCGCACCGTGGACCAGCCTTATCAGATCGAAATGTACTGGAAACACCAAGGCGTCATGGAGGTCGAATGGCCCTTCGAGCTCGACTGGTATGCCGCGGACTGGCCTCCCGACTCCCTGACCCAGGTCTATGTGCGCGGCGGGGCGTCCTCCAACGCGCCCGTCGTCATCCCCCGCGAACTACAGGTCAAGCTGGAGGACTTCCAGGAACCGGCCCAGCATGCCACCCTCGAGAACAACGATGCGGGAGAATGGGTCTTCTCCACCACCGGTCCGGGCCATGCCCTCTTGCGCTATTCCGCCAATGAGAGCGTCTGGTTCCAAGCAGTGCGGTCGGTGGACCACGCCAATGCCGACCTGTTCAACCAGACCCCTTTGCCCTGGATCATCGGCAAGGAGATCCATCCCGTGCGCACCGCGAACGCGCTGCGCTTGCAGGGGGCCAATTCACTGAACATGCCCGTGCGCGCCGCGGCGGCCGCCACCACCATCGAGTGTTGGCTGAAGCCCGAGCAAAGCATGAACGTCCACCTGCTCTCCAAACTCCAGGCCGCGGACCCCTCCCAGCGATCCTTCCAACTCGACCTCACGGCAAACCAGCACCTGCGCCTTTCCGTGTGGGCCGATGGCAACCCGGTCCCGATCCAAATGGAGGGCCAAAGCCTCATCAAGACCGGCGTATGGCAACACGTGGCGCTGAGTCTCGCCACCAACGGGCCCGTGCGCCTCTTCGTGAATGGCGCCGAGGATGCCGAGCCCACTCGGGTAGGGAGTGTCGCGGGGGATACGTTGATCGTTGGCGGCCCGGTCGCGGCCGACAGTCTGCCGGGCTATGCCGGGGAGTTGGCCGAACTCCGGGTTTGGACCCGTCTGGTCAGCCCCAGCGAATTGGCGGCTCAGAGCCAGGGACGTTTGCTCGGCCAGCCCAACGGACTGGACTATTATCTCAATTTCGAAACCTACACCGCGACCGCCGTCAACAACAAGGTCGGCGGCGTGACCGTCTCGGTGCAGGGAGATTTCACTGTCGCCGCCGCTCAACTGGGTGACGTAAGCCCGCAATGGTCCGCCCAGCCCGGCTACGTCCACGCGCCGGAAGGTGACCGCTACAATGATCGCCTCTACTCCTATCCTTCGGAAACCTCTCACATCTTCCCCGTCAACACCGGGGTGCTGGAAGTCTGGTGGCCTCGCGAGAACCGCCAGGACGGAATGCCGGTCGGAGTGTTCTGGCCTTCGTTGGTGTGCCGCTACCAGGGCACTTGGGATCCGCAGGCTCCCGAGCTCATCATCGCGGGACAGAATAGCAACCCGGTGGGGCTGCTAAGCCCGACGATGGGCAATCCCAGCGTCTACTACCAAAACGACCCGGCACTCCCGGGATACAATCCCAACGAGGAACACGCCCTGATCCTCGCCGGGCGGGTCTACGCCATCCGGAACGACCTTAACTCCGCCAGTTCCTCGCTGCCCTACGTACTGGTCCAGTACAAGGAGGCCGGCTCGGCTCAGCTTCGAATGGCCAGCTTCCATGTGCTGGCCACCAACGAGGTCTACCAGTTCTCCCAGGAACTGCTCGCGGGCACCCTGCTGCAACCGCCCATGCCGCTGACGGTGCTTCCCAAAGCAAGCGCCTCCTTCCTGGAGGAAGGACCTGCCTGGCGCGACCGCAAACTCGAATACTGGGCCATGGCAGCCGGCGCGGACGGGATCAGCCCCACGAACATCGTGTTGCGCTTCTTCTATCCTGTCCAAACCGGCTTCGATTTCCCCGGGGAATCCAAACTACCGGCGCCGGGCACGGAGGTTCCCTGGCTCAGTGGCGATGGACCTCGCGGACTGCCGGTGCCTTACCGCTATACCGTGCGCTGGCCAGACGACATCCCGGTGCTGCAAATGGGTGAAACCCTGTCCAAAGCCAAGGGCGGCATGCCCGCCATCCTCGGGCAAAAGAGCGTGCGAGTGGTCTACGAACAATCGAAACAACAGCCCAGCGCCATGGCCAGTGTCTCGCTGATCGATCCCACCCAGGCGCGCTCGATCCCCCTGGACGCCGTGCCAGACGACATCGCGACCGAGAGCCACCGGGGCAAGAAGTACTTCCCCACGTTGCCACCCCACCTTCGCAACCGGCTCTATTTCGATCCCGACGCCAAGCTCCTGACGTTGGTCGGTGAGTTCGTGGAACCCCCCGCGGGCGAATCGTTCCTCCAACTGAATGTCCTCAGCGAAGACGACCTTGCGGTGGTGAAGAACTTGAGCAACGACTCTGCGTGGGGTGATTTGGTGAACGGATTCGCGCATGACGTTGTATCCATTGCGAATGAGAATACTCCCTTCGATTCCCTGGCCTTGTCCGCAGCCCTGGCCCAAGGAACCGGGTTCGTCACCATCGCCTTCAACAACAGCACCAATCTGAATGAGCCGCCCGATCCCATCAGTCTGGCCATCATCCGGGTGGATCCCAAACTCTATCGCGGCGAAATCAAAGTCGTTTCCTCCGATAATCCGCTCGACGAACAACTCACCCTCCAACACAGTGGCGACTTCGCGGGTGACCCGAACCGATTTGAGTTCGAGTGGCGCACCCTGCCCCCCAACGACTCGGGGATGCCTCCCGAGAACGTTCGGGAGGAGTGGACTCGGTACGATCAAGGTGACAATAAACCACGAGTGGTCATCCAAGGCCCCGGCCTCTTTACCCTCACCGACAATTACTTCGTCTGCCGTTATCGGCCCAAGGGTGCCTCGGATACCGGTTGGAGTGATTGGACGGAGCCGATGCTGGCGGAAGGTTGGATCAAGCGCGCCCTGAACGGCATCAACCCGTTTGAACAGCGCATCAGCGATCTCCAGGACAACGCCATTAACACCACGGTGAGCATGATCAGCCAAGCCGGTCCCCGCTGGGTGGGCGATGTACCGCTGAATCTCAACAACATCAACGACTTCGGCCTGATCGAGATCTACGAAACCATCCTCAAGCGCGGTCGCATGCTGAGCGTGGACTCGGGCTTCAAGTATGCCCCAGCCAACGACGCCCTGCTGCTGGCCGCAGGCAGGATCCACGACCTCTACATGATCCTCGGCAACGAGTCCTATGCGGATGCCAACGATCCGACCGTCGCCTTCAGCACCTCAGACCGCGCCGTCTACGCTGCGGAATGGACGTCCTTGTTCTGTTTCATGAACCAGTTGCCAACGCTCCTGGACGAAGAACTCGCCTTGCTGCGCGGCCGGGACGACTCTCTGCTGCCCTCGGTAAAAACTTACCCAATCTATAACCGCCTGATCTGGAACTTCACCAAAGGCCTGAATGGGGGCGAGGCGGCGTATGCCCTGAACTACAACGTTCGTAACGAAGACAACGACGAACGCGGATCCATCACGGAAGGAGATGCCAAAAAGCTGTATCCACAAGGCCACGGCGATGCCTGGGGACATTACCTCACCGCCATCAAGGCCTACTACTCTCTCCTCGCGAACACCAACTTCGAGTGGGTCCCCCGCATTGAATCCAAATTGGTGGGCGGCGTGCCCGTGAGCGTCGATTACTACGACGAACGGAAGTTCGCGGAAGCCGCCGCCGCCCGCGCTCGGACCGGCATCCAGGTCATGGGGCTGACCCACCGTCAGCTCTACAAAGAGACCTCTGAAAGTGCCTCGGCCGGCTTCCGCGATGCGCACCCCGATCGCGCCTGGGGCCTTACCGAATGGGGTAGCCGCATCGGCCAGGCCGCCCTCTTCGATTGGGCCGTCGCCAACTCCCTGCTGCCAGACAAGGATACCAACGCCCAGCACGTGGGCATCCAGGTCATCGACCGCACCACCGTGCCCGAGTTGAAAGAGGTCGTCACCGCCATGGAAGAGGTGCAGAAGGAAATGGACTATGCCGACAAGGGGTTGAACCCCCTCGGCTTGGACAAAAACACCGTGCCTTTTGACATTGATCCCGCCGGTATCGACGCCGGAAAGACCCACTTCGAACAACTCTATGAACGCGCCCTGGCCATGGTGAACAACGCCGCCCGCATCCTGGCCAACGCCCAGGATAAGGTCCAACTCCTGCGCCGCCAGGCCGATTCTCTCGAGGACCTTCGGGAAACCGTCAGCAGCGGCGAGGACGACTACAACAACCAGCTCATCGAGATCTTCGGCTTCCCGTATCCGGACGACATCGGCCCGGGCAAGACCTATCCCCAGGGCTACGACGGTCCTGATCTTTACCATTACCAGTACGTGGATGTGCACGATCTGATCGGCAGCCGCATGCCCGTGAAAGGCACCAGCCTGCCGATCCAGGTCTACAACTACGAGTTCACCTTCAGCACAAATACGGCGACCACCGGACAGAGTTTGGCCGGTACCAAGGTCCGCCCCCTTAACGTCCAACTCAACACCAACTCGGTGGTCACCATGAGCTTCTACGTGGCGGACAACGGGCTGGTGATCAAACCGCCCGAATGGAAGAGCAACCGGAGAGCGCAGGGCGAAGTCCAGCTGGCCTATTCGGATTTCCTGCTCGCCTGGTATGACCTGGAAACCAGCCTGCGCGACTACAATGCCCTCCTGGGGGATATCGTCGACGGTTTCGGCCGGCTGGACGCGCGCGTCGACCAATTCGCCTCCGAGAACTCCTCCCGCACCATCTACGGCTACATCATCTCCGCAGCGGAAGTCACGAGCCGCATCGCCACGAGCATCGCAGATGACCTGAGCGAGTCTCGCAACTTGATGCTCAGCGCGATGTCCGTACCCAAAGAGTCGATTCCGCAAAGCTTCATTGCCGGGTTGGCCGCTGGCGGCGACGTCATGGCTCCAGCCCGCGGTGCCATCAAGGCCGCCGAGTCGGGAGCCAGCGCCAGTTTCTCGGTCATCGAGAAGATCACCAAGGGCGTAGCGATCGCCGCGGAAATCACCAAGGCCGTCACCGAAGGAATGCTCGAAGACGCCCTGCGCGGGCTCGAGCAGGACGCCGACCTCCTCGAGACGCGGTTGAGTCTGCAACAGACCCTGCGGCAACAGTCAGCCAAACAGACCGAAGTGCAGGGCCAGCTTGAAAGACTCGCCCAGGCCCAGGAACGTTATCGAGGCGCCTTGGTCCGCGGCGAACGCCTCATCTCCGAGCGTACCGGTTTCCGCGCCCAGGCCGCCACCGCCATCCAGGCCGACCGCTATGCCGACATGGCCTTCCGCTGGTTCCGCAACGACGCTCTCGGCCGGTATCGGGCAGCCTTCGATCTCGCCGCCCGCTACGTCTACCTGGCCGCCAAATCCTATGCCTACGAGACCGGTATGCGGCTCGGGGAATCAGGCAGCCCATCCTCCTTCCTCGAAGATGTCGTGAATGCCCGCACCTTGGGCATTTTGCAGGACGGTCAGCCCCTTTCCGGCGGCGCCGTCGGGGATCCCGGCCTGGCCGATGTACTCGCACGCCTCGACGCAAACTGGAACGTGCTGAAAGGCCGCCTGGGCTTCAACAATCCCGCCCGCGAAACCAGTCGCATCTCCCTGCGCGCCGAACTCTTCCGCATCGGCTCACCCGAGGATCCCGCGGCACGCGCCTCCAGCGACACCACCTGGCGCAATACTCTCTGGAGCTATAAGGTCGATAACCTGCTCGAGGTGCCGGAATTCCGGCGCTATTGTCTGCCCTTCACGCCCCTCGCCGCCCAGGAACCGGCGCTGGTGATCCCCTTCTCCACCACGATCGAAGCCAAGAAGAACCTCTTCGGCTGGGATCTCGCGGGCGGCGACCACACCTATGATTCCAGCCACTTCGCCACCAAGATCCGAGCCGTCGGCGTGTGGTTCAGCAACTTCAACGCGGCTTTCGGCGGCGGACTCGGCTTCGCACCGCGCGTCTATCTCATCCCCGTCGGCGATGACCTGCAGCGCGACCCCGCCGATGCCCTGGGCCAACCCCGCGTATGGCGGGTGGTCGACCAGGCTCTACCGGTGCCCTACAACCTCGAAACAGGCACTCTCGACGCACCGGACTGGCTCCCCATCATCGATGGGCTCACCGAAGGCTTTGCCACCATCCGCAAATACCCGTCGCTCCGTGCCTACCACGACGCGGGTGAATTTGACCCCGCCGAGGTCACCTCCAACGCCCGGCTCGTGGGGCGCTCCGTCTGGAACACGCGCTGGGTACTCATCATTCCGGCTAGCACGCTGCATAGCGATACCACCCAGGCACTCGACTGGTTCATCAACGGCATCAACGGCGACGGAAATGGTGTCAAAGACATCAAACTGCTCTTCCAAACCTACTCCTTCTCCGGCAACTGACGACCCTGCATGGTGACATTATGAGCCTCACTCCGTTCCTGATCCGGACCCTCGTCACTGCCAGCATTGCCTGGCTGGGCGCCGCGCCTGTCACTCAAGCCGGCGTTCCTCAGCCCGCCTGGATCCTCTACGGCCAGGCCGTCGATGAATACGGCTGGCCTTACACCGCCGATGCCAGCGTCGATCTCCGCCTCGGCGGCCGCCTCTTCAAGAGTTACCCAATCCGAGGCTCCATCGCCCCAGGGGTCAACTTCAGCTTCTCCATCCCCTTGGATAGCGGTACCGGCGCTCCTTACGACACCGCCGCCACCCGCCCAGGTGAGCCTTTTGAAATGGTGATCCAAAGCGCCGGAAGCACCCGCGCGCTTCTGTCGGCGTCCGTCCTCCCACCCATTGGACGTCCCGGCGATATTCTCCGACTCAATGTCACCGCCGGCACCGATACCGATCAGGATGGCCTCCCCGATGAATGGGAAAAATGGATCCTCGATCATTCCACCGATCCCCTGATCAAGACCATCCTGGACGTCAAGCCCGGTGATGATTTCGACGCCGACGGCGTCTCCAACCTGGATGAATACAAAGCGGGCACGGATCCCGCCTGGAAGCTCGATTACTTCTACATCGACCAAGTCGGTAAGGAAGAGGGAGGCCGTGTGAGCATCAAGTTCCTTACCATCCCCGGCAAGACCTACCGTCTCTTCTCCGCGCCACCGCTCAGCGAATCCGAGGCCTATGCCTGGCAGCCCGCCCAGTATGCCAAGCTGCCTTCCGGCCCGCTCCAGACCGGCCCCATCGAGGGCTCCGGCTTCTACCTCACCGTCTTCCTCCCCGCGTCCGAGCACCACGAAGTCTTCCGGCTCAAAGTCGAGTAACCCACCCCGCCGCCGTCGGGAAAGACCAACCATGAAGTTCATGAAGAAACATGAAGAAAAAACCTCTTCATGGTCCTTCCTGTCCTTCATGGTGAAGATCCTGAGTCCTCGCCTTCCGCCGCGATCATAGGGGTGGCATTCAAAGACCGCCCGATCCTCCCGCGCAGTATTTCTGCTGGGCTTTCTCGACCCACCCCAGTACACTTCCCGCACAAGATTTAGCTCAGACAAGGTCGTAACGTAATGGAAGTCTCAAGGATACAAACCCTATGATCAAACCCATGCCGTCGTCCCATCAGCAGGACCAGGCCCAGGACACCCCTGATTTCGAGTTGGTCACCTGGCTGGTCATCAAGAAGCCATGAACGAACCAACCCCCAATCCTGAAACCCGCATCGCGCTCTTCCAGCACAAGGCAATCCGCCGTGCCATCCACAACAACGAGTGGTGGTTCGTCATCACCGACGTAGTGGCCGCCTTGACCGATTCAGTAGACCCTTCGGATTACCTGAAGAAGATGCGCAAGCGCGACCCTGATCTGTCGGCTGTTCTTCAAGGGGGGGGACAATTTGTCCCCCCCCTTGGACTCGAGTTCGATACTGCGGGTGGGTGCCAGAAACTCCAATGTTGGAACACTGAAGGCGTGTTCCGGCTCATCCAGTCCATCCCCAGTCCGAAGGCCGAGCCGTTCAAGCGCTGGCTGGCCAAAGTCGGCTACGAACGCATCCAGGAAATCGAAGACCCGGAACTTGCCACCAAACGTACTCGCGCGCTCTATAAAGCCAAAGGATACTCGGACGACTGGATCGAGAAACGGATGCGCTCCATCGCCATTCGCGACGAACTCACCGACGAATGGAAGAAGCGCGGCGTCCGGGAACAGCGCGAATACGCCATCCTGACCGCCGAGATCTCCCAGGCCACCTTCGGCCTTACCCCGAGCCAGTACGCCGAGTTCAAGCGGCTAAAGCGGTAGAATCTCCGCGATCATATGACCGACCTCGAACTCATCTTCTCCATGCTGGGCGAAGCGGCCACCACCGAGATTACCCGCACCCGCGACGCTCAGGGCTTCCCGGAGAGCAAAGACGCCGCCCACGCCGGCGGCACGGTGGCCGGTAACGCCCGGCGCGAACTCGAGGAGAAGAGCGGACGAAAAGTTGTCACCAGCGAGAACTATCTCGGCTTAACCCAGTCCGTGAAGAAGACGAAAGCGCTGGCCAAGCCAGCCAAAAAGAGGGGGATTAGTGCCGAACCATGAAGCTCATGATGAAACATGAAGAAGAAACCCCTTCATGGTCCTTCCTGTCCTTCATGGTGAAGATCCTGAGTCCTCGGCCTCCCACTCTTCCTCTTCCCCATCGGAGATCAGGATCTCCCTACTCCCGCAGTCTCGTGGCCCTCCCCGGGGAAGTTCGACGTTCCGTGTTGAACATTGGATGTTCGATCGCATCCATCCTCCTCACTCCGGCGACCCTTCCAAACCGAGGGCATGTCACGTCTACCCACTCTCGCGAAGTCTGACAGCTTTGAGGTGGATACATCCAACGATCTCTGAGTACTCATTACCAAACCTGCTCGCGAACACCGGGGCTGCGGAATGAGACGCTCACCTTTGACCAGGCCATGGCGGGAACTGTACCTGGTTCCTATTTTACTTCTCAGCAAAATGCGGAGTGCCTAGCATGTCGCTTACGGAAAACCCATGGCAAGATCGAAGGACACAGGCAGGGGCGCAGTCTGGAGCAACGTCCCTCACAATTCTATGTAGTGCCGGGCGGCGGCGGTCCACTGGTTTCGTCGGACCCTGAAAGCCCATCTAAACCACGGATGTTGATGCAACTTCCTGACGGCCTTTACGACAAGTTCGTCACCAGATCGCTCGAACAGCTGATCGCGGGCCTTCGCGATCCTTCTTGCCGAACACTAGAGCCTTTGCCTTCAGCAGAAGCACCAGAGAGGATAATCGAAGCTCTCGGCAAGCAGTTGGCAATTCTATTGGACGAACTGAAAGGCGAGAAATCGGATACAACATCACGGCAGCTTGCGCTTGTTAATGACGTCCTGGTTCACCTCCAACGCCTTTTCAGCTCTTCGACAACCGACGCCGACCTACTCGTAGAACCACCCCAGATACTCAGAGCCGTGCACCGCGTTGGGCTAGCGCCGGAAGTGCCCGAGACGGGTCTCACGGTTCCATGGCTCTTCACCGCCGGCAAAGGTTCACCTTCGCTCCTGACCGAGCTCCGACGGGAGATTGCTTGCTGCGATCAGGTGGACGTCTTGGTGAGCTTCATCACGGTCTCGGGTGTCCGGAAACTGCTCGACATCCTCAAGAGTGCGACGGCGGTCAACGCGACTGGGTGCCCTCGAACACAGTTACGGATCCTGACCACAACCTACACCGGCGCCACCGAGATGGAGGCCTTGAACCATCTCTCCAGCCTCCCGGGCTGCCAAATCAAGGTCTCGCTCGATGGCCGGCGCACGCGGCTTCACGCCAAAGCCTGGATCTTTCGGCGAAGGACAGGCTTTGGTTCGGCTTACGTTGGTAGTGCAAATCTGTCAGGTGCTGCTCTGCTGGGTGGATTAGAGTGGACAGTCAAATTCACGGAACAAGGACAGGCCGGGCTGTTCGCCCGCGCCCAGGCGCACTTTGAAACCCTTTGGAACGACGGTGAGTTCCAGCATTACGATGCCTCAAACCCTGAGCACCGATCCAGCCTGTCACGAGCCCTGAAGAGGGAGGCCGGGGAGCAAATCTTTGCCAACGCAACCTTCTTTGATCTGGAACCCAAAGACTACCAGAAGGAGATGCTGGAACAACTCACGCTGGAGAGAGATCACCAACGGTTTCGCAATCTGCTGGTCGCTGCAACGGGAACCGGGAAAACCGTAGTTGCGGCATTTGACTACCGTGCCCTTTGTCACACCCTTGGAGGTCGTCCTCGGCTGCTATTTGTCGCCCATCGCCGAGAGATCCTCCAGCAGGCCCAAAGAACCTACCGTGAGGTATTGCGTGACCACTCTTTTGGCGAGGTGTTGGCGGATGGTTCTAGCTTGCAGAGCCACGACCATGTATTCGCTACCATCGACAGCGTGATCGCGCGAGAGCTTGTCACCAGGTGCGGCTCCGACTATTGGCACACCGTGGTCGTCGATGAATGTCACCGTTTGGCAGCCGAGCGATTTGACGCGTTTGTAAACTCCGTTCGCCCAAAGATCCTGCTGGGCCTTACCGCGACGCCGGAACGCTCCGACGGCAAGCCGATCTTTCCCTACTTTAACAACCGTCCGGACGGCTCCCCTGCGGTCGAACTACGCCTATGGCAGGCGCTCGATCTCCAACTGCTCAGCCCTTTCGAGTATTATGGGTGCGACGACGACACTGACTTCTCCGAAGTACCCTGGGACAAACCGGATGAGAAGGGAGTGATTGACCGTTTGGTGACCGGCAACGATGTCCGCGCCCGATTAGTGCTCCACGAGTGGCAACGCCTGACTGGCGACCCCAGACGTGGCCGAGCACTCGTCTTTTGTGTGAGTGTGGCACACGCCGAATTCATGACTCGGAAATTCAACCAGGCCGGTTTCCCTGCGCTCTGCGTCGTCGGCGCCACGGATACGGAGGTTCGTCGCCAAGCACCAGAGCGTCTGCGAAGGGGTGAACTGTGCGCGCTGGTTACCTGCGACCTCTACAATGAGGGCGTCGACCTACCCTCGGTGGACACACTGCTTCTGCTACGGCCGACGCAAAGCCCAGTGCTTTTTCAGCAGCAGTTCGGGCGTGGTCTCCGTCTCCACGAAGGCAAGCAGAGCTGCCTCGTCTTGGACTTTGTTGGCCGCCACCGCGCGGACTTCCGATTCGATCGCCTGCTCTCGGCCATTACCGGCCTATCGCGCGGTCAGATGGTGGACGCCGTGGAGAAGGGGTTTAGCTCGCTGCCGGCTGGTTGCCATATCCAGCTACAACCGCTCGCTAAAGAACAGATCCTCCGAAACCTTCGCACGGTCACAAATCAGTCGTGGCGACGTCTACGCGCCGAGCTTCAGAGCTACGTAGCCTTACGTGGGCGGGCGACCGTCCGGCTTGCGGACTTCTTGCGAGAACAAGCCATACAACCAGAGGAGCTCTATCGGAGTCACGGTCGTAGCGGTTGGACTGCGCTACAACGCGATGCTGGCCTCCTAACCACTCGCGAAGGGCCCGAGGATGAGTATTTCGGCAAACGGTTCTCGGGATTGCTACACTGCGACGATCCCAAACAAGCTGAACTCCTCACGCGCCTGAGCGAACCGACCCTCGCTTACCAGTCCCTAACTGAAGACGAGCGTCCCCGACTCCAAATGCTCGCCTACCAGGTGGACGGAAAACACGACCAGGCAGGGTCGGGCGAATCGTTCCTCGCCCGCCTCTCCCGGACTCCCGAGATCCGGTCTGAACTTGGCGAGCTTGGTGGAGTGCTTCAGGCGAGATCCGTTCTCCGCTCCCGCCCCATTCCGGGCTTGGTCGATCTCCCGTTGTGTCTTCACGCGGGTTATGGTGTTCGTGAAATCCTCACTGCGGTCGGTTGGCTGACGGCCGAGCAAAGGACACCTTTCCAAGCCGGGGTACTGCCACTTCGTGACCGGAAGACGGAACTTCTTTTTGTCACACTCGATAAGTCCGAAGGGTTTCACGACCGCATTGCCTACCGGGATTACGCCATCAGCACGGAGATATTTCACTGGCAAAGCCAGAATTCGGCTGGGCCGGATACGCCCGCTGGTCGGCGCTATCTGGAAAGCCCTGGCAACGGCTGGTCGTTTCAACTATTTGTCCGCAAGAGCAAAGGGCAACCCTACCGCGCCTGCGGCCCCGTGACGTTGAAAAAGGCCGAAGGAGAAAGACCAATGTCCATCGAATGGAAACTGGCGATTCCTTTGCCAGTGCGGCTGTTCCAGGAATTCAGCGTTCTGCGAGGGCAATAGTGGAGGGGCAGCTGCCTGAACAGAACCACAACCATCCAGCAGGTCCACGTACCGCCTGACACATTCGCTAGCTTGATCCGAGAGAATTCGCCTCAAGGACTGCCTGAGCCAGTCCGATATCAGGATATGACTTGCAGGTGGTCCATGCCCTGGAACGGCGCCGATGGCGTCGGCTTCTCTTTGCGCTCGCAACATCCGAGAGAACGCCATCTTTTGTCATTTGGCCAAAGCACAGTTGCCAAATGCGAGGTTCAGGTTGCTCCCGGCCAGGCGACCTCAGAGTACCAAGCGAAAAAACCGATCCCTCATGCTTCTCAAATCCAAAGATGACATCGCTCCGCAGTTGGCCCAGTTGGATGAACTGCTCCGCCTGCCTCTCACTTCCACCCAGAGAACCGCCATCGAACGTGAGAAGGCGATACTCCGGGTTGGCTCTAGTGGTGAGAGAGATGCGGCATTCCAAATCGACTTCCGGCTGAAGGATCATGCCGACTGGGTAGTCATCCACGACTTGCGATTGGAGCATCGAGACCGCGTGGCGCAGATCGACCACTTGATATTCCATCCGAACTGGGAATTCTACGTTTTGGAAACCAAGGGCATCCGAACAAAAATGAAGATTCAGGGCGGGCAATGGAGTTTCATCCAGAACAACCATTGGCAAGGGATGGCCAATCCCGTCGAGCAGAACGCTCGTCACATTATGGTTTTGAAACAATTGTTGGAGGATCTCGACTGGCTTCCGCGCACCATGAGTGTTCGGGTAGTCCCGCGTTTCATTAACGTGGTCCTCGTTCCGCCCGGCTGTCATCTCCAGCAGAATGATGGTTTGAACTGGGTCCTGCACATGGACGAGTTCGTCACGAAGGCTCGCCGGGACTTCAGCCTAGGAAACGCCATGCTGAACATTCTCCACTCGCATTCTGGGAAACATGCCCGAGAACTGGGTGAAAAGCTGCTGACTATGCACACCCCTTTGCAGATCGATTACAGAAAACGTTTTGGCATCCCCCCTGACGCCGTTGAGGAACCTAAGAGCCAGTACAACCGGTCTGAGACCTTCTGTCAGTCTTGTGAAGTGGCACTCACCACCGCTGAAGTGTCTTACTGCCGCACCAACAAAGCCCGTTTCGGAGCACGCATGCTCTGCCGGAAATGCCAGTCTCAAGCCCCTTCCAACATGTCTGCCTCGCCCCTAGCGGCCCATGCCCCACCGAAAACCGCCGCCAAACCACCAGGCCCCGCTCAATGCGCGGAGTGCGGCACCGGAGTTGACTCAAAGGTGGTCGCGTTTTGCATACTCCGAGCTCCGAGGTTTAGGCAGCGCGTGCTGTGCAGACGTTGCCAGCGCCAGGCTCATTAGACGCATTTAGCGCAGAAGCTCACGACAAACAGATTTGTTCCTTCGCCACTTTTTCTCACCCTTGCCCGATCACCCCAACCAACTCCCCTACTACTTTCAGCAGCCCCTCTTCAGCATCCTCGATCACGATCGGTTCGAACTCGGGGTTCAGCGGCTTCAGCACGATCCGGCTGTGCCGGAAGGATCCTGAAGGGTCCTCAGCCTTCTCGCTGAAGTAGCGCTTCACCGTCAGTCTTCCCCCAGTCTCCGGGTCCACACTGTCCCGTAGGGCCACGAGCACGTCCCGTCCCTGCCGCGATCCAGCCAGAGCACTGCCGCCACGGAACAGGCAGATGGACCCGTCCGGGATCTTCGGCTCCATCGAGCGACCCACCACCCGGATTGCGAACATCTCCGAGGTCAGCCGGAACCCATCCACCCGGACCCATAGCCTATGTTCCTGTGGGTCCACGGCCGGCTGCTCTGGCCCAAAGGCCCCCGCAGCAGCCGCCAAGTCATAGAAAGGGACCAACGTGACAAAGCGCTCGGCAACCGGTGGGTCCTCGACCATCCGCAACCCTCGCTCGGCCTGGTCTTCCCCAACCGAGGCCCGCGCCGAGGTCGGTCTGCGGGCGGAACTGCCTCCGCAGGGCTCCCATCTCTCGACGCCGCTTTGCACGGCCGTGAACTCCAGCGCCTCCGCGACCGTACCGAACAACCGGTTTTCCCAATTGTCGGCCCTGGCCACCTCGACGCCAGCCAGCCTTCCCACCTCGAACGCGAATCGCTCAGGGTGGCGATCCCGCATGAGCGTCCAGTAATAAATTATGCACTCCTTCCGCTTGAGCACGAGCGAGCGGGACGGCAGGCGGTCGCGCTTCTGGTTGTTCACCACGGGTGAGGCGGGCAGGAGGTTCCACAGGTCGTTGTTCCTCCACAGCGCGAAAGGGATGGCGTGGTCCACGTCAAAACCATCCGCCAAACCCCGATCTGTCCAGACGCACACCTTCCCGTCCAACCCCTCGTACAGACTGCGTGCTGCCTGCACCTCCCGCTCCGGAATGGGAACCGTCAGCAACTGGTCAATCACCTGGCTGGCCCTCAAGTCACCCTGGGAGATTTCCTCCGTGAGTTCCGCCCAACGCAGGATTGTAGCGTCCGCAATCCAGCTCCCCATGATCGACAGCTCCCGCCACAGGTCAGCGTCCATCACCACGCTCTTCGACAGCTTGTCATACTCAAAGGTGCCCGAACCCCCACCACCGGAAAAATAGACTGGGCCACTCCGGATCGTGTCGCACAGCCGGGACCGTACGGTGGTGTAAAGCGCGGCGGCCTTCGGCGACAGGGCGTTGCCTCGGTGAGCTACCGTGAAACCGCACAGTCCCCCCATGTCCCGATACAACTTGATCAGCCTCTCGAGCTCGGCGCGAAAAGCGACGGGCTTCAGGCACCCGGGTTTCTCCCCGCGCTTCTGCGGAATGAATGTCTCCGACTCGAAGAGCGGCCAGAAGTACCCCAGCCATTTGTCGGCGATCAGCTTCAGTGGAATAGCCACGCGTCCCTCCGGCAGCCAGACGGCCGCGTGGTAGCTGGTCGTCGCCAGCTCGGCGAGGGCCCGAAACAGCGCCGGCTTGTAGGTCGCATCCTTCTTATCGCGATTCAGGATTCCCTGAACCTTGTCGAGGCTCCGCGAACCGTGCCCTTCCAAGACAAATAACTGGGTAGCCCAGCGCCGACCTGCCCGACCCAAAGAATCCTCCTCATCCCAACGGTTGAGCAGCCGGAAGCCGACCTTCTCGAACAGAAACCGGAACTTCTCGGGTGCCACCCCGTTGAACAGTCGGCCCTTCTCATCGCGGCGGGTTTTGGCATTGACCGACGGCCCTTCCAAGGGGGTTGAAACCAACATCCGCCCGCCAAGCTTCAGTATGCGGCGAAGATTGAATACCGTGTCGAACAGCAACTCTTCGGGCAGATGCATGAGCACCGACCAGCAAAGTACCCCCTCGCAGGAGGCATTCTGGATGGTCGACAGGGCAGGTAGAGAGTCGGTGGTGACGCGGCCGGTCAGGACTGGGTAGTGGTGCCTGGCCTCGGCGAGCATCTCCGGTGACGCGTCCACGCCGATCCCGTCGTAGCCGGCCTGGAGCAGTGCATGGAGGTCTCGTCCCGCTCCGCACCCCACGTCCACAACCCTCGAGCCAGCTGGGAATGCCACGGCGAATAACCTGGCCGCCTCGCTCTTGACCTCCGTATAGGAGCGAGCGAAAGACTCCGCATCCGATCTGTAAACCTGGAGGGTCCGGGGATCCATGAGATCGCTGTGTCTCTTCCCAACGGCAGTGCTTTCTCTCCCTATTCAACCTTTACACAGGCAAAGCGCAAATCATTTCCCAATGACGGCGTACAACGCCTGCTCGCCTTCTTCCGAAGGCGACTACGGAAGTTTCTCTTCATGGCCCTTCCAGCGCTTCATGGTGCAAATCAGTTGTGCTCAACCATGAAAAAGGGCCGAAGCAAGGGAAAATCCCCAACGGTAGGGCGACGTTGTCCACTCCATGGCCGCGTTCCAAAAACCGCTTGTCATAACCTCTAGCGAGTGGGAGATTCCTACCATGACGGTGGTAGCCGACAACAAAAAGCGAGTCACCCTGCGCCTGGCCAAGCCGGGCGAAAGGTTCGATGTTGAGCTGGTGGGCGATGGAAAGTACGTGCTGACCAGAATGGAACCTATTCGCGGCTCGCGCCCCGCCAAAGTGAGGATCCAAAAACAAGGGGAGTATTCCGTAGGCGTTCTTGACCACCCCATCAGTGAACAGGCCATCAAACAGGCGTTGAGCGAATTCCCGTGAAACATCTGCTCGACGTGAACGTTCTGCTGGCAGCCATCTGGGACAATCATCCCTCCCACGCGCGAGCTTTTGACTGGTTGTCGGGGAAGGATATTCTGCTCTGCCCTCTGTGCGAGTTGGGCTTCCTGCGGGTTAGCACTCAGCGAAAAGCTATCAACGCACCCATGGATAAAGCCAGGCTGCTACTGGAAAAGTTCTGTAGTGAACGCAAAGCAGGATGGATTCCTGACGACCTTGCGGCCTTGGATTCGTCCCCGAAAAGGTCGGAGGAGGTGACGGACTCGTACTTGGCAGACCTGGCGGCCAAACACGGCGCGAAGCTCGCTACTCTCGACCAGGGTATATCACACCCAGCCGCAGAGGTAATCTAGTGTAATCCTCCGGTCCTGGGCAAGATTGGTTGGCTGAGCGGCAGGGTTGCGGCGGGCCCTGCCCTACCTTTGTCGGCCACTCGCCTTCTTCCGAAGACCACTAAAGACATCCCTCTTCATGGCCCTTCATGGTGAACCTCAATTCGTGGGGGGCTGAAGCATGAGGGGCACGGCGTTGGTGCCTGAGGGCGCGGCGGGCAGGTTCAACTCGCTACGCAACCGGCCCTGGAGCTCAGGCGGCAAGCCGTTTTCCGGGTCCAGCAGACGATTCACCACCTCCTGTTTCATCTGCTCGAGCGGAGGCAAGCCCACGCGCTTGAGGGAATCCCCCTGAACCGTTCGCATGTAGCGCGCCCACACACTCTTGGCCAGCGCCGCCAGGCCGTTGGCCTGGTCGTACTCACCGATGGTGAGGTTGCGATACGACTGCTGCAGGATGGCGTAAATGTTCGACACCGTCTTGTTCATGTCGGTTTCCCCGGCGTCCTCGCTCACCCGGCTCACCGCGTACTCGTCCAGGCTGAGCCCGGGCTCGTACCGGTCCGGATATTTCTTCTTGATCACATCGAGCCAGCGATTGGCCTCGTCTCTGCGGCTGTGGATGTAGAGGAAATAGACGGCGTCCAGGAGAAAATTCCGGTGTCCAATGGCGATGTGCTGGCGCATCTCGACATCGTCCGCCATCTGTTCTTCGTACGCGGCGTTGGTCTTGTCGATGATGTCCAGGTTGGGTCCGAATTCGAAGCTTTGCCCTGCGGAATGCCGGATGAGGCGTCCGCGCTGGAAAGCGAGTTGCATGGACTGGTAGATGACCCGCCGCAGGGTGATCATATCCTCCTTGGTTTTGGCCTGTTTTCGCCCCTGGAAGGCCCAATAGATGGCGTGCGCTTCCGGCAGACGCCAGTCCAGCGGGCCGTACTGCGTGTCCACCTCTTTCATGACCCCCGGATCCATTTTGTAAACCTGCCTCAATTCCTCGGCGCGTTTCCGGTAGACGTCGGTCTTGGGGCTGATCAATTGGTCAAAGTCGGGTCTCCCTCCGTCGAAGAGGGAATGCATTTTGCTCGCCCACATGCTTTTGTAGTACAGATGGGCATCGTCCAGGTTGTGCCCCATCTTGTGCTGGAAGAACCAGCCCAGCTCGCGGTACAGCAGCACCTCGTTGGGGTTGTACTTTAGCGCCTCGTCCCGCAGCAGTTCCACCCCGCGCATCACCCATTGGTATCGATCCGGGGGATCGCTGAACTTGACCGAGATGTTATAGGCCATGTTCCAGGCCTGCACGATCCAGACGGTCTTGAAGTGCGGCTGCAGCTTGGTGATCCAATCGGCCAACTGCACCATCTCGAAAAACTTATCTTCGTCTTGCAGCTCCATCGCCCGAATCCACAGGGCATTGGCGATCAACCCCCGGAAACCGCCCAGCACCACCGTGGTGAACACCAGCACGGGTGGCGCGTTCTTGAGCGGGGTGACGCGAGTGTAGCCCATCTCGCTGCGGGCCAGGTTGAGCTTCCGCTGCATGAACGAGGAAGAAACCAGCAAGGCCAGCGCCAGCAGCGCCACCATCGGTTTGAAAAGTCGGGATCGGCCGTCGTGCATAGTTCGTCCCTATACTTTGCTCTGCCCGGTAGCGAGCTCCCGGCGCGTCAACGCGGTGATGCCAATCGCGGCGAAGACTCCGCCCATGACCACCAGGATCTGGAACACCGCAGCCCCCAGCTGGCCCCAAGTGATGCTCCGACCCGTGCTCAGCGAGTCGATGGGCGAGAAGCCCCGGACCAGGTTGACCGTCCTGAACATGACCTTGAAAGCACCCACCGCAACGCTGTCAAAAACGCTGGGCGAGTCCGCCACCCCCGTCTCATGGTTCACCTCTCCCACGGTCCCTTGCTCGATCACTTGGGACATCGTGCCGGTGGAGAACGCCACGATCAGCACCCCGAGCGATACGAAAGCCGCCACGGGAAAGGAAAGGAAGCTGCCCGCCGCCAACCCCACGCAGGCCAGCAAGCCCAGCCAGCAGAGCACGATGCCGACGCCCCGGCAGAAGTTCAGCCCAAAGCCGCCCTCGCGGTACAGCAGCTCCATCCCATCTTCCAAGGGGAACAACAGCGCCACCTCATTCTGATTCACAAAGGTCACCGTCAGCGTGCCCTGCTCGTTGAAAAGGTCGCCCGGAATATAGAACTCATGGAAGGTCTCCGGGGCTTGGCTTTTGACCTCCCGATAATGTTTCGGCGATGCGGGATCCCCAATGTCCCACATGCCCATGAAAGTCCCGGAAGGAGACCGGTCGGCGGAAAAGAACTTCACACGCAGGAACAACGGTTGGCCGCGAAGCTTCTCCTTCTCGGCTCCCAGTTCGAGATTCCATACCCGTTGATATCCCGGAGGCACCACTTGTAGTTGGGCCTTCAACTGCTCCCGCAGAATCTTGCGTACCTCCTGGCGGTCCATCGCCGCCACGGTCTCGTTCTTCAGGCGCTCCTGCAGCAGTTTCTCCACTCCCTCCTCGACATCCGGGATGGGTTCCTTGACGGATCCGCGGGCCACGAACACCTCACTTCTCAGGATTTCCTGCTGCGGTTCCGGCAGTTTCTGCGCCCGCCACTGAATCTGCACGAACACGATGGCGGCAGAAACACCCAGTAACAGAGTATTCAGACCCACAATCCCCAGCCATTTGCCGACCCAGATTTGCCAGCGTGCCACCGGCTTGGCCGCCACCACCTGCAATTGGCATTCCTCCACGTCCTTGGCCAGGGTGCCGCAGGACAGCCAGAGGGTGGACATGCCCAGCAGAGCGGTGATGAGCCCCAGGGTGTAGGTGAGAACAATCTGCGTGAGCCCGCGCGCCGTGCCATCGTCCTTGATCACCAGTGGCAGGATCAACACCGCCGCGATCAGAATCACCGCCAGCACTGGCACCAGGCGGAACCGGAATCCGGCCTTGAAGGTCAGTCTCGCAATCGCCAGTAGAGCCTGCATAGTCCCTAGTTCTTCGGCCCGCCCAGCAAGCCCGAGAGTTTCTCGTTCGCCTTGTCCATCTCCGCCGGCTTGGGAATCGGAACCGCGACCTTGGGCGCGGCCGCCGTTTCCTGCTGGGAAAGACGTTCCAAGCGGGACGTGTCCACCGCCTGTGCCGCCGGAACGGAAGCTGCCGCAGGCTGCTCCCCAGCCGGTGGCGGCTCCACTGCAGTCAAACGTTCCAGGACCTTGTCAGCCCCCACCGCAGGCTCCGCGCCGCCCCGCAGATAGGCCGCCACCCGGTGACCCGAGGTGGCGCCGGAGGTGCTTTCAGTCTGCTTGGCTCGTTCCACCACGCCGAGAAAGTAGCTCTCCAGGTTCTGCGTGGGGGTGGTGAGACGCACCCTGTCCTGGCCCACCTCGCGCCGCAAAATCTCCAGGACTTTCTCCATGGTCTCCCGAGGCAGGTTCGGTGTCGTGATCGTGACTGCATCCGGCTCTGCCAGCAGATCCCGGAGCGCCCCCTTGGCCTGGATCCGTCCTCCGTAATAGATCACCACCCGGTCACACACATCCTCCACATCGGCCAACAAATGGCTGCTCAAAATCACCGTCTTGCCCCGCTGCGCCAGGGCCAGAATCAGGTCCTTCACCTCGCGACACCCGATCGGATCCAAGCCCGCGGTCGGTTCATCCAAAATCACCAGGTCCGGATCATTGATGAGGGCCTGGGCCAACCCGATGCGGCGCTGCATCCCCTTGGAAAACTCCCCCACCGTCCGACGACGCACCTGGCTCAACCCCACCATCTCCAGCAATTCCTCGGTGCGGCGCTTGCGGTCCTTGGTTTCGATCTCAAAAAGGTTGCCGAAGAAATCCAGCGTTTCGGCCGAATCCAGATAACGGTAAAGGTACGATTCCTCAGGAAGATACCCGATCTTCGACTTGGTGCGGACATGCCGAGGCGAATGCCCAAAAACCTCGATGTGCCCTTTGGTCGGATACAAGAGGCCCAGCAGCATCTTGACGGTGGTCGATTTCCCCGATCCGTTCGGGCCCAGCAAGCCGAAGACTTCACCCCGGCGCACCTCGAAATCCACCCCGTCCACGGCTTTGGCCTTCGGCCGACCCCAGAAATCCTTGAAGACCTTGGTCAAACCACGCACCGATACCACGACTTCACCGCTGGGTGCGGTGCGGGCCACTTTTTCGTCCACTAAGACCGGTTCTGCTGTCGGCATAAAATCTCGATCGTGCGCGCCACCAAGGGCCGGTGATCTTCCGGCCTTGCGGCAAGACCTCTATTCTCGCCTCAAGCAGCACACTATCACAACAAGATTTTGACCGCCAAAGAGTAGGAAGGTTCAACCAATCCGGTCATTCCACCTCGACCCCTTGTCTCAGACAGTACTCGATAAACCGTTGCCGCTCCCCCGGCAGCTCTTCCTGCTCAATTCGCACGATCTCATTCGCCTTGTTAAAGGACAGGAATTGCTTGCAGCTGTAGGTATGGGTCACCCCCCCTTTCGTCACGCGGTCCATGAACAACACTGTGGCCCCTTCCCGCGTAGCCTTGATCACCTGACTCGTAAACTCCACTCGATCAAAGCGCTTGCGCCCCTGCTCCGCGGCCTGGCGGTAGCTTTCCACAATCGGATCCCGGCCCAGAATGACCCCTTTGCTAGTATGATAGCTGCATTCGACGGCGAGGAGGCTCTTCACCTCCGCATACACCTCCCGATCCAGCCCACGAGCAAACCGCTCCGCCTGGCCGTTCAACTCCTCACGAGCCGTCTTATGTGCTCCCACAGCGTCTGTGGTTTTCATGATTGATTGCAATGCCTACACATCGAGCCGCACCCATGGTCCATTAGGCTGTTGAATCAAACTATTTCCATGCCGCTTCGTTTGCAAGGAAGTTATTCTGAAAAGAGAAAGGGAACGTCCTCGGCTTCAACCAGAGGAGCTTGACTCAAGCCACCTTCATGACCTGCGCCCAATCATAAGTTCGGCTTTTGTTCACCCAGATCTACCCCCCGCCCCGCGATCAGCGACCTCTTCCCCGTCCCACCACCTCCAAAACCAACCGCATCGACATCAAAACCTTGCTCCGATCCCGCCCCTCCAACCCTCTCAAGCCCCTGATCAACTCGGCTTCATCCGCGTCCAACTCCGCCGTCATCCCGGCGAACTCCCCCGGCTCGGCCGCATTCCCCGCTCCCTCCACGAGCATGCCGCAAAGCTTGAGCACGGTAGCGCTGGGCCGGGACGCTCCGCTGACGTAACGTGACACCGCGGCGGGTGTCAGATTCAACTGCCGCGCCGCCTCCGCCTGGTTCCAGCCTGATCGGTTAAGGAACTCACGAAACTCCTGATTCGCCAAATCATTCATAAAACATTGCAATAGTATCTACCAAAGCGTTGACAAGTTGCAATAGTTAATTTACTGTTAACACAGTTACAACATTGAACTTCATTGAAGGGAAACAATGGCAATGAAACCGTTCCAAGGACAGAACCTCCAGATACCCAAGCCACTGCGGCCAACCCAGGCATCGTCCCCAACCCCACCTCCTCAACTCTCCATCCCAGCCAGCCTGCGATTCGATCAGGGTCGGATCGTACTGAAAGTGGAGGAGGTAGCTGGACGCCTCAAAGTCACTGCCCGACACGTGGTTGGGCTGATTGAAACTGGCCGAATCCAGGCATTGAACGTGAGTTCCGCGGGGCCAACTGGACGCAGACATTACCGGATCCCGGTTGAATCGTGGGAAACCTATGTGCGATCGAACCTGCTGTGAAGCGAGGCAGGCCGACCAACCCCAGTCGGCGAAGCTGGCACCATCAAGTGTGCACACTCAACATCATATCTGCCAGCGTGGTGTTTTCCAGGGTCTGCGCCAGGAACCGCGCCATGCGATCGTTGGAGAGATTGAGGACTGCGAGGGCGTCCGTTCGGCCCAACAGGGAGAGTGGATGGGTTCCGGAGCTCCTGCCTACGAGGTGAGCCACAATGTTGCCGATGTGCACGCAGGCAGCGAGGCGCTGGTTGGGGCCGGCTGCCTTGGGCTGATGATGATGCCAGACAGCGTCCACCAGGGTAGGCGGGAAAGCCCAACGCGCCAGCCAGCGGCCGGCGATCTCGGAGTGTTGGATGCCCAAAAGGCGTTTCTCAGTCTCAAGCAGGCAATACTGGTTGCGTTCTGCTTCCACCACGACCCGTGCATAGGTGCGCTCGAGGGAGCAGGCCAGAATGATCTTCCCGATGTCGTGGATCAATCCGGCGGTAAAAGCAATACTCTCGTCGTGATTGGTCTCCCGCGCCACCAACTGCGAACTGATGGCACAGGTAATGGAGTGCCTCCACAGATCGGCGCTGTCGATGCCCCACCCGGGTTGCAGAACGCCAAACATCTGGGCGCCGCAGACCGTCGCAGCCACCCGGTACACCTGCTCGAAACCGAGGCGGGTGACCGCCTCCTGCACCGAGACAACGGGTTCCGCGCTGGAGAAATAGGTGCTGTTGCAGGCCTGCAAGAGGTTGGCGGTGAGCACCGGATCGAACGTGATCAGCTCCACCACCTTGCTGACATCGACGTTGGGTTCGTTGATGAGCGCCAGCAGCCGTACCAGGGTCTTGGGGGTGGGCGGCAGATGCCGGGCCTTGTTCAAGAATTCGTCGAGAGCGTGCACGGATTGTGGCACCGACTCATCGCGCTTCGTCAGCCCGCCTGTGCGTGGAGCGGCGGGCTGCTGCGCTGAGCCTGAGCTAAAGTTGGGTTGGAAGGCTTCGTTCACTGTGTTCTTCTGCCTATCTCAGGCAGGCAGGTCGGGGCTGGTTCCCGACCGAGACCGGCCACACTACTTCTCCGGTCCAAGTGCTTTCCTAGAGAAGCAGTATCCAGCCACGAAGGCAATGACATTCGCGCCCCGCCAAATCCTGCTTGTAGGGCATCCTGTCAGCCCTTATTCATCACCGCAGGGCCGTCCGCTTCCGCAAGGAGGCTGGACGACTATCAGATCGGTATGACGCGCGTTTCCCTAAAGCATCTCTCGAAGGTTTTTTCTCCGGGCCACTCCGTGTCGGTCCACGCCCTTCGTGACCTGACCCTGGAAACCCTTCCAGGAGAGCGCCTCGCCCTGCTCGGTCCTTCTGGGAGTGGCAAATCGACCCTTCTCCGAGCGGTCGCCGGGCTGGATGCACCCTCGGGGGGAGAGATCCGTTTCGATGACGCGCCGGTGGAGGCACTTCCGCCCCATGCCCGCAACCTGGCCTTTGTGCCCCAGGAAGCGGCCCTGTTCCCCCACTTGAACGTCTTGGATAACATCGCCTTCGGTCTCAGGATCCATCGCGTCCCCAAGGCAGAAATCGAGGCCCGGGTGCGGGAAATCGCCGAACCGCTGGGGCTGCTGACGCTTCTTCACCGGGCGATCCACGAGTTGTCCGGAGGCGAGCGTCAAAGAACGTGCCTTGCGCGCGCCTTTGTCAAGCGGCCGGCCTTGATGCTCCTTGATGAACCACTCGCGGCCCTGGACGCCCCCATGCGGCTGGAACTGCGAGCCCTGCTCGTTTCGCTACAAAAACGATGGAACATGTCGATGCTGTGGGTCACCCATGACCAACAGGAGGCTCTGGCGATCGGCCAACGAGTGGCCATCCTGAAGTCAGGACAACTGCAGCAGGTCGGCACTCCGGTGGAGATCTACCACCAACCCGGCAATCGGTTCGTCGCCACCTTCGTGGGCATGCCCCCGATGAATCTTCTGGAAGGTTCTCTCCAGGGCACACCACGGCGATTCGCTGCTGCCTCTGCCTCCCCGGACGCGGCCCCCTGGTCGATGGGGATCCCGGCCGACTCCTCTCCCCGGGACCTTGCCGATGGGGTGCCAGTGCTTCTTGGCGTGCGCCCCGAGGATCTCCTCCTGAGCGTAAGCAAGGATGCGGACGGCGCAGACATCGGCACGGTGGAGCATTCCGAGTTTCTCGGTCCGGAGACCCTGGTTCGGGTACGGATGGGCCGACAGGTGTGGACCGCGCGGCTTCCGGGAGATGAGTCTTACCCGCCCGGCACACCGGTTGTCCTTCGACCCGACTTCGCGCGCGCACACTGGTTTGCGGCAGACACCGGCCTGCGCCTCCATAAAACCCCGTAGTCGCGTTCGGAAGAACGCGCTGAACTTGACGGACCCACCGCTCATGGAAGAACCCACCCATGCAGGCCGAAGGAAAGAAACACGGCGTCTGTTTCGGGCTCTTCCGTGGTCGTCGTGCGTTTGCACCCCATCGCTGCATCCGTCACTCGCCTTCTTCCGAAGGCGACTACAGACCGAAATCGACAAAGTGGTCGATCAAGTGTGCGACAAAGCTCCTGAACCGATCCGAACTCCGTCGCCCCGCCGCATCCTCTCCCGCCGTCCTTTGTTATCGACAGATCCGCTCTGTCGGTGTCTGATTGTTGGCAGCATGAAAACCGTGCAAACTCTTCTTCCAACTCTCGTGGTCGCTGCCCTGGCGCTCTGTTTCCAGACATCCGTGTCCGCAGGCGACCCGGTCCCGAAAGGGAAACGGATTCTCTACTTCACCAAGTCGGCGGGATTCGAACATAGCGTGGTCAAACGCCCCGACAACGGTGGCTTAAGCCACTCGGAGCAAGTTCTCACCGACCTCGGGAAAAGCCATGGTTTCCAGGTCACCTGCACCAAAGACGGCACCGTCTTCACCAAGAGCAATCTGGCGAAGTACGACGTGATCGTGTTCTACACCAGCGGTCTGCTGACGGAAACCGGCACCGACAAGACTCCCGCCATGACGCTCGAGGGGAAGAACGCGCTGCTCCAGGCGATTCAGAAAGGCAAAGGGTTCGTCGGAATCCACGCCGCCAACGACAGTTTTCATGTCCAACCTGATCCCATGGACAAGTCGGGGCGGTTCAAGTCCTTCGGTGACGGTGTGGACCCATACATCAAGATGGTGGGAGGGGAGTTCATTCGCCATGGCCCGCAGCAGGTCGCGACGCAGCGAGTGGCTGACCCCAGCTTCCCGGGCTGCGAGAACTTGGGTGCCACCTGGGCCCTGCAGGATGAGTGGTACACCTTCAAGGATTTTGCCAAGGATCTCCACGTCATTCTCGTGATGGAAACCCGCGGCATGAAAGGCATTGATTACCAACGCGCCTCCTTCCCCGCCACCTGGGCCCATCGCTATGGGAAAGGACGATCGTTCTACACCTCCATGGGACATCGGGAGGATGTCTGGACCAATCCGCAGTTTCAGAGAGTGTTGCTCGGCGGGTTAGCTTGGGCCGCCGGAAGTGTTAAGGCCGAGGTAAAGCCCAATCTTGCCAAGGAAACTCCAGGTCACGCAGAAATTCAACCCATGGAAGAAAGTTGGACCGATCTCATGCCGGGCGCGAACCTGGCAGGCTGGTATCGTGTCCCGGTACCTCCGGGCGGGAAACTGGGCCGCGATCAGTGGCACGTGGATGCGGAGAAGAAAGTGCTGATCTGCGATGGAGATGGCGGACATGACATGCTTCTCACCGAGAAAGAGTACGGGGATGCGGTTTTCCATTTCGAATTCTGTTACACGAAGATCGAAGGTAAGACGGGTTACAATAGCGGAGCCTACGTGCGCAATTCCAAGGACGGGGCCATCTGGCATCAAGCCCAGTTCGGCGATGCCAAGGATGGTTTCTTGTTTGGGGAAACACCGACTGCTGACGGAAAGAAACAGTTCTTCAACCTCGCCAAACTGGTGAAAGACCCAGGCGTCAAGCCCGCCGGAGAATGGAACGTGATGGAAGTCACGGCCCGGGGCAAGACCCTCACCTTGTCGGTCAATGGGAAGGTCACCTGCAAGTTCGAAGGGTGCAACGCCGAGAAGGGACACTTGGGTTTGGAAGGTGAGGGGTACCGGATTGAGTTCCGCAATTTGAAAGTGAAAGAGCTGTACTGAAGCTGACTTCACTCCGGCACCACAAAGAACCAAGCCAAGCACCATGAGACCGAACACTTCCTCCTCAGGAGAAGGTCTGCGGGGTAGAATCCTGTTGGCCTGCACCGTGATGCTCGTCGCGCTGTGCTTCACCGGTTGCGCCAAACCTGCCGCGGACAAGACCCCTCCCAACCCGCCTGAGGCAGCCGCTCCGGTCACCCCGCCGGCACCGCCACCCCCTGCACCGGTCACCCCGCCTAAACCAGCTGAAACCGCGGCGGCCCAAGCCACTCTCCCGGAACATGCGCAGATGCCAGAGCTTGAGGGGATCGGCTGGGATAGCCTTTTCAACGGCGAAAACATGGAGGGATGGAAAGTCACCGACTTCGCGGGTCACGGTGAGGTCAAAGTGGAGGATGGCAAACTCATTATCGGCATGGGCGCCATGCTGACGGGAGTCAACGGCACTCATGAACTCCCACGGACCGACTATGAACTGGCGCTGGACGTGATGAAGCTGGAAGGCAGCGACTTCTTCTGCGGACTCACTTTCCCGATCGGGCAGACGAACAGCACGCTCATCCTTGGCGGCTGGGGTGGAGGCCTGGTGGGCATCTCAAGCGTGGATGGAAACGACGCCTCCATGAACGAGACGACCGGCTTCCTGAGCTTTGAATCCAAGCGCTGGTACCGGGTGCGCGTGAAGGTCACTCCCCAGAAAGTGGAAGCCTGGGTGGGCAAGAACAAGATCATTAACCTAAAGCTGGAAGAGAAGAGAATGGGGATGCGTGCGGGTGAAATTGAGCAGAACGGGCCTTTCGGGGTGGCCACGTACCAAACCAGCGCCGCTCTCCGGAACATCCAGGTGCGGACGTTGAAGTAAGAGCCCTGTCTTTCCTCCCTCGTGCCCGTGCTCGTTCTCGTGCTCGTCCCTCCTCCTCGGCAGCTGTGAGCGGAGGCCACGGTTTCGAGGACGAGCACGAGGACGAGCACGAGGACGAGGACGAGCGCGACCACGAGGGAGGACCGGCCCTTGGGGCAAAGTCGGCTTGCACAAACGACCCGCTTCAGGGCAGAGTGGGCCTATGAACCGCCGTGATTTTCTTCGTTGCAGTTCCTCCCTTGGTTTTGCTGCCGCCGTCGGGGTTGGTTGGTCAGCCCACTCTCAATCGGGCGGTGCCAACAACCGTCTCCGTGTGGGGATCCTGGGCCTGGGCCGGGGATTGGACCACGCCAATACCTTGTCTACACTGGCGGGGGTGGAGATCGCCTACTTGTGCGATGTGGACACGCGCCGCATGGAGGCGGGAGCAAAATCGCTTCAGGCAAAGCTTCCGAACACGCCGAAGCTGGTGCAGGATTTCCGCCGAATCCTGGAGGATCGCTCGGTGGATGCGGTGTTCATCGCCACCTGCAATCATTGGCATGCTCCGGCCACCATCCTCGCCTGCAGCGCGGGGAAGCATGTTTATGTGGAAAAGCCCGGTAGCCACAATGCCCGCGAAGGGGAGTGGATGGTGGCCGCCGCGCGCAAATACCGCCGCGTAGTTCAGCAAGGGACGCAGCGACGCAGCTACCCCGGAACTCAGGAAGGAATCCAGCGGCTGCGGGAAGGGGTCATTGGCAAGGTGCGGTTCGCACGCTGCTGGTACAATAACTCGCGGACAAGTATCGGTCGAGGAAAGGTGGTGACGGTCCCGTCGGAGCTGGACTATTCCCTATGGCAAGGCCCGGCTCCGGAACGGCCGTACCTGGACAATCTAGTCCACTACAACTGGCACTGGCGATGGCATTGGGGCGGAGGTGAAATGGCCAACAACGGCGTCCACTACCTCGACCTGGCTCGGTGGGGTCTCGGCGTCGAATACCCCACGCGGATCACCTATAACGGTGGAAGGTACTGCTATGAGGATGACCAGGAAACGCCCGACACCGGGGTGGCCGTATTCGACTTTGGGTCCTGTGGCGCCTCCTGGGATTACAGCAGTTGTCACCCTCGCAAAGGGGAGAAGTTTCCGTTGGTCACCTTCTATGGAGACCAGGGCTCGCTGAGTCTGGAAGGGACTGGCTACAGTATCCTGGATCCGAACGGCAAGGAGCTGGGCCGCTCTTCGCCGCCAGGCAATGACCAGCAGCACATGGGAAACTTCCTCGATGCTATCCGCGGGGCTGCCAAACTGAATATGGAGATTGAGGAGGGCCAGAAGAGCACCCTGCTTTGCCATTTGGCGAACATCGCCTACCGTACCGGCCACACCCTGCGCTTCGATCCTGCGCGGAAGACGATTCTGCACGACTCCAGCGCCATGAAGCTTTGGCAGAGGGAATATCGCGGGGGCTGGAAGCCGCGGTTTTGAAGAAAACTTCGTCGCGGTGAGGCCCCCGTTGCCCCACCATTTGAGGCAGGGCTGAGCTCGCCAGTTCGCACCGAAAGTACCGCAGACAGCCTTGTCTGCCGTCTCGCCGACTGCCGAGTCGGCTGACCCTCCGCCTTTGCCCACGAAGCGGGTTAGGCAACCCGCGAAACAGCAGGTTTGGCAACCTGCGCCACGGGTGCTGAGGACCCTGCCGCGCCTTTTGAGGTGCGTTCCACCTACGGGAATCAGTATCAGGCAGGTGACAGCTTGCGGAGCCATCGGCTACCACGATCGGCTCCCTAGTTGTGCGCGGGAACAGCTTTGTGCCGGGAAGCAGCTGTGGTTTGGAGGGACCGGGCTTGGGGTTTTCCCGGGATGGGCGGATTGGGGCCAGTCACTGCGGAAGGGTTGGAGCGATGCCCGGTGACCAAGCTCGACAGTTCGTCGATGGCCACTTCCAGACTCTTGGCTTGCGCGCTCAATTCTTCGGCGGCGCTGGCGCTCTCTTCTGCGCAGGCGGCATTGGCTTGGGTAACCTTGTCGATCTGGCCCACCGCCAGGTTCACCTGTTCGATTCCCGAACTCTGTTCACGAGAGGCCGAGGCCACTTGGGCAGCCAACTCATCGACCTGTCGCGCTTTGAGAACGATCTCCTGGAGTCCAGTAGCCACGGTTTGGCTCAAGGTGACTCCTTGCGAAGTCCGGTTGATGGCGGCCTCGATCTTGCTCGTGGTATCCTTGGCAGCTTGAGCACTGCGCTGGGCCAAATTCCGCACTTCTTCAGCAACGACGGCGAAACCCATTCCTGCCTCGCCGGCGCGTGCGGCCTCCACCGCAGCATTCAAAGCCAGGATGTTCGTTTGAAACGCGATTTCGTCGATAGTCTTGATGATCTTGGACACTTCGTCGCTGGAGTCCTTGATCGCAGCCATGGCGCGATTCATGTCTTCCATGTTCCGAGCCCCGTGCTCAGCGGCGGTCCGGGCCTGTTTACCGAGATCGTTTACGCGGGCGGCGTTTTCGGCGTTGCGTTTGGTCATGCTCGCCATCTCCTCGAGAGAGGCGCTCGTTTCTTCTACGGAGGCAGCTTGTTGGCTCGCTCCGCTGGCCAGAGACTGCCCGGCAGAAGACACTTGGGCGGCCGCGGAGGTCACCTGTTCGGAACTAGCGGTCATTTGGCTGATCACCTTCTTGATGGACCGATTGAGCGACTCGGAAAGAACCACCGAACCGGCCATCGTCAGTACCATGATCAAAACGAAGAGCAGCAGAGTGTAGCGCAGGAACTCACGGTTCTTGGCCTCCACCATCCCCTTGAGTCGGGCGGTTTCCTCGTCCACGTTGTCGATGTAGACTCCCGTACCGACGAAGAAATCGGTGCCCGGAATCAAAGTCGCGTAGCTGAGTTTGGGCTGTATGCCCTTCCCTTCCTTCTCAAAAAAGTACTCCACGAATCCACCGCCGGACTTCGCCGCCTTGATCAAATCCTCCACGAACTTGTTCCCTTTCTTGTCCACCAGGTGGCTCAGATTCTGTCCGTTCTGGCTCTTGCTGATGGGCACGTTGATCCGCACACCGGTGAGGTCGTAAGTGAAGAAATAACCGGATCGATCGGGGAAGAAACGGATGGGATCGGTTTCCGCGACGATGGCGGCGATCTTCTCCTCGCGAGTTTTCAGGTCTTTGACTCGCGCGGCCAAGTGCGCTGCTTCGATATCGACGGTGGATTTGAGCACGTTAGTATGGCCGACGAGGAGCTGGGCGCGGAAGTTGGGGAAGAAAACGCGCTCCCGGACCAGTTTGGTCATGTACAGATTGCAAAGTTGGAGAACGACCAAGCCGACCAAGAAGAGCGCTGACAGGGCGAGCAGCTTTTTGCGGAGACTCACGGATCGCGAAATTGTTGCCATAGTTTGTCGAATGGATACGGACCGGGTTTCGGTGCCCACCCACCTCCACGATCCCCTTAGGCAGCAGGAGAAGGTCCCGATATCGATCAGGTTCCTTCGTCACCGTCAGTTACCTGGGTTATCGGGCTGTACGGGGTCTTTCTTTAGCGGAAGTCGCGTAGGGCGTTTACGAAAGGAAGGCCGGCTTTCCCATACTCATGGCCGATGCAGAGAGGCGGTCAAGCATCGCGCATAATCCTTCTGCACAATTACTTATACCTCGCTATTCAAGTGGGTCCTGCCTTGTGGGCCATCACGCCCAGCCGGACTTGGTATAGGCGGTAGGCCAACCAGCTCATCAACATAAGCGCCGACAGCCCGACGGCGTGCTTGAGTCCCGAGCGATGAACGAGCGGGGCCACCGGACCCGCGATCAGGGCAAAGACCAGGACTTGCGCAAAGCCTTGCAGGGAAGAGGCCAGGCCCTTGTGTTCCGGGAACAGGTCCAAGCCCTGGAGGGAGACCACCGGGGCCGCCAGGGAGAGACCGAACGTGTACACCGTCAACGGCAGGACCGCCCATGGGACCCGCGGAGTGAAAAAGAGGTAGACTGCGAGATTGAGGGACGCACCCAGAGCCATCAAAACAAATCCATAGCTCACGAAACGACCCGGTGGAAAGGACCCGGCAAACCTGCTCGTCACCGCCGAGCCAAGAATGAACCCGGAAACAATGGGCACGAAGAGCCAGCCGAATTGCGTCCCGGACAGGCCCAGGATATTCACCGCCACGTCCGGCGCAGTGGCAACATAAAGCAGGAACGCCCCCCCACCGAAGGCCAGGGATAGACACAGGAGCAGAAAGCCGGGATGACTCATCGCGCCCAGATACGATCGAAACAACTGTCCGGGATGGAAAGGTTGGCGCAAATGCCGGGGCAGACTCTCTGGCAGTCCATAATAGCAGGCACACCACAAAACACCTCCCAAGCCTCCGAGAAACAGAAAGGGGCCCCGCCATCCGAACCATACGTGGAGCCAGCCGCCAATGATCGGCGCAATCGCCGGCCCCAAGCCACTGACCATGGTGACCTCCGCCATGAACTTCTGCGCTTCCGGCCCGGCGAAACAATCGCGGATCAAGGCCCGGCTCACCACCATCCCCGCGCCTCCGGCCAGTCCTTGGATGAGTCGCAACCCGAGGAGACAGTGAAAGTTGGGTGCCACTACACAGGCCAACGCCGTGGCCGTATAGGCAGCCAGCGACGCCAGGATCACCCGCCTACGTCCAAAAGAGTCAGAGATTGCGCCGTGGAATAGGTTCATGCCAGCCAGCGCAGCCAAGTAATAACTGAGCGTGGACTGCACCTGGAGCTCGGTGACACCAAAGTGGGCCGCCATCGCGGGAAAGGAGGGGAAGTAGGTATCGACGGAGAACGGCCCCAGCATGGCCAAACCGCCGAGGATTAAGGTTATGGACCCGTGTTTCACGGATGGGAGGGAAGCTGCACGATCGTCTGCTATCCTGTCAATCCGCATTCCCGAGTCGAGAGAGAAGGAGGTCTCTGAAGGCCACCCCTAGGATCGCAGCGCAAGGCGATCCGCGCTCTTGCTCGAATCGTCCCTCCTCCCGCGTGGTCGTCCTCGTGGTCGTCCTCGTCCTCGAAACCGTGGGTTCCGCTCAGTTGCCGAGGAGGAGTGGAACGTTTGCCTTTGATTCCGAAGGGCCTAAGCCCTGGGAATCAAAAAGGCACACGCTCTGGATGCTGCTTAAGTTATGGCCAGGACTGTCGATAGTGCAGGTTGGCAGCGGCTGCCGTGTGGTTTTGGCCACTCCCTTCAAAGGTGAGGTCCCGACTTCGACTCAACCGGCCAATTCCCCACAGCCGTGTCTTGATTCTATGCGAGCACGATTTTACTGGGGCGTGGTGGCCCTTTCGTTTGCGGTGTTCCTGGCTCATGCCCAAATCCCACAGTTGATCAGTTACCAGGGACGAATGCTGGTGAGCGGGACCAACTACCACGGCGCCGGCCAGTTCAAGTTCGCCTTGGTGGGAACCAATCAAGTGGGTGCGACCGTAAGCCATTGGAGCAACGACGGCACCAGCGTGGGTGGGAACGAGCCTGGCACAGCCGTCACACTTTCCGTGAGCGACGGTCTTTATTCTGTGTTGCTGGGGGACGCCACCTTACCCAATATGCGCATCCTCCCTGGCACGGTCTTCGCGAACACGGATGTCCGACTGAGGATTTGGTTCAGCCCCGAAGGGGGCGGTTTCGAGCAACTGGCTCCCGACCAGCGGATCGCCGCGGTGGGGTACGCCATGATGGCGGGAACGGCCGCGAATGTGGCGGATGGTGCGATCACCAGCGCCAAGCTGGCCGCAGGAGCCATTACGGCAGAGAAACTGGGTACAAGCGTAATTACAGCCGATAAGTTGGCGGACGGCGCCGTAACCGGTGCCAAGCTGGCAAACGGGTCGGTTACCGCCCAAGCCATTGCCCCTGGCGCGATTGGCCCGAACCAAATGGCCCGCCGCTACGACGCAGGACGCCTCGATTTATCCGGCACCGTCCCCGAGTTGGATGCCAACGGAAACCTAAACATAAGCCTCCCGTTCCACTTCCCGTTTGCACAAGTGCCCATCTTCACCTACGGGGTGGAGGACACCACCCTGGCAGGCACGCCACCCCAAGTCACCTTGATCGGCAAGACGGTGACCAATGTGACCTTACGGTTAAGCCAGATCGACCCCACCCTCACAAAGGTAGTTTCCAATGTGCCACGAGTCCCGCCTGCTTTAGACGCCGACTATGGGAGTCACAACTCCCTGGCGATTGTGAATGGCAACCCGGCGATGAGCTTCTACGACGAAACGAAGAAAGCGCTGCTCTACGCGCGTGCGGACGACAGCCAGGGCAGTCTCTGGTCCACGCCGGTGACGGTGGACCCCGGCCCTGAGGTGGGTACCGGCAGCCAGTTGCTGGTGGTGTCAGGCAACCCAGCGATTGCGTACGCCCTGGCAAGGCCCAGTGGTGGTGCCGCACTGTACTACGTGCGAGCTCTGGACCCCGATGGGGCCGCTTGGGGAGCGCCAATTCAAGTGGTGAGTTCTAACGTGTGGGTCCGCTTTTCCATGGCGGTTGTGCAGGGAAACCCGGCGGTTGCCTACACCACGGCTGCGGATGGGCAGTTACAGTTTGTTCGGTCGCTCGACACGACTGGCTCGAGTTGGGGAAATCCCGTGACCGTGGACAACCAAACCGTCTACGCGTTTCCATCGCTACAGGTCGTGCAAGGCTTTCCGGCGATTGCCTGTTACGAGGCGACACAGCGGCAGCTCAAATACATACGTGCAACCAACGAGGTTGGCTCAGGATGGGGTGCCCCCAAAAGCCTGGACGTTGGACGAGGCGTTACTTTGAACCAAGGCATCCGGAGCTGGACTGACAGTCCTGGAACGTACAAAAGCGGGGGGTGGGCTTCCTTGGCCGTCATCGATGGCCGACCGGCGATCGCCTATCAAGCCCAAGCCCTCGCCAACCACGCGAGAGCTTCTCAGGTGCGGTACCTTCGCGCCCTGGATGCCGAGGGCGGAAACTGGCCCATTCCTCGCCTGGTCATATATGGAAGCATAGCTACCACGGAGCAACTCGCACTGATGGGAGAAAGAACCCAGCTCGCTGATCAAGGCGGCAAACCCTTCATCCTCTACCGGTCCGTCTACAGACCGTCGAACGGAACGAGCATAAGCGAAGCCGTTGCCACGCTCAGGGGCTTGGACGCTGATGGACGCTATTGGGACCAAAACTCGCACTCGGCAGGGGGGGGCGCCGCCCGGCATTTTTCGTTCACGTTAGTCGGCGGCTTTCCCGCTTTTGGTTGGTACAACGAAAACCAACTCAAGTATTCGCTTGCCACGGCGGTCGATGGAAGCACTTGGCCCGGCAGCCCAAAACGGATCACCCTACCAGCTTTGGATCTCACCGGACTCCTGGGCCAAACGACGCTGGGCGACGGCACACCTTGGGTGGCTTTCCATGACCCCGGGAAGGGAGATCTGAAGGGTGTGCGGGCGCTCAACGCGACCGGAACGCAATGGAGTTCGGCGATTCAGACCATCGATTCCGGAGGCAACGCGGGGCTTCATACCACGCTGTCAATTGGGTCTGGAGGACCGTTGCTCGCCTATCGCGATCAAGGCACCCGTTCGCTCAAAGTGATCCGTCATGATGGGTTGCGATGGGGACAACCGGCGAAAATCGTGGCGTCGGCCGACAACGGCATCCGACCTTGCCTGATGGCCCTCAGGGATTCCATGGGCTTGGCGTTCATCGATGCGGCACGGGCCTTGCGCTTCGGACGCGCGCTAAACGATGAGGGCACGGTCTGGTCGGCTTGGACTAAACTGGATGTGAACCTTGACACCAATATCGGACCGTCGCTCGCGGCGATCGGTGGCACCGCCGCTGTGGCGTATTCAGATGGGCAACTCAAGTTCTTCCTACTGGCCTTGAAGGGCGGCGGCACGCCGGTAGTAGTTCGCAAGGCACAGGTGGGGAGTGCTTCGCTGTGGGACGTGAATGGCCGACCAGCGATCGCCTTCTGCGACCTCGGCCTCTATTACGTGCGGGCCAACGAGCCGGAGGGTTTGACCTGGCCGACTCCGGTGAAAGTGGATCTGAGTGGGCGGGTCGGGGAATACGCCTCGCTGCGGGTGGTTAAGGGTCGACCGGCGATCGCCTACTATGACCGCGATCGCGGTGACCTAAGGTTTGTGAGAGCTCAAGACGCCGACGGCACAGCCTGGGAAACGGCACAGACCCTGGACAGTGCCGACGACGTGGGGCAGTTCGCCAACCTGATGGATATCGAAGGTGTCCCAGGCATTGTCTATTGGGCCGGGGGAACCGCGGGCGACTTGAAATACATCAAGGCCGCTAACGCCGACGCCAAGGACTGGGGAGTGCCCACGATCATTGATTCCGGAGGAACGGTGGGTGAGTTCGCTTCCGCTGCTTATGACGGGGAGAAAGTGTGGGCGGGATACTACGACCGCTCGAACGGCACCTTGAAGGCGGCGACGGAGGGGTGGAGCACCCAGACCCTAGACGGCGGCACGAGCGTGGGGCGATTCCTGTCCACGGCGGTGATGGATGGCAACCCGAGCTTGAGCTACTACGATCAGGACAATGGAGACCTCAAGTTCACCCGTGCCTTGAACACGCTGGGGACCAGCTGGGGAACCGCACGTGTACTCGATGAAACCGGTGATGTTGGCTTGTACACCTCTCTGGCTGCGGTCAATGGAAATCCCGCGATCGCCTACTACGACAATTCCTTGCATCGTCTGAAATACGTTCGCGCCACAACGTCCACCGGGTCCTCCTGGGCGACACCCGTGGTGGCGGACGCGAGCGGGAATGTCGGGCTCTTTGCTTCCCTAGCCGTCGTGGGTGGAAACCCGGCCATCGCCTACTACGATCAACTCCAAGGCGATCTCAAGTTTGTCCGCGCCAACGACGCCACCGGCACCACTTGGAGTGGGCCACAAACCCCAGATCCAGGAGATGTTGGGCAAGATGTGGGCCGGTACGCTTCGTTGGCGGTGGTGAACGGCCGCCCGGCGATCGCCTACTACGACGCACGGTTCACCGAGGTCAAGTATATCCGCGCGAACGATGCCAACGGCACGGTCTGGGGAACTTATCAGGCAATCGACAAAGCGGATGACGTGGGACTATTTATTAGCCTGAAGGTCATTTCCGGCAAACCGGTCATCAGCTATTATAACCAGACGAAAGGGCAACTGAAGCTACTCCGTGCCAAAGATGCGGATGGCACCGCCTGGGGCGATCCCGTTGTGGCGGACTCAGGCGCCGGAGCCGATGTGGGAAGATTCGCCGTGCTCGTGGACCTTCACGGAGTCCCTTCCGTCACCTACCTGGACCAGAGCAACGGGAACATCAAGAATTACTACCCGTTCAAGCCGTTTCAAATCAACTGGTTCGCGGTTGAGCCTTAGGCGGTCCTATGCGCTTCGGCATACCACTTGGTGTTAGTCTCTTCCTGGGCCTTTCGGCTGCGGATTTCGGCTCGGAGCGGCGAGGAACGAGCTCCTATATTCCAGCCGATACTTTGGACAGTGGTGGTGGACTCAGCACCACGAAGTCCTTCGCGAATCAGGGCAGCATGGGCGGCGTGGTCGGTATGTCCGCATCGGCCCAGGCCCTTGCCCAACATGGCTATGTCGCGCAGGTAGACCTGCACCTTCGGCTGCCGCCCAAGCCCGTCCTGCGTGTTCGAGCCACCTGCCTTTCCATCGCCATGCAGCCCTTTGCGGGCCTCATCCAGGGTGACTCCAATACCAACTACGTCACCACTTTCGATGGCAGTCCCGCGCGTCCCAATACCGAGGCTTTTAGCGCAGAAGTACGCCCTCGTCCGGGCCAACCCAGCACCTATGAAGCCGATTTTGTCACCTACAACTCGGCCGGGGTCCTTTGGCAGTACGGTTCTTTCACCACTTTCATGCCCCCAACCGACAGCGACCTCAATACGATTCCGGACCTGATACAGCTGGATCAGCCTGGCGACACGGTCGTGACGGGTCAATCAGTGCCCGATTGGCCGGCGATCCCAACTGCCACACTCCAAGGCAGCATGTCGCGCAGTGCGGGTTCGCCAAAGGGCGCTTTTGATCTCACCCTGCAAAACACTCTGGGCACCGTGGCCTACCGCGGCACCTTCAACCTCGTCTGGTTCGAACTCGAGGCGGCCTACTCCCGAGGAGACGCGAACCGTCTCGAATTCACTCGCGTGCTCCGCGGCTCCGATTCCTTCACGAACGTGCTGGGCGGCGCATGCTCCTTCGGCCTGCCAGATGCCGATCATCTGGAGATTCCGGCTTTCACCCTGACCAACGTCGATGGCACGGCGTATTCGGTCCTTCCCACTACCCTCGTGCGCACAGGACACCGGTATGTCGGTCCGATGCAACTCGCCGACGGGAACCTGCTCACTGCCTGGCCTGATTTCACCCAGTGGGTCCTCGAAGTCACGGACGATACCGACGCCAACCAGAATGGCGTTCCGGATCTCTCGGACCTTGAGCAAGCCCCGCTGGACACCGACGGAGACGGGATGCCCGACGCGTACGAACTGGCACACGGGCTCGATCCGCACAACGGCGCAGACGCGCTTTCTGACCGCGACGGTGACGGCTTGTCGAACCTGATGGAACAATGGGCGGGCACGGATCCCGGGAACCCAAAGAGCGTGCTGGAACTGAAGATCGAAATTCGGGATGGCTACTGCTATCTGAATCTGGACTCCGTATCGAACCGGGTCTACCGCTTCGAAGTATGCCGCGACCTCGCCAACCGGATTTGGGAACCCCTTTACACCGGAGTTCCGGGAACGGGCCAGCCTACGAGCCTTGCGGACACCAACGCTCCCTCAGCCCAGCGATATTATCGACTTTTGGTCTCCCCGGCAGGTCCGTAATCCTGCAGTCGGGATGGGAGGCATCCGCAGAGGAAGGGAGAGCCAGTTTTGTTGATGCTTCACCATGAAAACCGAAGCAGGCAGACCATCTACAGAGGCAACGTGGCAGGAGCAGAACAAGGCTCCCTTCCTCTTCGTTTCCTTTGTTTCCTTCTGTAAGGAATTGAGGTTAAGCTGAAATCCGCAGAGTGTCGGATAATCGCAGCTGCCGGTGGGAGAGACTCGATCGTTTCTCCTTTTTGTATCTGCGCAAATCTGCGATCTGCGGATCTTAATCCGGACAATGGTTCTGCGGCCAGGCGCAGCGCCGCTCTCGGGCTAGCGGAAGATGGCCCGATAGTTGAATCGGTCGTTCGGTGCGGCATCTCCGTTCAAGGTGAAGTCACTCCAGTCCCCGGTTTGCTGAATCGAGTCCGCCCATTTGAAATGCAATTCCGGGGGTGGCCCTTGGAGGCCCAAAGCTCTCCACGGAATCGCGATCTCCATCTCTAGCCCATCGTGTCGAAAACTAACTTCTTTCGGGGCATTCCAGGAGTACCCATTCCCTGCTTGTTTCTCCACCACCGCGTTTCCGGCCCGCGGGGTGGTCCGGTTGACTACGAAGTCATATCCCATCCAATGGTTCGTGCTGTTTCCGTCGACGTCCAGGAAGAGCAACATCCAGTTCGGATCCGCTGCGGGCGTGAGTGGATCCTGAGTTCGCACGTAGAAATACGCCCCCTTGGTGTCAAAGCTGACCTTCGCGGCCACAAGGTCATTTCGTCCCGTCTGATTGCGGTAACGAGTCTTGCCGTCCCAGCCCAAATGATCGCGGCGAACCGGATCCCCGAGGGTATCACGGAACTCCGGCGAAACCTTTGCCCAATCGGCGAACTTGCCATCGATCCGAATGCGTTGGGGCTTGATGGGTTCAACCGGGCGCGCTCCCTTGTATCGGCGCACGTTCGCGACGAATTGATAGTAGAACGCGTCCCCGTGACCACCCTGCATCGGCTCAATGTCGCGGCTGTACTCCCGATTGAACTGGTCGACAAACGACACGGGCGCATCGCCGTAGAAACCGGAATTGGTGGTGAACCGACCGGCGATCCATTCGTTCCAGCCCGTGACAAACAGGAACGCCGGGTCCACTTCAGAAGCGCGCTTCCATTGCTCGGTGAAGTTGCGACCGGTGAAATCCTGTCCCTCCGGACCCGGCTGAGCGCCGTTGTGGAAGCTACGTCCATGCGCCCGCGGATTGCTGAGCACGCTGAGGCGTCCGTCCAACGCGTTCTGGGCGACCCCCACCGCCATTTGCTCCGCCACCCCTGCGGTGTTGGTGAATACATGCTGTGGATGCACCTCCAACCACGCCCATTGATTCGGACCCGTGGGGCCGACGAAGTAATCGGGTTGGGGCTTGCGGAAGGTGAAGAAGGACTGAATCCTCGCGAGTTCCTCGTCCTGGATTCTCAGGTGCAAAGTTCGGTCGCCGCCGACGGGCGTACCGTTCACAAGTGCCTGTCCTTTGGGAAGGAGATCCTTGCTGTGCGACCACCACCCGATGTGCGCGGCGGGATCCGACATCTCCAGAAAGTATTTCCCCGGCGGCAGAGGTTCCGTCGGTTCCAGGAATTGCCAGGAGTTGTCCGGAACGTTTTCGAAAGTCCGGCTGAGCAACCGTTGCCGATCGGGATTCTCCCGATACAGGGAAAGCCGCATGCCAGCGCCGGCGCTCTTCCAAGTTGCGAAAGATCCTCCCACGGCGCTGAAGGGCTGTTCCGCTTCGAAGCTTTGGCCGAGCGCCTGGTTCGCAAGCAACTCGATCGCGCCGTCGTGTTCGCTGTTCCCAACGGTTCCGCCGAGGAGGGTCGGGTCGGCCAGGATCAGGGGCTTGCCCTCCCCACGGAACCACAATTCCGGATAGAGTCCCGGTGAATAGAGATCGTGAAACAGTTCGCGGACCACTTTGTTCGGACTCCAGAACGGCGTGAGAAATGCGATCTGAGGGGTGCGATTCCCCAGCGCTCGCATCCGGCTCCATACCCGGCACAGCGCCTGCCAACTGCGCGGATAGGTGAGCTGGTTGGTGACGTCGAAGACCACCATGTCCACCCCGGCATCACTGAGCATTTGCGCGTGCTTCGCCAGGACGGCTTCATCCTCCGAGACGTAGTAGTGGAAGATCGACTCGCCCCAGTGGTGCGGGACGTGGATGGGTCCCCACGCGGGATGCTGAGGATTCTCCATCGCTTTGGGATCCGCGGCCAGGATCTTGGTGATATCGAACGGGCCCTGCTGGCCATGTTGACCCAGCCAGAGGAAGTAGAACATCCCGACGGTCTTGCCCGCGCGTGGAGGACGAACCTCCTCGCCCAGCGGCAATCGGCGGCCCAAACCGTCCGTCGCAGCCCAAGTATCGCTAAAATTGTCCCACCCCTCCGCAGCCGTCGCAGCCAGGGTGAAAGAGGCGACTATGAGGCCTGCCCAAAGCCTTGGGTAAGTCCTAGGTCGCAACAGAGAGAAAAGTTCCTTCATGTTTGATGAGGTCAACCTTAGGTCGATGGAGGGGTGTGGGCAAGGAACAAAGGCCAGCCTGAGCTGCAACCGGCCGGCATGGAAAAAGCCGGATTTGACTGGCATCATTTCCGTGGGTAATGCAAGTTGTCCACTATACCCTATGAACCGTCGAAGATTTCTACAAACAAGCGGCCTTGGATGTGCCGCCCTCGCTCTGACAAAACTCCCAGTTTTTGCGGCTGAACTGGCCGACCAGAAGAAGCGGGTCGGACTGATCGGCAGCGGCTGGTATGGCAAAGTGGATCTGCTGCGTCTCATCCAGGTCGCCCCGGTGGAAGTGGTCTCCCTTTGCGATGTGGATAAGCGAATGGTGGCTGAGGCCGCGGACATTGTGGCGGAACGTCAGCTATCGAAGAAGAAACCACGCACCTACGGCGATTACCGGGAGATGCTCAAGGAGAAAGACCTGGATCTGGTGGTGATCGCCACCCCCGACCATTGGCACGCCCTTCCCATGATCGCGGCGGCTCAGGCTGGCGCCGACATCTACGTGCAGAAACCAATCGGCGTGGACGTGGTCGAATGCCAGGCCATGGTGGCAGCGGCGCGCAAGCACGGTCGGGTGGTTCAGGTGGGCACCCAACGCCGCAGCACGCCCCATTTGTTCGAGGCTCGCGAATTGATCCAGGAAGGCAAGCTTGGCCGGATCGGGCTGGTGGAGACCTATTGCTACGGTCGACGCGGTATCAACAACCCTCCTGACCAGACCCCGCCGGATACCCTTGATTACGAAATGTGGACGGGGCCTGCGCCGATGCGCCCGTTCCACGCTAACCTTCATCCCCGGAGTTGGCGTGACTATATGGAGTACGGGAATGGCACGATCGGGGACATGGGGATTCACATGGTGGACATGGTGCGCTGGATGATGAACCGGGGCTGGCCTAAATGGATCTCCTCGACGGGTGGGAACTATTTCCACAAAGAGGGCAGGCCGAACATCCCCGACATGCAGAACGCCACCTTTGATTATGGCGACCTGCAGATCACCTGGCAGCACCGCCATTTTGGCGACCAACCTGACCCGAAGTACTGGTGGGGCGCCAATTTCTATGGCGAAAAAGCCACGCTCAAGGCCAGCGTGTTCGGATTTGATTTCATTCCCATGGGCGGTGGATCTCCCATTCATCGCGAATGGAATGACGCCAAAGCCAAGTACCCGGTCGACAGCGATAAGTACCCGGAGGACAAGACCGAAAAAGGCATCGAATATCATGTCGCCCCGGCCATCCGCGAACACATGAAAGACCTGCTGCAGTGCAGCGCCAATCGGGGACGGCCCCGGGCGGATATCGAGGAGGGGAGCGCCTCCACGATTCTGTGCGTGCTGGCAAATCTTTCGCTGCAATTGAAACGGACCCTGGCATGGGATGAAGCCAAGGGCCGGGTGGTGAATGACGAAGAAGCCAATCGGCTCCTGGCGCGCCCTTACCGGGCTCCCTGGCGCCATCCCGCGCCGGAAACGGTCTGACTGGGGACATTCTGTCTCGCTTGACCTTCCGATTCGCTCAGGTAATGTTCCTGTCAGCCGATGGCTGCTCTGGCTCCAGAGCAGTCCGTCGGCAGGTTTTGGTGCCAGCATAGCTCAGCGGTAGAGCATCCGATTTGTAATCGGACGGTCGCCAGTTCAATCCTGGCTGCTGGCTCCAGTTTTGAGGAGGGGAGAGTATCCGCAGATATTCGGGATGTGCGCAGATGAAGCGAGGCCATAAGGCGGCTCAGTTCTGCGACGAGGGCGTCAATCAGCCCGGTTGAGGTAGTGGGGATGGGTAGGACGATCTGACTCGACCGGCATTCAGCTCTTGGGTTCCTCCCTTACGTACAACTTCTTGGGAGAAGGGGAAAAAGGGACAGGCAATTCTCCGACTTGTCCCCGTATCGGGCCTTGTTCGGCGGAGGACCCATCGGTTCATCAGCTTCTGAGAGGTCCGTTGCCGTTCGAACTTGGGACTTACTTGACATACGTTTCTTCCAGCAACTTGATTACCTGCAAAAGCCCGCCTTTGGTTTCCCCGTTGCCCGCATTGGCCATGATGGCAATGGCTATCTTGGGCTCTTTGATGATGATCGCATTGGCGAAAAACGTTCCCCCACTCCCCGTGTGGCTATAATGGTGTTTGCCCTTCACGATGTCGTTCCCCCAGCCCATCGAGTATTCTTTGGCTCCGTTGAAGATGAAATCGTAGGTGGATGCTTTGAGATAATTGTCTCTTCCATTGACGCCATTCAGGCAAAGTCGCAGGTATTTTAGGAAATCCGGAACGGTCGCATTCAGATGCCCAGCAGGGGTCGCATAGGATAAGTAGTCTTCCCCCCAATCCACAAACTTGTCGCCGTTCCAGACGGCCAACGCAGTGCCTTCTCCCCAACCCTGCTCCTTGGGAATGAGATGCCCACAGGGTTGGAATTTGCCATCGCGCTTTGGCCAACCGATTTGAAAACCGACGTCCACATCCTTGCCGGTTTTTGCCAGCAACAGGGCATAGTTCAGACCGCTTGCCTTTTCCAGCATCAAGGCTGCGAGCAGGTAGCCCAAAGTGGAATACTTGTAGGACTCGCCCGGACGGCACCGCTCTGGCTCAAGGGTCAAGGCATAGCTCGCGAACGTGGGCCAAGACAACCGGTCCTGTTTGTGAAGCGCGTTGTAACGGTCGATCAGTTCCTGCGCATGCCAGTCGTTGAAGCGATTGAGCATGGCTCGATGGGAGAGCAGGTCTTGCAGGTCGACATCATAATACTCCTCTCTGGCGGTGGGTTTCATTTCGGGATACAGATCGAAGAACTTTGTGTTCCAGCATATTTTGCCTTCATCGACGAGTCTGCCCGCCATAAAAGCCAGTAGGCCTTTTCCGAGAGAGCCAATATGAAATCGGTCATCAATGGCAAGTCGGTTGGTGGTGGCTATTTCGCTTATGCCAACACTTCCTAACAATAAAACGGCATCACAGTTGGCCACGCCAAAAGCAATCCCAGGTATATGGAAACGCGTCCTGATGGCATCAATTTCCCGAATAATGTGGGCCCGGTCTGGAGGGGCTTCAGAATAGCAGAGCGTGCTTGACAAGAGAAGACCCAGAGAGAGAAGCATGTATCTCATGTCACCATGGAGTGCGTAGGAATTGACGCAGTTAGCCATTTCAGTATAGGACGCAGGACGCGCTGAAAAGTTTCAACTTCCGCCCAACGATGAGTGGAGAAACGCCGGACCAGGCGCTCTGGACCGGAAACGGGGCGCTCATCCGGCGTTCTCTCCCACGACTGGTTGGGTGTCAGTAATGTAATCTGTATACAGTTTCATCCTCGTCAACGACTGAAGGCACGTGCCGGACAAGCACCTTCTGATCTGGCGACATCCCAAAAGTGTGGCCACCAGCCAAGATCGGCCCGTAATCCAATAGGTAATGTGCTGTATTGAATGCGAAATCAACCGTGTCCTCGATCGAATGTTCAGAATCGATGATCTCAATATCCATGAATCCCAACGCGGACATCCCCTTGGTTCGAAGGCTCACCTTGCCAGCGGCCGCTGCCACACCGAAGTGGATCCAAAGGTGAAGTGGAAGATACTCAGTGGTCATCTCCGCGGCCTGCTCAACGAACATCTCGGGTGAATGAACCATGGTCGCTGCCCCCCAGTAAACTCCAGCAGCTTGCGTCACCTCGACAACAGCGGCAACCAACTTCGTCAAATGGAATGCAGCGACCTTCTTCTCAATCACACCAGCCACGGAACAGATGAGATGAGCAGTATGATTCTCCAGCGAGGTCCGAGCCTCCGGCCACGCTAAAGATGCCGAGCAAGCGGGCTCAATGTCTCCCGAGGAGATCGGCATCGGGATCAACCCAATCACAGCTGCGGCCTCGCCGATGTCGCAAAGCAGCGTCTGGTCCTCACGCTTGATCCGTCCGAACCTGGGCTTGTCGGACCATCGCTGCCGAAGGACGGAGGACAATACCGCGGGGTCAGGCAAAGCCGGTTGCCGAAGCGCAACCATAGCCATGAACATCGATGCGTCGCTATGGGTGCGACTGTCTTTGCCACGGTTTGCTCGAAAGATCCGCATACGTGTTTACACCCAACTGTGCTTAAACGATTGCCATACGTTGATTGACTGCCGGACAAAGGCAAATTCTCCCGTGTGTAACTCGTTCCAAGGCAACCATGATGTCTCCATTAATGCGATAGCCAAACCCATATTGCAATCAGGAAGAGACGTTCTTACAAGACCCCACCCCAAACCCCTACGTCATCCCCAGAAGGGGAAAAGGGGACAGGCAGTTCTCCGACTTCATCCTCCAAGCAACCCATGCGCTCGAAGACTCCAACGAGGCGGAGGGTCGCGGTATTCGGCTCGTGTTGCCCAGAGGTACCTGAGTTCGTCCCCCCGGCAAGCCCCCGAATATCGCACACTGGTTGCCACAGGTCCTGGAAGGACCTGTCCCCATATCGGGCCTGCCAGGCTAGCGGGCCTTCTTGGCGTCCTTCCCGGAGGTCACGGAACCCTTGTATGGATCGGAATGCCCTTGATGCAGCTTCCAATTGGACGTGTACTTCGCGGCCAGATCGGAGTCATGGATAACGAGGAGATTCTCGGCCTTGTCCTCCTCGGCTGCCTTGGTGAAATTGAAGGAACCCGTGATCACGGTATTCCCGTCGATCACCATCACCTTGTTGTGCGCAGTTTCGTGTTGAGCGTCGATAAAACACGGAACACCGGCCTCGCTCAGCATGCTCGCGCAACTGCGCCTCTCACCGTCCTGACTGCTGTCCAAAACCACCTGGACCTTCACGCCGCGACGGTGGGCCGCCACCAAGGCCTTGGCAATGGCGGTGGAGGTAAAGGTATAAGCCTGCACCAGAACCGTCGACTTGGCCTTGGTGAGTGTCGCCACCACGGCATCGGTGCATCCGCCCTTGGGGGAGAAGTAGACCTGGGTGTTACTAGTGTTGACCGTTTGGCCAACACCCGTGGAGGTGAGCAGCAGTGCGAGACAGACTGAGTTCGGTATCTTCATGCCAATGACGAGTTCAATCTATACCTCGGAAGTCTCGATTTGCCACTACAAGCTTAGAAAGATCCTCAAAGTAGCTGTGCCCAGATTCCCCCCCAAGGTAAGAGATCGAAGAAGATCATCCGCAGATTTGCAGGATGTTCGCAGATGAAAGCTGTGAGACCGTTCTCTTCTGGTACCTGCTATTCGCGTTCCTCTCGACCTCGAAATGCCGTTCTTTCCAATTGAACGAATGCACCCAGCCAAATACCGTGACGTCAGCCATGCTTCAGACCCTCGCCATCGAGAACTATCGCTCGCTTCGGAGTGTCCTGGTTCCATTAGGCAGGTTGAATGTCATCCGCGGCGCAAACGGATCGGGAAAGTCGAATCTCTACAAAGCCTTGCGGCTGCTGGCCGACACGGCGTCAGGGGGCGTGGTTAGTTCCCTGGCGCGCGAAGGGGGGCTCAAGTCCACCTTTTGGGCCGGACCGGAAAAGATATCCCGGGACATGCGAGCCGGTCGTGTCCCCGTCCAGGGGACCCAACGCAAAGACCCGGTACGTTTGAAGCTGGGCTTCTCCAGTGATGAGTTTGGGTATGGCATCACGATGGGACTCCCCACCCCTTCCGACTCCGCGTTTTCACTGGATCCGGAGATCAAGCGCGAGTGCATCTGGTCGGGTCCGTTCTGTCGGCCTGAGCGACTCTTGGTGGACCGCAACGGACCAGCGGTGCGCGCTCGCACGGAGGAAGGCTGGAAGACAATCGCCGATGGTCTAAGTCTATTTGAAAGTATCTTTGTCCAGATCGCCGACCCCAATCGGACTCCTGAAGTCCTGCTGCTGCGAGAAACGATCCGCGGTTGGCGGTTCTACGACCAACTTCGCACCGATATGGATGCGCCATGCCGCACCCCACGGCTGGGTACTCGCACCCCAGTGCTGAGTCATGACGGGGCGGATCTGGCGGCGGCTATCCAGACGATCCGAGAGATGGGTGACGAGGAGGCCGTACGTAGTTCTATCGACGCGGCGTTTCCGGGAGCCAGGTTGGATATTGCCACGGAGTCCGATGGCCGGTTCGGGCTCGAATTCCAACAAAAGGGCTTGCTGCGCCCCCTCAACGGAAGCGAGTTGTCGGATGGCACCTTGCGTTTCCTGTTGTGGCTGGCTGCGCTGCTCACGCCGCGCCCGCCTGCCATGATGGTGCTGAACGAGCCCGAAACCAGCTTGCATCCTGATTTGCTCCCGGCGCTATCACAACTCATCGTCAAAGCTGCGGCACAAACGCAGTTATGGGTCGTAACCCATTCGCCGGTCTTGCTTGAGGCACTTCAACAGGAACCGGACACTCGGGTTATCGAGTTGGAAAAGGAGTTTGGCCAAACGCAAGTGAAAGGACAGGGCCTGCTGGATCGGCCACCCTGGCGGTGGATCGAGTGACGGACTATGAACCTAAGAGCCTATCAACCTGCGGATTTGCCGCGAGTGATCGATCTTTACACGGCCTCGATTCGCACCCTGGCCGCCCCTTACTATTCCCCCGAGCAGCTCGTCGCGTGGGCACCCGACCAGCCCGATGTGGCTCGCTGGCAGGCACGATTGGCGCCGCTGTCCATACTGGTGGCGGAGATCGAGGGCGCGCTGGCCGGTTTTGCAGCCTATACCCTTGAGGGCTACCAGGACTTCCTCTTCACGCATCCCGCTTTCGCTCGTCGCGGCGTTGCCACCCGGCTCTATCTCCAGACGGAGTCAGTCCTGCGGGCGGCGGGGGTCCAGAAGATCACCACCCACGCCAGCCTTGCGGCGCGCCCGTTCTTCGAGCATCACGGGTTCCGAGTGGATACGGAGGAGTGTGTCGAGTGCCGTGGCGCTTATCTTCGTCGGTTTGCGATGCAGAAGGAACTCCAACAGGAGCGACTATGAAACAGAAATTCGAATATAAGTTCGTCCGACTGGGCGAGGGCTGGCTGAGCGCCAAGAGTGAGGCATGCAACCATTACCAGGCGCAGATTCACGAGCATGCACGGGACGGCTGGCGGCTCGTACAAATCTTCGCCCCCGGAGTCGGAGCTTACGGAGCGGCAAAGTACTACGAGTTGGTGTTGGAGAGGCAAGTTGCCGAGTGAGCTGACGAAGAAGGGGAGAGACTGCTCCGTATTGGATGGCCGTGGCAGTGCCACACCCAGGAGATGCGACGGCTCGGCGAGCCATCGTCTACCAACGACCGATCAGAGCCCCAGGTGCCGTAATTTCGGCGTCAACTGACGTGGCGAGAGCCGATGACGAGCAGAATTATTCCTTCTGACCCCTCCGATGCATCATTAGAAAACCGATGTTTTGATTATTGCAAGCCGTTGTGGATGAGGTGGAAAGAAGTCCATCCAGTTCTTATCTCCAGGTCGTAACTGCAAGGTTTGTTGCGGCAATCTGCCAATCATGATATCCCCTAGGCCAGCATGAGTTGCCTGATTGAACTCCGACGGAGGCAGCCGATCGCTCACACGGTCGGCGTAGTGGCCGTTGTGTGCCCCCGACTTCTCCTTCATCCTTGAAAAACATCAACCATAGAACATACCGACAACGAACGTTATGATCGTAACCACTGCACAACTCTTCAAACTCGCGTACGGTAAGTATGCGATCGGGGCTTATAACATCAACAACGCTGAGCAAGCCATGGGGCTGTTCAGAGGGTGTCTCGAAAGCCAGGCCCCGTTCATCATCCAGATCTCGAAAGGCGCGCGGAAATACACCGACAAGCGCATGCTCGAAGGCATTATCCGTTCCGCCGAGCAAATCTTTCCGGAATCTGTCTTTGCCGTGCATCTAGATCACGGTGACGAGCAGACCTGCTACGACTGCATTGACTCCGGATTCTTCAGCTCGGTGATGATCGATGCGTCGCATGATCCTTTCGCCGAGAACGTCGCCATCACCAAGCGGGTCGTGGATCGCGCGCACGCCAAGGGGATCAGCGTGGAAGCCGAACTCGGCATGCTGGGCGGGGTGGAAGAAGACATCAAGGTCGAGGAAGGCAACGCTTGCCTGACCGATCCTGCCGAAGCGGAGAGCTTCGTCAAAGCCACGGGTTGCGACTCGCTGGCCTGCGCCATCGGCACCAGCCACGGCGCCTTCAAGTTCAAGGGCCGGCAATCCCTGCACTTCGATGTACTGGAGAAGATCAAGAGCCGACTCCCGGGCTTCCCGCTCGTCATGCACGGCAGTTCCAGCGTGCCCAAGGAAGAGGTGGACCGCATCAATGCTGCCGGAGGCAAGATTGCCGGATCGATGGGCGTGGACCCGAACGAGTATCTCCCGGCCGCTAAGCTCGGTGTGACCAAAGTCAACATCGACACCGACGGTCGCCTGGTGTGGACGCGTGTCCACCGGGAATTCTTCCGCGACAAACCGTCCGAGTTCGACTTCCGTCCTCCGGGCAAGATCTTCATCGATGAGTACGCCAAGTTCATCGCCAGCCGCAACCAGTTGCTCGGCTCAGCCGGCCAGCTGCCGGCGGTGTGCGCGGCTCTGAAGAAGTAAAACGGACGATTCGCTCCACCGACGCCTAGGCAAGCCTGCCGCGTCGGTGGAGCTTTTTGTTTCTATCGGCGGGTCGCCTACTCCGCCCGAGCAACGCTGAGGCACTTCAACGTTGTCTGATCCCGCACGAGGAGTCTTCCATTGGCCAACGCCATCGGGGCCCAGTTTTGGGTCTGTCCCCCCACACGCGAAGCCAGAGGGTCGTCTTCCGATCCGGTTCCCCCCTCTCCCAGCACCTTAGCGGATGTGAGCTGCTTGAATCCGGATGGATCGGGCTCGATGAGATACAACGACAGCGCACCGTCGGTAGCAAGGATCAGGTTATCGACCAGAATCATGCTTCCTTTGTTGAAGTCAGGTGCGCGTTTCGTTTTCCAGAGGATTTTGCCATCCAGGCTCATGCACACCATACCGTCGCGCCGACTGTTCGTTCCGTACTGGGCATAAAAATGGTCCTTGTAGAGAATCGGTGGCTTGGTCTGGTCGCCAAATTCCTTGGTGGTGAACAGTTCGGTGGCGCTATAGCTGCCGTCTGCCGCCTTTGCCACCTTCAGCATCGTGGCGCCGAGTTCGTATCCGCCCACCACCAGCACCCGGTTGTCGCCAGCATCGACTGCATTCGCAACGGAGATGTGGCACTCCCAGTTGGAGTATTTCCACAGGATTTCCCCCGTGAGCGGTTCCATGCCGATGACTTTACCTAGCCGATCTCCGACGGAGCTCCCCCCTCCAAAAGGATTGAACGAGGGAGTGACCATGACCAGATGGTCTTTGCCGTCCACCTTGACAATGGACGGACTGACGTAGCCGACATGACCGAGCGACGGGGTTTTCCACTTCACGTTCCCTGTCAGTTTTTCGTACGCCACAACCCCGGCCTGTGGCGCCTGAGAAGCGACAATGAGCAGATCGCCGTAGACCAAAGGGCACTGAGTAATGGCCCAGATCGGGAGTTTATCACCCCCGTAGTCCTTCCAAACGTTCTTGTTCCAGATCGGTTTATGGGTCTTCGTGTCGATGCAGTAGAGGTCCCCGTTGTGACCACAGGAGTAGATCCGATCACCGTCCAGCGTCGGTACGCTCCGCGAACCTGGAAACATAACCTTGCCGGGGGCATCGTAGGCGACATTCCAGAGTTCCTTTCCGTTGGAGAGGTCGAAGCATCGAAGGTTGTCGCCCACCTTGTCGTCTCGGTCGAGCAAGTAAACCTTGCCTTCCTTGACCACCGGCCCACCAAAGCCTTTGCCAACCGCCGCAGTCCACAGCACTTCCGGACCCTTCTCCGGCCAACTTCGTAGAATGCCCTTCTGCGGTGATACGCTGTTTCTGTTCGGCCCCAGGTATTGGGGCCAGTCGAAAGACCCTGCTCCAGCCGCCAAGGCGGTCACGTTGATCAGGACGAGTGCAAAACAGGAGGTGTGGTGTTTCATAGCATAGGTGGAGTTCCCGAGTGTTGGTGTTGAGCTACGATCGTTGGCTGCGGGCCAAGGCCATTATGGGGATAAAGGAGGGTCGGCTTCGTGTTCACGGCTCTGAGGAGGGAGGTCATTAGCGTCGCGGGGGACCGCCGCTGGGGCCGCCGGGTCCCCGAGGTCCATTCCCGAACGGGGAAGAGCCCTGACCCGCCGAGGCTAGGTCCTTCTCGATCCCTGTGCGCAGCTGCGCCAGGGTTAGACTTCCGCTTTGATCCGTATTCCACTTCTGAAAAAGCCCGGCGAAGCCTTGCACGAATTCGGGTTGAGCCACCACGGAGTCCTTGCTTGTATCGAGAACCTGAAAAAGAGAGTGGGCAAACATTCTGCCGAGGCCACCCCCGCCACCAAAGCCTCGAAAACCGCCATCGGCCGATATTCCCTTCGACTTGCCAGCCAATTGGTCGAGCACCGATTCCGTGCGTACTTTGGAAAACGGTTTGATGGGCTTGATTTGGCCGCCTCCGAAAGGTCCTGCCGATGACAGGAGTTCCCCGGCAACCGCTTTGTCGAAGCGGGCCAGCTTGGATTCGGATTCCTCCCTCACTGCCGGTCGGATGGCGGCGCCGATCTCGTCCACCTGCTGCGCGATCCGTTCGGGTTGAAAGATGGTTTTACCAAATTCCTCCAAACGGGCCAGGTAGAGCTTCTTGAAGGCCTCGACCTTGAACATTCGCTCCAGGAAGTAGTTGTCCCCCTGCCAAGGCCGATGGATGCTCAGCTTGTCGCGTTGTTCTTGACTGGCTCGATTGAATTGGCCCCAGGAATGGTCCTGGTCCCAAGGTATGAACTGGAATTTCTGACTCTTGGGATGCCAATGCAGGAAAAGGTTCTGACCCGGCCCCAGGATCCCGTCCAAATCGGAGAGATAGACCATCACCGCCATGAAACGCGCGAACTCGGGCAGGTCGATGAATTGGCCAATCTGCGAGGCGAATGCCGCATCGTCCGACTGCGTCACGAAGCGAGACAATTCCATCACCGCTTTCTTCTGTTCCTCGTACAGGGTTCCTTTGGGATCGTAGATCTGGTTGTACGCCGCCCAATCGGCACCCAGATCGGTGAATAAGGAAGGCGTCACCGGCTTGTAGATGGCTCCCTTCTTGGTCCCGAAATGGCGCTGCGCAAACTGTTTGTCGATAGCCTCGGTCATCGAGTAGATCCCGAGGTATTGTCGGTCGTATTTGCCCGGCACGGTCACCCACACTTTCGCGTAGGCCGTCCGTGGCGTCGGGACTTCAGCGTCACGGTAGAGGCGATAGGCCAGCACTTCGTTCATCAGGCTCGCGTCGGTGACATTGTTCTGAAGCGTGAGGGTCGTGACATCACCCAGGCTCTGCCCTTTTTCGTATTTGTTGAGGTCGATTTTGAGGGAACGCTTCAAGGAATCGCGCGATTCCATAAAGGTTCCATTCCCCTTATAGCGCACGGCCACGTCTTTCAGGAGGTGGCCCTCAAACTCCAAATCGGCGTGCACAGACTCGAACTCAATCCCCAGTGCGATCGCAATGCCGTTTCGCTTTCCATCCGGGGCTAGAAGCATGTTGGCCACGCCCGTTCCCGCCGGGTTACGGATCGCGTCCAAGCCCGCCCGGATCTGGTCTTCGGCAAGTGTGCCCGCTTCGTTTGTGCCCCAAGCCTTGAACCATTTTTGCGCCAACCCGGTAAATTCACCCTGCGAGATGAGACCATCCCGGTCCGAATCGGCTTGGCTCATGATCACCGGAACGAGCGTCCTGGCCCCGTTGGGAGTTCCAGGACCTCCCGGGCCTCCCGGACCTCTGCCAAACGGATTGCCGCCTCCCTTGGGCTCCATCGCATCCCACTGCTCGGGGGTGAATTTCAGGTGGATGGTCCAAACGTTGGTTAGGTTATAGATATGATCGGCGTCCAAGGTTTGGCTGGCCGGTGTCACTGGAGCAACCTGTTGCAGGGCAGAGGCTCCGTTCCAGAACAGTGCCGTCAGAGCGGTGCCAGCCAGCAGTGCCGTGATCCAGCGCCAGCCTCTTTTTTGAATCCAGTTGAACCGCTGGGCGCCAACCCGTGGGCTCGTCGATTTGGTTATGTGATCGCTTGTCATTCGATGGTTACTTCGCCTTTACGTCGTAGCAGTACAGCACGTCCTGGTCCCTCACATAGAGTCGTCCGTTGGCGATCACCGGGTGTGCCCAAGCGGGCAGACTGGTGCGGTCAGGTTGCTCGAAGCGGCCGCGCTCGAGGTATTCTTTGGGACTCGGCTCAATGAGGAGCATGGTTCCCTTTTCGGTGCGATAATAAAGCCGACCGTCCGCGAAGGCCACGGAACCCTTTGGGGCCCGCTTTTGGGCATCGTCGCGGCCGTCCCAGAGGACGTTACCAGTCTTGAAGTCGAGACAGATCAAGAAACCACCTTCGTTGCCCCCGTTGGCGCCATAGAGGGAACCATCGAGGAGGATCATGCAGCCGTGGTGGTTTTGCATCTTCTTGGTGGCATAGACTTCCTGGGCCTTGACACCCCCGTTTGGATCCTTGCTCAGCTTCACCAAACCACCGCCCGCCCCATAGGCCGAGGCGGCAAACACCATGCCGTCATGGTAGACCGGCGTGGAACAGTTGATGCCCATGCGGTTGGCAGGCGCGTCGTAGCGCCAGAGGAATTTGCCATCCGAGGCGGCGACTCCCAGGAGGGCTCGGGCGGTGAATTGTACGTATTGGCGCTGGCCCTCGAAGTCGATGGCGATGGGCGAGGAGTACGCCACCCCAGCCCCCCCCCCGAAACCACCGCGACCTCCGCCAGGGCCACCTGGACCCCTTGGACCGCCGGCGAAGCCGCCCATTCCCGGGTTCGTCATGCCTCCCTCAAAACCGGTATCCGGCTGCCAAACCTGACCGCTTGAATCCGTGAAGGGCGCCGACACGCCGGCATTGATCCGCACGGTTGCGGCCGCAGTGGTTGCAGCGGCTCCGGCCTCCGCCTGCGGCACTATTTCAATCGCTTTGATCGCCGGGTTTTCGACCTGGGCGGTGAAGGTAATCCGAAACTCACCGTTGGTCACCTCGACAGGCACAGTTTCGATATAGGCACGGTTCGGGCCGCCGGCCTTGACCCAAATGTCGAAGTCTTTGAATTCACGCCCCATGACATTGTAGGAAAAGACCCGCTGGCCGGCGCCGGTAATCCCTGCGTAGGTCTCCGCAAAGTACAGCTTCGCCAGATACTTGCCGTTCGGAATCTTGGTGGAGAAGGCTCTCATCCCATAATGCTCGCTGGTGAACAGGCCTGGGTCCTTGGTGCCCGTCACGGCTGCGGGCGCCCCCCCACCGGGACCACCTCCCGGACCACCCGCGCCGCCCGGTCGGTCACCCGAGGTTGCAGCAGCCGGCCCACCGCCGGGGCTGGCAGGCATCTGGCTTTTCCAAATCGTCTTGCCGGTCAATTTGTCGAGAGCCACGAGCATCGCGTCCTCGCTCCCCGGCGTGCAGATCAGTTTATCACCATCGATGAGCGGCGATTCACGGAAACTCCACATCGGAACGCGCCCGCCAAAGTCACTCGTCAGGCTGCGTCGCCACAGGACCTTGCCGTCCTTGGCCTGTAGACAAACTACATCGCCGCCAAGCCCTTCCACATAGAGTCGTTCACCATCCACCGTTGGGGTGCACGCCGGCCCTTCTTTACTCTGCGGCGTTTGCTGCTTCACCGCCGGCCCGAGGCGCGTGACCCAAAGTTCCTTTCCGTCCTTCTCGGACAAGGCCCAAACCACTTCGTCCTCGCCACGATTGGCCATGCCGTAGATCCGCCCTGCGGCGATAGCAGGCGCGCTGTCGCCACCGCCAAGTCCCCCGATCTTCCAGGCAAGCGCTGGGCCGTCCTTAGGCCATTCCTTAAGCAGGCCGGTTTCCTTGGAAATGGCATTCCGGCTCGGGCCCTGCCACTGCGGCCAATCATCTGCGCGCCCGCAAGTCAGCAGGAGCGTCCAAGAAAGCGCGAAAATGAGCGAGTTACGGTGATGCACGGCGGTGGCTTGTTTGATGTTCATGATCTGCTATTAGTTCTTTCGCTTCATTGGGTCCGCCGTTGTTGCTGTTGCCATTCTGTCGACATGACATGCGGAGAATCCCGCCAGAGCCCGCCAAGTCTTTTTGGCCGGTAGAAACCCGCAGGTGTACAGCGTATTCCTCTTCATTATAATGGCAAAAGCGCCTGGAGTCCAAAATCTTAAGAGGCGGACTTGCTAGGCGGAGAGTATCATCCACTGCGCAACTGTGGTTGTGTTGATTCCTCGAATGGGCCAGGCAGTGAGCTTTGTGGAATCCAGCGACGCAGGGACGGTGATCACAATGAAATCAGGCCGACGTCAGCTTCATGCGCAAATGTGCCATCATCGGACGACAGTCGGCTGACCCTCTCCTATTTTGGACAACGAGAGGTGGGCTGGATCTCCCCAGCTGGTTCTTGCTTTGATGAAGGAGCCGACCGATACTCATCTGGGTTGGTCAGTGGACGTGAAACGCGGTTTTGGGAGAAACAACGATGACAACGAAAACCTGGCTTTTCTCAATCCTCCTCGCATGCGTCGCTTTCGCCGGCGGGTACGGGGTGGCACGGTTCAATCATGCGGGCTCCAAGGCTCCCGCGATCGCTCCGGGCGGCGTTGCTGCCTCCTCCCGCAAATCGCCCCAGGCCTTGCCTCCCGTCAGAATCAACCGCCGTGGCGGCCAAGTCTCGCAGCCCGTCCGGCGCTCCGGCACCCCTTCGGCAGCGGAGATCGAAAGCAGGATCCAGGAGATGCTGAGCGGCGGAACGTCGTGGGCTAGCACCCGTCGGTTCAAAGAGTGGCAGCAGTTCCTGGACACGATCGATCCCGGCGACTTGCCCGGAGCGCTGGCAGCCTTGGAGCGCCTCGGAACCGCCGTTGCCCGCGAGCCATTGCGCCCAGGGTTGCTCATGAAGTGGGCCGAAACCGCTCCCGACGCGGCGATGGCGCACGCCAGCCAGCTTTCGGGGAAGCAAGCGCGCGATGCGGCGATCCAGGCGGTAATCTCCGGGTGGTCTGAAACCGATCCCCATGCGGCTGCGGCCTGGGCACAGCAACTTCCCCCTGGGCCGTTGCGGAACCAGTTGGTGGGCACGGCGGTCGGCGCATTGGCTGCGGTGGATCCGTCTGCCGCGTATGCGCTCGTCAAGAATACCGGTATCAACGATTCCTCGCGATTTGGTGGATTGAGCCAGGTGTTTGGTGCCTGGGCGGAAAAGGATCCAGCAGGAGCCGCAGCCGAAGCAGCGAGCCTCTCGCCGGGGCAGGCACGCGCGCAGGCCTTTCGAGCGATCGGCGGTGGTTGGGTGGCGCAAGATCCGCAGGGCGCGCTTGCCTGGATTCAGGGCCTGCCCGAGGGAAACGACAAGCGGGCCGCGACGGTTGCCGCCGGTCAACGGTGGGCCCAGATCGATCCCAAAGCGGCGCTGGCTTTTGCGCAAGACCTGCCTGGGGGAGCCTCTAAGAATGAGTTGTTAGGCAACATTGTGAGCCAGTGGGCTCAGCAGGACGTGCAGGCAGCAAAGGAGTATGTGGCCACCCTCTCTGCTGGGAGTGAGCGCACCCGTGTCCTCCAGACCATCGTCAGTCAGTTGGCTTATCAGGAACCGAAGACGGCACAGGAGTTGGTCGCCGCCATGCCTCCCGGGAGTGCCAGGAACCAGGCCGTGAGTCAGATCGTGGGTGGCCTTGCCAATACCGATCCGCAGGCCGCGATTGGCTTGATCCAAGCGATGCCGGAGGGCTATGCCAAACGGAACGCCCTGCAGCAGGTGTCCTGGCAATTGGCTCAGAGCGATCCCAAAGCTGCGGCGGACCTTGCCGCCAAGATGCCCGCTGGACACGAGCGCGACGGTTTCATTCAGAATATCGCATCCCAGTGGGGACATTCCGACCTCAGCGGTGCCCTGACATGGGCTACCCAACTCTCTGAGGGCCGCGCAAAGCAGAGCGCGTTGCAGAGCCTTGCCTCGACTTGGGCCTCCAGCGACCCCCAGGCTGCGATCGCCTGGGTTACCACGCTTTCCGATGAAAACGTCAAACGGAACGCCATGGGTTCCATCGCTACGCAATGGGCGGCCAACGACACGACGAGCGCGGCGGCGTGGGCAAGGGGGTTACCCGAAGGTCAGGCCAAACAGCAGGCCCTCAGCAGCATTGCCGCTCAATGGGCTCAGAATGACCCCGACGCTGCCATGGCCTTTGCGCAGACACTGCCGCCGGGGTCCTCTAGAAACGATCTGGTGGGTAACATCGTCGGCCAGCTGGCGAGCCAGGACGCGGATGCCGCTATGAAATTCGCAGGCACTCTCCCGGCCGGGCAGGATCGCAACCGAGTTTTGCAGAGGATCGTCGACCAGTTGGCCTTTCAGGATGCTAAGACCGCCGGGATGTTTCTAGATGCCATGACGCCTGGTAATGCCAAGATGCAGGCTACCAGTATGCTGGTGAACAGTTTAGCCCACAACGATCCCGAGGCGGCTCTGGGTTACATCCAGGCCCTGCCTGAAGGCAACGCCAAGAGGAACGCAGTGCAGCAGGTGTCCTGGCAGTTGGCTCAAGCCAACCCCACTGCGGCCGCGGAGTTCGCCGCCACTATGCCGACTGGAAGGGAGCGCGACAATTTCATCGGAAATATCGCCAGCCAATGGGGACACTCGGATTTCAAGGCGGCCCTATCCTGGGCGACCGAACTCCCTGAGGGCCGAGCCAAGCAGAATGCGCTCCAAAACCTTGCTCCGCAATGGGCGCAGAACGACCCCGAGGGCGCCCTGGCTTTTGCGCAGTCCCAATCACCGGGCAACCTCCAGAACAACCTCGTGGGCAGCCTTGGTCGCAACCTGGGTTCGACGGACCCCGTCAAAGCGGCGCAATGGGCGAATCGGTTGCCAGATGGCGAGGCACGAAATGCATTTGTGGCCGGGATCGCTTCGGGGATGACGCAGAGTTCCCCGAACGACGCGGCGGCTTACGTCGCTGGGCTTCCTGCAGGCTTAGCGCGAGACGCCGCGGTTCAGAGTGTCGTTTCCACTTGGTCTGGCAGCGATCCACAGGCCGCTGCCGCCTGGGTTGCGGCTTTTCCGGAGGGAGGCACCCGCGACAACGCGGTCCAGGCGGTCGTCTCCCAGTGGGCCGGCAACGATCCCGCTGCGGCAGGGCAGTGGCTGGCGACCCTCCCTGCGGGACAATCGCAGGAGACTGCCGCGCAAGCCTATATCAATAACACCTCATGGCAGTATCCCGAAATGGCGGCCCAGTGGGTCGGCCTCATCACGGAGCCCAATCAGCGCGAGTCCATGATCGAGAATATCGCCCGCCAATGGCTCCAGACCGATCCTGCCGCCGCCCAAACCTGGCTTGGAAAGACCACGCTGCCCGAGGACCGCAAACAACGGCTCCTGAATCCAGAGAATGGGAACCGAGATGCGGTTGGTTCCCCTTGATCACGACTTCAGGCGATTTGAAGGGCAGTTCACTGGGTCAGTCCGACTAATGTGCTATATGAGGTGTGACGACTGTGCCTGACGCTCCGGCGCTTCTGCAGAAGCGCTTCCTTATCGCAGGCAGCGCGCCCGAGCCCGCGTGTCCTTCTCACTGATCGCCCGGGCCGTTCCCGCAAGGATCCACTTTCGGTATGCCTCGGCCTGAGGCATCCAGAAGCCGGAGGCCCCCCAGCGTCTTCGCTGCGAGCCACTGACCGTCTGTCGAGAACAGAATCTCCCTGATAGGATCCGCGAGCCGTTGGATCGTAAGCAGTTCCTGTTTTGTGCGAACATTCCAAAACCGGAGGGTGCTGTCGTCGCTGACCGACGCGAGGGTCTCGCCATCGGGAGAGAAAGCAAGCCACCTGACGCCCTGGGTATGGCCCTTGCACACGCCGAGGAGTTTCCCGCTGCGGGTGTCCCACAACCGGATGGCATTCTCCGTGTCCGTGATCGGATTGGAGCCCACCGCGAGAATGCCGCCGTCATCGGAGAGGGCGAGTGGGGTGCCGAAGCCAAAGTCAGCGGCCAGCGGGGTTTCCGCTTTCAGCGACCGCGTGGTTGCATTCCATACTTTGATCGATCCGTCGTGAAGGGTAACGACGGTAGCGCCGTTTCGAGAGAAAAGCGCACCTTTGCCTTCGATCCGTAGCGGGGCTTCTGAAGGGGCCCGGAGGTTCCACCAGAGCCCGGAATCTCTGTTTCCTCCAGCCAGAAGTGTCGATCCGTCAGGAGAAATAGCCGCCCAGGATCTGTGCACTTCACGGCTTACCAAGTCCACGGATTCCTTGGTTTGCAGGTCCCGGACACGAAGCCCGCCTTCGGGCAAGGGATGGACTAGCACGCGGAAATCATCGCTAACCACGGCCGCCCACCGGCTGAAAGGGATCCTGCCCAAGGGCAGACTGTCCTCGGGTTCCGCAGTCCTGAGGTTCAGCAGCACGAACGTGGACTCGTCCTTGATCGCAGCCAGGATTCGCCCGTCTTGGGAGAACTTGATCGGCATCCAGTTACCTTCGTAAGAGGTTTCCCTCGCCGCGGCATTCGTGGGCCATAACCGAACCGTCCCATCCTTGGCCCCGCTGAGAATACCCTGACCATCGGCAGCGAAGGCCAATGCCCAGACCTCCGAAGAGTTCCCGTGCAACCTTTCAACACACTGCCGCGTAGAAAGATCCCATAACCGCACGGAGTGGTCCCTGCTTCCGGACGCCAGGAGTCGTCCGCCGGGAGCAAACGCGAGGGCGGAGATCATCCCGGAGTGCTCTGTCGTATTACGCTGAGCGGGCATGGTTCCCACTTTCTTCCCCGTCGCGACGGCCCAGACCTCGAGAGCGAAGATGCTGCCGTCCCGCAGCGTATTACGGGCGGCGACGACGGAATCCCCGTCCGGAGAAAACACCAAAATGTTCATGTCTCGCACCTGGGGAGCGTTGAAAGTCCCTTCGGAGTCTTCGAGTACCCGAAGTACTTTCGCCGCGTCCAGGTCCCAAAGGAGAATCCCCTTGCTAGAGTCCACCACGATCACATTACACCGCGGACTGAAAGCGAACGGCGGCATGCTGTTGGGGATTTCAGCCACGAGCTTCCCGCCGGAACCGCCATAGACATGCACCCCTTCGGGCGAAGTCGCCGCAAGATATCGTCCGTCGGACGAGATTGCCACCGGAGCTTTGTGCTCAGGGACAGAATAGGCCTCAGCCCAGTCCGAAGTTCGCCAAACCCGAACGGAGCCTTTGCCCGCCGTGGCAAGCAGACCGGCGGCGGACAGTGCAACGGAGGAACCCGACTTGGCCAGAGTCCTCACCAAGGTGCCGGTCTTCGAGTCATAGATGCGAACGGAGTCTGGCAGGCCGGCCACGAGCCATTCCGGCGAATTCGCCAAGGACAAGACGCTAGACTCTTCCTGCGCGAACAGCCTATGGCTATCCCCTTGTGCTGCATGCCACAAATACCGCCATTCAAAACGTTGGGGACCGGTGTTGCGATGTTTGGCAAGAAGTTCGGTCGCTCGGGCGAGGTTCCCGGCGAGAATGGCATGGTGGGCAAGATTGATGTCCGCCACGTATTCGCTCAGCTGGGCTCTCTCCTGGCTCTCCAGGGCGCGGGCTCGTGCCCGATCCGCGTTGTGGCGAAGCATCTCTTCGCTCTTCTGGCCTTGTTCCGCAACATGTTCCGCGCGCGTGGCCCGCAAGGCTTGCCAGACACTGACCGTAGCGCCAGCCACCACGACCATCAAAATCAAGGCCGCTGCCGCAAAAGCCGCCCGATGCCGACGCACTGCTTTCTGAAGGCGATACGTCGCGCTCTGCGGCCTGGCCAGCACCGGTTCCTGGCTAAGATACCGCTGCAAATCGGTTGCGAGCTCCTGGGCGGTCGAGTAGCGCCGGGTGCGATCCTTCTCCAGGCACTTCATCACGATCCAATCCAAGTCCCGATCCACGCGTATCGTGGGTGGGTTGGCCGGGTTGCCTGTCACCAAGCGGCGCAACCGCGTGGAAGGTCGAGGAGGTTCGACCTCTTTGATCATCCGCCTCATCCCGTCCAGGCCTGACTGTGCCAAGTCCTTGGCATCGAAGGGGGTCACTCCGGTCAGGAGTTCATAGAGCAAAACGCCGAGAGAATAGATATCACTCCGCGTGTCGACATCCGCTGCCGTCATTTCCGCTTGCTCTGGGCTGGTGTAGGCAGGGGTACCGATGAAGGCATGGAAGTTGGTGAGAACCGTCTTCTCGGTGAGGGGTTCCTCAATGGCCTTGGCGACACCAAAATCGATGACTTTGGGAACCGGCTGTCCATCCACGACGGTAACCATCACGTTCGAGGGCTTTATGTCACGGTGGATGACGCCCTTCTGGTGGGCATGCTGAATGGCGTGGCAAAGCTGGATGAAGAGCGTGAGGCGTTCTTGAAGTGGGAGTTGATTCGCTTGGCAGTACTCTGTGATGCGCACCCCGCGAACCAACTCCATCACGAAGAAGGGACGGCCGGTCGTGGTGGCTCCGCCGTCCAGGACATGCGCGATACTCGGATGCTCCATCAGCGCCAGCGCCTGGCGCTCTGCTTCAAACCGGGCTACGATGCTCTTGGTGTCCATGCCCAGCTTAATGACCTTCACCGCAACCTGGCGCCGGACCGGTTCTCGTTGCTCCGCCCGATAGACAACCCCAAAGCCTCCCTCGCCGATTTTCTCCAGGAGTTTGTAGCGGCCGACGAAATCCCCGATCTGTTCCTCCTGGAGGGTCAGCTTGCCCGAAGCCCCCAGAGACTCGCGGAGAAGCCCAGCGGCTCCCTGTTCGAGAAAAGTGTCGGATAGGTGGTTCGCGAGCAACTCTTCGATCACTGCCCGCAACTTCGGATTGCCAGCCGTAGCGCGTTCGACAAAGGCGGCCCGTGCCTCCTCAGAAGGCTGCTCAAGGGCTTCCAGAAAGATCTCTCGTTCGCTGGCCATGGGTAAAATGTTGCGGCACTCGGCCGGTATACCATGCGGGCGATTTCGCGAATGTCCGCCAACTTCCTACTTTCGCTCAGGCGTCGGAACCTGCCTTCCGATCTGCCGTCTCAACCAGGCTTTTGCGTAAGTCCATGTGCGTTCGGCATTTCGTACCGGCATCCCCATGGTTGCCGCCACCTCCTCCATGGTCATCCCGGCGAAGTAGCGCAGCTTCACCAGGTTCGCAGCCACTGGGTCCTCCTGGCTCAGGCATTCGAGCGCTTCATCGATCGCGAGGAGTTCGTCCGATCGCATTTCCTGAGGGAGCCATTCCTCCCTGAGTTCCTCGTGCACTGCGCCACCACCCCGTTTTGCGGCCTTTTTGCGACGAGCGGCATCCACAAGGATTCGTCGCATCGCTTCAGCCGCAGCAGAGAAGAAATGGGGACGGTTTTCGAAGTGAGGTTCCCCGTCGCCCACCAGCCTGAGCCACGCTTCATGGACCAGCGCTGTGGGTTGCAGCGTGTTTCCTGGCGCTTCACCAGCCATTTTCTGGGCCGCTATCCGCTTCAACTCGTTGTAGACGAGCGACAGCAGCTGCTCAGCGCCATGCTGGTCGCCTTCCCTGATCTCACGCAGGATTTGGGTGACTTCCGACATGTTGTGTTAGCCCCGAAGCGGCCATAAGTTCATCAACGCACTCTCACGAGTGCCTTCCCGGAGAGACTGTCCGTTTGCGGCGAAGACGCAACCCAAGAAGTGATGATCGTTTTGCTCTGCCAGCCTGGCTCGTCAGTGGAGCCTCCCCTCGCTATCCGCGTTTTGTCTGCCGGAAGCGGAACGAACGGGTCGAGGGTGAGTTCATAAGCGAGTGGATGGGACGATAACTCGGCCCGTCCAGTTGGAGGGTAAAGGTGATTTCCCACGAGCCCGCCTCGGCGTTGTAATCACATTGCCAGAAATCGCCGCCATGCTCGGATTGATTCACTGGAACCCAAACGCCGCCCACCTTCTCCTCCAGCACCGGTTGTTGATAGCCGCTCAGGCCGGTGAAGGTGACCGGCAGCGATCCCAGTCCGCCCGTGACCCGGAATTCCGCCCTATCGTGGGTGGCTCGGATTTGGATGGGAAAAGTCCTCACCAGCACACCGGTTTTCACTGAGACTTTGAGGTCGTTGCTCACGGCTTCTCTGAGTGCCAAACGGAACGTGTTGCCATAGTCATGGAGCGCCGTCTTGAAAGAGGTATTCGGCCCATAGTAATGGGTGGCGGCCTGGGGAGTGTAAAACCGCACGATCTCGGCTTCCACATAGTCACCCACCTTGAGTGAGGTAATACCCGGAGGCGGCACCAGTTCGAGGATGGAGGCATTCGCCACACTCCGCTCGACCAGGAACGGTGGCACTTGATCGGAGCCATGAATGCGCGCCTTCCAGGAGCGGATGACAAAGCCGTGATTGGCAGGGGTGTAGTCGGCTTCACCGGGACTGTCGAAAACCGCGGTCCAGGGCATGGGTCCTGCAAGTGCTGTCGGTGACCCGACAGATCGGTTCTGACCGATCGTCGCCGTCCACTGTCGGAGGGGTTCTACGTGGGCCGCATCACCAAAAGCCAGGGTCTTCCCCTGGTTGTAGGCATAGGTCTCTCCCGCCTGTTGGTAGAAGACCAGGCGGCTGAAGGCGACATCCGCGTGCACGTCCAAGCGAAAACGGTGTAGGCCGCGCGTATAATCGTCGGATCGGAAAAGGCCGGCCGTGTAGTTGAATCGAAGAGCATCCTTCATGGCGCGGCCAGCATAGTGGACCTCCGTCAGGTTCGGCCCGTAGCGCGCATAGCGAGTGCGCATCCGGGCGTGTCGCTGTTGTTTCCCCTCAGGATCGAACACCCGCAGGAAGGAGCCTCCGCCCACATTGATGCACCAGGATCCGCGGACTCCCTTCTCATTCAAAGCCAGCATCGGGCGCGAATCGGTGCAGTCGTTGTCGGTGAGACCGTGATCGGGATCATAGCACAAGGCCTCGCCGTAATTGCCCAACGCAGCCTCGTCCCACTGGGACGCTCCATGGCCGAAATAGCCGATGACGGAAAGCTGCGAATGGGAGGCTGCAGGCATCCCGCCCCAGTTCTGCCCGACCATGGCCAATTCGAAATTCAACGCCGTGTGAGCCGGCACAGTGAGCATGGTCAAGCCGTGAAACCACGCTCCCTGAAACCGCTCAGCCGGAGTGGACGTATGCCAGTTTTTCGACAGTTGGACCGGAATCCCCAGCGGATTCTTCTGCTCATCCCGCAGCACCGCCGTGAGGCCGGGAATGTAAAAGGGGACACCGTCGAAATTCAGACGCACCAAGCGAGGGCTCGGGGTGTCATTGGTGACGGCAAGGTGCGCGCGCATCATGCCGTTATCGCCACCTCCCACGTCGTTGCGCACAGAGATTCGATACCAGCCGCGATCGGGATCGTAAGCCACAGCCAGGTTCGTTACCGCGGGCATCAATTCCGCCGCATTGAATGTGAGCGGAGCAGTCTCCATCGCTGCCGCTTGGCTCAGACCAGTGGGCACGTCGCGAGCAAGGGGATAAACGATGAATCCCACCGAGCGCTCCTGCCCAGCCGCCCAGGTGCCGGTCTCGGTTCTCACGGTGACCAAGGCGTTTGTAGGGTTGAGGGTGAGAGACTGGCTGCCTGCGCTCTTAAAAAAGACAAAGCCCGTATCGTCAGCCGCCCGCAAAGCCCCGGCCGGCCCATTGGTCAGCAGCGAGGAGAAGGAAGCGGGTAGGCGCAGCGTCATCTCGACCACTCCATTCGTGACCGCTTCCTGGGGAACCAACCGCAGGACGAAGGAGAGTCGATCCGGCCAGGCCGCCACTTCCAGCCCGCTTTGCTGCGCGTCAAGGGCAGGTCCGCTCAGGAGGCGTACCTTCTGCCAACGGCGTTGGAAGAACCTTCCGGACTCGACGAGTTGAGCATCTCGGATCGGGTTGGCGGTGGAAACCAAGTTCTGCCCAAGGCCGTTGACGGTCAGCGTGCACGTCAGCTCCACCGGGACGGAGGGCGCAGCACGGTCAGTGACCCCTTCGTGTAGAGCCACGGATTCCCCTGGCGGATTCCGGACCGGCGAGAGGGAGGTCGGGCCAAGCGTGGTGGTCCGGAAGGACATCGCGTAGCGGGAGGTCTCGATCCAATACACTGGATCCTCCAACCCGCTCTGCCACCAGAGATATCCATACTCACTCGCTCCGGCGTAGGCTGACCGGGTGAACGTGCTAGCCAGCTGGGCATCGGTTGCTGCCGCACCCTGCGCCAGCAGCGCTATTCTGCCGGTAACGAGGGCGAGAACGAGCAGCCATTGACGAAACCATCGAAAGGTCGGGTCGTGCTTCATGGGCGCATCGAAGAGGCTTGGGAAAGCTTGAGCTAAATCTCCGGCGCTGCCAAGAAGTCTATGGTGCCTCGTATCCTTGGGTTATCGGGTCTTCATTCGGAATACCGTCAACGAGTACGGAGGGACATCGTAGGGTTCGGCCACGACAAACGACTCCGTTCGCGGCACAACCGCACGGGGATTCGCGAAGGTATTCACTAGGGAGCCACTTCCGGCAAGGACCGTTCGGGTCGCCCCCGGCTGGATCTTGTTGAAGTCCCTGAGGTCCAGTTGCACCTTCCTCGCATCGGAGGAGACGTTGACCAATTTGAGGATCACTTCACCGCTCTGGGTGTCCTTTACGCAGGAGACTGCGAGGTTGGTCACCGCCGGGAGGATGCTCGTTGGCAGATAGGTGTCACCTGAATTCTGACTGAACATCTGTTGCACGAAGTAGTTTGCCGAAAGCAGTACCCGCGTCGCGTCGAAGTAGATCATGTCTGGACGCCATTGCGTGTGCCCTTCCCTGGCAAGCAGCGGGGCGTAAGACGCGAGCTGCACGACGTCCCCGTTGCGCTCCAGTGAGGTCAGGAAAGCCGCTTCCGCGAGGGCCGAACGGAGAGTGTTGGCGCGATTGGGCTCGTGCGCAGCGTATTCCCCCAGATAGACCTTGGATTTGGCGCGATCATACCGGTCGTAGCGACCCTGGTTGTTCAAGAACCATTCCGGCGTTTCGTAATAATGCTCGTCGACCATCGCCAGCCGAAGTTCGTTCGCGATCTTCCAACCTTGATCGTAGTCCGCACCACTGTGAAACGGTCCGGTCGTGCCGATCACGGTGATCTCGGGATGCTTCGCCTTCACCGCGTCGTGGATCATTTGGAAACGTTCCTTGAAGACCGGGGTGATGTGTTCCTCATTGCCCACGCCCAAGTATTTCAAGTGGAAGGGCTCGGGATGTCCGGCCTCCGCGCGCTTCGCGCCCCAAGTGGAAGTCGTTGGTCCGTTCGCCCACTCGATCAGGTCAAGGACGTCCTGAATGTAGGCCGGCATGGCGCTTAACGGCAGCCCGCGCTGGCCCGTGCCGCCCTGGTGATCCGCATTCTGGCAGCACACCCCCGACGGAACGACCGGCAGCGGCTTCGCACCGATGTCCTCGCAGAACTGGAAGAACTCATGGTAACCTCACTTTCGATACTCGCCGGTTGGTTTCATCCCGACCCGCGCATTTCCTC
>CAYPNF010000014.1:0-147887 GCA_964411985.1 uncultured Verrucomicrobiota bacterium
GGTCAAGGCGCGAAAACCAAGCGGCGCTTGTGCCTGCGTGGCAACGCCGTCGGCCCAGGGTTTGGGAGGTTGTTGCCAATGAACACGGCTTCACAAACCAGGAAGCGGCTGGATTTCTTCGAGCGTTATCTGACCGTCTGGGTCCTGGTCTGCATGGTCGTTGGCGTGGCATTTGGCAAAGGGTTGCCAGACCTGACAGGAACTTTGAGCCGATGGGAATTCAGCAAAGGTTCACAGGTAAACGTGCCCATCGGAGTGCTGCTTTGGCTGATGATCTATCCCATGATGCTGAAAGTGGATTTCAGCGCCATCGGGGGAGTGGCGCGGAGGCCCAAGGGGCTGGCGGTGACCCTCTTCGTCAATTGGTTGGTCAAGCCCTTCAGTATGGCTTTCCTGGCGTGGTTATTCATGCAGCACGTCTTCGCCCCCTGGATCACTCCCGAACTGGCCAAGGAGTACACGGCAGGGCTCATCATCTTGGCGGCGGCGCCCTGCACGGCCATGGTGTTTGTGTGGTCCTACCTGACGGATGGTGATCCGGCTTACACGCTGGTCCAGGTGGCGGTGAACGACCTAATCATGCTGGTGGCTTTTGCGCCCATCGTCATGTTCCTGTGCGGCGTGGCCAATGTGGTGGTGCCCCCCAAGGTGCTGATTACGTCTGTGGTCGTCTTCATCGTCATCCCGCTGACGGCCGGTTGGCTGACGCGTACCGCACTGCTGAAGTCGCACGGCAGAGCCTGGTTTGAGGCCGCCTTCCTGCCAAAGTTCCATCCGGTGATGATTGCCGCGCTTCTTTTGACGCTGGTCCTCATTTTCGCGTTCCAGGCTGAGAACTTGACCAAGCGTTGGTTGGCGGTGCTACTGATAGCGGTGCCTATCCTGATCCAGGTCTACTTCAACTCGAGCCTCGCCTATCTGCTGATGCGATGGCTGAAGGTGCCCTATAACGTGGCGGCGCCCGGAGCTTTGATTGGGGCCAGCAACTTCTTCGAGTTGGCGGTGGCGGTCGCGATCACTCTTTTCGGTCCAGGATCCGGTGCCGCCTTGGCCACCGTGGTGGGGGTATTGGTGGAAGTGCCGGTCATGCTATCGGTATGCAATGTATGTAACCGGACCCGAGGCTGGTTTCCGCAGGAACCTAAGATTGGCTGAGCACCTCCGCCAAGCATTGGGCGAGTGACCGTGTGTCCAGCGGTTTGAGGAGGACCCGTGAGAAGCCGTGTTCTGCGGCGTGATTTAGCGCGTCGTCACCGATGTGGCCGGTCATGAGCACGCGTGGGAGATCGGGGCGGGTGCGGTTCAGCTCACGCGAGAGGTCGAGCCCGCTGAGCGACGGCATCGCAAGGTCGGTCAGGAGCAGATCGTAGTTGTCGGGGTGCTCCACGACAGAGAGGTAGGCCTCCACGGGATGGGTAAAGAGGGCCGCGCGGTAGCCGAGCGAAGTAAGGATCTTGCCGATGGCCTGCCCTACGCTCGCGTCGTCGTCCACAACGAGGACGCACTGTTGTTTTCCACGGGGAAGGTTCGCGGGCTGCTCGGTGGAGTTAACCTGTCCTTCCGCGGCAGGGAAGTAAACCCGGAAGACAGTTCCTTTGTTAGGGACACTCTGGACCGAGATTCCCGCCTCATGGTTCTTGATGATGCCATGGACCACCGCCAGGCCTAAACCGGTTCCCTGGCCAACCGGCTTGGTCGTGAAAAAGGGTTCGAACATGCGGTGCAGGGTGGCGTCGTCCATTCCGTGGCCTGTGTCTTTGACGGTGAGGGTGAGATAGTTGCCGGGTCGGAGGCCTAGTTCCGTACTTCGCGAGCCTTCCAGCGTCTCCGCTGCGGCCCGGACGCTCAGGAGTCCGCCGGTGTCTCTCATGGCATGGACCGAGTTTGTGCAGAGGTTCATGAGCACCTGGTGGATCTGGTTCAGGTCGGCCAGGACGGGCGGTGCCTTGGGTTCCACGTCTTGCTCGGTGCGGATGGACGGCGGGATCGTGGCCTGGAGGAATTTGGCGGTTTCCTTCACAAGGGGTCCCAGCTGCACGATGCGACGTTCCTTTGGTTGTTTTCGACTGAAGGCAAGAATCTGTTTGACCAGGTCGGTGGCTCGCCGCGCCGCCACCAGCATCGCGTTCAGGCTCTCCTTCGCGCTGGGATCGTCGGTCTCCCCCAGGAAGGGCTCCAGCAACTCGCCATGTCCCAGAATCGCGGTGAGAATGTTGTTGAAATCGTGCGCGATGCCGCCGGCCAGGGTGCCCACCGCTTCCATCTTCTGGGCTTGCTGCAACTGAGTCTCCAGTCTGGAGCGGTCGAGTTCGGCCTGTTTTCTCTCGGTGACGTCCTGAACGGTTCCGGCCAGCAGGGTTGGTTGGCGGGCATCGTCGCGAATCACTTGGGCGCGATGCAGCGCATGCCGCACCTCTCCGTTCGGGATCACGATGCGGTGTTCGAGTTCGTACGGCCGCTGGTTCTGGCGGGCGCAAAGCAGGGCTGCCTCCAACAAAGTGGCGTCTTCGGGATGGCAAGCCGCCAGAAGATCGGATTCCTTCATCGGTGTGCCAGGGTTTGGCCTGTGGCAGAGCCGGAACATCTCATCCGACCAGGTCATGGCCCCGGTGCGAAGGTCGGTCTGCCAACTCCCGATATGTCCGATTTCCTGGGCGAGTTTCAGGGATGCTTCGCGTTCTCGCAGGGCCTGCTCGGCCCGCCTTCGCACCGCTACTTCCCGCTGCAGGTCCAGGTGGGCTCGCTCGAGTTGCTCCATTTTAATCTCGAGCTTTTCGATGAGGCTTCGGTTGTATTGCTGAAGATAGACGTGCTCCGGGGCTGGTGGAGCGCTCGGGTGGTGACGTGAGTCTGGTGGTTGGGTGGTGACCTCGCGCACTGCAGCTATGAGCACCTCTGGTTCGTCATCCTTCTTAAGTACCTTGTCCGCTCCCAGGCTCAGGGCAAGTTCTTCGTCTTTGGGGTCCGTGTAGGCGGAGGTGAAAAAGATGAACGGGATCAAACTGAGTTCCGGCCTCTGCTTCATTTCCCGGCATAGCTGAAAGCCATCCATATGCGGCATCAGCACATCCGAGATCACAACGTCAAACTTCTCCAATCCAACCTTTTCGAGAGCCTCAGCCCCGTCATTGGCTGTGGTCACCTCGAAGCCAGAACCCTCCAAAACCTGCCGTAGAACCAGGCGATTGAGCTCATTGTCATCCGCAGCCAAGATCTTCATAACATCCTCATCCTTGGAACCGGAATAGGCACATTAGGAAATGTCGGTTTCCCCACGCATGGTGGCAAGAGCCACTGCTCAGAGCCACCCCGCTTCTCCCTGTCTATCGGTCCAGGACAGCTTGAACTTAAGCCCAAAATCCTTTGCAGGGCAGCATAGTGCAGATCGTCGGGACCAATATGGGGACACTGGACGGGATAGGGCGCTGTATTCGTGGCGGCTGTGCGGCCTGAAACTGGCCCAGGCGGTGGGCTTGTGGAATTACGGGGTGGTGGCGACCAATGCCAAACGATACGAACGGCGATTGGAAGGGGACCGCACGGAGAAGGTGCGGATCAAACAAGTGCTTGCATTGTGTAAGTGTGAGACCCCGAAGGCTCGATGGCTCGCTGCTCGACTTTGAGTTCCTTGACATGCCGGGCATACTCGGAGCGTTGAAAAAGGGAAAGAATCTGGCTAAACAGACTTCCAGTGGAATTCATTTGGATCTCCGTTGATGATGGTTTGTGGTTTCACTTTTCACCCTCATCTCATCAAAGACGTAGATCTTTACCACCCTTTTTCAAAACCTGTTTTGGACACTAGTGTTTCATGCAGAAACGAGGTAAGCACTCCGAGCGGGAAGGGGTCCCGAAAGGAAGGTTGGCCGAGGATGGGCTGATCGAAGCCGGCTACCAGTTGAGGGAGACCCCAATCGCCAACCACCCTAGCGGACGGAATAGAACCGCCAAGTTCGACAGATCGTCTCAGGGAGGGATTGGGCGAATTAGCCAGCGGCTTGCTCCCGCACCGCCATCCTCTGGCGGCGAACGACCCATCTCTTGGTTTTCGCACAGGCAGGGCACCCTCTGCCTTGTTTGATATTGCTCGGCTTTGCGGCCCAGACATGGCCCTGTGAACATCGCCAGCGATGGTGTTTGTCATCTCCCAAGTACTCGGTTTCTAAGAAAGTGAATCCTAGACGTGTAGCCAGTTCGAGCATATCATTCACGGTTTTTCGTGCCTTGCCGGAGCAGTAAGGGCACCACCGACCCTTCTTGATGTTGCTAGGTATTGCATCCCACTCGTGTCCACGTGCGCAGCACCATCGCATTTTGGCTCCTACGGAGGTGTAACTCACGGACAAGCAGACTCCACCACGCTTGGCTGCGAGGGTTTTCATTTCTTCAAGACCACATCGAGAGGCCCTGTTCCGCTCGTCCCGGGCGTTGGCTGCGCACTCTGGACACCAACTTCCTCGCGTGATACTCGCGGGAGTTGCTTTCCATTGATGCCCGAATTCACACCGGAACTCGGTCTTATCCTTCCAGTGCTGGATTCGTTCTGACAGAAGGCTACCTCCCCGCTCCGTCGCAATTTGGATCAATCGTTTGCGCAAAGATCCAGAAAGTCTCGCAGCTGATTGGATTTGTGAGCAATCTGGGCACTTTCCCCGCCTTCGGAGGAGTGAATCCATCGCAATTCTAAACCGATGTCCAATAGGGCACTCCCATTCCAGTGGACTGCCCATTCCATGGTAATCCCGCGACAAACACCGTAGATTGAACCGCTGTGCTATCTCATCGGCATCTAGGATTGACTTTGCCTGTCCTGCACAACGAGGACACCCTGTATCGTGGAGAATTCGTTGTGGCGCTGCTGACCACTCATGCCCCTTCACACACCGCCATCTGAGTTTGAATTTATTGCCCCGGTATTCTTCGGAAAGTAGGGTAATACCTTTCTCCATCGCCTTGAGGCGAACTTCCTCCAAGGTCTTGGGGTTGTTGCCATAACACCGCGCACACCAGCTACCTTGCTTGATGTTAGCAGGCGCCGCAGACCATTCATGCCCAAAAGCGCAACGCCAGCGCAGCTTCAGGCGGTCGCCAAGATAGACGTTGCTGAGCAGCGTTCCGCCATGTCGTTGAGCGATTACTTGTAGCCGTTCAAGAGCAGACCGATTGAAAACGCGGTCCAGATGGACTGGAGCATTCTTGAGTGATAATGTAGGAGTTATACCAAACCTCGTTAGTTGATCAGTGAGTAGGTTAGGTAAATCCGCCAAAGTAGTAATGTCAGGCACTTGGGGAACCTCTATCAGCCTGACATTGGCTAATGCGCAAAGGTCCCGCTTTTTTTCATCACGTTTACGTTGAAGGTCAAGGGACATGCCTCCTTGGTGGAAGTGCTTTACCACGGTGTAATGCTGAAGCCCCTGATGTTCGAAGGCGAGGCCGAGTTCGGCGCAATAACCATCCAATTCCATAACGCCGCGAGGCTGGGTCCTAAGAAAATCCGGTCTGCATTTTGGGAATGGCTTCAGGAAAGCTGCCTCTAGGTACTCGCGGCAGATCTCCTCGCCATAGTTGATCTTGCACTTAGGGCACCACGACCCATTCTTGATGGAATTTGGTGAGGCTTGCCACGTATGCCCATCCTTGCACCGCCAGCTATGCTGCTTGGCTGCCCCAGCGTAGTCACTTGAAAGGCAGTTTCCCCCACGGCTCTCTGCGATGGCTCTGAGGTCATCAATGGACTGTCGTTGGCCGCAGCAAAACGGACACCAAGTTCCAAAAAGAACATTCGCGGGGCGGGCGTCCCACTCATGTCCATTCTTGCAGCGCCATCTCAACGGGGTGAGGTTGTTTACATACCTTTCCGACAAGCAATCGACGCCACGTTGCTTCGCGAATTCCCGCATTCCTGCGAGAGACTTGTGTTTGCCTTGACAGAACGGACACCATTGGCCCTTCTTGACCTTCGCGGGGCGATTCTCCCAGATATGGCCTGAAGCACAGCGCCATCTGAGCTTTGCGTCAACTCCCGCGTAATCGTCCGACAAACAATCGCCCCCACGGCTACGCGCGAGAGCCTTCATGTCCGCGATGGACGCCTTGAACATAGTGTGATCCTAGCCATTCAAACTGCGCTCTGCAAGCGGGTCGTGATTGTTGGCTCCGATTACCGCGAAACCCCACTGGCACCGCTAGGTCTGGGCCGAGCTTCATTCTCTCGCCTTTGGAATCAGGGAGCCACGAATGTCCCCGCTGACGCTTATGACCCTGCCTGTCCTGTCGTGGGTCTGTCCCGTGTCCGGGTTGAAATCCCCGAGCAACCCATTGGATCGGTCTCGAGTCTCTTTCCTGTGCTGGCTCAGGTCGTTTTTGTAGCCAATCACGGCACCGCGTGCATCAAGTATCGGCTTCAACCGTGATCCTCTCCTGTCCACCCCTCCGATATCCGGAACAAACTGCGAAAATCTTCCTTTTCCAACCCATCGCCCAGTCCCGCAAGTCGCTCGCCAGTAGCCTCAAGGTCGCTGGCCTCTATCGGGAAGTGTGTCACCTTGGCATCCTCGAAATACCCCGACCCCGGATCTTCCGCCGCAACGAGTATGGCGTGAGTGGATTTGGCGGTCAGCTTCGGAACGAACAAGAGGGTCAACCCTTCCTGCTGGGCCAGCACGAAGGCTCAGACCACCCGGGACTTCAGTTTGAACGGAACATTGCGAAGAATCACCGTGTTCATGCTTGGGACGCCTGCACTATCCGTCGCTGGGTGCGGGCGAAAGGGAAGTCTGGAATTTAGAGCCGGTTGCGCCAGCAGCCGGGCCGGCGCTTCATGTGCATGACCGCCACAATCCAGACGTGGTCAGGTTTTTCCAGATAGATGACCGCGTAGGGGAACTGGGCGCTGAAGTGACGCCGGGCGGGTGGATCAAACTTGCGAAAGCGTTGCGGGTCAGCGCAGACCGCGTGAAGTAGCCGTTCCATCTCCCGATAGAAGCGGACACCCAACTCAGACTCGAAATGCGTGTAGTAAGCGGCCGCCTCCGCCAGTTCCGCGTCGGCCTCTGGATGGAGCAGATACCTCACAGGCCAGCTATCTTGCGGACACGCGCCAGAGATTCTTCGAGGGGAATGCCCTCCACTTTGCCTGTCTCGATCTCCGCGATGCGTCGATCGACCTCTTTCTTCCAAGCCGTCTCGATGTCAGGCTCGATTCCCCCATGTTGGGTCAGCAGGATACGATCGACCAGCTCCGCCACAACGTCCGAAGGCAGTTGACGGGTTTCTTCAACGATTTGATCCAGTGTTATCGGCACAGCAATTACCCTACGCGATCCTGGTTTGGGATTCAACGGGCAAAACGGGCCGATGGAGGTCCGAATTGACCCCAGTCGAGCCTTCTGAGAGACTGCCTGCATCATTCGAACGACGTTCATTTGCAGCATGAGGAAAGGTCAATAGGCATGGAAATCAAGAAGGCAGTGATAACGGCGGCCGGAAGGAGCCAGAGGCAGCTCCCCCTGCAAACCCTGGTCGGACGGGATGGACAGCCCAAAGCGGCGTTGGCGATCCTGGTGGAGGAGGCCCTGGCGGCGGGCGTCCATGAGGTCGGCGTGGTGATTCATCCGGGGGACGAGACGGCTTACCGGGCGGCGGCGGGCGACCACGCTTCGCGCCTTTCTTTCGTGGAGCAGCCGCAACCTCTGGGCTACGGCCATGCGATTGCCTGTGCCCGGCCTTTCGTCAAGGACGAGCCCTTTCTGCTGCTCGTCGGAGACCACCTGTATGTCAGCCGGGGTGAGCGGGCTTGTGCGCAGCAACTCGTAGATGTGGCTCGCGCCGAGAACTGCACGGTTTCAGCAGTGCAGGCGACCCATGAGAGCAAACTACCCTACTACGGCGCGGTGGGAGGACGGTTGAGCGGGGTGCGGCAGGGGATCTACGAAGTGGAGACGGTGATCGAGAAACCGACCCCGACGGTGGCCGAGCAGCGGCTGGTGGTGCCGGGTCTGCGCGCGGGACACTATCTTTGCTACTTTGGCATGCACGTGTTGACTTCCTCAGCGATGCAGTTGCTCTGTTCTCTGGTCGCGGAGGCCGGGTCCAAGGGGGGCGTGCAGTTGTCGAGTGCCTTGGCGGCAGTCGCGGCGCGCGAACTTTATCTGGCCTGCGAGTTGCAGGGACGCAGGTACGATATTGGCGCCAAGTACGGCCTCCTCACGGCGCAGTTGGCGATCGCTCTGGAGGGTCAGGACCGGGAGGAAGTGCTGGCGACCCTGGTCGAGTTGCTCGCTTTGGGCAGATAACCCGCTGGTGACAGCAAATCCCCAGTCCCCCACCTCGCAACGATAGAAAACTTAGCTCATGTCCTCATTCCTGATCTCCATCATCGAAAGCCAGGACCCGGGGTTGCGCAACCAGCCTTTGGACCGGTATTGCCAGAGCATTTCGACCGAAGAACTGCTGCGGGAGTCCAACTGTCTGGATGAGTTCCGCCGACAGAGCGGCAACCTCTACGAGCGCGTGCGGGCCCTGTTCTTTCTCTATGCGATCCACCGTTTTCACCTCCCCTTCAAGCCGGGATTCAAGGCCCACGGATTGATCCCCTTTGGGGGGTATGAACACCTGCTGCAGCGACGCTTCGAGGAGGCGATTGAAGCCTTCCTGGAGGCTCAGCGACGCCATGGCCCCAGCGATTCCCTCAGCAGTGCTCTCGCCGCTGCCTATCACCGCCTGGCGTTTCAGACGCTTGCCAACCAGGTCCGCAAGAGTGTGAGGTCGGTGCGCGGAAATCAATGGATGTTCCGGATGGGCCATCCTGAGGATCAGCCCTTGCGGCTGCGCCCGGAATTACTCCGCCGGTCTGCTGGCGATGGCACATATCCTATCCTGCGCGAACGCACACCGGTTCGCATGGACCTCTCCCATTGCGGATGGAGCGACATCTTCTTCCTCGGCATGGATTACCCCGAAGGGGCGCGGGTCCTCAACGTCTCCATCGACCTCGCGGTTCGGGGGCGTGACCAGACGCCGCAACCTCCGGTGGAAGCCTATTTCCGGGTGATTGATGAGCCGGTTCTGCGCCTGACCAGCGTGGATTTGGGAGCTTCCTCGGATGTGGCGACGCTAGGGGAGGTGTTCGATTTTGCACGGGATTACCTCGGCTTGCTCAAGGCGGCGGTGATCGCTTCCGGGATTGTTCCTCCCGGCATTGAGGGATCCGGACAAGACCTGGGCAAGCTGCTGGCTAAGATCGTGGGTCGGGGCAAGGGGATTGAGATCGTGAGCAACGTGAATGGTATCCCCAAGGGCTCGCGCCTGGCGGTATCCACCAACCTGCTCGCCTCCCTGATTTCCGTTTGCATGCGAGCGACGGGGCAGACGAATTCGCTTTGCGGCGGTCTGGACGAGAGCGAGCGCAGGGTGATCGCCGCCCGCGCGATTTTGGGAGAATGGCTGGGAGGCTCTGGCGGAGGCTGGCAGGATTCGGGGGGTGTTTGGCCTGGCGTGAAGCTCATCCAGGGGGTCCTGGCAACCGACGGAGACCCTGAATCGGGGGTTAGCCGGGGTCGACTTCTGCCCCAGCATCATATTCTCGGCCCGGAGGAGGTTTCGGAGGAAACCCGCCGCAGGCTCCAGGACAGTCTGGTATTGGTGCATGGGGGGATGGCGCAGAACGTGGGCCCCATTCTCGAAATGGTCACTGAGAAGTACCTACTCCGGTCGGAAGCGGAGTGGGAGGGGCGCCAAGGGGCTTTGGGAATCCTGGACGGCATCCTTTCCTGCTTGCGCCAGGGCGATATTCGAGGCGTCGGAAAGCTGACTACGGACAACTTTGCTGGTCCCATCCAGACGATCATTCCTTGGGCCAGTACTTACTTCACGGAACGACTGATCCAATCCGTCCGCAAAGAATACGGCGAGAAGTTCTGGGGATTCTGGATGTTGGGAGGGATGTCGGGCGGCGGAATGGGATTCATCTTTGCCCCGGAGGTCAAAGCCAGTGCCCAGCAACGGCTGGGGGAGATCATGTCTGAGGCCAAGCGATCGCTGCAGTACGCGCTGCCCTTCGCCATGGAACCGGTGGTGTACGACTTCGCCATCAATGAGCGGGGCACGTTTAGCGATCTGCTCGAGGGCCGCTCGGCGATGCTTCCTCCGGGCTACTACGCCTTGAACGTGCCGCCCTTGTTGAAGCTCGATTTCCACTCCCTCCCCGCTGCCAGGCAAGCGGACCTGGTCCGGCTCGGCCAGGCCTGCCATGCGGCCGCCGGATTCGAGAAGATGCCGCAGATTCTCCTGGAGCGAATGGTGCCGCGCTTTCGGCAAGAGGCGGAGTCTCAGGACTCTCTTCCCTCCCTGCTCGCTCAAAGCGGCTTCGACGAAGTGCAGCATGAGCAGATTCGGTCAGAGCTGAAATCGGCTCGGATTGGCCTGGCCCAGAACCGGCTGCCTGCCTCGGTGACCTTGCGCGATGTGCGGGAGGAGGACGTGGTGGATGCGACGCGGGGGTTGACGGAAGAAGATCGGCAGGCAGGGATGGAACTGCTCGCGGGCGGCCAGGCGGGAGTGGTGACGCTGGCGGCCGGAGCTGCCAGCCGGTGGACCCAAGGGGCAGGGGTCGTCAAGGCCTTGTACCCATTCTGCAAGCTGGCCGGCCAACACCGGACTTTCCTCGAAGCTCACTTGGCGAAGAGTCGCCGGATCAGCCGGTTGTGCGGAAAGCATCTCCCTTATCTGATCACTACCAGTTACCTGACCCATCGTCCCATCCAAGAGTTCCTCGAGGCGAACAGCTACTACGGCTATGAAGGACCGCTGCTGTTGTCCCCTGGCAAAGCCATTGGCCTTCGCATGATCCCCATGGTGCGGGATCTCTTGTTTGCCTGGGAAGAGATGCCTCAACAGCGGCTGGACGAGCAAGCCCAGAAGGTGCGGGAAAGCCTGCACGCCGCGCTCGCCAACTGGGCGCGAACCACTGGGGAGGCCAGCGATTACACAGACAATGTTCCCAACCAATGCCTGCATCCGGTGGGGCATTGGTACGAGATTCCCAATCTGCTCCGCAATGGTGTCCTGGTGCGTTTGCTGGAGCGGCAACCGACGTTGAAGTACCTGATGCTTCATAACATCGACACGCTTGGTGCCGATCTGGATCCAGCCTTGCTTGGTTTGCATGCCCGCCGGGGAGCGTGCCTGAGCTTCGAAGTCATCACCCGCCGCCTTGAAGATCGAGGCGGTGGCTTGGCCCGGGTGGACGATCGGGTGCGTCTGGTGGAGGGACTTGCCATGCCCACGGAAGAGCTGGAATTCGCCCTCTCGTACTACAACACCATGACCACCTGGATTGACCTGGACCGCTTATTGGAGGTGTTTGCCCTCACGCGGGGCGACCTGGTCAAGGAGGACAAGGTTACGGCTGCGATTCGCGCCGTGGCCACGCGAATGCCCACCTACATTACTTTGAAGGACGTGAAGAAACGCTGGGGCCATGGGCAGGAAGATGTTTATACGGTGGCCCAGTTCGAGAAGTTGTGGGGGGACATGTCCGCCCTGCCGGAGGTGGATTGCCGGTTTGTGGCGGTTTCGCGTGCGCGTGGACAACAACTGAAGGAGCAGGCCCAGTTGGACGGTTGGCTGCGCGATGGCTCGGCGCGGTACCTGGAATCGCTCTGCACCTGGGTCTGAGCCCGGAGCGCTCGATTACCCTCCGAAGCGAAGCTCCCCACACCTACTGGCGACGCTCTTCATGTCGGACATCTTTCCCAAGTGGACGAACAAGCTTCCGTTGCTGCTGACTGTTGCCTTCGTATTGGTGATGTCCTCCATGACCGCGGGGGTGTGGTACTACTTCACACCGAAATACACTCGGGCTGGCTATCAACCCATGCAACCGGTGGCTTTCTCCCATGCGACCCATGTGGAGCAGCTGAGAGTGGATTGCCGATACTGTCACGATGGGGTGGAGAAGTCCTGGTACTCGAGTCTCCCCTCCAGCGCCACCTGCATGAACTGCCATCTCCAAGTGCTCAAAGATGACCCGCGCCTCGCGTTGGTCCGCGAAAGCGCTCAGTCAGGCCGGCCCATCCCTTGGGTGCAGATCCACAAGACGCCCGATTATGTCCATTTCCACCACGCGGCGCACGTGAACCAGGGCGTCAGTTGCATCGTGTGCCACGGGCAGGTCAACCGTATGGAAGAGGTGCAGCAGGTGCAGCCGCTCAGCATGACCTTCTGTTTGGACTGTCATCGTAACCCAGCCCCCAACTTGCGCGCTCCCGAACAGGTCTACAACCTGGACTGGAAAGCGGCGAGTCCCAACCAGCAAGGGGTGGAAGGTGCGCTCCTGATGCGCGATCTGGGCCTCAAGCCGCGGGAGAACTGCTCCGCCTGTCACCGATGAAAAGCGTACCTCCTCCTTGTCCTGGACCGGAGACTGGGCCGAAGTATTGGCGAAGCCTCGATCAACTGGTCGATACCCCTGCTTTTCGTGAGTGGGCGGAACGCGAGTTTCCTGCCGGAGCGAGTGAATTGGCGGATCCTGTGACACGCCGGCATTTCGCCAAAATTATGGCCGCATCCTTTCTGCTGGCAGGATTCGGTCTCACCGGCTGTCGGCGGCCGGAGGAGACGATCCATCCTTTTGCCAAAACCCCGGAAGGCTACGTGCACGGGGTACCGCGGTTCTATGCGACAGCGATGCCCACTCGCAGTTCCGCTATTCCGTTACTCGTCCGGTCCAGCGAGGGCCGACCCACGAAGATCGAAGGAAACGACCTGCACCCTGATAGCGTAGTGCATGCCTCGGACGAACGCTTGGCGCGAGCCCACGCCGGCACCGATTTTCGAGCCCAGGCTTCCCTTCTCTCCCTTTATGATCCGGATCGGGCACGGCGATTCCTGCACAAGGGAAAACCGGTTACTCGCGAAGCCGCTTTCAAACACCTGGAGGATCTGGGCCGCCGTGCTGCAAACGACGGTGGAAAGGGCCTATGCCTGCTGCTGGAACAGAGCAGTTCTCCTTCCAGAGATCGGTTGGTCCGCGAGTTGGCTGGTCGATGGCCGCAAGCCGCTTGGTTTGTGTATGAGCCGGTGGACTGCGACGCTTCGCAGCGGGCGGCGCGGGTGGCCTTTGGCCGACCGCTGAGAGCTTTTAACCGCTTGGAGAAAGCAAAGCGAATCGTGGCCTTGGATTGCGATTTTCTCGGCACAGAACCGGAGAGTTTCCGCCTGGCAAGAGGATTTGCCGAAGGACGATCTCCGCAAGCCAGCCAAGCGGACGGGCTGAACCGTCTCTACGTCGTGGAGAGTTCCTACTCGTTGACGGGAGCCAGTGCGGATCACCGGCTGCGGTTAGCGCCCTCCCGGGTTCTGCCTCTGGCCGCGCTCCTGCTCGCTGCGATCCTGGAGGAGGTTGGATCCAACGGCACGTTGGTTGAACCCATGCAACTCGTGCCACAGCTTCGGAAGTTGGGTCAGGGGGCTGAGTCGCACCTGCCGTGGGTGCAAAACTGTGCGAAAGATCTGGTCGCGGGCGCCGGTGAGTCGATTGTTTTGGCGGGTTATCGCCAGCCCCTCGTGGTCCAACTTCTCGCCTGGGCCGCCAACGCTGTTCTTGGCAGCCTGGGGAAGGCGATCGAAATTTCCGAGGAGGGAGAGCCGTTTCCTTTCGGCGAAATCAGTGCATTGGCGGAGCGCCTTCGTGGTGGGACCGTCGAAACCCTTTTGATACTTGGCGGAAACCCGGTCTACAACGCCCCTGCTGATCTGGATTGGGTTCAAATGCAGCGGAAGGCCGGAGAGGTAATACGCCTTGGTTATTACGAAGACGAGACCGCCCAAGGCGCGGATTGGCACCTTCCACAAGCCCATTTCCTTGAATCCTGGGGCGACGCGCGGACTCGGGACGGCATGTGGGTTCCCGTGCAACCTTTGATTCAACCCCTCTTCGGAGGGCTTACTGAACTGGAGGTCCTTTCCCGAGTCGGTGCTTCTCCCGTGAGCATTCCGTACGAAATCGTGCGGCAGACCCTGAAGGAGAAGTTGAGGGGAACCAGTTTTGAGGACGCTTGGAAACGCTTCTTGCATGACGGGTCTTTACCCGATAGCGCGGGTCAGGCGGTCCTTCCCCAGCTCCGCTGGGATTGCGTGCGGGATTCTCTCGAGACTGTTCTGACTCGTCCCCTTCCGTCGAATCCAGGTCTGGAGGTGATGTTCCAACCGAGCTATGCACTCGACGACGGGCGTCACAGCAACAACGGTTGGCTGCAGGAGTTGCCCGACCCAATCACGAAAGTAACCTGGGACAACGTGATTCTGCTCAGTGGCTTTACTGCCAAGGCGCTTGGGGTCACTGCGGTAGAGGAGCAGAGCAGCAATCTGCAAGTTCCTGTAGTGAATCTCGAATCCGGGGGGCGAGTGATGGAGGGAGCGGTTTGGATCCAGCCCGGCTTGGCGGATGGCGTGGCGGTTGTCACCCTGGGCTACGGTCGGAGCGGATTTGGCAGGGTGGGGGGCAACGTTGGATACAACGGTTACCTGATCCGCACTTCGGAGGCTCCGCATTTCACCTCAGGAGCGAAGCTAACTGTGACTGGGCGTCGCTACCCCGTTGCTTGCACCCAGAACCACGGGTTCATGGAAGGCAGGCCGATCGTGCGCGAAGTGAACCTTGAGCAGTATCGGCAGCATTCTGACTTCCTGGCGGGAATGAAAATCGAGAAACCGCCGGGAGGGAGTGCTCTCTACCCTAACCCGCTCGACGCGCGAAAACCCGACTCGCTCCACCAGTGGGGGATGGTGGTGGACCTGAGCCGGTGCACAGGGTGTGCAGCCTGCAGTCTCGCCTGCCAGAGCGAAAACAACATACCCATTGTCGGCAAAGATCAGGTGGGCCGGGGACGTGAAATGCACTGGATTCGCGTGGATCGCTACTTCGCGGGATCGCTGGAAGATCCGCAAGTGGCGCAGCAGCCCATGATGTGTCAGCATTGCGAGAGCGCTCCCTGCGAGACTGTCTGCCCGGTGAATGCCACGGTGCATGACGATGAGGGTTTGAATCTGATGGTCTACAACCGGTGTGTAGGCACGCGGTACTGCTCGAACAATTGTCCCTACAAAGTCCGTCGGTTCAATTTCTTTGACTACAACCTGCGCCCCCTGGATGAGCTCTACAAGAGCCCGCTCGTCCACCAGATGGGTGGAGAATGGGGATTGAAACGCTGGTGGAAAGACCGGGATCGGGGCAGCCGCAAGAAGGACGAATGGGACCTGGCGAAACTGGCCAGGAATCCCGACGTGACGCTGCGGATGCGTGGGGTGATGGAGAAATGCACCTTTTGCCTCCAACGCATCGAATCCGCCAAAGTGGCTCGCAAGTTGCAGGGTGTTGCTTCGGGGAATGTGGAGGTGAAAGATGGCACGCTGCAGGTCGCTTGTGAGCAGGCCTGCCCCACTGAGGCTATTCTTTTCGGGAATCTGAAAGACTCTGGCAGTCGCGTTTCCAAAGCAAGGGCGCAGGATCGCAACTACTCCGTCATGGAGTCCCTGGGGACCCACCCGCGGGTGACCTACTTGGTGCGGGTGAGAAACCCCAATCCCAACATGCCTGACTACCACCTGCTCCCCCTGAGTGCCCAGGAGCGGGAGGATCGCAAGAAAAGAAGACCTTCACAGACAGCGGCGCCTGCGCGGCAACTTGCCCCTGCGAAAGGAGGTCCTTGATGTCGGATTCGGTTGGCCGCACGCCTCTCCCTCCTCCGCTGCCTGAGATGGAGCGAGTTCCTCTGGTGAGGAATCAGCGTTCGCTCGCCTGGATTTCGGAGTCGGTGGCGCGTGTTTCCGAAGGGCCGACGCCCCGATGGTGGTGGATTGCATTCGGGATCAGCGTGACCGTCATGCTCCTCTGCTTCAGCATGATCGCCTATCTGATGTCGACGGGCGTGGGGGTCTGGGGTGTGGGACATCCCGTCATGTGGGGTTGGGCCATTGTCAATTTTGTGTGGTGGATCGGTATCGGACATGCAGGGACCTTGATTTCGGCCATTCTCTTCTTACTGCGCCAGCGGTGGAGGACGGCGGTGAACCGGGCTGCTGAAGCCATGACCCTCTTTGCGGTCTTGTGTGCGGCCATCTTTCCTTTGATTCATGTAGGGAGGATCTGGTTGGTCTGGTGGCTTTTCCCCATACCCAACTCCAACGGCATGTGGCCACAATTCCGTTCGCCCCTGACCTGGGACGTGTTTGCAGTATCCACCTACTTCACTGTCTCCCTCCTCTTCTGGTACATGGGACTGATCCCGGATTTGGCGGTGATGCGGGACCGTGCCACGACCCGGATTCGGAAGTTCGCTTATGGTCTCTTCGCGCTTGGTTGGCGGGGATCCTGCCGTCACTGGCATAACTACGAAAAGGCGTACCTCCTCCTGGCGGGGCTTGCCACGCCGCTGGTGCTCTCCGTACACAGCATCGTGTCACTGGATTTTTCCGTCTCGCAACTCCCCGGTTGGCACAGCACTCTCTTCCCTCCCTATTTCGTTGCCGGGGCCATCTTTTCCGGGTTGGGCATGGTGTTGACCTTGGTGATCCCCATTCGCAAGGTGTGCCAGTGGGAGGACTTCATTACCGATCGGCATGTGGACCTGATGTGCAAAGTGACGCTGGCAACTGGCTGCATGCTGGCCTATGCCTACGGGATGGAGCTGCTTGCCGCCTGGTATAGCGGGAACGAACTGGAGCGGTTCTCGCTGTGGAACCGGGCTTTCGGACCCTACGCCTGGTCCTATTGGACCATGATTCTGTGCAACCTGGTACTGCCGCAGCTGTTTTGGTTCAAGCGCGTGCGCCGCAACCTGCTGGTGGTATGGCTCCTCTCCCTCGCGGTGAATGTGGGGATGTGGTTGGAGCGCTTTGTGATCGTCGTGACCTCCCTGCACCGCGAGTTCCTTCCCTCCAACTGGGGCTTGTACAGCCCAACCTGGGTGGATGTCTGCACCTTCATCGGCACGTTCGGGTTGTTCTTTACCCTGTTTCTCTTGTTCATGAGGTTCTTGCCGATCATCTCGATCTCCGAGGTCAAAAGCATCGTCCCGCAAGCCGACCCGTGTCACCCGCTCGGGGGGAGGCAGGCAGTCCGCGGCGAAAAGGCCCTTCAAGCGAACTCGAGTGGCGTACCCATGCTTGAACCAACGAACACCTACGGAATGGCGGCGGAGTTCGAGACTCCTGCCCAGGCGCTGCGAGCTGCCGAGCGGTTGCGTGATGCCGGGTTTCAGAATTGGGACGTGTATAGTCCTTACCCGGTGCGCGGAATGGGCGGAGCCATGGGACTGAAGAACTCCAAGGTAGGTTGGTTTTCCTGCGGAGGCGGAGCGATCGGATTTGCGATGGGCTTGGGGATGGTCTGGTTCATGAACGAGTTCGACTACCCGATCCTTGTCGGGGGCAAACCGCTCTTCAGTCCACTCTCCGCATTTCCTCCTGCCTTTGAGCTAACCATACTCTTTGGCGCCTTTGGGGCCTTGCTTGGCATGTTGATGGTGAACAAGCTTCCACAGCTGCACCATCCACTGCTGAAACGCCGGCGGTTTGCGCTGGCCTCGTGTGATCGCTTTTTTGTGGCGGTCGAGGCCTCCGATCCACAATACTGCGAGCAGCGGATTCGAAAACTTCTGGAGCCCCTCGGGAGCCAGAACATCGAGAGGATTGCAGAATGATCATGCGCCATTTCCTCCTGGCTTTGGCCCTTCTCGTGGTTCTCGTCCTCTGTATCGCTGGGTTTCGAGGGAGTGCCAGCCGCCGGCCTCCGATCGAGCTCTTCAACGACATGGTCAGGCAGGCCAAACCCAGACCTCAGACCCCTTCTGATTTCTTCTCGGATACCCATGCGTCCAGGTTTGCACCCACGGGGACCGTGGCTCGCGGCTCCGCGTTTCAGGATCTTCCCCTGAATACCGGCCGGGTGACGGGGACCACCAACTTCGTGGAGCTGAATCCATGGACGGTCACTGCGGCGTTGCTTGCCAGAGGGCGGGAACGTTATCAAATCACCTGTTTGCCCTGCCACGGAGCGCAGGCCGATGGCAAAGGGATTATCACAAAGTACGGGATGGTGGTGATCGCCAACCTGCACGATCCGCGCATTGTGCGGATGAAGGATGGAGAGATCTTTCATACCATTGGCTACGGCAGGAACCTGATGCAAGGCTATGCTGCCACCGTGGACATCCCGGATCGTTGGGCGATCGTCGCCTATGTGCGAACTCTCCAGTTGGCTCATTTGGGCACGATGGACGATGTGCCCCTGGACCAACAGTCCCAACTGAGGAAATAGGGCCTATGATGCATTCACTTACCCCGAGAGAGGCGCATCCGCGCGGGACGACGAGGACCGCACCGAAGGTGGCGGGTGCAATGGGCCTCCTGCTGCTTTTCGTCGCTTTGGCGGGGCTTTGGGTACAGCGCGTCAGCCCTCCAGCGATCGATCAAGCCCGTGTGGAATTGCGAAGGAAGAACCTGGCGGAGTTGGAGGCTCTCGAACAGACCGATGCGCAAACGTATGCCTGGCTGGATACAAATCGAGGAACCGTGAGGCTTCCAGCCGCACGCGCCATGGAGTTGAGCCTGGAACTGAACCGTGACGCAGCCGCCGGTCGATCCAATTTGCTGTTCAGATTGGAGAGGGCAACAGCCCGGCTCCCGGAGCCAGTCAATATCTATGAGTAGGAACCTCTTGCGTCGATTCAGCCCAAACCGATGAGTCATGCGAACCCAATCCAGTCCGTCGGCCCGAATCAACTCGGCCGGTCCTTGGCTTCCCCGCAAGAACTGGATGCTTCTTGCCGTTGGGTATGCATTTTCCAGTCCGTCCTTGCGGGTGGTTGGCTGGTGTTGGGATTGATTCTTTTCACGCTCAGCTATGCCAAGATGAACGCACCTGGCCTGCTGGCGCAGTTCGATTGGATGGCTTATGGTCGGCTCTATCCGGGAGCGTGGAGCGCGATTCTGTACGGGTTCGCTGTGCCTGCCGGTCTGACGGTGGGCTTATGGATGACTACGCGAATGTGCCAGACGCCTCTCTTCGGAGGGAGCACGGCGCTGCTCGGCAGCATCGTGTGGCAGACCGGACTTCTGTATGGCATGTCCCGGCTCCTGAGCGGGCACAACACCGGGTCCATGGGATTGGAAATGCCGGTCGAAGCCATGCTCGTTCTTCTCGTGGGTTTCGGGGTGCAAGCATCATGCCTGCTGGTGACGTTGTTCCGTTGCGCGAATAGTGAGGTATCTGTGCCGCAGTGGTTCGTGCTCGGCTCGGTTTTCGCTTTTGCCTGGGCCGGTTCTGCAGCCATCTGGCTCGGGGGTATCCACCCGCTTCGGGGAGTTCTGTCGGTCTCAGTGGCGGTCTGGTTCCGGTCGGTCTTCTTCGGGGGATGGGTGCAAGGTATCGCTCTCGGTTGCCTGTTCTACCTTTTACCGAAGAGTAGCGGGGTCCCCATACCGGGACGGAGTCTGGCAATGCTCAGTTTCTGGTCGCTCCTGGTTTTGAACGGTTTCACGGGGCTTATTGAGTACGTGAATGGTCCTTTTCCAGCGTGGATGACAACCCTCAGCATGGCGGTGGGGGTTCTTCAGTGGGTGATTCCGGTTTCCGTGGCACTTAATCTGTGGCCGATGTGGAAGGCGGTACCGCTGTCGTTGCGTGATCACCCGCTGCATCGGCAATGGCTCTTGGGAGGCATCGCGCTGTTGTTTGGCGCCGCGTTGCTCTTCCTGACTGCGATTCCTCCGGTGGCGAGGAGCGTGCAATTCACCCTGGTCCGAACGGCCGTCGAGGCTCTCTTGCTTTTCGGTGCCTTTGGGCAGTTGGTGTTGTCCTGCCTCTCTTTCGCCTTGCCACGAGTCCTGCAGGTACCGCCAGTGTCGGAGTTGTGGCAAAAGGTGTGGGGATGGACATGGGTGACGGGTTGCTGGGTTCTTTTCCTGTCCTTGGCGAGTGGTGGTGGTGTTCAAGCCGTGCTCTGGCCGGACACAGCCGTGCCCGCGTTTGCGGTAGCGAAGCAGCTAACGGTGTGTTTACCGGGGGCCACCCTGGGATTCCTGATTCTGACCTTGGGTGCATTCGCCTGGTTGGCGGGGGTCCTGGGTTTGGTGCTCCAGTGGTTTCGCGGTTTCTGGGCGGAGTTCTTTCAAGCCTGGTGCGTTCCGAGCAAGGGGGCGGAGAATAGCCCATGAACCGCCGGGCTCTCATCTTTCTCGGGTTGGTGGCAAGCGTCGCTGCTTCGTGGCTGGCGATGGTGCTGGTGCCGCATTTACAGTTGGGTGCTCTGGGCATGGTCAACCTGGAAGAGACGGGCCAGAACTACCCGCTGGCGTTGCAGGGTGAGGCACAAATGGGGCGAGAAGTCTATCAGGCCAACGGTTGCGTCTACTGCCATACGCAAGTGGTGCGCGGTGGTGGAGTTGCTGTCGATCTTTCCCGCTCGTGGGGAGAACGCCGTACGGTTGCCCGTGATTACATTCGCGAGCAACCCGCCATGCTGGGGACCCTGCGTGTGGGCCCGGATCTGGCCAACATCGGGGCGCGCACAACAAACTCCCTGAGACTCCTTCTGCGGCTCTACAACCCACGGATCCTCATCCCGGAGTCCACCATGCCTCGCCATGCCTTTCTTTTCCAAGAGCGGTTGGTTCAGCCAGGGGAAGGACCTTCTCCTCAAGCTCTTCCTTTGGACGGCGAGTTTGCTCCACCGGCGGCGTATGAGGTGGTTCCCAAACCGGAGGCGATGCGCCTTGTGAAATACCTGGAGGGCCTGAGGTCGGATACCTGGTTCTTCGAGGTGTTCCCCGCCAGCCCGGCGGCAACTTCCACGAACGCCTCGCCAACAGTTCCGGCGAATCCGCCTTCGGAGACCAACCATCCACCGGCCGTTCCATGAGTTCGAGACCACCAAGACGCCTCGGGTCCGGCGCAGGTGCCGGGGAGCATTTCGCCTCCTCAGGGCCAGGTCGAGAGTACCCGGAACCATTGGCCTCACGGAGCGGTCGGATTCCAGCGTGGCTGTGGGCCTTGCTGGCTTTGACGTTTTCCTGGGGGATGCTCTACTTGGTGAAGAATGGAGGTGACTTCAACCCCCTCGTCTATAACCAAGGCGACCATCTGTCTGACCTGAAAGCCAGGGTTCCGAAGTCCGAGGCCGGCGAGACTCGGGTGCGAGGTCGGCGGGTGTACAACATCTACTGCGCAGCGTGTCATCAGGCTCATGGGAAAGGCATTCCGGGCCAGTTTCCCCCGTTGGTGGACTCGGAATGGGTCATCGGTGGCGGTCCAGATCGTCTCATTCGAATCGTCCTCAACGGCATGCAGGGACCGATCTCTGTCCGAGGAGTGGAATACAATAATGTGATGCTCCCGTGGCGGGACCAACTGACGGATGAAGATATCGCCGCAGTTCTGACCTTTGTCCGGGGCAACAAAGAATGGTCACACCAGGCGTCGCTCGTCACACCAGCCCAGGTGAAAGCCATTCGAGACGCTACGGCATCCAGAGGGGCCATGGCTTGGACTGCTCCCGAATTACTCTCGATTTCCAGCTCAGACTAAGAGGGTTTTGTGCCAGGTTGGTCAGTCGATTGTGTCGTGCCTTGCGGGTGGGGTTTCTGGTCTCATTAGACCCCTTGCCCTGCCTCTTGCTGGTGAACTTCAAGATGCGCTTTTCGGTCGGTCAAGCTTCGGTCGCTGGGATCCAGGGCTATGAGACACTTGATGTGGAAGAGAGCCGAAAACCAGTTCTGGTCAGCCTCTGCTTTGTCAAGCTCCTCACGATGCCATTGTCGTGTTTGAGCGCGGCAAGCAGGGAAGAGAGATTGACGTGCGCCTTCAAGTTGGTGCCACTCAGAAATCAACTGGGGTGGGGTGCTTTCCATTCCTCCTCCCCAAACCTGAGCCAGAACTAACGCCACAGCTCGGAGTTCCGAGTTGCTGACGCTTTCTTGCGAATCCAGCCTCAATTGGTTTGTTGAATCGTCTCCGTGACGGAATTCGAGGCAGGAACCGTTGGGGGAAAACGAGGGTGTACCGGCAGGGCATTGACTCCGCAGTGGTGGAAGGAGAGAAAACCCTGATTCAGAGTCCCAGAGTTTCACGGTTCCACCCGTGGAGACTACGAGCAGTCGATGGCCATCGTCGCTGAATTGCATGTGGGCTACGGCCGAGTCTTGGAGCCATTGAAGATGGCAACCCTGTTCCTTCTGCGTATTCCAGAGGGTCACAATATGGCCTTCGTCTGCAACTGCGATGCGCCTTCCATCGCAACTCACCGTGATCGCGGTCGTGGTCCCACTCTGGGTGATCGATCTAACCGCGGGGATTCCCGATGCTACGGACAGGGATTCCACCACCGAAAACCGTCCGCATGGCGAGGAAGCGCTGACTGCGATGTGCCTGCTATTCGGGCTGAAGGCAGCTGCCAGGATGTTCCCAGAAGCGATGTGATCCCACTCTGCACCCTCTCTTTTGTTTCGGACCTTGAGGGATGACCCTCGCGTGGTCACCCGGTATTCCCCGTTTGGCGAGTCCAACTCTCGAAAGGACGAAGGGCTTTGGGGTTGGCGAGGTGCATAATGCAATGCCTGCTGGTTGAACCATGAGGCTCTTCTTGTTGGAGATGCTTTCCTGCGGCAGCTTCCGAGGGAGGTCAGGTCCCAAACACAGACGAAGCCATTCTTCCCAGCGATGGCGATCCGATCCCCTGTCCTCGAGAACGCTCCCCCCAGTAGGGGGCCTTCCAGCGGAAAGACGGCAACTGGTTGCAGTTGGGACTGCTGGCCGAGTTCCCATAGTCGAGCCTCATGAGTGCTTCCCCCTGTCAGGAGGTACCGACCGTCACAGTTGAATTCTGCAAATGAAATAGGATCCGCTAGCTGGAGGGAGGTTGAGAGTTCTGTTCCGGTATTGATGTCCCACAACCTCACCGAGCGGTCACTACACGCTGTCACCATCGTTCTCTGGTCCGGGCTCAAAGCGGCACAGGCAACTGGCGATGGGTGTGGAAAAGGGCCGACCATGGGGGCAATGCTGTCGGAGGAAACGAGGGACACGCCTTGGTCTGAGCCGGCCGCGATCCATCTCGCCCCGTCCGTGGAAAGCCCGAGGATGCGGGTGCTGGGAGCTTTTTGAGCGAGGGAGGCCCAGCCGGCAGCTGTCAGTTCCAGCTTGTGGCAAGTTCTCGCATCCCAGCACTCGGGAAACCCGAACTCACTCCAGGTCAGAAGGGTCTTGCTTTCAGGGCTGAGCCAGCAGCGGGTTGGGGGAGTGGAAACATGCAGGCGCAACGCTTTGGATCCGATCTTCAATTCTACCAGCGGCCGTGAGTTCTCCTCGATGCTGCCTACGGTCGCCAGGTCCTGCCCAACAAAGCCAACCCCGACCGTTTGGCTGGCCACGTGATAAAGGTCCACTGGCTTGGGGTTCGTTTCCAGGAAGGTGATTAGGGCGAGCCGATCGTTCAGTTTTAGGGAGGCGTTCTCTCGTTCTGTCCCTAGGGCCTCGGCATGTTGGCGAAGGCACAAGGGAACAGATCCCTGCTGATCTACTCGCCCTCGTGGTTTCATGCTGGCGGACGGATTGTCCAAGCCTGTGAACCAGTGGAACGCCAAAAGGGAAAGGCTGGTGACGGCACCAACGACCAGGAAAAGTGCCCAGCGCCTCCGAGGGTGGCCTGATTCCAACCGCCCCTGGGAGAGAGTCCTTGAGACCTCCAGCAAGGCAGCCTGGAATTCGCTGGCGGAAGGGTACCGGTCGGCTGGATCTTCGGCGCACGCTTTGAGAATGACTTGGTTGAGTGCGCGGAGTGCCGTCGGAGGCGTTTCTCTGAGGCATCGTGGGGAAAAGACTGGGAATTCGCTGCAACTCTTGCCGGTGAAGCACTCGTACAGAACTCGGCCCAGACTGAAGACGTCCCCTTGCGGGGTTCCCTGTCCTTCGGGGGGAATGTAGCCGAAGCTCCCCAGGAATTGACCCTGCGGTGTAATTTGTGCCACAAGTCCGACGTCCGCCAACTTGGCCTTGCCGCCGACAAAGATCAAGTTGGCCGGTTTAATGTCCCGGTGCACTTTTCCCGCGCGGTGCAACGTTTCGAGAGCCCCGGCAATCCGGATCCCAGTTTCTACGCACTCGCTTGCCGAGAGCGCCTCCTTAAGGTCGAGAACCGTGGCGAGCGTGCGCGGGCAGTATTGTTGCGGATCGAACGACGAGTCGGCTGACTCCAGGTCGTCCCCAATCTCCATGATGTAGTAAAGGGTTTCTCTATCTTTCCCCACGTGTAAGATCTGCACGAACCCTTCGTGGTTTCTGGAAAGGGGCTCGATCGCGGCCAGCCCCTGGAACTCAATGCGGGCGCGGTCGGTTGAATCGGTGGGTTGAATGGGGACAACTTTGACCGCACGGAAGACGCCGGTGAGGCTTCTGGCGAGCCAGACTTCCCCAAAGCTGCCAGCATCAATCCGCCGGAGGACCCGATGGTCCGGAACAACCGGAGCACCCTGCTCTTGAACTGGATCGAGGACCTCTTTGCTACCGAGACTGTAAACCGCATTCACACGAAACACCCTGGCCATCACCCTGACGGCCGCCCTTCCGTGGAAGAAGTTGGCGATTGTTTGAGAAGGAAACAAGCATAATCAACACTGTTTCCCTAACATCCTGCTTTTCCTGCTACTTATTCCATTCCGAGTTGCTTCTGAAGCTTCTTCACCTCGTCTGCGATAGCTCTCTTCACCCGGAGGTTGATGACGTTGACGTTTCCGGTCCGGATCCCGAGCAGTTTCGAAACCTTTCTTGCCGAGTAGCCGTGAGAATTCAGAAGGTCAAAAACCTGGTAATGCTCGGGGCGCGCCTTCTCTCTCGCCCGCTTGGAGGCCACTGTGAGAATCTCCACCCGCAGCCGCTTCTCCCAGGCTTGATCAGGCTCCGGCGTCCGAGGATCCGGCAGGTTTTCCAGGATCTCCTCGTCCAGAAGTTGACTGCAAGAATTGGCTGCTCTAACCCCCCTGGGGAGACGTTTTCGCAGCTTATCCTGGATCCGCCAGCCCAAGAGTTGACTCAAGAACCCTCTGAAGAAGCCTTTCTCAGGCTGGTACTGAAAGGAACCCATTTGCGAAAAAAGACTAGCCGCCACATCCTGCGAAATGTCCTTGGCTTCGTCGTCGGTGAGCCCGGAACATCGCGCCCGATCGAGCATTCCAGGTCCGTACTGGGCAAAGAACTGCTCCCAGCCTTCTGAATCCGCTGGATTCTTAAGTCGCTCCAACAACGTGGCTCGCGTCGGAGCTGCAAAAACTGCGAACTTTCGTGCCATGGTCTTTTATTACTAATACGATCCTGACTGGAAAACCTTACAGACTTTCTTTGCAGAGTTCGATCTTTCCGACAAGTACCAACCGATTTTCGGGCTCGCGGAATCGCGTAGGACAATAGAATCTGGAGTTGTGGATCATGGCGATCGAACCAAAACGACTTATCGGTTGGAGCTTCGGCGGGCGGTCTCCAACGGCATTCTTGAGGCTGCTGGCAGCACTTTTCTCCTCCTCATTGCGGTCCGCCACTTTCATGCCGGGGCGTTGGCCAAGTCATTCATCGCCGCAGGGGGCAGCGCGGGACTTCTGCTGACTCCCTTGGTCGTGTCCCAGGTCTCTCGTTTGGGTTGGCCTGCCGCACTCGCTGCTAGTCGATTGTATTTCCTTGGGGCTCTTTGTTTGATGGTGATGGCCTTCATGCCTTTTGAATCGGTCTACATCGCTGGCAGTGTGGTTTCCATGGCGGCTGCTTCCTCCAGCGTCCCCTTGCTGACTCAGATCTACCAAGAGAACTATCCGGCCCACCAGCGCGGACGCCTCTTTTCCCGCTCGGTCATGGTTCGCATCGCAAGTGTTTCCCTCTTTAGTGAGCTGGCAGCGAGGGCCCTCGGAGGAGATATCAGCCGGTTTCGTTGGCTCCTCCTGGTTTTTGCCGGTGCCTTCGGCTTGGGGGCGTACTGGCTCCGGCAGTATCCCTCCCGATCTCTCGACCGTTCCGGAGGAGCCCACCCTTTTCGGGCCATGCGGTATCTAAAGGAGGACCGCCTTTTTCGCTATACGCTGATCTGTTGGATGCTGATGGGTTTCGCCAACTTGATGATGCTGCCGCTCCGGGTGGAATACCTCGCGAATCCAAAGTACGGTTTGCATTTGGATATCCGTTCCGTGGCGCTTCTTACGGGCGTGTTCCCTAACATCGCCAGGTTACTCGTTAGCCCACTTTGGGGACGCCTGTTCGATCGCGCGAATTTCTTTGTCCTGCGTGCGGTGCTCAACGTTGGATTCGCGGCGGGCATTCTCACTTTCTTCCTCAACGATTCTTGGCCAATGCTAGTAATTGGGGCGATCATCTTCGGGATCTCCAATGCCGGGGGGGATGTTGCCTGGGGGTTGTGGGTCACCAAGTTCGCCCCAAGTGACCGGGTTGCCGACTATATGTCGGTGCATACCTTCCTGACGGGATGTCGTGGCGTCATCGCTCCAGTAGTCGCATTTCAACTAGTTGGGGTGCAATCGATTGGATGGATGAGTGGTTTTTGCGCCACGCTCATCCTCGCATCCAGCCTGATGTTGCTGGTGGAGTTGAAGGACCCGCGCGCCTCTGGTCGTGCGGAGCCCCTGTCTGAGGAGGTGGGGGAGTAGGAGGGGGAGGCCCACGAAGTCAGCTTGCACAGCTTTTGCTTGGCCACGGAAACTCTTTCAAGTAAACATGGAGCGTGTACTTGGAATACTATGGATTAAAAGAGCCTCCGTTTGATATTACTCCGAACCCACGGTTCTTGTTTTTCAGTGCCAAGCACCGAGAGGCCTTCAATCACCTCCTTTATGGTATTCGTGAGCGCAAGGGATTCGTGCAGTTGACGGGGGAGGTGGGAGCAGGGAAGACGACCCTCTGCAGAGCAATTCTGGAGGAGTTGGGGGAGACTTTTTGCACGGCCTTGATCCTGAACCCAGTTTTGGACGCTGATCAGCTGGTGAAAGCCATTGCGATGGAGTTTGGGCTCCAAGTACATGGAATGGACCGCTTGGAGGCTCTCTCGGCGCTGAACCATTTCCTTCTGGACTTGGTGAATCACAACAAGGATGCCGTATTGATCATTGATGAGTCACAGGATCTTACCGATGAACTTCTGGAGCAGGTGCGGCTACTTTCGAATCTGGAAACGGATAGCCGGAAGTTGCTGCAGATCGTGCTCTTGGGTCAGCCTGAGCTTCGTGATCGGTTGGGAAACCACAAGCTGCGCCAACTACGCCAACGGATTACCATCCGCTATCATCTTCGACCCTTGCGTCTTCGCGAAATGAGCCAGTACATCCATCATCGTTTACAAGTGGCTGGTTCTAAGGGGATTCCCTACTTTACGGCGCCCTCTTTGTGGAGGATATACCGCTATACCCAGGGTATTCCGAGGTTAATTAACACTCTCTGCGACAAGTGTTTACTGGCCGGATATGTCCACGGCCGCGATAAAGTGGATCATCGGATGGTGGGCATGGCCATCCGCGAACTTGAGGGGGATTTTGGTGTATGAGCTTGATCAATGATGCGCTGAAGAAAGCGAACCAACAGGGACCGTCCAGCGGGAATAGTCAATCCCCGGCGGTCGGCCTGCGTCCAACGAGCGATTCTTCGAGGTCAGCCGGCGGCGCTGTTCGGGCAGTGGTGGCGGTTGCCGCCTCCCTGATGGTGCTCGCCGCAGGTTGGTTTATTTGGAACGCGCTGAAAGCTGCCAATGACCAGCCTCCTGCCGTTCAGACCGACTTGCCGAAGGAGACTCGTCCACAACGAGCCGTTGCCGAGAAGGCTCCCTTGCCTGCCGCGCCGGCTGCAAGCCTGAATCCGCCATCGCGTATCGAGGTGAATACCAATACGATCGTGCGTCGGCCTGACGCTCCCAGCGTCCCAGCGGTCGGCCCAGCCCCCCTAGCCGCTCCAGATCAGCCCGGGAGCACTCCTGTCTCCGATACGGGGGCGGGCGGGCAAGGCGGCTCGACGGCACAAGTGCCGCCTCCCAGCAATCCACCAGCGGCGGTTCCGGCCGTATGGCCTGAGATCAAGCTTCAGGCCATCTTCTACCGCCTCACCAAGTCTTCCGCCCGTATCAATGGACAGGTGGTTTCGGTAGGCGACTCTGTGGGCGCAGCCAAGGTTACGGCGATCGAAAGGGATCGGGTTGAGTTGGAATTGGGCGGGGAGAAAAAGGTGGTCCAGGTGCTGAAGGGGAAGTAATGGGGATCGAACGTTTGCGGCAGCAGTTGGAGGGAGCGCCTCTGTTGGTCAGGGCATTCCCTTTCCTTGTCTTTGCCACTTTGACGATGTTTCAGGGCAAGCTCGGCCCTGGCAGCCAGTATTGGGTTTATGCGGCTAAGACGTTCCTCGGCGCCGGCCTGCTGTTCCTGGTATGGCCCGTCATCGCCGAGCTGAAATGGAAGCTGAGCTGGTCGGGTCTTGGGGTTGGGATTCTGGTCTTTGCACTCTGGGTCGGGCTCGATCCCTACTACCCCAAAGACCTCCTCGGGTTCCTCAGGACCCATCTTGGCAGTTGGGTGGGGCTGGGCCCCGGCGAGTCCAAGCCCCCTATGGCTCCCACTTGGGTGCCTTTTGAATTCTACGGCAAAGGAAGCAGCCTCGCCTGGTTCTTCATTGTCTGCCGAATCCTTGGCTCCAGCTTGGTGGTGCCGGCCCTGGAGGAGGTCTTCTACCGATCCCTTATTTACCGGTACCTGATCAAGCAGGATGCTGCCTCCGTTCCCTTGAGCACTTTCGATTGGAGAGCCTTCCTTTTGACTTCGGTGGTTTTCGGCATGGCCCACTACGAATGGCTTCCGGGGATTCTTTGCGGCATGGCTTACCAGGCTCTAGTGTGCCGCAAGGGGCGGTTGGGGGACGCCATCCTAGCCCACGCGGTAACGAACTTCCTGTTGGGCCTCTGGGTGGTGTCGAGAAACCAGTGGATGTTTTGGTGAGCCCCTCTCGAGGAAACTCACCTTACCTGGTCCGAACTGTTCTCTTCGCGCGGCTTAGTGTCCGCAACTGCAACCCTGCCCGCAACCTTCAAAGTCCTCCTCTTCAGGGACTCGTCCAATCTCCAGTGTCTTCCCCACATAGCGGCCGACCGATTCCTTAAGCTGGCTCATCTGCTGCTGGGCTTCGATGAAACCGCGAGCAACCGGGTTGTCAACCAGCTTCTGCCGATGCTGTTCGTAGTCAGCGATTTCTTCCGAGGTAAGCCGTTCTCCGCTGTGCTGTTTGTGGTGAAGCTTCTCGCCCTTTTCTGCTACCAATTGATATTGCCTCTGTGCGTCCTCATTTGCGAAGAACGTGTCGAGAGAGTTTCGCATATCCCGAAACCCTGGCTCAGCCAAAATTGCCTGGCAGAGCAGTTTTGTTTTCTCCATGACGGCCGGAGTGGCGAGGGTCGATTCAGTGTGATTATGCATTTTTTCCGGGCAAGATAGCCGAGAATCTTGAATCCACAAGGGATTACTGCCTTGAGAGGTTGGCACGAAACGTTTCTCTTTCGTGAACAAGGCTTTGCGGACCTCCCTCACGAAATCCGTAAGAGTACGCCCCGTGACTTTCTTAAAGTAGTGACAGAAGGCCGAAAAACTCATCACGGTCTGCTGTGCGATCCGGTGACCCTAGCTTTTGGTATTGATTCTCAGCAACCGGGGACTTGTGGTATCTACTTTCAGCTTATGCTGCTTTCGTATGGTCAACTGATCTGGCGTCGGTCCATTTCCTGGATGGCGATCCTTGCACTGCTTGGGGCCTTTGGCGCTCTCGGTGCCACGCTTCGACCTCCGGCTGTGCCGTTGGTAACTCACGACCCCTATTTCAGCATCTGGTCACCTGCTGATCAACTAAAGGATGCCGATACGATCCACTGGACCGGGAAGCCACACCGACTCAGCAGCCTGGTGCGGATCGATGAAAAACCCTTTCGGATTTTAGGCACGCAGCCTACCGACGTTCCCGCTCTTCCTCAGATCGATGTCCAGGTCCTCCCTACGCGGACGATCTGCACTTTTGCAGGGCAGGGGGTACGTCTGACTCTCACTTTCCTAACGCCCGCTCTACCGGAGGATCTGGAGCTTCTCAGTCGGCCCCTTAGCTACATCACCTGGGAAGTCCAGTCGATGGACGGGAGGCCCCATGCCGCGAAGGTCTACTTCGACGTTTCCTCAGAAGTTGCCGTCAACGATCCCAACCAAGAGGTTCAGTGGCGAGAGCTGAACGGCGCACTCCAAGGGCTGCGGGTCGGATCTCAAGAGCAACCGGTGCTCCAGAAGAGAGGAGACGATCTGCGAATCGACTGGGGGTATGCCTATTGTGCCGCCCCAGCCAACTCCGGCGGGCAATCCGCGTTTGCTATCCGAGGCTCTGCGCAAGAGTCCTTCGCCACCCAGGGCCTGTTGAGCGGCACTCTAAGCTCACAGGGGCTACAGAACCCCAAGACCAGCGCGATGGCATTCCTCTTCGACTTCGGCAAAGTCAAATCCAAACCCGTCTCTCGCTGGTTGATGTTGGCCTACGACGATGAAGTCTCCATCAAATACTTTCGCAGCAAACTCCGACCTTACTGGCGTCGAGGTGGCATGGATGCGGAAGCGCTGCTGGCGAAAGCGGCGATCCAGTACGATTCCCTCCGCAAACGCTGTGCAGCTTTTGATGCAGACTTGATGGGGGCTCTGCGCAAGGTCGGGGGTGAGGAATATGCTCAGCTGTGTGCGCTTGCCTACCGACAGACTTTGGCTGGCAACAAGGTTGTTGCGGACGCAGCTGGAAAGCCGTTGATGTTTCCGAAAGAGAACTTTTCCAACGGTTGTATCGGCACGGTGGACGTGCTCTTTCCACAAGCCCCTTTCTTTCTCACGTTGAGTCCGGGCCTGACCAAAGCGATGTTGACTCCAATCCTTGACTACGCGGACTCCCCTGCCTGGCCTTACCCTTACGCTCCGCACGACCTTGGCACCTATCCGCATGCGACCGGGCAGGTCTATGGGATGGAGGGCACTGACGGCGATCGCATGCCGGTGGAAGAATCAGGAAACATGCTCATCATGCTGGCAGCTCTGGCAAAGTCAGAAGGCCAGGCAGACTTTTCCAAGCCCTACCAACCGCTCTTGGCGAAGTGGGTTGACTATCTGGTGAAGGAAGGTCTCGACCCCACGAACCAACTTTGCTCGGCCGACATGTTCGGGCATCTCCCGCGCAACGCCAACCTGTCCCTGAAAGCTGTGATTGGCATTGGAGCCTACGGGCAGCTTTGCGCCTCGATGGGGCGCCAGGACGATGCAAGCCGCTATTTGGGCGTGGCGCGCGATTATGCTGCCAAGTGGCAAGAGCTAGCCAAGGACGAAGGCCGGACGCGATTGGCCTTTGGTCAGCAGGGAACCTGGAGCATGAAGCACAATCTGATCTGGGACCGTATCCTAGCCCTCAACCTGTTTCCATCCTCCGTGGGTGACGCTGAGGCAGCTTGGTACCTGAAGGTTCAAGGCAAGTATGGCCTGCCTGTCGATCATCGTACCGATACGTGCCTGATCGACTGGGCGCTTTGGAGCATCTCGCTGGCCCGAAACGAATCCGATTTCCAGGCATTGTTCCATCCCATCTATCGCTACGCGCATGAGACTCCCTCGCGGATCCCGCTTTCGGACTGGTTTGTTACCACGGATGCCAAGCAAAAGGGGTTCCAGGCACGAACCGTGGTGGGAGGTCTCTTCATCAAAATGCTGGCCGATCCTGGCACCTGGAGTCGCTGGCACCGTCGCGGAGCGAACACGGAGGGACCTTGGGCGCCGATTCGGGCGACCCTGGACCCTGCGAGCGAGGTGGTCTCCACCGCGCTGATTTCGCCAATGCGGTGGCGGTACACTTTGGAGAAACCCAGCAGCAACTGGACGCAACCTGACTTCGACGACTCGGGGTGGCAAGACGGATACGCGGGCTTTGGCACCCAAGGCACCCCAGGGGCCAAGATTGGCACGGAGTGGAAGACCCAGGGCATCTGGCTGCGGCGCGAGTTCTCCCTTCCCCAAAAAGGACTGCAGAATCCACGCCTGTACTTGATCTACGACGAAGATCCTGAAATCTACCTCAATGGTGTCCTTGCGGCGAAACTGAAGGGCTGGGCCACAAGTTACGAAGAGGCCGAGATCAGCCCTTCTGCTGTTTCCACCTTGAAGGCAGGCGGAAACGTATTGGCCGTTCATGCTGCACAGACCTACGGCGGACAATGCATCGACGTGGGATTGATCGAGGAGCCCCGCCCTCTGGCTGTGCGTAAACTCATCGATTTCCCAGTACGGGATACCTCGATCTGTGTTGGCTCTGATGGTCAGTATTATCTCACCGGCACCACCGGCGAAAGCAACGGCGGACCGGAGGATCACCAGGGGTGGTGGTATGTCAACCAGGGTATTCGGGTCTGGAAATCCCCGGATCTGGTGCATTGGACGCCCCTGGGCCTGGTTTGGACCCTCGAGAAGGACGGCACCTGGCAAAAGCCCGTAAAGAATGGTCACAGGGCCGTATGGGCACCGGAGATTCATTACCTCAAGGGAACGTTCTGGCTGACCTATTGCCTGAACTGGGAAGGGGGCGGAACCGGCGTTTTGAAGAGCACCACTGGGAAGCCGGAGGGGCCTTACGTGGATGTGAAAACGGATGGCCCGATCACTCCTGAGATCGACGCTTCCTTGTTCCAGGACGACGATGGTAAAGTATACTTCGTTTTTCAGAACGGGAAGATCGCGTGGATGAAAGACGACTTGAGCGGGTTGGCGGAAGAGCCGCGCCTGCTGCGGCCATCCAACGGCTCCAACGTCGGTTTCGAGGGGGCCTTTCTCACCAAGATCGCAGGCAAGTACCAGTTGGTCTGCGCGGAGTTTAACAAGTTTCGTGGAGTGGTGACCTACGACTGCATGATGGCTAGTTCCACAAATCTCTACGGTCCCTATGGCGACCGTTATCTGGCGATCCCCCACGCCGGCCATAACATGCTCTTCAAGGATAAGGCAGGGAAGTGGTGGGCTTCCTTCTTCGGGAATGACACCACGGCTCCCTGGAGGGAAAAGGCAGGCATTCTTCCCATTGAAGTCGACACCGAAGGACGCGTTCGCCCGATTACCCCATGAGCCCATTGACCAAGCGAGAACGGGTCCGGCGGGTCTTCAGCCGTGAAGGGGTCGATGTTGTTCCGGCGCAGACCAACTATACACCTCTGATGGGAACGAAGTTGGCGACGCATCTCGGCTGCACCCTTGAGCAACTCCCGGATCGCCTCGGTAACCATCTCCTGCGTCTCGATCTCTCTTGTTCCAAACGCCTCAGTCCGGATCGCAAGATCGCCTATGATTGGTGGGGGGCTGGGTGGGATACCCAGACTGAGGGCTATTGGCACGCGTACGCACCCCTGGCTGCCTCTGCCGATTTGTCAGCGTATTCATGGCCGGATCCGGAGGATCCCAATCTGCTGAGAGACGCCCAGGCCCTTCTTTCCGCCGACAGGGGGGCCCACTTCGCTGTCCCGAATTTCGGTTTTGCCCTTTTCGAGAGGGCGTGGTCCCTGCGCGGTTTCGATCAACTGCTCATGGATTTGGCGACCGAACCGTCCTGGGTGGAGGATCTGCTCGAGCGGATTACAGAGGTTCAGGTCGTGCTCGCGAAACGATTCGTGGCATTGGGAGTGGATGGGGGGTATTTCGGTGACGACTACGGGGCCCAGCGGAGCCTGCTGTTTTCCCCTCGGACGTGGCGTCAGCTGATGAAGCCGCGGCTGGCGCGCATGTTTGCGGTCTTTCGCAACGCTGGACTGCCCGTCATGCTCCACTCGGATGGGGACATCTGGGCGATCTTACCCGACCTGGTCGAGATTGGCTTGAACGGGCTGAACCCTGTCCAACCCGAGGTTCTCGACCATCAACGGCTTCACCGCGAGTTTGGCAAGGATCTCTGCTTCTACGGTGGAGTCTCGACTCAGGATGTTTTACCGAATGGGACGCCCGACCAGGTCCGCGCGGCCACCCGTAAATGCCTTCGGGATCTCGCCCCGGAGGGGACGGGGCTTATCTTGGGCCCGTCGCACCGGATGCAGTCCGATATACCGGTCGAAAACGTGGTGGCGATGTTGGACATCTTTCCTACCCTGGCTTGAAAGGATTTGCCTTCGATCCATGTTTGGTGAGTACTCTAAAAGCATGAAGCGATCGAAACCTACTCTCCTTGTTCGGCTTGTATGCCTGCTGACCTTGAATAGTGCCCTGGTGCTCTTCTCAGGTGGAAGACCCTGCCTTGCGGATACCGTCTTTGACGCACCCGGCAACTTCAACCCCATCGTGCCCGGGTATTTCGCCGACCCGACGATCAAGAAGTTTGGAGATACTTTCTATCTTTACGCTACCACCGACGGCAACGGCGGCGGCCGCGGCCCAGCCACGGTGTGGGTGTCGAAGGACTTCGTGAACTGGGTGCTGGTCCCCATGAACTGGCCCACCACTCCCTTTTACTGGGCACCTGACGTCATCCAGCGTCCTGACAGCCGTTATTATCTATTCTACAATCAACCCTGCATCACGTTTGGCGGGGTCTCCACCTCGCCCATTGGCCCATGGACCCCGCTGACGCCTGGGGATGGCCAGGTGATTCCCGATCGGTTGGTGAAGGATGTGATTACCCTGGATACCCAGTTCTTTGAAGATCGGGATGGCACACTTTACGGCTATTGGGGTACCTGGGGGATCTATCCGAACAGCGGCTGCGGCTTCGGTGTCTTTCGGTCGGATATGAAATCGTTCGAGCGGCTTGGGATGATTCCTAATACCCAGGCAAAGGACTTTTTCGAGGCGCCTTTCATGCTCGAGCGCAACGGTGTCTACTACTTCACCTACTCTTCGGGGTCCTGCCACGATGCCACCTACCGCGTGCAGTACGCCGTTGGCAACAAACCCGACGGTGAGTTCAAAATGGGGCCTAACAATCCCATCCTAGGGACGACGCCAGACGGCCAGGTTCATGGCCCGGGACACCATTCCCTACTCAAGGAAGGAGAGGAGTACTTCATCGTCTACCATCGACACGACCTTCCGGTGACGCCCAATGGCATGCACAGACAGACTTGCGCCGACCGGCTGGTCTTCGAGGGCGATGGCGTGATCAAGAAAGTCGAGCCGACCCATCAAGGGGTCGGCTTTCTCGGCCCGAAAACCAAATCCACGAATCTGGTCTTCGGCAAGAAGGTGACCGCCTCTTCTTTCTACCGTGACACCTTGCGGAAACACGAGTACAAGCCGGACTACGCAATCGACGACAACAACGCGACCCTTTGGCGGCCAGCCGACAATCGCATGGGCCACTGGTTGATGGTGGATTTGGGCACCCCACAGCGCGTTCGACGTACGGAGATTCAGTTCGAATATGCCACGTGGTTCTATCAGTATCTGGTCGAGTCTTCCCTCGACGGTGTAACGTGGTCCCGATTTGCCGATCGTCGCGAAAATACCCGGTGGGGCAGTCCGATGGTGGACGAGGGGGACGCGGAGGTGCGCTACCTGCGCCTGACCGTGACCGGCACCGAGATGCCCGGCCTCTTCGGGGCCGTGTGGAACTTCAAGGCGTTTAACGACAAGTCGAGTGACGAGCTGCTCGCGATGTCGGACAAGGCTTTCGGGGAGTTTGTGGCATCGAAACCCCGTAAAGGCGAAGGAACGAAGAGCCAGGCTTCTGTTTCGGAACGTCACACCTTCCTCTCTTTGACGGACGCGAACCGAATGCTCATCCGCCTGGAGGCTGCCGAGCTTCCACTTGGCTCGCCGATTACGGCTTGGACAAATCAGGGCACTCTGGGTGGCGAGTTCAAGAGCCGCGAAGGTCAGCCAGTCGTTGGAATGGCGGCGGGGTGCAAGGCGGTGCGGTTTTCCGGCAAGGAACTGCTGACGGCTTCATTCCCAGCGCCTCGCGCGTTGGCCGGCAACAGCAGCTTTACGGTCGCGGCCTGGGTGAACAACCCTGAACTGGGTGAGAGCGAGTGTTATCTGAGTTGGGGCGGTCGCGGCGGGCCTGACGCCTGCACGGCACAGTTTGGGTACGGTACCCAGCCTCAGTTCGGCGCCGTGGGCCATTGGGGCTTCGCCGATATGGGCTTCCGCGGAGGAGTTCCCAAAGCAGGACAATGGCATCATCTTGCGGTGGTTTTCGATGGTGTCATCGAACGCGTTTATGTGGACGGCCAGCTCAATAACTCCGCAGCCAAGATGCTCCTGATGCATGAGGGAAGGCCTGTCTACGTGGGAGCTTCGGAACCAGGCTCTGAATACTTCGATGGCTTTCTCGCCTCTTTGCGGGTGTACGATGGGGCCCTCAACGAAACGAGGGTGAAAGAGCTCGCGGCGAATCCACCTGCAGCCGACGTGCTGATCCATGTCGACTCTGCCAAGCTCGACTATGGCCCACTGAAATCCTGGCCGAACAACGGTTCTTTGGGGAAAGCTTTTGTTGCTGGGGAAAACGCTCCCGTTGTGGCGGATGTCCACTCGCGGATCGCAGTCCAGTTTGAGCCTGGTCAAAGCCTGGAATGGACGACACCGTCCGGGACAGCCTTGCAGGACTTCACGATGTTGCTCGGGATCGCCAACCTCTCACGCGAGGCGGGGGGATTTGGTTTGGAGCTCCTCGATGCTGAGGGTAGGTCCGGCTCGCTTTTGCCGATGCTTCCAGGACCGGGATGGCATCAATTGGCGTTGGTATACACCGGTGGCCGCGGGATGCTTTTCGTCGATGGGAAATCCACGAGCATGATGGTTCCCCCTGTCCCCAAGATACTCAGGAGCGTCCGTCTGGGGAGACAAACTCGGTTTGCGAGCGCCTTGGCAGGCGTACAGCTGTTCAGTCGAGCCCTGTCGGCCGACGAGTTGAGCCAGTTGCATGCCCTCTGGAAAACGGAGTGGCAGACGCCCAAGCCGAATCCCGCCGCCTTTGCGCAACCGCCTACCGCCCTTTGGCCTGGGGCTGTGGCCATGAGCGCCCAAAGGGCAGAGTCCACTTTCGGCAGCGTGGAATATCGTTTCACGGAGGCAACTGGAAAACCTGGCGCGAGTAGCAGTGGGTGGACGCCGAGCGCTCACTTCCTCGACGACGGGCTGCAGCCCGACACGCGTTACGCTTACAAAGTGGCCGTGCGCGACCCTCTCGGGAACGTGACCGCTGCGTCTACGCTCGTCGAAGTGACTACAGACGCGTCGCAGTTCCAAACGTTCGCTGACCGGTTCGACTCCGTTCACGATTTTCTGGCGCAGGGCACTGGCGGCACGGGGTGGGATGGCTTCCTTGGCAAGGAGGAGAAGAGCGTGCCGGAGCTCATCGTTGCCAAGGATGGGGTGCTGCGTTTGCAGTCGAAGGGCACGGTTTGGGATGGCGGGCAGCCGCTGGGTGTTTTCTTGTTCAAGTTGGTTCCCGGGGACTTCGTAGCCGAGGCCACGGTCGCGGATTACGCCGGGCTTTCCACGAAGCGAGTACCAGGCAACAACGACGGTGGGCTCATGGTCCGTGTGCCCAAGGTGGACGATGCTGGTCCTGGTGAGGACCTGGTGCAGCTGAACTTCTTCCCGATCTGGAACCAGGGGAATATGGTCACCAGCCTGGACGGGGGGCGTTCCCAGAAGGGAAACGGCCTGGCGTGGGAGGCTCATCGGCATCTCCAGATTATTCGGCAAGGCAGCCTGTTCCGTTTTCGCACCAGTACGGATGGCCGAGAGTGGCAGGAGATGCCTGGATCGCCGGTGGACCGTGGTGACATGTCCGGACTGCCATTGCAGGTGGGGCTCTACCATGCCAGTTATGGCGGCGATAGCAGCTACATCAGCTTCAAAAGCTTTCGTCTGACCGTGCGTAAGTGATTGTACCCTGACCCTTTCCTCAACGAATACCTGAGCTCTCGATGAACCCCCAAGAGAATCCACAGAGACGGAGCTGGATGAGCCAGGTCTTCAGCCAGCGCTTTCATGTTCCTCCGTCGACCTGGTGTCGTGCACCTGGTCGGGTGGACTTGATGGGGAGCCATACCGACTACAACCTTGGCTTCGTTCTCACCTTGCCGATTGGATATGATACTTGGATTGCGGCGGCACCCAGGGCAGATCGCACCGTAAGGATTTACTCAGCGAACTTGGAGCAGGAGTCCAGCTTCTGCCTGGATCACCTGGTCGCCGATCCAGATCAAAGGTGGTCCAGTTACCTGCGCGGTGTGGCCCATGTGCTTCAAGAACAGGGCTTGAAACTGAGTGGTTTTGATGGGGTGGTCCATAGCACTGTTCCCATGAGCAGCGGCCTGAGCTCCTCAGCAGCCCTGGAGTGTGCCACGGCGACGGTCTTCGAGGCGCTGGGAACCTGGAGGTTGGATCCGGTCCAGAAGGCCTTGCTCTGTCAGCGAGCGGAGAACCAGTTTGTCGGCGTGAATTGTGGGATCCTCGACCAATACACCTCGTGCCTGGGAAGAGAAGGGTGTGCACTGCTCTTGGATTGTCGAGACCTCTCCAGTCAGCCTGTCCAACTGCCTTCCGGCCTGCAGGTGGTGATCTGCGATACCCATTCCAAGCGGGAGTTGGCTGGCTCGGAGTATGGCAAGCGCCGCGCTCAGTGCGAAGAGGGTGCACGCAGGTTGGGGCTGAAGGCCCTGCGGGAAATCGCTCCTGAACAATTCTATCGACGCGAATCGGAGTTGCCCTCCGACGTGGCCAAACGGTGCCGTTTCATTGTGGAGGAGAACGATCGGGTTGGAAAGCTCGCCGCAGCTTTGCAGGCTTTCGATCGCCCTGCGATCGGTCAGCTTTGCGCCGATTCCTTCCATGGTGCCTGCCATTTGTATGAGATCGGGGCGGCACCCATGGTTGCCATGATGCAGGCCATGTTGGCTGCTCCTGGCGTGGTGGGGGCAAGACAGGCGGGTGCAGGCTTCGGAGGTTGCATGGTGGCCTTTGTAGAGAAGAGCGCTGTTCACGCGTTCGCAGATGCCGTGTCCACTGCCTACGCCGCCGCGACACAAATCAAGCCTGATGTCTACCCCGTCGGGGCTGCAGCTGGGGCTAAAGTCCTATGAGAAAACAACGCTATTCCATTCTACTCCTGGGGGCCTGCCTGGCCGCAGCTGTGGTCGACTCCCGTGCGGTTGAAGTGCTGGAGAACGCGCTGATACGCGCCGAGTTCGATGCCCGCGGTCTCATCGCCCTTCACGATAAGAACAGCGGTGCCGTGGTGCGTTTTTCCCAGGACGGCTTCTCCGTCGGCGTGGACGGCGATGTTATCGATAGCGAACTGTTTGCCCCGTCAGAAGACTCCGGAGATGCCCAGCATAGGTCCTATCGGTATGCGAATGGCCCCCGTTCCATCCGGGTCTGCTATGAGCTCCAGCCAGGGTGGGGATTCCTGAGCAAACACGTCGCGATCTCCGGCAGTGAAGAGCGAGGTTGCCGCGTTCAACGAGTGGAGCTTTTCCGTGGGCAGTTGGCTACCCCAGTGACAGGGGAGCATCGGGTCCGGGACAGCCTTCTGTTGCGGTACGGCGGTGAAAGGGAGACCGAGCCGACTTACGGCTTGTTCTTCATGCTCCAGAACCCGTTCTCGCAGATCAAGCGCACGCCAGGGCGAATGTCCATCGCTTATGGGCCCGATGTGCCATGGAAATCGAAAGAGGCTTTTGTATCCGACCGGCTGCTGATTGGCCCCTACACCCTGAACGGTCAGCGTTTTCCGGCCCAGATGGAGCCAGAGTGGAATTGGGTGCACCCTAGCACGCCCTCCCGGGGGGCGTGGGTGGATTCTGCGGAGATCGATGCCTTGGTGGGATGCGTGCGCGCCTTCTTACGCTGGAATCCGGAGCGTTCCGTGAGAGCTCACATCGGCTGGTGTGAGAACGATTACCAGATCGACATCGGCACGGCTGAAGGCCGCGCTGAGTACAAGCGGATCTTGGACCAGGCGGCGGCGGTGGGTTGCCAACACGTGCTCGTGACCCCTGCCAACGACCCGGTGGCGCCGGTCTCGGAAAACCGGGATGCTTGGAGTTGGGAGAACATTCTCTGGTTCAACATGGGGCAGAAGATCCGCCAGGACCAGTGGAACCCCACGAATGCAAACCAGGCGCTTCCCACATCGGTGCAGGAGATTCTCGACTATGTGAAAGCCAAGGGATTGAAGCCGATGGCCTATGTCTACCCTTCGCTACCCTTTATGCAGAGGCCTGAATGGACCCGTTGGGTTCCCAACGGCCAACCCGGCGGCTATCTCGGAGCCGATACCGGGCAGGCGACGTTTCAGGACTGGTTGATCGGCAAGTTGGTCGATTTCAGCCAGCGAACCGGAGCCAGTGGTTTCTCCTTTGACCATTGGTGGATTGCGTACGATGAAACGGTGAGCAGCCGATACGCACAGTGGGATGGTTGCCGGCGGATTCTCGGGGAACTGCGTCGTCGCCTGCCCGATGTGGTCATCGACGGACGCCAACAGTATCATGGCTTTGGACCCTGGACCTGGGTGGCAGGAACCTATCCACATCCGCTCGCTTCGGATGAACAGCCTGAGAGTTTTCGCTCCTTTCCCGATCTGCATTGGGACCGTGCTTCCGCGGACCGGCAACGTCGCACGGCGTGGTGGTACCGCATGTCCCAGTTAGCGCCCGTCGAGATCACTCCAGGGTATACGACTCACCAGACCGGTCGGAACAACGAAAAGGGAGAGTGTCCCCGAACCAGTTATCGGCTTGCGGATTGGGACTTGCTGGGCTGGAAGTTCTCCGTCATTTCTTCCGTTGGCACCGCTCCCTTGAACCACGTCGTCAACTTTCTGCCGGCCCGGGATCAGCGTGAGTTCGATGCGTTTACAGCTGCCGACCAGAAGTGGATGCGCGATTGGTTTGACTGGACAGACCAGAACATCGACGTGCTGCGGAATCTAAAGCCGGTTTTGGGCCCGCCTCAGCTTGGCCGTGCAGACGCCTGGGCCGCGTTCAAGGGCGATCATGGGTTCCTCTTCCTTTACAATCCTAACTATCGGGAAATGCCCGTAGAACTAACGCTCGACAAGTCCATTGGGTGCAGTCTCCAGGGACCTTTTACGGTGAAGCAACTTTATCCCGATGCTGAAAAGGGGCGTCTTCTACCGGCACCGGGGAAAGCCTTTTGGAGCAGGGGCGACAAGTTGAGTATCCAGCTGCCTGCGACGGAAGCCTGGGTGCTGGAAGTCAGCCCGGCGCCGCAGCGTGTCGACGCGCCCATCTTGTTGGGTGCGGTGGGTCGCGTTGCCGTCAACGGCAACCGACTCGTCCTGGACGGCGTTCTGGGCGAGCCTGGATCCGAACGGGCCCTCGCGGTGGTATTGCCGGAAGGCCTTCAAGCGGGTGAATTGAGTGTGAATGGCGTCCCTGCAAAGTACAGCCAAGCCGGTGCCATGGTGACAGCAAAGGTCCGCTTCGCGGGGGAGAGGTTCAAGCGATGCCAACAGGTGGGCGAGTTCGATCCGGCCTTTACGGGGGGAACCTTCCAGGCGGAAAGCACCATTCCGGCCCGGATCAACCAGCAGTTGGAGGCAAGAAAGCGTTCCTGGCCCGTGAATTACTCGGAAGCGGAGCGTCAAGCTGCTTACCTCAACAGCGACCGGCTGCTTTTGTTCATCAACCTCGCCGAACCGGACGACGAGAAGATGAAGGTATCCCTCCAAGTGGACGGCCAGCCGGTGCCGGTGAAGCCTGCGTACAGCTCCGTGGTGCGCAGTAACCCTCGAAACACATTCGTGGGTTGGTACGCGGACCTGAGTGCCCTAACGGCTGGTGTGAAGCACATGTTCAAGGCAGAACTCCCTCCCCTGAAGCCAGGCCAGTTTCAGGGTCTGTTCTTCGACACGGTCGAAGCCGAGTACACCTCGGTGATCCTTGCCCCATAGCTGCCTATGCCTAATCCTCTATGAACCTCGACCACCTTGTCTTCGGCATCTACCTCGCGATGGTTGCCACCGTGGGGATTCTCGCTTCACGCAAGAAGGAGGGATCTGACGATTACTTTCTGGCCAGTCGCAGCCTCACTTGGTGGATTGTGGGTGGATCCATGATTGCAGCCAATATCTCGACGCACCACTTCATCGGGATGTCAGGCCGCGCTTACGAGATAGGCCTGGCGATCGCCAGCTTCGAATGGATAGCGGCGATTGCCCTGGTGCTCTACGGGAGGTTCTTCCTGCCTTACTACCTGAAAAGCAAGATCACGACTATGCCGGAATTCCTGGAGCGCCGCTTCAGTGACAAGGTGCGCCTGGCTTACGCCATCATCAGCCTGATTGGCTATATTGTGATCGAATTGGCCGTGGTGCTCTACACCGGGTCCCTGGCCATTCGCGAGGTCTTTCAACTGCCCTTGGTCTGGGGTTTGGTGATCCTTTGTGTCATCGGAGGAGGGTATACTATCTACGGCGGGTTCAAGGCGGTCGCGTACACGGATATCATCCAGGTGACGGTCCTGATCCTCGGCGGCCTGACCGTCATGCTGCTGGGTTTGCACAAACTCGGGGTTCTCCAACCCGAATTCGGCCCTTCGGTCCTGGGGGGATTTCGATCGGTGTTGGCGGGCGCTCCTGAGAAGTTCCACATGGTGCGACCCTGGAACGATCCGGAATTGCCTTGGGTGGGGGTCTTCTTTGGTGGAATGTGGCTGGCCAACATCTTCTACTGGGGCTGCAACCAATTCATCACCCAGCGCACCCTGGCAGCGAAAGATATCTGGCACGGTCAGATGGGGGTCGTGTTCGCCGGTTTTTTGAAGTTGTTGGTGCCGTTCCTGGTGGTCCTGCCCGGAATCGTCGCTTTTCGCCTCTACAACCCCGATACGGGTCTCCTCAAGGAGGTCTGTACCCTGACTAAAGGCGACCTGGCCTTCCCCACCATGGTGAAGCAACTCCTCCCGAGTGGCCTCACTGGGTTGGTCATGGCCGGTCTGATGGGGTGCGTGATGTCTCATATCGCCTCCATGATGTCAGCCAGTTCCTCGATCCTGACCTTCGACATCTATAAGAACTATGTGCGCCGTAACGCCACCAGCGCCGATCTGGTCCGTTTCGGTCGCATCACTTCGCTGGTGGTCCTCGTGGTGGCCACGATCGTCGGTTACTATCTGAGGGACCTCAAAGCCATCTTCCTCTATATCCAGAAGTACTGGTCGATTGCCTACCCCTCCGTCTGTGCCCTCTTCATAGCGGGGTTCTTCTACAAGCGCGCTAGCGCCCGGGGAGCCTTCATAGCCATCATCGTTGGGCCCGCCTGGGCCTTACTGTTTACCGCCGCTGAAGAGCTGAAATGGGTGACTCCCATTCCCTTCCTTACCCGCGCGGGCATCGACTTTCTCTTCGTGTGCGGCATCCTGTGGTTCTTCCGGACGCGGGGTGAAGTCATCCCCGCTCAAGCGGTCATCGACCGCTCTTATCCCACCGAGGTTGCAGAGTACCTGAAGCAAATCCCTTGGTGGCGCTCCTTCGGCTTCTGGGCGTCGATCCTGGTCGCCTGCGTTGTGGCCCTGTACGTCCGCTTCTTCTGAAGCGAGGGGCGAGGCGCCACGTCGATGGGGCGGGTGCTTCCATCTATTGACGATTCTGGGAGTTGGCCTACATTGTGTCGCAGCGCATTATGGGCATTCATGACCGAGACTACATGAAGCGCGGATCAGCGGACGAGCCGAGAGATGACTCGTCCTCGGATGACAAACTGGATGCTTTCCTGACCGGATTCCTGCAACGCAACCCTCGTTTCTTTCTATTCCTGACTCTTGGCTTGGGGATCCTGATTCTCATTGGTCTGTTTCTAGCCGGAGTGTTCGGACCCAGTCCCTGAAGATGGATGATTGTGGCAAGCGATAGTGGTTCTCACAACTTCGGCGGGAGCGGGCCACGGGTTTGATCGGCCTTTTGCTCCAAGTGTTCGCAGAGCTCGTGCTCTGGCCAGGCAGGGAAATGGAGGGTACTCAGTAAAAACAGTTGACGTTCTATGATGGCTACGGTAAGTTCTGTATATACAGAAATGTCAGACGTATGACACATGAAAGCCTGGTCCAAAGAATCACCCATCCGCCATTGGGGCGAGATAGGGACCCGATGGGGTGTGTTCCCGAACGGTGGGTGCCCTCGTGATGCGAGTCGGCTCGCCCGGCGGAAAGCATGCTGGCTCGACGAGCGACAAACCGTGTTCGCTGAATTCTCATGAACAATACCATCATCCTGGCTGGAGGTAGCGGATTCCTTGGAAGCGTGCTCGCCAAGTACTTTGTCGACCATGAAATGAAGGTCGTCGTCCTGACTCGCAAGCCCACACAAGTAACTGGCCTAGTGCGTCAAGTCTTTTGGGATGGCCAAACCCTTGGAGGGTGGACGAAGGAACTCGAAGGAGCGCGGGCGGTGATCAATCTGGCGGGCATCTCGGTGAATTGCCGCTACCACGGGCGGAATCGCAAGCTGTTGCTCGACTCACGCCTGAACTCCACCAGAATCCTCGGCGAAGCGATTGCACTCTGTGCCGCTCCGCCGCCGGTATGGATGAACTCCAGCACGGCTACGATCTACAAACATACCTTTGGCCCGGCATGGGACGAGACGGGCGAAATTGGTGGCTGCGTCGAAGCCAAGGATCTCTTCTCGGTCCACGTCGCCACGGAATGGGAGCGTGTATTCAACGCGGCGACAACCCCCTTGACACGCAAAGTTGCCCTGCGTTCCGCGATGGTGTTGGGACATGGAAGGAATAGCGTGCTCCCGAATATGCTGCGAATGGGGCGAGTCGGCCTCGCCGGCAGCATGGCGGGTGGGCGGCAATTCGTTTCTTGGATCCATGAGGAGGACTTCTGCCGCGCCGTCGCCTGGATCTTGGAGCACGAGGACCTGAGTGGAGTCATTAACCTTGCTGCGCCCAACCCGGTGACGAATGCGGAATTCATGGCAGCGGTTCGCCAAGTCTGCCGCGCTCCATTCGGCCTGCCTGCTCCCCGGTGGCTGTTGGAGGTCGGCGCGTTCTTCATGCGCACCGAAACCGAGCTGATCATCAAGAGCCGCCGGGTAGTACCCGGTGCGCTGCTGGAAAGCGGCTTTACCTTTCATCATCCGCGCCTGCTTCCTGCTATCGAACAACTCGTCCGTTAACTCACTCTCTTGCCATTCCCATGATCGAACTTCTCTATGCTCAGCTTATCGAAGATGGGAAAGAAGGGGCTTTCTCAACGTCTACCTCAGGCCCCACAAGCAGCATAAGCGAACTTCGGCCCACCGATCCGGCGGCGTAGGTTCCTATTGCGAGGATGTGTCAAGCACTAGCCGCACCGGTGCTCGGGAGACCTGCTCGGTGGTGGGCACGCTCCTCCAGTACTGCTTCACGCGCTGGAGTTCCCGTTCGAAGTCGAGGTCGAGCAGTCGGTCTAAGGTCGGTTGGCCCCTCAGTTGAAACATCGGAATCTTGACGATCATTGAGCCGGAAGTCGCCGGCGGGATATTGCCGTGGAAGTGGAGTTGCGTTCCCTCAGTTGTGTCGATGCCGCTCGGGGAGATATCCACTACGGCGAGGGGGATCCGTTGCTGGTCAAGCGTGGCATAGACTACGAGGTTGCTAAGTTCCAGCCTAATTGGATTGTCCCCGTTCCGGACGACCAGCGCGGCTTCAGCGAATGCATATTGATTGGTCAGGCTCTCGCCCATGAGTCGGACCAAGAGTACGCCGTCGGCGAACCCTCCGTTGGTGGCGGACAGATCACCTTCCTCGAGGCGGGTCGTCATTACCGTTTGGAGGTAACGAATGCCGTTGGTTTCCCATTGGGCATGGCAGATGGGAAGACTGTCGGCTTCCAGCCAGCGGCGCTGTGCCGGGCCTGCGGGCAGTCCAAAAGAGTAACGAGTGGTGTTGGTGGAAGCCCTACGTGGTTCCACAAGTCCGATGGCGTCGGCGACTTCAGTCAAGGAGCCGTCGCTGTGAACGTGCACCTCTCCTTGCGGAGATGATGGACGCGATGGCTGAGCCGAAAACCCAACCACGCAGCCCAGCAGGCAAAGAAATGCCATGAGCGCCTTAGCTCCGGGAAACCTGGTCTGGAGGTCCGTCATTCGATGGGGCCTATCATAGGCAACGTTCCAATTTCGTGCAAACCTGATTCAGTCTCTCAACAACTCCGCATCTTCTGGAAATCGGTTCTTACCTGCGATAGAGTCCTGGCGAGTCTCTATGCGATACCTTTCCGCCTCGTTACTTTGCGGCGTTGCGGCAGCGGTCTTGGGTCAAGCCCAGTCCGGTGACCAAAAGACCTACTGCAATCCGATGGATATCAACTACCAATACAACTTCGAGCAAAAGGCACGTGGGATCTCGTATCGGTCGGGCGCGGATCCGGTGATCGTGAATCACAAGGGGGAATACTACCTCTTTGTGACCATTTCGGGCGGCTGGTGGCACTCCAAAGACCTCCTTCATTGGGACTATGTGAAGCCCAACACCTGGCCCAAGGAAGACATGTGTGCGCCGGCGGCCCTCTCCGTCGGGGACACGTTGTACCTATTCCAGTCCACTTTCGAGCAACGGCCCATTTATTCCACCAAGACCCCCTGGAACGGTCAGTTGACCCTCTTCAATCCGCTCCTTCCTTATGTCCCCGGTGCGCAGGGGCCTTGGGACCCAGCGATTTTCCACGATGACGACACCGACCGCTGGTTCATGTACTTCGGTTCTTCCAACCTCTACCCGCTGTACGGTATCGAACTCGACTTTTCTCGTCAGTTGTCTTATCTAGCCACCTCCAGGGAGCTGTTTACCCTGCATCCTGAAGAACATGGGTGGGAACGTTTCGGGCAGGATCATCGCTCCCCCATCAAGCCGTTCATGGAGGGAGCTTGGATGACCAAGCACAAAGGGAAGTATTACCTCCAGTACGGAGCTCCGGGTACGGAGTACAACGTTTACGCCAACGGGACCTACGTGGGCGACACTCCACTTGGGCCGTTCAAGTACGCCCCGAACAATCCCATCTCCTACAAGCCAGGTGGCTTCGTCACCGGAGCCGGTCATGGCAACACCTTCCAGGACAATTTCGGCAATTACTGGAACACGGGTACACCTTGGGTAGCGGTGAACTTCGATTTTGAACGTCGCATCGCTATGTTCCCCGCTGCGTTCGACGCGGAAGGGTTGCTTTATGCCAACACGCGTTTTGGAGATTTTCCCCACTACCTGCCGACGAGGAAATGGACCCACAAAGATGAACTCTTTACCGGTTGGATGCTGCTTTCCTATCGCAAGGCTTGCACTGCCTCCTCGGCCCGCGCTCCGCATGCCGCTGCGGACGTGACCGACGAGAATCCACGCACCTATTGGCTCGCGGGATCGAATCGGGCCGGTGAGCAGATCACCATCGATCTGGATCATCCGTGCGAGGTTCGAGCCGTGCAGGTGAATTTCACGGACCATAAGTCCGGCCTTTACGCAAGCGACGCGTCGGTCTACACGCAGTTCAAACTGCATGTCTCACTCGATGGAAAGCAGTGGGAATTAGCGGCCGACCTTACGGCAGAACGACGCGACCGACCCAATGCCTACGTCGAGTTGCCTCAACCAATTCGTGCTCGGTACCTTAAGTACGAGCATGTGTATGTGGCCTCGCCCAACCTCGCCATCAGTGATGTTCGCGTCTTCGGTCACAGCGAAGGCGAGCTTCCAGCCACCCCTGCCAACGTGACGGTGCGCAGGGACGACGATTCCCGAAACGCCTTCATCAGTTGGGACGAAGTGCCAGGGGTGGTCGGCTACAACGTGCTGTGGGGAATTCAGGACGATAAGCTCTACCAGACCTACCAGGTGTTTTCTGACCGCAAACCCCTTCTGGAGTTGCGGGCGCTGAGCGCGGGCCAGAGCTACAGTTTCGCAGTAGAGGCCTTCAACGAGAGGGGCGTTTCCAAAGTTTCCGAGATCAAACGTGTACAATAACAATATGGGAGTTTCTTTCTTCCCCACCGGGTTGGGGTGTTTGGCGCTGATTGGATTCGGTTTCATGAATATGCCGTCCGCTTCCGCTTCCGACGCAGGCAAAGTGCCCACACCGGCGATGGTGCGGGTCTTGCGTCCGGAACCGCTGGTGATCGCCCATCGCGGGTTCAGCCGGCGCGCCCCGGAGAACACGCTGCCTGCGTTTCGGCTTGGCCTGGCGTCGGGAGCCGATCTGATCGAATTGGACTACCACCATACATCCGACGGGATCCCGGTCGTGCTGCACGACCACACGCTGGATCGTTGCAGCGATGCGGTGAACCGCTGGGGACGCGAGAAAAGCGAAGTGGGGAGCAAGTCTTTGTCAGAGCTTTCGGCTCTGGACGCAGGGGCTTGGTATGGGGAGCCCTTCGCTCAAACTCGCATTCCGACTTTGGAGCAGGCGCTAGACGTAATTCAGGCGTCAGGCTGCACGCTGATTGAACGGAAGGCCGGGGACCCCGCGACGCTTGCCAAGTTGCTTAAAGAACGAGATTGGCTGGGAAAGGTCGTGGTCCAGTCGTATGACTGGGAGTTTATCAAAGGATTCCACACGCTGGCCCCGGAAGCGGTATTGGGAGCTTTGGGGCCGCCCTCCTCTTACAAGGGCCGAAAACTCGAAGAAGGCGACAAAGCGCTCTCTGCTCAGTTCATCGCTGATATCCGCGAACTGGGGGCGCAGGTGGTAGTTTGGAACAAACAAATCACAGCAGAATCGGTTTCCTTGGTTCATCGAGAGGGATTGCGAGTCTTCGTCTACACCATCGACGATCCTGACGTGGCGGCGGAGTTGGTGGGATTGGGGGTGGACGGGATCATCACCAACGATCCGGCGGCGATCCTGGCCCGAATCCGACCGCAGGCAGGTGAGTCGGGCCATAACGCAGGCTCAGGCCGGATCCCGAGCCCCATGGCGGACCATCCGGGAAATGTCTTCCTGGAAGGGGAGAGAGTGCGAGTGTCGTTCCCGGGGGTCGCGTCCCAGGATGCCAACCGTTGGGAGTTGCGGGATGACCAAAGGAAGCTCGTCCGTGATGGGGTCATTCCCTCGGGCGTTGCTCCTTCCTCCTCACAAATCGAGATCCCCGATTTGGGTGTAGGGTGGTACCGTTTGGAATTCAGCGGTGCTCGGGGCACGAACCTTTCCTGGACGACCTTGGCGGTCCTTCCCCCTATCAAAGTGCCTCCGCCTCCCGACTCCCCCATTTGTCTCGATTCCGCCTCCGCTTGGTTTGCCCGTGCGGATACGAACCAGCAAGCACGGCTGGCGAGTCTGGCCACTTTGGCTGGTGTCAGTTGGGTTCGTGACCGCCTCCGTTGGGGGGAAATGCAGCCTTCCGCCGGAGAGTTGACACCTGAGACCACGACGTATGACACCTCCGCCCAGATTCAGTCGGAGGCAGGACTGAAGGTTCTGCAGGTCTTCCATGATACACCATCATGGGCTCGAGGGGGCCAAGCAGGAGGGCGATTCGCGCCGGATCTGCGAACCGTCTTCGCCTTTGCGAAGAGCCTGGCAACTCGGTTTCATGGCAAAGTGGAAGCCTGGGAGCCTTGGAATGAGGGGAACGTGGCCACTTTTGGCGGGCACACCGTCGACCAAATGTGCTCCTGGCAGAAGGCTGCCTACCTCGGTTTCAAGGCGGGAGATCCGAACTTGGTGGTAGGTTGGAATGCTTCCGCAGCCGTGCCTACTCCCGCCCAAACACGAGGTGTAGTCGCGAATGAGACCTGGCCCTACTTCGATACTTACAACATTCACACTTACGATTGGTCCCATGGCTATCCCGAGTTGTGGGCTCCGGCTCGGGAAGCGGCTTGTGGCAGGCCACTCTGGATTACGGAAGCTGATCGCGGCACGCCGCATCTGAAGCAAGAACCCTTCTTTGACCAAGATCCGCGCATGGAGATCCTGAAAGCGCAGTGGATGGCGCAGTCGTATGCCTCCAGCCTATTCTCTGGATCACGCCGCCATTTTCACTTCATCCTGGGGCATTACCACGAGCCCAATGGGGTTCAATTCGGCCTTCTCCGCCTGGATCTGACCCCGAGACCAGCCTATGTCGCGCTGGGCGCAGTCGCACGTTGCCTGACGGGTGCACGGTCACTGGGTCGGTGGCGGCCGGGAAACGATGTCCATGTCTACGCGTTTGACGCCTTCCCGATGGGTGCGCAACGCGACGTGCTCGTCATTTGGTCCGAGAAGGAAGTGGACTGGGAGGGCAGGGGAAAGACCTCCGTCGAGTGGCGCCTGCCAGCCAATTTGAAGCCGCTTGAGGTGATCGACTACCTCGGTCGGAGGATGCCCAATGGCTTTCCGACACGGGTGACCTCCGCCCCTGTCTTCGTCCTCTTACCCTCGGGACAGGCCACAACCTTGCCCTTGGAAGCGCCAGCAGTCCTGGCGCCGCTTCGAGCAGGGAAAGCCTCTCCGGTGGTGCTTCAGCTGTCCCTGCCCGCAGAAGCCTCCATCCGAGTCGAAGACCTCCCCTGGTCTGAGGGGTACGCGTATCGAACAGACCCGGATAAGCCCATGGAGTTGGTGATGCATGCCTACAACTTCGGCGCCGAGACCGTCAACGCGGTGCTAAAGACTGTTGAAACCCCGGCGGGCTGGGACCTGGTCGTGGCTGAGCCAAATCTGACCATTGAACCTGGGGGCAGATGTACAGTCCGCTGGGTGCTCACAATTCCAGCTGCTTCGACGATCCAGGACGGGTGGGTGGCTGTTCGCGCCGAAGCCGGTACCCATAACTCGGCCTGCCTTGCCTTCCGAGTCTTGACGCGTTCTGCGTCGGTTTCGAAATGACGCTGTTGATTCCATAATTGGGAAAAGTCGATCCCGATGACGGGAATGAGTTGGCGGGATTTGGGTTTTGTAGGTTGGCCTAAGACTTGGCATGGAGTGGCTTAGGCGGATTGGCCTGGATTGGCACGCCATATGCCTATGGAGAGACTCTGACGGTCGCGCAACAGCGGCTATCCTGGCGGTTTTGTGCGAATCCCGAGATCCGATGCTACAAGCGCGGAGCACGAAAGAATGCGTACTTTGATCCAAGATATTCGGTTTGGATGGCGAATGCTGGCCAAGCAGCCCGGCTTGACCCTGCTCGTTGTGGCCACCCTTGCGATCGGTATCACTTCCACCACCACCGTTTTCAGTTGGATTCGTTCGACCCTGCTGACTCCCATTCCCGGGGTTTCAGATTCGTCGAGCCTCTGGGCTTGTACCCGGGGCGCCAGTCCCACTCCCGCCTGTTCCTACCTCGAATACGTCCAGCTTCGCTCGCAAACCACCAGTTTTGCCGGGTTACTCGCCTATCACGACGATTGGATGACCTTGACCGATGGCGACAAGCCCCAACGGGTCTACGGGGTGTTGGCCTCCGCAAACTACTTTGACTTGCTCCGAGTACGCCCAGTCTTGGGCCGTGGTTTCCTTCCGGAGGAAGAGGGAAAACCAGGAAACGCTCCCGTGGTGGTGATCAGTCACAGTTTCTGGCAGCGGCACTTCGCCGCTGACCCGGGCGTGATCGGCCGACAGATCGAGCTCAACCGCGATTCCTTTACCATCGTAGGGGTGGCCCCTCCGGGTTTTCACGGATGCAAGACGGGCTTGCGCTCCGAGATCTGGATTCCCTTGGCCATGTCGAAGGTCGTGAACGGCAAGGACCAGCTTGTCGACCGTGACAATTATTGGTTCAACGTGCTCGGTTTCCTGAAGCCGGGAGAATCCCCGCAGAAAGCGCAACAAGAGCTGAACCACCTCTTACAGCAGATGGGGGATCAGAACCCTCGTGCCGCCAAGGATCGCTCGCTCCTCTTGCTGCATCCTTTGTGGCGCTCGCCCGTGGGGGCCAACTCGCTCCTCTATCTCCTCTTGCCGATGTTGCAGGGCGTGGCCTTCGTCGTGCTGATTCTGGCCTGTGCGAATGTGGCAAACCTCCTTCTGGTGAGGTCCATCACGCGCCGCCGCGAGATTTCCATTCGGCTTTCTTTGGGGGCCTCTCGTGCACGCCTGTTCCGGCAACTTCTCGTGGAGAGTCTCCTCCTCACCTCCATCGCGGGAGTGGTGGCTCTGTTTCTCACCTACTGGACTGCAGGTGCCTTCCGCCGTTTCATTCCGCCGGTGAGTCTTCCGGTCTCCTTTGAAATCGAGATGGATCGGACCGTCTTTCTAGTAACGTTCCTCGTGTCGGCCTTGGCCGGAGTTGTTTGCGGGCTGGTACCGGCATTCCGGTCCACCGCCCTTTCCCCCGTCTCCGCTCTCAAAGAGGAGGCCGGAAACGTCGCGGGAGGACTTCACCGATCGCGCTTGGCCAACACCCTGGTGGTAGTTCAGGTTTCGCTTTCCATGCTTCTTCTGGTTTGCGCCGGGCTTTTCGTCAAGAGCCTGGATCGCGCGGCCCAACTGAATCCCGGTTTCGATCCCGAGGGGGTGTTTCTGGCTTCCTTGGATCTGTTGCCCGCCGGTTACCGCCGTGACGAAGGAATTCGTTTCTTTTCACAGCTTCTGACCAGAGTGGAGGCGTTGCCGGGAGTGGAGTCCGTAACGCTTGCCGATTCCACCCCGCTCTCCTATTCAACTCATACGTCCATTATCGAGGCTGAAGGATATGTGCCGCAGCTCCGCGAATCCATGGAAGTGGATCGAGCCTACGTTGGGCCCAATTATTTGCGAACCATGCGCATTCCCCTGGTGGAAGGGCGAGATCTGACCGTTTCCGACCAGACTGGCTCCCCGGATGTGGTAGTGATCAACGAAGCCTTTGCTGCTCGATTCTTCCCGGGGGGCAAAGCCTTGGGGAAACGCATTCGGGCCGAAGGCCATGAGTCGACGATTGTAGGGATTGCCCGGAACATGCGATGGGCGAATCTCCAGGAACCTTCACGTCCCTTTCTGTTCATGCCGCTCTTCCAGAACTACTACAATGAAGTGACACTCCATGTCAGAGGTTCCCACCTTCCGCAGTCCCTCGCCGGTCCGATCGCGAAGGTCGTGGCGGAGTTGGATTCGAGAGTGCCACTTTTTGACATTTCCCGGCTGGACGCGCGCATCCAAGTGGCGAGCTTCCTGTTAAAGATGGCTAGGTCGGTGGTCGGCGTTTTCGGTTTGCTGGCTTGGATCCTTTCCGCGGTAGGTCTCTACGCGGTGGTGGCCTACGCTACCCGTCAACGCACCCGGGAAATCGGCATCCGGATGGCGCTGGGGAGCCAGAGGAGCCGTGTCTTTGGGTTGGTTGTGGCGCAAGGGTTACGGCTTACCCTCGGGGGCATCGCCATCGGATTCCTGGTTTCCCTGGCGGTGACTCGCTTCCTGGGAGGCCAATTGCTTGAGGTGACACCCAACGACCCGCTTACCTACAGTGCAGTGGCCTGCGTGCTCTGCGTGACCGCTCTGATGGCCTGTTATCTCCCGGCTTGGCGCGCGGCACGGTTGGAGGCTGCGGTCGCACTTCGGTGCGAGTAGGTGTCACTCGAGCTCCAATCCATCCAGCCGAACGGTGAACGGATCGTAACCGAATCACAGGGCAACGGGAATCTCAGAGCTTTCTACACCGTTTGCTTTGCATCTCGTCCATCCTGCAATCCTGTCCATGGCCCCTTCCCTCGTTCATTGTAGACTATCTGACCTCTATGGGTTTTGTCGTAGATTGCGGCTAGTTGTGCGACACCAGCGCCTTGGCACTAGGACTCCAACCTGCGATAGAAGTCCCTGGGCGTGAAGATCCCCACCCCGAAGGGCTTTGCCATCGCCAGCAAGTCCTTGTCTTTCGTCACAATAAAGTCTGCGTGGCTGGCCAAGGCACAGGCGAGAAACGGATCGTCTTTGATATCCCGACTGCGCCGCTTTCCCAGAGGGGATGGTTCCACCAACAAAGCAACGCGCTCGATCCAGTCCAGGAAGGGGGCGGGGTCTTTGTCGGGACATTCCCTGCTTCCGATTCGAGCTACCAGCGAGCGATACTCGTCCAGAATGAGTTCCGTGACCGCCAAGCGGCATTTCCGCCGAGCCAGGAGCACGAAGCAACGACGATCTTCGCTCTTGGGCCAGAACGCCGCCGAGACCACGACGTTCGTATCCACGACGATGGTCACGCTTTGCGTCTCCGCCGTTCAGTCCGGTATTTCCTGACCTCGTCCTGGATGCAAGCCTCATCCTCGACGGTGATGGGGCGCAACTTGCGTCCATCGTCGAGCGCCTTAAACACCGCCGCCAGCTCGGACTCGGTCGGTTCTGGCACCGGCGTGACGTAGAAACCCTCGCCAACCTCGGTAATCCGCAAGGACGTTCCGGGTTGGATACGCTTGCGCTCGCACATGGCCTTGGGCAACACCACCTGGCGCTTGGTGGTCACGGTAATCGTTGTCGTCACACACGTAAGATTATCCTACGCCCTGCGTTGGTCAAGTTCGGGCTGCCGCTAGACTGCAGGGGGGAACTCTGGAGCTTTCCACATCGTTTGCTTTTCAGGTTGCTGATCCTGAACACTATTCAATCTCCAATCCGTCCAGCCAGACGGTGAACGGATCGTATCCATACGAGTCCAGGGACAAACTCACGGCGTCGATTCGCTCCAGAGTGGTGGTTCCCTTCAGAGTTCGGGTCCAAGCCGCGTTTCCAGCCAACGGAATCACCACCGGCATCCACGTCCAGCGCGCCTCGCTATAGGGAGCATCATTCAGGAGGTTGGCGTCCTTGGTTGGTTTGAACTCGATTTGACCGTCCACCGTGAGCAACCGGACCACAGGGCCCGCGTTCTGCCAGCCGGGAATGTTGGGGTTCTGCGATTTCACCCAAAACCGGATGAGCTTCTTACTGGCGAGATTCCACTTGGCGTTCCTGGACACCGGGTAGACCGCGGTTGCGTAGGCACCAGGGTAGGGGCCTGGGTCCATCCGCAAGCACTTCTGGCCAACCAAGGCCTCCGTGGCGTCGGTGAAAGACACCCGCCCCTTTCCGTCCTCGTTTCCCTCCAATTCATAGGCCCACTGGGACGCCTGTCCTTCGGTGCCAATCTCGGAAGCCACCGGTTTGGTCACCAAGAGGTCTCTCCATGCGAGCGCGGCATTCCCGCCGTTGTCCACGGTGAGTGACACACGGTAGAAGCCTGGTTCCGTGAAGATCTGTTCGAGGACCGGCTTTCCGCCCGTCTCCGTGCCCACGTTCCAGTGATACTGCAGGGAACGCCCCTGAGGATCCGAACTGGAAGTGGCATCGAACCTCAAGGATTCCCCCACGAGTGCTCGTTCTGGTCCGAGGATTCTCGCTCGAGGAGCGCCTGTAGCAGGGATGGTTGAACTCAACTCGATCATCCCGGTCACGTTGCTGAAGGAATTGCCGTGGACATTCTGGGTGAACCGGTTGTTCGCCAGGAGAATGCCACGCCCCCAGCGTCCCCAGATTCCGAACTGATTGCTCGTGATTACATTGTTCTGAACAATCCAATGCTCCGTTTGCCAGGCTTTTCCCTGGGACCCCACATCCCCGCGAAACGCGATTCCAGCCCCATTGTTGTCGTGGAGGAAATTGCCATCGATTAGGGTGTGGCTTGAGGATCCCCCGACAATCACGATGCCGCCGTGGCGAAAGCCAGGTTCGGGAGCGTTATGGTAGCCATTGGTGAGCCCATTAAAGGCCGCTTCGTTTCCAATCAGCACCGTTTGGTCGCTTCCGCCCAGCCAGAACCCATAGCTACCGTGGTTGGCCTTGTTACGAATGAAGGTGTTCCCGGGACTCCACGATTCGACACAGTTGTTGTTCGCATAGGAGGTGTCGTTCTCCACGAAAACGTTGCCCCGAGAGATCCAGCGGTTCAGGGGACGAATGAACACTCCGTCTCCACCATGGGTGATGTCGTTTTGGTACCAGTAGTTATCATTCGAGCCCGTTTCAATCAGCACGCAGGTCGAATCACGCGCATGCACCTCGCCCGCTGCCCGGTCGATCCGGATTCCGTACGAGAGGTTGTTACGCAGAAACTTGTTGCGCGAAGATCTCCAGAGCTTGGCACAGGTGTTGGAACATTCGGAGAAGTCGTTCTGCTCTATCAGGTTGTCGTCGCAGTCGATGAGGTGGACTCCATCCCAGACTCGTTTGGCTTGATTTCCTTCGAGGACACTGTGCCGCACATCTTCCATCAGGATTCCACCTCGGGGCGGTAGCTCCCCCCAGCCGTGCTTGGGGTTATGGTAATTGTCGGAAAAATCACAACCGCTTACCTTGATCGCCTGGGAATGCCGGAGGTTTAACCCGACCGCGAACCCTCGTACTTTCAGGTTCTTGATCGTGACGCCGGTCGCCCCCTCTACGAGTACGCCCACCCCAGCTTCCTCCAGCGACTTGAGATCTCCAACCTCTCCAGGCCCCGTGAGTGATGCTCCGTTGCCGTCGATCTTGAGATTACTGGCACGAATGACGAGCCGTGTGGATAAAGTGGCTCCCTTTTCCAGGACAAAATCGTTGGTCACTACGACCTCCTGAATTGGGCGGATGGCGGAGACGGCGTCGAGAGCTATAAGGAAGAAGAGGGCAACCCAGGACAAAGAGATGGAGCAGTGCCGTTTCGCTTCGGTCATGGGGATGGATTAACCCCGTTACCACCTGTGGCGTCAAGTGATGTCGCGTCTCCCTGCTACTTCTTGAAATCCATAATGATGTTGTTCGTCTGCTTAGCGGTGAAAGAGTCAGCATGGCTGTCGAGGTAAATGACGTTGGCCTTGCCGGTGGGGTGCTTGGATCCATGCTTGTATCCTATATCCCAGTTCTTGTCGGCGCCTGGGCCTAGGTTGATCACGGCGGGATGGTTGAGTTCGTAGGAAACATCCACCGTGCCGAGGGTTTGGGATGGGCTTGGCACGGACGTTAGCTTAGCGGTCTTCGGGCTCGTCACCTTCGGTGGGTAATCCACCAGGGTGTACTGGTTCATGGCATAGCTGATCTTCCAGGGGTTCGCAAAGCCAGGGTAAGCTTTATACTGCCGGTAGTGGTTTTCCTGCATTCGAGTGGGGCAGCGAAACACCGCTTTCGCGAAATCGCTGCTCTCTGTGGTGCTGCCTGACGCGAAATTGTTCTTCATGACGTAAGGGATCAGGAGCGTCTGAAAGTTGTTCGAATCGGCACTGTCGAGCGAAGCATTGTACCACCAGGCGAAGGGCAGGCGGTCCGTGTTATCGTCCGCGTAGAGGTGGGTTGCCAGACCGATCTGCTTTAAATTGTTGCGGCATGCTATGGACAGGGCCTGGGTCTTGGCTTTTCCCAAGGCGGGCAGCAGCATGCCGGCGAGGATGGCAATGATGGCGATGACGACCAGAAGTTCAATGAGGGTGAAGGCCGATCGGGGGTCTTTTGGCGTTGCTTGGACTTTCATGGCGTCTATGGCATTAGAACTACGGCTCTTACTGAAGAATGCAAGCAGTTGTTCGGCTCCTGTCGTTTTTATGCTAGTAATTGTCGGAAACGTGAAGGCGCTTGGCTGCAGGTTCCCCTAAACTCGCTCTCAAATCCGGAAACCTAGGCATGCCGACCCTGCCGTTTCGCCATGTCGGGGATTCCTGTTCAGCCAGAACATTGCAGAGAAGAAAACATCAACAGACTGTGCGTACCCCACCTGACCATGCTTTGTCTTTCAGGGGCTCGCGCAGCGGATCCAAACTATGACCACCAAAATCGGAAACACTGCTGTATCCCTGGCGCTGTTGCTGGGGTGCTGGCTGTCCTCGCCCACCCAGGCAGGGACGGCTTTTGTTATCAACCCTAGTTTCGAAAGCAATCTCGACACGAATGACCCTCCACAGTCCGCTGGCGCGCCGATGGGTTGGCCCTATTACAGCCCGATTGATGGTTGGAACAGTGCCAATGGCGGTGTCAACGACCTGGTCTACGATGCGGGGGGGCCCTTCCACAATGCCGGCACTCCGGTACCCGACGGGCAGCGAGTCGGGTTTAGACAGGGTGCCGGTGCCGTCTCGCAGGACATCACGGGGCTGACCCCGGGAAAGCGGTATTGGATTCAGTTCCGGTACGACGCACGGAGCGGAAGCGATCTGGACGTCGCGGTGAAGTTTTCCACGACAACTCAGGGCGGCGCCATGGATGAGCAACTGGACTTCATCCCCAAGGTGAAGCCTGCCATTGGCACGCATTCGCCTTATTATACCCGTACCGTCCCCTTTGTTCCCGACATGGATAGCGGTACGCTGAGTTTCGAGGTCACCGCGCGTGGTGATTCCACGGTCCTCCTGGACGCGGTGACCATCGTCCCGAGAGACGAAGGCAACTTCGCCGTCGGGAATCCCAGTTTCGAAGCGAGTGGCGTGGTCTTCGACGGCGCTTCCTCGGCTGGTAAGGATTGGCCCGCGATTAGTGGGTGGGCCAAGGTCGGTGTGGCAGGCATTGACGACGGCACCGGTGGGATGGCTGACAACGGTGCGACTCCTGACCAGGCATTGGTAGTGTTCCTGGAGGGCGAGGGCTCCCTGACCCAGACCCTGGAGCCGCTAGTGAAGGGCGACGAATACCAAGTCCAATTTGCGTACAACGCGAAGACCGCTACGACTCCTCATCTGCAGTTGAAGGTGGATGGCGCCGTGGTTTGGGAAAAGGACGTTACCGCCGTGGGCGGCACCAAAGCCTATGCTACGCAGTCCGTGACCTTCAAAGCCGGATCCGATGTCGCTCAACTCAGCTTCAGCAATACGGTTGCGGGCGCCGTAGTGCTACTAGACGATGTCAAAGTGCTCGGCAAGACGGGCACAAGGCTTCCACCTATGGAAATGGCTCCCGCCAAGATCCTGGTCCGGTTGGGCGAAGAAGGTTCCGCTACCATCACGATTCCTGCGGAGAGGCTGAGTCAGGGAACGGCGGTGGTGAAAGTGCGCAGTGCCAACACAAATATCTTCGTGCTACCCGGTGCTGATGCGTCTGGCGTGCAGAGTCTCACCTTCCAGGGGGTGACCAGCCAGTCGTTCAACGTGAAGGGCGTTGGAGTGGGGAGCGCGTCCGTGGAGATTACGGATTCCGCTACCCTGTTGCTGCCAACGGATATTACGACGGTCTTTGTGGCCGGAAGCAGCTTGATTCTGAATCCGAGTTTCGAAATGGACAAGGACAGTGGGACGGCAAATGCTCCCGTCACCGGTTGGACTACCGGTGGTGCCAACATTGGCATGGCGGAGACCGGGAACCCCTTCCTCGCCATCGATGACCTGACGATCCCGGATCGAACCAAAGTGCTTCGTATCCAAGGCGGTGGCACGGTCTCCCAAACGGTCAAAGGACTTCAGGTTGGCAAACAGTACGGACTGCAGTTCTTCTATAACGGGCGCACTGCTGGATACCCCTACGAGATGGGCTTACAGGTCAGCTTCGGTGGCCAGCAGCTTGCCGATATCCAGAGTATTATGCCTGCCGCGCAGAACGGCCTGACTGACTATTACTTCCAGGAGGTGCGCTTTACCGCCGCTGCCGCCACCGGCTTGCTAGAGTTCAAGACCGTGGTTGCCAGTGGTGACGCAACGCTCTTCCTTGACGCGGTCTCCATCGTACCTCGTGTTAACAACGAGGTTGCCGTGATGAATTCGGGCTTCGAAGGAAGCACGATGGGGGCGAATTGGCCGGGGTATCTTCAGCCAAACCGTATTGCCGGCTGGACCTGTGCCGGGGGTGGCTATGGTGTGAACGCCTACAGCCCGAAGACCTTCTTCGTTGAACCCTTCTTCGACAACGGTATCAATTGGGATCAAGATTACGTTATGTTTGGCCAGGGAGCTGTCAGCCTGACCCAGAAAGTGCCAGGCCTGACTTCCGGCAAGGCCTATACCCTGGTTTTTGACTATAACTTCCGCGACGGTCGCCCCCAGAACAGTTCGGTGACTCCCAATACCGGGCGAGTTGAGGTTAGCGTCGATGGCGCCGTGGTGGCCACAACCGAGGAGTTGCCCCCGGTGGACACGCTGAGCCCGTGGCCGGGTTTCCGCCAGACGAAACCCATGTACCAGGCCTTCGTGCCCTTTACTGCCAGCGCCGAAACCGCTGAGATCATGCTGAAGCATATCGATATCGTAGGGGATGAGACCTTTGTTGTGGACAATGTCCGCATCCTTCCCAGTGTTCCCACGAAACCTGCCATCACTAAGGAACTGGTGGATCAGTCCGCCAAAGCAGGTGATAAGGTTACGTTTGCCACTACCGCATCCGGAAGCAATCTGGCTTACCGATGGTTCAAGGATGGCGGGCTCCTGGTTGACGGTGGACCGGTTGCGGGTGCCACCACGGCAACCCTGACTCTGAACGCGATTCAAGCCGCCGATCAGGGCGATTACAGCGTGCTCGTTTCGGACGGGGTCTCGGTCCTGGGTAGTTCGGCCATGCTCACCGTCGAGTCCATACCCGTGGCCGACACCAAACTGACTGCCAGCTTGGCGGCCGGCAAGGTGGTCCTGACCTGGCCCGAGGCTTCCACGGGGTACCGGCTCCAGTACGCCACCGCCATCCCAGCCGCCGCCGCGGATTGGAAAGACGAGGTCACTGCGCCTGTCCTGAATGGCGGAAACTGGGAAGTCAAAGTGGATCCCACTGGAACCCAGCGGTTCTTCCGTTTGATTCAATAGCGTTGGTACACACACTGACATCGTTCGGACGTCGTCCGGGTGCTGGGCTGACCGCCTGGCACCCGGCTTCTTTTTCTCGTCCCAGGCCGGCTTTCAGCCCGGCTCGGTTGCTGGCGACGATCCAGTTTGCCCTTGCTTGGCTGCTGGTCCAATTGGCCCTTTTCCCGCAACTCCACGGTCAGACCATTCGCATTAACGAACTGCAGACAGCCAACGACCGCACCCTTCAGGATGAGGAGGGGGATTCCTCAGATTGGATGGAACTGTGGAATTCGGGCCCCACGCCGTTCGACTTGGGTGGTTGTGGACTGTCGGACGATTTCGAGAAGCCTTTCAAATGGGTCTTCGCCACCAACTCCCTGCTCCTGCCTGGCAAGTTCCTTTTGGTATTCGCTTCCGGTAAGGATCGCCAACCGCAGTTAGTTCAGGCAATCGCGCCGGAGAGCCTCGATGGGCTGAGGCTTCGTCTTCGTGCCGATGTGGTGAATGTAAGTGATAGCAATCAGGTCCGGATGGCTGGTGGCAACAGGTTTGTTCGGCGTTGGCGTGATCTCAGTGGCTCGGGAAACAGCGCGGGCCAGCTGACCGACAGTCTCCAGCCACAGTGGTTGGCAGTGGGCGCGAGTGGCTTTCCGGCCGTTCGATTCGATGGCGCCAATGACCTCCTGCAATTGGTCCGTCCGGTAGGTACGAACAGTTTCTGTCTGTTTGTCGTTTGTCAAACTTCCCAGGGCCATGATGTCGACCAAGAAGGCGCTGGGGGTGTTGGAGGAGTGAGCGGTCAACACTGGCTGTTCGGTGCCGGCCATGGTGGGGAGTGGGACGCAGGTGCGGGGTTTTCTGTGGGGACCAACGGCGTCTCCGTCTACGAACACGGTTCGGGCTATATGCCCGCCCTTTGCGTCTACCAGCGCTTCTTGGGAAACGGCTTGTTGCTGCTTGCGTTGAACTATCAGAATAAGCAGCCGTCGGTGGATTTCCAGGGGTTGCCCGGGCGCGTTGGCCAAATATCCAGTCGCCGCGAGGTATGGGCTCCGACCGAAATCGGCTCAGGTGCCTACGGAGCCTTTGCCGGCGACATCGTTGAAGTCATCGGCTACGACCGATCTTTGAATCCCGACGAGCGCAAAGGGGTGGAACGTTACCTTGCCGAACGATACGGCGTTGAGTTGCCCTTGCCTCTTCACACCAGTTTTCAGCTCAGTTCGACAGGGGAACAACTGGTGTTGACCGGGTCTGATGGGGTGGTGCTGGATCAGGTGAGCTTTGGCGCCGTGCCCCGCGATGTGTCCTATGGCCGGTCCGCGTTGGATCCCGGGCAGTGGCTTTATTTTGGCAGCCCAACTCCCGGAGCTTCCAACACCAGCGTAGGCACCACCGAGTGGCTCCTCGCGCCGGAACTCTCCCATGCAGGAGGTTTCTACACCAATGCCTTTTACCTTGCCCTTACCGTGCCAAACGCAGGAGCGGAGATTCGCTATACTCTCGACGGATCCGCACCCACTGCCAGTTCCCTCCTCTACACGGCTCCTATCTTTTTACGTAGTCGGGCAGGTACCCCGAACGACCTCTCCGCCATCGCAACCGTTCCCGGCGGACAGCCGCCCACTGGGGAAGTGTTCAAAGGTTGGACGGTGCGAGCCCGCGCGCTCAAACCTGGAGCCATGCCGGGCCCGATCGTGACTCGTACCTACTGGATTCATAGCCAGGGCCGTGCCCGCTATTCTCTGCCGGTTGTATCGCTGACCACCGATCGCCGTAACTTCTTCGACCCGAACATTGGCATCTATGTGCCCGGGAACGCAGCTGGCGGTAATTACTCGCAGCGTGGCACCGAATGGCAACGCCCCGTACACATTGAGTTCTACGAAACGAACAACTATCTCGCCTTTGCTCAAGAGGGTGACGTCAAAATACACGGTAACACCTCCCAGAACTTCCCGATCAAAGGACTCGACCTGGACGGGACCGGGGGCGAGGGACGCCAGCCCTTTCGCTATGCTATCTTTCCCGGCAGGGATCGTTCCGAGTTTCAGCATTTCCTGCTTCGGCCCTCTGGTCATGATCACTACATGGCGTTTATGCGCGATGAACTGATGCAGGAATTGGGAGCCGAAACTGGTGCGGAGCACCAGGCAGCCCGACCCTGTGTGGTGTTTCTCAACGGCGAATACTGGGGGCTTCACTACTTGAAGGAGAAAGAGGATGCGGATTTCGTTGCCTACTATGGTGGGATTCCCGCGGACGGGCTCGACTATTTGGAGGGGTACGCCGCCGCCAAAGCCGGCGACACCCGGCATTACGACGCCATGATGCAGCTGGTCTCAATCGCCGACCCCGAAGTGCCTGACGTTTATCGCCAGATGGAGGCTCTTCTCGAGATTCCGAACTACATCGACTACAAGGCTTGTGAGATCTTCAACTACCGTTGGGACATCGGAAACCACCGGCTTTGGCGGCCGCGAATACCGGAGGGGCGCTGGCGTTGGCTCCAGTTTGACAACGATGTCGGTTGGGGCGGGTTCGGTGCGGAGCAGCCGGGTTGGAGCTACAATATGCTCGAGGCTGACCTCTCCACCGACGGTCGGCTCAACGGTCACAATAATGAAACCACCACTCTTCTTTTTCGGCGCTTGCTGCGGAATCAGGAGTTCCAGGTCTTGTTTCTCAACCGCTTTGCCGACTTGTTGAACAGTACGTTGCTCCCCACGAATACCCTTGCCCAGATCGAATCTCTTGCGGCCCAGTTGAGTTCGGGAATGGCTGAGCATTGCCAACGTTGGCGAGCTCCAGCCTCTTTGGAGGCCTGGAAGAGTTCCGTGAATGCACTTCGCACCTTTGGCCTTCTTCGGCCAGAGGCGTGTCGCCAGCACCTCATTCAGCATTTTCAGCTCGCCGGAAATGCCAGGCTCAGTGTTTCTGTAACTCCCGAAGGGCAGGGGACGGTACTTCTGAATTCGTTGCGTGTGCCACTCAGCGCAGGAGCCGCCTGGGAAGGAAGCTATTTTCGCGGAGTGCCAATTCCGGTTCGAGCGGAGCCCCAGATTGGCTGTCGGTTTGTCCGCTGGACCGGTGCGGTGGAGACTCCCGCTCCTCAGACAACCGTGCGGCTGGATAGCAACACAACCTTGACCGCCGTCTTTACCACGGCCCCTGCGGTCGCCCCACTCATCGAGCGGATTCGAGGTCATGCAGGCGACGCGGTTGAACTTACCTGTCGATCTGAGCCCAGCCAAACCCTGAGCTTGGAGGCATCAGAGGACCTCCGATCTTGGCGCTTGGCCGGGTGGGCGGTCGCTGACGACCAAGGTTTGGGGACGTTCCGTGTGCCGCTGGTCTCCGGCAGGGGTTGTGAGTTCTTCCGGGTACGGCTTCCTTGAGGGGTGTCTTCGAAAGAAAGATGGCTTGACGCGGTTACGGTCGGCCATCACAAATCCGTTACTCCTTATGGAATCGATCTTGGCAAACACGGTTTCCCGTCCGGCGGCAATCCCCCTCCCTGATCACGATCATTTTGCGGCGGATCGCGCGGACATCTTTGAGGAACCAGGGCATCCTCTGGCCGTTTTCTGGATTAAGGAACACCGCGATCTCGCCCTGCACACCCACGATTTCATCGAATTGGTTCTCATCCTGGACGGAACCGCGGACCATCTTTTGAAGGAGGGATGCTATCAGGTGTCGGCGGGAGACGTCTTCGTGATCAAGCCAGGGGTTCCGCATGGGTACGCCAACGCGCGCAATCTAGAGCTGGCCAACATCCTCTTTGACCCGATGCGCCTTCGGTTGCCCCTGGGTGACTTGGCCCTGCTCCCTGGCTATCACGCGCTGTTTGATCTGGAGCCTTCCTTCCGGATCCAGCACCGCTTCCAGAGTCGGCTTTTCCTCTCCCCCTCGCTTCGGCGGGAAGTGACCGGGTTAGTGCGCCAGTTGGCGGAGGAATTACAGGCTCGGGAACCCGGTTACAAGTCCATGAGCCTCGCTCTGCTCCTGAGGGTGATCGGTCGCTTGTCCCGCGCCTACAGCAAGCTCACGGAACGCGGACCGCAAACCCTTCTCGCGATCAACCGCGTCGTGACGTACATCGAGAATCACTATGCCTCTCCTTTGACCATGGTGGATCTCGCTGCCCACGCGGGGACATGCGAACGCAGCCTTCAGCGCTATTTTCAAAGAATCTTTGGGGTTTCCCCAACCGAGTACCTCAATCGGTTGCGCGTGAAGAAGGCGAGCGAGCTTCTGCTCGAAACGGAGTTGAACGTGACTGAGATCGCTGGAGCGGTTGGTATCGTCGACAGCAATTATTTCACCCGCATTTTTCGCCGCGAGACCGGAGTGAGCCCCAGTTCGTTCCGTCGCTCCTGGCATCGGTTGCCGCGTCCGGCACATCCGCTCGCCTTTTCCCTCGAGCCTGCTTCCTCCTAGGCCGGACGTCTTCCCCCCGCGGCACCACGGAACGCGGCTCAGTCTTCCGGCAACGGCTGATCCTTGGTTTCGGGCGCCCAGATGAGCGCGAACAGACCCAGCGCATAGATACCTGACATGACTATGGCCGCAGTGCGGAACGACATGAGCGAACTCAGGTAGCCAAGCATGTACGGGAAAGGGGCCGCTATATACCGTACCGTATTGTAGCAGAATCCCACCCCGGTACCCCGCAAGCGCGTGGGGTACAATTCAGGGAAGTAGATTGAATACCCTGCAAAGACCGCGAGTTGGGCGAAACCCATCAGCGGCAACATCCAATAGGCATCCGATTCCGTTTTCAGGGAATAGAACACATATCCAGTGATGGCCAGGCAGGCGAGGAAGGAGATCAGAAACGCACCGCGCCGACTCAAATAGGACGCCAGTAGAGTGAAGGCAATCATTCCGACAAAAGCCCCAATGTCGAATAGCATCATGGCTTTGCTGCGGACTTGGTCGATCGATTTTTGCAGCGGCGCGATGGCACCTGGAAAAGTCTGTTCCACCAGTTGGCGGTTCAGGAACCGGATATCGGCCTCCGCGCCACCGCCCTGGACCTTCTTGATTAACCCCTGTGTTCGCTTGTCCAGCGCCACCCCCTGGTAGATCGCGGGATCATACAGGTTGGTGCCCTGGATAATCCGGTTCAAATCGGATGCAAGCATGTTGACGACACTGGCATCCACGTTCGTTGAGAGCTGAGCTATCTCCAAGGTGGAGGCTGTCGTCGGGGCAAGCTGTCTCTTGATTTGCAGTGCTGAACCGTTGGAGGCGTTGTTCAGGCCCCGGATCAGAGACGAGGAGTCCCGAACCTCCGCGGCTGCGAGAGGACGCTCCTTGAGAGCCGTGGTGATCAACTCCGGGCTGAAGAACCCGATTCCCCAAAGCCCCACCATCCCTGCCAGGCCCAAGCCTAATCCCACGAGGGTGTTTCGCCCCCACCGCGGGTGTCTCAGCAGCTCCATGGGCGACCCAATCTGCTTGCCAGGTTGGCCCGATGCCGCGGCTGCCTTCGCCTGCTTCCAAGCCTCAGGCTCCTTGAGCAGGAAGAAGATGGGGATGGCCAGAAGCGACGGAATGATACCCACGAAGAAGAGCACCCTCCAACCGCTGAAGCTTCCCACGAAACTTTCCGCCCCTGGCGGGATCTTGAGGCTGATGGACGCCCCCATGATGTTGCCTGTAGCCGACAGCGCCTGGAGTGATCCCAGTGCTACGGCCCGGAATCGGCCCGGCACACTTTCCGCCACCAGAGTGGTCGCTGCCCCGAACATTCCCCCGACACCGAGCCCGACCAAGAAGCGATAGAGGGTGAAATCGACCCACCCCTGAGAAATGCCACATAGCCCCGTAAAACCGGAGTAGACCAGCAGGGTGACGACCATGGTCTTGACCCGTCCCCATTTGTCACTCAGCATCCCGAAGATGATTCCTCCCGTCGCCCACCCCACCATCATCATGGCGGTGGCCAGGCCTAGGTAGGTTTCCAGTTTGGCCAAGGCGGCTGGATTGTTGCCCAGCAATTCCCTTAACGACGATTCCCTCGCCATGGTAAACAATCGCTGGTCCATGCAGTCAAAGAGCCATCCGCACGACGCAATGATCACCACCAGCCAGTGATACAGGGTGACGTTGGCAAAGAGGCTCTCCTTGGAGTTCGACGGTTCTGAGGTTGATGTATGCATGGCAATACCTGTTGCGGTTCCGCACACCGCGCGTCGGCTTTGGTAAGCTCATACTCCAAGAGTAGTGCTGCCAGTGTCAAGCTTCGGTCAATGCGCCCTGCGCCCCTTTGGAGAGGGGGAAAGCGGCACCTGAGGGCGCGCGCACTCCAAAACCTGTCGGATCCCCTTCTCGTCCTTCGCTCCAGCCGCAAACTTTGCCTCGATTCCTGTTCCTCCTTCCTCTAGGCTCTTCGGGTGTGAATCACTCGTGTTTGAGTCGAGCTCTTGGCTATGGCTGCCTCCTGTTCCTGAGCTTGCTTATGCCGCAAATGGCCTGGGGCAAAACCGCACTCAAGGGAAGCCGTCCTAACCTCATTTTTATCCTCGCGGATGACCTGGGCTATGGGGACTTGGGGTGCTATGGTCAGAAGTCGATCCAGACCCCCTGCCTGGATCGGATGGCTGCGGAAGGGTTGCGATTCACGCAGGCCTACGCGGGTGCGACGGTCTGCGCCCCTTCCCGCTGCGTGCTGATGACTGGGCTGCACACGGGCCATTGTCGGGTCCGTGGCAACGGTGGCGCCACGCCGCTGGCTCAAGTGCTGCGCCCGGAAGACTCCACCGTGGCCAGGGTGCTGAAGGACGTGGGATATGACACAGCGCTTATCGGCAAATGGGGGCTGGGCGACAAAGGCAAAGGCGAGGTGGGCCTTCCCACCCGGCAGGGCTTTGGGTACTTCTTTGGCTATCTGGATCAAGGCCACGCCCACAACTACTATCCGACCTTTCTCTGGCGCAATGAGGACAGAATACGGCTCCCCAATGTGGTGACCAATGAGTCCCCTTCCGGCGCCGGGGTGGCGACTGTGAAGGCCGTCTACAGCGCTCAGTTGATTGAGGAGGAGGCCCTCGAATACCTTCGCCGCCCGAAAGATCGCCCCTTCTTTCTCTATTACGCCCCAACCCTTCCGCATGCCAACAACGAGGCGGGCAAGAAGGGAATGGAAATCCCCGACTACGGACCCTATTCTGCTCAGCCATGGCCCGATCCGCAAAAGGGGCACGCGGCCATGGTGAGTTACCTGGATCGCTCCGTCGGCCGCATTCTGGATCTTCTCAAGGAGCTGGATTTGGACCGAAACACCATGGTGATCTTCTCCTCCGACAATGGCCCCCACCGCGAAGGTGGGTACAATCCGGACTTCTACCACTCGAGCGGCATGCTCCGTGGAATCAAGCGGGATCTCTATGAGGGCGGGATCCGGGTTCCGTTTCTGGTGCGTTGGCCTGGTACGATCCCAGCTGGGCGGCTCTGCCAGGAGGTGGTGTGGTTCCCCGATTTCCTTCCCACAGCCGCGGATTTGGCTGGAGCGAAACGTTCCGAGCATCTCGATGGACGGAGCCTGGTGTCTTTGCTGCAAGATCCCGGAGCCCGGATCCACCGCAACTCACCCCTCTACTGGGAGTTTTTCGAAGGCGGGTTCAAACAAGCCCTGCGATGGGACAATTGGAAACTTGTGCGCTTAGCCAAGGGGGAGATCACGGAGCTCTATGATCTTCAGGAGGATCCATGCGAGAAGAACAACCTCGCTCTCACTCATCCCTCACGGGTTCGTCGGCTCACCACGATGTTGGAAGGCTGCCGTGTCGACACTCCTGACTGGCCCGTACCCCGCTCAACTCATTGAAATTGCCGGAGGAGGGCTCTGTTGCCGATAAGCGCGCGGGGTTACGCCTAAAAGCCGACGGAACTGGCGAGTGAAGTAGTTGCTGTCGCTAAACCCCACCCGAAACGCGATATCGGTGATGGATTCATCCCCACCCCGCAAGAGGGTAGCGGCGCGCCCCACCCTCAGCTGAATGAGGTAGGCAATCGGTGTGCTTCCAGTCGCGGCTTGGAAGGCGCGGATGAAGGTGCGCTTGGGCATGCCTGCAATTTCAGCCAGCTCATCCAAACGGATTTCTTCATCGGAGCGACGTTCCAGGTGGGTAATCGCTTCTGCGATGCGTAGAATGGCGCGTGAATCCGAACTGTGATGGTGGCTGTAACATCGGCACAGATAGCCCACAATCTGCATGAAGAGGGACGTGGCCATGAAACCAAAGCCGGGCCCGCGCTTCGCAAGCTCAAAATCGAGTTGGTCAATGATCCCGGTGACCCCTGTCAGTTCATGAGGCATCAGGTGGAGCCGTGAGCGGAATCTCTGGGATGCATCCCGAGAAGACTCCATCCGGAACAGCGCCTGATACCCGGGAAGTGTGGGAAGATCCGCCAACTGCATCAGGATGCGTTCGGGTTGGAACAATACATTGATCAGCCGTAAACCGTTCAGATTCTGGTATTCATGGCCCCGCTTGCCGCCAATGACAAAAATGTCCCCCCTGATCAATGGAAAGGACTCGTTTACCGTCACGTGCTGTCCACTTCCGCCCGTTACCAGGACAATCTCCGAAAACTCATGGTTGTGTGGCCCAAACGGTTCCTGTGGCTCCCGTCTCTCAACCGCGAGCGGGAAACCATCGGTGTGAAACCAGTCGGAACTCTTGAGCGTGGCAAACATAAGCACCCACCCGCAGCTGCTTTTCGGCCCCAGCCGCTTCGGGGTCTGGCAATTTAATCCTTGTTCGTGGCGCGATCGTCAAGGAAACTGTCAAACATATCCGATACAACTAGAGCTCAGTTTTTCAGTAACTCAGCAATAGACGAACTTATGTCCATTTCGAAAACGAACCTCGTCAAGGCCTACCGGCTGGCAAACGAACGCTACGCCGCCTTGGGTGTGGATACCGAAAAAGCCATCCAGCAACTGGCCAAGGTTCCCATTTCCCTCCATTGCTGGCAGGGCGACGACGTCGGCGGATTCGAGAATATGGGCTCCGAACTGGGTGGAGGCTTGGCAGTCACCGGCAACTACCCCGGTAAAGCCCGCACGCCGGATGAGTTACGTTCGGATTTAGACCAGGCGCTCGCCCTCATCCCTGGCAGACACCGGCTGAACTTGCACGCGTTCTACGCCGAAACCAGGGGAAAGAAGGTCGACCGCGACGAAATCGATGCCAGCTTATTCCAGAACTGGATCGCCTGGGCCCGGAAGAGCCAAGTCGGCATCGACTTCAATCCCACCTACTTTGCCCACCCTAAAGCGGCTGACGGCTTCACGCTGTCGCATCAGGACCAAGGGATTCGCAGGTTCTGGGTCGAACATGGGATCCGCTGTCGGGAAATCGGCGCCGCCATTGGCAAGGCGCTCGCCAACCCTTGCGTTACCAACGTCTGGATTCCCGACGGCATGAAAGACACCCCGGTGGATCGCCAAGGCCCCCGCGAACGGCTCGAGGATTCCCTGGACCGGGTTTTTGCCAAGCCAATCAGCCCCAAGTTCAACCTGGACTCGGTGGAAGCGAAGCTCTTTGGCATCGGTTCTGAAAGTTATGTGGTTGGCTCTCATGAATTCTATCTGGGATATGCCATCAAGAATCGGAAGCTCATTACCATCGATACCGGGCACTTCCATCCCACCGAATCGTGCGCCGACAAACTATCGGCGGTCATGCTCTGGGTGGACCGGATGCTGCTTCACGTCAGCCGTGGAATTCGTTGGGACAGCGATCACGTGGTGATTCTCTCCAACGAACTGGAGGCTTTGGCGCAGGAGTTGGTACGAGGCAACCTTCTGGGACGCACCCACGTCGGTTTGGACTATTTCGATGCCAGCATCAACCGGGTGGCGGCTTGGGTGATCGGCACACGATGCATGATCAAGGCTTTGCTGATGGCCATGTTGGAGCCCCACGCCCAACTGCTGCAGTATGAGCGAGAAGGGGACTTTACCTCGCGCTTAGCCATGCTGGAAGAATGCCGGACACTGCCGTTTGGAGCGGTGTGGGATTACTATTGCCTCAAGATGGGAGTGCCTGCCGGGGAAACCTGGCTGGCCGAGGTAAAACGCTACGAAAAAGCCGTGTTGTCCAAGCGGCAGTAACCCGTCACCCTTAATCAGAGCAATATGAACGTAAATCCTTTCCTGGGCGTCTTCTTCCACTGGCTCGGCGGCCTGGCCTCGGGCAGTTTCTATGTGCCCTATCGCGGAGTCAAGAAGTGGGCATGGGAAACCTACTGGCTCACCGGCGGGTTCTTCTCCTGGATCATCATGCCTTGGTTGCTGGCTTCCTTCATGACGAACGACTTGTTCGGCGTGCTCCGGCAGCAGACCTTCGGTACCCTCTGGTGGACCTATTTCTTTGGTACTCTGTGGGGGTTGGGCGGGTTGACGTTTGGGCTGACCATGCGCTACTTGGGGATGTCGCTAGGCATGGGAGTCGCTCTAGGTTACTGCGCCGCCTTCGGCACGCTCGTGCCACCGATTGCAAAGAGCCTCTTCGCCTCGATTCCTGTGGATTCTAGTCTGGGAGAGATCGCCAGTTCCACTCCCGGCCAGATTACCCTCGGTGGCGTTGGGGTCTGTCTCCTAGGCATCTTCATCGCCGCCCTCGCCGGCCTCACGAAGGAAAAGGAAATGCCGGAGGCGGAGAAGAAGAAAGCCATCGCGGAGTTCAGCTTCAGCAAAGGAATCCTGGTAGCCACTTTCTCCGGAATCATGAGCGCCTGCTTCTCGTTCGGTCTGACCGCCGGGAACCCCATTGCGACCGCATCGCTTGCGGCTGGGACGACCCAGATCTGGTCTGGTCTCCCCAAACTCGTGGTGGTGCTCTTGGGTGGTTTCACCACCAATTTCATCTGGTGCTTGATCCTCAACATTCGGAACGGTACCGGCTACCAGTATTTCAGTGGCACTCTGAAGCCCCAGCATGCCCTGGCTGACGGGAAGCCGATCGCGAACCCCACCCCTGAGGACCTGCGCGTGCCGCTGCTCCCCAATTTCCTCTTTTCCGCGCTGGCGGGCACGACCTGGTATCTGCAGTTCTTCTTCTATACCATGGGTGAGACGCAGATGGGTAAGTTCGGCTTTGCCAGTTGGACCCTCCACATGGCCAGTATTATCATTTTCAGCACCATGTGGGGATGGATCTTCCACGAGTGGAAGGGTTCCAGCAAGAAGGCGCACGGTCTTATCGCCACCGGGATTGCGACCCTCATTCTCTCTACGATTGTCATTGGTGTGGGTACGTGGTTGAAGGGCAAGGCCGGGGTTGGTCATTAAGAGGGGTCGCCGCATCCTTGAAAACGGAGGCGGGCTTGGGTTAGTATTCGCCCCATGGCGCGCCGCGGGTCACACCCTTGACCGGTTTGTTTGGTAGATATCGACACATCATGAAAGACCAAGTCTATTTGGGAGTGGATCTGGGGGCGGAAAGCGGGCGCATGATGGCCGGTTGTTGGGATGGATCGCGCCTTGTCCTCGAGGAACTTCACCGCTTTCCCAATGGCCCCGTCGAAATCCAGGGCACCCTTCGCTGGGATGTGGTCCGGCTTTGGTCTGAGATTCAAACCGGACTGACGGCCGCCGCGAAGAAGTTCGGAAAAAGGGTGGTCTCCGTCGGGGTCGACACTTGGGGTGTCGATTTTGTGCTGCTTTCGTCGAGCAACGAGATGCTGGGGCAACCGTTCCATTATCGGGATGCCCGTACCCGAGGGATGCTCGACGAGGCGTTTCGCGTCGTACCGAGAGACGAAGTGTTCAGGCAGACCGGTGTCCAGTTCATGGAGCTAAACACGCTCTACCAGTTGCTGGCGCTCCAGAAGCAAAGTCCGGAAATCCTCGCCGCCGCCGATTGTTTTCTAACCATGCCGGACTACTTGCATTTTTGCCTGTCAGGCACCAAGGCATGCGAGTTTTCCATTGCCACTACGACGCAATGTTATCACCCGATCGAGCGCGACTGGGCCAGGGGCATGCTGCAGCGGTTTGGTCTGCCCATCAAGATGTTCCCGAAGATCGTGCCTCCTGGCACCCGGTTGGGTACCTTGCTGGAGAGCGTTTCCAAACGCACTGGGCTCGGCCCCATCAACGTGGTGACCCCGGCAGCCCACGATACGGGCTCGGCGGTTGCCGCCGTACCCACCGCGCTTACCGGGAAGAATAACTGGGCTTACCTGAGCTCGGGCACGTGGTCCTTAATGGGGATGGAACGCACGGATGCGGACATCTCTCCTCAGGCCTTGGGATTGGACTTTACCAACGAAGGCGGCATCAACGGGACGTTCCGGTTTCTGAAGATGATCATCGGACTTTGGCTCCTCCAGCAATGTCGGCGCTCGTTCGTGGAAAAGGGTAAGGAGATTTCCTATCCAGAATTGGATCGATTGGCCGAGGCTAGCGAACCTTTCCGCTCGCTCATCAACCCGGACGATCCCCGGTTCCTGAATCCGCCGGATATGCCCGATGCCATTCGGGAGTATTGCCGTCAGACCGGTCAACCGGCTCCAGAAACGGAAGGGCAGTTCGCCCGGTGCGTATGCGAAAGTCTCGCGCTGAAGTATGCCAAAACCCTGCAGGGGATGCAGGTGCACCTGGGCACACCGATTGAGGTTCTCCAGGTTGTCGGTGGCGGCTCCAAGAGCGACCTGCTGAATGCCTTTACTGCCAATGCCTGCGGGTGCCAGGTCGTGGCTGGACCGGTCGAAGCCACCGTGGCCGGCAACCTCCTGGTACAGATTATGGCGGCTGGGGAGATCGCTTCTTTGTCGGACCTGCGCGCCGTGGTGCGGGCCTCGTTTGAGACTCGCCCCTTCAGTCCAGACGCAACCGCGGTGGACGCCTGGCAATCGGCCAGGGACCGGTACGCAAAACTACCCTGAGCTGAGGAACTTATCGCCTGAGATATGACGGTCTCACTTTTCATCCCTTGTTTTATCGACCTGTTTTATCCCCAAGTCGGGGTGAGCATGGTCAGGATCCTGGAACGACTGGGGCACAAGGTGGTTTGTCCGGAGGCCCCGGCTTGCTGTGGGCAACCCGCTTTCAACACCGGGTATTGGCACGAGGGCCGGGAAGGTGCCATTAAGGTCATCGAACAGTTCAAAAGCGCAGAGGTGGTGGTCATCGCTTCGGGTTCCTGCGGGGCGATGATGAAAGTGTTTTACCCGGAACTCTTTGCGGGGACACCCCACGAGCAGGCCGCACGGGAGTTCGCGCCGAAATGTTACGAATTTTCTTCTTTCCTGGTGAACCGGCTCGGGGTTACCGATCTGGGAGCGAAGTTTCCCGCCAAGGTCACGTTTCACGATGGTTGCCATGGCTTACGTGAGCTCCAGAACAAGCTCCCACCCCGTGCTCTTATGGCCAAAGTGCAGGGGTTGGAATTGGTGGAAATGAGCGCTGCCGAAACCTGTTGCGGATTCGGCGGTACATTCTCTGCCAAGTTTCCCATGATCTCCACCGCGATGGGAGAGGGGAAGTGCGCCTCCGCCTTGGACACCAAGGCGGAATACATCGTCTCGAACGATTCCAGCTGCCTGATGCATCTGCAGGGGCTCATCGATCGTCAGGGGAAGAAACTCAAGACCCTCCACCTTGCGGAGATTCTCGTCCAACAATGAAAACCGTCGCCGCCCAGTTCACCGACCAGGCCGCCCGGATCACCCAGGACCTGCGCCATCGCCAGCTCATCCACACCGCTCTGGGTAAGTACGAGGTGAAACGGGACGAGAAGAAGGGGCTCTTCCAGGATTGGGCGGGAGCCCGGTCGCTCGCCGCCGAAAGGAAATGGGAAGCGGTCAATCATCTCGACCAACACCTGGAACAGCTCGTTGCTGGCCTTGAAAAACGTGGGACCAAAGTCCATTGGGCCAGTAACGCCACCCAGGCGCGCGATATCATCGTCGGGATCGTTCGCAGCAAGAACGCCAAGTTGATCGTGAAGTCCAAGGCAATGACCGCCGAGGAGATTCACCTGAACCCTGCCTTGGAGGCGGCCGGATTCAAGGTAGTCGAGTCCGACCTGGGCGAGTTCATCGTGCAACTCCGGGACGAGCCTCCCTATCATATCGTGTTCCCCGCCATGCACCTCACCCGCGGGGAAATCAGCGACCTCTTCCAGAAGAAGCTTCATAGCGAAAAGACCGACAGCCCCGAGGAACTTACCATGATCGCGCGGCGAGTGCTGCGCCAGGAGTATGTCCGGGCCGATATCGGAATCACCGGAGCCAATTTTGCCATCGCCGAAACCGGCATGGTTTCCATTACGGAAAACGAGGGGAACGCCCGCCTGACCGCCGCGCTCCCCAAGACGATGATCACCCTGCTGGGGATCGAGAAGATCCTTCCCCGGATGGACGATCTGGCGCTGTTCCTGCCCATGCTGGCAACCGTGGGAGCCGGACAGCTGATCAGCGGCTACAACACTCTCTATGGCGGCCCACGTCAACCTGGGGAAGCCGATGGCCCCGAGGAGTTTCACGTGGTGTTGCTCGACAACCAGCGCACCGCACTCCTCGCCGATGCGGAACAGCGGGATTCCCTCCATTGCATCCGCTGCGGCGCCTGCCTGAACGTCTGCCCCATCTACCGAAATGTTGGGGGTCATACTTACAACACGACCTACTGTGGTCCGATTGGCGCGGTCATTACTCCCCATTATCGCGGTCTGCAGGAGTGGAAGCACCTTACCTACGCATCCTCCCTCTGCGGTGCCTGCACCGAAGCTTGCCCGGTGAAGATTGACCTTCACCACCATCTCCTGCAAAACCGGCGCAATAGCGCCGTGGAAGAACCTGTCTGGTGGCAGCGAATGGCTTTCAAGATCTTCAGCCGACTCTCGACCAGTTCCGGCCTGTGGTCCGCGATCACGAAACTGGGCAGGCTGGGGCAGGTGTTTCATCGTCCGATCAAAGGTACCCGGCTGGATCCTGCCTACGCGTGGACCAAGACCCGCGATCTGCCTCCAATTGCTAACCAAACTTTCAAGGAGTGGTGGAAAAACCGGTCATGAACGAACGTGATGCAATCCTCGGACGGGTCCGGGAAGCCCTGCAGCGGAAAGCCTCCAAACCAGGCACCCACGGCCCGGACACAGCCGCTGCTCCTCAGGCAAAGCGGACCTTTGAACAGGTTCTTCCGGCGGTGGGTTGTGGACTTGCCGAACAAATCGACCTCTTCCGCAAAAACTCTTCGGAGCTGCGCACGGATTTTATCCTCGTAGCAAGCGTCGAGGAACTCCATGCCCGCCTGCGCGAAATTGCCGCTGCGGAAAAATGGCAGCGGATCGCCTTCCATCAAGGTGTCTTGACGACCGCTGCCAGCCAGGCTCTCGCCTTACCCTCCCTCGCCGTGGACGCGGGCTATGACGTCGCGGAATTGGAGAAGTGCGATGTCGGCATGACCGAATGTGATGCCCTGGTCGCTCAAACCGGTAGCGTGCTGGTAACCAGCCGCAGCGCCGGAGGTCGGGCCATCTCCGTATTACCGCCTCATCACGTGGTGCTAGCCCGAGTGGACCAGTTGGTTGCCGGGCTTCCAGATGCTTTCGCTCTCCTAACCGCTAGATACGGGGCCAACTATCCGAGCATGATTTCTTTCATCACCGGCCCAAGCCGAACTGGGGACATCGAGCGGATTCTCGTCCTGGGTGCGCACGGTCCCAAGAAGCTGACCGTCCTCGTCACCGAGGGCCTATAGGAATCGTAAGGACTGTCCTGAGGCGCCTCGTGAATGCGCAGGATCGACGGTGCCATTAACGAGGTTATCCGCCCTCTTCCTCCTATCTTCGGCATCTGCGAACCTGAAAATCTGCGGATGGACCTTCCTTTCCCGTCGCACTCCACGGGGACGCCCGTCAGTGACGGATTTCTTCCTGCTTGCGTAGGTCATTCCTTGGCACATGATAGGTCCTGTCATGCGAGTGCTCGTGGTCGAGGACGACAAGAAGATAGCCTCGTTTGTGGTCAAAGGCCTCAAACAGAGCGGCTTCGCCGTCGACCATTGCGCCGACGGGGAAGAGGCTCTCGCACAGGGCTTGGGGGCACCCTATGATGCCGCGGTCATGGATATCATGCTCCCTAAGTTGGACGGCTTGGGAGTGCTCCAGCGCTGGCGCAGTCGTGGAGTCAAGACTCCCGTTATCATCCTCAGCGCCAAAGCCTCGGTCGATGACCGCGTGCGCGGCTTGCAGGCGGGGAGCGACGATTATCTCACCAAACCTTTCGCTTTCTCCGAATTGTTGGCACGGGTCCAGGCGCTCATTCGTCGCTCCAACCAAACCCCCGAACCTTCCCGACTGAAGGTGGGCGACCTGGAGTTGGATTTGTTTTCCCGGGAAGTGCAGCGTGGCGGTGAAAAGATCGAACTCCAGGCCCGCGAGTTCTCTCTGCTCGAGTATCTGATGCGTAACGCCGGGCGGGTGGTGACCAAGACCATGATCCTGGAACATGTTTGGGAATACAGCTTCGATCCCCAGACAAACGTGGTGGATGTGCTCGTGCACCGTCTCCGCGCCAAGATCGACAAGGATCGCGGCATGATTCACACCCTGCGGGGTGTAGGCTATGTTCTCAAACCTGCTGAGTCGACTCCGGCGTGACTTCAGTCTCCGCCTGAATGTCTGGTACGCGCTGGTCTTCAGCGTCAGCACGGCCATTCTCTTCGCCGGGCTCTACTACTTCCTGAGCGCGAGTATTGAACGCACGGAGCAGGAGGTGGTTCAGGCGCGGTTGAAGGAGTTTACTGCCATCTATCAAGCTGGTGGCGCAGGCAGTTTGCGCGACTGGTTGGTGGAGGACGAGGTCAACACCCGCCAGAAAACGTACTTCGTTCGCCTGGTCAACCGTTTCAATGTGGTGGTTCTGGCCTACGTTCCGGAGGAATGGGTTACTTTCAAAGACGTAGGCACGGGCTGGGACGGATATCGGCGCCAGATCGGAGTGATCCGGGTCCCCAAGGATCGCGAAAAGGACTACGTCATGGCTTGGGATGTCATGCCTGACGGCGCGTTGCTGCAGGTGGGCAAGAGTGCCAGCAGCCGCGAACGGCTCCTCCAACCTTTGCGCAAGACTTTCCTGCTCGGCACCCTGCCGATCCTGATCCTTGGATTCGTCGCGGGAGCGCTCTTTGCCAAGCGGGCTCTCCTTCCCGTCCGCCAAATCGTGGACACCGTTCGTTCCATCCTTCACACCGGCCGGTTGGATGCCCGGGTTCCTACTCGGGATTCTGACGACGAATTGGCGGAGATGGCGCGCCTCTTCAATGCCATGCTCGACAAAAACCAAGCCCTGATTCGCGGGATGCGCGAGGCCTTGGACAACGCCGCTCATGACCTGCGCACGCCTCTCTCCCGGCTGCGCGGCAATGCCGAGGTCGCCCTTGCGGGAAGCCAGGATCCGGAGGTATTCAAGGAGGCGCTCGCCGATTGCGTGGAGGAGTCGGACCGGCTCATGAGCATTCTGAACTCCGTGATGGATGTGGCGGAAGCGGAGGCGGGGTTGATGCGCTTGCATTTGGAGAAGACCGACCTTGGCCAGCTGGTTTCGGAAGTGCTGGAGATCTATGGATACCTAGCCGACGAAAAACAGATCAAGATCCGTTCGGACTTCTCCGGCCCCTGCTATGCGCATGTGGATCGGAACCGCATGCGGCAGGTCTTAGGCAATCTCCTGGACAATGCATTGAAATACACCCCCCAAGGCGGACAGGTTCTCGTGCGCACCTGGACCGAGCCAGGGTGGGCCGGAGTTCGTGTCCGCGATAATGGCGTTGGGATTCCTGGCGAGGAACAACCGCGGATCTGGGATCGATTGTATCGGGGCGACAAAAGCCGTTCTCAGCGCGGGCTGGGCCTGGGCCTAAGCCTGGTGAAAGTGGTGGTGGAAGCCCACGGGGGTTCAGCCACCGTGCAGAGCCGGGTAGGGGAAGGTTCCGAGTTCTCGGTCAAGATTCCGGCCGATTTGGCCAGCACGATGCCGAAACTCAAGTCTGCGGCTGGGTCACCAACCTGACCTGCAACGGCATGCTGGTGAGCAGGGCATTGTCCATCATGACCCCGATCGCATAGTGTCCCGCACGATCGAACTTCATCTGCTGAATGTGGATGATGAAGTTCCTCGCCACATGCAAAGAGTCCGGTGGCATCCGCACATCGACTCCCATCTCTATGCTGGGCATGATGCTGCGCCCGTCATCATCGATGAAGTTCAGCACGATCTGATGAGTTGCCTCTTCGTTGCGGTCAAAGACCAGACGCAATGCAATCGTGCACTGCGGGTGGAAAACCGGAAACTGCCGGGCAACGATCGTATCGAACGTTCCCAGGATGTTCAGCTTGCCACCGTAATCGGTGGCGGCATCGCAAAGCGTGGCGACTTGAATAGTCATTGCAGACGACTGTCAAGAGAGTCTGGACCTGGCGCTGGCTGAACAACAGCAAAAAAAGGAGGGAACTCGGGTTCGCAGAACCATCGCCAGGACGAAAAGTCGCAAGAAACGCCGCCAAGTCTTGGAGCGGTGAGGAGCGAAGCGAAGTACTGCTTTCAGGGACGAGGATGGTCGAAAGGGCTCTTTGGAACTCCTCGCCCACAACCTTCCCACCTACCCACCCGCCACAATCTTTACAATTTCCAATCGGTCACCGTCGGAAATTGAGCGCGTGGGAAAACGTGAAGGAGGGATGGCCTCTCCATTTTGCTCCACTACGACACTGCGCGGAGGCAGTTGTTGATCTACCAGAAACTGTTCCAGCGTTTTCGGCAACTGGACCTCAATCCGGCGGCCGTTGGCGATGACAAACGATGTGGACATGCTCATTGGGAAAGGAGGTTAGGCTGTGAGAGCCGCGTCCCAGTCTTTCCATACTGGTTCGTAACCCAAACTCCGAATGTGGGCGGTTACCTCTTCCACGGACCGGCTGTCAGCGATCTCAAACTGTACCGTCGCCGCCCTCACCGCTTCGGTCCTCGGTGAGGTGGAGGGCAGGGGAGTCTCGACGATCCGGCCTCGTTCCGTGTGGTGAAGTTTCTCTTGACCCGCCCCCGTGTAGCCTCCCGGTTCGGTGTGGCTCCCGGCGCTCAGCAAGGTCACCCCCATCTGCATCAAGCCATTGCGCACCTTGGGCGTCTCGCGAGTGGATAGCACCAGCCCAACCTCGGGCAGGAACAAGCGGTACGCGCAAATGAGTTGGGCAAGCTCGCGGTCGGTGAGATGCGTAAGCGGCTGGAACTCACCGGCGCACGGCCGCAGCCTGGGAACAGAGATGGTGACCTGGGCTTTCCAGCAATGTTTCAGCAGATGAGCTGCATGGGCCGCCACACAGATCGCCTCGCGCCGCCAATCCGCCAGTCCGTATAAGGCGCCAATGCCCAACCGACGGAACCCAGCCGCATAGGCGCGCTCGGGGGTTTCCATCCTCCAGGCAAAATCCCGCTTCGGCCCGGAAGTGTGCATGTCCGTATACACCTTCGGGTCGTACGTTTCCTGGTAGACCACCAGACCCTCTGCGCCGGCCTTGACCAGCGGTTCGTAGTCCGCCGCCTCCATAGGCCCGATTTCGAGTGAGATACTGGGCACAGCCTGGTGCAGCGCCTGAATGCAGTCCGCCAAGTACCCATTCGAGACAAACTTCGGATGCTCACCCGCCACGAGCAGGATGTTCCGAAAACCTTGGCTCGTGATGGCCTTGGCTTCCCGCATCACTTCTTCCACGGAGAGGGTAACCCGCAGGATGGGGTTGTCCCGCGAAAATCCGCAGTATCGGCAGTTGTTGATGCACTCGTTGGACAGGTAAAGCGGTGCAAAGAGGCGCATCACCTTGCCAAAGCGTTGCTGCGTCAGCGCTTGGGAACGCCGGGCCATCGATTCCAGCAGGGTGCTGGCCCCCGGGGAAATCAGGTTCGCAAAGTCAGCCAAACTCAGCTGCTCCCGACCCAGGCTCGCCTCGGCTAGAGACTTCGCTGTCTGTTCCGCCCGCCTCACCAGTTCCGTCAGAGGCAGACTATGATATTCCGCTACAAAACTCATCAGCCTTACCTTAGCAGAAGATCCCGCTGCAGGGAAGCACGTAGAATTCCAGTCTTCTTCATGACTCCTCATGTCCTCATGGTGACCCTCAACTCCCGGGACTGGGAATCGAAACCATGAAGTTATCGACTCCAAATGATGACTTCCTTCTATCTGCGAAAATCGGTGTCTTTCTGCGGATCCTACACCACCAATCCCACTTTGGCTTAATCCCCAAGGAACACCACTCGTTAGTCCACAGTGGACGAGGTTCGAGGGGCAGGATAGTCTCCGGGCATGTCCAGACCATTCCATTTGTTGAAGAAGGTGTGCACACCGTCGAGTGGAGGGAGGTGACCTGGTTACATTGCTATGAGAACGCACAGCCCCATCCAACTCCTCGTGCTGGTTTCATTCGTGAGCCTTCTCCTCGGCCCGTCGCCCGCCGCCGCCGAGGCACCGCCTACGACATGGGGCGTCCACGACCTCACCCCGCTCCAAGATGCGACGCGATTGCTGATCAATCCGCACAAGGGCTGGTACCACCATTACCCGGACAATCATCCTGACAAGTACCGAATCGCCCGCGACGCCGACTTGCTTGAGTTTCCAGGAATGGATCACCTCTACTTCCGGCTGGCGTGGGCGTATCTCGAACCGAAGGAAGGCCAGTTCGATTGGGCGGTGATTGATCGGATTGTTGAGAAGTGGACCGCGCACGGGCTGGGCATCGCCTTCCGCATTAGTTGCAAGGAAACCAGCACGGATCGAATCGAGCAGCAGTTTGCCACACCGCGTTGGGTCATGGAGGCCGGCGCGCAAGGGGGATATTACCGGATGGGCAAGGCCACCGGGCCGGAAGGACCGTGGGAACCAGCGTTCGACGACCCCGTCTTTCTCGCCAAGCTCGACCGATTCCTGGCCGCCTTCGCGGCGCGCTACGACCGCCGGCCTTGGGTGCGCTACGTGGACATCGGTAGCATCGGCGACTGGGGCGAGGGCCACAGTTGGGCCGGCAGCCGCAAGGAGTGCGGGTTTGCCACGCGCAAGCAGCACGTGGATCTTCACCTCAAGCACTTCAAGCATGCGCCTCTCATGGTATCGGACGACTTCGTGTATGCGTTGTCGAATCCGACCGAACGCGCCGTGCTGCATCAGTACGTGCTGACGAACGGGATCAGTTACCGCGACGACAGCATTCTTGTGAACGGCTACTTACAGGGCGTGAGTGACACCTTCACCGTGCGCAGCCCGCAGTTCTTCGCGGATGCCTATCCACAGACTCCGACCGTGTTCGAGTTGGAGCACTACGGCTCTGTGAAAAAGCCGGGCAACTGGGAAGGCAGCCCGGAGAGTGCTGTGGCCAAGTTCGGCAACGGAAAGAAGGGTCCGGACTATTTCCGCGGCGCGCTTGAGTTACTGCACGCGACCTACATCGGCTATCACGGTTACGCTCACGAATGGCTGGCCGACAATCCGGAATTCACCCGCGAGATGCTCAACCGCTGCGGCTACTGGCTTTTCCCGAAGTCCATTGAATTGCCCGAGTCCTTGGTCTCTGGGGCAACCATGCCGCTCACCTTGCGCATGGAGAACCGCGGGGTGGCGCCGCCCTACGCTCCGTATGAGCTGCGGGTGAAGCTCTCGGGTGGCGGCACAAATCTGGTTTGCGTGCTGGCGACGGGCTGCAAGTCGTGGCTGCCGGGAGCGCCGGTCGTGTCGCGGTATGAGCTGGCTTTGCCGGCGGACCTTAAAGCCGGTTCCTACGAAGTGGCCCTCGGCCTCTTTGACGTGAATCAGGGCAAGACTCGCGCAGTGGATTTCGCACTGAAGGCTTCCGTGCGAGATACCGAAGGCTTTTACTTGTTAACGAAGGTGCCGGTGACAGCGGCGCGTTCAACCGACCGTTGAAGGACCATGTTCCGCGCTGACGCCTAACGCTCGCTAAGTCCATTACCGAACAGACATGAAAACAGCCTACAGCCCAATCAACGTTCTGGGGTTTCTACTGGCCGGCTTCCTCTTGAGCAGCCTTACCGCCCACACCGCCGCGCCGGTCGTGTCCGGCGACCTCAAGCAATGGCACAAGGTCACGCTCACTCTCGATGGACCGCAGGCGACGGAGACCGACAACGATCCGAACCCGTTCACGGATTACCGCATGGACGTGACCTTTATTCACGAATCCGGCACGCCCAGCTACAAAGTGCCGGGCTACTTTGCGGCCAATGGCAACGCTGGCGAGACCTCCGCCGCCTCCGGTAACAAATGGCGCGCCCATCTCTCGCCGGACCAGACGGGTAGGTGGACGTACAAGGTGTCGTTCATCAAGGGCAAGAACGTGGCGGTGGACGAGAATCCGAAGGGAACTCCGATCGGCGGTTGTGACGGCATCAGCAGCCACTTCGACATCGCCCCAAGCGACAAGACGGGTTCCGATTTTCGCGGGAAAGGTCGGCTGGCTTACGTGGGCAAGCATCACCTTCAGTTCACCGGCTCGAAGGAGTATTTTCTCAAAGCCGGTGCGGATGCGCCGGAAACCCTCCTCGCCTACGCGGATTTCGACGGCACACAACCTGGCCGCAAACGCGAGGCACGTCCGGGGGAGGCGTCGCCGACGCAATCACTCCATCATTACGCGCCGCATGTGGCTGACTGGAACTCCGGTGATCCGGTTTGGAAAGGCGACAAGGGCAAAGGACTCATAGGGGCTTTGAACTATCTGGCCATCAAGGGCCTGAACGTCTTCTCTTTCCTGCCTTACAACGCGGGCGGCGACGGTGACAACATCTGGCCGTTTGTGGCGCGGGACGATAAACTCCACTGGGACTGTTCCAAGCTCGACCAGTGGGGCATCGTATTCGACCACGCCACGGCCAAGGGGCTCTACCTCCACTTCAAACTCCAAGAGAACGAGATCGATGACGACCGCCGTGGGGATAAGTCCGAGCCGGGCCGGGTGCCCGAGTCGCTCGACGGTGGCAAGCTCGGGCCGGAGCGCCGGCTTTACTGTCGTGAGCTCATCGCCCGCTTCGGCCACGCCCTGGCGCTGAATTGGAACATCGGTGAGGAGAATACCCAAAGCGTAGAAGAGATTCGCGACATGGCGAAGTTCCTTCATGACACCGATCCTTATCGGCACCACATCGTCATCCACACCTTCCCGAACCAGCAGGACAAAGTCTATACGCCGCTCCTGGGTGACCAGTCGCTCCTCACAGGAACCTCGTTGCAGAACGGCTGGAACCAGACTCACCAGCGCACGCTCAAGTGGGTGACGGAGTCGGCCAAGACTGGAAAGCCCTGGGTCGTGGCCAACGACGAACAGGGCGGTGCCGACACCGGTGTGCCGCCAGACCTCGGCTATGCGGGTTACGACGGCAAGAAGAAGGACGGCAAGGTGGTACAGACGACCGACGACATCCGTCAGGCCACGCTTTGGGGCAACCTCATGGCGGGCGGCGCGGGGGTGGAATACTACTTTGGCTACGAACTGCCGCAGAACGACCTCCTCTGCGAAGACTTTCGAAGCCGGGACAAAAGCTGGGACTATTGTCGCATTGCCCTGGAGTTCTTCCGTGACAACCGGATTCCGTTCTGGGAAATGAAGAACGCTAACGCGCTTATCGGCAACGAGAAGAGCGACAACTCGAAATACTGTCTGGCCAAACCGGGGGGAGTCTATCTGGTTTATCTGCCCAAAGGCGGCAAGACGGATCTGGACCTGAGCGCCGCGACCGGCGGCTTCATCGTGAAGTGGTTTAACCCGCGTCGGGGTGGTGCATTGCAGGACGGCTCCGTCAAGTCCGTAAGCGGCGGCGGCAAGGCAGCTCTGGGCAACCCGCCTGCCGATGCCAGCGAGGACTGGATGGTGGTGATTCGAAAGTAATCGGCTAGGCGTGGAGAGAAAGAGGGATCCTGAATAGCCCCTCTTGACCTGCCAGCGGACAATGCCACAGACCATTCTTATGAAACGATCAAAAGCGACCGCCTCATCCATACTGGTCGCCGCGTCCCTTTTCGCCGCGCCAGCACACAGCGCTCCCGCCCAAAGCACTGCGGCCCAACGCCAGAACCGGCCCGAGATTCCCGCAGTCGAGCGGCGAGACGCCATCTGCTTTGCCTATTACACCGTGAACCAGGGCGTGCTAAAGCTGACGGCCCAACTGTATCCGCTCCAAGACGGCGAGCGCCGTGAGGCGGTACTGGCGATCAAGGTCGGTGACGCCTGGAAAAGCATCGCCACTACCCGCGTTACGGAGGAGGACTACAAGAACTATCGCCACGATAAGACTTGGACCGCTCATTTCCGCGTGGAGAAATGGGACGATAGCCGCACGGTGCCCTATCGCGTGAGCGCGCTTGATGGCGTAGCGGCTTACGAGGGCAGCATTCGCGCCAATCCCGTCGGCAAACGCGAGATCGTCGTGGCCGCGTTCACCGGCAACTCGAACCAGGACCGACGCCTCAAGCCTGATCTCATCGCCAATCTGAAGGCCCAGGATCCCGACCTACTGTTCTTTTCCGGCGACCAGGTGTATGACCACACCGATCATCTCGGCGCCTGGTTGCTTTTTGGTCGCCAGTTCGGCGAGATCATCAAGGACCGGCCGATGATCAGCATCCCGGACGATCACGACATTGGCCAGGGCAACCTCTGGGGAGCTGGTGGTAAAGTAGCGTCCGATTCGGCGGGCGACGACGGCGGCTATTTCATGCCCGTCGAATACGTCAAGGCTGTCGAGCGCGCGCAGACGTGGCACCTGCCCGACCCGGTGGACCCCGCGCCCATTGAGCGCGGCCTCGGCGTCTATTTCACCGCGCTCAACTGGGGCGGGGTGAGCTTCGCGATCCTGGAGGATCGCAAGTTCAAGACCGGTCCGAACGGTCCGCTGCAACTCAAGCCGGAGTTCGCACCGCGTCCGGACTGGGTGACCAACGCCAACTACGATCCCAAGGCGCTGGATCTGCCGGGGCTGCAATTGCTGGGGGCGCGGCAGGAACAGTTCCTCAAGACGTGGGGTGAGGACTGGACGGGCGCCGACTTCAAGGTGGTGCTGTCCCAGACCATTTTCAGCTATGCGACCCACATCTCACACGGCAACCGCCTGCTGGCCGATCTCGATTCCAACGGCTGGCCGCAGTCCGGACGGCAACGCGCAGTGGACTTGATGCGGCGCTGCTTCGCGTTTCACCTCAGCGGCGACCAGCATCTCGGCTGTGTGGCACAATACGGCTTCGACGAATGGCGTGATTCCAGTTTCGCCTTCTGCGTGCCGTCGATTGTGAACTACTATCCGCGCAAATGGCTGCCGCTCGGCCCGGCGGCGCGAGCGTTGGACGGCCCTCTTCCCAACCTAGGCGACTACACCGAGGGCTTCGGCAACAAGCTCACGATGTTCACTTACGCCAACCCGACCGCTTTTCCCGCGCCCCTGACGAATCTCGCCGCCAGCGCCAGCGGGCATGGATTGGTGCGCTTCGACAAGCCGACGCGCAAAATCACCATCGAATGCTGGCCGCGCGGAGTGGATGTGACCCAGCCAGGCGTGAGGCAGTATCCCGGTTGGCCGATCACGATTGACCAGTTGGACAACTTCAGCCGCAAACCCGTTGCCTGGTTGCCGGAAGTCGAGGCTCCGGCCGGCATCACCGCTCCGGTGGTTCAGGTGGTGGATGAGCGCAGCGGGGAGGTTGTTTATACCCTGCGCGCCAGGACACCGCGCTTCAAGCCGTGGGTCTTTGCCGAGGGCAGTTACACAGTCAGAATCGGGGAACCCCCCGCCAGGATGAAGATTCTCAAAGCTCAACACCGCGCTAAACCATGAGTCTCGACCAGACAAAGAGCTGCGCTGGGGACTTCCAGAAGGGGAAGAACCAGCTGACGCTGCGTGGATCCCCGGAGAACCGCCTCGCCCATCGAAATCTAATACTAACATGAAAATCCGCCTCCTTACTGCGTTCGTTATGCTCGCCGCCTCGCTCGCCGCCGCCGAGCCCAGGACCTTCGTCTCCATTGAGGGCGATCGCTTCCTCATCAACGGCCGTCCCACCTACGAAGGACGCATGTGGCGAGGAAAGAGCGTTGAGGGTCTGCTCATGAATTCCCGGATGGTGCAGGGCGTTTTCGACGACCTGAACCCAGCGACAGTTTCCCGCTGGGCCTACCCCGACACCGGGAAGTGGGATGCTGAGCGCAACAACCGTGAGTTTCTCGCCGCCATGCCCGTCTGGCGCGCGCACGGTCTGCTGGCGTTCACCATCAATTTTCAGGGGGGATCGCCCGAAGGCTATTCGCGCAACCAGCCTTGGAGTAACCCCGGTTTCGCCGCTGACGGCACGCCGTTGCCCGCCTACCTTGAGCGCATGGCCCGCATCATCAACTTTGCCGACGACCTCGGCATGGTCGTTGTGCTCGGCTATTTCTATTTCGGGCAAGACCAGCGCCTCACGAACGAAGCCGCTGTGGTCCGCGCGACCGATGCGGCCACGCGCTGGGTCCTCGACCACGGCTGGCGCAACGTGATTGTCGAGATAAACAACGAGTGCGACGGCTCCTACGACCATCCCATTCTCAAGCCCGCGCGAGTCCACGAACTCATCGAGCGCGTGAAGGGGATGAAGTCGGCCGACGGCCGTCGCTTGCTCGTGAGTACCTCTTACGGCGGCAATCGAGTGCCTTTGGAAAATGTCGTGCGCGCGGCTGATTTTCTTCTGCTACATGGCAACGGTGTCGACGATCCGAAGCGCATCGCGGAGTTGGTGCGTCAGACACGCGTGGTGCCGGGATACACCCCCAAGCCGGTTCTTTTCAACGAGGACGACCATTTCAACTTCGATGCGCCGACCAACAACTTTACCGCTGCCATCGATGAATATGCGGGCTGGGGATTTTTCGACTTCCGCATGAAGAACGAGAGCTTTGCTGACGGCTATCAAAGCATCCCGGCTGACTGGACGATCAGTTCCCCACGCAAAGCCGGCTTCTTCCGCCTCCTCGCGGAAATCACCGGGCACACGCCGGGCGCCAGACAATCCCCTGCATCGCCTCGTGCCTCTCAAAAGTCCCCCCAATGAAACCAACTCAAGAAAGTCAGCTTTTTCGAGCCTCTCTCCTCGCGCGCGTTGCGGCTATGATGCTTGCACTATCCCCTCCTGCGGCGGCCGCAAGCCTCGATCTGACAAACGACCTGGTGACGAGTGGACCGGGGCAGTTCGCGGCTGAGGAGATTCGTCGTGAGGCGAAGGCGCGCGACATGACTTTGGGCGAAGGCGCTAAGGCGACTCGCATTTCGCTCACCGTGGGAAAGGAGGGCAGTGCCGCCGAGAGCTACCGTATTCGCGTCAAACAGGAGGGCGGCCGCCGCACCATCACGGTGGACGGGGCCGATGCCACCGGCGCGATGTATGGCGGGCTGGAGATCGCAGAGGCGATTCGCACGGGCACGTTCGACTCGCTGAAGGATTCCGATCGCACGCCGCACATCCAGCGGCGCGGCATCAAGTTCAACCTCCCCCTTGACCTGCGCACACCGAGCTACACGGACTGCTCCGACGCCGCGCAGGCGAACATCCCTGAGATGTGGGAGCGCGAGTTCTGGACCGCGTTCCTCGACGCGATGGCGCGTCACCGCTACAACGTACTCTCGCTTTGGAGCCTCCACCCTTTCCCTTCGCTGGTGAAGGTGCCGGAGTTTCCGGAGGTCGCCCTGAACGACGTCTGGCGCACTCGCGTCAAGCTCGACGACACCTTCAGCTTTGCGGGCAGCGACATGGTCCGTCCGGAAATGCTCGCCGACCACGAGGTGGTGAAGCGCATGACGATGGACGAGAAGATCGAGTTCTGGCGCTGGGTCATGCAACAGGCCGGCGACCGGGGCATTCAGGTCTATTTCTTCACCTGGAACGTCTTCACCTTCGGCGCCGAGGGCAAGCACGGCATCACGAACGATCTGGGCAGCGAGATCACGAAAAAGTACTTCCGCGCCAGCGTGCGGGAGATGGTGAAGACCTACCCGCTGCTCGCCGGCATGGGCATCACGGCCGGCGAGGGCATGCCGGAGAAAATGGATTCCAAAGCCAAGGAAAGCTGGCTGTGGGATACCTATGGCGAAGGCGTGCGCGACGCGCTGAAGGATGACCCGAAGCGCAAGTTTCGCATGATCCATCGCTTCCACTGGACGGCTCAGGGCGACATCCTGGACGCCTTCAAGGATTACCCGGGGACCTTCGATTTCAGTTTCAAGTACTCGGTGGCGCACATGTATTCGATTCCGAAACCGCCCTTCATCCAGCCGTTGCTGGAGAACCTCGCGCCCGGCAGGAAAACCTGGCTTACCGTGCGCAATGACGACATCTACACCTTCCGCTTCGGCGATCCCGCCTACGCCCGCGAATACATCCTCAACATTCCTTCGGATGACAAGATCGCCGGCTTTTACATGGGACCGGATGGATACGTCTGGGGACGCGACTTCCTGGAGCGCAATCCGGATTCCGGCAAGCGGCCGCTGGTGATGGAGAAGCAATGGTATTCGTTCATGCTCTGGGGAAGGTTGGCCTACGATCCCTCGCTGCCGGACTCCCACTTCGAGCGAGCCCTAGCCGCGCGGCATCCCAAGGCTTCGTCACCACATCTCTTCCGCGCTCTGCAAGGCGCGTCGCAGGTCATGCCGCTGACCACGCGCTTCTTTTGGGGGGACATCGATCTCAAATGGTATCCCGAGGCATGCTTGAGCCATAGGAGGAGCAAGGGCTTCTACACCGTGCGCCATTTCATGGAAGGAATCACCATGCCGGGCGCGGAGGTGCTGTGCATTCGCGACTGGCGTGCGCGCCTCACCTCCCGCCAGCCGATGACGGAGACCACACCGCTCGAAATCGCCCAAACCTTGGACGGCGCAGTGGCAGAAACTCTGACCTCACTCGACGCGCTCCGCGAAACTGCCCAGGAAGACTCCGAGCTCCGGAAGACCGTCAATGACTGCGAGGCGTTGGCCTGGCTGGGCCGCTACTATGCCTCCAAAATCCGTGGAGCGTGTGCGCTGGCCCTGTTTGACGTGAACGGTGACCCATTCGAGCACGAGGCCGCGCTGCGCCACCTCGGCGATGCCCTGGCCCAGTGGAAGAAATACGCGGCCATTCGCGATGCCCATTATGTCCCGGCCCTTTACAACCGCGTGGGCTATGTGAACGTGACCGAGTTGACGGAAAAGGTCGCCGGCGATCTCGACATCGCCCGCAACTGGAAGCAGGGCAGCCTCAAAGACGATGGCAAACGCTCCGGCTCCGAGAAAGGCTTCCGCCAATAGCGGCTCAGAACAGAATCATTCCCGCACGACACCAGAAGAGGTGCCCCGCCTGTGGCCAACGTTCCTCGCCGGTGTGGCATAAGGGACTATCCACCATGAAATTCAATCTCATCCGCCTCACACTGTTACTCGTCGTGCTGTTTACGTGCGCCGCAGCACTCCAAGCTGCCAAAGTCACCGTCATTGCGCCCGACTCGCCGATGCTTCGCTACGCGATGGGCAAATTGGAAGCGGCTTTCCAGCGACAAGGCGGCACCCTGAAACGGACTACAAATCAAGACCTCGGCCAAGGCGCGGAAATCGTGGTCACCGTGGATCCGACCCTGATCAACGACATTGGCGCAGAGGGCTTCCGGCGGGTCAGCTTGCCTCAGGGCCTGAGGATCACCGGGGGCGACGCCCGCGGTGCGATGTACGGCGTGCTGGACGTGGCGGAGCGAATCCGCATGGGCACGCCGTGGAACAAGATCGAGGACCGCACGGTGAAGGCGCAGCTTGAGTTCCGCGCGATCAAGTTCAACCTGCCGTGGTCGGCCTATCGAACGAGCCCGGCCCTCGAGCAGCACCAGGGAACCTGCAAGGATCTTCAGTACTGGGAGGCATTCCTCGATATGATGGCCGAGAACCGGTTCAACGTGCTCTCGCTTTGGAGCCTGCATCCCTACACTTACATGATTCGGCCCAAGAACTTTCCTGAGGCGTGCCCGTTGAACGATGCCGAGCTGGCTGAATGGAAGAACCTGTGGAGCCGCATCTTCGCGATGGCCAAGGAGCGCGGTATCGAAACCTATCTGCTCAACTGGAACATCTTCGTGTCGCCGGAATTCTCCCGCGCACATAATGTGGCCCCTTGGAGCGTGAATCTGAGTCACATCGGCAAGGAGGCCGATGCAACGAGCGAGCTGGTGGTTCGATACACCCGCGAGGTGGTGACGCAGGTGCTTGATGAATACCCCGACCTGACGGGACTGGGCATCACCTTGGGCGAACGTATGGGCGGCATGACGCCGGACCAACGGCGCGGCTGGCTGGACCAGACGTTCTTCGCAGGCATCGCCGGGGCCAAGCGGCCGGCGAAGTTCATCTACCGCGCGCCGCTCTCGGCCAACACCGGCTCGGGTGGGACGACCAGCGAGGAGAACGACCGCCGCTCGCGCGCCCAGATCGAATCGCTCTCGAACAACATCACCGGGCCGATCTATGTGGAGTTCAAACACAACTGGTCACACGCCCATTCCTCCCCCGACCTGTTCATCGTCCACGGTGGCAAACTTTCGGATGCTTATTGGAATCCGCCGCCCACGCGGCACAAGGTTGTTTGGACCATGCGCAACGAAGATATGTACATCCTGCGCTGGGGCCAGCCCGACTTCGTGCGGGCCTTCGTGCAGAACCAAAGCAAGGACTACGTCGGCGGCGCCATCATCGGCTCCGAGTGTTACATCCCGGCGCTGGATTACATCACGAAGGAAGGCCCGCACAAGACCTGGCGCTGGGCCTTCCAGCGTCAATGGCTTTTCTACGCGGTATGGGGCCAACTCCTTTACGATCCCGCCACACCGGACGCGCGATTCGAGGCGTTGTTCGACACGCGGTTCGGCAAAGGCGTGGGGAAGGACCTGTTCGCCGCGTGGAAATTGGCCAGCCGCGTCCCGCTGCACTTCGCGTCGTTTCATCGAGGCACCTGGGATGGCTCGCTGTACACGGAAGGTTTCTCGTCCTGGATAGACAAGGACGATGGGGCGCGCACCTTCTTCGGAATCGACGCGTTCATCCAGCATCCGGTGCTCGACACGAAGCGTTACGTCAACATCGCCGATTTTGTGAAGGCCAACGGTGTTGCCGAACCTGGCATACTCTCGCCTCTCGCGCTCGCGGAGCAGCTCGACCGCGATGGCACAGAAGCGTCGCAACGGGTGGCCGTCCTTCGCGCCAGGACGACACCGTCGCCCACCCTGGAATGTGAACTGACGGACATCGAAGCCTGGGTCGCCTACGGAAGCTACTTCGCTGAAAAGCTGCGCGCGGGGGTGGCCCTCGCTACGGCGCGCACAAAGAACGACACGAGGCAACAGGCGGTTGCCATCCTCTCCCTGGAGAGAGCCTTGGCTCATTGGACGCGCCTGGCCGAACTGGGCGAGAAATTCAACCGGCTGCCGATTCTATCGAACTCGAGGGAGCCTTTTTCCTGGAGGTCTCTGACGCCAGCGGTGGAGAAAGATATCGAGATTGGCCGCAAAGCACTCGTAGACAGAAACAAGAATACCGATCCAAGGCCTTGAATGTCGTGCGGAATCGACGATTGCTCCTGTGTACCATGACCACAAGACACCTTCGCCTTCTCGTTCTGTTGTGTTTGGCGCTTTTCCCTGTGCAGCGCGTCCCGGCTGAGGGACAAGGGCCGGTGGGATCCATCGCGGCATCGGTCCAAAATGGCTGGGTCACCGTCACCCCGACCGAGTTCCATGGTGCGATTAACAATCCCCTCAAAGGCTTCCGCGATTACAAGAAGGATGGCTACGGCCTGCTGAAGCGCCAATACATCAAGTGGAACGATATCGAGGTCTGCGCGGAGGACTCCGTGGAGCGCATCATCGCCTATACGACCAAGATCACTGAATCCAAGGGCAAGCGCTTCGAGGACCTCAATGTCAAACTTGTGCCCCGCGTGTTTCTGGACTGGAACGGGTCTTCTGGCAGGCAGCACTGGCCCGCCGATCTGCATACCTTCGACTACGACAGCCCGGCTTTCCAGGAGAGGCTAAGGCGGCTTGTGGCGAAGCTTGGCGAAGCCTGGGACAATGATCCGCGCATCTTTGCTGTGCAGATGGGCCTCATCGGTTACTGGGGCGAGCATCACAATCCGGCGCCGACGCCCGCGCAGCGCCGCCTGCTGGCGGAGGCATTTCGGAAGGCCTTCAAAAACAAACCTGTCCTCGTCCGGCATCATGACGCGGAGTTCATGCAGGCCGGATTCGGCATCTACTACGACACCTTTGCCAACGTCAGCCGCGAGCCGCCCGATGGACCCAAGGACCAGTTCCCTTGGCAGGCCACGCATGTGTATCGCGACGTCTGGAAAGGTGCGCCTACCGAAGGGGAGGTGGAATACAACTGGCAGAATCAGCGTGAGAGCGCGAAGCCGGCGGAGACCTTTGGACGCACGCCTGATGAGACGATGACGATGCCAGCCTACCGCCGTTTCATGATCGACAAAATCCGCCGCTACCACACGAGCTACCTCGGCTGGATCGACAACTACAACGCCTCGAACCGGGAGGTCCTGGCGGGAGCGGCGGAGCTTCAAAAAGCGTTCGGCTACCGCTTCGTGCTGGAATCCGCCAGCTATCCGCTTGCCGTGTCGCCTGGAGGCACGCTGACGGTGAAGCTGACTGTGAGGAACACCGGCAGCGCCCCCTTTTACCTCGACTGGCCTGTGGCCGTCGGACTGATCGATCCGGGGACAAAAAGCCCCTTCTGGTCCGCACCGCTGACGGGCGTGGACATCCGTAAATGGCTGCCTGGCGAGGATTGGGACGGCGCGACCTTCGCTTATCGCCGCCCCGCCATGCTGCATCACAATGACGGCCACGCGACGCTGCCAACGGACCTAAGACCCGGCAAATACCTCCTCGCCATCGCCCTCCTCGACCGTCAGGGAGGGATGATGCCCAGCGCACGATTTGCGATCGAAAACTACTTCCGCGGTGGCTGGCATCCGCTGGGCTTCATCGGCATTGGAGAGGCACCGGAGGAGGTTGCTTTGAAGAATGTGGGCTTCGACAGTCCCGCCTTGGATGACAGCCTTTTCTACAAGGTCCCAGAAACGCTGACGACGGTGAAGGCACCGCCCCTGCCGCAAGTGAAGGCTGTAACGCCGTGGAATCCTGATCCGAACACCGAACTCATCAATCCGTGGCGCTACTGGATCCTGACAACGCCAGGCAAGGGCCTGGAGAAGCAAACTCTCACCGACGGCCCCGGCGGCAGCCTGGTCATCCGCGTGACAGGTGACTTCGGCGAGAGTTCCAGCCTCAACCACAACTTCGGCAAGGGCGCCAAGCTCGACCCCGGCCGCTACCGCTTCGCCTTCCACGTACGTGGCACGCCCGGCCAATCCGTCGAGTTTGAGCTGGCTGACGGCTGGCGCCGCTTCTCCAAGGAAGCCCGGATTCCGCTGACCGAGCAATGGCAGGAGCACACCATCGAGTTCGAGGTCAAAACCACGTTCAAGGACGAGACCACCCTGCGCTTCAGCCTACCGCATGCTGCCAAAGGCACCTTCGACCTCGCCAATACCCGGCTCAAAGTGGTGAAATAGAAAACTCAGAGGGGTCTCCATAGTCGACGGTGAACGAGGCGTAGTTGTCGGGATAGTCCCGGGCAGGTCCGGACTATTACGGATCTGAAAGAACGTATGCACAATGCAGAATGGATAGATGACCCCTAAGCCGTAACAATTCAATGAAGAACAGGAGTCAGCGGAGATAGCAGAGATCGGGCTTGAGCGGTCTGACGATCGAGATGGACGTATCACTTTCACCGTCCAGTGAACGCTTGAACGGACCGCGAGGAGCGATTCTGACTCCGTCTGACGGCTCTGCTCTCTCTGCTGCCTCCTGTTCAACTGCATGGACACGGCTAAGACTCCACTGGCAGACCAACACGATGGTATTCCATCACGTTCGGCATCGATCGCTTTTCATCCTGTGCATCCCGTTCATCCTGTCTCAGTCCCCTTCCTCGTAGCCGCCAAGGGTGAAAAGGGTCGGAGACGAAGGCCTTCTCTTCCTGCCCGCTTCCTTTTCTTCATGGTTGAGCCTCTACAAAACGAGGTCATCCGCAGATGGCACAGATTTTCGCAGATATTCTGAGATGATGGGAACAGACAAGGCAGAACGAATATACCACAAACCGTCCTTCATGACTCTTCACGTTCTTCCTATGAGGAACTACAGATCCCAGTCCCTTCCCCAATCTGCGGCCATCTGCGCAAATCGGTGGATCATACCTTCTCTTTCTCCCTTCCTCGGTTCAGCAGTCTGCCTTGACCCTCACCCCGCCTGGTACGCTAACCAAAGGGCGCGGAAATACCGCATCACCCGGAGCGGGTCGGCGCTCTCACCGATTTCAGCAAAACAGAATCCCTGGAACCCCATCTTCCTGAGGCCGGTCAGCAGTTTCCTCCACGGATACTCCTCCAGGTACAGATCCCGCATGTGCACCGTAAAGATCTTCTTCTTGATGAGCTCGAAGTTGTGGTCAAAGCCTTGCCCTTCCAGGTCGGTCTGGTTCGAATTCCAGCAAGCGCCGACGTTGGGATGATCGGCCACGTCGAGGATGGTGCGGATGTGCGGGACTAACGACGTTCCGGATCCGTGGACTTCCAGGCGGATTTGTTGCCCCAGCCCGGCTCCAAATTCCCCCAGTTCGCGGAGGGCTTTGCCGATTTGTTCCAGCGTTTTCTCGATGGGGACATCTTTGGGCAGGCCGTTAGGCCTGACCTTGACACCGGTCGCTCCCACATCGTGCGCCAATTGGATATACTCCTTGGTGGCCTCGATGTCCTTGCGGAGTTGGGTCTGGTTAGGAGTGTGGTACTCGAAGGCGCTTCCCATGCTGGCCAGCTGAACGGAGGAGTCCGCAAACCTCTTCTTCACGGCGGCCCGCTCGTCCCGCGACAGGGCCACCTCGACCTTATGAGCGTGAGTCGTCCTCAGTTCTACTCCTTCAAAGCCGGTCTGCTCGCAGTTCTTGATCAAAGTGGCCAGATCCCAGTCCTTTGCCAAATTATAGGTCACTAGGCCTAAATGCATTGGGCTGGCCGATTTTGGCGCGGATGTTGCTTTAGAATCAGCTGAGTCAGCACTGAATGGGTTGGCCGCGAGAGCGGCGAATCCAGCCCCGGAAAGGCCCAGGAACCGGCGTCGTGAGGCGAGCGAGCTCGTATTAGCCCTGGGGGTCGTACCGTGAGGGATGCTCATGGAGGCGATCAAAGAGCAAACAGCGGCTCACGGCAAGTCCGGAATCCGTTGCGGACGATTTGATTTCGGGCGGGCCTGTTGCCCGAAAGCATGATTGACACCCGGAGCTGCGCCGATTAGTTTGCCACAAGCTTTTTAACTCTTATTATTTGAAGCCATGTTGATCAAAGTCAGCTTGATTGTTGCCATCATCGCGGCCATCGGAACCTTGGTGGTAACCCAGCTTCCTGTTGCTGAGAAAATCACCGCCCTTAACACCGAGTTGGACACCACCAAAACCTCGCTGAAGGCGGCTGAGGACGACGCGACGAAGTCCAAGAGCGAGCTGAAGGTGGTCCGGGAGGTCGCCGAAAAGACGGGCAGGCAGTTGGCTGAGACCACCGCCAATCTGGAAGCTGCGACCAGCAAGGCCACCAGCCAGGAGAACCGCGCGAACCGTGCGGAGACCGATCTCAACAAGACCAAGACGGAACTCACTGAAGCGCAAAGGGATTTGGCATCATGGAAAGCCCTTGGACGGCCGGTGGACCAGATCGAGAAAGCACTCGGCGACCTGGTCAAAGCGAACTTGGCCAACGAAGCTCTTACGGAAGAGAAAAGGGTGATCAGCCGCAAACTCACCCAAACCGAAGCTCGTTTGCAGAAGTATGAAGGAGACAAGGATATGGCCCCCGACATGCCCGCAGGTATCAAGGGCAAGATCGTGGCGGTGAATCCTGAATGGGACTTTGTGGTGCTCGACATCGGAGGTAACCAGGGCTTGGTGGAACGCGGTGAACTGCTCGTGAATCGCGAGGGGAAATTGGTGGCCAAGCTCCGCATTACCGCCGTGGAGGCGAATCGAGCGATCGCCAACGTGCTTCCTGCTTGGAAGCAGTCCTCAGTGGTCGAGGGCGATCTCGTAATGCACTAATCCGTTCCCTGTGGTGTTTATGCTGCGGAACTTGACTCGTCAAACCTTGGCTTATCTCTTCTTGGGATGCTTGGGGCTTTTCTTGGCTGGGTGCGCTTCCACTGAGCCTGAGAACATGTCAGAACGCCCGTGGAACGCTCCCAAGAGTTGGGAGAACGGGCTTCCCGGCGGGATGATGGAAGGAAGGTAGGTCGGCCTACTTCGCGAAGTCAACGCACCGTGTTTCCCTCACTACGGTGACCCGGATCTGCCCGGGGTACTGAAGTTCGTCCTCGATTCTCCTCGCGATGCTCTTGGCCAGAGCGTAGCACTGTTCGTCCAGCATGCTTTCGGGTTGCACCAGCACGCGCAGTTCCCTTCCGGCTTGCACCGCATAGCACTTCTCCACCCCGGGAAAAGAGTTACCAATCTGTTCGAGGCTCTCCAGTCGTTTGATGTAGGTGGTCATGGATTCCGACCTTGCTCCGGGCCGGGATGCGCTGATGGCATCCGCCGCGCTGACCAATACCCCGAGCGCGCTGGATTGCGGAACTTCACCATGGTGGGAAGCTACCCCGTTGACGACCTCTTCGCTCTCCCCGTAGCGCTTGACCAGATCCGCTCCAATCAGGGCATGAGACCCTTCCACCTCATGGTTCACTGCTTTCCCAATGTCGTGCAGGAGTCCGGTGCGTTTGGCCTTGTGGATATCGATGCCCAGTTCCGCAGCCATCATCCCCGCCAACTGAGCCACTTCGATGGAGTGATCGAGGATGTTTTGGGAGAAGCTGTGTCGAAACCGTAAGCGGCCCAACAACTTAACCACTTCCTGGTGCATCGGCGGCAGCCCCACTTGAAACACCGCTTCCTCGCCCGCCTTGACGATCGTCTCGTCAATCTCTTGGGTCACTCGGCCCACAACCTCCTCAATGCGAGTTGGATGGATCCGTCCATCCAGGATCAACCGTTCCATGGCTTGCCTGGCCACCTCCCGCCGTACCGGATCAAAACCCGAAAGCACCACCGCATTGGGCGTGTCGTCGATTAGGACCGTGACGCCTGTGGCGGCCTCAAACGCTCGGATATTTCGCCCCTCCCGTCCGATGATGCGTCCCTTGATGTCATCCCCGTGCAGCGCCACCGTGGCTGTGGTGGTTTCAAAAGTGTGTTCCCCTGCGTACCGCTGGATCGCCATGGTCACGATCTTGCGCGCCTGGTCTTCGGCCTTCAGTTTAGCCTCCTCGACGATGCGCCGGGACAGGTCACTCGCGTCCTTGAGCGCCTCCTGTTCGATCTCCTTCAGGAATAGGGCGCGTGCGTCCGACTCGGAAAGATGGCTGAGTCTCTGGAGGTCATCCCGTCGCAGTTGGATCAAACGATGCGCCTCCTGCTGTGCGGCGTCGAGTTCCTCGTGGTGGCGCTGCAGGCTCGCTTGCTGATCGCGCAGCCCTTTCTCCCTCTCCACCAAGCCTTCGAGTTGCTGGTTGACCAGGATCTCTCGTTGGGTCACCCGTTGCTGCACCTCGTCCAGATCTTTCCGTTGGGTCAGCAAAGATCGTTCCGCCTCCGCCCGACAACGTACGGCTTCTTCGTTCGCAGCGACTTTCGCCTCGCGAAGCAGGGTCTCCGCCTCGCGGCGAGCTTGCTCCAGCAAGTCCTTCTGCGTCTTTTCCAGGATTTCTCGGCGGCTGGTCTCTTTCCAGCTTCGGATCAGGTAACCTAGGAAAGCCCCTGCGCCCAGGCCCAAACCAAGTCCGGCCCACGGTGTAAGTAACTCCAGATTCATTTTCAGCCCGGTCGCTGGCCACAGAGCACCCAGCGCACCGGTGTCAAGATGCAATCAACAAGATAATCATGCGGCTCGGTGGGAATCTCATCTACAATCTGACACTCAAAACCAAACCCACAAAGCCATCCGCCCGCGTCAGGCAACAGCCGGTCATAGTATCCCTTGCCCTTACCCAGCCGTCGCCCTCGCATGTCAAAGCCTAGACCAGGTACTAATACTAAGTCCAGCTGCTTTAATGGTACCTCCGGGCAGTCCCGCGCAGGCTCGCGGATGCCAAAACGTCCTGTCACCAGATCGCGGTCTACATCGACGACGCAAGCCGCTTCGTAGCCTCCTTTTTCCTCATTGTAGCGTGGCAGACAGATCTTTTTCCCTTCCCGCCACCCTTCCATCAGCGCTGACCAAAGGTTGAGTTCGGTCGAGACGGGGGCATAGCCCAGAACCCACCTTGCCTTCCGCCATTCGTCCTGGTCTAAGAGCAGTCTGCAAGCCTTCGCCGAATCAGTCGGGCCACTTGTGGCTGCCGCCCGCTCTTGCGCCTCACGTAAGGTTTTGCGCAGCTCCGTTTTGCTTGATCCATCCATGCAGGGATCCCTCGGCTATCCATGGCTTCGCCCGCGTTTGTCATCATCGGCGTGACTCGGGGTAGTTCGGCTACCCTCCCTGGCCTCAGCTTCCTTGGCAAGGGCACGCCAACGTTCCAACCTTTCCTTGATCTTCTTTTCGGACCCTTGGTCGGTCGGTTGGTAAAACCGTCGGGCTTCCTCCAGGTAGGATTGGGGTACGTAGTGCCCGGGGAAATCATGGGAGTATTGGTAACCTTTGCCGTGGTCGAGCTGTTTGGCCCCCTGATAGTGGGCGTCGCGTAAGTGCTTCGGAACAGCCAGGGTCCGGCCAGAGCGCACATCGGTTAACGCTGCATCGATGGCGACCATGGCACTGTTGCTCTTGTTGGCGCAGGCGATGTAGATCGCTGCTTCAGCCAGAGGGATGCGCGCCTCGGGCCAGCCGATGAACTCAGCTGCTTGACACGAAGTTTGCGCCAAAACCAATGCCATCGGGTCCGCTAATCCCACGTCCTCCGCCGCGCAGATCACCATTCGCCGCGCGATGAACCGGGGGTCTTCTCCCGCATGGATCATCTTTGCCAGCCAGTAGAGAGTCGCATCCGGATCGCTGCCGCGCATGGACTTGATAAAGGCTGAGATGGTGTCGTAGTGGCCATCTTCGTCGGCATCGTAGACTACCGCCTTTTTCTGGATACTCTGTTCGGCGGCCCGCAGGTCGATGCGGACTTGGCCAGCGGTCCCCGGCGGGGTGGTGATGGCGGCAATCTCAAGCGCGTTAAGCGCCTTTCGCGCATCACCGTCCGCAATCTTGGCCAGATGCCTGAGCGCAGCTTCGTCAGCAACGATGTTCAAGTGACCCAGGCCTCTTTCGGTGTCTGACAGGGCTCGGCCTAGCAAGGTCAACAAGTCGGATTCGGTCAGAGGCACTAGCTCAAACACCTGGGAACGAGACACTAAGGGTGCGTTCACGAAGAAGAACGGGTTGTGAGTAGTCGCCCCCACCAGACGAATCACCCCGCTCTCCACATCAGGCAGGAGCACATCCTGTTGCGCTTTGTTGAACCGGTGGATCTCGTCGATGAAGAGGGTCGTCGGCTCACCCGTATTGGCCAGGCGGTTGGCGGCTCCGGCGAGTTCTCGACGGATATCGGCTACGTTCGATTCCACGCCGCTCAGGCGTACGAAGCGGGATCGAGTCTGGCTGGCAATGATCTGAGCGAGTGAGGTTTTGCCGGTACCGGGCGGGCCAAAGAAGATGACTGACTGCACCCGGTCCGCCTCGATCGCACGCCGCAGGAGCTGACCTTCACCCAGGATATGAGATTGTCCCGCATACTCTCGTAAGTCCCTGGGCCGCATGCGAGAAGCCAACGGAGCAGGTCTCCGTGACGAGGAGGCCGGATTCTTCTCAGGAACCTCCGGCGCTTTCTCGCGAGTTTGAAACAGGTCATCAGCCATGCGCGGCAATCACCCTGCAGCAAGTCCCCGGACGATGCCCAGCAGATTCCTCGAGGGAAGGTCGGTCTCCTTCCAAGGGAGTCAGCGCCCCACTCGGAAGAACTCCTTCGCTTCGGTGGCGGGTCCAGACCACGAATAGTCCGACGTGGGGAAAACGATGTTGGTCGCCTTCTTCTGCCAGCTCCCCAGATCCGGGGATGCCTCCACTTGGTACGCCTGATTCGGAATCCCAGTCCATTGGAGCGTCACTACTTGGGTCTGGACGGTGAGGGATTTCACCACGAGCGGAGCGAGGGTGGTTCTGGTGGCAACCAGTTCGCCCTTCAACTTCACGACGGTGTCACCGTCACTGACGAGTTTGAAGAGGAACTGCGTATCGACTGGAATGGTCAGAACTTGCTCATTTCCCTCTGTCTTGAGGGAACCCAAAGTGGTTACTTTATTGGTGGCATACCCGGTGAGAATGAAGCTGCCCGACTGCGCCATCAATCCGCTGACCCGATAGGCGAAGGAGCTTACGGAGTTGGTGGGGAAGGCAAAGACGAGCCCGGAGGAGTCGAATTGGCCGTCTGTGATCGTGGCGGGCGGACTGAAAGCGTTCAGACTCACCTTCCGCAGAGCCGCTTTTCCGGTGGAGAAAGGGATCGAGACAGTCGCACCGTAATTGGCCGGCTCTTTTCCGTCGCTTCCATCGGCCTTGGGCTCCCAGGATCCGCTATCCATCGCGGTGAGGGTGCTGGCTTCCATGAATTGAATGGTACTGCCCTCCAAGGACGCGGCAAGCTGGCCGGAGTAATGAGTAGTCATGCTTCCCACTCCCTGCTCCTTGAATGCACTGCCAATGGTGCTTCCTGAGATGGTAATCATCGTCTTGTTCGTGTCGACGATGAAAACCTCGCCGCAAACCATCGGCATGAGCAAGGTCAGAATCGCGGCATTCACGACCGAATTTCGGACCCAATATCGTTGATACTCCATGCGTGAAGCGTAGCACATCCCGCCCTACAATGGCCAACTATTTTGCGCTGCTTGATCTGAACCGCTCTGAATCACCCGGGTCTCTTGAGGGCGGACGATTTGGGGCGGGAATGCGCCGGCCGCAGGCTGCGTTACGCAGTCCGGGTTTCACCGGATTTTCACCGACAGGTGGTTCTTACCCTTTGTTCGTCGGTACCGGCGGGTTGGGCACTGGTTTCATGTAACGGTGAACGAGCACGTAGTACAGCGTCCCCAGCACTGCGATGGCGCCCAATACCCAGAGCGTAATGCGGTGGAGTTCCCCTTTCATCAACCGCTCATCCTGTCCCGCCATGACGCCTACCCAGCAGAGCACTCCGCACCATAAGGCTGAGCCCAGCAACGTGTAGAGCGAGAAGAGCCAGTAATCCATCTTCACGATCCCGGCGGGAATTCCTATGAGGTGACGGACGACGGGAAGCAGCCGCGAAATAAAGATGCCTAAAGATCCAAACCGTTGCGCCCAGGCTTCGGCAGCGGCGACCTTTTCGGGGGGAATCATGAAGTACTTTCCGTAACGCAGCACGAGGGGGCGTCCGGCCCAGCGGGAGGCCCAGTACATCGCCGTGGCCCCGATCCAGGAGCCGATTGCTCCGGCGATCACGATGCCGAACATGCTCATTTTTCCAGAGTTCCTGGCGAGGATGGCGGCAGGGGGGATGACGAATTCACTCGGCAGGGGAACGATCGAGCTCTCGATGGCCATCAGCAGGGCAATGAGGGGGTATCCGCCGGCTTCCAGCGAGTTCGAGTACCAGGTCAGCAGCTCTTTGAACATGGGCTCTTGGGATAATGGATTCGGGGGCGTCAGTGCAAGCAGGGATCGCAATCAACGCCCACTTTTTGATGGAGGGTCGTTGGGGTCCTTGGGCTATTCGCCGCGATAGATGCACCTTGCCGTGCAGGTTTCGGCCACCATCACTTCCACCAGTTGCGGCAGTCGGGGCTTGAGGTGGTCCCAGATCCAGCGGGCGATATTCTCGCTGGTGGGGTTGTCCAATCCCGGAACCTCATTCAAGTATCGGTGATCGAGCTTGTCCCAGAGCGGTTTGAAGGCCTTGGTGATGTCGGCATAATCCAGGAGCCAGCCCAGTTCCGGGTCACACTCCCCTTGGATCGCTACTTCCGCCTGGAAGCTATGTCCGTGCAAGCGCCGGCATTTATGGGTTTGGGGAAGTTTGGGAAGCAGGTGCGCCGCTTCGAATTGAAAGGTCTTTCTCAGTTCCATTTTCATTGCAAAGAGTCTCTATTTTTCCCAGTCCACCCAAGTGATCAGGTCCCCCAAGGCGGGACGTCCATCATGGCGCCAGGCGAGTGGTGGTTGCTGCATTTTGCCCAGCGGACAGACCCGCGTCGCTCCCCAGCGGGCGAACCTGAGCGCGAGATGCGCTGCCTGGCTTTCCGTGGAGGCAATCCCGACGGTAGAAACTTTGTCGCGGACGTTATCCGCGCCGTGCAAGGCCTGGTCCAAGTCTGAAACGGCTTTGACATAGACCATGCGGTTGAGGCACGAGAGCTGGAATAGCGGATCATTCTCGAACACCACGGTCCATGCGGTCGATTTTTCACTCTTCCAGAGGAGAGTGTCGCGCAGATTCGAGGCGCGGATCTCATAGAAACTACGGCGCGAGGCGATCGCAACCGATTGTTCCAGCGCGAGCGGACCGCGGGGATGGGTCTGTTCCCGGACTTGAAGGTGGTGGGCTAGCCGGGCGGCGAATTCCGCAGGCGAAATGGGTCCTCCCGTTTCGACGTAGAAGACGTGGGGTGAGAGGCAGCCCAGCTGGTTCCAGGCCGCCACGTCGAGGGCGGCGTTGGCGGCGATTCGGTCGACTTGGGCGCCTTCCAACACCTCTTGAGCCACGTAACCGAAACTGACGCGGTGACCATAGCCCAGAAAGCGGGCTTGGGCGGGAACGCGCGTTCGGATCCTTGCCAGGGTTTCATCGGAACCCGTGGCCGTGACGCAGTCCGCTTCCGCAAAGAGCGCGCTTTCGAGTGGTTCATTCCCGCCCTTCCATTCTGCGACCTCGAGGCAGCTGCCGATCTTCGGTTCGCGTTCGTGGATCGAGTGGGCCAGCAGGCGGGGTAGCAAACTCGTGCCGGTGGCGCACTTCATGAATTGTGCGGAACGGGTGAGCAGGCCGAGGATCATGCTCGTCCAGGCGGGGCACGGCAGGTTGCCCGCAGCGAAATGCACTATCAGTTCCGGGCTGCGCGCAAACGAGGACCGCTCGTTTCGCTCTTCGTCGCGGCTGGAGACCATGGCATCCAGTCGGTCCAATTCTCCCAAATCCTGTCGTACGAGGGTTTCAAGGCTTTTGACGGTGATGGATCCGAAGAAGCTCTTAATCCCCTCCGCCAGAACCTCAGGTGGAAAACCGGCGTCAGCCTGGCCTTGGCGCAGGGCGATGGCTCGATAGGGATTGTTCTCGGCCAGCCAATCTTCGGCAGTGGCCGCCAGGACCTGGATGATTCTGGTGGTGCTCTTCTCCGACAGGTATTGCCGCTGGTTGCGCTTGATGGCCAGGCATGCGTCCTGCACCATCTGAGGGCTCAGAGGAGTCCCAGAGGGAAGGTCGGCGAGAAAGAAGTCCGGGAGTTTCATGGTGTGTCTTGATCACGGGCGACGGGCCGTTGAAGGTCTCCCGACATTAGCGAACACCCTCGCGGCTCGGCCTCGGTGGACCGTCCCAACAACTCAAACCCATCACCCCGACGGACCGCTAGGTCCTCCGTCTGCAGGGCCATAACGGACCGCACATTGGCCAAGTCGAAGATTCTCAGCAACCCCGGCCTCCCTTCCGGCGCGATTCCCCCCGTCTCCGGGTCCGTGATTTCGAAGCGAGCCCAGGGCGGGAAGCGGAAAACGCGTGGCTTGCCCAAGGTGTGTCCGGCCACGTGGTCATAGGCCTGGGAGCTAAGTTCGCTCATCCCATACTCGCAGACGATGAACTCGGGCGGGATGCCGAGTCGGTCGCCAATGCACCGGTACAAGTCCGGCTTGGCAAGCGTTCGTGAACGGCCCTTGTACCCTCCGGTTTCGAGCACTCTTGAACCAGGCGGCAAGGGAATCTTGATTCGGTGTTCCTCTAGCGCGTCGAGCAGGTGAACAAAAGAGAAGGCCGTTCCCAGAAGTAACGCTGGCTGGGTCCGTTCGGCGGTCATCTGCAGCCACTTTAGGGCGGTCGGGACATGGACGGTCCAGTCGCTGGCAGCCTGAGTGACGCCGCAAAAGTCGGATCGGAGCGCGCCGACCCGGCGTCGAATGAACTCGAACATGTACACCAGCGAAGAGCGAGCTGCCTGCTCGGGAGGTGGCGTCAAGGCCAGCAGCTCCACTTGTGGGACCTGAAATCCACCCATCCCGTCCAAGAGATGCTTTTCAAACCAGGGCCAAAGAGAGGCTTCGTAGAGTCGCAGGCTTTCCCGCGAGTGGGCATGCTCGCTGCGCGTCTGCCCGGTGGTGCCACTGGAGCGGAAGACGGTGACTCTGTCTGTTGGAGGGAGGCTGGAGAGATCAAACTCCTTGAATGCGGAGGCAGGAACCGCTGGGATGTCTGACCATCGGGAAACTGTCTCAGGGGTTTTCCCTTGGGCGCGGCAGAATGCCTGGTAAGCGGGCACATGGGCAAACTGCAGCAAAAACAATCCTCTCGCCTTTTCCTCGAACGCTACATCAGCCGAATCCTGCCGTCCGCTTCCGAAGTGCTCAGACGCCAATTCCAGGTTCTCCAGCAGAGCTTCGAGCGCCTTGGAGTATGGTTCGAATTGTGGTTCGGGAGTCATGCGGTTTTTCTTGCTCACGAGGGCTGCATCTTGGTTGTCCGCCACAAGATGCGCCTTTGGATTGTCAAACGTCGATGATAGGACCTGAGCCTGAGGGTGGTTGGGGGCGTTCGGGACGGGAGGGAGTCGACGAGGTTTTGGCCCGGATCTGCGCCCCGCCTGTCAGAGCATTGGCGATCGCAGAAAAGATACTGATGAGGAGGGCTCCCCAGAAGGCACTGCCGAAGGAGTCCACGTGAAAAGTCCTTACCACCTGCCCGACCAGGTAGAGCAAGGCGGCGTTGATGACAATGAGGAACAGGCCCAAGGAGAAGACCACGAGCGGAAGTGAGAGCAACAGGAGCACCGGACGCAGGAATGCGTTGAGGATCCCCAAGAGGAGCGATGCGGCGATGAGGCCGGCGGAGGTGTCGTAGCGGATGCCGCTAACGATCTGGGCGGTGACCAACACGGCAATCGTGGTGACCACCCACTGTCGCAGCATGATCTTGAGTTTACTGTTATTCAATCGAGTTGTTGCGGGTTGAGCTTGGCGCGCGCGGGGATTGACTCCCTCAGAGGACGCAGCGTCCGGCAGGCACCAGCCACCTCACAACTTAATGTATGGGTCAAATCCGACGAGATGACAAGAAGGAGCTGGCTGGTTCCAGGCCTGCGTCAATTCCCTCGCTACCCCGAGCGTCTTGGCTTAGCCTGCTTAGCCATGCGTGATCTCTTGGTTGAATGCACTAGGGCAGCGGGTGCGATCTTGATGAAGCACTTCGGGCGTACCTCGGATTTTCGAGTCAAAGAAAACGCCAGCAGCATCGTGACCGAGGCGGACTTCGAATCGGAGCGTTGTGTGATGGAGCTCATCCACAAGGCCTTTCCCGGTCATGGAATCCTAGGGGAAGAATCCGGATATCATCCAGGAGAAGAACCATTTACGTGGGTCATCGATCCCTTGGACGGAACCTCGAACTTCGCGGCGGGAGTGCCTTGGTTTGGAGTCATGATTGCGGTCCTCCAGGGCAACGAACCAATTCTGGGGAGCCTGTACCTGCCCACAACGGATACGCATTACCTGGCTGGCAAAGGGCAGGGGGCTACGCGCAATGGAGCGCCTCTCACCATGGGACAAGAGACTCACCTTAAGAATGTTCTCTGCGCTTGTGGAGTGGATGCTTCGGCGGAACTCGAGACCGTGAAGGCACAGACCAGGACCTTGGCGCACTTGGTCCAAGGAGTCCGTAACATACGGTGTACCAATTCGTTAGTCGATTTTTGTTACACGTTGGATGGTAAATTCGGCGGAGCCATCAACCATTGCACCAAGATCTGGGACATTGCGGCGCTACGGTTGGTTTTTGAGGAGGCGGGCGGGTGTTTTACGGATCTGGCCGGGCAGCCTGTCCGCTTTGATCTGTCAAATCGGCCCGTGGAGCAGATCTATCCGGTCATGGCGGCCAATCCGGTGCTGCACGCTCAATTACTCGAAGTGCTGCGAGCCAAGGGTTAATAGAGGATGGTTCCAACCCAAGGTTGGGTAGCCGCCGCCGGAAGACGGCGTAGGAATTACAGGAAGGAATCCCTCTGGTAGGCGTGCTCGGCAGAGCGCGCTGGGGTGGGCAGGGGGGAAAAGTCACTCGCCTTCTGCCGAAGGCGACTACGCAAGGGGGAAGTAGCCGCCGCCGGAAGACGGCGCAGGAATTACAGGAAGGAATCCCTCTGGTAGGCGTGCTCGGCAGAGCGCGCTGGGAGGGCAGGGGGGGAAGTCACTCGCCTTCTGCCTAAGGCGACTACGCCAGGGCGGCACCACACCCTGTGCGGAGGAAAGATTTGGCTTCTAATCCGCCCTCTGGCCCGGCAACATGCGCGGCTGCATTGCGAGGCGCATGCCCCGCGACTGCAGAAGATTCATGAAACGCACGCATCATTGCAACGAATTACGTCCCGTTCACGTCGGGCAAGTCGTCACTCTTTCCGGTTGGGTCCATTCCCGGCGCGACCTGGGAGGGCTCATCTTCATCGACGTTCGCGACCGTGAGGGACGCACCCAGACGGTGTTTGATCCTTCCGATATGCCGAAGGAGTTGTTCGAAGCCGCCGCCGCTCTCCGGAACGAATGCGTGATCCGGGTCACGGGCAAAGTCCGTCAGCGCCCTGAGGGTACGAATAACGCCAAGATCCCCACCGGGGAGGTCGAGGTCATGGTGAAGGAGCTGGAAGTGCTGAACATTGCGGAGCCGCTACCATTCCAGGTGGATGATCCAGAGGCCGCTGCAAAGGTGAATGAGGAACTGCGTCTGAAGTACCGTTACCTCGACCTGCGCCGCCCCGAGATGATTCGCAACCTGCGGATCCGCTCCAAAGTGGCCACCGCGGTCCGGAACTATTTTGATGAAGAGGGTTTCCTGGAAGTCGAGACCCCCACGCTCTTTAAGTCGACGCCTGAAGGCGCGCGGGAGTTCATTGTGCCCTGCCGCACGAACCCTGGCCTTTTCTACGCGCTGCCACAATCGCCCCAGCAGTTCAAGCAGATCCTCATGGTAGCAGGTGTGGAGCGCTATTTCCAACTGGCGCGTTGCTACCGCGATGAAGACCTGCGCGCGGACCGGCAACCCGAGTTTACCCAAGTGGACTTGGAAATGTCATTCATCGAGCGCGAGGACATCTACGCGCTCATCGAGGGATTGGTGAAGCGGGTCTGGAAGACGGCCCTCAACATCGATATTCCAACACCCTTCAAACGAATGCCCTTCGTCGAAGCCCTGGATCGTTTCGGCATCGACAAGCCGGACACCCGTTTCGGGATGGAACTGGCCGATTTTACCGAGTGTTTCCGGAACAGCGGATTCAAAGTATTCAGCGGTACCGTTGCCACCGGTGGGGTCGTCAAAGCGATGAACGCCAAAGGCCTGGCTGGCGCTACCCAGGGTCAGTTGGAGACGATGACCGAGATTGCCAAGAGCAATGGTGCGAAGGGTCTCGCCTTCATCAAGGTGGAAGGGGGCGAATGGAAATCCCCAATCGTTCGGTTCTTTGGAGACGCAGAGAAGAAAGAGTTGGCGGAGCGGTTGGGTGTGGAGGAAGGTGACCTGATTTTGTTCGCGGCTGGTCCGTGGCTGAACGCTTGCGAGATTCTGGGTCGGATCCGGCTCTACGCCGCGGAATTGCTGAAGAGCCAGGGCAAACTGAGCATTCCCGCTGACCGGTTCGACTTCCTCTGGGTGGTGGACTTCCCGCTGCTGAGCTTCGACAAGGAGCAGAACCGCTGGTATTCGAGTCATCATCCGTTCACCGCCCCGGTGGCCGAGGATGTCCCTTACCTCAAGACCGATCCCAAGAAGGTGCGCGGGCAACATTACGATGTGGTGGTCAACGGCGTTGAACTGGGTGGGGGATCCATCCGTATCCATCAGCCCGACGTCCAGAAGACCATTTTCGAGGAGGTCCTCCAGATTCCTCCGGACATGGTCAAGGCCCGGTTCGGGTACATGCTGGAAGCGTTCCGCTACGGTGCTCCTCCACACGGAGGAATCGCCCTTGGCTTTGACCGCATGATCGCGATTCTCTGCGGCACCCCCAGCATCCGCGATGTCATCGCTTTCCCGAAGACTGCCAAGGGCACCGACCTCATGACCGACTCTCCGGGCACGGTTGAGCCCAAGCAATTGCGAGATCTTTACCTGGAAATGAAAGTGGCCAAGAAGGACCACTAACGGCCTCCTCAGAGATGATCCAGAAGATGGGCGATGGCTCTCCGAGCCGTCGCTTCCTCTCCTCATGTAGTCGCCTTCGGAAGAAGGCGAGTGGCTTGGCTCCTCTTAGCTAGCGCAATCTCCCCAGGCACTTGACACCTGCGATGAGATTAGCCAGGGTGAGAAGCACATACTCCTCTGCGTTACGCCAGGAGAACCATCGACGGGATTGCACTCCGTAGACTCTGGCGATACCGTACGCTGCGAATGCAGGAACGACCTTTCCCTCTGCGCGAGTACCTGAACTGGGCGGAATCCAGAAGCCTGGGTAGCGCCACGCAGCCGGTGGCGAGCGAATGGCTGGATTTTTGCCCCATCGCCCTTCGTGGTTCCAGTTTTCTCGTGATCGATCCTAGCTTCGTTCCTTCCGAAAATGACGGCGTGGTGATCAAAGCTACTCCCGGCAGCTACCTCCTCAAAGCCAAGGTGGCTTCCTACGGCCAGGACCATCGGATTGCGCGACTTCGGGTAGTTCGGGAATCCGCCCAGCCCAGCCTTGGGGAACAAGTGGGGGAGACCTGGAGCGATACGGCCATGACGAGCGTTTGCGACCTGGAAGCGGTGAAGCGGGTCTGGGGGGACGATGACGACGCGAGCTTCGAAAAGGTCAGCCGTTACTTCGACGAAGCGGGTGACTATGGAATCGCTTTGCTCGGGGGAAGCTCAGACCCGACGATCCCATTTGTCTCCTCTGGTTTCGGAGATGGTGTGTTCCCGGTTTACGAACTGTTGGAGGGCGGAAAGGGGGTCGGCTTTGAGATTGTATTCATCGCGGACGCGACCTCCTACCCATTCCAGCAGGGCTCCGAGCTGGGGGCTGCGATTCCCAGCCCAGCCCAAGGCACTGGCAAAACGAGCCTTTTAGAGACGGTGCAGGATTTGCAGAGACAGTACCGTGTTGAGGCAGACCAAATGGCGGCGGAGTTCCGCTCAAGGCTGGCCAACTTGCGTAGGAACGCCGCTCCGCCGAGGATGAGGTTGGTCCCGAGCCTGGACCGGGCGTGGTTCCTGATCACTCCCGCAAAGGAATTGGTGGAGTTCGTCCGTGGAGAAGGCTTCACCAATGCTGGGCTTTTCACTCTCAACGGAAATAGCCGGGTATTGGTGGCGGCGTTTGTGGACCCGGGTCGCACGATTCACGCCTCCGTGTTGCGGCTCGGAGAAAAGGCTTACCTTAGTTTCGCCGTGCGGGGAATGGATGGTTCAGTTCTGGAGGTGAACCCAATGCCCGTCCCGTTCGAGCCGCCTTGTCCTGCATGGCTTCGCCGTTACCGGATGCCCGATGCCACCCCGGCGGAGTTATGGGCCAAACTGTGCAGCGAGGCCTCCACGATGACCCCTCGAGAGGCAGGGGAACAGGAATTCGGGGAATCGGCTGAATTGGACTACCAGAAATACCAAACGTGGCTGGCGGAAAGGGGAGGGATGACGCGGGCCGAGTTGGCTGCCCAACTCCAGGCTTCGGGACAGTTGCTGACAGGGGCGGAAGGGGAGGCGCTCCTGGATATGGCTCGGGACAACGAGGCGGAGAAGGCGCTCTGGAATTGGCTGACGAGTCGGCGGAACCTGCCCTTCGCGCTGGACCAGGAGGTCGAGCGCATCCTGGCCATTCACGATGACAAGTCGAAAGACCTGCTCCTGAATGCCTACTGGTGCAGCACTGGCGATTTCGAGGCTTCGGCTGCCGAGTTGGTGGGGGAACATCCACGGGCCCAGTTTGCCGCCCTCGTGGCGAAGCGCGGAAACCGCTTGCGCCGATTCCTCGAGAAAGGGAAACCCTTCCCGGCGGACTTCTACCTTCCGGCCTAGGGAGATCCCTTATCGCACAAGGCTTTCCCAATGAGCGGCTAAGCTGGTTAAATCGGCCAGCAGGAAAACCTTGACGCCACCAGCGAGGATACATAGCCTTCGCGTTCTCATGCGGCAAGGCCGCCTTGGTGACCCATCTGGCCGGGACGCTCTGTGGTGGTTTCGTATCTTGTTTTGAAAGGTTTCTTGTGAATGTGACGGTGGAAAATCTGGCCCCGTGCAAAAAGCTGCTACGGGTGGAATGTGACGCGCAGGCTGTGGATGCTGCTTTCGACTCGGTGACATTGGAGGTTCAGCGCCACGCGGCCCTACCCGGATTTCGGGCGGGGAAGGCACCGCGCCATTTGATAGTCAAGTCCTTCGAAAAGAAGATCGAGCAGGAGGTCAAACAGAAACTGCTGAACGAGTCTTACAAGAAAGCCCTTGAAGAGCAGAAGCTTCGGCCGGTGACAAATCCCGACATTGAGGAGATCCAGTTCGGGCGCGGCAAGCCCCTGCAGTACGCAGCCACGGTGGAAGTGGAGCCAACGTTCGAGTTGCCCGAGTACAAAGGATTGGCCGTCAAACGCGAATCCCGCGTGGTCACTACCGAAGATGTGGAGAAGGCCATTGGCATGCTCCGCGAGCAGCGGGCGACCTATGTGGATCTGGCTCGGGAGGTTGCCGCTAATGATTTCCTGGTGGTGAACTACACGGGGTCCAGCGAAGGCAAACCGATCACGGAAATTGCCCCGACTGCCAAAGGGATTGGCCAGCAGACCAGCTTCTGGATGCAAGCCAAGCCTGAGCAATTCATTCCCGGATTCACCGACCAATTGCTTGGGGCCAAGGAAGGAGACAAGCGGACGGTGAACATTACGTTCCCCACAGATTTTGTTGTTCAGGAATTGGCAAGCAAGCCGGGTACCTTCGAGGTGGAGATCGTCAAAGTAAAGGAGAAGGTGTTCCCTGACATCAACGATGAATTTGCCAAGTCCTTTGGTGCCGAGAACCTTGAGAAACTTCGGGAAGGGGTGAGCCGGGATCTCGAGAACGAATTGAAGTTCAAGCTGAAGAGGGATTCGCGAGACCAGCTGGTGAACCAGCTCCTGGCCGCCGTCACCTGTGATTTGCCGGAAGTCATGGTGAAGCAGGAAACCCGGAGCGTCGTCTACGACATCGTTCGCGCGAACCAGGAACGGGGAGTTCCGAAGGAGCTTATCGACGAGCATAAGAACGAGATTTACTCGGCCGCGAGCAAGAGTGCTCTGGACCGGGTGAAGGCGAACCTGATCCTGGCCCGCATCGCAGAGAAGGAAAAGATCCAGGCGAGTCGGGAAGAAATGACCAATCGTATCCTCTGGCTGGCGCAGCAGAACCAGATCAAGCCGGAGAAGTTGGTCAAGCAGATGCAGGAACAGGGTGGTCTGGGCCAGTTAGCTGAGCAGATCGTCCACTCCAAAGTGCTGGACCTGATGGAACTGCATGCTAAAGTGGAAGAAGTAGCTCCTGCCGCTAGTTGAGATTGGAAGCTGTGAAGCACGTCGGCAAAGCCCATCGTGCCGCTCTGCGCCTGATTTATTGGACGCTGGTGGGTTTGTTGGCATTGGCACTCGGCGGGGCCTTGGCGAAAATCCTGGGCAATGTCATCGTCGAGATCGCAGGGTTGCTCTTTGCCCTGTGGGTCCTCTTCTGCCTCTTCTGCCTCTATTTCTTTCGAGACCCCACCCCGGTGGTTTCAACCGACCCCAAGGCGATCACGGCTCCTGCCTTTGGGAAGGTCGATGCGATTGACGAGATTGAAGAGCCTGAGTTTATGGGGGGACGCTGTAAACGGGTCTCCATTTTCCTCTCGGTTTTTGATGTCCACGTTCAGTACGCCCCTTTGGCAGGCCGGGTTTCCGTCTGCAAGCACAACCCCGGACAGTTCCTCAACGCGATGAGCGCCGAGTCGGCGACTCACAATGAGAATGTCCTGATTGGGTTTGAATCCGCCGAAGTCGCGGGGGAGAAGATCGGTATTCGGCTCATTGCGGGTTTGATTGCCCGGCGCATTATCCCGTGGGTGGCTGAAGGAGAAACGGTAGGGCGCGCCGAGAGAATCAGTCTGATCCAGTTTGGATCGCGGGTGGATGTCTATTTGCCGCTGACGAGCACCGTCGAAGTCACCCTCGGGCAGCGGGTGCGTGGAAGCGAAACGGTTTTGGCTCGACGTTCCTGAGCTATGGCTGGTGAAAGCAAGAGTGCGGATACGGCCTTGGCAGATGCAGGCCGGCTGCGGATCTATTTCCTGCCGAACCTGATGACCGGCGGGAACCTGTTTTGCGGGTTCGTTGCTTTGACGAAGATTGTCGAAGCGGACCTGGCGTCGCCTACCTTCAACTCGGTCATCCGTAACGCGCTCTTCTTCATTCTGCTTGCCTGCATTTTCGATCTCCTCGACGGGCGGGTGGCTCGATGGGGCGGCTATGAAAGCCCGTTTGGGCGCGAGTTCGATTCCTTGGCGGATCTGGTTTCTTTTGGGGTCGCGCCCGCCTTTCTGGTTCACCGGATCGTTCTCAAGGATGTGTTTGTCAACCACCCGGAAGTAGGGTGGTTCATCGCGTCGGTCTACCTAATCTGTGGAGCCCTGAGATTGGCTCGATTCAACTGTCTGTCCACGATGAAGGGCTCGGGTGGGGGGGGGGACGAGTTTCTTGGGTTTCCCATTCCCGCCGCCGCGGGATTGGTGGCATCGTTAACCCTGTTTCTGATGTGGCTGGATGACCGGGAGTTTCCCACGGGCAGTTGGAGGTATGTCCTGCCGGTGATTCTGGTCCTTTTGTCCGTGATGATGGTGAGTGAAGTGCGCTATCCTTCGTTCAAGAAACTGGACTTGGGGATGCGCCGTCCTTTTGCCAAGACGGTGGGGGCGATTCTCTTCGTTGGTTTGGTCGTTGTTCTGCAGGAGAAGATCCTTCCTGCGATCCTCCCTTTGATCTTTACGACCTATCTGGTCTATGGCTTTGTGAGACCGAGGATCTCCAGGCAGATGCGTAAGGAAATCGAGGAAATCGAGGAGACGGAAGAGGACGACAAGCCGTAGTTGGGCCCTTGATTCAGGGCAAGCAGGGGGCGACGCTACCAAGAGGTTGGGCCACCAGCTTTCGCGTATCGGCGGAGGTACTTCAGGGCGACTTCAAAATCCTTGGGCCACGCGCTTCGGATCGTGACTTCCTGAGAGGTGCTGGGATGGCTGAAGGTTACCTCTTCACTGTGGAGCGCAACCCGGCTGAGGAGCGGGCGTTCCTCCCGGTCTTTCTTAAGGCGGTAGCTGGTCTTGAGGGTGGACAACAGCAGGAGCTTGCCTCCGTAGGCTGGATCTCCCATCAACGGATAACCTGCATGCCTGGCATGAACTCGGATTTGGTGCGGCCTGGCGGTTTGGGGCACGCAACGAACCAAGGTGTAGCCACGGAATCTTTCCAGGACTTGAAAGAGGGTACGCGCTTGTTTCCCGAGCTTGGGCTCTACGACCATCAGATGGGGGCGAACGGGATGAGGGGCCAGCTTTGCATCGATCTCAAACTCCTCGGGCTCCGGTTCCCCGCGCATCAGGGCTACGTACTTTCTTGACGGCTTGGGGGTGCCGAATTGGTTGGCCATCGATACCAGATCCTGCTTCGTTTTGGCCAGAAGCAGCACTCCAGAGGTCTCCAGGTCCAGCCGGTAAGTCGTCGCCAAGTAGGCTAGTTTGCGTCCAACGGCCCAAGGCGAGCCCTTTCGGATCCCCTCGTGCAGCAAACCCATCAGGTTGGGCTGATGAGGATCATGGCGGTCCGGAGAGGTCAGGAGTCCGGCCGGTTTCTCCAAGGCGAGAAGGTGGTCATCCTCGAAGAGCACGGGTATTTCCCAGAAGCCGCGCGTTTCCGGGCTGGAAACCTTCACCGGCGGGAGTTTGGCAGGGTCAGCGGGCATGAGAAAAAGATGCGTGATCCGAGTGCCACGAGTCGAAGTGACCAGCCAGTAAAGGCCGAGAATCCACCCGACTTCGGCTTGCGGCGCCTTTCGGAGCCGCTTCTGCCGTCTGGACCATCGAGCTATTCCTGAGCATCCTGTCCTCGGCCGATATCGATACCACTCTGTTCGTACTGGGTGCGGAACCAGTCATTGAAGGCTTCGAACTGCATCGATTGACGGAGTGTCGCCAGGTATTTGGGAAGCTCAGCTTTGAGTTCGGCTTCGGTCGCCGCCGTCCTGCCCTTCACATGCAGGACAAAGCCTCCATCGCGGGTGGGCATCAATTCAGAAACCTTCCCAACCTCCACACCGTGAGAAGCGGAACGAACCAGGCTGAAATCCAGTCTCCGATCCAGGTCGGGAAGAGCCCGGGTGCTGGGGGTAAAAGTAGGTATGAGGATCGGTGTGACCTTGGAAGCCGTGCAAACCTGCACGAAGCTCTTGCCTTGGGCCAAGCCTTCCACCAACGCGGTATGTAGATTGGTGGCTGCCTGCCGGGCCAGGGTCAAAGCCTGATCTCGAGTGAAGTCTTCTACGACCCGACTGCGGATGTTGTCCAGTGGGGGAATCTCCCGAGGAATTCGCTGGCGCAGCGCGACCAAGTAAAAACCGTCCTCTCCGCCAATCGGGGGGGAAATTGGTTCCGCCTCGGTAAGCTTGAAGGCGAGTTCTGCGAAATTGCTTCGGACTTTCAGTTCTTTGGGAGAACTCATCTCTCCAAAAGGTTCCGTTACCCCAACCACCATATTGCTGGAGGTGGCCAGATCCTTGAGATTCTCAGCTTTGGTTGGCTTGATCGCGTCCAAAGCGACCGCGAACCCGGCTGCGGCTTTGCGGGCCTCCAAGAGAGCTTGGTTGTTGCGAGCCCGCTCGCGAATCATCGTCTTGGCGGCCTCCGGCGACATGACCTGGCCGTTGGTGTCGGTGAAGGTCTGAGGTCCTGCGGAGAGGTAGGCACGGTCGATTTCCACACTCAGATTCGTGTCCCGGCTCATCCGGGCATCGGCTTGAGCGAAGTAGTTGGTGAGCGGAAAACGCACGTAGTAGACCTCGATACGTTCGGGCACCGCATAGAGACTCTGGCGGTTGGTGTAGAACTGCGCCAAGGAGCTAGGTTCTACTTTGACGCTGGCCAGGAAGTTCGTGAGCGAGAAAACCGCAGCTTCGGTCTCCACTTTCTCCTGCTCCTGTCGGTAAAGCGCCGTGGCTTCCCGGGGGGTGGTCAACTTGCCAGCCACGCCCGCGACTGCGGCCAAATGCGCGATTCCTACCTCATTCCTGATGAAACGTTGAAGGTCGGCTTCCACCATGCCAGCCCTGGTCATTTCCCGTTTCACAAAGTTCTCGTAATTCTGCTTGGCCGCGGCAGCCTGGCGGTCGGACGAAAACCGTTCCACGATCCACTGGGCGATCGAGGCTTCGTCGACTTGAACGTTGAGTTTCTTGAGGCGCGCCAGAAGTACCAAACGCATGCGCGTCTCGCGATCCACATTGAATCCGGTGCGCTTTGCGTCGGCCTGGTCAGGCCAGTTGCCCGTGCGCAGGAAGTAGCTCAACCGAACGTCCTGCCACGCTTCCATGTAGGCCCGCCGGGTGAGTGGTTGGCCATCCAGCGACCCGAAGGATCCCCCCCCGCTTCCTCGGCTGGAGTTACTCGAGGTTGGAGTGAAGTAGATGACAAAACTGATGATGACGGCGGCGATGATGAAGATCCAAAGCCACTGTTGGTGCTTGCGAATTGTTGCGAACATATCTGCTGTCCAATATGTGAACGCGCACGGTAACTTGCTGTCTCGCACGGGGTCAAACGGAAAAACACAAACAGCCACGAAAACACCCTCCGGTGGGGGGAAATTGCCCCGGTCGCTTGACTTGCCGTTCTCCTCTGCCATCATCCCTCAGAGCTATGACTCGAAAGCGGAATTCGGGAATGTCACCGGAACAGCGCAGGAATCTCGATATTGAGATTGGTTTCCTGGAAGGTTTGTTGCGGCGAGATCCGGCGTACTGTGATGTCCTGCAGCTTCTTGCAGATGATTATACAAGGCGTGGCCGGTTTGCCGAGGGGTTGGATCTGGACCTGCGGTTGGCTACGCTGCGCCCCCAGGAACCCATGGTCCACTACAACTTGGCTTGCAGCTACGCTCTGACCGACCAGCATGCCAAGGCACTGGCTGCGATCAGCAAGGCTATTGATCTTGGATACAACGACTTCCGATATATGTCCCGGGATCCAGATCTAGCCGCGTTCCGAAAGACAAGTTACTATCGGAGGCTGCGGGAGCGAATTCGGAAACTGAGTCTGCGGATTGGTGGATTATGATCGTTAAGACCGGCCGGAGCGCCCGCCATTATCGAACGGTGGATTTCGACGAGGCTTCGAACGAAGTCCTCTTGATCGAACAAAGGTTGCTTCCGCACCAGTTTCAGGTGGTCAGGATTCCCGATTATCGGCGAACGGCGCAGGCGATTCGGGAGATGGTGGTGCGAGGGGCGGGAGCGATTGGAGCGACCGCGGCTTTTGGCCTGGCCCAAGGTGTGCGTTCTTTCCGCGGCTCCAACCGAAGTCACTTTGAGGCTCACGTGCAGAAGGTTTACGCCACCCTGGCCGCTGCCAGACCGACTGCCGTTGATCCAGTCAATGCCATGAATGATATCCTCTGCCAGCTGAAGCAGGGGGTGACAGTGGAAGAAAAACAGCAGATCGCGCTGGCATCCGCCCAGTCGTTTGCGGATGAGGACGCCGAACATTGCCGCTCGATCGGGGTGCACGGCGCCCCTTTGATTCGGGAGGGGATGAGGGTGCTGACGCACTGCAACGCGGGTTGGCTGGCTTTTGTGGATTACGGTTCCGCCACGGCTCCGATGTACGCAGCGCAAGCCCAGGGGCGGTCGTTCCACGTCTTCTGCGATGAAACCCGGCCTCGTTGCCAGGGAGCCTCCTTGACGGCTTGGGAGTTGGCGCAGCAAGGGGTCTCGCATCAGGTGATTGCCGACAATGCGGCCGGGCACCTCATGCAGCGTGGTGAAATTGATTTAGTCATCGTGGGAAGCGATCGAGTGCTTGGGCTGACTGGGGAAGTGGCGAACAAGATCGGCACCTACACCAAGGCCGTCCTGGCCCATCGCCACAAGATCCCGTTTTACGTTGCGATTCCCCTAAGCACGATCGATTGGAAGCTTAAGTCAGGGAAGGACATTCCTATCGAAGAGCGCTCCGAGGAGGAGGTCCTGGGAGCTTGGGGAGTCGATCGGAAGGGGTGTCGTACCTGGGTGCGGACGGCCAATCCCAGCAGTGGTGCTCGGAACCCCGGTTTTGACGTTACCCCCGCCGAGCTCATCACGGGAATCATTACTCCTTTGGGCATCTACAAACCGCGGGAGCTCAGGCGCAAGGGCGCTGGCTTGCGAGCCTGACTCTGGTTGGAGGCCATGGCTGCGGATGAATGGGAGTTTCGTGAGGTGCTTCCTTCGCATTAAAGTCTTCAAGTCCTCTGCCGATAAACTAGGAAGAAAGTGCTGTCGCACGGGCTTTGGGTGTGGTCTTGACGACCATTCCAGGGGACGAGCGCAGTGCTGGTAACCTGTGTTTTTTTCCCGAGGAAGACTCGGTGGTGAAGCTACACTCTTCGGCACAGGGTTCTGGGAAGTTGGGGGGATTGGATGCCCTCCAGCGGAACGGAGGGCATGGAAGCGAATTCAGGAATCTTTTCGTTTACGGTGATCGGGCGCAGACTCATCCTGCTGATGATGTCCGTTGCGCTCGCCGGCGTGCTGGTTGCCACGGCGGTGCTGCTCGGAGCTTTCGGGGTCCAGGCACGCATCCAGAACACGCAGCAGATGAACGCCATCGCCAGCCGGGTGGCCACGGACTACTTGGCCGCTTCAAACCAAGGGAAAGGAGATCCGTCCGTGGAGGCCTTTCGTACCGTCCGCGGCAAACCCTACTTGCTGAGCGCCTCGATCCTGAGCCCCGAGGGGACGACACTGGCAGTCTTCGAAAGGGACTCAGCTCCTGGGCCTTTGGATCAACCCTCGGGGAGGGCCGAGAAGTATCAATGGGTTTGCCCCATCCTGAGTGCAGGGAGGACCAACCTGGTGGTCCATCTCATCGCGGAAGGCCCGCTCCCTTTCGGGGTTATCCATCTTCCAGCCGGTACGATCCTACTAGCGGGTCTGCTCGGTTTGGGTGTTGCTACAGCTCTTGCTGTCTTGCTGCAGAAGCCGCTTTCCGAGCGCATCGCCCGTTTACAGCGGTTCGCGGAGCGCGTTGTCACAGAAAAGGACCACTCCTTGCGCGCTGAGCCGGGTGTCGGGTGGCAATTGGGGGGCTTGACGGCCAACGTGAACGTGATCGTTTCGAGAGTGGAGGAAGGTGAGAAGAGCGCTCAGGAAACCGGGCGGCAACTTGACGAGCAGGCACGGAAATGCGAAGAAGCCCGGGCTGCGCTAGCAGCCCAGGAGCAGGCACGGAAAGAGTTTCAGCTGAACCGCGACAAGCTTTTGGCGACTCTCCGCTCCATGCCCGAGGGTGTCATTGTGACGGACCGAGAGGCCAAGATCGTGCTGGTGAACCGCGCGGCGGAGAGACTTACCGGTTGGGGTTCAGGGGAGGCGCTGAGTCTTCCTGTGGAGGTTGCATTCCTGCCAGAGAGAGCCGGAGAGCGCATCCCGGGGAATACCTTGGTGAACTCCGTTTTGGGAGGGGAGCCATCAGCAGTATTACCGGAAGGTTGCGTATTGCTATCCAGGTCAGGCACCTCCCGTGCGATTTCCGCAAGCGCTGCTCCGATCGAGGATGAGGCAAGCCAGTGCCTTGGGGCGATTCTGTTGTTCCGGGATGTGAGCCAGGAGCGGAGGGAGATGGCCCAGCAGCAGTCGGAGAGTAGAATGGAGGCGGTAACGGAAATGGCCTCGGGGATTGCCCACAATTTCAACAACGTGCTCACTGTCATCCTCGGGAACCTGGAGTTTGCGCGGAGTTGCGCCGATGCGGATCCGCAATTGGCGGAGGCTCTGGATTCGGCGACCCAGGCTTCTCTGCAGGCGCGCGAGATCACCAGGCGCGTGTTGAGCCTTACCAGCAGAGGTTCCACCTCGAAAAAGACGAGCGACCTCAACGGCTTGATCCGGCAGCGAGTGGGCTTTATTCTGGATTCCGCCCTCGTTCGTTGCCACTTCAACCTGGCGGACGATCTTTGGGAAGTGGAGATCAACCCTGGTCAGATTGAGCAGGCGATTGAGCAATTGGTGCAGAATGCGGTGCAGGCGATGCCCTCCGGAGGCGAGTTGCATGTGATTTCCCAGAACGTTCTCCCCGAGGAGTTGGCGAAGCTGCCCCTGGCCCAAGGCCGCTATGTTCGCTTGACCATCCGGGATTCGGGCAAGGGGATTACCGCAGCCGACCTCCAACGTGTTTTCGATCCCTTCTTTACTACACGCGCTCGTTCTACAGGCCTCGGGTTGACCTGTGTCTATCATATCCTCCGGAAGCACGGCGGTTTGATCACGGCGGATTCGGTGGTGGGACAGGGGGCGTCGTTCCATATCTATCTGCCCGCAGCGGGCAATCAGCCGAAGAACGGCCGACCGGCGCAACCAGCGCGAGCGGCGCAAGCATGAGCGGATGGTCGTTGGGAAACGGCTTGGCTCGCGTGTCGGCCAGTGGAAGCCTTCTTCCTTGACTAGCCCTGGATTGCGCTCCTTCAATGGCCCTTCCTATGAGCACACTCTTCTCTCGATGCTTCTTGTCCTGGATGTTGAGCGCTTTGGCCCTCGCTTGCACGGCTGGAGCGGGGGAGTCAGAGACGAACCAGGAGGCGAGTCGCTGGCGGTCCGAGCGCCGCCTTATCGACCTGCATCAACACGTGGGGTATCGGGAGGATTTCTTGCGGCGGGATATCTCCATCATGGATGCCTCCGGAGTGGGTGTGGTGGTCAATCTGAGCGGGGATACGGTCACCTCGCAGCCCGGGAGCGCCTCGGCCTTCCAGCAAAACCGGGAACTGGCGGATCGTCTGTTCCCAGGCCGCTTCATCCACTTTATGAGCCTCGATTACACGGGATGGGATGAGCCTGATTTTCAGGAGAAATCCGTCAAGCAAGTGGAAGAAGGTTTCCGCCTTGGGGCGGCAGGATTCAAGGAATACAAACGACTTGGGCTCTACCTGAAGGACAAGGCTGGGAAACTGATCGCCATTGACGACCCTAAACTCGACCCGGTGTGGAAGCGCTGCGGCGAATTGGGGATGCCGGTTTCGATCCACGTGGGAGATCCTCGGGCCTTTTGGCTGCCCTACAACTCTGCCAACGAACGCTGGACAGAGCTCAAGGACCATCCCTCATGGTGGTTCGGCGATCCCGCCAAATACCCTGCCCGGGAGAGCCTCCTGGAAGCCTTGAACAAGGTGGTGGAGCGCCATCCCCACACCACGTTCGTCTGCGTTCACTTTGCGAATAACGCCGAGGACCTGGACTGGGTGGATCGTTCTCTCGATCGATATCCCAACATGATGGCGGATTTGGCCGCCCGGATTCCGGAAATCGGCCGCCACGATCCGGCCCGGGTCCGCCGGTTGTTCCTGAAACATCAGGACCGCATTTTGTTCGCCACGGACTTTATGGTCTATGATCGTTTGACCTTGGGCTCAGGCGGAAGCGGAAACCCGCCGACCGACGAGGATGCCAAAGAATTCTATGCTAAACACTGGCGCTGGCTGGAGACCCACGACCGGCAGTTCGACCACATGACACCGATCCAAGGGGAGTGGAAGATTGATGGCATTGGTTTGCCAGCGAGTGTGCTGCGGAAGATCTACTTCGACAACGCCCGCAGGCTTCTCGTGCGATCCCTCCCTCTTCCGACTGTAAGAGCCCCTCACATCACGAAGGACTTTCGGCCGGATGGACGGCTGGGCGAACCAGCCTGGCGCGGAGCTCAACGAGTGTTTGTCGAATCCCAGCTCAAGGAGGGGACCGTTCGGCCCGAACTCTCCACGACGGTCCGCCTTCTTTGGTCTAATCGCTATCTCTACCTCGCTTTCGAAGCGCCTTTCACCGAGTTCACGTTGTTTGAACCTGCCCTCAAGAAAGGCGAACGCCAAGGCCTTTGGGACAAGGATGTCGTAGAAGCCTTCATCGGCACCGATCCAAACCAACTCAGACCCTATACCGAGTATGAGGTGGCGCCAACGGGGGAGAAGCTGGATCTTTGGATCGAGAAACCTGCCAGTGGCTTGGAATGGAACAGCGGATTCGAGAGTGCGGTGAAAGTGGACCGCAAGAGGAAGGTCTGGACCACCGAAATGCGCATTCCGCTCGCGAAGCTCCGGGCAACTCCGCCGCGTGCAGGCGAGCGATGGCGCTTGAATCTCTACCGGCACGATATTGCGAACGGCGCCTTTCTTGCCTGGAGTCCGACCGCGACGGGCTCCGCCCACACGCCGACCCGTTTTGGGTGGCTGGAGTTCCAGGAATGACCTGAGCTGCCAAGCTTCTGGATGCGGTGAGGCGCGAAGCGAAGTGCCGCGCTTTCCCCTTGGCTCAGGCGAGAAGATGGGGGAGGGGAGACTGAAGGCCCGGCCTGGCGGTTTTTGGGCGGCCTTCCGCTGCCGAAAGCTACCCGGCAGAGGTCGCAACCCGCCCTGCTAGAGGGTTCCATACGACACCCGAAACGATACGTTCCTCCGGCTACCCGCAGGCCGCGCTCCCCTCCTTTTTTGCTAGGATGAGGACCAGAGGCCTGCTCTAGTCCAGAGCGTCAGTTATGTGTGCATCGATTTCTTCTTTCAGGGGCCTTTGTCGGGCGTTAGGCCCGCTGGTTCATTTTTCCTGCGTAACACTCGTGTTGCTGGTGCTCCTCTCGCCGCAACCGATGGCTCTGGGGGCCGATTGGCCTCGGCTAGGAGGACCGTCCGCCGCGGGTATCTCACCGGAGAAGGGTCTCGCCACCCGATGGGCGGATGCCGGGCCCGCAGTGCTATGGACCGTCGATCTTGCGGAAGGGTACGGTGGTGCGGCCGTCCACTCGGGAGAGGTTTTCGTGCTGGATCGAATCCACGATCAAACGGATGTCTTACGCTGCCTTGAGCTCGAGAGCGGAAAGGAACTTTGGAGACTGGAGTCAGACACGCCCGGCAAACTCCCCTACAACGGGTCGAGAAACGTGCCGACGGTGGATCGGGAGTCTCTTTACACTGTATCTCCTTTTGGGGAGTTTAGGTGCATCGACCGGGCCACTCACAAGGTCCGGTGGTCCAAACACTTGGTCAACGACTTCAAGGATCCTGAGGTGGATGTCAGCGATTCGCCCAAGAACCGGGAGGAAGAGTTGTTGCGGGCCCAGGTACCCCGATGGGGGGTGACTCAGGCACCTTTGCTCTACCATGGTCTGGTGATCGTGGCGCCGCAGACGCAGAAGGTGGGATTGGTGGCCTACGACAGGGTCACAGGGGAGATTCGCTGGCGTTCGGGATACATTGGCCGTAACTGGTTCGGACATGTCAGCCCGACTCTGATGAAACTGGGGGGGACGGAACAAGTGATTATGCTGGCGCAGCCGAGTGATCCGGAGAAGTCTCCCGCTGACGCCCCGCCTTCCATCATCTCTTCCGTGGATCCCGAGACAGGGCGGGTCCTATGGACGACACGATCGCCTGTGCCACACAAAATCCCGATTACTCAACCGTTGCAGTTGGATGACCGGCGCCTCTTTATCGCGTCCGGGCTGGGTTTTGGATGCATGATTCTCCAGGTCGAGAAGCAGGGGGATGGGTGGAAGACCGAAGTGACCTTGCAGAACCGCCAGGTGGCGGGGCACATCCACTCACCGGTGCTCTATGAGAACCGCATCTACCTGACGAGCTTTCGCGATCAGGGCGGGAGTACCTCCGGGTTCGTGTGCCTGGATCTGGCTGGAAAACTGATCTGGCAAACCGGGCCTGACCTGCAGTTTGAGTCAGGAGGTTTCCTTGTCGCGGACGGCAAGGCTTTCGTGATGCATGGCAAGCGAGGGGAGTTGTATCTGTTAGGTCTTGCCGCCGAAAAGCCGGCAGTGCTTGGACAGGCCAAGGTCTTGGCTGCGGAAGATGGTGGAGTGTGGGCTCCCATGGCGCTTTCGAACGGCCGACTCCTAGTGCGCGACCAGCATCAGATGAAATGTTTGGACATGCGTGGTCAAGGAGTTGAAAAGAAGACTTTACCATGAAGTTCGTGAAGAAACATAAAGAGAGAACCTCTCTTGTTTCCTATTGAACCGGCGGCCGAGCTTGGGACCGCTTCTTAATCCTGAGGGGTGAACAGGTTGCCCAGGTGATTGTGGAGCCAGCCTACCACCTCTTTGCCGCCCCACCCCACACAGGCAAAGAAGACGAGGGTAGCGAGGAAGAGCAAGATTCCTCCGATCACGCTGTAGCCATCCCGCTCCAGCAGGGCACCGCTCAGCAGGACGATGGTCATTGCTGGAAGGGTGTTGCTGAACGGGATGGGAAGAGGGAGCAGCAACAAGACCCCTGCGATGAGGATCATGCTGCCATACGCATGATGCAGGAATCCTACATCCACCAGGAAACAAAGCCTGGGGCGGAGGAGGTATTCCATGCAGCGAAGAACCTTGCGGCTTGCCTTCAAAACGGCCAGGAAGAACCGTGGGGGTAAGGCTGTGTTCAAGAGTCTCTCCGGCAGCCAGGGTTTCTGGCGCAAGGCCAGGCGCAAGCCGATTAAGGCGATCACCAACCCGAATGGGGTCGACAATCCCAACATGGGAACGGGGGTACAGAAGGGGAGCGCCAGCAGGATCAAGAGCAGCATGAACGCGCGACCTTGGGTGACCTGGATTACCTCCCGAAGCAGCACCGGTCGTTCGCCCAGGGTGTGCAGCAGCGCGCCGATCTCCTCCGAAAGCTTGCGGGCTTCCTTCGGATCGTGCGGTCCCTTCGATGCTGGTAAAGGCTCTTGGGCAGGCATGCTTCTCTCCAAGCCACCTCGCGGGCAGCCATGAGCCATCAGTCTAAGGCAGTTCTTCCCGAGTGCCAACTTTCTTTGCCTTGCGCGCCAAGGCAGTTTACCGCTCACTTTCGCGCAAAAGGCATCTCGTCCACGTAGACTTCGTGAAAATGCGGATCCTCATTCAGGGAGATGTGCTGGGTGATGCGTGATAATTGCGCTTCAGCCAGGTGGTTCTGCGAAGGCTGAAACAAAGCGAGTTTTGCTCCCAGGAGAGCCGTGTTACCGGAGGGTTCAACGCGGTCAGCCCCAAACGGAAGCAGACCGATACGGTGCGCGCTGGCCCGGCTGATGTAATTCCCAAATGCGCCTGCCAGATAGATCTTCTCCAAGTCCTCCACTTGGGCGTCGAAACGCTCGGTGAGGAGCCGTATTCCCGCCGCGATGGCTCCCTTGGCCAACTGCAGCTCGCGCACGTCTGCCTGGCTGAGCGCCACGGGGGCGGCGATCGACAAGGGACCGGGATTGGCCAGTTTGCCAGAGGATTGGATCCAGCCCAACTCCAGCCCCACAGCCACGGCATCGACGAGACCGCTTCCGCAGATTCCGCGAGGTGGGCCTCCTCCCAGCACCTTGGCTTGCATCGTACGTTCCACCAGCTGCACCGAAGAGATAGCGCCGGTGGCGGCCCGCATGCCCATCGAGATCTTGGCACCTTCGAATGCAGGTCCAGCGGCCGTCGAGGCACACAACAATCGACCCTTGCGGCCTACCACGATCTCCCCATTGGTCCCCAAGTCCACCAGGGCGCATAGTGCATCCCGCTCCGCCAGCCCGGTGGCGAGGATCCCCGCCAGAATGTCGCTCCCCACGAACCCGCCCAGGCAGGGCAGGAAGCGGACTTGCGCCCCAGAGACGCGTTCCCACCCAAGGGAGGCAGCCTCCATTTCCTTCGCAGACAAATCCGGTGATTCAAAGGGATAGTGAGCCAGCGGTTGGACGTTCAGCCCGCAGAACAAGTGATGCATGACCGTGTTACCCACCACGGTGATATAACGGACCCGGTCCGGGCAGGGATGAGACTCCGCCAATTCCAGGACCATCGCTCCCAGTTGGCCGCGGATGGTGTTCCTGAGGATGTCTGCGCCTTCCGCCGAAGTGCCGAACTCCACCCGGCTCATGATATCCGCGCCGTGTTTGGCCTGTTGGTTGAGAGCGGACCTGACGGCGAGCACCTGGCCGGTCCGTAGGTCCACCAGCTGCGCTACCAGGGTGGTCGTTCCCAGATCCACGGCGATCCCCAGCCCCTCCTGAGGCTCAAAGGCGAACGGACGGTTATCCGCGAGGATGGTCGCTTCCCACTGAGCGAGATCGATTTGCAGGTCGTTATCGGCGCGCGCTTGGCAGGACAACCGCCACCCGGCGGCAATTTCCTGGGGTGTCAGGCGTGCCTGATCGTCAAGTGTGGGTGGAAGATCACCTTGGAGAACCCGCACTCGGCATCCCTTGCAGCGTCCTTTTCCTCCGCACGGGAACTCCACACCCTCGGCGAAAAGAAGGTCCTGCAGGGGGGAGCCGACGGGCACTTCCAGCCGTTTTCCCAAGGGCAGGAGTTCGACGATCACGGTAGATTGCATGCCGGGAGCATAGGAACCTTCGTGGAATGGAGCAAGCCCGTGCGAGCCCTGGCGTGACGGGATCCCGTGGAGCAGGGGAGGGAAGCTCGCATGCCACCGACCTGCGCTTGCTAATCCGAGTTCTCGGTGCTACCAGTAGCGCCGTCGGCTGCGGATCGCCCTCGATGTGAAGACACTGCATCTCTACCTGACTCGCCAGGTCGTGACCTCGCTGTTTATGACAGTGTTGGTCTTCACGTTCATTCTGCTGTTGGGGAACGTGCTGAAGGAGATCCTGGCTTTGTTGATCAACCGCCAAGCCAACGTGCTCCTGGTCATCAAGGCCATCGGTTTGCTTATCCCCTACGTGCTCGTGTTTGCGCTCCCGATGGGGTTGCTGACAGCGACGCTTCTGGTCTTCGGCCGTTTCAGTGCCGACTCAGAGCTCACGGCTGCCCGGGCCAGTGGTATTAGCCTGATGGCCCTGAGCTCCCCCGTGCTGCTCTTGGCGGTGATCATGACCGCGCTGACCGGTTGGTTCATGCTGAAGGTTGCGCCTGAATGCCGGACGGCCTACAAGGGCCTCCTCCACCACGCCGGCATCGTATCCGCCGTGGGTGGCTTGGGAGAGAACCAGTTCATCCGCGAGTTTGATGGCCTCATCATTTACATCGGTCAAAGGGACGAGAACCACCTGAAGGACCTGATTCTCTACCGGTTGGGCACCAATCGAGTGGATGCCTTCGAGCCTGGAGCGGGTTCGACCAACGCCACGGCACCAGAACAGGTACGCGTGGTAGAAATCATCACTGCCGCCGAGGCCGATGTCTCCATGGACACGAATGGTGCTTCCCTGGTCATCGGGATGAAGGAAGTGGAAGCCTTTCAGGTCGACAGCATGTCACCGGCCCATTCGGCGGACTTGGAGTACCGACTTCCCTTTGGGCGGAAACCTCAAGCCCAGCGGCCGACGAAGATTTCAGAGATGACTTTTGGCCAGCTACAACAGACCTACTACGAGTTCAAGCGGTTAGGGGTGGATTCCACGCCGGTCATGTTCCAAATCCACAAGAACATCGCATTCGCTTTCTCCTGTCTGAGCTTTACGATGGTAGGCATTCCGCTGGGCATTCGCGCCCACCGCCGCGAAACGACAGCTGGAATCGGCATCGCCCTCATCCTGGTGATGTTCTACTACATCTTCATCATTCTCGCCGAGGCCTGGCAGACGCAACCCGAGAAGTATCCGCACCTCCTGGTTTGGCTGCCCAACCTGCTATTCCAGTTGGTGGGGGGCATCCTGCTCTGGCGGGCCAATCGGAACTGACCGGGCTTTGCGCGCCGCAGGTGGCCTCCGACCGGGGCTTAAGGAAGGTTGGTATAGCCCATCAGATAGCGGTCGCACTCGCGCGCCACCCCCCGGCCTTCGTTGAAGGCCCAGACCACGAGACTCTGACCGCGGCGACAATCCCCGGCCGCAAAGATCCCCTTCGTGGTCGTGGTGTACTTGCCGTGGTCGGCCTTGATGTTCGTGCGAGGATCTCTTTCCAGTTTCAATTGGTCGAGCAACTCCTGCTCCGGTCCCAGGAAACCCATGGCCAATAAGACCAGCTGAGCCGGTATTTCCCGTTCGGTCTTGGGGACTTCTTTGGGGACGAAGCGTCCGGAGGCGTCTTTCTGCCATTGCACCTGCACGGTGAGGACGCCCTTGATCTGGCCCTTGGAATCTCCAACCAGTTCTTTGACCGTGGTGAGATAGACGCGAGGATCCTCTCCTTGCTTGGCCTCAGCCTCTTCCTGACCATAGTCCTGTCGGTGGACCTTGGGCCACTCCGGCCAAGGGTTGTCAGCAGCCCGCTGCATGGGGGGCTTGGGCATGATCTCGATCTGCACCACACTCTTGCAGCCGTGTCTGAGGGAAGTACCGACACAATCTGTGCCGGTATCGCCGCCACCGACGATGACCACGTCTTTTCCAGCGGCGGAAATGAACTGGGGGTTACTGTGTCCGTCCAAAATGGATTTGGTGTTGGCCGAGAGGAATTCCATCGCGAAATGAACGCCCTTCAGATTTCGTCCCTTGGCTTCCAGATCGCGCGGCTTCGTGGCTCCGGTGCAAAGCACGACCGCATCAAACTCGGTGAGGAGTCGCTTGCCGACGTAACTCTTGCCCACCTCGGTGTTGGTGATGAACTTCACCCCTTCCTCCACCATTTGGTCGACACGCCGCTGCACCAGGCGTTTGTCGAGTTTCATATTGGGGATGCCGTACATGAGGAGGCCACCCACGCGGTCGGCGCGTTCAAAAACGGTCACCCAATGCCCGGCGCGATTGAGCTGCATGGCGGCCGAGAGGCCAGCTGGGCCTGAGCCTACGACGGCTACCCGCTTTTCTGTGCGGAAAGAGGGAGGCTGGGGGGTTACCCATCCTTCCTTCCAAGCCCGATCGATGATCGAGCACTCGATGTTCTTGATGGTGACCGGGGGGGAATGGATCCCGAGTACGCACGAACCCTCGCAAGGTGCCGGGCAGACGCGGCCGGTGAACTCCGGAAAGTTGTTGGTGCGATGCAGGCGGTCGAGTGCCTCGCGCCAAAGGCCCCGGTAGACGAGAACGTTCCACTCCGGGATCAGGTTGTTGATGGGACAGCCCGAGGCCATGCCGCTCAAAAGCGTTCCCGTGTGGCAGAAAGGCGTGCCGCAATCCATGCAGCGAGCACCCTGTTCCTGGAGCTTCCGCAGCTCCATGTGCTGGTGGAATTCATTCCAGTCCTTCAACCGTTCCAGAGCGGGACGATCGGCCGGAAGCTCGCGCAGATACTCGATGAAGCCAGTTGGTTTACCCATGTTCGGTCAAAAGTCAGTTGTCAAATTCGATCTCACGTTTGGTTGTACGGACTTGGCTTTTGGGAACCGGGGGGCCGGCACTCGATGGCCTAACCCCCTGGTCTCGAAAAGCCGGCCGGTTCACCCGCCCCCTAGCCGGGCTGCGTCGCGGGCATTTTCTTCAAAAGCGGCCATGACAGCCTCTTCTCCGGTCAGGCCAGCATCTGTCACTCGTTTCATCGATTGCAGCACCCGGCGATAGTCCTTCGGAATGACCTTCACGAACTTCGCTATGTAGTCATCCCAAAGCACCAGAATCTTGAGCGCGCGCTGGCTGCGAGTGTAGGCGGCGTGGCGGCTGATCAAGTGCTTCACTTCCTCGATTTCACGTTCTTCTTCGAGACGCTCCAACATGACCATCTGTGGGTTGCAGTGGCGGGCAAAATCCCCGGCCTCATCCATAATGTAGGCAATGCCTCCCGACATACCCGCGGCGAAATTGCGTCCCACCCCGCCCAGCACGACCACCGAACCACCCGTCATGTACTCACACCCGTGATCTCCGACCCCTTCCACGACGGCTTTCGCGCCGCTGTTGCGGACGCAGAATCGTTCCCCTGCAATGCCGCGTATGTAGGCTTCTCCGGAGGTGGCACCGTAGAGAGCCACATTCCCAATGATGACACTCTCCTCGGAGAGGAACGTGGAACCTGCCGGGGGATACACGGCGATCTTGCCGCCGCTCAAGCCCTTGCCCAGATAGTCGTTGGCATCCCCTTCCAGGGTGAGAAACATCCCCTTGGGCATGAACGCGCCAAAACTCTGGCCGGCCGAACCCTTGAAGTGGATGCGGACGGTGTCCTCGGGCAGACCCTCCGGCCCGTGCCGGCGGGTGATCTCGCTCCCCACGATCGTGCCCACGACCCGGTTCACGTTCCGGATCGGAACTTCAGCTACGACCTTCTCTTTCTTCAGGATGGCCGGCTCGCAGATCCGCAGGAGCGTGGTTTTGTCCAAAGACTTCTCGAGACCGTGATCCTGAGGCATCTGGCAAAAACGGCCCACTTCGGGCGCCAAGGCCGGCTGGTACAGGATGTTCGAGAAATCCAATCCCCTGGTCTTGTAGTGGTCGACCGCTTTTTTGACCTCGAGCATGTCCGTGCGTCCCACCATTTCTTGCAGGGTGCGGAACCCGAGCTGGGCCATGTATTCGCGAACCTGCTGGGCCATGAAACGCATGAAGTTGACGACGTGATCCGGGTTTCCGGCGAAGTTCTTTCGCAGCTGAGGATCCTGGGTGGCCACGCCGACGGGGCAGGTGTTCAGGTGACAGACCCGCATCATGATGCAGCCGAGCGCCACCAGCGGGCCAGTGGCGAAACCAAACTCCTCCGCTCCCAACATGGCTGCAATCACCACGTCCCGCCCCGTCTTGAGTTGGCCGTCGGTTTCCACCGTGATACGGCTTCGCAGGTTGTTCAGGAGGAGCGTCTGGTGCGTTTCCGCCAGTCCCAATTCCCAGGGGATCCCAGCGTGTTTGATGCTCGACTGGGGTGAGGCTCCCGTTCCACCGTCATAACCGCTGATCAACACCACGTCGGCATGCGCTTTGGCCACCCCGGCCGCCACCGTGCCCACACCCACTTCGGCCACGAGCTTCACGCTCACGCGGGCGTGTTCGTTGGCATTCTTCAAGTCGTGGATCAATTCCGCCAGATCTTCGATGGAATAAATGTCGTGGTGCGGAGGCGGCGAGATGAGGCCGACGCCGGGCGTGGAATGCCGGGTTTTGGCGATCCAGGGATAGACCTTGGTGCCGGGTAACTGGCCGCCCTCACCGGGTTTGGCTCCCTGCGCCATTTTGATCTGCAGTTCGCGGGCGTTGACCAAGTAATGGCTCGTCACCCCGAACCGGCCGGAGGCGACTTGCTTAATGGCGCTGTTTCGGGAGTCGCCGCTGGCTTCGGGCTTGTACCGTTCCGGGTCTTCTCCGCCTTCGCCGGTGTTGCTCTTTCCGCCCAGCCGGTTCATGGCAGTGGCCAAGGCCTCATGGGCTTCTTTGGAGATGGAGCCGTACGACATCGCACCCGTCTTGAAACGCTTCACAAGGCTTTCGACGGACTCCACTTCCTCGATGGGAATGGCCTTCCCAGTCTTGAAGCCGAGCAATCCGCGCAAAGTGCAAAGACATTGCGACTGGTTATCCACTAAATCAGTATACTCCCGGAACAACTTCGGGCTGGCGGTACGACAAGCCATTTGCAGCTTGTGAATCGTCTGGGGGTTGAACAGGTGATACTCCCCGTCCTGCCGCCATTGGTATTGCCCACCCGGATCGAGCGTTTGTTCCTCCAGCGTTCTGGGATCAAAGGACTTCTGATGACGGACAGTAACCTCTTTCGCGATCGCCTCCAGGTTGATGCCTTCGATGCGCGAAGGGGTCCAGGTGAAATACTTGTCAATGACCGAATGATGCAATCCGATGGCCTCGAAAATCTGGGCTCCACGGTAACTCTGAATGGTGGAGATCCCCATCTTGGAGATGACTTTGACCACCCCTTTGACCACCGCTTTCACGTAATTCTTACAGGCAGTCTTGTGGTCGATGTTCTTGAGCAGCCCCTGGCTGATCATGTCGTCCAATGTCTCGAAGGCCAGGTAAGGATTGACGGCTCCACAGCCGAAACCAATCAGGACTGCGAAGTGGTGGACTTCGCGTGGTTCTCCCGATTCCAGCACCATTCCCACTTTGGTGCGTGTGCCGCCTCGGATCAAATGGTGGTGGAGGCCTGAGACGGCCAGCAAGGCGGGAATGGGAGCGCTCTCCGCATCCACTCCGCGATCCGACAAGATGAGGATGTTCACCCCGTCCTTGATGGCCTGATCGGCCTTGGTGTAGAGCGCTTCAATGGCACGTTCCAGACCGACCCCGCCTTCCGCCGGATTATAGAGGATGGGTAGCGTGAGGGATTTGAAGCCGCGCTGGGAAATATGTCGAAGCTTGCCCAATTCCTCATTCGTCAGTATCGGGGCTTTTAGCTCGATCAAGCGGCAGCTCTCCGGCTCGGGGTGTAGCAGGTTGCGCTCGGAACCGATCGTGGTTTCGGCCGAAGTCACGATCTCCTCACGAATACAGTCGATCGGAGGATTGGTGACTTGGGCAAAAAGCTGTTTGAAATAGTTGTAAAGCAGCTGCGGCCGACTCGAGAGCACGGCCAGGGGCGTGTCCGTTCCCATGGAACCTACCGGCTCAACGCCATCCCGCGCCATCGGCGAAAGGATCACGCGCAGGTCCTCAAACGTATACCCGAAAGCGAGTTGACGCTTCAGCACCGTCCGGTGGTCTGCTTCGGGCAAGTGAGGGGCTTCGGGCAGGTGGGCCAGTTCCACCATGTGCTGGTTGAGCCACTTCTGGTAGGGTTGCGCGGAGGCAATCTGACGCTTGATCTCCTCGTCCGAGATGATCCGTCCTTCCTCCGTATCCACCAGGAGCATGCGGCCTGGCTGGAGACGCCCCTTGGAGAGCACCCGGTCCGGTGCGATGTCGAGAACCCCCACTTCTGAGGCCAAGATCACCATGTCATCCTTGGTGACATAATAGCGTGAAGGCCGAAGACCGTTGCGATCCAGCACCGCACCGATGCGAATGCCATCCGTGAAGGCAATGGATGCGGGGCCGTCCCAAGGTTCCATGAGGCAGCTGTGGTACTCGTAAAAGGCCCTCTTCTCCGGGCTCATCTGCTCGTGGTTGGTCCACGGCTCCGGGATCATCATCATGACCGCGTGGGGCAGGGACCGTCCCGCGAGGACCAGCAACTCCAGGCAGTTGTCGAACATCGCCGAGTCGCTTCCGTTGGTGTTGATGATGGGGAGGATGGCTTTGACATTATCCCCAAAGAGGTCCGATTGGAACATGGCCTCGCGTGCATGCATCCAGTTGATGTTGCCGCGCAAGGTATTGATCTCCCCGTTATGCGCAACATAACGGTAAGGATGGCCACGTTCCCAGCTGGGAAACGTGTTGGTGCTGAAACGGGAGTGCACCAGCGCCAGGGAAGTTTCCATCAACGGATTGACCAGATCCGGGAAGTACTGAGGCAACTGGCCAGGCATGAGCATGCCCTTATAGGTCAGGGTCTTATAGGAAAGGCTGGCCATGTACCAGAAGTGGCTCCCTTTTAGGCCCGATCCGCGGATTTCGGTCACCGCGCGCTTGCGAATCAGATACAGCTTCCGCTCGAAAGCCATATCATCAGCCAAGTTCGGATTCCTGCGGATGACCACCTGTCTCATGAACGGTTCCGAGGCTCGGGCGGTGGCTCCCAACATGGAATTGTCGGTGGGCACGGTGCGCCAACCCAGAACCTCCTGGCCTTCCTCCGCCACCACCACCTCAAAGAGGCGTTCGCAGTTCTTTCGATGCGCTGGATCGGTGGGCAGGAAGGCAAAACCGACGCCATACTGGCCCGGGGGAGGGAGAGTGATTCCGACGTCGGCGCAGGCCTTGGCCAGGAACCGATGGGGCATTTGCATCAGAACACCCGCTCCATCGCCGGTGTTCGCTTCGCAGCCGCAGGCGCCGCGGTGATCCAGGTTTACCAGGATCTGCAACCCCTGCTGCACAATCTCGTGCGAGCGCTTCCCCTTCACGTTCACGACAAAGCCCACCCCGCAGCTGTCGTGTTCAAATTGCGGATCATATAGCCCCTGCTTTGCCGGGGGCCCGGTCAACGGAAGTTGGTTCGCGTTCGAGTTCAAGGTCTCGCTACTCATCGTATTCCTGAGCCAGTTTTCGATTCTCTAACTTTAATCAGTATAAAAGTTGACAATTGTTGACGCAAAGCAACTAAGCCTGCAATAGGGATTTCACCTTTTTGGCCTCTCCGGGTCGGCTGACAACCAAACCTGCCGGAAGGAACGGTGAACCCCAGGAGAAACAGGTGGGACATCCAGTTCTCCTATCTACCTGACTGATATGGAGATACTGATTTCCCTACAGATCCAGGATCAAATCAGCTTTACCGTCCCCCAATATACGTCCAGTCGGCGGGTAAGGTAGAGCTGTATGGCCTTGACCAACACTTTCGTCTCCAGTTTCTGACCGGCAGCGACAATCTCTTTCAACGCCATGTTCGGCCGGATCGGGAAGCAGGCCTGGGAAATAATCGGCCCCTCATCGAGCCGCATACTCACAAAATGGGCAGTCACCCCAACGATCTTGACACCGTATTCGTAGGCCTGCCGGTAGGCTTGTGGCCCCGGGAAGCTGGGAAGGAGCGAAGGATGGACGTTGATGATCTTGTTCTTGTATCGCCACACGAAATTGGGCGACAGGATCTTCATAAATCGCGCCAACACCACAAAATCGATCTGACGCGCCTCGAGCTCAGCCAAAACCTTTTGCTCGGCTTCCGCCCGGTCCAGCCAAGGTACCAACACAAAGGGAAGTTTGTGCTTCGCGGCGATGGGCTCGAGATCCCGCCGGTTGCCTACTACCACTGCAGGATCCGCCTTGATTCGGCCAGACTTGCACGCAGCCAAAATTCCTTCCAGGCAATGGGGCTCCTTGGTCACCATCAGCGCAAGCTGTTGGCGCCTGCGGGGCTCAGCGCTCCGCAGCTTAATTTCCATCTCCAACTCGCGGCCCAGGGCCTCCAATCCAGATCGGAGCCGGTTCACGTCCCAATCGCTCGGTTTCCACGAAGCCTGAAGGGTCATGCTGAATTGACCCCTCGTGACCTGCTCCTCCAGCGCTTCAATGTTCGCCTTTCGGTCAAACAAGAAGCTTGTGACCCGCGCAATGACCCCGGTCTTGTCGCGGCCGATCACAGTGATGGTGGCAAGCTGTTTCATCCGGGTGGATTAGAAACGGTCATCCGCTTTCTGCGAAGCACAAAATGAAGAAAAAGTCTTCTCCAATCGGTAAAACACTCATCCAGGATCCTGGATCGAGGAAAGAGCCTCCAATAAAACGCACTGAAAATAGCCAGTCAGGTCCATCGTCACCCGAAATGACTGCATCTCCTCCGGCAGTTCTCCTTCGGGCAGCGTCGCCGGACAGCCGAGCTGAACCCAGCTTCCCACGCGGAGGTCATTCAGGACTTGCAGAAGCCACTCCCCCTCCTCGCGCTTGACGCGGAGTAGGAAGCCAGCGCCAGGCTTGACGACCGGTCCGAACCTTCTCTTGAGCCAGGAACGGACCTTGGTCTCGTTAGCCTGCTTCTCCGCTGCCATGGCCTCCTCCAGGACCTGTTGGGCATCGCCCGGCGAGGGTTGGGGCACGCGGTGGGCCCGATGGTAGGAGACCGGAATAAGGGGGTACAGTGCGAGCAGGTGCTCAAAGAGTTCGCCTTCGTTCTTGGAGAGGCTGAAAAGCAGCATTCGCCCGTCGTGTCGGACGAGTTTCATGGATCACGCTCCATGGTGGCGCTCAAGCCGTACTTCTGCAGTTGGTGAACAAAGTGCTCAGCACGTTCGAGACTTTCCCGAACCAGCAGGCTTTTCCCCTGCTCATGCACTTGAAGCATGTGAAACTCCGCTTTGGCCTTGTCCCACCCGAAGACCACGCGAAAGACGTGGGTGACATAGACCATGTAGTTCACCGGGTCATTCCAGCAGATCACCAAGTACCCGGGGTCAAGCTCCCTCTTGGGCTTGGTTTCCGCCCCTTTTTGAACGGTTGGCAGGCTGGATGGGGTGGGATCGTCAGCCATACGCTAGCTATTACAGCGTGGTCCCGCGCGTGCGATGGAAGCACCCTTGTTTCGTTAGGAAAAGCATGGGGCGACAAGGGATGCTTCTTAGCTCTTCCAGTCGAAGGCGCGCTTCTTGACGGCGTAGAGGTAACCTACGAACAAGACCCCGAGAAAACTGAGCATGGAGAAAAAAATCAGGTTCGTGGTGGCAGGATCGGCCAACATCTTCCGGTACACGACGGCCCAGGGATACAGGAAGACCACCTCGATATCAAAAAGGATAAAAAGCATCGCCACCAGGTAGAAACGGATCGAAAGCCGGGTGCTGCCCTCGCCGATCGGGATCATCCCACATTCGTAAGGAGTGTCCTTCACTCGTGTGCGGCGGGCAGCCTTGCCCAGCAGCACCGAGAAAACCAGCATCCCTGCCGTAAACACCACCGCTAGGAGGATCAGCATCAATACCGGAATGTACTGCTGGAACTGCGAAACCATAAAGGGAAGCTAGGTAACCACCAGGAGACTGGCAAGCCCAAAACCCCAGCATGACGGCTGGAGCATCGCCCGGCCCGAGCCCCAAGCTCCTACTCGGCAATTGTCTGGCCATGCAGCCGACTTTGCTTCAGAGTTTCCCTGTAGCTATGGCACGATCCACCACGAACAAAGACCGTCCCCAGCCGCTACTCCTTTCGCGGGGTCTTCGGATGTATCTCTATTTTACGGCCGCAGTCACTGGGGCAGCGGTGTTGATCGTGGAGATCCTGGGGGCCAAACTGCTCTCCCCCTACGTAGGCACTTCTCACTTCGTTTGGACGGCTCAAATCGTCGTGACTTTGCTCGCGTTGGCGGCGGGGTACGCTGCAGGGGGTAAGCTGGCGGACCGCACGGAACGACTGCGGCCGCTCTATGGGTGCCTGATTGCGGCGGCGGCTTACTTGGGACTGAGCAACCTGGTGCTCGAACCCATTGCCTTCTACTGTCTGCGTTTCCAGTTGGCAGTGGGCGCTCTTTTGGCCGCCGGCCTGTTGTTTTTTGTCCCGCTTCTCCTGCTGGCGATGACTGGCCCATTTTTCATTCGCCGGTTGACCTCCAGCGTGGACGAAGTTGGCTCAAACGCCGGTCGGGTCAGTTCCATCAGCACCTTGGGGAGTGTAGCTGGGGCTGTGCTCATTGGGTATGTGCTGATCCCGCTGCTTCCCAATCCCACTACGTTACTCCTCACTGCTGGTTGCCTTGTGCTGGTGGCGGTTGGCTACTTTGTGGTGTGGGACCGGAGTGGTTCTGCTGGGCCCGGGGTTCTGGGCCTGCTTGGTTTGGGCCTGGGTGCCATGGGAGCCATCCAACCATGGTTGCGAGTGCCCACCGATCTCGTGGAACTGGAGCGGGGTAATTCCAATTTCGGGATGCTTCAGGTGGTGGAAGACGTCAATCACACCCGTCGGTATTATCTCAACGATTTGCTGACCCAGAATGGCTATGAGCCGTCCCAGGGCCGCAGTGCGTCGTTGTTCACTTACATGCTGCGCGACCTGGCTCGTGGCTACCGCACCAACATCCAGGATGTCCTTTGTATTGGAGTCGGCGTGGGGATCGTACCTCGGGAATTTGCCGAGGCAGGAGCGAAGGTTCGAGCCGTCGAGATCAATCCCGCCATCGTACCCATCGCGGAAAAGTATTTTGGCTTTGACCCCTCCAAGCTGGCTTTGACCATTGGTGACGGGCGTTACTACCTTGAGAAGTCCAAGGAGAAGTTCGACGTGATCATTTTGGATGCGTTTCTGGGGGAATCGCCGCCGTCGCACCTGATGACGAAGGAGGCTTTTGGGTCCATGAAGAGGCTGTTGAAGCCAGGAGGAGTGCTCGTGATGAATGCTTTTGGGGAGCTGGAGAAGGGTTTCACCACCGCCTCGCTCTATATCACTCTGCAGAAAGTCTTTCCCTCGGTCCGTCTTCATGCTGGAGGGAACGGCAACCTCTTCTACGCTGCCTCAGACCAGGCCAATCTCGTTTTGCAGCGTGTCCCGGATTTCAGCCAGTATCCTGCCTATCTCCAACACTTGGCGCGGCTTACCGTGGGCACAGCCTGGCAACCCGGGCCGGAAGACGGCAAAGTCCTGACCGACGCCTACAACCCCGTGGAATTCTATGATGCGGGCAACCGGGAAGCGTTCCGGAAGCGGCTAGCCAGGAGTTTTGAGCTTACGAGTGTGGAATGAGCTGGGAGTGAAGTGACTCCATGGCGCGGTGATTCAGAAAGCGCCGGGTAGGCGGTTCTGAAGAAACCCGCCGACAGAGGGGGGAAAACGCTTGTCCGGATTCATCAGGACAAAAAAATACCCCCGCCATGAATGCCGTGGTCAGAAATCCTCTGAACTACTCAGTACAAGTGGTGACCTCCACCCGGATTTCGACGTCCATTGAAGGCATGTCGGCTACCGGCAGGAAAACGGCCACCATTTTTGCTCGATTTACGGTTCGAGGACTTAGTTCATCAGCACGAGCATAGGTAGGGGTATAAATCCGTTGCTCCGATCACATTTCAAAAGATCATTCCGACCGCGTTCGCAGTCCCGTTCACCATGACTGCTTCCTACATTTCTTATCGGCTTTCTTGAGGAAAACCTCAACTCAAATAAGTGGGAAAAAGTGAGGGCGAAGCCTCCTTTTGGCTCCTTTTAGGCTACCAGCCCGGGACCCAGAAAACGGGCCGCCGGGGTCTCGTTTCAGGTGGGCGTCGGCGATTCGTTGGCGGAGGACCACCTCTCTCCCACGGTCACCTGGGTTCCTGCGAGAAACTCTGCAACCGGGAGGCGCTTTCCTCCTTCGCGCTGGAGCTCCAGCACCCGCAACAAGCCTTCACCCGTTCCCACCACCAGGTCCAATGCACTGGTTGACACCACCACTCCGGGTGCGGCCTGGGTCCCCGCCTCGCAAGCCACCCGCCAGATTTTGAGCATTTGCCTTTTCTCACCAATCACGCGCGTGGTGAAAGCTCCTGGCCAAGGTGTGAAGGCACGCACCTGGTTGCAGATCGCCGTGGCTGGACGCTGCCAATCGATCCAACCATCCTCCTTCTCAATTTTGCGAGCATAGGTGGCTCGGGCGTGGTCCTGTGGCACGGGCACGATCCGCCCCTCCACGTATCCGGGAATGGTCTCCACCAGCAACTCGCCTCCTACCTTGGCCAAACGGTCGTGCAAGGTTTGTCCCGTGTCCCCGGGTTCAATGGGCACCTGCCGTTGCGTAAGGATCTCGCCCGTGTCCATGCCAACGTCCATTCTCATGATCGTCACTCCGGTCACCGCCTCCCCGTGATAAAGAGCCCATTGAATGGGGGCGGCACCACGGTAAGCGGGCAGGAGGGAAGTATGAACATTGAGGCAGCCATAGCGCGGCAATTCCAAAAGCGAACGGGTCAGAATTTGGCCATAGGCAGCCACCGCGATCAGGTCCGGTCGGAAAGTACGGAGGGTTTCCAAGACACCCGGTTCGCGAGCTTTCTGCGGCTGGAGGATCGGCAATCCCAATTCCAGCGCAGCCGCTTTGACCGGAGTTGGCAAGAGTTTGAGGTCCCGTCCCTTGGGGCGGTCAGGTTGACTGACAACCGCCACCACCGTCCAGAGGGGAGAGGCAGAGAGTGCACGGAGACTATGACTGGCGAGGTCTGCCGTGCCGAAGAAAACTAACCTTAGGTTGTCCAAACCTTAGCTTAGTTGGACTTGTCGTCCTTATGACGGATGATGATCTGGGCAATCTCGCCGAAAGTGACTTTCACCTCATTGGCGCCGCCCTGTTGCAGTTGCATGAACATCTCGTTGGCGCTGATGCGGCTAATCCGTCGGCTCAGGTACTCCTGCTTGGCTGTCTTGACCACCATGACCATGTCCTTCTCCGCTTCCGTGGGCACCACGCGGAAAAAGCCGGCGAACTGAGTTTCAATAAAGCGTCGGTTGAAGGTATACTCCGCGCGGTTGTAGATCTTCTTCTCCACTTTGCCCGAGGCTCCCTTGTCGTGGTGGGCTGCCACCTTGAGCCCGCCGCCCTCGGAAAGAGCTGGCTTGCCAATCCGGCGGGAGGTAGCTGCCGCTGGGCTGCCCTGGGAAGCGACTGCGGGTCCCGCTTCTCCTAAACCTTCCTCTGCCGGTCCCTGTCCTCCGCCTCCTTCATCCAATGCGGGAGAAATCAGAAAGATCAGGGGGCCCAGTACGGGAACCACCGCGGAGAGGCCGCAGACCATGGCCGCAGGCCGGTTGCGATACAGGGCCACTTCATAACCGGCCAGGAGGTTGGCCGCGTAGAGCAACCCAAGCACAATCAAACCCAGCGGGGAGGTAAAAGAGCTGAAGAAAGTGGTACGACCCGTGGGACGCTCGACCCTATTCGGAATGACCGGAACGACCGGCTTGGGCTTGGGACGGGCATCTGGAGGGATCTCGATGAAGGGCTCCACGAAGGCCTTCAGACGCGCATCCTCGGCCAGGAGTTTCAGCGAATCCTGAGTGAATTTGCTCCACGGCACCCGCTCCTTGGTGAAACCGCCGCTGTCCAATTTGAACACCACGCCGTTGTCGTCAAAACCCGAGACACTACCCAAGTAGGCCGTGCCGTCCATGATTTTGTATTCTGCAGCCCGAGCCATATCCACGCCAGCCCAGCCCAGCAAACAAGTCAAAAGCACAATGCAAAATCTGCGCATGGGTTGACTTTGAAGAACATTCTGGATTTGGCCAAGGAAGAAATTCGCCAGCCTGAGTTCACCCTCGGCACGGGCTTGGGATTAGGCGGGCAACCTATGAAAAGAAGAGGAAAATATGTAGCGTCGTCAGTGCCGAGTTCGCTCTCCAACCCAGCGAGCTTGCTCTCGATTCATGCCAGCCTGGCTTCTGCTCTCTACCCCTGTCTGACGCTCCCGAGCGGGCCCGTTCTTCCCAGCTCTCCCGGAAGATCCTCCACCATCCAGTTTTCTTGCGATTCCTCCAGGCGGTCCGCTGCGGCGCCGTGGTGCCAGACGCCGTAGCGGAGCGCAGTTAGAGGGTCGGAAGCGAGCCGTGGTTGAGCCAACAACCCTGCCAGGAAGCCCACCAGAACATCGCCGCTGCCGCCCTGGGCCATGGCCGGATTCCCGGAGGGGTGCACATAGATGACGCCTTCCTTGCGCCCCAACAGGGTCTGATGACCTTTCAGAACTACCCAGCAGTCTCCGAATCGTGCCGACAGCTCTCGCAAGCTTTCCTGCCTGCGGGTCTGCACCTTGGCGCTGGTCGAATTGAGCAGGTGCGCCGCTTCCCCAGGGTGTGGGGTCATCACCCTCAAAGCCCCGTTGGACACCGGCCCCGGGCTCAACCACCCCAACCCGCTCGCGTCGCAGATCACCGGCAACGGGGATTCCATCCAAAGACGGGACATTTCGACCTTCAGTTCGTTGGGCAGCGACGAGGCAGCCAGGCCAGGCCCGAAAACGATGGCAGTGGCACGCTCCGGAATCCGCACCTCCGGGATCCAAGGCTGAACCATGACCGACTGAAGTTGGCAAGCTACCGGGACGTAAACCGACTGCGGGGTGATGAGGGTGATCAGACCCGGTTGTGCTCGTTGAGCGCCTCGTGCCGCCAACACGGCGGCCCCATGATACCCCACACTCCCGGCCACAATCGCCAGATGTCCGAAGTTCCCCTTGTGCGCGGCGGCGGACCTTGGCGGGAGACAACTCGCAAAATCCTCGGGTAGTGACCACAGCAGCTCACCTCGCAAAGGAAACGGAGCCAAACCGATATCGGAGGCCACCTCTAGCCGCCCAACGTACTCCCACGCATCGGCACTCAGCAACCCCTGCTTGGGCGCACCCAGGGTCAACGTGACCTGCGCTCGAATTGAGGCTCCCCAAGTCCCACCCGTGTCTGCGTCCAACCCTGATGGAACGTCTATCGAGAGTACGGGAATGTGGTTAAGATTAACGGCCTCAATGATTTGGATCCACTCTGCGGAAAGGGGACGGTTCAGCCCGATCCCGAATAGGCCGTCCACAATGAGGCTCGGTCGTTCCTTGAGGGCCTGGAGGAGTTCCTGCAGCATCTGGGCCGGATCGAGCAGGTTGAGTATTACGATCTTACGACCCGGCAGACTGGGCTGGATACTGCGGGCATCGTCCCCATTGTGGCCCTTGCCTGCCAGCACCAGGACACGGTCGCCAGGGCGAGTCATCCGCATCGCCCGGGCTCCCACCACTTCCCCCACGCGGCAAATGACTTCGAGTTCTGTTTTCCCAGACTCCCAGGTCGCCTTCTCCCACGCTCGCATTTGGTCAATCGAAATCACTGGTATCGCCATAGGGTCTCCCGTGTTTTTGGCTACTGTAACGCCCCTCTCTGCCTGGCGCACTTGGAAAATTTTGCTTCATACGCCGTCTCGCTTTACTCATGCTCCCTCCATGCGGAAACTGGAAACGAATGAGTGGCTGTGGCTCGTGCGTGCTGCCTTGCAGGAAGACGTGGGAACTGGCGACGTGACGACTTTGGCCACCGTTCCGGAAAAGGCCCTCGCTACGGCATGCATGGTGGCGCGGGAAGATCTGGTGGTGGCCGGAATCGAACTGGCGGAGCGAACTTTCCTTGAACTCTCCCCGGGCGTGGAACTGAATCGGATGGTGGAGGACGGAGGTCGGGCGCACCGGGGCGATGTTTTGCTGAGGGTCCACGGTCCAGCGCGAGCCTTACTGACTGGGGAACGCACCGCGCTGAACTTCGTGCAACGCCTTTCTGGGATTGCCACCACCACCGCCCGCTACCGTGAGGCGCTTTCCGGAACCAAGGTGGAAATCCTGGACACCCGCAAAACCACGCCCGGTTGGCGTGTCCTGGAAAAACACGCCGTGGCCTGCGGCGGAGGCCGGAACCACCGAACCGGCCTTTACGACCTGATCTTGATCAAGGATAACCACCTTACCGCGCTGGCCCACGAGAAACCCAACGCGATCGCCGCCGCAGTTCGGCGAGCACGCACCAGCTACCCTCATCTCGAGGTGGAGGTGGAAGCCGACACGCTGGACCAGGTGAGGCAAGCCGTGGAGGCTGGAGCCGACATCGTGCTCCTGGACAACATGTCCCCGGCCCAGTTGCAGGAGGCCGTGCTGCTGGTGAACGGGCGGGCCAAAACCGAAGCCAGTGGCGGGGTGAACCTCACCAATCTGAAAGCCATTGCCGAGACGGGAGTGGACTATGTCTCCGTGGGCGCCTTGACGCATTCCGCCAAATCGGCAGATATCGCCCTTGATTTTGAACCAGACGCGTCCCCTCTCTCCGCAGGAGTCGGGACACTATGACCGTCGACGCCCGCATTCTCATTGCGCTCCGTGCCGCTGGCACAGGCTCCATCTCGGGTGCGGAGATGGCTCTCAGCCTTGGAATCAGCCGGGCGGCGGTCTGGGCACGCATCCAGGACCTTCGCAAACTGGGCTTCGATATTTCCGCAAGCCCTCATCTTGGCTACCGGCTCCTTTCGTCGCCCGATCGTCTGCTGGCTGACGACCTATTCTCCCGTCTTGGGCTGACCCGTGTGGTTGGCCGTCAGATCCAAGTGTTCCGGGAAACGACCTCCACTAACGATATCGTGGAACGACTGGCACAGGACGGTCTCAAGGAGGGGGTGGTGGTGTTCGCCGAAGGCCAGACCAAGGGGCGGGGCAGGTTGGGACGCAATTGGCATTCGCCCGCGGGGAAGGGTCTTTGGTTTTCCGTGCTGCTGCGGCCCTCCATTCGTCCTCAGGAAGCCACCCGGATCATGGTTGGCGCCGCGACCGCGCTGGCCCGAGCCATTCGCAAAGCCACCGGGGTATCCGCCGAGATCAAATGGCCGAACGACATCCTGGTCCGCGGCCGGAAGGTGGCGGGGATGTTGATGGAGATCAGCGCCGAGTTGGATTCCATCCGGCATGTCGTGCTGGGGATCGGGATCGACGTCAACCTCGGACCGGAACATTTTTCCAGTGAATTGCGCGCTACCGCCACATCTTTGCAGATCGAGGTGGGTCGACCCATCGACCGGGCGGAGCTAGCCGCATCCATCCTGCGAGAGTTGGATGCGGACTACACCCGGATTGTGAGCGGCCGTTTCGAGGCGGTGGTGGGGGAATGGCAGTCTCTTTGCAGCACTCTGGGCCACTTCGTTTCCATTCGCATGGGGGACCGGGTCATTCGCGGGCACGCCGATTCGCTGGATTCCGACGGCTCCCTGCTGGTGCGCACCCAGGACAGCCGGTTGGAGAAAATCACGGGTGGCGACGTCACTCTCGTCAAGAAATAGAGAAGGGGCCCCTATGCCACGACGTAAACCAGATTCGGATCGCGAGAAAGCCGTGCTTCTGCTCGACATCGGCAACACCCACACCCATGCGGGGCTGGGGATGGGCGATCGGGTCTTGTGCCAGAAGGAATTTCGGACCACAGATTGGCTCGGTGGCGCTGCGGAACGGCGCCTCTTTGATCTGGCTGCACGCAAGGAAATCGCTGGGTGTGCCCTATGCAGCGTGGTTCCGGCTGCAACGCACAAAGCCCGTCCAGTCTTGCGCCGTCTGACTGGCAAAGCCCCGGTGGAAGTGGGCCCGGAGAACCTTCCTGGAATTGAAATCGATTATCCTCGCCCCAAGACCATAGGCCCCGATCGTCTGGCCAATGCCGTAGCTGCTTATGCGCAGTTCGGCGCACCGAATATCGTCGTCGACTTTGGTACCGCCGTGACCTTTGACATCCTTGATTCCCGCCACTGTTACGTGGGGGGCATCATCGCTCCGGGGCTTTCTGCGATGACGGAGTACCTGCACGAGCGCACCGCCTTGTTGCCCCGGGTGCGAATCCGCGACGTGCGGTCGGCCATCGGGAAGAGCACCGTGGAGGCGATGCTTGTCGGGGCGGTGCACGGTTACCGTGGCCTGATCCGTGGTTTGCTCGAGGAGGTTCGGCGCGAATTGGGCGAGACCTCCATTCGGGTGGTGGCTACTGGCGGTTACGCCCAACTGATGGCCGAAGGCTTGCCCGAGATTCAGACGGTGCGGCCGGAGCTGACGCTGGAAGGAGTCCACCTCGTTTGGAAGCACGCTCGTGCTGCCAACGATCCCAGGTTGAGCCAAAGGTTCGGGCGCTGATTCGGTGCGACCTTTCACATGGCGCACCGCTTGACTCACGGCCGACTCCAATGCGAAAGTCAATCGACATCACGATTATCGGCTGACCGTCTTGACGAGTACGAGGACGTCGGCGAGTACGTCAGCACCCTGACGGCCGCCGAACGACTCAGCGCGTATGAGCAGTAAGAAAAAGCCCTCCAAACCCAGCACGGAAAGACCAGATGACGCCCGTCTTTCCCGTGGCCGCACCCGGCCCGAGGCCATCTTCCCGGTCGCGCCGAATGCCGCATCTTTGCCGGAGAGCTATGCCGCCACGCTTCAGGAAATAAAGAGCCACCTCCGCAGTGCCCGCGTCCGTGCCATCCTTGCAGCCAACCCCATCGTTATCGAAGCCTACTGGCACACTGGAAAGATCATCCTCGCTCGGCAAAAGGAAGCGGCCTGGGGGGCCAAAGTCATCGACCGCCTCGCCGCCGACCTTCAGGCAGAGTTTCCCGACATGAGCGGACTATCGGGTCGCAACCTGCTCTCCATGAAGCTTTTCGCCGAGGCTTTTCCGGGCGGACCAATTGCGAAACAACCTGTTTCGCAATTGCCCTGGGGCCAGATCATCCGCCTCATCCAGATGGTCAAAGACCCCGCCGCCCGAGATTTCTACATCCGCGAAACTCTCGCCCAGGGCTGGAGCCGCAGCATCCTGGAAATCCAGATCCAGAACCAGCTCCACCTCCGTGCGGGTAAGGCCCAAAACAACTTCGCCCTCACCATGCCTCCCGCAGAGTCGGATATGGCTGCCCAGCTCTTCAAAGACCCCTACCTCTTCGACTTCCTCGGCACCGCTGATCCGCGCCGCGAGGCCGAGGTGGAGCAGTCACTGGTGGAGCACATCCAACAGTTTCTCCTGGAGCTAGGCACCGGCTTCGCCTTTGTCGGCCGGCAGGTGGCACTGGAAGTCGGTGGAGAAGAATACCCGCTCGATCTCCTCTTCTACCACCTCAAGCTCCGCCGCTACGTCGTCATCGAGCTGAAAGCCCGCGCCTTCACCCCAGGCGATGTCGGCCAGCTCAATCTTTACCTCTCCGCCGTGGACGACCTCCTGCGCCATCCCGACGACCAACCCACCATCGGCCTTCTGCTCTGCCGGAAAAAGAACCGCCTCGTCGCCGAGTATGCCCTGCGTGGCCTGGATCAATCCATCGCCGTCGCCGCCTGGCAGACCCAGCTCACCGATTCCCTGCCCGAAGACCTGCGCGGCAGCCTGCCCACCATCGAGGAGATCGAAGCCGAGCTGGCCAACGATTTGCCGAACGATCCGGAGGTGAGACCATGAGCTGCACCCGTTGAGTGTGCGCATTCTTGTACTTGCTTCTTCCTCCTCGGCTCGCAAAAGTAGGACGAAATGAACCGGATCGATAAACGTTTCCGCGCGCTTCGGCAACACGGCAAAAAGGCTTTTGTCGCCTATATCGGGGCGGGAGATCCCCATCTCGAGGCCACGTGTGACCTGGCCTTGGCCCTCGACAAAGCAGGTGTCGATATTCTGGAGTTGGGGGTACCTTTCAGCGATCCCCTCGCTGATGGCCCCGTCAACCAGCTTTCCGCACAGCGCGGACTGAAATCCGGCACGACTCCCGCCAAGGTGCTTGAGACCGTTCGCCAGATACGGAAATCGTCACAAATCCCCATCGTCCTTTACATCTACTACAACCTGGTCCACAAGCGTCGGCTTGAACTTTTCATCCAGGACGCCACCACAGCGGGAGTGGATGGTCTCTTGATCCTGGATCTGCCTCCGGAGGAAGCAGAGGACTATCACCATTTCATGCAATGGTCCCAGTTGCGTCCCATCTTCCTCATCGCGCCCACTACTCCGGAGGCGCGAATCCAGCAGATCGCCGCCTGTGCTTCGGGCTTCCTCTACTACGTCTCGCGAGAAGGTGTCACCGGCATGCAGACGAAGGTCTCAGACACCATTCACACGATGGTTGAGAAAATCCGAGCTCAAACCCAGCTGCCGGTCGTCATTGGCTTTGGCGTATCGGACCCCGAGCAGGCCAAAGCGGTCGCAGCCCTGGGAGATGGCGTGGTGGTGGGCAGTGCGATCGTGAACCAGATCGCCCTGAATAGCCAGTATCCGGACTTGGCGGAGCGGGTCGCAGCCTACGTGACCCCGATGGTTGAGGCGGTCAAGAGTCTGTAGCTGGTGTTGTGGGCGCCTGCGGTACAGGGGGGAGGACGCCGGGCTGACCCGGACCGCCCTCAGCGGTACACTTCCGCTCCTCCCGAGACAAATTCGTCCGCCTTGGCTTCCAGGCCAGCCTCCAGAGCCCGCTCAGGGGAGATACCCTCCTCCTCCGCATAACGACGGACGTCCTCGGTGATCTTCATGCTGCAGAAGTGAGGGCCGCACATGGAACAAAAGTGAGCCGTCTTGGCCCCGTCCTGAGGCAGCGTCTCATCGTGGAAAGCCCGGGCCGTTACCGGATCCAGACTTAGCCTGAACTGGTCCTCCCATCGGAATTCGAACCGGCCTTTGCTGAGCGCGTTGTCCCGGTACCGCCCCCCCGGGTGTCCCTTCCCCCGGTCGGCCGCGGCCCGCGCTACCTTTTAGGCCATAACCCCCGCCTTCACTGCGCCCCCGG
>CAYPNF010000015.1:0-145544 GCA_964411985.1 uncultured Verrucomicrobiota bacterium
GGGCTTTGTCTTGCGTGGCATCATGCTCCTCCCATTCACCATCGGTGGCAACACTTATCTGCTCATGTTATTGTTTCGCGGATCCTAGGATATCCGAACGGAGGAGTGGTAAGGCCACGTGGATCAAACCGCTTGTCATCCGGCGGAGGCACCGGCTTGTACTCGAACAGTCCAATATTGGCCACGTAGAGGCGATCACCAACGAGCGAAAGCGCATAGGGATACCGGCCCACTTGCACCGAACCGACAACTCTGCGCTGCAATGAGTCCAGCACCACCACACGGAAATTGGTGACATCCGCGCCGTACACGTGGCGACCATCGGAACTTGCCTTCACATCGACTACAAAGCTGTCCGTGTACTTGACACCAGCCACCTCGACATTCACCGGTATCTCCCCGACCGGCTCTTTAGTTGCGACATCAAAGATATGGACACTACCTCCTTCGCCGCTGCTCCAGTAGAGCGAACGGCCGTCCGGCGAGAAGTCAACGGCGCCAGAGCTGAGCCGACGCTCCTTGGGTCCTTTGGTCGGTGGTTGGATCTGCTGCACCACTGGTGCAGCCCCGCGCCAACCGGTGAGAAACTGCCCCGTTCCCGAGCTGGCGATGAACAGGGTCTCACCATCAGGACTCATCGCCATTCCATGCGGCCACTTGGCTAGTGGAAAATGCCGGCCAACAGGTTTAAGGAAGCGTCCGTTGGAAAGGATGGTAAGGCCCTCGGGATCATGTTTCGCGTACGTTTCCGTGGAAGGGGCGTGCAGATAGGAGGCTGCCTCAGCGTAGTGTGACACATGGAGTCCAACCAGCAGTAGCAGCAACGTCATCCCGTAGATGTGCAATCGCATTGTGGCTGAATACTACACCAAAAGCACGAAGAGCAAAACCCAGAATTGGCAATCAAGCGGGGGCGAAGGCGTTCAACATCGACTGCGACCTAACACTTTGATGGGTCTCCGTCCCTATTCGCTGTGACACAAATGTCACAGACCAGCCATACGAATGGCATGTGGGCAGGGTAGTATTTTACGTGTGCAGGATGCTCCGACGGCTTCGGAGATGAAACATTTCGCTCCATGAATGGGCGCGATGGGAAAGCCCCGCACCAAGAACCCTCCAGAACCAACTCTCAGAGAACCGAACATGAACTGGAAGACAACGGGAAAGATAGTGTTGCTGACCGCTACGCTTCTTTTAGCTGGTCGCACCCGCCTTGTGGCGGAGCAACCCAATGAGCACGCCAACCCTCGGGCCAAATACCTGCACGCAGAGGCCGGAGATCTAGTCGATGTCAAGCTCGCGGACCTGCACCCCACGCAAGCAGTGCTGGGAATCGACGAAGTCTACTACAAACTGGGGCGTTACCAAGCGGGCAAGGACCTCATCAATAAACGGTTTGGTGATTGGTGTGAGGCAAACGGCCAGCAGGATGTCCTAGCCGCGACGATCGGCTCCCGCCTGGATAAACCTGCAAGCTTTTCCTGCGTGGTTCCCCTCGGCTCCGAGACACCCGCAACCGTGGACCCCATGAAGACGGTCGTGATTGGGCGAGGTGGCCGACTCTATCTCGTGGATGGACACCACACTTTCACTGCTTTCATGGAGAGTCCCGACGGGGGGCCGAATATGCAGGTTCGGGTCCGGGTGCTTGCCAATCTGAACCGGATGGGGCCTGGAGAATTCTGGAGGGAAATGGAAGCCTCAGGCTGGGTCTGGCTGCGTGACGAGAACAACCTGCCGATTGAAGTCGAAGATTTGCCGGAAAGCCTGGGAATCGGCAATTTTCGTAATGACGACTACCGGAGCTTGGTCTACTTCACCAGGGACATCGCCTACCGCCAGAACGCCCAGAACGCCAATTATCAGGAATTCCATTGGGGTGCATGGCTTCGCACCAACCCGGCTTTCGACTTGGGAGCCTATGACCTCACAGATTTCACGCAATACGTCGACGCCGTGAAAAAGGCAGCGGAGCTTATGTCTGCCCTCAATGACTCGGATGTGGTGGACGGAGGCCTTACCGCCAAGGAATTGGGGAGGATTGCCTTCAATACAAAGGAGTTCGCAAAGCTGAGCCAGACCTACTGTACCACCAAACCCGGCAAGGTGGCCTACGCCAACTATTACTATCACAATATCCTTGCGGTGCCTCCTGCAGTCACCTGCCCATAAACGGAAGGGTCGTTCGCGAAGAATAAGTTAGACCGAAACGGCGGCTGTCACAACAGCCGCCTTCTTCTTTTTGGCAGGGAATCATCAGCGATCTGAAACGGTTCTCAGGCCCGCACTCAGTGAGGAGGGTCGAGATCGAACCGTGCCCTTCGTCAAGGGATAGCGCTCGGCGAGGTGCCTCGCAGCTCAACCCGCCCGATTGGGAGCAATCGCTGCGGAATAGGCCGTCGCGAATTCCCGTCCCACTCGGCTAGCTGCTTCCTCGACGGCAGACAGGAAGAGGGCACCCGCTCGCCGCACCCAGCTTCGGTAGGCCTCCAGATTATCATTCTTCGCCCCACCCAAGAGCGGCGTTAGATCGAAACTGGACGCGGCGACTGCCAACCCCGCCTTTTCTGCGTCCAAGGCATTAAAGTACTGCTCCACATGATTGGCAACGGGAACAACCAAGAGGGGTTTCCCAAGCCACGCCGCCTCGTTCAAGGATTCGAAGCCAGCCGTGCAGGCAACCCCTCTGCTTTCCCCCATCATATGCAGAAACTTCACTCCGTCTAACTTGTGGAAAGACAGGGTTGAATCGTATCGCCAGACTGGCGCAGTTCTTGGTTTCTCGCAAAAACAATGGAGTTCCACTTCCGGATGTAAGGCATGCCACCTTAGAATCTCTTCCGTATAGCCCTGGTTGAGGAGGTAGGCGAGGAGAAAGCGTCCAGGCAAATCCTGAGGCAACTCAAATAACTCCCGCCGCAGCAGGGGCGGGCAGACGAGCAGCCCTCGCCCAGGTACAGCCGCCGCAGGGTAGAAAGAGAGCCCCAGCTTTGTGGACATAGCTCCGGTCAGTCCCACATACCACCGCATCGTCCATTGCTGAAGCGCGAACTTGCGGGAGCGAACGAAGTCTGGGTGACCCATCATGAATTGATGTCCCACCGCAACAACTGGGATTCGGTGCGGTCGCAACAGGTTGCAGAGACCCATCAGAGGTTCCAGAAAATTGACGATCAGATCGGGTTGCGTACGTTCAATCATGTGCGCAAGGGTAGACAGACTCTGACGATACCTGCCCAATCCGGACAGGGTCTGGCGCAACGTGGCGAGCGCAGCCACTCCTTTTCCTCCTTGAAACGAGAACCCAGGACTCGCAATGGGTTTCAGAAGATCGCCGAAGGCTTCTCGGAAGAACTCAGGGATCGTTCGGGCCGGATTCGTGCCAATCGTCACCGCTACGATTTCATGGCCTTGACGCTCGAGGATTTGCGCGGCGGCAATGGCCTGGGTCATGTGGCCTCGGCCATCTCCCTGAACGGTAAACATGATTCTCATAGTGCTTTGAACTGTTGCCCTTCTAGACTGGTGGGTGTTTGCGCAGGCGCATTCATGGGGGAGCAAGCGCGGTGTTCGGCAGTAGCACCGAGGCACTCATGCGTTGCACCGAATCGGCTGGCCCCCTTGTAGTCACACTCGTGAAAGTCAAGGCAGCTTCGACACCCAGGTGATCCGAAAGGCGGTCCTTCGGGTGTAATGAGGCAAATAGGTAGCACGGGGTAGCGCAGCCTCCCTCGACCGGTTGCCTGAGCCTGACAAAGATATGGTCCAGCGTCTGGCCTCGGCCCGGCTTGAGTCCGTCCCAGGTGGGAAAAGCGCTGCTTCCAGCCAGCTGATGGACGTTGGGGCCCACCGTGGCAGCGAACTGGAGGAATTCACTGCTGTCCGGTGTGAAATTGAAATCTCCGCCAACGATATCCGCAATCTGTGCATCATCGGCTTCTTGCACCCATTCAGCGAGTTCAGAGAGCTGGCGCTCGCGAACATGCCTGCAAGCTCGCTCGCCATCTTGGAGGTGCACATTCCACACGTTAAACCGCTGACCTGCAGCAGCCTCGATGGTCACCTTGAGGGCCCCCTTCTTCATCATAGCATCGGGCAGCCGAGCGGCGCCAAAGCGCCTGAATTCAGCTCCAACGATAGGGTACCGCGACAAAGTGAGGAGTCCGTTTTGGCCCAGGAACGTTCCCTTTCGCCTTGCATAGGCAGCCCACCAACTCCTCTCCCGATCCCTTGCTTGCCCTGCAAGCTCAGCAAAACATCGGTGGGTCCAGACTTCCTGCAATAGCACCACGTCGGACTCCAACTGCTCTAATCCTTCGGCAATCCTCCCGTAACGACTCGCCGGTGCTCCGTTCAACCAGGAGGGCAGGCCCCAAACGTTGTAGGTGGCCACTCGAAGCTCCGCACTAAGCGACATTTTCCCAGAAGCAGCAGCCCGCATTCGCCCTCGCCCTACCTGTACCTTTGCCGAACCTCCGCTGGTACAACCCGACGCGATCAAGGCCAGTAACAACGCCAAGCCGAGACGATGAAGCCGAAATAACACAGACTCACTCCCGGCGTCGCTCGCATATGCGTTGCCCATTTCTGAACAACGTTCCCATAGGCTTGTGAAGAGAATATGGAGATCATGTAAAGAACAGGTTACCAATTGGCCAATCAAGGACGGTTCGAATCAAACACGGTTAGAATCCATGCTTAGGCAAGACTTCCCCGTCGGCGCAGCAAGACCGATTGCCTCACTGTGGGGCACGCCCCCCTCCCCTTCCTCTTCTCAAACGTCCTGCCCGCCTTCTTCATCAGGCTTCCAGGCCACCCGGAACGAACCCAAAAAGAGTTCGACACATGCGGTATGCTGGAAAAGCGGGGCACGGAGGCCCCACTGTCTCCCCGGCGCCCTCACCTTGCACCTGTGTCACTCCCCAATCGCACGATAGCCCCGTAGCGCCGCCTTGGCCCGGTCGTCCTCCATTAAGCCCCTTCCAACTCGCCGTGCCTCCCGCCGCCGGCACGTTCGTCACCTTCGCCGCCCCCCGGACACCCTTCATCGCCGCCATTCATCGCCCATCCGCCCGGCAACCGCCTTCCCCCGCCCTCCCTTAATCAGTTCGCCATCGAGGACTTCAGTTCGAGATGGTGGAATCACCACAGGATAGCATGGATGGCCGACCCAGAATGTTCAACTGGCGCGCTCGCTTCAGACCATCCGACCTCAGCCAGGAAACCCAAGCCCGGAGGTTCGAGATGCTTCACATTTGTTTCTCGGTATTCTCATCTTGCCGCCTACTCAGGGCAAGGGATGCAAATAGTCGTTCCGACAATTCAGTTACCCCACCCCTGTTGGTGAGGCTTTTGTTTCGTGCGCCCAGGGAAGGGAACCCGTGCAGGTCACCAGAATCCGCCTGCCGCGGGAGCAGGAGACGGATCTGGCTTCTATGCTTCACACCCCCCTCGCTGGAGAAACCGTTTCAGCAGGCTAGCCTGACCGCGTGGTAGATTCGACCCGATGTGGGAGGTGTTGCCTCAATAAAGGAGTCAAACATGAACACTCGCTTGTCTTTCTGGCAGAATCTGTGGAGGATTCTCAAGTTCGTACCTACTGCCCAGTACGCAAGGGTTGTATACAGTGCAAGCCGTTTTGGGGGTTTGAGCGACGAACCTGTAGCGATGGAGTTGCCTGCTTGCGACCTTGGCTTCTAGGGGCTGATCAGTCGGCAACGAATTACTTGTAACTATGCGGACCATTATCTCTTCGGCTCTAGTCTTAGCGATGTTGTTATCGTTCCATGCTCGGGTTTTGGCTGAGTATAGCGAAGCAGAACGCGAGTTCCTGAAGAAGGTTTACAGGGAGGCGATCGAAGTCCCCGTTACGCAGTTCGAGAGTCTCTCCGAACTGGATTTCTGCGTGGACTATGGAAAAGACCCGTCTGCTTGGCGCATCGGACCCTTCCTGCAAGACAACCGATTGACGTTCACCAAGACGATGCCGTTTGATGACCCTACGGGTATCGGATGGAAATCCACGATCCTTGGGAATCCCTCTCTCATCGAGCGGGATGGAACACTTCACATGTTCTACCGGGCGTATCCGAGAAAAGAATCTCAGAGCACTCGGATCGGGCATGCTGTGTACACCCCCCAGACGGGCTGGGTGGACCTTTCGGGTCCGCCAACGCTGTATTCGACCGAGGCCGATGAAATCAATTCCGTGGAAGATCCAAAAGTGTACCAATCGGGCGACACCTATTATATGTTCTACAATGCGGTCTGGACCCCCGACGACGCATTCTCGGCTCGAATTCGCCAGGGATACCGGGACTGGGGAGTCTTCGTGGTCACTAAGCTGGCGGTCTCAAAAGATCTGGTTCACTTCGAGAAGAAGGGACAGATTGTCCCCTATTCCGTTTCCAAAGGCTGGTCCAAGTCCGCTGTCATTCCCCGGGGCCCGTTGGGAGAAGCGGTGAAGATCAATGGCAAGTACCTGATGTTCCTAAGCGAGGGTTGCGGGGACAAACAGTTCATCGGTTATTCCGACGATCTCCTGAATTGGGAGTTCCGGCAACAGTCCTACCTGACTCTCCCGGAGGAGATGGGGAGGGTGGCGGAGGTGGCCTGCTGTGCCGCCAATTTCGAGTCGACCGGAAAGTATTTCGTGCTCGATGTCTTCTGCATGGGGCGGAATCAGAAATACCAGGCGGCCCAGGCCCTCTACCATATCGATGATCCGACTCGGCCCCTCGCCATCGGAAAAGGCGGTTCCTTGGCATGGGGAGGGCTATTGAAGTACCGGGGTGACTGGATCGTGGCGCAAGGCTGGGATAGCCCAAAGGGGCGGCAGGACGTTTACATCTACAAATACTCAGGCGTTCCGCGAGTTGACGCCCGGATCGTCAGGTAGCGCGGCAGACCTCCCTGAATAGAGACGCGTGCTCGGCGCGTCCAATCCCTATGCTGAACTCCACCCGCTGGCTCCATCTGGTAGGTGCTATGCTCTGGTCGGTAGCGGTTGCTCAAGTCCCCGCTACGCCGGTGGTGTCTCAACTTCATGTGGTCTCAGTGCATGTCCGCGACCGTGAGTCGTTCGACGCGGTGTTTGGCTTGTTCAAGGACGTCCTCGGATTCCCGGTCGTGTACGGCGAGTTGAGCCGACCCGGCGACAAGCGGAGGCTCTACGCCGGCTTTTCCGTGGGAAACGCCTATTTGGAACCCTGTGGACCGTACGATGGCGAAGCGCCATACCTCCCGGATCGGCCGGCGCGGTTCCACGGCCTCACCTTTTCCACGGCGACTTCGATCACGAACGCGGCAAAGCAACTGGGCGCGCGGAACGTGATCTATTCCGGGCCTTTCGGGGACGGCAACTCGCCCAGTTTTGTCCTCGTACCCGACCCCAGGATCAACGCGAAGCTGATGTGTGCTGGACTCTGGGAGATCCACAACCCAAGTGACCCCGCCACTTTGTCGTCCGTAAGGACCAAATTGAAGGACGCGAGAGGGGGGCTACTGGGGGTCCGGCGCATGGCCGAGGTCCGAATTGGACATCCAGATCCAGCCAATCCACTGGGCTGGGGTGACATACTCGATTTGGCCTGGCGGAAAGGCGAGGTCTGGGCAGTCGGCAACGGTCCCCTGCTCCGCTTTGTTCAGGCCAAACAACCCCAGATCGATTCCATCCTCTTGGAGGTCGAATCGCTGGACAAAACCATGGCCGTTTTGGCGTCCAAGAACCTCCTGGGGAAAGCGACCTCCGAAGTCATCGAAATGGACCCGGCCAAGGCCTACGGGTTACTCATTCAATTTCAGGAGAAGAAGAGCCCCTGAAGCATTGCCGATCCAATGGACGGTGATCCGGGTTTGCCGCGCGCCCATGGGCCAGCCACTTCATCGCGCTTTGCCACCTCCAGCCACCTCTCCCACCGGGCAAAGCGGTTATTCGTCGGAACCGCCGGCACCAACGCTTCAGGTTTGCAATAAGAGGTTTGCAATCGTATAATCGCCGTGTGGCGAACACGCAAGCATTACCACAAATCAAAATGAAAGGCTCCATATCAAGGCGTTGGACAATTCTCTTGTATGCCCTGATTCTACTCCTATCGACCCTTGTGCTGTTCTGGTCACAGAGGTCGGCGCGCTCGGTGTCAGTTGCCATGAGCGGCCCATCCGGTCTGGTTGTTGCAGGACACTGGACCGTTGATGGAGTCCGCAGGGACTTTCGCGCGAGGTTGCCCACCACTTTTGTCACCACGGCACGCAGTTTGTCGTTCGAGTTGGTTCGCCAAGGTGATCCCGGCATCTTCAAGATTCAGCTCACCCCTGACCGCACAGATTTTGGATCGATGTCCAGCGAGAGCGAGTATGGCATTCGAGGTGACATTCGATTTGAGGGCGGGCATGAGAACAGGATGCTTGCTTCATTTGGCAAGTGATAATGATGTCGCCTAACCACCAAACGCAATGATCTCCGCAATGTCACTTGAACTTCAAACCATAGACCAACGGCGCCGAGTTGCTGGTCGGAAGTCATTGAGTCAGAAGTGAGTCGGAGGTGTCTAATCAGAGCCTTGAGCCAGTCGCCGATGGCGCGCTCTTCCTGTGCCTGAAACACGGGTGGGCGGTCGCTCGTCAGCATGCCGCGCTACTCGGCGTATGTTTGCAGGTTCGGCTAAGTCCTGACGACCACCAAGAGGAAAGCCATTAGAACATTCTTTGCGGCGCTGGCAGTGGCTGTTTGCCGGACAACCACTGGGACGAGGGAGCGGTGGCCCGCACCCTGTTGGTGGGGCTTTTTGTTGCCCGCCCCCAGGGAAGAAACCCGCGCACGTCGCCAGACTCCATTCCTACACATAAGGGCACCAGACCGACGATCACGCGATGGATTCCGGCGTGGGCGCCACCCAACGGCTCTGCCAGGTAGCTCCAGATCCTTAGTCGTCAGGTTTCCAAGGCCTTGAGGCTCCAACAGCCCCCCCCTCTTCCGTCTCGGGTCTCCTGACCTTGCCTCACCGGGCGCTGAGCCGGGGGTCTGACTGTTTTCCCACAGGTTCCGCCAGCGGCATTCGGGGGCCAGGCAGAACACCGCCAAGCCTCCCGGAACCCTCGTGAATTAATGTTCGACACATACGGTACTTTGAAAGTGCGAGGGAAGAAAGAACCCATGGAATGCTCCACCCAGCCCGATCTCCGAGGGCGCCCTCGCCTTGCACCTGCGCCGCCCCCCATTCCCAGGATAGGGCCTTGACCCACCTCCGACCACTTCAAGGTCGTCTTCCAGTTCCAACAGTTCCTTAAACGCTCTGCGCACGACCACGTTACCATCCACCAGCAGGACTGTGATCGTTTTCATAGAGGCTGTTAAGCTATAACCATGGGTGAGCGACGCACGTGTGTGAGTGTGGCCGAGTTACCCTAGGCCGTCTATAGGGTGAACACCCCATGTTTGACTCTTCGACACGTGCGGTAGGCTGAAGAGCCCAAGGGGAGAAGGAGGCACACTGGGTCGCCCCAGTTCGCCACGGCCGCCCTAAACCTTCCCGGGACCTGCTGGTCCAGCAGGCTGGCAAGACCCTAAGTTTCCAGTCCAGCATATCGGGCAACCCCTCCCCTCCCGCATCTCAGGCCTACTGCCCCTCGGCTTCCTAGCGTCAAGCCGCATAGATCCGTAGACGTGACTTGTCGGACAGTGCGGGGTGGCCATTCCACACTCATGCTCCCCAGCGGGGGATCCTATCCTTCGCTTCGTTGACCGCGGCCACGATCGAGATCCCGACTACGATCAGGATCGCCGCGATTGCGAAGGTGCTCCGCATCCCGGTTGCAATCGCCTCGGGACGCGCTGTTGTGATGTCCGTGGTCGCCGATGCGACCGCAAACACGGCACCCATGACTGATGCCCCGGTAATGAGTCCGAGATTGCGCGAGAGGCTGAGCATACCGGAAATCACGCCCTGCTGGTCCGGGGGAATGCCCGTCATGATGGCCGTGTTGTTGGCCGCTTGGAACAACCCATAACTTGCGGTAATGAAGCCGATGGGGGCGATGTAACCGACGACTCCGAACCCCGACGGCACCCTAGACAGAACGAAAGAGCCGACCGCGATTCCGACGAGCCCAATGATGGTCATCCGTTGGGCGCCAAAGCGGTCCACGAGGCGACCGGCCGGTACCCCGCTCAGCGCGGCGACCAGCGGACCAGCCGACAACGCAAGTCCAACCATCGCCGTTTTGAGGCCAAGCCCCTGCGAGAGATAGAACGGCCCGACTACCAGCGTGGTCATCATCACGGTCGCGACAAGCGCGCTCATGGCGAGGCTCGCACTCAACGCCGGCTCGCGGAACATCGCCACTCGAATCAGTGGCGATGCAACTCTCGCCTCAGCGAGCACGAAGAGAGCAAGTCCGACAGAAGCCGCCAAGAGCAAAGTCAACTGGAGGGGACCGAAACGGCCGTGCCCAGTCGTCACGGCGAGGGCATAAGCCGCGAGCGTCAGGGTAAGCAGAAGAGTGCCCAGTTTGTCGAAGCCGGCCCGACCAGTCATCAGCCCGCGGCGATCAACGGGCAGATAGCGATGCGCGAGAAAGAGATTCAAGATACCCAACGGCAGGTTGACCAGAAAGATTGCCCGCCAACCAAGATTGGCGACCAGAACGCCGCCAAGCGATGGACCGAGAGCGGTGCCGATCGCAGACATGGTTCCCAACAGCCCCAGAGCGCTGCCGCTCCTGGCCTTCGGAACGGTCTCGCCGACCAAGGCCACCGTGAGAGCCATCATGAGCGCTGCTCCAAGGCCCTGCGCCGCCCGGGCGGCGATCAGGAGCCAGAGCGTGGGCGCAAGGCCGCAAAGGAGCGAAGCCATGGTGAACACCCCGATTCCCACCAGCAAGAGGCGTCGGCGCCCCATGAGGTCACCCAGACGTCCGACGCTGACGATCAGGGTGGTGATGGCGAGTAGATAGGCAAGCACGATCCACTGAACTTCCTGGAAGGAAGCCTTGAATGCTTCCGCCAACGTCGGCAAGCCAGCATTGGCGATGCTGGTGTCGAGTGATGACATCAACATGGATAGCGAGAGGCTGACCAGCGCCCAACGAACCGAAGCAGTTGGTTTTGCACGGCTGGTTCCGGCCCCAGCTTGCTCTTCAATGATCGTCTTCAACATGAGTGCAAGCATCCCCCTTTGGCTGGCATGGCGGAAGACGCAGTGATTGCACAGTATCATTGCGTTTGACGCCATATCCCGATCTAATCAGTGCATGGCGCGACCCGATTTCAATTTGCTTGTCACCCTTGATGTGTTGCTCGCAGAAGGCAACGTTACGCGCGCCGCCCGGCGGTTGCGACTTAGCCCCTCGGCGATGAGCCGGGCACTGGCGAGAGTGCGTGAGACGATAGGCGATCCACTCTTGGTCAGAGCTGGACGCGGTCTCGTTCCCACACCTCGGGCACTCGAAATCCGCGCACAGGTCAGTCAACTGGTGCAGGACGGAGAAGCGATTCTGCGCCCTGCCGAGAAGCCCAATCTCAAACGGCTCGTTCGGACGTTCACACTGCGCACCAGCGAAGGATTTGTGGAAAACTTCGGACCCGCCCTCATTTCTCGTGTTGGCGAGGAAGCTCCCGGCGTGCGGCTGTGCTTCGTGCAGAAGCCGAACAAAGACAGCGCGCCGCTTCGCGACGCGACCGTCGATCTGGAAACCGGTGTTGTGGATAAGACAACGGCTCCGGAGCTACGTGTGCAGGCATTGTTCCGTGACCGCTATATTGGCGTCGTGCGAAAGGATCACCCGCTGAGCAAGGGTAAGATCACGGTCTCCCGTTATGCGGCCGGTCGGCACATTAGCGTCTCGCGGCGCGGACTGGACAAGGAACCCATTGATGAAGCCTTGGAGCCGTTGGGCCTTCACCGGGAAGTCGTCGTGATCGTTGGCGGGTTTTCGACCGCGCTTGGCCTGGCCCGAGGCTCTGAATTGATCGCCAGCGTTCCCGAACGCCATACCGGGAATCTGCGTGACGGAATGCATAGTTTTTCCCTTCCCGTCTCTACGCCTGAGTTCGTGGTCTCGTTGCTTTGGCACCCGCGGCAGGATGCCGATCAAGCGCATCGCTGGTTGCGCGGCCATGTTCTGGGCATTTGCGGGGCGATCCCATCATCCTGCAGGGTGTCATAAGGGTGTCGCCTCTCGAAACGGAAGGCCGATGCGATCCCGGCCTGGCGGCAACAGATACCGAACTTCATGAAGAATGCAGGTTCTTCGAAGTAGTCGGTAGTAACTACCATGTGTTGCCAGCCCCCCCCAAAGACCGGGGGGGCGACGTCAGTGATATCCACCAGGTTGCTCATCTCCGGATTGAGCGACCGAAGGGTTGAGTGCACTTCTTCTTCGATGTCCTAAGATGTCTGAACCCAGGAGCCGTTCTTCACCCCAGTGAAACCGAACCCGAAGACACGTAGCGGAACCTGGAGCCACTTACGTACACTGCACCGAAACTGTCAACCCCAAGCCCGAGGGCACCTCCATCAGGAGCTATCAACCATACTTGCGAACCATCGACAGGATTGAGTCTGATCGTTTTGTAAGAGGAGTTAAAATAAACATTATCGGCTTGGTCAAATACAACCGGGTAGGCCGAACCGGCTTCACCGGTCCAGATAGGGGAGCCGTCAACGGAGCTGAACTTGGTCAGAGGTTGTCCCCAGGTGGCACAGTAAACATTACCTGCGTTGTCCCCGCCGAAAGGGACCGGATAATAGGTCTGAGCCGTCCACAACTCAGATCCATTCATGGCACTGAGTTTCTTTGTTTCCCACGAATACTTGATAAGATCCCCGTATGTGTAATGCCTGTCTATTCGTCAAAACGAGCCGGTTCTTTCACAGAATCTCTCTTCAAAGCGATTCGGTTCGGTGAATCCCTCCACCGCGGGTTCTCCAAAACCAAAGAAGCAGGGTGGCCTTCAAGCCTCTATTCGTTGCGTAACACATTGCAGTAAAGGCTATAGCACGGCATTCGATGTGTCGAGTCCGGCTTCGCTGCGTGTCCCTCGCCCTTCGAGAAGCAATGGTCAGGTGCAAGCCCGCCCCGTGAGCGGATATGGCGCCATACTGGGATCGCGACGCGCCTAAGGCAGGGGAAGCAGAAACCTAGATCGGCCCTGACCGCCGTCCCTCGGACCGCAGGGAGCGGATGAATCCTAGTTTGCCGAATCAAGTCTCTCATAGTATTGTACTACCGTACTGCAATTATGAAGAAGCTCATTACCAAGGAAGAAGTCGCCAAGGCTGTTGCCGATCTGGTTGCTCAAGGTAAGAAACCAACCCTGGTCGCCGTTCACGCCGCGCTTGGCAATCGTGGTTCGATGTCCACGGTGGTAAGGCTGCGAACGGAAATCCTGGCCGATACCCAACCCGCGAAAGACTCGCCCGAAGCCCTGAAGGCCTTTCGAGAGGTCTGGGCCCTGGCTTTCGAGGAGGGCCGCAAGCAGCAGGGAACGGTCATCGCGGAACTGGGGGAAACCGTGAACGCTCTGGCCGCCGAGAATGAAAGGCTGGAAGGGTCGGCGTTGGCGGCGCGAAACCAACTTGCCGAATTGGAGTCGTCCAAAATGCGCGCCGAGAAGGAACTGAATGAAGTGAGGACCCAGATGGGGGGTGAACTAAGCCGAGTCAAAACGTCACTGGCTGATGCCAACGCCCAGGCCGCGGGAGCCCTGCAGAAACTCGCCGCCGCGCAGGCCACCCATGCCGAAACGGTCGCCGCCCTGCAAACCGAACTCAAAGCCACGGTGCGCAAAGCACACGACCTCGAACTGCAGTTGGCACGCGCCGGAGTCCTTGCGGAGACCAAAGGAGCTCAATCGACCCCAGCGGAATCGACGAAGCTCAGACGTCCCAAGGTAACCTAGCACATCGACGCGAAGAATTAGGTTCATCCGTCCACTCTGGGCCCGCTGCCAAACGACTTCACGAGGACAGCGTCAGCCCATTATCATCGCTCCGTCGGGTGTGTTTGGATGGGCCCCGCACTTGACCGTGGCGTAGTGCCGAAAGTGCGCATCCGAGCAGACGTTGAAGTAGTCTCCTCTGTTGTCGTGTCTTGGCTCTCTTCCCGGCGTGTAGCCGAACACTTAGTTGAGGCCCGGGATAGGTTCAAACCTGTTCCAATCATGGGAGTAGGAAAGAACCTCGTCTGCAGTGTTGTTTCTTTAGGACGTCTGAGCGTAAACTGGCGTTACACGATGAACTTGAGAAGCTTGATCGCCTTGGCCCTGCTGTGCCAACTCTCCTGGTTACCTGCCGAAACCGCGGACAGTCCCACAGCCAAACCGGCCCGCATAGCCATCTATGACGAGCAAGCCGATGGCGCGAAGCAAATCGCCGATGCGTTGGTTGTCGCGAAGAAGGAGAACAAGAGAGTTCTTCTCCAGTTCGGAGCGAATTGGTGCGGATGGTGCCACAAGCTGCACCAGTTGTGTCAAAACGATCCTCAGATCACCGCCAAACTCAAGGAGGCGTATGTCGTGGTCCTAGTGGATGTGAACCAAGGTCACAATAAAGAAATCGACACCCGTTATGACAACCCAACCAAATTGGGACTGCCAGTCATCGTGGTTCTGGATGCGGACGGGAAACCCCTTGCTACACAGGATACAGGCAAACTCGAGGAGGGCGATCATCACAGCCCTGCCAAGGTTCTGAGTTTCCTAGCTCAGTGGGCGGAAAAGAAGTCGTGATGACCACATCAAGTATTGGGTGGTAAGCGTTGAGGATTGCACCGTTAGGAATGTCTACGCCGGGATGAGAGACTGGCACGGGTGGAGATCACGGCACTGCCCCATCTGGCATCTGGATACCCGATGAACTTCTAGCTCTTAGGGCCAACAGCAGCAGGTCTCACGTAAGAAGAGAGAAAACCAAGCCTTGGAGAAAGGGAAAGGTGGCCGCTGGCACAGCCTGGGCATCTTGTAAGACTGGGGTATCCGGAGGCGCATATGCCTGTTCGCGCCAATGGGATCAAAAAAAGGGTGGCAGTGTCGAGGATCAGCCCTTCCAGATTCGCCACCGCTCTCTGCCAACGATCCGGGACAGTGAAGGCTCGGGGTTGGGACTGGACAAGCACGTCACCGATGAGCAGATGGAGGTGCTTGGCCAATTGCGCGGCCTTGCGCTAAAGCTGAAGCTCGAGATGGCCCTAAAGGCCGTTCGTGAGTCCCAAGGGCGCGCTGCTTTTATCGACTTGGAGCTTAGGCAATGGCCATCGCTCCGCAGGCTCTTGACAGACTTTTGCTGTCTAGGCCAGGGCAAGTTCCTTACCGGGATCCAGGATGGCCGCGGCCTAACAGCCCTCTCTGTGGCCCGAGCCGTCTTGGGCAAGATCGACAAAGCACACCTGGCAGGTCCGAAATCCAGTAAAACTATGGCTGTCGATGTACACGGTGGAGGCCACGTCCACCAGTGCAAACATCGCTGTGCGCGGCCTGATCACCTCGCCTTCGCTCATGCCTCCTCCATTCGGCGCACGACGACCCGCGTGCCCTCCAAGAGGGCGTAGTGGCGCAGATGGGTATCCAGGCACAGGTCGAATGGCGCTTCACTTTCCATCGCCGTATCCTCCCATCCAGCCTTGTCTTTCCATCGCGGAGCCTCCCAGGGTGTGTGCCCGAAGATCTGGTTCAGGCCCGGGATTGGCTCAAACTCGCGGGTGTCGCACCACAAGGGGCCTCCGTAGCGGACATGGCCTCCTCTGGCTGCCCCAGGCGCGTAGAGCCAATTGTTTTCGGTCGCATAATAGGGGCTTCGTGTCCTGGTTGGTTTTGGCTCCTCATCCTCCTCAAGCGCCAATTGCCACCCACCTCGACACTCGACGAGGGGCCGTGTCAGGCCAGCGTGCGTAAAAAGGGTGTTACTCGCCTGGTCGTAGTAGTAGAGCTCCAGCCTCTCAAACCCCTCCTCGCCCAGTACCTTCCGGATCGCTGTGCACTTAGCTTGGGTGAACCCGGAGCAAGCCATGTGCGGCCAGCGATAATGGGCGTCATGATTGCCTAGGAGATGGATGCGGTTAGGCTTCTCCAGGCTCTGCTGGAGCCAGTGTGCCGTCGCCTGGTTGGCACGCGGGCTATCGCCGAAGTCGTCGAAATAATCGCCGGCGAAAATCGTGAGATCGGCCTTTTCGCGCTCGACGATGCGTTCCGCTTGGAGGTGTTTGAGATGGATGTCAGGGATGATGAGTATACGTTTCAGCATAGCTGTTACCTGCTCTAGATTCTCGCTCAATTCGTTCAGCATCGCCCCTTGGGAGTGGGCACCGGGGATCCCCGGCAGATGGCCCACGTAGAGGCCTGTATCAGGGCACTTCTCGACCACGACCGCATGCGCTTTTGATTTCCCTTTCATGCTAATTGCTTTGATCTCTCCGTTTGCGATTGTTGGCACGCCTCCCCAGATCCTCGACGGTATATGGCTTGCCTTCCGGGCACGGGACCACACGTACTAGCTGACTCCCGGTCAGCGTTAGGCCATCCCAGCCCAGTTCCAAATCGATCTCGCCACCTGTGATCGTGGAAAACTCGTAGTCGTTGTCGAGGCCTGAGGTTGCGAGGATGGATGTCTCCGTCACCTCCGTCACCACGAGTGCGTGCGGCATAATACCGGCGATTTCCCGGATGACGATGTCACCGGGCTTGATACAGGACAGGTTCATAGCTGTCGAATGGGGTACTCCGACGGTTCCCGTAATCGTTCCAGTCGGTAAATTGCTCCCGTCGTCTGCACGTAAGCCAAGCTCTCTACCTCGATATCGCCCCGGATCCCGGTCACGGGGCCAAAGCAGAGGCTCTCGAGTATTCGAGCGCGAGTGCTGGCAACCAAGACAGTGCCCCCAACTAGCGGGGGAAACATCAACCGTCCAACAGTTGCGGGGCACCAACTGTCGATCTGCGTGATTATGATCAAGGGTCTCTTACGTTGTCCAAGATCCGCGAAGGTATACGGCCTACCTTCCGAGCAGGATACCACGTGCACTATCGCCGGGCCCACGCACACGCTCCCATCCCACCCGATCTCCATGTCGACCTCGCCCCCGGTCGACCTGACAAACTCGTACTCGCCATCCCCATTACCCGCAGAGGCATAAAGTGCCTCCAGGCCCACCCGCGTGACGAGGAGGGGCAGCACCACTCCGCTTGGTGAGTCCCGGATAACGATATCACCGGGCCTAATTGCGGACAGATTCATAGCTGGCGGATTTGGTACACTGAGTTTTGCGTTCGGAAAAAACCCTGCCCGATCTCGACGAACGGAGAGGAGAGAAAATCACCAGGAGTCTCGACTCCGTTGCGCGATTGTCGCTGCACCTCCACGCACGCACCCAGCCTGATCGGGCCACGCAGTTCGCCGACCAGGGCATAGTCGACAGGAAGGGATACCCCTGGGTTGTCGGCACTGCCGACTTTGTAAGTCGCCCAATCACCGGCAGGCAGTCCATCGGACACGGCCTGGCTTTTCCTAACTTCGACGAGTACTGGGCAAATCACTTGGGCGTGCATGGAGCCTGAGGGCAAGCGGGTGGGCTGCTAGCTTTCTGATTTCGAAGCGCGTGGTTCTTCCTCAGAATGTTTCTGGGGTCCGTAGGAGATGCTCCACTTCCCGGTCTCCACGACGTCAGGATCGTCAGACAGGTCGAACATGTCCTCGATCTGCATAATCAGAGCGGCCACGCCCAGATTCTCAGCGACCTTCCGGCGGGTCAGCCGCTTGCGTTTGGGTGGAGTCGGATTCGGTTTTGGTTTTGTCATACGCTCAAGCTCATAACTGGTCCACTGGACTCGACAGGGGCTGCGAATCGCTTCCAGCTTTCATTCGTTTCGGGCGCTGAGCACTCAGGACAAGCGACTCTGCCATGTCCGCGCTCATCACGGGTGCCATCCGTCGGCCCCTATCTCCACGATTATGGAGTGCTCCAGCGGTCGAGGAATAGCCCATTTCGGGAATGGACTAGACTATTCGGAATCTGGCCCTTCCCTTGGCGAGTCCGAACCTCAGGCGGGGACTGAGTGTGCAACGACTGGTACTCGGTGCCAGGGATCCAGCCCCGTTGCAGGATCAGCCCCCCTGCCCGCGATTGCGAGTTGTCCCCAAGCCCCAGCCACTGTGGGAACCCGACTGTTTGAGGATCACACTGGGCCTATCTTCCCCCAGACACGCCAACTCTCTGACTGGGTCTCCCAATGCACAGATCCATTCCCGCTTCCATGAACTCCAGTGGCTCGGAACAGGAGATAAGGTAAAAGCCAGCCAAACAATAAAGCATGAACATGCGATTCTTGAATTCGGAAGGGTTTGGCGCAAGCGCGGGCGTGCCTCGCAGCACCAACCTGCTCTGCTCCCTTCGATCGGCGCTCTCGCAAACCGAGAGCAAAGTACTCACTTACGAACGGTTGACCCAAATCACCGGACAGCCGCCGTTTCGTTTCGGCCGGAAGGATGCGGCGCACCAGTTTTCGGGCTTGACGACGGACCAACGCAGGTGGCAACTCACGAAAGGCAAAGTTGATTGAGCGGTTCAGGCATGCGCCTGATAAACAGGAACCCCGAAGGGAGCCGCGCCCATGACGGTTCCAGTGAATTCAAGGCAAGTCGAGCGGCGTGTGGTGCCCGCTTTGAGGGGGGCTATTCCAAATGCAGAATCCCGTGCTGCAAGGCACTGACGGCGGCTTGAGTACGATCGTTTACCCCAAGCTTCGCGTACACGCTCTTGAGATGGCCTTTGACGGTGTCTTCCGTGATGTCCAGGGCTGAGGCAATTTCCTTGTTGCTTTTTCCCTTGATGACAAGCTTGAGCACTTCGATTTCCCGAGGAGAGACGGCGGGGCGTGCCATGCGAGCCGCCAGCCGGTTGGCGATCCCTGGCGGGATGCGATGTTCACCTGCATGCACCGCCCGAATCGCCTCAACCAGTTCCTCTTTTGACATATCCTTCAACAAGTAGGCCTTGGCGCCAGACTCAAGCGCCCGGTAGATGTCTTCGTCTCCATCATAGGTCGTGAGCACGATAATCCGTGCCAGAGGGGATTCCTTGCGGATGGCGATGGTGGCTTCGACACCGCTCAGCCCTGGCAGACGCAAGTCCATCAGTACAATGTCGGGTCGGTGCGTAGAATACAGTTCGATGGCCTGAGCTCCCGTGCCCGCCTCGGCGACCACTTGCATGCCCTCGCACTCGTTCACGATTGCCACCAGACCCATGCGGAACGCCTGGTGATCATCCACGACCAGAAGCCGGATACAGTCTCGACGTTTCATTTTCAGTCTGCCGATTCGAGGATCACGTTTAGCTTGCAGGTACTTCGATCACAACCTCCGTACCCTGACCCGGCGCACTCTTGACCTCCAACCGGCCGTGCAAGTCTCTCACCCGCTCTCTCAGCCCAACCAGCCCAAAACCACCATTCTTCGAGGCGGCCACGTTCGAGGCATGAAACCCGCAGCCATCATCGCACACCCTCAAGCGAAGATGGGTGGCCTGATAGTCCAACTCAATGCTGATCTCGTTTGCCCGCGCGTGTTTGACCGCATTCGTGATCGCTTCCTGTCCCATACGCAACAAGTGGTTCTCTGCGACAACGGGCAGACGGCGGCTTGGTCCCTGGACGGATACCCGGGTGCGCACGGGGCCGCCGGCCGTCAATTGTTCCGCCACGTTCGCAAGGGCTTTCGCCAGGTCCGCCTCTTCCAGGGCTTGAGAACGCATCTCCCAAATGGAGCGACGCGCCTCGGCCAAGCTGCTGCGCACGAAGCTGCGAGCCAGTTCCAAGTGTTTGGTCGCCTGGGGCGAACCCGACACCTTGTCTTTGAGGATCTCAAGTTGCGCAGAGATCGCTGTAAAACCCTGGGCCAGGGTGTCATGGATCTCGCGCGCCATCCGGCTCCGTTCGGAGATGATCGCCATCCATCGGCCTTCCGCCTCCGCGCGTTCCCGAGCCTGGACCTGCAGGTTGAACCGCGAGCGCGCAATCACCGTCCCCAAGACCGCCAAGAAAAGGCCTGTGGCCGATGGCAGAAGCCACGCCAGGCGCTGCACCGTCCACCAGGATGGCTTTTGGAGCACTGTGATGTCGGCCGGCGAACGCAGCAACATCCGGAATGAGTCAGGCTTCACGGTGGACTGGAACTGAACCACATCCTGCACCAGGCAGACCCCAACCACCCGCAACCGACTGCCCGCACGAGGCGGGCGGAACTGCAGGCTACCTTGGTCGGAGGGTAACACCGCGTTGAAGACGATCCCACTCTGCTCCATGACTAGCATCTGCTCGGCGCCCCTCTGGAAAAGCCCCACCAACTGCCCCTCGAGTGCCACCAAGTCCGCATCATAACGGCCTTCCAAGGCCTGGGCTGTTGTCACCGCCACCGGCTCTGGCTCGGGCCCCCCACCGACGCGTCGATAGGCCGTGTCTTCCAACAGCGGGGCGTATTTGCCAACCGCCTCGAAGCCGACGGCCTCAACCAGATCGCCGGGGGTGAGCGGATCTTCCTGCAGCGTCTGCAGGAGAAGCGCTTGGGTCTCGTCCCTGATGAATACCGACCGGCCCAACTCTTGGTACGTCACCACGCCGCGTACCTTGACGCGGTGACCGTAGGGCACCTTGGGCGTGTATTGGAGCAAGGTTCGCAGTGGGCGTACGGGCGCGTCATAAGGATCGTCCGGTGCCAAGTCCTCGACGAACAGGTTCCAGTGGTCCACAAACATGAGCGGCGCCAGCACTTGCCGTTTCTGGTTGAAGATGCACCCGCGCACACCCCGCAGTCGAACGGTGGAGTTCACCATGCGATCCATACCCATGGGAGGGATGCCCAAGAGGTACACTCCGACCCTCCCCCCATCCACTGCGAGTTCGAGCTCGAAGCGTCTTTCGGCCACCTTGGCCACTCTTCGCACCATCCCCCGCAGTTCAAGCCACTGGCAATCTTCCTCGCCAGCCAGCAGTCGGTCCATCCCTACTTCCCTGGCCTTGGGTAGTTCCCCTTCTCCAAGAACTCGGACCTGTTCCGCCTCCGCTACCGGGGCATAGTCACCTGGCCCGGTCACGCCCTCGATCTCCACGACTTGACCTGGCTGCAAGTCGAACGAAGCGCTTTTTCGGGCCACGTACATTCCGATGGTCCCGTCGTGGACGAAGATGTTCCGATAATGGGTCTGGAAGGTGACCGTGGCTCTCACCCGGACCGGGTAGCGACGCTCGGCCTCTTCGGTCGAGAGTGAGCGGATTTGGGCAATATTCGTCAACGGCGAGGGGAACCGGACGAGTGCAGGCTCCTGAGCATGGATCGCGAAGGCACAGACACCCCATGCCCATCCCGAGACTCCTGCAAGCCGCCGTTTCATTCTCATCACGTTTTCCCGACAGAACGCCATTCCCGGCTCCATGGCGCCAGACATCGGAGCAAAGCCCCGGAATTGGCGCAGACTACCAGACTTGGCGCCGAAAGGCAACCCCCCGGAAGGGGGACACGCGGACAACCCAACAAGGGTCCTGACAGCATCTGCGCAAGCACCTAATCTCTGCGCGTTATGACTCACACTCGACGTGTCTTCCTCCACACATCTGGCAAGGCCCTGATCGGGGCGGCAGTGGCGGCCGGTGTTCCCCAACCGGGCTACGCCGCTCCGGATTCTACCATCCGCGTTGCCCTGGTTGGGTGCGGCGGCCGGGGCGCGGGTGCCGCCGCCAACGCCCTCGCAGTCAAAGCCAACCCGATGAAACTGTTTGCCATGGCCGACCTCTTTGAGGATCGTCTGAAGAACAGCTATGAGGCCCTCAAGAGCGCAACCGCGCGCGTCCAAGGCTCGGCTGATGGCTGGATTACTGGTTTTGAAGCCTCCCAGGTGGACGTTCCGCCGGACCGCCGGTTCTTCGGGTTCAACGCCTATCGTCAAGCTATGGATTGCCTTCGGCCCGGAGACATCGTGATCCTGGCCACCCCGGTGGCCTTCCGCTGGGTTCACTTCCAGTATGCCATCGCCAGAGGGCTGAACGTCTTCATGGAGAAGCCGATCTCGGTCGACGGTCCCACCACGCGGCGCATGATTCAACTGGGCGAGGAGGCCCAGCGGAAGAACCTGAAGGTGGCCGTCGGGCTGATGTGTCGGCACTGCAAGGCACGCGAAGAGCTCTTCGCCCGGATCCAGGAGGGACAAATCGGCGACATCACCACGATGCGCACCTATCGCCTCGTGGGGCCAGTCGGATTCAGCGGCGCCAAGCCAGCCGACACAAGTGAGCTGCTTTACCAGATCCGCAGGTACCTCAGTTTCCTATGGGCCAGTGGGGGCGTGTTTCACGATTTCGTCGCCCACAACGTGGACGAGTGCTGCTGGATGAAGGGGGCCTGGCCCATCCGGGCCGATGGCATGGGTTCGCGCTGCTACCGCGGCGAGGCGGTTGACCAGAATTTTGACCATTACTCCGTCGAGTACACGTTTGCGGACGGCACCAAGCTGTTTCTGGCCTCCCGCTACATGCTGCGCTGCCGTGAGGAATTCGCCAGCTACGCGCACGGGACCAAGGGATCGGCCGTCATCTCCACCTTCGCGCATACGCCGGCCAAGTGCCGCGTGTTTAAGGGTCACACGGTCAGCCGGGGGGACCTGCTGTGGTCTTCTGCTCAGCCGGAACCCAATCCGTATCAGCTCGAATGGGATCACCTTGTGGACGCGATTGTTCAGGACAAACCATACAACGAAGTGAAGCGCGGCGCCGAGTCCTCGCTGGTGGTGCTAATGGGCCGCAAGGCCGTCCACACCGGCCAGTCCGTGCAGTTCGAGGAGATGCTCAGCGATGGGCACGAGTTTGCCCCTGACGTGGATAAGCTCACCATGACCTCGCCCGCCCCCGTGCTTCCGGGTTCCAACGGGTTGTATCCAGTGCCTCAGCCAGGCCAACTCAAAGAGCTCGAATACGCGGCGGAGCCGCGAAGGTGATCGCTTTTAGCCGCCTCTGAGTGCGGCGATAAGCCCCGCTGGATCTGTGAAACAACCTGAAGCAGTGCCGGTGAATCCCGAAATGGTGAGCCTCTACAAGGCAACCGAATCCATCCCGCCGCTGGGCGACTGATAGTCCCACTCCATGCGAACCTCTCTCTTACTCAAACCGGGCCCGCGTCTCCCGACCGTTCTCTTATCCGTCCTGCTTGTGGTTGCTTTCGGGATCAGCGCGGCCCCCGTTGGCACACCACAACCATCACCCCCCGGAGCGGGCGCCACGCTCGATCCGACGGAGTGTCTGTTCCCGCCCGGAGGAAACCTGGTGAATGTAACAAAGTCGCCTTACAACGCCAAAGGCGACGGTGTAACCGACGATACTGCTGCCCTGCAGCGGGCGCTCAGCGACTGCATGGGCCAGCACAAGATGATTTACCTCCCCAACGGCACTTACCTGATCTCCTCCACGCTCCGATGGTCCAAACGGGACTCTCAAGGCCGCGAAGCCTGGGGCTTCAACACCATCCAGGGGCAGAGCGAAGGCAAGACGATCCTTCGTCTTAAGGACGGCACCTTCAGCGATGCGGCCAAGCCGCAAAGCATGATGTGGTGTGGCGGCTTCGGCTCAGCCGACTGGTTCTACAACTACGTTCTCAACCTGACCTTTGTCATCGGCACGAACAACCCGGGCGCTATCGGTTTGCAGTTCTACTCCAACAACTCCGGGGCGGTGCGCAACGTGCAGGTCATCTCGCCCGATGGCCGGGGCCTCATTGGCCTAGACCTGTGCCACCGTGACATGAATGGACCTTTGCTGGTGCAAAACGTGATCGTCAGGGGTTTCGAGGTCGGTGTGCGATGCGGTCACAGCGTCAACAGCCAGACCTTCGAGCGCATGAGTCTCTGGGGTCAATCCAAGTGCGGGTTTGTCAACGAAGGACAGAGCGTCAGCGTTCGTGGGCTCTTGAGCGAGAATGAAGCGACCGCGGTGCGCGCAGCGGGATTCACCGTGCTGCTGGACTGTGATTTGAAGGGCAGAGGACGAGCGCGCGAGGTTCCAGCCATCCAGCTTGGCAAGGGCCATTTCTATGCTCGTGACGTTAACACCAGCAACTACAAGGCGGCGCTGGAAGACGCCGATCAGACACTCGCGGGCCCGCTGATCAAAGAGTTCGTCCGGGGCAACGGCAGCAGCCCTTTCGGCGCGCCGCCCCGATCTCAGCGCCTGCCTGTTCTTGAAACGCCGACTGTGCCGTGGGATGATCCGAAGACTTGGGCCGTGGTGGATGATTTCGGCGCCGACCCGAAGGGGCCAGACTCGAGCGCCGCGTTTCAGAAGGCAATTGATTCGGGCGCCACGACGATTTACATCCCGCGTGGCGGCTATCGCATCGGTGACACGGTATTGGTCCGCGGCAACGTCCGCCGCATCGTCGGTTGCCAGGCAACGGTCGAGCTAGTCCAGATGGACAAGCCCGCCTTCAAGGTCCTGGAGGGGGCAGCGCCCGTGGTGGTGATCGAGCGCATTGCCAGCGGGTATGCGAAGACCACGTTCGTCGAACATGCCGCAAAACGCGCTCTCGTGCTCAGCAGTTCCTGCAACGTGAATGCCCATAGCACCGGCGGGGGCCTGCTGTTCATCGAAGATGTCTGCAGCAATCCGTCGCAGGCCTTCGTGTTCAAAGGCGGCCGGACCTATGCGCGCCAGTTCAACGTCGAGAACCAGGGCACCCACGTGCTCAATGACGGCGGTCTTCTTTGGATTCTCGGCTTCAAGACTGAGCGCGGCGGAACCCTGCTCCACACGCGCGGGGGCGGACAAAGCGAGGTGCTTGGGAACTTTAGTTACACCACCACTGCCGGAAAGATGGCCCCGATGTTTCTGACGGAGGATTCCTCGGTGTTCGCCTTCTTCAACGAGGTTTGTAACAACGGCGATCCCTTCCAGACACTGGTCCACGAATCCCAAAGGGGACGTACCAACGTGGTTGAAAGAGGCGGCGGTTGGATCGCACCCTACGTCGGTGGTACAGGGGATGGCAGTTGACTTCGTCGTGCCGCGGCCGTTCTTGCCGCGGTTGTTCCCGGAAGAATCGAGGTGACTGAGGAAATACCTGGGCTTGGGGATTTACTGGTTGCTGAGTGCCGCCCACGCGTTTTGCGGGAATGTGGAGACGGTGGTGGTGTCGAGCCGATGCATGGCCAAAGCCATCACCAATCTTGTGATCACGCCCGGCTCCTGCGCCGCCGGTGTTGTTCGACACCCCACCCTTTACCTGTTGCATGGGGCGGGCAACGACTAAACCGAATGGCTCCGCTACGGTCCCCTTGCCGAATCCCCCGACACCTACGGGTTCATCATCGTCTGTCCGGACGGTGGCAAGACCAGCTGGTAAATCGACAGCCCCGTCGATCCGGCGATGAAGTACGAAACCCACATCTCTGGTGAACTGGTCCGATGGGTGGACGCAAAGTACCGCACCATCGCCGGCCTAAGCATGGGCGGGCACGGGGACTTTAAATTGAGCTACTGGAAGGTGGCCCATTGCCACCAACTCTTCTTCAACGAATTCTTCAAGGGGAACCTGGGTAACGACACGATGGCCAACGAGCCGCCGCCACTACACCGCTGACGCCCCTTTCGGTAAAAGCTCGCCAGGACAATGTGGATCGGAGGTGTCGGTGTCAGCGCGTCAGGTCGATGCAGAAGATCGGTTGGTCGGCGGGTATCACCAAGCGACCGCCTTGGACTTCCCCGGCCCCGATGGTTTTCAGGTGCCAGTCCCGATACAGGTATTTCATCCCTTCAAGGGCCGGCACCTGCAGTCTTGCTCCAACCCGCGTCACCAGAACTGGCAAACGCCCGTTCTGACGTTTCGGGGTGGCGCTGGCTTTCAGGGGCGAGTCCGGCAACCCCTCAAAATCGTTCCTCGCCATCGAAAAGCCGGTATTGAAGCTGGTCGAAACCAGGGACAACGATACCTGCTTTGCCTCGGCCAGCGGTTTCCCGTCCTGACTGAACAGGGCAAAGGCGAGGTAGCCCTCATCGTCAGAAACGGGATCGTAGCTTCCAGCGGGATTACGGATGCTGATATCTTGCAGGACAACACCGTTGGCGAAGCGATAGCTCCCTCCTACCCTCGGCAAGAAGCCCGCAAAGGCCACTGCGCCAGGAGCGTCGAAAGCGAGGTACCCCTTCCTCCAGTCCAATGTCATTTGCGGGGTCGGGATGTAGGGGTTGAATGAGTGGCGATCCGCGAAACGCACGCGCGGACCGATCACCTCGTCGTCCTCCCGGCTAGGGTCGATAGCGATGCGCACGCCGTATTGGTAAGTGGTGTAGCGCATGTCCATGCCAATGTCGCCGTAGGAGTGCCCGTAGTTCATGCTGAGCGGATCGTAAAGGGATTTCCGCCCATAAATGAACCGGGTCGGTTGCGACGCCGGCAGAAGCAACTGCCGCCGCCAGATCAGACCGGCGGCCCGCATCATGGCCCCTTGCACCTCGTCAAACGTGTAATGGTACCCCTGTGGATGGCCGCCCACCGTGTTATCCATCGGTTGGTCGAAGGGCCGATCCTTCGAAGCCAGCCCTCGCGGCGGGGCATAGTAATGCCAACACGCGATGTCCCAGTCTTGGATGGAGGCCAACATGGCCAAGCGCAGCGGAAAATCGGCGCGGTATTTCGCTGGCTGCGAAATCTGCGTCTCGTAGGCGAAGAATGGTTTGCCCTCGATCTTGTTATGTTCCAGCCACGGCAGGCCCTGGGCGATGCCCGGAGGTTTTTCGAGCCAGCAGTTCCAGGGGCCGCGGTTGGGCTCAACCGACTCAGCGCCCACCTCCCACCGACGCTGGCTCTGCGCTGTGGGAAACGCCGCGGGCTCCGGTTCCTTCCATCCCCAGCCATTCACATAGGCGTCGTGGACCGACACTCCGGACATCTGATGAAGATATTGGGATTGGATTTCGTAACCGATGCCGGTGTCCCAGGCCAGAGAGGACAGTCGGCAGCTCTTGCCATATCCACGCAGAGCCTCCGCCTCGCGTTGCTTCGAAGAAACGTGCAAACTCACGAAGAAAGCCAAGACATCCTCACCGCGTTCCGGGGCAAAATCCGCTGCCCCGTATTCGAGGTGGGTGCCCGCCCCGGCTGCAAGCAGTTGTTGCCGGCCCTGTTCATCCATGCCTAATGGGATCAGGGGCGACTTCCGGGCCAAGGGCAGTAATTGGACCGTGCCGCGTGAAAGATCCTCACCCGGCAATAGCGTTTTCCATTTCCTCTTCAGCGCCGTTTCGTCCCGATATCGGTCGCGCAGAAACCGGTGCCATTCCGCGATCAACGAACGCTGAAAATACTCCGGCAGAGCCTGCCATTGACCACCAACCATCTTGGACATCCACCATTCCTCGTTCGACAGCTCCCAAGCGACGAAGACCGGGTCGTCGCTCCATCGCAGACCGGTGTGGCGGTTGAAGTGCTGCGCGTTGATGCGCCGCCGCTCGATCGTCAGCGCCAATAAGCGCGGATCCCAGCGCGCCGCCAGATTCTTACCCAAACCCACCTGGCCATTGTTCCAACCACGAATCGCCTGCTTCCAGTCATCGGCGGTGGCCGGGGCGTCGATGACACCTGCGTCCTCTGGGGTGACATTGCCGAGGCGATTGATGCCAGCTGCCCACAACTTGAGCCCACGCTTCTTCATCACACTGATGTAGTAATCGACAATATCCGCCCGGGAACCATCCCCCGGCTTGTAATCTTCAGTATCGGCGGACGACCACGACCGATTGAGGTTGAAGCCAAGATCCATGAACCGCTGCACCAGCGCATCCACGTCGGCGTAGGCCGCTGCGATTTTGTTCCGCCGCTCCTGGGGCGTGTCTTCGGCGCGGAGCTCGGGCGCGTGGGGAAACCCACCGATCACACCCCAATAGCGCACCCGCGCTCCATCGAGGCTTAGATGACCTTCGCGATCAGCCACCACATACTCGCGATCGGGTGGGAGCTGCGCTCTCTCCTGGCTGGGTGCCAACTCAAGGTCCTCGAACAGAGTGGTGTAGGTTTGCTGGCGCTGGCCCGCTTCGGCGAAAGGCGTCAGGGTCAACACCTCCTGTTTCCTCTTCTCGGTCACCCGGTAGACTTGTCTTCCCCACCAGCCGCTGGGCAAATCCCCGTCTTTGATATCCCCGTCGGCCGCCAAGACCTGCGGCCCGCGCGACAGCCAGACCCGCTTCGAGGCTCTATCCGGGTCTTTGTGGGTTTGGATCCCCATGGGCAGGGAAACATGAACGGTGTCTCCGGGAGCCCACTCTCTTTCCAGGCGTAGCATTCTGCCCGCCTCGCCCTTGAACTGGGTCTCGCCGACGCTGGCCACGAAGGATTCGGCCCAGGCTGGCACGCGCAGCAGCAAGGCAAACCGCGCCATCCTGGTCGGACGGACTTCGATCACAAATTGCTCAAGCTCGGGGTAACCGGCGCCAATGTGCAACTCGACCGGCACGCTGCTTCCCTCCAGAGTGGCCATCACGCGGTAGGTGCCTGCTTCGTACTGCAGGATGGCCGGAGTGCCATTCAGCGTTCCGCAGAGGCACTCGGGGATGAGTGCGAGGCCGCGCGGAATGCTCGAGGAACAGCAGCTGATATCCGGACGCAAGCCGTGACTGACCTCTCCAAAACGCCGATGCCCGTTGAGGGGAATGAAATAGCAGACCTTCCCGGTGAGCGGCGATTGGGCCCCGGGCAGCGCGTTATAAAGGGTGCGTTCAAGCGCGTCTGCGTATTTCGGCAAGCCGGTGGCTTGCAACAACTGCAACGTGAGCTGCAGCCAGGTGACCGTGACACATCCTTCGCCGATCTTGGGTTCCTTCTCGTCTCCCAAGGGGCCCAGGGGAAGAACGAAATCGTCGGTGAAATGCTCAGCGTAGCTGGTGGTGCCGATCGGATAGAGGCGCCGATGGAGAACGTCATCCCAAGCCGCCTGGCAGGCCCGCAAGTAACGGGCATCGCCCTCGAGCCGGTAAAGCTCCATCAACCCCACCAGGTTCGAGAGCATTTCATACGCCTTGTTGTTCGCCGTTTTGTGAACATTCCCGTGTTCCAGCAGGCTGGTCAGAATCCTGGATGCCGGCGGTTGCTCCCAGACGTTCAGAATGGAGTGACAGAAATCCAGGTATCGTCGCTCGCCCGTCAGGCGGTACAACACGGCCATGGGCTCGAGCACGCTGGTGGAAGCCATTCCCACATGCGAACTGGCTCGCACCAGGCTCTTCTTTCCCGGGCCGAACGTCTCGCAGAGCAGATCAGCGGCGCGCCGGCTCGCTGCCAGTGCCGATGGATTGCCGGTCGCCTGGTAATACGTCAGCAGCCCCACCAAGCAGTACTTGTGGGCCCATACGTCCCAAACCGGCCCGTCCCAGGACACCCCGTCCCGCTCGACAAACCGATCTTTCTCCGGATACGTGCCCAGGTAACCATTGGGGAGTTGCGCCACGACAAGCCGCTTGACGGCCTCATCCACCCTTTGTTTTAGCCGCTCGTCCCCGGAGGATCGCCAGGCCAGCGTGCCGGCGTGGATGAACTTGCCCGCGTGCTCACCTAACCACCATTGCCCTGCCGCACGGTTCTCGAACGGCCCTAGAATTGTGTCCAGATCGATCGCAAGCAGTCGCTTCTCGACGTTGATGCGCATCCGATCCCCCAAGTAGCCAGTGGAAGCGCGAGCCGTTCGATCCGAGGGAACAAAGATGTCCGGGGCCGCGTTTCGCACTGGGGCAGGCACGGTGGATGGCGCCGATCGGGCTGGGAGTGCGAGGTTCAGACTGAGGACGCCGACGGCGGCAACGACGCGCCAACCTTGAGTGGCTTTTCTACTACCCATAACGATGCTTCCTATTCGCGAGGTCCGCATGCACGACACCGCCGCTCGCCCGGCGGGCCGCCAACTCAGTGCGGCACGCCAGTATTCCCAAGCGCTGCTTCTCTGTCTAGCCCAGGGACGAACTAAGGAGCCATCACTTTGAAAAACTTCTGAGGACCGGAGGGAGTCACCGTTAATGGTGATTTCGCGGAGTTCGTGCTATATGGGCCCGCCAGTTGCGCCGCTTCCAGTAGGAGACCACCGCTCCAGGTCAACACCAGTTTGCCGGTGTCATCCCGACGGTAACTCAGGATCGGGCTTTGCGGTGCCAGGGCCAGGCTGGCCGCAGCGATATTCGCACTGCACCATGACGCGCCAATAGGCCCGACGTCGGTTGCCGTAACGGTCAGCTTTTGTCCCGGCGTGCTCTGAGGGCTGGTGGCGAAGGTGATCTTGTACTGGAATGGGCCCCAGCCTCCGAGAACGTTGCGGGCGCAATCAACATTAACATAGGCATCCATGCTGCCATCACTCAATACCGCTCGCAGCTCGTTCGTGCAGTTGTACGAACCGGCGTAAACTGTCAGCACTTTCGGGGTGGCATCGGCTTCCACCGTGAAACGGAAACCGCCGCTGCTGTACGCTTGCTCGCCCGACACATAATTGTTGACGCCACCTTGGCTAGTGCCGCTTGGGTTCGGCGTGCCATCCGTCCAGGTGTAGTCCGGGAACACGAAATCGCCCCAATTGCCGTAACCGCCCTTCCTGCCAATGCCAAACATCTCGAAGTTCTCGCCGATGTACTTCGTGGCGACGTCTTTTCGGATGGTTGCGTAGATTTCGCCCGCGCCCTCCCAGCGCACCCAATCCAGCGTGCCCTCCGTCGTCAGGTCGACCAGCTCGTAGTGCCCGTAGTCCTTCGCCGTGCCGCTCAGTTTGCCGTCGGGAACCATGTCCTTCACCGTGAGTTGCGCCACCACGCTCGTGGCCGAACCCGAAGAGTTGTTGGCCGTGAAGTAATAGCCTCCCTCGTCCGCAGCAGTGCAGTCGGCAAGCACCAGAGTCTTGGAGGTCGCGCCCGAGACTTTACCGCCGTCGGCCAGGGCGATGTCGCCGTTAGCCGTCTTCTTAAACCATCGGAAGGTGAGCGGCCAGTCGCCGATCACTTCGGCAGTGAACTGCGCACTTTGTGTGAGCCACCTGGATAAGTCGGCTGGCTGTGCGATGATTCTGGGTGCAAGTGTGCCGAGGGTTGCGGCGCAAAGCAGCAGGCTACCATTGTCCGGCCCGTTGTCATAGCCGATGCAATGGGTGTTGACGGTCAGTGTTTGTCCGTCCCCGTTGGCTGCGTAGACGATGGTGTAAACGCTGACCGCACCATCGATGTTGCCACGAATCTGCCCGACATCCAGATACTGCGGAGCGCTGCCGTCACTGAGTGTGGCGGTAAGCACGTTCGTGCCGAGCCGTACGCCGGCGTAAACCCGCAGCAGACGGGGTGTGGTGTCGGCTTTTACGGTAAACTCGAAGCCGCTGCCGTTCAGCCCCTGTGCGATCACTCCGCCGTAATTGGTTCCCGGTGAAACCGGCGTACCGGAGCTGCTGTCGTAGCCGTCCGTCCACCCAAAAGAGATCGGGCCTGACAACGTGGTTTGGGTACCTCCTCCCAACAGGGTGAGGTTGGGATCCAGAAGGTTGGGCAGCGTGTCTTTGCGAGACGTTGACGCCGATCCATCCCACCGGACCCAGTCGAGATTACCTTCGAGTGTCAGGTTATTAAGGATGGGGACGATTTGATAGTCACAGGAGCCTTTGAGCATCCCGGCGGCCTCACTGGAGTTGGCGCAGAGGCATAGGCTGGCGCACAAGGCCAGCAGTGTGATGGGCTTCTTGTTGGCATTCATATTGGAGTCTGAGGTTTCTCGTTCCACGTGAGCTAGGTGTCGTCCGTATCGTTGCCGGAGCCTCCCTGTTTGTCACGGGGCCAGTCGGGGTGATTGGCTACCCCACTTTTGGGGGGGCAAGATAAGGCGAACACCCGGATGGGACTGAGTTCTCCGGTTCCGAGGTGGTCCCCCTGCCCGTGCCGTTTGGTGGTACCTGTGGAGATCGAACGCGCCATGATTCTCCGAGGTCCTTGAGGTCTTCATCTCGTTGGCCTGACTGGCTCTCGTCATGCCCGAGCTCATCCCGGCGTAAGCCAGGAGCAGGAGATAGATCGGCATTACGTATCCATGCCCAGCCGCAGGCAGCCTAGCGTCTTGGCCTTCCTAGCGCAGGATGCCAACTCGCACGCCTTCTGCTACTCCAACGCGGATCTGCGCAAGGGGGAGGGATCGGAGGAGATCTTCACTTTCGTCGACTTCTGGCAACGCACCCATGGCGCTCGGCCCCGCCATTTGGTCTTCGACTCCAAGCTAACCACCTATGCTGCTCTGGCACGCCTGGATGCCATGGGCATTGACTTTATCACCTTGCGTCGTCGTTCTCCCAAGCTACTCAAGGACATCGTCCTCCTGCCGCGCTCCCCCTGGCGCACGATCGAGCTGGACGTGCCGCCCCGGCAGTACCGGACTCCACGCTATTACGAACAAAGCGTGGTGTTGGCTGGGTGCAAGCTGCGGCAGATCTACTTGCAGGATCTGGGGCATGAGGAACCCACCATCCTGCTGACCAACCAGCGGCAGACAACGCCCAAGGCGCTGGTCACGCGCTACCCGCAGCGCCTGCTCATCAAGACTGCACTCTCCGATGCCGTGCGTTTCTTCCACATGGACGCTCTCTCCTCGGCGGTGGGCCTGAAGGTGGACTTCGACATGGCCCTCCTGGTCGTGGCCAGCGGCCCGTACCGCCTCTTGGCAAAACGGATGCGTGGCTATGCCGACGCCCAGGCCCGCCAGTTCTTTCGCGATCTCATCAATCTGCCCGCCACCAGCAGGATCAGATCCCCACCTTCGCTGGCCCGCGATTTCGACCTATCCGCAAGCCCTAGGCACGTTGGGAACTCTCTCGTTTGCGAATCATCATCGCAGAGGCCAACCTCCCCCGAGGCGTGCCACGTCCCTGACTGGCTCCTCTAACGCACAGATCCATTCCCGCTTCCATGAACTCCAGCGCCTCGGAACAGGAGGGGAGGCAAAAGGCAGCCAAACAAGAAAGCATGAACATGCGATTCTTGAATTCGGAAGGGTTTGGCGCAAGCGCGGGCGTGCCTCGCTGCACCAACCTGCTCTGCTCCCTTCGGTCGGCGCTCTCGCAGACCGAGAGCAAAGAACTCACTTACCAACGGTTGACCCAAATCACCGGACAGCCGCGGAGCACCCTCTTTCGGTGGATGAACGGGGAAAGTGAGCCCTCCCCCGAAACCCTGCTCCTGCTGATGGAGCGCTTGGAAGCCTCTCAACGCCACCAAATCCTCGACCGGCACTGCCGGATATTTCCCTCCCTGCACCATCCCTGGCTGAACCACGATCTGGCGGCCTTGGGAAACCTCCGCGCGGTCTTGAGCAAGAAGTCGGGCCTAACCCTGGTTTGCGGCCCGGAGATGCAGGTCACGTTCCTCATGAGCGCCATCGGCCACAGTCTCCAATCCAGACCGGGTCTTCGCAAAGTGGCGGGTGCTGACTCGCACGTGCCAGATTGGTTTGTGCCCGTGGCGGGGTTGGCGTATCCAGCGACCCCCCTTGACCCGGCCTCCTTTCGCAACCAGGTCCTACCCCTGCTCAAGGAGGCAGCCCCCAGGAGTACCCTCCTGATCAACGCGGGCTCCCACCCCCTGAACCACCGTATTCAAGTCCTCAAGACAGCAGAAAAAGCGCATCTCATCCTCGCTCAGACGGTTTCCGCTTACCGGGAGGGCAACGGGCGCTTACCCACGACCCACGAAGTAATCGTAAGCCGGTGTCCAACTCATCCGCAGTGGATCGATCTCCAGGTCGGGCTGGCTTAGAGGTTGTTCCATTTTTGGAACAAATCGATCACAAATGGAACACGACGGTCCTCCAACGGGAAAGGTGGTGACAAGCTTTCGGCGCAAGCTACACATGGAAGCCTGAATGAAGCAAAGTAAGAAGCATGCGGGCCGGGCGATGGTGCTCACGAGACGTATCAAGTCGGAACTGGAGAAGCGCTTGGGTCGACCCTTGACCTACCAGGAGATGGGGGCCATCTGCCAGGAATCCGCCAGCACTGTCTTTGACCGGCTCCAGCGCAAGGAGCAACCGCAGGTCGATGGGTTTCTGTGCCTGGTAGAAGCACTGGCTGAACCAGTCCGCAACCAGATGCTCCAAGATCATCTGCGATCCTTGCCCTGCTTTGCCGATCCGCGCCTGAGCCATGACCGAGCTCAAATCGCCCATCTCCGAGCCGTTCTGGAGAAACCCCGGGGAACCACCCTGGTCCTGGGAGCCAATGACGAAGCACGCACCACCGTCGTCACCGCACTCGCTCGCGAAAGCAAGGGCGCCATGCAGGGACTCGATCTCCACCCTCCGGAGTGGTTTGTCCAGGCCGAAGGAATCCGGTACCAAGTGCGCAGTCTTCCGCCTACCCAGGTCTGCCAATGGGTTTGCGAGAATTGGGAGGTGACCAAGGCACCGTCCGTTCTCTTCAACGGGCTTTGGGCCTTGCTCCCACCCGCCATCCGAGAAAAGGTCGTAAAACTTGGACTATCACATCACTTGCTTATCGCGGATTCGTCGGAGGAGTCGCTTCTTCGGCCAAAGTGCTTTCCCAACCCCGTGCATTTCATCAGGGTGGTGGTGAGTCGGGAAGGCTTCATTCATGCGAACTTGCAGGGCGTCTTATGACCAGCATTTACCGACCATCATTGCAAAGTCTGGCGCGAAGCTGAACGCGGGAGGCATGAAAGGATTGTTCGTGCAATGAAGCGCGAAGAACCCTGGCTGCGCGAACAGGAGCGGGTTCGTGAACCGATGCGTCCCCGGCACGCGCCTCGTCCCACGGAAACCGCACTGCCCGCAGCGCTCGAAGAACGTGCAGAGGACTGGTCGTGGAATCCACAATTCGCCCTGGACTTACAGGACTTTCCCCACCTCTTTCTCCACCACGAGCAGTTCAACAAACAGACCCATGAATGGCTGGACATTGCGTACGCTAAGATTACCGACATTCACAACGACGGTGAAGACGGCTACTTCAACAAGTTCGAAAAGAACATTGGCTGGACGCAGCACATCACGCCGATCATCTTCAGCGACCCTTCCATCACCGATCAACTGGTGCGGTGTCTGTCAACCACCAAGAGTTCCGGCGTTGCCACCAGACTGATGTTTGTTGTCTGTCCCTTTGGAACGATCTGCTCAAAGCCCTCGTATACACGTTTGGCAGGCACTCCGGCACGTTTTCGAGAGCTACGGGGGTGGTTTCATCACCTTGGGCGGGACGACCAATCCAGCGAACGCCAGATGCCGTTGTGATGACTACGACCCAGACCCGCTGCCACCACACACCCGCGACCGTGGATACGACCCTAGCCACGGCGCAGGCACACGAAAGCGCGGGTCACGCGCATGACCTGAACACACACCCTCCGGACCGGTTTGTGGAGGCGAGAGGGGCGCACTGCGCCCCGATAGTCCTGTCTGACCGCGAACTTGTTCCCTGAGTTCGTGCAACCTGGGAGGTAAGCAGCGCCGATTCTATTCTGCTTAGCGGATGCGGGTCCCGCCTCCCCGCAGATCTGCAAAACCAATTCCTGCAACTTGTGTCGGTGCGCTACCTTCTCTTTGTCAAACCCACAGAGGATCCACTTCTGTGTCACCTCCACGGCGCCAAGCCTATTCACCCAGTGCGCGTAGGGGCAGCCTAGGAGGAGAAACCCAAGTCATGGTGCGGGCGCCGGCCTGAGTTTCATGCGGCTCGTAACAATCCCAAGGAGGGGGCTTGACGACGGGGATGCCAACCCCTCACGAGTAGCGCCGCTGGCCTCGAGGACGCAAGATCCCTCCAAGGAGGTTGGCGCGGATCACACTTGGAACAAAGAACACCAGGCGTCCCAGGCGAATGTAAGGCAGGCGTCGACATCTTTGCTGTGACCGCAGCCAGCGAAGGCAAGGACGCCTCGGCTGTGAAAAGAGGATTTCAAGGAGACGTCTTCCTGAAACCAATTGCTCGTGGACTGACGCTTCACCCGGCATGCAATCGACGTCAGGCACTTCCCCAACCGACACCTGATGGCGCTTGCTATCGAATGCGTCCACCTCCAGAAAACGCTTTCGTCCTTCAAATCTTCCACGCGTAGGCATCGTCCTCGCCAAAAGGGTTCGGTAGACCTCAGGCGCGGAGTAGAATACCCGCCTTCCAATTCGAAACGAAGGAACGATGGCCTCCCGCTCTCGCGATGCGAGCCAGCGCAAGGAGGGTCTGCTCTTTGCCTCAAAGAGCTGAGACAAAAGAGTTCTGCCATCAACCAACTGGGCTCGTTGGCGTTCTGTTTGGTCCATCGGCAGGCTATAGCGTAGGCATGGTTAAGCAACCAGCAGACTCCCGTGTGTCGTGAGATTCCCTCTCCCAATGGAACCAAGCCATTGGGTGCAGGAGGATCCGTCCCAGGACAAGGAATTGTGGCCAAACAAAAGCACATGAAAAAAACCTCCAAAAAGTCATCGCCACAGTTTGCTTCTTACCAAAACTACCATGTTCCCAGTTATGCCATTTTCGCATCACTCAAGCCGCTCATGGAATCAGCCGTAGGCTATCACCTCGACTTCCGGCAACTCGGACGCTTTCTAGGAGTGCCACCGACGACTGCGTGGCGTTGGTGCACCGAGCACGAGGATGAGCACGTGCGAGCACTCTTTCAGATCCTGGAGCGCTTACCATTAGGCCAGCGGCACCGAGCGATCGACAGTCTTTGCCGCTCCCTTCCGTCCTTTGGCCATCAGAAACTCTCTCACGACCCGATCGCCGTGTCTCGCTTGGAGGGAATCGGGCTCAAACGCACTGGGCTTACCATCGTGCGAGGGGAACCTGAGCACATGCGGACGTTTACAGCCACCGCTCTAGTCATCGAGTCCCAGAAACTGGATGCCAAGCATCGGGAGCCAGCAGGCATCGATATTCATCCTCCCGATCGGGTTCAGCCCGCTTTGGGGGTCCATTACCGCCCGGACAAACTCCCCTTGGCTGCCAGGCTACGTGAGTTTGTGAGTCTGACATGGGAAAAGGTGCGGTCCTCAGATGCACCTCTGGTGTTCCTCAACGGGGTCTGGAGCATCGCACCGGAGCTTAAGGCCGAAATCTTAGAAACCGCTGAGAGACGCCACCTCGTCCTAGCGGACGACTTCAGCCGCAACGGGCGACGTCTCCCTAACACTCTACCGCAGCCATTGCATTTCGTTTCTGTGGCCCCGGCTCGAGAGAATCCCCGCTGGATACGAGTAAGGGTTGAATCGCAACCATAGAGCATGCCGACATCGCCAATTGGGATTCTATCCCACACCAAGTGAACCTGTTCCGTTGCCCAGAATTCCACTTCCTCGCACCGCCGAGCAAAGCTACAAGGGCGAAAAACGAACGTCGCATTCCCTGTTGACACAAGCTGGTATGATGTTTTGGCCTTTCGGCCCGCGAAGCTCGGGCTTGGCAGGGGAGACGGAATGAAACTTATGAGTCGCACGAAACAGAAACCAGGCAAACGCTTCACCATCAAAACGCTCTCCGAACCGGGCCAAGGCATCGTGTACCGGCTGCAAGGATACACGCTCAGCGGTGCGCGAGTTCGGTTGAGTTTCCAGGATCAGGCCAGCGCCGAGCACAAGCGAGCGGAGTTGGAAAACGCGGACGAGACAGCGGCAAAATCGATCCGCTTGATTCAAACCCGTTTGACCGAAAGCCAGGGATTCGACGCCGAGCGGGCTACGGCCGAATTGCCTCCGGGGCGGTCCTTGCTCGCGGCCGTCCGCTTTTCCAATGATCACGCAAAAGCAAACGTGGTGCCTGTTCCTTTTTCGACCGCGTATCAGGCCTTCCTGGCTGATAAGAAGCGCGAGGAATGCCGGGAAGACACCCTCAGGAATTTGCGTGCCCGCGTAGGGCTCCTAAAACGCTGCTGCGCAGAATTAACCGTTGATCAGATTACCCGCAGCCATATCCTCGAGCTTCTTCGGCGTGATGGGATCTCTTGGACCACTGCCGACAATGACCGAAGAGCCTTTTCCTCCTTCTTTTCGTGGTGTCTTGAGCAGGTCCCCCCTCTCTGCCACGAAAATCCCGCAGCCGCAAAAAGGCGCAAGAACCGCGCCACCAAGGAGGCTGAGGAGCCTTCAGTCATGCCCATTGAACGTTTCAAGAGCCTGCTCCGCGCCGCCGAGACCTACAAATCCGGCAAGCTTTTGCCCTACGTCGTGCTTACCGGCATGTGCGGCCTCCGCTGCAAAGAGGCCTCAAGAATCACGCGCGACGCCATCAACCTCCCCCAAAAGACGATCACGATCAGCGCCAAAATCGCCAAACTCCGTGCACGACGGATCGTCGAGATTCCCCCCACAGCCCTGCGCTGGCTCAGAAAATTCCTTCGACCAGACACCTGCATACACCCTCGAAACTTCCGCAAAGAGCTCAACCGGCTAAAGGCCTTGGTTGGCTACGGCCCCAGAACTGCCAAGAACCCGGACTTGGAGCCTTGGCCTCAAAACACTCTGCGAAACACCGCCATAACGTTCCATTACGCGCTCCACGCCAATGAAGGGGCCACTGCTTCCTGGGCTGGCACCAGCCCCGAAATCATCCACCGGTGTTACCGCGGTCTCGCCACTGCTGCCCAGAGCAAGCGGTTCTGGGCCCTTACTCCCAGCACCGTCCTGTGACATGCTAACTCGATCCAGCTTCCAGGCCCCAGTCTAGCCATCCTTGCGCGGTGTAGGTTATCCACCATGGCCTGGCGATCCGGGCAACCGCCGAAGCGCTCGGGCGGCCGAGCAGATCCATCTCCGAGCCGCGGGTGGCCTAACCACTCAAGACCCCGAGTCCAACGACTGAACAGACCATGTGCCCCAGCTTCGCAGGTGCGGCCAGCCTGCCCCCGGGGCAGCGGGTGCTACTTCCACCTCCAATACCCTCAACCCGCCTTGACCAACACCACCCTTGGAGTCAACCGCCATAGCGCGCCCACCTCCTTGCCGTAGATCAGTCCTTTATACCGCCGATGAATCACCGCGGGGCTAGTTCCTGCCCAGAGGGCCGTAGCCTGTTCATCCCGCGTACTTGTCAACCGATGGCTAATCGCGGTGTGCCGCATCACGTCGGCCACCCAAGGCAGCAGGCCAGCCGACTCCTCCGCCACCTTGCCAAACCCAGCCAACTTCCGAACCGCCAAGAAATCCTTCCGCCAGTTCTTCCCGCAGATCGACATCCCCTCGACCAAGTAGCGCCGCAGCCACTTCACTGCCACCGGCGGGATCTCCACCACCCTGCGACTCCGCACCTTCGTAAAGTTGAGCACCAGTTCCCGCTCGTCCAGGTGCACATGTTCCGCCCGTACACGCGCCGCCTCGCTCGGCCGCAAACCGCAAAAAACGCATAAAACCACGTACGGCACCAACTTACCTTTTTTATAGCGGGCTGCCGCAGACAGTAAAGCGGCCACCTCCATTGCGCTCAGTATTTTAGGCGCCTCCTCATCATTAAGCATAGGTGGCATCTCCACACCTTTCGTTAAATTCTTTTTTACCAGCCTCGGGTATCGCCGGACGATCCAACCGAAGAAGGACGACCACGCGCGCACATCATTCGCTTTGGTTACACGGGCTACCCGCCTCCCTCTCAAACAATTACTCAAATGGACCGATCTAATTTGTCGAACAGGAACACCGTCCAAATACCTACCCAATATGCCAACTCGGCTTCGAAGATTCCCGATGGTCCGATCAGTGCGCCGATCCTCACGCTTTTCCTTCAAGAAGCGCGGCAACACATCCAAAATGGTCAAGTCCTGAGGCTCGACTTCTTCCGCTCCCGAACTGCGAGTCAAACCCTTCGCCAGCCGGACCGACTTCGTCAGTGGGCACCTACCCTCTACACCCAGTTCTTGGAGAACCAAATACGCCAGTTCCGCATCACGTAACTCGTTTACGCTCAACCACGTTTGGAGAGGCCTCCGCTTTTTTTCCTGCTTCGCATCCTCGTCCTCCAGTTCCGCCACCCTCGCCCTCGCATCCTCCTCCCTCACAAAGCCCGCTTCCCGTAGGCGCACCCCATTCGGGCGATAACCCGACACGCGCCAGCGACCCGGCCTAGCCTGCTTGACTTTGTAGCGCGCTTGCTGCGCCCCATCCTCGGGGGTCGCTTTTGGCAAGGCCGCGGCAGTCAGCTCTATTTGCCGGTTGTGTCTCATTCAGGCGATTCTGGACTGCCGCCTCCATATGATACGACCGTTTTAGCGTTCTCACTCGATATCTCTCGCCAAGCCATTACTTAGGAGATACGATTCGCCCTTTAGGGAATTGTTATGTCTGAAGATCACCAAGACGTTTCTGACTGGAAGGGTGGGCGAAAGGCCTGGGAGGTAATGATTTGTCGTTTTCCGCAAGAGTTGTACGAGGCGATGCAGGCCGCCAGCGACGCACTTGGCATGTACGATGCGTCGTTCGTGCGATTGGCGGTAGCACGCACGATATCCGATTTGATCGCGGTCTACCGGGACGAAGTCCGCGAGGAGGCGCGAGCGCTGGTTGAAAGATTTGTGGGCGCGCGGTTTTTGAGCGGCCGCAAGAAAGGGGTTATGGCAAGCACACCGTGCGCCAAAGCTGATGAAACAAGTGTCAGGAAGCGCATACGCGAGATTCAGGAGGATGGCTTTTTGTTGGCGAAGCTTTCGGATTTGGCGCGGCGGAAAAAGCGACTGCGCGAGTCGAGACGGGTTGAGGGAGTGGGTTCGGTCGTGGATAGGAACCATCTCGAAGCACTGCTGAAAAGTGCCGGGCATCGGTACAGTCGAAGCGTGCTGTGCCAGGAAATGGAGCGCGTGTTCTCGAGGGAGTTGGAAAGCTGTTGCGAAATGTGGTTTTCGACGGTGAGCCTGCAAAACCGAGTGATTGTTGAGGTTTATGGGAATCCAGCAGAACGGACCGAGCTCGAAAAATCTCATCTCTGCCGCATTGCGATGCTGCGCCGCGGATTGACCCGACTTCGGCAGAATCGTCGCTTGCCAAGAGGATTCTTGCGGGAGTTGCAGGAGTATTCCGTGGTGTTATTCAGCGCTTGGGATGATTGTACGGCGAAGCAGAAGGAGACACGCTTGAAGAAACGGATCCGCAAGTTCTGGAGGGCTTTGAAGGGGTTTCGCTCTGCGCGCGCTCGAAAGGCGAAACAGTTGCGCAAGAAACAAGCGAAGAGAGAAATTTGGCTGAATCCTTACGCACTGAAGAAGTTGTTGGACAAGAACGAAAATCGGCCTGGGATTCTGTAGGGACGGTCGATACTGGTGCGCAAAATAGCTTCCCCAGTGATCTTATGGCGCGCTAGCGAGACCGAATGTAAGTGTCTGCTTGAGTTGAGCTCTGCCATCCCCCCTGCGGAAGCAGCAAGTCCACTCTGCCCACCATAGGCTCACGAGAAGGCAAAATGCCTGGTCAATGACAATTATTCTTTGTACTCGCGAATTATGATCCTCACTCTACAAATGCCGTGACAAAAGGACGGTGTGGGCAAAAAGGACCGCAGGAGGATGACAGCGGACCCAAAAACACTTCAGTAAATCCAAGCCGCCCCTGCCTCCATGCGGTCGGGATTCATATGGCCGGACATAGGAGATCCATAAATCCGATCTATTCATTTCAGGGTCCCTTCCCGGATTAATTTCAGCTGCTTACCAGTAAACTACTCACTCCCCGCCAGCTCAATCTCGCCAGCACTCGCGCTATCCCAAACCCAATTCGGAATGGGAGGAAAAGAACCCGGAATCTGCCCACTCCCTAGGGCTCCACCGCGAGAAACTGCTCCCATGACATCTATTCGTCACACTCGCGCGAATCATCAGTCTCACTCCACATAAGCGGCCCGATCGTCCTCAGCAAAGCCACAGGAAGGCCGAACATCGTCACCGGAGAATTGCATTTGTGAATTGGCCACTCACTTCATGGTGACCCAGCAACAACAAGCGCCTTGGGCTTAAGAAGGGTCACCCTTCCGGGGCGTGGACAGGGAACTTTAAAATCCGACTAAGGACTCTATGGAAGTGCGCCTGAACTTTACTCGCTGGCAAATCGATAAATTGAATCTTTGGTTTTTCATTTAGCTGGCCGCAAGTGGGAGACCAGCCAACCGCATCGGGCTTCGGTTAGGGGCGAGATATTCGTGGGTTCACCGAAGAGGCAACGGCGGATCGATGCCGGGCTTTGGACTGCGACATCAGCCTGAGTCACGCTTATTCAATTCGGACCTGTGGCATCCACCCGCCATCGTTTCGGGTTTGCTGAGCGGACGGGAATGCGCAAAACCCGTCGAAAAGGAGTGCGGAATAGATCCAAGTTCGCAGCGCCCATCACCCCCCTGCCGGATCGTGCATATCTTATTGATATTACTCGGTTTGCGAGGGTCACTGGGTTTGGACAACACTTCGACCTTCCCGGTTTTCGTTATGCTCAACGCAATTTCCGGGTGCCAGAGCCAAGCACCGGGCTGTGCCAGAGCTAGGAACTGTGATTCAAAGCCATCGGTACACCCCGACGGGAGCAGGGCAACCCTGGCTTCCCGCCAGGTGGGTGGCCCAAACCGTTGCCCAAAATCGTGCCCAAAATCCCGTTTGAGGCCCGGATCGGGGAGTTCGGGGGTCGCAAGGGTGAGGCGTGCCCGGAAGCCAGAAAACCCTTGAAAATAGGGGGTTTTTTGGTAGATTGGAGGCGTTGCAGAGTGGTGGGTCGGCTGGGATTCGAACCCAGGACCAACGGCTTAAAAGGCCGCTGCTCTACCGCTGAGCTACCAACCCACTTCAGTAAAGGCTTGGACGGGAAGTTGAACTTCCCCAGCCAAAGGGCCTAGACACTAGTGCAGGGTTCTGGACGGAGGCAAGCGTTTTTCACGACAGCGTTCTTTGCCTTTGCCCCCCCAGCCTCACAAGTCAATCCGGCGGAAGGCCCTCTTCCGGTAATTCACACCTGCTCGCTTGAGTGGCAAAGCCTTACACTGGAAAACCAATACATCCTTGATGACGACACGGGCAGAAACGCGTGGAGGCGATCCAGAGGGCCTTCGCGCAGACGGAACAGCGCCGAACGCTCCAGCTTCGGCACAGGCAGACCCGGGAGAGAGGTTAATCCGATCCCTGCAGCGCCTTCATCACCGCTCCAAAAGCGGGCTTGGGATTCCCCAAACGGTCGAACAGGAGGGGGTGATTCACCCGCTTCCAGGGAAAGGTGTTGAGCCAGCTTTGACCGTCGTGAAGGTTCCAGAAAGAGACTCGCGCCACCACATCGTGATGTCGTCGGAAGATCGCAAACAATCGGGCGTACTGCTCAGCCTGTCGCTGCAGGATGTCGGGCGGGCACCCATCCCGATAGGGGTCCAGTTTGGATAGCTCCTCGCGGTGTTTTCCGCCATCCGCCCACCATCTGCTTCGAGGAATGACATCGATGTCCAACTCGGACACCACGATCTTGAGCCCTAGACCCTTCACCGCCACGATGGTGGCTTCGATCTCGTCGAAGGGAATGCTGTCGAGTTCGTAATGTCCCTGGAGGCCGACGGCATGAAGCGGGACCCCTCGGGCTTTCATGGCGCGAACGAGTTGGAGCATCTTCTCACGCTTGGCAGGAAGCTCGTTGTTGTAATCGTTATAGATCAAGGTGGCTTGCGGATCCGCCTGATGGGCGTATTCGAAGGCTTTGAAAAGGAATTCTTCTCCACAGGCGCGTTCCCAACCAGAACTCCGGAGATAATTGGTTCCGTCGTCCAGGGCTTCGTTCACCACATCCCACATGGCAATCCTGCCTTTGTACCGGTTCACCACGGTTTCGATGTGCTTCCGCATCCGGTCCAGCAAACGCTCCCTGGATACCGGCTGCGCTCCCTCCCGGAAGAACCATTCTGGGGTGCGGTCGTCCTTCGCCCAGACGAGACAATGGCCAACAATGTTCAGCTTCTGCTCCGAGGAAAAGTTCACGAACGAGTCGGCCAACGCGAAATCCCATTGTCCCTCGGAAGCCTGAACCCGCGCGGGCTTCATGCAGTTTTCTGGCGTTACCATGCTGAACTGATTCGTCAGCAGCGCCCAATCGCCGGGTTGGCTCGCGATACGATCTGCCAGCCCCAGCCCGATGGGAAACAGGCCTTTCGAGGCTTCCCTCAGCGAAGGAGGGGCAGCGTTGGCGGCCTGCACGTTGCCAGCACTTCCAGCCAACAGGGCCCACAGCAACAACAGTAGGGAAAGCCGTTCCAACGTCGAGGCGTTCACTAGTAAAGGCCTTGGGACTTTCACGGTCATAGGGGTCATCACACCATGTCCTTTCCGAAATGCTCGCCCACCCGTCGATGCAGTTCCTTGATCTCCTCCGCACGGTTCGCGGGACACACCAGGGTGGCGTCTCCTGTGTGAATGATGATCAGGTCCTCGCAACCGATGGTGGCGATCAAGTGTTTGGGATCACTCGACGCCACCAGCGTGCGGCGGGTGTCCACCAGCAATGCCTTCCGAGTACCCAGGGCGTTGCCCGCATCGTCCCGAGGGCATGTTTCCGCAAAAAAAGGCCAGGATCCAACGTCGAGCCATCGCAAGGGCATAGGGATCGCCACCACTTGCCACCGCGGGTCGCGGGAGGCTGGCTCCATGATGGCGAAGTCGACGCTGATCTTCTTGAGAGTGGGAAAGAGATCGTGAAGGACTGCATAGCGGTCCGGCGTGTCCCAGGCCTGGGCGATGCGCGTCAGGGTGCGATGATTCTCGGGGTGGAAAGCCTGAATGCAATCCAAGAGGGTAGACGCGCGCCATACAAACATTCCGCTGTTCCACAAGTAAGCGTCCGCTCCGGCGGCAAAGAACTGGCCAGCCAATTCCTCAGCCGGTTTTTCCCGAAACTGGCGCACCTGCCGGGCATGGGTGCAGATGGGCGCGCCCAGTTCCAGGTATCCGTAACTGGTGGCCGGAGCCGTTGGCGTGATGCCAAAGGTGACGAGGGCATTGGGGTTCGCCTCGACCAACTCAAAACCAGCGCGCACGATGCGCTGGAATTCCTCCACGGGCTCGATCAGGTGATCGGCGGTGAAGACGGCTATCACCGCCTCCGGATCCCGTTGCGCAATCACGGCGGCGCTGAATCCGACTGCGTTCAGCGTGTCCCGGCCGCACGGTTCACCGAGAAACTGACTCGTCGTCAGCCGGGGTAACGCATCGTGAATGACCGTCTCGTGCGCTTCCGAGGCACACACGTAACAGGCCCCTTGCGGCAGGAGGCCTTCCAGTCGAGACAAAGCAATCTCCAGCAGACTGCGCCCCTGGATGAAGGGGATGAGCTGCTTGGGAAGATCGCGACGACTCATCGGCCAGAGCCGGGTGCCGGAGCCTCCGGCCATGATGACTGCGTATCTCATCTTCTAAGTTTGGTTGCGTGGCGGTCGCCGCCAGTACGAATTGCTGGAAGCAACAACCGGATTCTGCAAAAACGTCCAGGCACTTCGAGCCTGACTGCGGAGAGAATATCATTCTCGGGGCTCAATTCCAATAAACAAAACCAGCCGCGCTCAGCCCGTCAATCGACTCGCCTCAGTACGCCATCCGACTGACAAACAAGGTTAAAATCGTAGCGATCGCGTTGCAGGCAGAAGGGAACGTCGTCACGCAGTTCGGAGCGGCTGAGAAGCCGTCGGGCGTTGCGCGAACGCAGCACGGCTTGACCGAGATTCGCTTGGTCAGCCAGGTAAATCTGCCTGGCGATTTGCGCGGAATCGGAAATATCCCCACCTGATGCCAGGGATTCCCAGACCGCGTCGCAAAGCGCGCCGGCAGCAAGTACGTCCTCATAAGCTGCCTGCTCGAAGGTGCCGCTGCAGACCAGGCACAACCGGGCAAAAGAGGACTGCGCGAGGCATCGAGCCACCGCGCCCAGGTTCAAAAACGACGCCGCGAGCACCAAGCCAGCTCCCTGGCAGGCCCTCAAGCCACGAGTGCCATTGGTGGTGGTCATGACGATGGTCTTGCCGGAAACCACCTCCGGTACGAACTCCCGCGGTGAGTTCCCAAGGTCAAAGTCGACGTCGCCGGTGAGTTCTCGCCGGATCCGAAACCCGTCCCGTTCCCCGGCCAGCAAAACTCCGGGGTGAGATCGTCGGACCGCCAGAGCTTCCGAGATTTCACAAACCGGTAGGATCGCTACCGCACCATTCGCCACGGCCGTCACCATCGTCGAGGTCGCCCGGAGGACATCAAACACGACGCATGCGGTGTCCGTCAGATCCCGTCCCTGAAGGGTCGAGAAATCAGCGGGTGTAAAGAGGACTTCCAAGTGAGTTGACATACTCGCTGCTTTCATAGGGTTCGGGTTCTCCCGGCCTGCCGACTGGAGCTACTCTTGCCAGGCGCTTGGGTTCGGAGCCAGTGGAAAAGGTACTGCTGCGCATAGCCCCCGTAGGGGCCAAAGTGGGCCTCGCTGAAACGAGCCAACTCCGGGAGGCTGACTGGTTCAGCCCTAAAGTACAAGTCTTGCAGCGCCCGGCGCACCCAAACATCAATGGGAAAGGCCTGAGGAAAATCATAGCCGAAGAGCAGAACGCAGTCAGCGATCTTAGGGCCGACTCCCGGCAGGCTCCTCAACATTTCGCGAGCCTGTATCAGGGGACTCACTGCAACTCGGTCGAGATCAAAGGATCCGGAGTCAATCAAGCGCGCCGTGGATGAAAGGTATTTGGCGCGAAAGCCCATCCCGCATGCCCGCAAATCTGCCTCTGACACCCGGGCGAGACGAGCGGCGCTGGGAAAACTATACGCGGGATCGACACCGGCCGGGACGATCACCGGGTCGCCGAACCGCTTGCACAGCTTTGCCACGATCTGACGGATCTGAATGATCTGTTTCGTCGAGGAAAGGATAAACGAAGCCAGGCACTCCCATGGTTCCTGACGGAGCACTCGTAACCCGAGACACTCCTGCAGGGCTCTTTTCAAAGGTTGATCGGGCGGGAAGGTCCGCAAGATGGCTTCCCAATCCATGTCAGACTGCAGGTAGCAACGCAACAGGGCGAGGCTTCTCCTCCCCGGTTGAGTCAGGGCCAGGATCGTTCCCTCCCCCTGAGTGAGTCGCATCCATTGCCCGGCCACCACGCCTTCCCAACCGGCTGGAGTTTCGTTCCATCGAAAGGCCTGGCCGGAAGTGAGGGTGGTCTTCAGATCGTATAGCGGTGCGGGGATCTCGCGTTGGATCCAGTCTTCGCATCCAGCTTCGTTGCGCGGTGTCCCCTGCCCTGCAGACGAGTGTACTCCTCGGCCATCCTGGTTCTGATCCTTTTGCATCCAGAGAATCGATCGCTGCGGTCAACGCAGGCCGCGGCACGCAAAGATCTGGACTCTGCGGAACACTCGCCCCCGATACGTCACGTCCAGGCACCCCCAATCCTCGACTCGTTCGAACTCTTGCACGACTTCCATAGCGGGCGGCTGTCCTGGCTTTCCTTGCTGGACGTAGATCGCGTTCTGTCCTTTCCGTTTCTGGTAGCCTTCCCAAAAATAGAACTGGTTCTGCGGACGGTCGGAAGTCCGGTAGTAAACCAGGGGCGAGGTCTGAATCCCAGCTTTGGCCTCCGGCAGGTAGAAGGAGAGCTGGCCGGTGATGCCATAGTGGTCCCCAATGATGAACACCGGTTTTCCTTCCTCGAGCAAACGCGCGCGCTCGGCCGCCACCACCCGGGCAGTTTCCTTCCAAGCCCGAACGCGGCGGAGGGGATCCACCTTAGCCGGCAGATACCGCCCCGTGAGTTTGGCGGTCAGATTGGTGTCGTGGGCGAGAATCACGATGGGGATGCCAACGCAGAGGCCTGCAACGAGCCAACTCCGAACCGATTCCATTCCCTCCCGATACTTTCGGTCGGCATAGACCACGAGAAGGCAGAAAAGAGGCACCACGGAAGGAGCGATCCAGTTAGGCAAAACCCGGGCGCGTAGAGAGTACAGCCAATAGCCGAACAGGAGCGGGGCTCCCATGCAGAAGAAATGGACCATCAGGGGAGAGTCCTTGCGGTACTCCCAAAAGCGCCAACAGGCTGCGACCGCGGCTACAAAGAAGATCGGGTTCAATAGTCCCAGTTCCGCTCCCGTAAACTCGATGAAGTAACGTAACGTCGGCCGCCAGCCTTCTGCCAGCCCGGCTCTCTCGCTCAAGTGAGTCACGGTGATCCATCCGTGCTGTGCATTCCAAATAAGCACCGGCAGGGTCGAGAGAGCGATCAGGACCAGTGCCAGATAGGGTCCGGGTTTGCGGAGGTGAATGCGGGAAGGTCGCCAGAGCAGGAATGCAAGCGCAAACGAGGCTAACTGAGCCAAAGCCGTGTACTTGCTCAGGAAACCCAGTCCCATCCAAAGGCCGGTCCACATCCAGTCAACCGTCCTTCCCGCAGGCTGCATGGCACGCCACCCATACACCATCGCAAGAGTCCAAAACATGGCCGAGGGCGGATCGATCGTCAGCAGCACCGACCCTACCCCCAGGAGGACAGTGGAAGACAGGGTCATGATAAGCCAAAACCCGGCGCGCGCCGAAACCTCGCGGCAGAAGAAGGAGAACAGCACGCCTGAGATGAGAGCGGTGATCAACGGGGAGAGGAATCGCACCCCGAACTCAGTGTCCCCCCAGATGCGGGTGCCAAGGAACTGCAAATAGGCAATCATCGGAGGCTTGCTGTAATAGGAAAGATCCAGGTGCTTCGACCAAACCCACTGGTAAGCCTCGTCCTCGCTCAACTCAATCTTGTTGGCGGAAATGTACCACCAACGGAACACCAGCAATCCCAGGATCAGGGCCCAACCAAGGATCCTCCATTGCGCATCACTCTGCCGCATTTGTGCCTCTGGAGCTTCGCCCGCAGGGAGATCGTTCTCTGATGGCATAGGGCAGGCGTCCGGATGGAGCAACGAGGGCATTCGGCGGGTCCATAAGGGGAACCATTCACGAGCCCGGCCGGTCCAAAGTGTCTCCGCACCCCACAAGAACGAAGCGGCAAATGCCAACCCAACGGCGCTGCCCGCTACTACATCGGACGGGTAGTGAACCCCGTTATAGATCCGCGATATTCCGACGAGAAGCGCCAAAGGGAGCATGATCCACCCACTCCGCCGATAATAGACAAACAGCACGGTCGCCGCGGCGAACACGTTCGCAGCATGAGATGAAGGCATGCTGTAACTGTTGCCTTTTCCTACAAGCAGCCGAACGTCGGGCAAAGCGTTGAAAGGTCGAGCCCGCTCGAAAAGCAGTTTCAGAGGATGCCAGACCAAACCCTCGCCCAAGACCACGACGCAGACCAGCATCACGATGCAAAGGCGCCCTCGAGTCCCCCCCTTCCAGATCACCGCCCCCGCCAGGAGGAATACAAGCCAGAGGAGGGAATGAGGATTGCTGGCCAAAGGCATAAGCCAATCCAGGAAAGGGTGCGCAATGGATTGGTTTATCCAGCGAAAGACCGCTGTGTCGATCGAGTACAAAGCCTGCATGTTCGCCAAAGGAGCCGGGGAGATTCCTACTATCGCCCCGCAGCACTGCTGCCTGCCGCTCGAAGCCCGCCACAAGTCAGCAGCTGAGAAAGCGCAAGAACGGAATTCTCAGTAAACGATTAAGGACCGCACCGGCACGTCTACGAGTTTCTCCCTGCCACGCAAGAAGCCTAATTCCACAAGGAACCCGACCTCCACGATCTCCGCCTTCAGTTTCCGCAGCAGCTCGAGCGCCGCGGCGGCGGTCCCCCCGGTGGCCAGAAGGTCATCCAGCAGCAAAACCCGGCTGCCAGGTTTCAGCGCGTCCTCGTGCACCGCGATCGTGTTCGAACCGTACTCCAGGTCGTAACTTGCCTCGATCGTTCGGTAGGGAAGCTTCCCTTTCTTGCGGATTGGGATCATGCCCACTCCGAGCCGGGTGGCAGCAGCAGCGGCAAAAATGAAGCCTCGAGCATCAATGCCCGCGATAGCATCGATGGAGCCTGGTTGATGCGCCCCGAGGAGAAGCTCAATGCTCGCTGCAAACAGCCGTGCGTCCGCAAGGATGGGAGTGATATCCTTGAACTGGATTCCCGGTTTGGGAAAGTCCGGCACGTTACGGATGGCCTTCTCGAGATCGGCCACGGTTGGCTTCGCAGATTGCATAGGCTGACTCTACTTCTGTTGACGTTCCATCTTCTCGATCATCCGGCGCAGCTTCGTCAAGGCGATGTTCTGAATCTGCCGGATTCGCTCACGAGTGACCCCGAACTCCTCGCCCACCTCCTCCAGAGTTCGCTCTCGCCCTCCGTCCAAACCGAACCGGAACTGGAGAATGGAAGCCTCTCGGGGATCCAGTCGCTGCATCAGTTCGTCGAGCATCACGTTCACCGTCTTCTCTTCGAGATGCTCGTAAGGGTCCTCCGCGCGTTCGTCCTCAACTACCTCGGCAAAACTGTTCGATTCCTCGTCGCCAATCGGAGCATCCAGCGAGGCCGGCCGGATCGCGGCCGTCCGCAACTGAGCCACCCGGGTTGGGCTCATTGAGAGTTCCTCCGCCAACTCCTCGTCGGTCGGCTCTCTCCCGAAGACCTCCTGAAGCTTGAGGGCCACCCGCCGCATCCGCGAGATCTTGTCCACCAGGTGGACGGGCAAGCGGATGGTTTTGGCCTGATTGGCAAGGGCGCGTTTGATGGACTGTTTAATCCACCAAGCGGCGTAGGTGGACAGCTTCGTCCCCTTCGTGGGATCGAAACGTTCCACGGCCTTCATCAGGCCGATGTTCCCCTCGTTGATCAAGTCCAGTAGGGGCAAACCCAACCCCTCATAGTCATGGGCAATCTTCACCACCAAGCGAAGGTTGGCCTTGATCATTTGCTCCCGGGCCCGTTTGTCCCCTTTCTTGATCTTCTGGGCCAACTCCACCTCCTCAGAAGGGGAGAGCAACTTCACTTGACCGATCTCCCTCAAGTACAACTTGATCGCAGTATCGCCATCGTAGGAGGATCTCTCCTTGGTATCGTCGGCATCGACCCCCTGATCCCGGGGCACCACGACAGATTCCAGGTTCTCGTTGGCGGGGACTACCGGCTCCGGTTCAATTCTTGGAGGACGGGGTTTCTTCGACCCTGGGTGAGGCTTGATGTGAGCGCGGATGGCAGCAACCAGAGATAGCTTCGGTTTCCGTTTGGCCACCTTCCGAACGAGTTTCGCGCTCTTTCTTTTCTTAGTTACTCGGCCCATGCAGGTTAAGTAAGTTTGCGGGAAAAACTCCCGCGAGCAAGCAAATTGCGCAGGTAACTTCGCTCCTTTTTCCAGCCCACGGATCCACTTTTCCAGATGAATGGCGGTCGAAGGTGGTCCTGGAAGCGGGCGGCCGCCGAAGGGGGCCTCTTAATCCCAGGCAGCCCATCTATAACACTTGCAGGCCATCGGGTTTGAGGCTTTCATTACCGGCATGGCTGATGGCCCGTTGCATGAGTTCAGAGTGTTCCTGGACACACCCGAACCACCTGGTTTGGGATGCGCCACCCGGGAGCGTGTCACCCCTGCCGCCACCTTGGAGGCTAGCTTGGCAGAACTGGCTCGGGCGAAGGGGCTCCCTGCGGAGCAGACCAGGCTTCTCCGGGCCTTGGCTCTCCTCTGGCATGACCACCTCGACGCGGCCCACCGGATCGTCCAAGACATTGATGAGGCGGACGCCGGTTTGCTTCACGCCATGATGCACCGCCGCGAGGGGGACTACTGGAATTCCAAGTACTGGTTTCGAAGAACCGGAAAACACGCAGTATTCAACGCACTCTCCACCGTGGTGGCAGACCTTCTCCAGCAGCGGGATCGACCGGACCTCCTGAAGAGTCTCCTGCCTGAAGGACGTTGGGATCCCGCCGCCTTCGTTGATCAGTGTCAACAGGCAGTGAGCCTCGAAACCGGCGCCCCGCACTACCAACTGCTTTGCGCCCTTCAGAAGGCAGAGTTTGACTTGATGCTTCGGCACTTATGCCTGGACTGGAAACCAGCTCCACCCGAGGAACCAGAGGTGGAGTGACCAAGCGGGGGGCTGAATTCAAGGCAGTTTCTTGCAGAAGGAAGCGAAGACTACGTGGGCTGTGTAATCGTTAGCGCTTCCCACACTCGGTTCACTGTACTCAAAGAAGCCATACTGGAGCCGGGCGGAGAACCCCTTGGGCAGCTTTCGTCCCAACCCCAATAGTAGTCCGTGGCGTTCGTACTCCAATCCCATGGGCACAGTCTCCACCACTGCCGAGTCCCCAAAATCAGCAGCACTGAAGGCGTAGGCGGCAGTGAGATCCGTCTTGGGATCCAGCGCCAGAGTCGCCGAGGTGAGCACAGCATAGGTATCTCCCTGATAGGATTCTACGGACTCGATCCCGGAAACGGTCCTTGAATTGCCATAGCTCAAAGTGGCGGACAAGTGCAGGCGTCCCCAGGGAGTCCAGGTATTCTCCAAAGTCCAGATGTGCGAGTCATAGTTCCCGGCCAACAGGCCCCCTCCCGCCAGCACCGTTGAATCATCGACCACCTCCCGGGTAGTCGTTCGGTAGTCGGTTGCCACCAACTGGTATTTTGCCGCTGCTCGCCACCAGCGCAGCACACGCACCGCCACCCTGGCCTCAAGCGAGTCCTGATCGATATCGCGCGCGGTAATGAAGGCGGGATAGCCGTTGCCTGGAACCGGACTCAGATCCTCGTCCCGCAAGTGGTCGTAGTCGGTGTCGTGAAGACTGTGGCGATAGTCGAATCCGAAGGTGACCGCCTGCCAGGGAGAAGCCGTAAAGCCAGCCAGCGCCTCAGATAGGCCCGCATGCGCGTCGGTTTCGCGCAAAAAGTCCTGGCTCCCATCGAAGCCATCGTCGATCATCGTTTGTCCATTCTGACCATAATTCTCCTGCTGAAAACGTCCCCCGGCATGTAAAACGGTATAGGGAATCCCCTTGTACTGGAGCTCCGCGCTCTCCGAGGTGGCCCAGCGGTCCAGATCAGCGCTCATGGGGCTTGAAAAACCCTGGATCGTCGCGCGCCCAAATCCCTGCTGCCGGGTCCAGTCACTTTGAAAACCTGCAATCAGGGAGAGATCTCTCCAGGGACCCAGCCGAGTGTTGGCATTGAGGACATGTGAGGACCGAGACAGGACCAACTCGTTGAGATAATCCCCTTGGAATGGCGCAAGGGTTGGGTCGGAGGGGAAAAGGGTCTCCATCGAATAGCCGGCGTTCCCTTCAAGACTGGCATAGGAGTAGCCACCTGACACAAACCACCACTCGCGGAGGGCTTTCTCCACGCGAAAAGAGTTGGCCGCCTGAAAGTGGTCGTAACTTTCCTGGGACCGAGTCAGGGCGTCGGGAACCGAGGAGCCAAGGGTTTGCAGCCCCACCTCTTCCCGACGGACAGCGAGTTGGTACCATTCTGCCTGGAAACTATCCTCAATTCGCAATCCTTCATACTCGTGTGCCAGATCGAACCGCACCAGATGGGTGGTTTGATCGTCCATGCGCCAACTCGGAAGGATCGCGCGGGCGACTCCTGCGGTTGGCTCCAAGACGCTCCCCCAATGAAGCGTAGGCGAGGAACCTTCCTTACGGAGTTGCTCGTATGCAACGCTCATCTTCGGCAAGCCCGATCGATCGAGTCCAGCCTCAAACCACGCTCTCTGGTAGTCGGTAGAGAGATCGAAACCAAGCCGAGACGGCGAGCCTGGAATGATCGGCGAGTAGCCTCCCACATCAGAGTACCATTTGCGGTACTGGTCGAATCCACCCTCCAGATAGCCAAGTTCCTTGCGCACCAGCCTCAGCTCGACGCGATAGTCGTGCTGGTTTGCCAGGCCGCGGGCCCGGAGGTGAAGTGTGGTGGCAGGATCGATCGATTCTATCCACTCCAGCTCGTCCAACCCTCCCGAAACGCCATCCACAATCCCGGTATCCTGCCGGAATCTGGCCTTGTTGCCCGTAACGAAAGCGCCCCGGACAGTGGGAGTGGCCGAAAAGTAACTCACCTGAGTGCGATTCGTGGTTTCCGCTGAAGCGACAGCCCCTTGGTCAATCCATGCTCTCAGTATCCCAACTTGCTCTTGAGTGAGCGGTTCCCCCCGGCCGACCGGGGGCATTTCCATATCCTTGACTAACCGGGCCACATATTGAATCAGGGGGCTGGCCGCGCTATCCCCAGGCACAATCGCCTTGCCCCCTGATCCACCCCGCAATGCCTCGCGCGGGTCGTCCAAACGAAAACCGCCCTTGGGGCGATTGGGACCGTGGCATCTCACACAGGATTGCTCCAGGAGGGGACGAACCTCGCGCTGATAGTCGATGCTTCGATCTGCTGGAGCAGGAAGCCCCGGAGTGTCAGCAGCCCCCGCGAGAGCGCCCACGATCGCCATGCCAACCGTGCTCCCCGCCAGACATCTCCAGCAGAACAGGACTTGAGGCTGGGTCCTCGAAGAGACACGCCGAATCTCGCCAGCAGCCGATTCAGTATTGGAGCTTGGGGTTGACATTGGATCCGTGGACGGCGGTGTGACAGCCCGAAGACCAGCAGGTTCCCATACGGATGAGTTGAGCGTGGTCCTGCTTCCCCACCATGATGGACCCCGTCTTGAACTGGAGCTGGCTATGGCACTTGAGGCAGAGGTTGGCGTCGTTCTGCACCAAGAGTTTCTGATTCACGCTACCATGGGGGGAATGGCACACCGTACACCCCTCGCGCATGGCGGCATGTTCGTAGAGGAAAGGTCGTGTCTGGTCCCGATGGCATTGAGTACAAGATTCGTTTTGCCTGGCCATCGCCAAGCCTTTGCTGGGTTGACGAATCTCAAAACCATGTGGGTCGTGACACTGGGAACATGCGATTCGGCCTTCGGGTACGGGATGATGAGCAGGGAGGGAAAAGGCGGCATGGATGTCCTGGTGGCAGACATAGCAGGCATCCGGATCCCGGTTCGGGTTGACAATGGAAGCCCCCAGGCCTCCCCCGGCCTCAACGTGCTTACTCCCAGGGCCGTGACAGGATTCGCAACCGGTCCGCCCCGCCATTCGGAGCTCCTTATTGCGGTGAAGACGGCCATGAGGGCTGGAGGGAAAACGGCGGAGGTAGTTCGCATGGCAATCCCCACAGACCGCATTTCCGACGTAGGTTGCCCCCTCGATTTGCGGGCGAGCGGACAGTGACGGATCGAGCTGCGCACAGGAGTTGAGAAGAACAAGGAGGAGATAGAGGAACGAGGTCCCCACCAACCACTTCCAACGCTTTCGGTGCTTGAGCAGTTCCATTGGACAGGGAACCAGCACCGGAACCTCAACCACCTGAGAGTCCGGCAAAAGAGTCCCTTTTGATAATCACATGCTATTCTAATCACAAACCAAACGCAAGCCGGACTATCAAGGTTTTTTTACCGTCCAATTCTACTTGCTGTGCGGCCAGCGATGGGGCTAAATCACTCCCGGTTTTGCCAGGGTCCATGGAACGTGGACTTACGAACCCCGCCAGGGCCGGAAGGCAGCAACGGTAGTTTGCTTCGCGTCTGCCGTGGTAACCCTGGCATTTTTTTCCTAAATGAGCTACCAGGTCATTGCGCGGAAGTACCGGCCTCTGCGATTCGCAGACGTCGTTGGCCAGGAGCACGTGACCCAGACTCTTGCGAACGCGATTCAGCAGAATCGAATTGCGCACGCCTACCTGTTCTGCGGGCCACGCGGGACGGGAAAGACCACCATCGCTCGCATCTTTGCCAAGTGCTTGAATTGCACGGGCGGACCGAAAGTCGACTTCGAAGACAGTGACCCTCGCTGCCGGGAGATCACCGAAGGCAGGTCCATTGACGTTCTAGAAATCGACGGTGCCAGCAATAATGGTGTGGAACAGGTGCGAGAGTTGCGGGAAACGGTCAAGTACGCCCCTGCCTCCTCCAAGTTCAAAGTCTACATCATTGACGAAGTGCATATGCTCTCCACAGCGGCTTTCAACGCCCTGTTGAAGACGCTGGAGGAACCCCCCGCGCACGTCAAATTCATGTTCGCCACGACGGATCCCGAGAAGGTCCTGGCGACCATCCTCTCGCGATGCCAGCGGTTTGACTTACGTCGGATCCCCTCAGCCCTCATTGTCAAACACTTAGCGCAGATCTCGGCGCTCGAGGGAATTCAGATCGACGATGCGGCGCTTTTTGCCATCGCGCGCGGGGCGGATGGGGGCATGCGCGATGCCGAATCAACCTTGGACCAATTGATCAGTTTCTGTGGCACGCAAATCGCAGAGAATGACGTTCTGTCCATGTTCGGTTTGGCTGCCCGCCAGCAATTGCTGGAACTGGCCGAAGCGATGTTGCGTGGCGATACGGGAAAGGTCCTGCACGAGGTTGACTGCTTGACGAAGAGCGGAAAAGACCTTGGCCGTCTGCTTTCCGATCTGCTGAATCACTTCCGGAACCTTCTCATCTTCCAGGTCTCCCGGGGTGATACATCCCTCCTCGAGGTCAGCGAAGCAGATAAGGAAGCCCTCGCCAAGCAGGCTTCGCTGGCGACGTCGGAAGGGGTCGGCCGAATCATGGAGATTCTGACCGACAGCGAGGGAAGGCTGCGTGATGCGGTTTCCAAGAGGATTTTCCTGGAGATCACCCTGTTGCGCGGCATGCAGGGACGGAACTCAGTCAGCCTGGATAGTGTGCTGAAGCAACTCACGCGCCTTCGCGAGCTGGGTCCCCAAGCCGAACCCGCGAGTGGTGCGCCCCTGGATGTCGTTTCGGCGGCTCCGGCGCCTGTTTTCATCCCGCCAGGCCCCCCCGCAGCTGTGGTTTCAGGCACTTATGCACCCAGTCCAAAACCTGCACCAGCGGAGCCAGTGCTCTCGATCGCTGCGCCGGTCTCAATTTCTCCAGACCTGGGGGGCACTTGGCATGCATTGTTGGAGGCAGCGGGAAGGGTCAGCCAGTTCACCAGATCCTACTTACTGAAGGGATTCCCTGTCTCACTCGCCAAGGGTGTTTTCACGATCGGCTATGATCCGGAATTTGCGGAGTGTCTGCCGCTGGTAGATAACGCAAAGAACCATGCTTTAATTCAGACAAAACTGAAGGAGCTAGGATGCGGCGACGTCCAAGTGCGGTTCGTCCAGGCCGAAGCTCCCCAAGTCCCCCAGATCTCCACGGTTTCAGCTCTGCCGGTACCGGCTCCCATAGGGGAAACTCCCCTCGAGCCTCCCTCGGAGCGTCCGAACGCTGCTCAGCCAGCGCCGGCGCCGACCGCCAAACCACCGGCACCGTCCGCTGCGGAACCTCAGCAAAAGCTGGACCCCGCTGACTTTAAGAACGACCCGCTCATTCGCAAGGCCCTGGATGTGTTCCGGGGCCAGATCGCGGAGGTTCGGGGATAACCCTAACCGAACAGAATACCATGTCGAGCATCGGAAAACTGATGAAACAGGCGACGCGCATCCAGCGTCAAATGGAGCAGGTTCAGCAGGACCTTGCCAACAAGACCGTGGAAGCCACCAGTGGCGGCGGTGTGGTCAAAGTGATCGCCAAATGCGATGGGACGATCGCCTCCATCAAGATTGATCCGCAGGCGGTCAATCCAGCCGACACGCAGTTGCTGGAGGACATGCTTTTGGCTGCGATCAATCAGAGCCTCACCACCGCCAAGGAACTGGCGACTGAGGAAATGGGTAAGGTCACAGGGGGATTCAATGTACCCGGTTTGCTGTAGGGGATGACCTCCCTCCCCGCATCCCTCACACGGTTGATTCAGGTCTTGGGCAAGCTCCCAGGCATAGGCCCTCGGAGTGCGGAACGGCTTGCCCTTCACCTGGTGCAATCGGATCCAACCATGGTGAGTCAACTTGCGGAGGTTCTATTGGAGTCCAGGAGCAAGGTCACTACCTGCTCCACCTGCGGAGCCCTCACCGAAACGCAGCCCTGCTTGCTTTGCCAGGATGACCGACGTGATCCTCTCTGCCTGTGCGTCGTAGAGAAGGCGGTTGATATCCTTCTCTTTGAAAAATCCGGGAGCTACCGGGGACTTTATCACGTGTTAGGGGGCAAGCTGTCCCCGCTCAACGGCGTGGAACCAGAAGACCTTCGGATTCGTCAACTCGAAGAGCGCCTCAAGCCGCTCACGACAGCCGAGATCATTCTCGCTCTGCCGAGCGACGTGGAAGGCGAGGCCACCAGCCATTACCTGGCCAAAAGGCTGAGCAGCGCCACGGTCAAAGTCTCACGATTGGCGCACGGCCTCCCGGTGGGAGGGGGACTTGAATTCGCCGACGAGCTGACCCTGAGCCGGGCGCTGCAGGGAAGACAGATTATCACCACATGACTATTCCGAAGGTTGTCGTTTTCGATCTTGGCAAAGTCCTCCTCGACTTCGACTACTCCATTGCCATTCGACACCTTGCAGGACGATGCAAGGCGCCCATTCCCGACATTCAGTCAGCGCTCAGCCTATCCCCCTTGTTGGCCCAGTACGAAACGGGCCTAATCTCCACCCCAGACTTCTTCGGTCAGGTCTGCAGGGAGGTCGAATTCGAGGGAAGCCTTGACGAATTCGCCGCCATTTTCGGAGATATCTTCACGGAGATCGCTCCGATGATCCATCTACACGAGTGTCTCTGGAAGGCGGGCGTTCCGACCTACATTCTCTCGAACACCAACGAACTGGCTGTCCGCCACATCCGCGCATCCTACCCATTCTTCTCCCGGTTCGATGGATATGTACTCTCCTACGAGCATCGTTGCATGAAACCGGACGAACCGATCTACAGAATTCTAGAGAACTTGGCAAAGCACGAGGGCGAAGACCTGTTTTACATCGACGACCGCGAGGAAAACGTGGACGCCGCCAAGCGTCTGGGCTGGCAGGGAATCACGCACCGCCAACCAGAAGAAACCGTCGGCTGTGTCCGCAGCCTGGGGTTGCCCGTTTAGGAACACTTGTTCTCTAACTCATTTCTCTGGTGGCGCTAGCCTATGTTCAGGCCTTAAGGAGTAGAGTCGAGTGGGGTGCTAAGGCTGCCTCTACTCCTCCGGTGTGCGATCCCCTCGCTCTCCCTGTTTGCCTAAAAGGACTCCTAGTAAGAGTGCTCCTAACCTTCTTCCACCTCGTACTCGTGTAAGTGTCGCTTTTCGAAACTGATACGTCCCTGTAACTCTCTCAGCCTCCTCAACCAGAAGGCTGTCTCGTCGGGGGAGAGGGCACCTTCCAGAGCTTGATGGGTAAGTTGGGCCTGCCGATGGAGCCAAACAACGCTTGTGTTCACAGGATAGGTGCTAAGCAGATCGCGAGCCAGCTTGAGTTCCGTTGATTATCAGGGTTTTAGGAAAGGACAAGTCGGAGGAAAAACCTGCCCAGAGGAAGAACAAGCCGAGCTTGCCTGGAGCCTCGCCTGAATGCGCAGGCGGGTTGGGGTTAGTAGGGCAAGGCTGGCGGTGCAGGAGGAAGATTCGGATCCAGATTGCCACCTGGACCTGTAACCGGACCCGGCACGGGGGGCATGGGTATCCCGTTTTGCTCCAGACGGGTGCTCTGATCAACAATGGTCTGAAGCTGTTGCTCCGGTGTGCCTTGAAAAACCGGTTGGGGTTCCGGAACGTTGGAGACTCCTGATGCCGCGCCGGAGGAACCTAAAGAACCACCCCCGAGGCGGGTTGGTCGGGTGGGTATGGACCGTAGTCCGCTCGATCCCGCGCCCGAGATCCCTGGCGGGAAAGTGGCTACCGCGCCTGACGGAACCTGTGCCGTAGTAACCGTGGCAACCGGCTGCTGCCCCGGAACTGGAGGTGGCGCGATGGTCGGAACGCCACCAGGCCTGCCCGGAATAGCACCCGGTCCGGCCCCTGGTGCCGTCGGAGCCGCACCCACGGGCGGTTGAATCCCGTTTTGCGCAAAATTGAGCGTCATTTCCTTGCCGCCATACACCACCTTGACCTCACCAGTCAGATCATCGATATGCAGAACCTCGAGGTTGGTTATGGAGCCATCCTTATCCCCTTCTCGCAGCAGGTCGGAGTACACCGCCTCTTTCTTATTGGGCTCCTGGACAAGGAACATAGCCCGCTTTCCGATCAGGGTCGTAATCCCTGTGAGCTTCAAGGCGGAGGGAATTACATTCACAGGGGTCTCGGGAGGAGGAGCTGGTGGCGGGACCGGCCGCAAGCCAAAGGCATTGCGTCCCATAATGGCTTGGTAGGGACTGTCTTGGGACGGGCTGGAGGGTAGCGGAGTGTCTTCGCCCTCTTCGGGGGGCGAGTCACTAGGGGCAGCCTGCTGGCTAACGGTCATCCCCGGAGCGGCGGGAACCGAAACAACATTGGTGGAATCGCCTTGATTCGAGGCGCAGAAGCCAGTCACGCCTCCCAGCGCTCCCAAAAGGAGAGCCCACAACCGGCCAGCACCACCACTGCTTTTCATGCGCATTCCATCTTATTCTACACCAGTTCTCCCGAAATGTTGCAGATTCAGGAGGAGGAAGCTGACGAGACACCCTCGCGCTGAATCTCGCCAATCAGGGCACTGAGACGGCGGCCGTATTCAACGTAGTTGGTGTACTGTACTTGGGCTGAGGATTTTACAGAGCTGTCGTGAAACACCACGGCCATATGCGGCTCGATGGAGATTCCCCCATCATAACCGGAATCCAGCAGGTCTTTCAAAACTCGCCGAACCTGGCCCTCCCCTTCGCCGGGGAAGCAATACGATGGCTCATTCCGGACTGGGTCCCAAACCAAGTCCTTGACATGCACATGGCTAATGAAGGGCTTTACATGGCTGTAGAACTCCCACGGATCCTGCCTCGGCCAAGGTTTAGGTCTGCTCCGATCCAGATTGAAGAGCGGATTGCCCGTATCGTACACCCATTTCAATCCGGGGACGTTTTCCAGGAGCCTGAGGGCAAAAGGCCAACCCATGCCTCCATAGTTCATGCAGTTCTCGTGGACGGGCTGGATCCCTGCGTCGAGAAACATGGACACCAATTGACGCAACCGACGAAAGCGTTCTTGCTCCATTTGATCGTCCTGATCCTCCCGTACGGCAAAGCTCATGATTCGCACGAACTTCGTCCCCAGTTTCTGCATTCGAGGAATGGCTCGACGAGCCTCCTCCAAAGAACTGTCGAAAGGTTGGTCGATCTTCTTCGCCCAATTCGCAATCGCGGAGCCGAAGCAACAGATGCCGACTCCCGCCTCCCTGAGTTTCTGCTCCACCAGAATGAAATCCTCCTCAGAAATGTCATGAATGTTGGCGGCGGGGACTGAGCCCACCTGAACATTCCGAGCCTCAAGATGGCGCCATCCCAAGTCGAGAGTCGCCTTGATTTGCGCATCGATCGGTGCGCCCGCTTCGTCTCCAATGCCGGTGAGGTACATAGGGTGGATCTGGATTACTTGCTCTCGGAAGACGCTAGGCCCAACTGCGACAAAATGCGAGCGGTTGGGAGGGCCTTGTTCAGGGTGTAGAAGTGCAGACCCGGCACCCCGGCCTGGATGAGGTCCTGGCATTGGCGGGTGGCGTAATCGATCCCAAATTCCGTCACGGCCGAGTCATCTCCGCCCAACTCGTCCAGACGGTTAGCCAGTTCTTTGGGAATGCTAGCCCCAGACATCTGCACAAACCGCTGGATCTGGCCTGCATTCAGGATCGGTATAATCCCGGGGATGATCGGCACGGAAACACCCAACTTGGAGGCAAGGTGCTCCCGGAACCGGTGGAAGAGCGCATTGTCAAAGAAGAGCTGGGTCACCACGAAATCGGCACCTAAATCAATCTTGGCCTTGAGACGCTCCCAGTCAACCTCCTTGCCTTCCCTGCACTCGATATGTCCCTCTGGAAACCCCGCCACACCGATGGAGAAGCCCCCCACGCTCCGGGTTAGGCTGACCAACTCGTGAGCGTAGCGAAAACCTCCCGGCACCTGCTCGAAACCGCTGCTGCCAGCGGGCGGATCCCCCCGCAGTGCGAGGATGTTGCGGATCTGGAGTCGCTTAGCATTCTCCAGGAGGTCGAGGATCTGGGTCCGGGTCGATCCGATACAGGTGATATGCGCCATGACCGGCAAGCCGCTCTGCTTCTGGATCGAATCCACCATGCTCAAGGTCTTGTCGCGGGAAGTACCGCCAGCACCATAGGTCACCGAGCAGTAATCCGGCTTCAGCTTCAACAGGGCAGGTAAAGTCTTTCCAAAGAAGGCCAGATCTCCGTCGTGGGTCTTCGGCGTGAAGAACTCAAAAGAAACCAGGGGACGCCCAGTTGGGCGCGGCGTCTGCAGTAATTCCCGTATGTAACGCATGTGCGACAGTGTTGGCTGACAACAAGATGAATGCAAGTCTTCACGATGTGGAGCTGCGTCGCTGAGGACCTCGCTTCCCAAGCTTGGGGTACTTGGCCTGGTGAACCTTCTGGGGAAGAGCGGGCGTGGGACCCCCGCCTGCGCCGAACGTGCGCTTTAGCTCCTGAATCTGGTCCCGAAACAAGGCGGCTTTCTCGAATTCCAGGCGGTTTGCAGCCTCGATCATCGAGGATTCCAATTCCTTCAGAGTCTCCACCACATCAAAATCACCGGCGGTTTCCCTCATGATCTGCTGGACCTGGCCACTTTGCTTTTCCTGGGAGGACAGGCTCTCCTCCACCGCCCGGCTCACGCTTCGCGGAGTGATGCCATGTTCCCGGTTGTAGGCGTTCTGTTTCTGGCGCCGGTACTCCGTGATTTCCAGAAAGCGGCCGATGCTCTTGGTCATGACATCGGCATACAAAATGACCTCTCCATGGAGGTGCCGTGCGGCACGTCCCGCAGTCTGGATCAGGCTCGTGGTGGATCGAAGATAGCCCTCCTTGTCAGCATCGAGAATCGCAACGAGGGAGACCTCGGGCAAATCCAGCCCTTCGCGCAGCAGGTTGATGCCCACCAACACATCGAACTCGCCCTTTCGGAGGGAGCGCAGGATCTCCACGCGCTCGATCGCATCAATCTCACTATGAAGATACCGGACGTTGATGCCGACTTCGCGCAGGTAATCAGTCAATTCCTCAGCGGTGCGCTTGGTGAGCGTGGTCACCAGCACCCTTTCCTTCCGTTCCACCCTCGCGCGAACGGCTTCAATCAGGTCGTCAATCTGCCCCTGAAGTGGTTTCAGGGTCACTTTAGGATCCACCAAACCGGTAGGCCGGACGATTAACTCCGCCACCGCCCCCTGAGACCAAGCCAACTCCTGCGGGCTGGGGGTGGCGCTCACGTAAATCGTCTGCTTCTGCAACGACTGAAACTCGCCATAGTTGAGGGGGCGGTTGTCCAGAGCGCTGGGAAGCCGAAAGCCATGTTCCACGAGCACCTGTTTGCGGGCAAGATCCCCGGCGTGCATCCCCCCGATCTGAGGCACCGTCGCGTGAGATTCGTCAATCACCAGCAGATAGTCCTCCGGCATGAAATCGATCAGGGTGGTGGGACGCGAACCCGGGGGGCGCGCGGCGATATGGCGAGAGTAGTTCTCAATGCCCGAACAGACTCCCATCTCCTCCAACATCTCCAGGTCATACTCCGTGCGCATCTTGATCCGTTGTGCCTCCAACAACTTCCCCCGCGACTCAAACCACGCAATCCGCCCACCCAGTTCCTCGCGAATGGCGAGAATCGCGCGCTTGATCTTATCCGTTGAAGTCACGAACTGCTTGGCGGGATAGACGGTCAACGCCGTCATTTCTTCACTCTTCCGACCAGTGAGCGGATCAAAACGGGTGATCCGTTCGATCTCATCACCGAAAAACTCAACTCGAACCGCATCTTCGGAGTAAGCTGGGCAGATTTCCACCGTATCGCCCCGCACTCGGAATTGGCCGCGCTCAAAGGCCACGTCATTCCTCGAATACTGCAGATCTACCAACCTCTGCAGGTAGTAATCGCGGCGGATCTCTTGTCCTATCTTCACCTGGATCAGCATTTCCTGGTAGTCTTCCTTGCTCCCGATCCCGTAGATGCAGGAAACACTGGCCACCACCACGACATCGCGCCGCGCGAACAAGGAACTCATGGTGGAAAGCCGGAGACGTTCAATTTCCTCGTTTCGGCTGGAGTCCTTCTCTATGAAGGTGTCGGTGCGAGGGATGTAGGCCTCTGGCTGGTAGTAGTCAAAATAGCTGACGAAATACTCGACGGCGTTGCGAGGAAAGAAGCCCTTGAATTCAGCGTAAAGCTGGGCAGCCAAGGTTTTGTTGTGCGAGATCACGAGGGTTGGGCGGTTGATCTGCTGAATCACATTGGCGATGGCAAAAGTCTTGCCTGACCCCGTCACCCCCAGCAACGTCTGGTGTGGGAGGCCCGAGTTCAAACCCTGAACCAACTGAGCAATGGCCGCCGGCTGGTCTCCAGCGGGTTGGAATGGCGCTACCACTTCGAACATTCCGTTCATCGTAAAGTCCCTGCCCTTGGGACGAAAGCCCAGAATTGTGCCCAAACCCAGATTCGGTGGTTTTCACTTCGGCATTGCCTGTGCCCCAGAGCCGTCTATAACCCTTGCAGCCGTTATCACTGTGACAGAGGGCCCGACCAACCAAATGCCTGTGTCTTGCAACCGCTCCCGCGGGTGTTTCGGGAGAATCTTTGCCTGGTGGATTTGGGGATTCCTGGCGATCGCTGGCCGTGCCGACCTCCAATTTGATGTCTTCGTGGGATATGGGAGTGGAGGTGGCAGCGATGGGTATGTGCGCGAAGCCTCGTGGTTTCCGGTCAGTTGTGAGATTTTCAACGACGGACCGCCTTTCGATGCGGTGGTGGAATTCTCCTCGCGCAGCCTCGGAGGAGGGCAACTACGGCGATTTGCGATCGAGTTACCCACCAACACACGAAAGCGCATCCATTTTCCGGTTTTCTCTGGAACCAGCCGCTACACGAGTTGGGATGCGAAGTTGCTCGACAACAACGGTAAAGTGCATGCCGAGAAGGGGGACATCCGCTGTAAGGACATCTCCTGGGAGACGCCGATCGTCGGTTGCATTCTCAAGTCTTTTGGCGGAATGCCGGCCTTCCCGCAAATCCGGGGAAATCGGCCGGAACTCCAGCCGACCTTGGCCAGAATGACCCCGGAACTGTTCCCCGACAATTCCATTGCCCTGGAAGGTCTAACGGGACTGTACCTGAACTCGGAGAAAGCCCTGGACCTAAAAGCCCCTCAGATAGCGGCGTTGCTGGCCTGGGTGCATGGCGGAGGACACTTGGTCGTCATCCCGGAGCAAGCCCAGGATATTGTCAGTCTCGCGTGGCTGCGAAACCTCATGCCCTGTGAACTGGGGAGCCTGACCGTCCGAAAGGAGGCAGGAACGTTGACCGACTGGATCGCAACTCCTTTGTCTGGACGGACGGAAGACCTCTTGAGCTTCCCGCGCGGACCCGGACCGGCAGCAGTCCAGAATTACCCACCCTTTTCCCGCGATCCCGGCATGGACCAGGCGGACTTCCCGGCGTTTGACCTGAGGCTGATCGACGGGCAGCTCATCGCCGTGGCGGGGCAGAGCGCGATTGGTGCTCAGGCCCGCAGAGGAAGGGGCACGATTACCGTACTGGCCTTCAACCCCGAACGGGAGCCGTTCCGTTCGTGGAAAAACCGCACCTGGTTCTGGGCCCGTCTGTTTGGAGTGCCCCCCCGGGTTTTCGAAGAGGCCAGTCTGAATGTCTATGGAGGTTGGGGAATCGACTCCGTTATCGCCGCGATGATTGAGACCCGGCAGGTTCGTAAACTCCCAGTCCAGTGGCTGCTGGCGCTGCTGCTGGTCTACCTGGTCGTAATTGGCCCGCTGGACCGCTGGCTGTTGAAGCGCCTCAACAAGCCGATGCTCACCTGGATTACTTTCCCGGCCTATGTACTGTTCTTTTCCCTGCTAATCTATTTCATCGGATTCAAACTCCGCGCGGGCATAACCGAGTGTAACGAGCTGCATTTGGTGGATGTGCTGCCACGAAATGACAAAGCGGAACTCCGCGGTCGCAGTTACCTTTCTCTCTACTCGTCGTCCAATGCCAGGTACAAACTGGGCTCGGAGCAGGAAGTGGCGGCGCTTCGGAGTGAGTTCTTGGGAGCCTGGGGACAGAGCCAGGATGGGAGCAGGATCCAAATTGACCTTAAGCCAAAGGGCTTTGCGGCCGAAGTCACGGTCCCCGTCTGGACGAGTCTGCTCTATGTGAACGACTGGCAGGAGAGCATGACCACGCCGCTGTCCGCGGAGGTGAGCCTCTCCGGCACCCAACTGCGAGTCAACCTGGAGAGCACTTTGCCGCGGAAGCTGACAGAAGCGTTCCTGGTTTCCAACGGCCGTCTTTACGCCTTGGGTGAAGTGCCAGCGAATGGCAAGAAGAGCCTGTCCGTCGATCTGGCTTCGGGTCAGAGCCTTTCCGATTTTGTCAGGTTAGCAGGCCAGTCTTTTGAGGCTGTGGCCAGCAGCCGCCGCCAAGCTTTTGGGAAGGAGAAGGCGGGGCTTCTTGGCCTGAATTCCACGAATCTCGTTGCCACGTCCTTCATCGGGCAGATTGGCGGGTATCGCGGAAACCAGAGAACCTTCCTTCACCCCCCCGGCTTTGACCTAAGCTCCCTGGCAGCACGAGGAGATGCAGTGGTGCTGGCCTGGTGTCCGGGTTTGGAACTTGCGAATAGCCGTATTCGCAAATTTGAGGCCCCCAAGGGTGGAAGAAACACCCTGCTCAGAATTGTGACGCCCGTGGGCAAAGGCGGCAACCCATAGGCGGCAACCCTGCGCGCGGACCCAACCACGAGACCCTAATCGGCGAGGAATTGAGTATGGAAGAGACCCCAGCAGTTCAAACAACGAATCTCACCAGGGCTTTTGGCCGGATGCTGGCGCTCGACCACCTGGACCTGGTGGTCAACCGCGCCGACCTCTTCGGCTTTATTGGCTCCAACGGCGCGGGAAAAACCACCACGCTCCGCATCCTGGCCACGTTCCTAACGCCGTCGGAGGGAAGTGCCCGCGTGATGGGCCACGACGTGGTTCAGGATGCCGACCGGGTACGTCACGTGATCGGTTACATGCCCGACTTCTTTGGAGTGTACAAGGACATGGAAGTGACCGAGTACCTCGATTTCTTCGCAGCCTGTTACAAAATCCCCTCCTCGCAGCGAGACCGGACGGTGAAAGACGTGCTGGAGTTGGTGGGACTCTCCGAGAAACGTGGGGACCTGATCGGGGCGCTGAGCCGAGGGATGCAGCAAAGGTTGGGGCTGGCGCGGGTGCTCATCCACGACCCCCAAGTGCTGCTATTGGACGAGCCGGCCAGTGGGCTGGATCCCCGCGCCCGCATCGAAATGATGGCGATCCTCCAAGAGCTCCAGCGCCTCGGAAAAACCATCATTATCTCCTCCCATATTCTGAGCGAACTGCAGACTCTCTGCAACCGGGTCGCCATCATCGAGCGGGGCAAACTCATCTACTCTGGTCCTGTCCAGGGTGTCCGAGACCAACTCGCTCCCGGACGGGTTGTCTGGGTGAGGGTCGCCAGCAACCCTGATGACGCGGTGGAACTGCTGCGGCGGTGCAAGGAAGTCGCGGAGGCCACGGTCGTGGAAGATCGGATCAAGATCACGCTGGTGGATCACGAGAGCGATCACAGCCTGGTGGCAGACGTACTGGTCAAGGGCGGGGCGCGGTTGCTGGAAATGGTTGAAAACGAGCTCGGTTTGGAGGAGGTGTTCCTGCGCGTCACGAAAGGGGAAACTCAGTAGCGTAAGAGGACGGATGCGAGGGAGTTTTTTCCGGATCCATGTTGCCTGCTGAAACGATGGAAACCGCGTCTGGAAAAACCGGAATCGTTCCATGGAAACCAGCATCGCTCCCTTGGTTCTCCGGGGTCTGTGTGGTTGGGGAATGCGGAGCCCTCCTGGCTGCGCGGCACAGGCTCAGGATGGTTCGATCCGATCTGCACTCCGTTCGGTCCGCTGCCGGATGGGTCCAGCACCTGGCCTGGTTTAGGGCTTGGTCCTGGGCTCTGATCCTCCTCTGCGGGTGTTGCGGGGCGTTGGCCACGCCGGAAAGCCTCCCCGCGGACAAGGCGGATCGGCGCACGCGCACCGGTCAAGCGCTTGCTGCAGCCACAGCCACCCAGACCCCGCGCGCATTCGTGCGAGGCAATTCGATCCGCCTCTACTTCTCCTTGCCCCAGGGGAACCAGTTGTTCAAGGCCTCCTGGACCATGAACCCCTTTCACCAGCCCAGCCGGGCCTACGCCTCCGCCAGGCTGCAGATGGACCCTACCCCGCCCTCACTGCCGGGCACCAATAGCCAATGGCGTGAGGCCACCCTCCTCGACACCCGCCGCTGGCTGGATCTCGCGAAACAGGCGGCTGATGAACTGTTGCCGTTGGAACAAAACGCAGCCATGTATCTCCAATTCCATGGCTCTGAGAGTGTCTTCTACCGCGACGCGTCCCTTCGTTTGGTCTCCTGCCCCCTTGCCTCCCAACCAGAAGGCCTCCGAATCGTACGCAGGTTGAACTCTCAAGAACTGACCCTCGCGATTGCACAAATCGTCGAGTCGAGACTCCGCGCCTCCCACGGGGGAGAATCCCTCTTCCTCTACGTGGATCCGTCCCGTCGGGAAGAGCCCCGTTTCGCCCTCTTGGACTTTGAAACGGGGAAATTCGTGCTCTTGGTCAGTCCCAGGCTGACAGGAGATGAAATGGAACTGCCGCGGCTCATGTCAACATTCGACATTCTGGCAGCTTTCACAGTCGAGAGTCACGGGTGGGCCGTCCTCAAGAATCCGGTCTCGTCCGCAGCACGCTTCCTCAACGCCGGGGTACAGACCTTGGCGGGGATTCTGCAGAGTCGGTTCCCCAGGTTCAAAGGTTCGCCTCCACCGATCTTGAATTTGCCCCCGATGGACCTCAAGGCTTGGGAAAAATACTTGGACAGGATGACTGGGAGGGCCTCCGAACCTGGCAGTTTTGAGTTGTTCATCGACGGCGAACAGTTCTTCCCCGCATTCGAGAGACGCCTCCGCGAAGCCCGGGAATCCATCTCTCTACGCCTCTGCATTTTTGACCGAGATGACGTCGCCGTCGGTATGGCGGACCTACTCAAAGCGCGCGCGGAGGAGGTTCCCGTGCGCATCATCTATGACCGGTTGAGTTGCCAGGTGGCCGGGAATGCGATGCCAGAGACTTCGGTGGCAGGGGACTTTGTGGCCCCGCTCACCATCGGGTCTTATCTTCAACGGCAGTCGAAAGTTCAGGTGCGCCCTTTCCTGAACACCGCCTTCTCCGCGGAACACTCGAAAGTCCTCGTGATCGACGGCCAAACCGCTTTTCTCGGGGGAATGAATATCGGGCGCGAGTACCGGTACGAGTGGCATGATCTGATGTTCGAAGTTCAGGGTCCAATCGTTGCTTCGCTCCAGGCCGATTTTAACCGATCCTGGGCACACGCGGGGGCGCTTGGCGATCTTGCCTACGCGAACGCGGGCCTCGCTCCTCCAAAAATCAAGGCACATCCGACCCAAAAGCCCATGGCGCCGCTGCGCCGACTCTACACCAAGACCGGAATCTGTGAGATTCGCAAGGCAGTGTTGAAGTCCCTGAACGGAGCCCAGCGCCAGGTCTTTCTGGAGAACCCCTATCTTTATGACAGCGTAATCGTCGGAGCCCTAGCTAAGGCCCGTCACCGCGGAGTGGACGTGCGCGTGATCCTCCCCAGTGAAAATGACTTGCAGGGAGGCCGGAGCAGCAACCTGGTAGTGGCGAACTATTTGCTCCGCAACGGGGTTCGGGTGTTCGTTTACCCCGGCATGACCCATGTCAAAGCTCTCTGGGTGGACGGCTGGGTTTGCCTGGGCTCGGCCAATTTCAACAAGCTAAGCCTCCGCCGCAACCACGAAGCCAATATTGCCACATCGGATCCAGGGATCTCGGAACAAGTCCTCAAAGACCTTTTCGCCGTCGACTTCGCAAAATGCTACGAGCTCACCTCCGAACTGGAATCGAGTTGGACGGACCACTTGGTACAGACTCTCTTCGAGCAATTCTAACATCGGAACTTGCCCCCTATGGTCGAGCTACCCTGGTACCTCTAAGTTCCATGATCAAATCGTCCAGCCTTCGCGGCGATGCCGGAACCGCCGTACCGAGTTCCTGCGCGTACACGGAGACTTTGTATTCTTCCACCAGCCAACGGAACTCGTGGAAGCTTTCGCGCCACCCGGGAGGGCCTGCCGCCAGAGCACTCAACTCCGCCAAGGCACGCAAATACGGAGCCACACGCGCCGCTTTCTCCGCATCTTTCGCAGGATTCAGGGCGGCCCGCTCGGCACGGATGAGCAATGCCTGAAGGTAACGGGGGAGGTGCTTCAGCCGATCCAGTGGAATCCTGCGGAGAAACTCCTGCGGGACCAGCCAATCCAGTTCCTTCCGCATATCGCGCAGCGGTCTTCGACAAAGCAGAATCTCGTGGCGCTTCTTGAGGGCAGCCTCCACTTGCCCCACAAAAGTCCCCACCAAACCCGGAACTCTGGCGCGAGCCGCCGCAAGGTACTCGCCAAACGCAGCTTCAGTCAGAATGTGGGCGGCGGGAGGCAGCAGGTACCGACGAAGACATTCCCAAGCGGAATCGATCAGTTCCTCTCCGGGTCCCAGGGTCACATAGAGGTCCTTGCATCGGTTGAGTGCTCGAAGGTCACGGTGGAGCCACGCCAGTTCACGGTGCAAGGCACGCTCCGCCAGCCAACTCACCCCAAGCGCATGGTTCTCGGACGCCTCCCGCTGAGTTCGGAATAGCCGCAGGTGGACTTTCCCCTCCTCCTCCTGCAGCCCGAGCCAGGCGCTGACTGCCGCACCCGAAACCGTGCCCAGGCTGACCTCCGGGTTCATGTCGCCCAAATCCCATCGCTCCAAATCGTAGCGCTCCCAGCGTGGGACCGCGGACGCCCAGAGCTCCGACACCTCGGTTTCCGATGCTTTTTGGATTGCCGGCATCAGGGCCCTCAAGTCCCGGCCCGAGGCCACGACGGCGCTCTTTCCATCCACGACCTCGTAGCGAATCTTCAGAAAATCGGGGAGTGCGGCCACGGGCCAGTCCTCGGGCTTGATTTCCAGGTCGTAACGTTGGCGCAAATGCTCGGACACTCTTTCCAGAAACTCGCCTCCGCCAAAAGGAACGTGCTGCAGCACCGATTGTGCCGTTGCATCCAGCGGCATCAGGGGGCGTCGTATGGATTTGGGGAGTAGACGCAACAGGTGCATTAAACGTTCGGTGCGCAGAGCTGGGACCGCCCAGTCCATTTGAGACGCGTCCAAGTGAGCTGCCAGGGGAGCACTCAACCGGACGGTCACACCGTCGTTCTCTTGGCCAGGAGAGTAAAGGTACTCCAACTCCAACTCGCCGCGATCCACTCCGACACGGTCGGGAAAGTTCTCCGCCCGAAAACTCTGCGCCTCCGCTCCGAGCAGATCGGAGGGGCTGGCCACAAGGAAATCACCAGTTCCCCCGGACGTTTTGATCAGGCGGTTGAGGTCTCCCACGGAACCCACCGCCTTGAGTCGTGCCCGATAGAACTCAAAAAGCGCCTGAGGAAGGTCCGGAACGACACGCGCATGTTGGCAGGTTTGCCAGATCTCGATCTTGCTACATACCTGCCGGTTCTTGTCCAGGAAGGCCCAGTGAGCGTCTACATCGCCCTCCACCAGCGCGGCACGGATGAAGAGTTCCGTCGCTGAGTCGGGCTGGACTTTAACCCACGAGACCCTCCGTTCCCGGAGCACTAACCCACGAAGCAGGATGCGCTCTCGTGCCGCCACCCTGCCCTCCTCCCGATCCCAACCGGCAAGGTCGTGCACGATCCGGCACACCTCCCGGCCAAGCTCGACCACCCAATCCGCCTCGATCCTGGCCAGGGTCCGGGCGTAGGCCCGCGTCGTCACCACCGTCTCTCCCGCGACGATCCACCGAGGCTGTTGGCTCTTGCCCTCCGCGGCAGGCAGACTCTGCCTGGTGTGCTTCTGGCTGGCACGCGTGACAGTCCCGCGCTCACACAGCCCGGAGCCGGGGTGCACCGCTACCTCCCGTCCCCCCGCCATTTTGTACAGATTCCGCTCAGTCCTCTCTCCAACATGTCCCAGAAGGCCAGAAAGGATCGATCGGTGGATGGCATCGTATCCGGCCGGTCTCGCATTCAGTGCGAATCCATCCATTTCTTCCACTACCCCAACCAATTGGTCGTACAGATCGCACCATTCACGCATGCGGACGTAGGACAAGAAATGGCTGCGACAAAACTTGCGAAGCTGGTTCTGGGTCTTCAACTTTTCCCAAGTATCGTGGTAGGTGTTCCAGATGTTCAGGAGCACCAAGAAATCGGACTCGGGATGCTGGAATCGCTGCTGTGCGGCTCCCACTTCCTCCCGTTTGTCAGCAGGCCGCTCCCGAGGATCCTGGATGCTCAACGCAGCCGCGATCACGATCACTTCCGCCAAGGCGTCTTCCTGCCGTGCCTGCAAGATCATCCGCCCGACGGAAGGATCCACAGGCAGCCGTGACAGATCGCGTCCCAACGGGGTCAATGCCCGCTCTGCGTCAAGGCCCCCCAACTCCTGCAGCAACTCGTAGGCCAAGGCAATCGCTTGCTTCGTGGGCGGCTCCGGGAACGGGAAGCTCTCAATCTCCCCAAGGCCGTGAGCCTTCATCCGCAAAAGCACTTCGGCCAGATTGCACCGCTGGATTTCGGGCTCGGTAAACCTTCGCCGCGCCTGATAGTCCTCCTCGCTGCACAGTCGAACGCATGTGCCTTCCTGAACCCGTCCACAACGTCCCGCACGCTGATGCAGGCTGCTCTGCGATGCGGGCTCGATCGGCAACCGCTGGCTGCGAGTGGGACCGTGGTAACGCTTGAATCGGATCAAACCGGAGTCCACCACGTAACGGATCCGAGGAACCGTGATCGATGTCTCTGCAATGTTCGTAGCCACCACCACACGACGCTGCGGGCCTGGATGGAAAATGTGCAACTGCTCCGCCGAACTAAGTCGACCATAAAGGGGCAGAATTTCCAGCTGCGAGGAACATCGATCGGCTAGCAAATCGCAAGTCTCGAGTATATCCCGTTCTCCGGGCATAAATACCAGCGCATCTCCCGTGGAAGACTCCCCCATCAAACCCAAGACCGCCTCCACCGCCGCTTCGACATAGGTCGGAGCTTCCTCGTCGCCTTCGGGCTCTTCGAGCGGGGAATAGCGAATCTCCACGGGATACATGCGACCCGACACCTCGATCACCGGAGCTTTGCCGAAGGCCTCGGAAAAGAGGGCGGTATCGAGGGTCGCAGACGTGATGATCACCCGCAAATCGTCCCTCCGCGCAAGCAAGGTGCGAAGGTACCCCAGCAGAAAGTCAATGTTGATGGACCGCTCATGGGCTTCATCAATCACGAGCGCGTCGTACTCAGTGAGGAGTGGATCCCCCTGAACTTCCGCCAAGAGAATCCCATCGGTCATCACCTTGATGCTCGTTTCCACCCGGGAATGGTCCGCAAAGCGGATCTTGCAACCCACTTCACTGCCCCATTGCACAGACAATTCCTCCGCAATCCGCTGAGAGACGGACAATGCCGCCACTCGCCGCGGTTGGGTACATCCAATCCTTCCCCGACTCCCGAGTCCGGCTTCCAGACACATCTTGGGAAGCTGAGTGGTCTTGCCTGAACCCGTCTCTCCCGCCACCACCACCACCGGATACTGGCGGAGGGCATCCACGATCCGATCCCTCTGCGAGGAGATGGGAAGTTCAGGGGGGTAGGAGACGTTAAGAAGGAGCCGTTGCCTGGCTTGCCGGTGCTGAATCGAAACACGCGCCTCCGCCACCCATTTCCCCCAAGGGGCAGGCGAAGCGCCACCCAGCCGCCGTTCCCGCAAAATAGCTGCCAACCGGGAGCCAATGCGCACCTGGTCGGGCAGCAGGCAGTCCGGCAGCAGCCGCTTCAGTTCTTCGATGGCTCTTGTTGCATCCACAAAGGAGCGGCTGTCATCCCACACCGCGCCGCTGGATGCAACTCTCAAAAAAGCCGAGCGCCTACCACCAGAAAGCCGGATTGGCGTCGGTGGTTCGCACGACCATCTTCTTGAAGATCCGCCACTCAGAATGACCGTCCAACATGAGTGCGTTGCCGCCCGTCGGGACTTTTCCGGTCATGTGTGGGCTCGAGTGCGCCTGAGACCATCCCCCCGTGACCTTCGTAAAGTTATTCTTGGTACGGTCAGTTTCGTTCCCCCCCGCGCTCAGAATCCCATCCGCTGCCAGGATCCGTTCGGAGGGTCCAGGATTGATCTCCAGCCCACCCGCCATCTTCCAGGGGGCGGGGTTGAAGCTCTCCGTGATATTCGTCAGTTTCACTCTCCCGGACCCTTTAAATGCGACTGCATATCCAATGACGCGATACCCCCCCGCCGTGTCCGCCGCCAACTCGTTGGTCTGCCCCGTGGTGAATGTCCAAAGCTCGTCACTATCCTGCTTGGCAAACCCAGGACAGTATAGGATCCGCCGGTTTCCTCCGTTCTTTACGAAAGCGTTCGCGGCAGCCGCCGGCAAATCCCAAGGCCATACCGCCCCGGTACAGTCCGGGAACTTATCTCGGTTCTCTTCCGCGTACATCCGGATTGCGATACCGAGCTGCCTCATGTTGCTGGTGCACTTGATCTGGATGGCCTTGACCTTGGCCCGGGAGAGAGCAGGCAAAAGCATCCCCGCCAAGATGGCAATGATGGCGATCACCACGAGGAGTTCGATGAGGGTAAAGCCGGAGCGAAGGTGCCTGGAATGTCCGGCCTTGAATGGGAAGAGAGGCATAGCGGTTTGTTGGGTACTGGATTGGGTGCTATTAGTTAATAAGGAAACCTTAGTAACAGTTCCCGCGTTTGTCAAGCGAAGTTCGGAGTGAATTATTGGTCCGGCGCGTGCCGCCTCTACCAATCACCGTTATGCAGCACCTCAAACACGGTCACGTATAGCGAATGGTTCACGGTAATCTCTGCGCAACAATAGGTTAGCGCACGAGCTCCATTCCCCCCTGAACTTCTCCTCAGCAGGATCGAAGGTAAGACTGGGACCCAGTGCCACGTGGTTTGCGGACAGGTCCACCCCGTTCGCCTGGAGGTGGGTTTGGAAACGCCCGAAAGCCTCCGCCATCGATTGGTTACTCCGCAAAGCGCTTTGAATCTTCTCCTGCGAGGTCCTTTGACCCAAGCGCGTCGAAATGTTGCCTAAGTGACATAGCGCACTGGAAACGTGGCCCTCCAAGATATCGGCGCTAAGCTCGCTGATCTTCCGGCTTCGGACTGCCTTCAAGAAATTCTCCTGGTGGTCCTTTCCACCGGTCCCGACGAATTGCTTGAGCTTTCGTCCCTGTTTGTCGAAAGCCCAACCGCCCCCTGCCCCACCGGCAAAGTAGCCGTTCTCGCACTCGATGACCACACCGATTCGGATTCCCTTGTAGCTATCCATGGCCTCCCCCTCGTCGCCGGCGGCTTGAGGCAATCCGCGAACCTCAAACAAGATCGGCACCGGCTGATAGTCGTAGTACGTCAGTTGTGTGTTGGGTGTCTCCGCATCATCGACGTACCCGAAGCGACCGCCCAGCCCGAGGACTCGCTCGGGCAGGCCTTGCTGGCCAATGGCCCAGCGGCACATGTCGATCTCGTGCACGCCCTGGTTGCCGATGTCTCCGTTGCCGGTGGGCCAAACCCAATGCCAATCGTAATGCAGGTTCTTCCGCATCAGGGGAACCATCGGAGCGGGCCCCGACCAAAGGTTGTAGTCCACACTGGTGGGCACGGGCTGCGGCCCCGTGACGCGCCCAATCGACTCCCGACGCTTGTAACAAAAACCACGTGCCAACCGAATCGCCCCCAGGTTCCCGGCGCGCAGGTAGTGGAATGCCTCATGCAGGGCAGGATCGGTCCTGCTCTGCGTCCCCGTCTGCACAATCCGCTTGTACTTGCGGGCGGCTTCGACCGCCTTGCGCCCTTCCCAAACCGTGTGCGAAACGGGTTTCTCGACATAGACGTCTTTGCCAGCCTGACACGCCCACACCGTGACCAGGGAATGCCAGTGGTTGGGGGTGGCCGTCACCACCGCGTCAATGTCCTTCCGATCCAGCAACCGCCTCATGTCCCGGTACCCGTCGGTCTTGATCTGGTTCTTAGCCAGCTTGTCTTGTTCACGCTGCAGCACCTCGCTGTCAGCATCACAAAGCGCTACAATCCGTGCCCCGGGCAGTTTCTGGAAGATCTCGATGTGATGGGCCCCTTTTCCGCGAACGCCAATGATCCCGAGGCGAATGGTGTCATTGGCCTTCAACGACCGCGCCAGGGCAGGCGCTGGCAAGGCGCTCAAGGCCCCCACGATAAGTGAAGCATCCCGGAGAAATCTGCGACGCGAGGAAGTATGCATAGATGTTAAGCGATGGCGGAAGTCGGCTGACGACTGGTTGCACTCTGGAACATGGTCGGAAGGTAAGCCTCACGGCCTCCCGGATCAACTCAGAAAGAGCCCAGCCAAAAGCGCTAGCCCCTGCTGTGGTACGTTTCCACTCAAGTTCTCCCCAACTCTCGCCGATAGGATCAGTACCGTGTCTAGCAGGCCTTCGAAATGGTGTCCGTGCTGCGGATACGGTGACCAACGGCCGGTGGAAAAGTGGCCGTCTGGCAGCATGGATCGCTGCCAACCAGGTAGGCCCATGAGGGCAAGATTCACGGATCGAGTCTTATGATGGTGCTCAATACAAACGTTGCCGCCCAGGGCGCAGCGCGGCTCCTGGGAGAGTCCTCCCAGCTGCTCTCAAAATCCCTCTCCCGGCTCTCCTCCGGATCGAAACTCGTGGCGCCGGAAGACGACGTTGCAGGCTGGGCCATCTCGATGCGCCTGGATGCGCAGATCAACCGGACTTCTGCCACATCCACGGGCTTGAGCAATGCCGTCTCTTTCAGCCAGACGCAGGATGGGTACCTCGCGAAAATAGGCAAGGCGCTCGACCGCATGGGCGAACTCGCCATGCTGGCCCAAGATGGGATGAAGACGGATACCGACCGAGGGCTTTACAACCAGGAGTTCCAAACCCTCAGGAACTACATCAACGACTCGGTCACCAAAGATTTCAACGGGGTGAGCCTGTTTGCCGGAAGTCCTCTGCGAGTAACCACCGATTCCGACGGCGGTGCACTCCAGATGACAGGCGTCACTGCCAGTTACTTCACCAACCCGGCCACCTCCAGTGGGCCGGTGGCTCGCCCCACCACGGCCACGTTGGGTGAGATTATCCCCGGCTTCACCACCGGCGATTGCCGCATCGATGGACCTGCGGTGCCAGGCCCCGTGGTCCCCAGCTTCTCGGCCAGCACTACCTTGGGCAGCTTCGTTTCCTCTCTCGATACGGCGCTCAGGAGCGACGGCGCGGGCTATGCGTCGTATGACACCGGTACCGGAGTGCTTTCCGTGACGGTTACCCCTACCTCCAATCTTCAACATGCGGGTGTGAGCGATGTGCTGACGGGACTCGGGCTCTACGATATCAGCAATTTCTCCGGCTCGGATATGACGGTGACCAGCACCTTGACCTATACTCCACCTGCCACGTCCACGCCGGCCCCAGCCGACATCAGCACTGCCAGCGGCGCCGTTTCCACCTTGACGACCATTAAGTCAGCCCTCGCCCAGCTGGCCACCGACCGGGCCACGGTTGGCGCTAATATCACCCGCTTGAACGGCACGATCGAAGGTTTGGGGACGCTCAAGGACAACCTATCTACGGCCAATAGCCGCATCAAGGATGTGGATGTATCCGCAGAGAGCGGCGTGTTCGCCCGTTACAACATCCTGGTGCAAGCCGGCACGGCCATGCTGGCTCAGGCCAACGCTGCCCCCCAATCAGTCCTGCGGTTGCTCAGCTAGCCTTAGAGACCCGAAGCCGAGCACATTCTTGTCTGCTCAAATCCAAACACTCGCTACGAGGAGGGCTGACTAAGCCTCGTCACCCGCTGGAGTCCGGTCTCTACCCCACCAGCATTCCACTGGATCGTAAGCCCAGCTGCCGTGCCTGAGGCTTCCGCGCTGATGGCCATTCAAAGCTTGAAAACCAGATTCAAATAACGCCCAATCCTCCCGGCTCGAGGCTCGTCAGTTTGGATCGATCGCTGACAGAATCAGAAAACCGCACGGTGTGCATGAAGCATGAGAAACAACAAATCACAATCTGGCTTTACCGTCGTCCATGCCATCGCTGGAATCGCCTCAGTCCTGGCGCTCACTTTTTGTGTGCTTTGGTTTGCTGCAAAAAGGGAGGTTGCTCTTGATGTCGCCCCGGATGTTCCGCAAGCGTCCGGTGGGAGGGGCTCCCAAGAGGGGACGAACAAAATCGTCAAGAAAGCAACTGGGCAACTGACCGTGGAGCAGAAGCGAGCGATCGCTGCTGAAGTGTGGGAGGATGCCAAGCCGCTTGAACCCGACAAGCTTTTGGCATCCATTCCTAGGTTCTCGCTTGTTTTCGTTGTAGACGATGCTCTTCTCCAGTTTGCCCGGAAGAGCGAACTGCAGGACAAATGCGAATTACTTCTGCGAAGAAATGGTATCCCGATTGAAAAGAACGCGCCCAACACCCTTCATGTCACCCTTGGCGGCTCGTGGAATGCGGCCGACAGCATTTTATTATACGAAGTGCAACTCAAGGTGTTCCAAAACGCAGGGCTTTTTCGCAACGGCATACCCTACAGCTGTGAGGCAATCATCTGGGAGGACGCAACATTTGGGTACACCGGAACAACGAAAGCACATTCCTATCTCCATGCATCGTTGGAAAGAGTGACCGACAGCTTCGCCATCGCCTATCTAAAGGCGAATGCAAAGACGAAGTAACCGCTACCGTTCACGATAGGGGCAGGTGCCCCAGCTTGAGCAACGCACTCGGATCGTTCATCTGGGCAAGGTTGCTGACGTAGTCGATCGAGTAGACGGTGTCGGCTGCGCCTGGGATCATCAGACCGGCATGGATCTGGATGTCGAGGCCAGCAGGTATCTGGGCTGAGAGGTTGAATGCCGCCAGCCCAAGGGCTGCGGTGGGCAGACGAAGTGTGTTGTTTATTCCCTCCCTCCACGGTGACAATCAAGGTTTCAACACCCGGAAGAACGCCGCCCTGTCCGTCATCGGCAAGTTCAGGGTGTTCGTTGCCACAGAATCTGGCACATCCTCCCAGTTGGGATTCGTCAAGGACCGGGTCTTCTGGAGCATGACCCCAGGCCACCCCGTCCAAAACAGAGCCACATCTGTCTCGGACCGAATCGGTGTGCTCACCCGCAGAACGGGGCTCGCCTCCACAATCGTCAGACCCCAGGACCCGTCCGCCACATACACCGTTCGACCAAGACCACAAACCCCCAGGGCCTCACCGAAAGTGCTGCACCCGCCCACTCGCACCGGTTGGGTCGGCGTGCTCACGTCCACCGCTTCAACCCCGCTGCCACCCACCGCGACGCACACGAGATTGTCGACGAGTTCCAAGTCCAGCGCCGCTCCGTCCGTAGGAAGCACAGCCACCCTCTGCGGACTCTCGGGATTGGTCATGCCCACGACCACCAAACCCCCGTGGTTATCGGCCACATACGCGTACTCCCCCTTCAACTGGACCGACCGGGCGTACCCATCGGTGTCACATCCTCCAATCCGGACAGGACTCGACGCCCTGCTGATGTCGACTACCTGCAAACCCGCCTCGCCATCCGCCAGGTAGGCGTATTTCCCCACCACAGTGATCCGATTGACGGTTCCAGGACTGTCATAGCCGCCAACCCGTTGAGGAGCCTTTGGATCGCTCACATCGAGCACCTCCAGACCCGCTACTCCAGCCGCAACGTAGGCATTACTCCCCACCACTCGCACGTCCAGTGCCTGCCCGCCACTCGCCCACGACCCTATCACGATGGGTACGGAAGGATTGCTGACATCCATGATCTGCAGACCTGAACTGCGGGTTGCGACGTAGGCATTCGTCCCCACCACCTCTACCGCCAGAGCATTCCCAAGCGCTATATGGAAGCCTAAGGGCACTGGATGAATCGGATCGCGAGCATCGAAAATGCGCAAGCCGGCAGGCCCGCTGGCCACATACGCCGTATCGCCTACCGCCAGCACGTCTTGGGCCGACCCCGGTCCGAAGCGACCGACCACACTCAGGTTGGTCGGACCGCTGATATCGAGCACTTCGAAACCTGCCGACCCCTCCGTCACGTAGGCACAGTCACCCACCAACTGAACGCCCACCGCCCCACCGCTGGTCAAGTAACGGCTCAAGAACACCGGTTGTCTCGGAGTACTCAGATTCAGCAGTTCTACAAACCCGCGCCCAGCATCGGTGCCTACCAGAACGGCCTTCGTGCCGCTCAGTCCCAAGGCGCTCGGCGTGCCGCTCGTGAGGTAGTAGCCCATCACCACTGGACTGGCCGGATTACTCACATCAATCACATCCAAGCGGCCCGCGGCTTCACCCAACAAGGATACCTCCGAACCTAGGACGAAGGCATAACGGCCAGCGGGTTGGTCGACCACCTGAACATCCGCCGTCGCCCCACCAGCGTTGTAGGTACCCACACGCTGCGGACTGGAGGGATCGCTTACGTCGACGATCTGCAGACCCGCGTAATCGGCCGCCAAGTAAGCGGAGGGGCCTAGGATCTGGAGATGACGAACTGGCGCACCCGTGTCATACCGGGCCACTAGACTGGGGCTGGTCGGATCGTTCACGTCGATGATCTGCAGGCCGGCGTCATCGCTCAAGTAGGCATAGCGGCCGACGACTTGGACGTCGTAAGAGGCGTATCCGGGAGTATCGTCGCCGCCGACCCGTACCGCATGAGCTGGGTTGCTCACGTCTACAATCACCAGCCCTCCCGGCCACGTTCTACCCACATACGCGTAGTGGCCCATCACCTGGATTCCTGACGCGAGTCCAACATCCAGGGCACTCAACCCGAGGGGTCGAGCCGGATTACTGACATCGAGTACCTGTAGGCTGGCGGATCCCGCAGCCACATAGGCACACCCGCTAACCACGGACCCATTCTGATACTCGCCTTGGGCTAGGCCTCTCCAGTCGCCAACACGGGCCACCTGCCTCGCGGTGACTGGCCGGACCGTGGCGGTCTGACTGTCGAGCGTTCCCGACGCATTGCCGATCCGGACCCAGTAGTCCGTGGTCTCGCTTGGCCCAGGAACGAACAGTCCAGCAGAAACCGCCCCCAAGACGGGGTGAGCAACATCTCCACGCTGACCTTTGTACCATTGAAATGCGACCGGGGTTATCCCAAACGCCGTCACGTTCAAGGTCACCGGCTTCGAGAGGTCCGTCACCGTTCCCTGCGGTTCGGACAGGATGGTCAAGCCCGGCAAGAGGATGGTTGCACTGTCGGTAGAGCCAGCACTGTTACGCACGCGCACCCAATAGGAAGTTCCGCTCGTGGAACATGGGAACGTCAACTCCCTGGCCCTGGCCCCCGGCACCGGGTGCGACGTGTCGCCACTATCCCCTTGATACCATTGGTAACTTGCCGGCGATAGACTAAAGGCACGAACGCCAATCGTCACCGAGGGAGAGCTGACCGGGACCGGACTCGGCGGCTGTTCGAGCAAGACAGGTCGCTCTGGGATGTCAAGAATCAGTAATGACCGGCTGGGCTCGTCCGCCAAAATGGCGTAGTGGCCCGACACCCCCACGCCCGCGGCATACCCGCCGGTGGTATACCCTCCCACCCGCCGCGGATTGGCTGGGTCGGAAATGTCGACCACCTGCAGCAGGTCGGTGTTACCACCATGACCACTGGCCACGTAGGCGTAGTTCCCCGACACGGCTACGGCATGGGCATACCCGCCGGTGGCATGGCCGCCCACCGGTCGCGGATTGGCCGGGTTCGAGATGTCGATCACCTGCAGGCCTGCATAGTAGTCCGCCACATAGGCGTAGTGGCCCGACACGGCTACGTCAAAGGCATCACCGGTGTCATACCCACCCACCCGCTGTGGATTGGGTGGGTTGGAGATGTCAAGCACCTGCAGCCCAGCATCGTGGTCCGCCACGTAGGCATAGTTACCCAACAAGTCTAGGCCATAGACCGCCCAGCTGGTGTCATACCCACCCACCCGCTGTGGATTGGCCGGGTTCGAGATGTCGATCACCTGGAGCCGGCCCTGTAACTGCGCTGCCGAAACCCACCAATTCTCCCACACGTAGGCATGGTGGCCCGATACCGCCACTTGCCGGGCAGAGCCGGTGGTGCCGAACAGGCCAACCCGTTGCGGCTTGACCGGGTTCGAAATGTCAATCACCTGAAGACCGCCAGACCCTGCCAAGTAGGCGAAATTCCCCGACACAGCTACGGCATAGGCATACCCGCCGGTGTTATACCCGCCCACCCACTGTGGATTGGCCGGGTTCGAGATATCGATCACCTGCAGACCAGCAGTATCACTTGCCACGTAGGCGTAATGGCCCGATACAGCTATGCCCCAGGGTCGCCCGTTCGTGTCATACCCGCCCAGCCATTGCGGATTGACTGGGTTGGATATGTCGATCACCCGCAGGCCAGCCCCCCCGACCACGTACGCCTGGTTGCCCCGCACCGCCACGCCCGTACCCATACAAATATCACCAATCCCACCCACCCGCTGCGGATTGGCCGGGTTGGAGATGTCGATCACATGCAGGCCGCCATCACCACTGGCCACGTAGGCGTAGTTACCCGATATGGCCACTTTCCATGCAGCTAGGCCCGTAGACCCGCCCACCCAAAGTGGATTGGCCGGGTTCGAGATGTTGATCACCACCAGACCTTCCCCATCTGCCACATAGGCGTAGTCACCCGACACGGCTACATCCCACCCATCTCGGCTGAGGCTATACCCGCCCACCCGCTGCGGATTGGCCGGGTTGGTAATGTCGATCACATGCAGGCCGGCATTAACACTGGCCACGTAGGCATGGTTACCCGAAATGGCCACTTTTAAAGCAGCCGGTCCGGTATACCGGCCCACCCGCTGGGGATTAATCGGGTTGGAGATATCAAGCACCTGCAGACCTTCCAAATCTGCCACGTAGGCGTAGTGGCCCGACACGGCTACGTCAACGGCAACCCCGGTGCCATACCCGCCCACCCGCTGGGGATTGGCCGGGTTGGAGATGTCCAGCACCTGCAGGCCAGCAATGTAGTCCGCCAGGTAGGCGTAGTTCCCTGACACGGCTAAGGCACGGGTCTCCCCGCTGGTGTCATACCCGCCCACCCGCTGGGGATCGGTCGGGTTGGAGATGTCCAGCACCTGTAGGCCATCGGTAGAACTTGCCGCGTAGGCGTAGTTACCCGACACGGCCACGTCAGCGGCTTGCCATGTGGGGAGTCCTGGCCATCTGCCAGCCAGCGCGAGTGGCACGTCGCCCCCGAACAGCGGTCCCGGTGTCCCAAAGCAAAGCCAGGCCGCCAACATCAAGAAACCGCGCGACAAAGAGTCGAATCGTTGGGTGTTCATTTTGTGTTACTCAACCACTCCGTGAAGTCTTCACGGAAGAGACGACCGAAGATGCTGAACCTCAGTTGGGCCAACCCTCCAAACCCTTCGCCCATGCCACGCCACAACAGACCCAGGCTGTTCATTCGATCGCCAGTTTGTTTAGGGTACCGCCACCCGGTAGAACATCACCTTCTGGCCCATGTCCCCGTCATTGCACTGATGCACTCCTTCAGCCCCCATCCACCCAGACCATATGTCCTCCCAGTCCTTGAATAACACAGTGAGGGGACGATGGCGTCTGGAGGCGTGTGTTTTCATACTGCCATTCTGATGGTTCCACCTAAGTACCACCGGAAATCTGGCGAGTTGTGACAAGGAAATGGGAGATTCTCTTCGTGGAGCTCGATCCACTGTGAGATACTGAGCACCAGCAGAAGCCCTCGCCAAGGTGTAGCCCCTCCCTCCTTCAGGCGATGGTGCCTGAACACCGGTCTCCGGACCGGTCCAGCCCCGGGATGGGCTTGAGTACGACACTCCCGGCCTTTCTCTTCACTGGCAAACCACCCATAGCCGACGGAACAAGGGGTCCGTGCGCTGGGGTAGTAGTGATTAAGCCTAATACTAACTCCCGAACTGCCGCTTTTCAAGCCGCTTTCCGGAGAATCCGAAGGACCCCACCCGTTGATGCGGCGCTATCATTTCGTCCATGTTTGTTGAAGATCCCTGTAGAATTCTGCCCCTATAGTGTGCCTTGTCCTCCTCCTTCGTTCTCGTGCTCGTCCCTCCTCCTCGGCAACTGAGCAGAAGCCACGGTTTCGAGGACGAGGACGACCACGAGGGAGGAGGGACGATTCGAGGAAGAGGAAGAACCGCCTTGCGCTGCGATCATAGGGGTGGCATTCACCGGGCCACTTTCGATTCTTTCGATTTTCCTTTCCAATACCGATCCGATCTATACGATCCCGTCCCTCGCTCGTCCGGGCGAGGCCTTTTGCGGATGACTTTAGCGGCGTTTCCAGCCTGCGAGTCTGAGGTCCGCCCCCCTTTGATTCCATCTTCGGGTTGCCGAAAGGTCGAGAATCCTGGCGGGGAGAAGTATTGGCAAAGAATGAAATTGGATTGTTACAGTTTGAGTCAGTCTGTGAACGCAGGGGCCATTGCGCCTGCCTTCACGCGCACGCCTTGGGGCCATGCTGAGTAAGCCTGTCCTCGAGAACCTCCTCCTGCTGCCGATACAACCTCGACAATCCACCTCACTGACCATCAACACCCTATCCTGTATGTCTCATCCCCTCACGATTGAATCCGTCTATCGCGCTCATCGCACGCTAAAACAAGTCCGCTTCATGCAATTTGGACACAAGGCCTATCCGCATTGTGGTCGCGACGTTCAGCAGGTCCGACAGGCCTGGTCCCGCTTCCAGCAGGACCCGCTGACCTTCCTGGCCACCAGCCCGGAAACCCTCGGCCGGGACATCCTGAGCCTCTGCCAGTAAATCCCATCACCCCCGAGAGGCTCCCCGGCCAGACCTCTGGGGAGCCCTTGGGGCGGACCTCAGCAAAAGGTCAACCTTCGACATTTGGCACGCGTGGCCCATCGTTTGGGGATGGTATGCACACGCCCCGACTGCCCCAACCCCTACACATCGTCAACTGTTGACAATCGAGACCCTATGGCGCCATGCGATCCGCGGGCGGGTACTTGGAATTCTTCCGCAGACAGACAGGGAAAAAACGGTACTTCGCTTCGCCCCCCGCTCCAAAAGCTTCGCCAAAACGGAACGCCCCGTGGAAATCCGCCAGGTCTTGGAGATGTGCCCCTAGGTGCCGCTTTTCCACTCCCGCCCATCTTCATATCGGCACCCTGCGGATTTCAGCGTAACCTCAATTCTTGATTGTGGTTGTTGCTGTCCCTCAGCCCGGGACCTCGATCACGATTTTACCGAAGAGAGCCCCGGATTTCTGGAGCGTGCTGGATTCCTGCAATTGGTGCGCCTCCGCAACGCGATGCAGCGGATAGACGCGGCCGATGCGCGCCCGCAGCCCCTCCGACTGGAACCACTGGTTGATCGCACCCGCTGCCACCAGCTGTTCCTGAGGCGTCGCGTTGAACATCGCAAAGCCATGCAAGGAAAGCCCCTTCACGTAGAAGGGCCCCACGGGAAACGCCGGTCGGGCCTCCCGGCCCGCCATCAGGATCATCCTTCCTCGCGGCGCCAAACACGCCACCACGCGATCAAAGTCGGGCTCCCGGAGGGTCTCCCACCAAACTTGAACGCCGGTCGGCGCCTCCCGCCGTAGCACCGCCATGACATCCTCTTCGCGGTACTGGATAACAACGTCTGCTCCCAAACGCTTGCAGTAATCAGCCTTCTCAGCGCTCCCAGCGGTACAGATCACGCGCGCCCCGAGTATCTTGGCCATCCGAACCACAGTGGATCCAACTCCCCCACTTCCACCGTTCACAAAGATCGTCTCCCCAGGCTGCAGTCGGGCGTCGCGAACCAGTCCCAAATGGGCCGTGATGCCCACCAAGGCAAGCGCGGCAGCCTCTTGAAAGGAGGCCGACTTCGCCATGGGATAGACGAAACCCTCGTCCACAGCCACGTATTCACAGCAGGTCCCCTGCCTTCCCAACAACCCCTGGTTACTGCCCCACACCCGGTCCCCCGGCTGGAAGGCCGTCACGCCTGAACCCACCGCCTCAATCTCCCCCGCAAAATCGCATCCGACAATGAACGGCAGGGGAAGGTTGACCGCCACCATGCCCGCCCTGACATAGGTATCCACGGGATTCACGGAGGCCGCTCTGACGCGAACCAGCACCTGCCCGGACGCGGGAGTGGGTTTGGGAAGTTCGCCCACCCGGAGATTCTCCGGTGGACCCGTCTGCTCGATATAGGCCGCTTTCATGGTCGGGTCGTTGAGTCGCTATCCAACCCGATGATTACCGCAACCCGAGGGAGGAGACAACAGCCATCGTGCATCCCTCTCCGGAAAAAGAACGTCCCCACGAACCGCAAGAGGAGATGGATCTTTACTAACGCAGTGAATCGGCCTTAACAAGATGCCAGCATAACTGGGCTAGACCCGACATTGGATTCAACTGCATGAACTCAGCGGTCATCGTGGCTGCCGGCCAAGGAACCCGAATGGGACCGGGCATCGATAAACTCTTCCTGGACTTGGCCGGAAAACCGGTAGTCGCCCACACTTGGCAAAGGTTCGAGGATACTCCCGCGATCGCCCAAATCGTCCTGGTGGTCCGGGCCGGAATGCAGTCGGCCTTTCTTGAATTGGCGAAGCTGGCAGGTTTCCGGAAACCATTCCAATTGGTGGAAGGCGGCCGAGAAAGGCAGGACTCGGTCTGGAACGGCTTGGAGGCCTTGTCCAGCGAAACAGAAATCGTTGCCATCCAAGATGGAGCACGTCCCTGCACGTCCCTGGCGCTCATCACCGCTTCCATTCAAGCCGCCATCCGGGATGGTGCCGCGGTCGCAGCCCAGCGGGTAACCGACACCCTCAAGGAAGCCAACGATAACCTGGTCATTGAAAAACACTTAGACAGGTCGCGTTTGTGGTCGGTGCAGACGCCGCAGACGTTCCGGTTGGAGGTCATCCGCAGAGCCATCCTTACCGCGAAGGAACGAGGCCTGTCGTTCACGGATGATACGGCAGCTTGTGGGCTGATCGGTCAAAAGGTGAGTTTGGTGGAGAGCCTGGATCCCAACCCAAAAGTGACAACGCGAGCGGATCTTCCCTATGTGGAATGGCTTTTGGCTCAAGGAGATAGTCTCGGGGATTCCAGGACAATGACCGCCCCAAGACCATGAGTGGGCACTGCGGCGAAAGTGTGTCTTGGACTGCGTGCGCCCCCAGGTGCCGCTTTCCCACACCCACTTGCTTGTCCTAGCCCCACGCGAAGGAGGGGGAAAAGCGGCACTTCGCTCCGCTGCCCGCCGAACTCGAAGCAGATCTCCGGATCTTGCTTCCCTTGCCAAGGAGCTGATTGGCAGTTAGTCTTTGACCACCTGCTAGGTTGTATGCAGTAGAAGTATGAAGAATAAACTGGTTTACGGATTCTTGCTCGTGTTGCTGGGAGCCAATCTTTTCTTTGGCGCCCAAGTGTTCTCCAAGTCGGTAGAGAACGCCGAAAAGAATGACGTGTATACCAACCTCGAGCTCTTTGCCCGTGTCTTGGAACGAGTGCGGCAGGACTACGTGGATGGGGAGAAGCTGACCTACCAAGATCTGATCTACGGCGCGCTCAAGGGGATGCTCAACACCCTGGATCCCCACAGCGAATTCATGGAGCCCGTCAAGTACACGGAACTCAAGAACGACACCGAGGGAGTGTTCGGCGGGGTGGGCATTACGGTCGGGTTGCGCGGCGAGTTCCTTACCGTGATCGCCCCCATGGAAGACACTCCCGCTTTCCGCTCCGGGATCCTGGCAGGGGATCGCATCATCAAGATCGATGGTAAATCCACCGAAAAAATCAGCCTGGGTGAGGCCGTAAAGCGCCTGCGCGGTCAGCCAGGCACCGAGGTTACGATCACCGTTTTCCGGCCCTCCAATGGCACCAGCAAAGACCACAAATTGGCGAGAGAGAATATCTCGGTCGACACGGTCAAGGACCTGCAAAACCGGAAGGAATTCACGGTGGACGCCAATGGTATCGGTTACATCCGACTCACCCAGTTCGGCGAGAAGAGCGGAAGTGAGTTGGAGTCTGCCCTGAAAAAGTTAGAGAGCCAGAAAGCTCAGGGCCTGGTGCTCGACCTCCGCGACAACCCGGGCGGCCTCCTCGATCAGGCGGCGCGCATTTGCGAGAAGTTTCTACCGGCCAAGACCTTGATCGTCTCGACCGAAGGACGGAACCCGGAAGAACGCCGGGAGTTCCGCTCCGCCGGACGCGACCAGCATCCCAAGCTCCCCATCGTGGTGCTTGTGAACGGGGGAAGTGCCAGCGCTTCCGAGATCGTCGCTGGGTGCCTTCAGGATCTCAAACGGGCGGTCATCGTGGGCGAACAGACCTTCGGCAAAGGCTCGGTACAAAGCATCATCCCGCTCCAGGACGGAGCCGCTCTCCGGCTGACCACGGCGAAATACTACACCCCAAGCCACAAGGTGATTCATGAGAAAGGAATCACGCCGGACATCATTATCCCGATGACCCCCGAAGAGTATGAAGGACTAAGTGTACGCCGAGCCCTGGGCGGGTTGGACAATGCCGACCCTGAGCGGCAGCAACGCCTTAAGGATGTGAAAGACATCCAACTGGAAAGGGCGGTCGATTTGCTGAAAGGAATCTCCCTCTACACCCAGAAGGGCAACCAGCCTAAGAAGGTGGCCAAAGCCGAGAAGCTGGAGCAGAACTAAGCGGCTGATCGTCCGAAACCCGCGGCTTTGACAAGTTTGCTCGCATTCGAATCGTCCTGTGACGAAACCAGCGTTGCAGTGGTCCGTGGCGGGGTCATCCTGGCCAGTGTGGTCTCCTCCCAGGCCCAACTTCACCTGGAATATGGAGGGGTGGTTCCGGAATTAGCCACGCGCGAACACCTCCGCAACCTGCCCCTCGTGGCGAGGGAAGCCATCCAGCTGGCAGGGATTAAGATGGAGGAAGTCGGCGCGGTCGCCTCCACGCAGGGCCCGGGCCTGCCCAGCGCGCTCATGACGGGCCTGAAGACCGGCCAAGCCATGGCCTTCGTGCTCAACGTGCCTTTCTACGGCATCCATCATCACGAGGCCCATCTCTACTCGCCTTGGATCGAAGGGGTGCCTCCCAGGAACAACCTCGACTCCTTCCAGCCGAACATCTCTCTCATCGTCAGCGGCGGTCATACCATCCTGGTCCAGGTGGATGCACCGCTGAAGCACCGGGTGTTAGGTTCCACCATCGACGATGCCGCAGGAGAGTGTTTTGACAAAACCGCAAAACTGATGGGGCTGCCTTACCCTGGCGGACCGGTCATGGACAAACTCGCGCAAAAGGGAAATCCCCACACCATTGAATTCCCGCGGCCTCTCCTCCACGATCCGCATCACGATTTCAGCTTTAGCGGCCTGAAGACCTCCGTTCGCTATTTCCTGAGGGACCACCCCCAACTGCTGGACTCCGAGCAAACCGTCTGCGACCTCTGCGCCAGCATTCAGGCGGCGATCGTCGAGGTGTTGGTCTTCAAATGCCTTCGCGCCACGAAACAGGCTGGGCTGCGTTGCATCACCGCCTCCGGAGGAGTGACCTGCAATCGGAAACTACGGTCCGAACTCCAGACCGCGTGCGAGCGCCGTGGCATCCTTCTCCGCCTCGCCGACCCCAATCTGTGCACGGACAACGCAGCGATGGTGGCCGTGCTCGCGGAGCAGAAGTGGAAAGCAGGGCTCGAACCGACCGACCTGGATGCGGAGATCCGGCCGAGCTGGCCCCTACCCTGAGGCGATGCTTCAGCACCCGTGGCCCACCTACCCCACCTTTCGGGTTGCGCCATGGCCGGCTTGGACCTAAGTTGGCGAGGTCTTGATGAATACGTTTTCTGAACTTGGTTTCCCAGGCAGACTGATCGCGGTCGAGGGCTTGGATGGCTCCGGCAAGTCGACCCAAATTCACCTACTGAAGTGTTGGCTCGAACAGCAAGGTGTCAAGGTGTACTTCAGTGAGTGGAACTCCTCGGAGTTGGTGAAGTCCGCCACCAGCAAAGGCAAGAAGTCCAACCTGCTCACCCCTACCACTTTCAGCCTGATTCACGCCACGGACTTTGCGGACCGCTATGAGCGGCACCTGGTTCCCTTGCTCCGGGCTGGGTACATCGTCCTCTGCGACCGCTATATCTTCACCGCCTTTGCCCGCGACACGGTGCGCGGCTGCCCGTCGGAATGGGTCCGCGGCATCTATAACTTCGCGGCGCTGCCGGACCTGACCTTTTTCTTCAAGGCCCACCTGGAGGTATCGCTGCAGCGCATCCTCGATGGACGCCCGCAACTCAAGTACTTCGAGGCAGGAATGGACCTGCGGCTTTCGAACGATCCGTATGAGAGTTTTCGCATCTTCCAAGGACGCCTGCTCGAGCAGTACCTGGCGATGAGCACCGAGTTCGGGTTCCGCCTCATCGATGCGAACAACCCCGTCGAAATCCAGCAATCCCTCGTCCGCCAACTCGTCTCCACCAGCCTAAAACTGGGCGACTACGTGGCTTCTCCTTCCTAATCCCACCTCGCGACCCCATGGCCACGAAAACCAAAACCAAGCCAGAACGGACCCCCAAGCTCATTTCCTCCAGCCGCGTGTTGGTTCCCAAGCGCACACCCAAGCGCTTCTATGGATGCGGCATTCCGGGGGTGGACCCCGCGAAACTGACCGGCAAACTGATCGTGGTGGAAGGAGCCGATGGATCCGGCAGGTCCACGCAGATCGCCAAGCTCGTCCAGTGGCTGGAGGCACGCGGGCATGCGACCGTCCAGATGGGCCTGAAACACTCCACCCTCGTCAGCGAGGAACTCGATCGCGCCCAGCAAGGGAACATTCTCAGCCATACCACCCTCAGCCTGTTCTACGCTACCGACTTCGCCGACCAGCTTGAGAACGTGATTGTGCCTCGGCTCAAGGCCGGTTTCATTGTGTTAGCGGACCGCTATATCTATACCCTGATGGCCCGAGACCTGGTGCGGGGCATGGACGAGGCTTGGCTCCGGAACGTCTACGGTATCGCCATCGTGCCCGACGCGGTCTTCTACCTGCAGGTTTCTCCGGACCAGTTGGTACAGCGCAATTTCGCCAAAAAACACAGCCTGGATTACTGGGAGAGCGGGATGGACCTGGCACTTTCACGAGACATCTTTGACAGTTTCCTGAAATACCAGCACATGATGATCCAGGCTTTTCAACGGCTGCAGCGCATCTACGGGTTCACCATAATCGATGGTAACCGTCAAGTGGACGAAACCTACCACGAACTCCAACTCAACGTGGAACGGGCCGTGGCCGGCCAGTAGCCCGATCCTCACTTCGCTACCCCACCCCAGCCCATGCCTGAAGTTGCCAAAAACCACTACGTGGGAGTCGATCTCGGCGGGACTAAGATCCTAGCCGGAGTCTTTGATACCCAGTTAAACTGCATCGGAAAGACCAAGCTCAGCACCAAAGCCGGTCGCGGCGACAAGGTCGTGGTGGAGCGTGTGGCTCGTTGCGTGGCTGACGCGGTGGACGAATGTGATCTCGACATGAAACATGTCCGAGCGGTGGGGATCGGGGCCCCAGGCGCTTGTGATCCCGAAGGCGGAAAGGTCATCTTCGCTCCCAATCTCGGGTGGCGCGATTTTCCTCTGGAAAAGGAGCTGGAGAAACTCCTGGGCGTTCCGGTGGCCATCGAGAACGACTGTAATGCGCAAACCCTGGGAGTCTATGAGCGCGAGCTCAAGGCCAAGCCCCGCCACATGGTCGGCATTTTCCTGGGAACCGGCATCGGTGCCGGGTTGATTCTGGACGGCAAGCTGTTCTCGGGGTTCAATCGCACCGCGGGAGAAATCGGACATATGGTCTTGGAGGTGGGCGGACCGCGCTGTGGTTGCGGCAATCGTGGGTGCTTCGAGGCGCTGGCCTCCAGGACCGCCATGTTCCGCAGGATCCAGGAGGCGGTCAAGTCGGGTCAGAAGACGCTTCTCACCGATCTGCTCGGCGAAAAGCTGGAGGATATGCGCAGCGGGGATCTGCGAAAGGCCATCCGCCGCGGGGATAAATTCGTCGAGAAGGTCGTGGAGGAAGCCGCCGAATACACCGGAATCGCCGTCGCCAATGTCATCAACCTGCTCAACCCGGAAGTCGTCGTCCTGGGAGGAGGGGTGCTGGACGCTCTGGAGGACGAGATGCTGGCAATCATCGTGGAAACCGCCATGGACAACGCCATGCAGGGGACCGACAAGGGAATCGAGATTATCGGCACCAAACTGGGGGACGACGCCGGGATCACCGGAGCGGCAGTCCTGGCAAAGCGAGCCGTCCGCAACACTTAGCGGCGCCGTTTCCTGCCTTCCTACTCCACTCGTAAGGTCATGCCCCTCCGCGCCGTCATCGATATCGGGACGAACTCGGTGAAACTCCTCATCGCTGACGTGCAGGATGGCAGAGTGGAGCCGCTGGTGGAGCGTGGCATTCAGACCCGGCTGGGAAGTGGTTTCTATGAAACGCGACTTCTCACCCGCAAAGCCATCGAGGAAACAGCGACCGCAGTAGCCCTCTTTGCGAAAGAGATTCAACAACTTGGAGTGGAAGAATCTCGAGTCATCGCCACCAGCGCCGCGCGTGAAGCGCTCAACGCGACCGAACTCATCACGGCTGTCTGCCAGGCAAGCGGATTGGTATTGGATGTCATCAGCGGAGAACAGGAGGCACAGTGGGCTTTTGAAGGCGTCACCGTGGGTGGCACGTTCAAAGACCAACCCGTGCTCATCCTGGACGTTGGCGGTGGAAGCAGCGAATTCATCCTTGGCCAAGGTCGTCAGCAGTTCTTCCGTAACAGCTATCCCTTGGGAATCGTCCGAGTACTGGAAGGCGTAACCTGCTCCAATCCCCCCACCGTCGCGCAACGTGACCACACTCTGGCGAGGGTCATCGACTTCCTGGGCACAACGGTGAAGCCCGAGTTGGAAACATTCCTCCAACAGATCTCGCGCCAGGAGCTCGCCGTGGTGGGAACTGGGGGCACCGCCTGTGTCCTGATGGCGATGGAGCTTCAGTTGACTGGATTCGACCGGGACCGCCTCGAAAGCTCCGCCCTGACTCGGAGTCGCCTGGACCAACTCTGGCGCCGACTCTGGAGCCTCCCGCTGGAAGAACGCCGAAGGCTGCCTGGACTGCCGCCGGAACGCGCGGACATCATCCTCACCGGAGCGGCCATCTATGCGGGCATCCTGGAGCAGTTCGGTTTTGAGCACCTCCGCGTGAGTACCCGCGGCCTTCGTTTTGGAGCCATAGCTCAACCAAGGTCGCCAGCAAGCCAACTCGCGCATGAATGAGCCACGGATCATCGACGAAGTTGAGGAGCTATGCCGGAAGCTCGAACCAGAACCTCGGCACGTTCACCACGTTTGCCAACTGGCTCTGTCGCTCTTTGACCAGCTGGCGCCCCTGCACGGTCTGGACGCCGAAGACCGCCTTCTCCTCCGCGCGGCAGCTCTCCTGCATGACATCGGCTTCAGCACCTATCCCTCCGGCAAAGGGCATCACAAGGAGTCTGCGCGGCTGATCCGCGCCCATCCCTGGAAACACCTGCTCCCGCAGCCAATGGAAATCGTCGCCCAGATGGCCCGTTACCATCGAAAATCGTTACCCTCCTCCGAACACGAGGCTTTCGCGGCCCTTCCCCGTCACGACCAACGCCGCGTAGAATCGCTCGCCTCCCTGCTGCGCATCGCTGACGGTCTGGATCGCACTCACGCGCAGAACACGAAGCAGATAACCGTTTCGTTCGACGACCACAGGATTCATATCCAGGTTCAGGGAGTCGCCCCACTCTCCGTCAACCTCGCCGCAGCGGAGAAGAAATCCGATCTCGCGCGAAGGACTTTTGATCGGGAAATCTCGATTCAGGAACAGCGACCAGGCGTCAATCCGTAAAGCACGGCTTGAGGAAGGGATCGGTTCGCAAATACTGTTCTACTTCCGGCAAGCAGTCGCGCTCCGAAAGCACGGTGTAAAAGCCGGTCTTGATTCCCGGCGCTCGTCGAACCGCCTCCAACCACTCACTACGAGAGAACGGATCGTCCCGAATTATTTGCCAGAAGCCGGTCCGCTCAAAGAGGCTGCCGATCAGCGAAGTGTGCTCCGCTTGAAGCAGGCTCACCAGGTAGGTCGCCACTCCCACTTGCAGGCCATGCAACCGTGGCCGTTGGCTCGAAGCGTCCAGCGCGTGGGAAATCAGGTGCTCACTGCCGCTCGCAGGACGTGAGGACCCACACAGTTCCATCGCGATACCATTCAACATCAGTGCCGTCCCCAGCAGACTCACTCCTTCCGCGTCCCGCTCCGGACGCCCCAGGAATTGGAAGACCGTGGCATCCGATAGGAGCGCGGCCAGGTCATCCACCAGGACTCCCTGGGCATGAAACGCCAATCTCCAATCCTTGACCGCAGTCAGTTTCGACACCAGATCCCCCACCCCTGAACACCACAGCACGGTGGGAGCTTGGAGACACACCTCCGTGTCGATCACCACTCCAAACGGCATGCTGGAAGGAAGTGACCTGCGCCTTCCCCCGATGGTGAGACTGCACTGCGGACTGCAAAATCCATCGTTGGAGAGGGAAGTGGGCACCGCCACATAGGGCAACCGGGCGAGAAAACCGACATACTTCGCCACATCCAATGCCTTGCCGCCGCCCAATCCGACAATCGCCGAAGTGTTGGAGGGCAGGGATCGAAACAACTCCGTGGCATGCTCGAAGCTCGCGCTGGAAACGGATTGCACTTGCACGGCCTCGATCCCCTTCGCGGGTAGCGTCTCGAGAAGGCGACGCGCCAGTGTCTCCTGCAAATCCTGGCTGTGCAGTAGCGTGATCTTGTGGAAACCGTGGCGGCTCAGGTAGAGGGCTACGCGATCCAAGGCTCCCGGTTTCACGCGAACCAGGGTAGGGACCGAGATTTGCTTCGAGGAAATCATAAGGTGGGGGTTTTCAAGAGGAGAGAGGCTATGTCCGACCAACGATCGAAAGCATGGAAGCCATGGCCGTCCTGGTGCAGACGGTCCGCCAGCCAGCCACGAGCGAAACGGAGCTCCGCCGGAACCAACAACGCCGGCTGGAGATCCGGCGGACCGTCCCCGGCAAACGCCACCCGCGCGCTCCGAGCGATCGCATCCTTGACCACCGCGACTTTGTCGATGCCGTTCTGCGCATGAAAGAAAGGGCTCTCCGTGGGCAAAGACATCAAGAGCCCGCGTCCGCTCTCAAACCGCCCGGGATTGGCATGCACTGACAGCTTCACCCCTGCTCTTTGCAACAATCGCTCAATGTACCAGGCACACCCCGCGGAAGCGATCACCACGCTCCAACCAGCATCCTGCAAACGAGCACAGGTGGCCGAAAGCGACGAATCCAGCTCCATCTGGTCCAGCAAAGCCAGCACCTCGGATTCCGTGACCGGGATCTTCGAAAAGAACTCCGCTAAAGCCTCAAAATGGGTCAGCCGCCGCGCCATGTAATCCTCCCACGGGTCCCGAGCAGCCCCCTGCCACCATCGCTCCCGCACCAGGTGATAGAAATCCAGCCTGGTCATGGTCCCATCAAAGTCCGTGACCAGGATTCCTCCGCGCCCCTGAAGCCCTGCCGATGCATCGCTCTTATTCACACCCACGATTCTGCGCCAAAGCCGAAACGACGCAAGAAACGAAATCCTCCAATCCCCCCGATCTTTCCCGTAGCCGTCGCCGGCAGACGGCGCACATTTCCTCCCCTCCTCTGCCCATCCCAAGTACTCGCCTTCGGAAGAAGGCGATCCCCCATCGCGTTCTTCCGAACGCGGCTACATCGCCCCCGGCAGCCGTCGTCGGCAGACGGCGCTGATCCACGATCCCTCCCACTTCGGATTTGCTTTGGAGGCCCCTTTCCCCGTACATGAGGCCATGCAGCCCGGTACAACCTCATCGGACTTCCGGTTGGCGCTGGTCCAGATGCGAGTGGATGGAGGATGCCGAGCCAGAAATCTGGCTCGCGCCGAAGCGCGCATCGCTGAGGCGGCTCGCCATGGAGCCCAGGTCGTGCTCCTCCCGGAAGCCTTGACTCATGGATGGACGTATCCCACACCTCCGGCCACCGCCGAGCCGATCCCTGGCGGTGAGGCTTGCCTGCGGCTCCGCCAATGCGCCGTTCGCCATGGCGTCTACGTCTGCGCGGGGCTGGTGGAGCGATCTCGCAAGCGCATTTTCAACGCGGCCGTGCTGATCAGCCCGCAAGGCCGGGTGCTGGCAACCCATCGGAAGATCAACGAACTGGAGATAGGACACAGCTGCTATTCCCTGGGAGACCGCCTCCAGGTCGTAAGTACCCGGTTCGGCAGGTTCGGGCTGATGATCTGCGCCGACGCCTTCGCTCGCGGACAGGTCCTCACTCGAAGCCTGGCCCTGATGGGAGCGGAGGTCATTCTTTCTCCTTGCGCGTGGGCCGTGCCAGCCGACCACGATAACAACCGCGAGCCCTATGGCCAACTCTGGGTGGACAACTACGGGCCCGTCGCCCGCGATTTCAAACTCTGGATCGCTGGTGCCAGCAACGTCGGATGGATCAAAGCGGGCCCATGGAAAGGACGCCGCTGCATTGGCTGCTCGTTGGTTGTCGGACCAGATGGCAAGCCTGTCCTCAAAGGTCCCTACGGTGTAGATGCGGATGTGATTCTTTACACAGACATCCACCCCGCAGGCCCACGGCGACCTGCAGCTTAGGCTGCGGCCCACCGAGAGGCATCCGCAAATTTCACAGAGGATCTCAGATATTCTGAGATAATTGCCCGCAGGGGTTCTACCGCGCGCGACAGCAATGAGGGAGGACGAGGGGCGGAAAAAGACAGGTGGATTCTGACATGATGATCAGGATTCACAGGATGGCATTCCACTGAGTTCGGCATGGTTTGTTCTTATCCTGTGCATCCCTGTAATCCTGTCTAAGTTCCCTTCCTTTGAGGTTGCAGCCGCCAAGGGTCAGAAGGGGTCGGCGATGAAGGTCTTCTCTTCCTGCCCGCTTCGGTCTTCTTCATGGTAAAGCATCAACAAGATTGCCTCTCCATCTGCGTCCCTCGGCGAAATCTGCGGATAACACGATCGTTTTCCGTTTTTCGTTTGACAGCCGGAGGCTTGTCCCTTATTCGCTGATCCCAACAACAAGGAGTTGTGTCACAAGGGAGGAGGAATCCGATGAATCATCGTGCGCGCGTTCTGTCCATGCTGGGCCTCTGGCTGCGCTGCATCCATTTACCACTCGCAGAGGAACAACTCCCTGCAGATACCGGCACGGTGGGGACACCGCCGACCTACCCTGAGCCGCAAACGATCGCCTCCGTGCGTGCCACGCTCGACCCGGTGGACTTCGTTCCCACGGATACCAACAGCCTGGTCTGCGTGGACGGCGTCGTGACCACGCATCGCAACCTAGTAGCGGCACCGGATTTGTTGTTCTTCATTCAGGATGACACGGGCGGGCTGGGCGTCCGAGTGATGCGGGGGAGCACCAATCAGATTCCAACGACCGGTTCACGCGTGCGAGCCATAGGTCAGTTGGCGGACCATAACGGGGTCCTGGAGTTAAGACTCCCCGCAAGCGACCTTGAGACCCAACTCCAGGTTCTCGATGATTCCACCACCAGCATCTCGCCAACGCCTCTGGATCTGGACCTCCTCAACCCGATCGATCCTCAAAAACTCGAAGCGTTGGAAGGCACCCTGGTGCAAATCCGCGACGTGTCCTTCGAGACCGCAACCGTCTCGTTTCTCGCCAACCGAAATGCGTGGCTCACCAACGCCGTGGGAGAACGTGTCGCCCTCTATGTGAGCACCCATTCGAACCTTCCCGGTCAGCTCGTGCCCCGGGGTGAGGTGAAAGTAGTGGCGGTGCTAGCCCAGGACGACACTCGGCTCCCGAAAACGGCGGGCTACCATCTCCTGCCCTGCTGCTACAGCGAGATCGTGCCCAGCCGGTTCCCACCCGTGGTCCGCTTCACGAACGTATTCTACCAGATCTCAGGCGGTACTGCGCGTACCAACCAGGACCTAGAGCTGGGCCTCGTGCCCGGGACTCGCTGGAAGACCCAGATACTCGCCGAAAGTCCTTCAGGCCTCGCGCTGGAAGTGGAAACCGCTAAGGACGGCGCGCTAGAGAACTTGCCCGTCACCGTAGACCGGCTCACCGACGCTTCCTTCCTGCTCTCCTTCGAGACGGAGATCGGTAAGTCCATGCAAGGCCAGCAAGCAAAGCTCCAGGTGCGGGCCATCAACGCGGATGGCACAGCGGAACGCCTTTGGACGTTGTATGTGCCGACGGAGTCCGAGCAAAGCTGTGTCATCACGGAGTTCCTCGCCAATCCTACCACCCACCCGGATTCCCCTCTCTACAATCCCTTGCTCCGTGAATCTCCTGTGGGAGACAAGGCCTCGTCGCAGGATGAGTATCTGGAACTGCTGAACTACAGCGGGCACAACTTGAATTTGTCAGGCTGGAGCCTGGCCGACGCCCTGCAAGTACGGCATCGGTTCGCGCCGGAGATCGTGCTGGGGCCCTGGGAGGGATTGGTTGTGTATGGTGGTCCAACCAACGAGGCGTTGCCCCAACTCCCTTGCCTGGCGTTGCCGGCCAGCACCGGAACCTTGTCCTTGAACAACGACACGGAGGTCCTGCGTATCCGAAATGCCCGCGGGCAACTCTTGCAGCAAATCGAATACCGCAAATCCACGCTGGGACAGGATTCCTCCCTGGTCAGGTCCAACCTCCCTGCCGGGCCCTTTCTACCTCACACCGAAGTGGCCACCGTCAACACCACCGCTGGAACCCATACGGATGGCACGCCCTTTGGCACTCCGTTGAATGAGGAAGGGCCGCTGCCCTTCCCCATCCAAGTCACGCTCGAGGAGTCAGGCACGTTGCGGATCCGCTGGGAAGCGAGTCCCGGTCGATCGTACAGCGTATGGGCAGCCAGCCAAGTAGAGGGCCCCTATCAACGGATCGCGGACCGTCTCGACGGCAGCGAATACCCTCTCCCCGTCTCAGGCGAGTCCCGTTTTCTCCGCATTTCCACACCGTAAAGGGAAAGCATGTCCATCCGTAGCAAAGAAGGGCATCGCCTGTGCCGCGGACAGCCCTGTCTGCCGTTTCGCCGACTGCCCAGTCGGCCCCCCTTCCGCACCTGCACACCAAGCGGGTTAGGCAACCCGCGATACAGCAGGTTGGGCAACCTGCGCTACGGACGTATCCCACCCCGGACGCCAACCCTGGTTTCAACAATGAAGACTCCTCCACTCCTCCGTCACAGTGCCAGCCGTCCCAGCCCAGCGTTCACCCTCATTGAACTGCTCGTCACGATCTCGATTCTGGCCATCCTCTGCGCTCTCCTCCTCCCGGCCTTACACCGCGCGCGCGCCCGCGCACACACCGCGGTTTGCTTAAGCCAACTCCGCCAATGGGGCGTGGCGACCCAGCTCTACACCAACAGCGCCGGGGATTTCCTCCCGCCGGAAGGTGTGCCCAATCCCGACGAGAACGACACCAACACGGGTTGGTACGTGCAACTGCCACGCGAAATGGGGATCCTGCCCTACCACGCCATGCAGTGGCGCACCAACGCTCGCGCTCAGCCCGGAAAGACCGTCTGGCTATGTCCCGGAAACCAAAGGCGCAGCAACGGACGCAACCTGTTCCACTATTGCCTCAACGACATGCTGAATGGAACGGGAGAGGAGAACCGGCCGGCGCGCATCTCGGCCTTCGAAGGCCCAAGCACCCTGGTGTGGCTGTTCGACTCCAAGAATCTGCCGGCCGTGGGCTACTACGGCTTCACCCATACCAACCTTCATCAGGCAGGCGCGACCTTCCTGTTTCTGGACAGCCACGCAGAACGGCTGAAGAACTCCGCCTACTGGGATATGCGCAAGAACCGGGCTCGCACCAACAATCCTGCCGTGCGGTGGCAGACAGAGTGAGCGCCCGACGGAGCGAAACGCATCCTATCTCGTCACCGAATCAAGCATCCTCGGCGTTGACGCAGCAACCGGCCGTTTGGTAGCTTCGCCGCGTTTACTTGGTGTGGTTGGGACCCAGCGGCATATATGAATTGGAGATCCATAGTGGCTTTCGTCAGTAGAGTCTTCCTCCCGTTGGGGGCATCATTGTGTTGGCTCCTCCTCCCCTCGGGTGTCGCCCAGGTGTACGTGTGGGGCGACTCGACGGTGACTAACGTGCCTGCGCTGCCAACTAACGTGATCTCCCTGACGGGCGGCGACCGCCATTGCGTCGCCTTGCTAGCCGATCGGACCGTGCGTGCGTGGGGAAACAGCAGTGTTACAACGGTGTTTGGGACCAATGTTCCACCGGACGCAACAAACGTCTTCGGCATTGGGGCGGGTTCGACCCACAGCATGGCGGTTCGCGGTGATGGCGTGGTTCGTTTCTGGGGTAGGACCTATGGGGGCGCAGCGACGACCGTTCCCCCAGATCTCACAAATGTAGTTGCGGTTGCCATGGGGCCAGGCGCACAACACGCGCTGGTGCTGCGTGCAGACGGAACTGTCTTTGATTGGGGTGGTTACCCCGCGGACCAAGCCCAACTAAATAGCATTCCCGCTTCTGTCTGCAACGTTGTCAGTGTGGCAGCCGGCGCCTATCACGCCATTGCCTTGCGTGCGGATGGCAGGGTGGTGGTATGGGGGCGCAGCGGATACGGCTTGCTGACGGTACCGAGTAGTGCCACCAACATTGTGGCTATCGCTGCGGGCTGGTTTCACTGCGCAGCGCTCAGGGGTGATGGAGAGGTCATAACCTGGGGCCAAACTCTGCCACGAAAGCCCGCTGCCGCAACGAACATCGTGGACATTGCCTGTGGCAGTCCTCACGTCGTGGCGCTTCGTCGCGACGGGAAGGTCATCGCATGGGGAAGTTCATACCCTGTTACCCCCGCTGCTGCAACCAACGTGGCCGTCATCGGTGCCACCGGCTTTGGAAGCCTGGCAGCGGTGGGTGGAGGCCCGCCACTTTTCCCCAACCGGGCTATCCAGCGTACCGTTGCCAGCGGCCAAAGTGCCTGCCTGCGCTTGAGGGCAGTGGGTGCTGGACCCATCGCGTATCAGTGGAGTCGTGGGGGGACGCATATTGTAGGCGCGACGAATGAATCCCTGATCCTCACCAACGCTCTACCTGATCAGTCAGGAGGCTACTCGTTAACGGCGAGTAATGCGCTCGGCGTGGTGACCAGTGACGACATCGTAGTCACGGTGCAACCTGTGATCTTGTATAACCAGCCACAAGGTCGAACCTCTTTCTTAGGGGCACCCTTGAGCCTCAGCATCGACGCGGAAGGACAGGAACCACTTCACTTTCAGTGGCAACTTAACGGGAAAAGCATCGAGGGCGCGACCAACCGCAGCCTGAACCTGCCAAGCCTTCACTACTCCGACGCAGGCACCTACACTGTGACCGTAAGCAATCAGCTTGGCAGCGCCACCAGTTCCCCTGCTCTGTTCACGGTTGTACCAATTCACATCACCCACCAGCCTCAGAACAAGGTAATCTTCCTAGGCGGGACAGCCACTCTGGACGTGGAGGCGCAATCAAGCGAACCGCTGTCGTACCAGTGGGGTTTCAACGGAATCGACCTGCCTGGGATGAACCAATCTCACTTGGTACTCACCAATGCGAGCTATGACCGGTCCGGGATTTACGCAGTCGCAATGCGCAATTCCTTCGCCGAGACGAACACCACGGAAGTGTCGCTTTCGGTGGTGTCCGTGGCAGCCTGGGGCGAAGGCAGGGCTGGCATGACGAACGTCCCCGCCTCGTTGACGAACGTGCTTGCCCTGGCAGCTGGCGCTGAGTTCGGTCTGGCGCTCAGGCGCGACGGCACCCTGGCGGCCTGGGGAGACCCCTCCGACGGCAGAACCGATATCCCGGCCGGGCTTACAAATGTCGTATCGATCAGCACCGGTCGAGAGTACAGCCTTGCCCTAAGGAGCGATGGATCGCTGGTGGCGTGGGGGAGGAACTACTACGGCACCACCGACATTCCATTGGGCTTGGAGGGCGCTCTGATGGTCAGCGCCGGAGGGTATCATAATTTGGCTCTGAAAACGGATGGCACGGTTGCCGCCTGGGGTAGCAATCAATATGGACGAACCGACATCCCCACCGGTTTGTCCAACGTGGTCAAGGTCTCGGCTGGCTATTGGCACAGCCTCGCTCTCAAAGCGGACGGAACCGTGGTCGCCTGGGGGCTGAATAGCGAGGGCCAGACCAACGTTCCTTCCGATCTCACCAATGTCACGGCTATCGCAGCCGGCTCCTGGCACAGCCTAGCCCTGAAATCGGATGGTACCCTTGTGAGTTGGGGGTCCGACCTCTATAGTCCGCATGACATCCTACCCGACGCGACTCAAATCGTCGCCATCGCGGCAGGCAGCTACCACAGCGCAATACTGAAGGCGAACGGGGATCTTATGGTCTGGGGGGACATGTACGGTCTTGCGAGTATTCCAGTGGGTCTTGCGAATGTCATCGCCGTGTCGAGCAGTCCCAGTTCCACGACCATCCTGGCAGCGGTGAAGGACGAGCCGGCTGGCGAAGGTCCCCCAGTCGGGTCTGTGACTCTGGAAAACACTTCCTACGACGACGGCCTTTTCAGCGTGTTGGTCCCCACCCAGAATGGCTGTGTGTACGCGCTTGAGTGGAAGAACGCCTTGGCGGACAGCCATTGGACTGCACTGCCATTAGTCGCTGGAAACGGAAAAGGCCGAGTTTTGACCGACCACACCTCCGGGGCAACGCAAAGATTCTACCGCGTGCGGCGTTGGTAGGCCGCGATGCGAACCAGCCTGGTGAGCCCCGAGTCAGGTCTTCAAAAGCCGTTCCACCACGTCGGCCGCGGTGTACGTGGTGCAGCCCGGTTTTAGAAAATCCGCCAGATGCACCAGATCGTCTCCGGCGGTCACCAGCGGCAACTCCATGCCCCCGCCAGCGCGCACCTGTGCCAACCCCACCGTTGAAGGCAAACCGTTGCAAACGCACTTGCGATTCTTGGCGTCCTCCAACTGCCCCCCTTTGCGCAAGAACGACACAACGGGCTCCGCCGGGCAGCGATACCCGACCGTGCCGTCGTCCTTCCGATACAAGTGACGAAGATACCCCAAGTCACAAACACGGGTCCTTGCCTCGTAGGAGGATTGGTCGGAGAGCGTACCTGGCATTTGCGCCACCTTGAAGGGAAAACCTGTTGGAGAAGCAACCGGGTCGGTGAAGACGCGCGCTTTTCCGGCCAGGCTGAGTTCGATCGCCTGGCGCTTCAGCTCCGGGGAGATTCCGGACTCTTCACAAAAGGCAAAGGCGGTGCCGACCTGCGTGCCGGAGGCCCCTAAAGCGATGGCCTCGGTCAACTTCCCGGGCCGCCCATAGGAGCCCGCGAGCCAGAAAGGAAGCCCCAACGCCCGGATCTTCTCGAGATCAGCCACGTCCCGTGAGCCATAGACGGGCTCCCCCTCCCCGCTGAGATGCAGTTCCCCGCGCGGAGGCGCGTTGTGCCCGCCGGCAGTCGGCCCTTCCACCACAAAACCATCCACATGCCCATTGGACTTGCGCGCCAAAGTCAGAGCCAGGGTAGCCGAAGCAATGATCCCCAAGAACCAGGGTCGGTTCAGTTTGGGCGCCATGCCTCGACAAAAGGCGCGAGGGTCAAAAGTAGAGCGGAAATCCTCGCCGGGCCGGGCACCAACCACATCGACCTTGAGCTCAGCGGGTTCACCCACGGCGAACCGGTCGAGGACCCCTGGGATCGATCGCGGAATGCCCGCTCCCATCAAGATGACGTCCACCCCTGCCAGCATTGCACCAAACAAGGAAGGCAAAGTGGGAAGCTGAATCTTCTCCAAATAATTGATGCCCACCAGGCCGGAATGACCCTCTTTCGCCAGAAAAACCTCCACAAAATTGGCCACCACCGTCAGTTCCACCAAGGCAGGACGGGGATGCAGCGTCGGCATCGCGGTCATACGCATCGGAACCCCCTCCGGTTTGCCTCCGGGGACGAAGTGCTCCTTGAGCACCCGGGCTGCCATCTCAGGAATCGGAAAATGGTTGAGAGCCCGGCGGAGGTGTCCATCCGGATCCCCCAATTGCAGGCGCCTGGCCAGAACAACGGCCAATGCCGTGCCAGAAACCACTCCAAGCTGCCCGAGCCGTGAGACTACCTTCGCGAGGGACCACCCAGATACCGCGACGCCCATACCGCCTTGAATGATTCTCGTATTCTCAATCATGATTTCGAACAATTAGCTCACCGAATAAGCCAGATACGCCGCATTTCTTTTGACAGAAGTGGCGGAGCCGCAGTCCGGGGGCGTGCCTCTAAGAGCCTATCGACCCTTAGCGCACTTGGTCAACTTACGCTGGAATCGCCGGTAAGGAAAGCACCAAAGTGGGAAAAGATGGACGCAAAATGGCGGCTATCAACATTTTCGGTAATTTCGCTTGCATTCCGCTGACAAGAATGAGAAAAGTACGCCCGTCTGTTAGATAGCTTGTCGCTCCCAAGACATGGTAAATCTTCAGTTGAACGAAGTTCAGTGATGATTTGAAACCCGGTGAACGGGAACAGTTTGGAGTCAGCACGATCGCTTCTAGTCAGCAAAACATCACATGAGCACAAAGTTGTTTGTTGGAAATCTATCCTTCAACACCACTGAAAACGACCTGCAGGATGCGTTTGCAGCCCACGGCGTGGTCGTCGAAGCCAACCTGATGGTGGACCGCATGAGCGGCCGCCCTCGCGGATTCGGTTTCGTCACCATGAGCACCCCAGAAGAGGCCCAAAAGGCCATTGATGCCCTGAACGGCACCTCTCTGGATGGACGTAATATCACCGTCAACATCGCCCGCCCGAAGGAAGAACGCCCGGGTGGCGGCGGCGGCGGCAGTCGCGGTCCTCGCCGTGACTTCGGCGGTGGTGGCGGTGGTGGTGGCGGTCGCCGCGATCGCTACTAAGCGAGCAGCGTCTCAACCGGCTGGTTGATTTTTTCGAGGAGCCTGTCTACACAGGCTCCTTTTTTTATCCCTGCGAGAAGCGGGCATAACCCTGAGAAAGGGTATTCCTTGACGTGAAGATGGTTTTGCTCAACCGTCTGCTCATGACCTGTTTACCGAAGCTACACACGTCCGCCAGGAAGGTCTTCGTCTCCGTATCCGTGCTCTCCCTGCTGATCTCTTGGCAACTCACAGCCGCAAAGGCCTCCCTCGCCCCCCTCGATCAAGGCCCTCTGCAGATCTGGTTCCAAACACCCGCCACCAACTGGGAGACCCAAGCCCTCCCCGTAGGCAACGGAAGGCTCGGCGGGATGATTTTCGGTGGAACCGCCAAGGAACGCATTCAGCTGAACGAAGACTCGCTCTGGTCAGGCGGCCCTCGCGACGTGAACAACCCGGCGGCCCTCGCGCATCTCGCGGAAACCCGAAAACTACTTTTCGAGGGAAAACCCGCAGAGGCCATGAACTTGGCTGGAAAGTATCTGATGGCGACTCCGATGCAAATTACTCCCTATCAGAGTCTTGGAGATCTACGCCTGGAATTCCCTGGCCACGAAAACGCCGAGGATTACCGCCGAGAGCTGGACCTCTCCACCGCCACGGCAAAAGTGGCCTATCGCGTGGGGGATGTCGTTTATACCCGGGAGATCTTTGCCAGCCACCCGGACCAAGTCCTGGTCATCAGGATCACCGCCAGCAAACCAGGCAAACTCACGCTGTTCGCTCTTCTCGACCGAGAGCAAGATTTTCTCCCCGCCGGACGCCAACCCAATAAACTGGTGATGTCAGGCCAACTGGATCGCGGCAAGGGCATGGATTACCATGTGGTTCTCCTGGCCCAACAGGAGGGTGGGCAGGTGGCTGCCCCCGGGCGCCGCCTGGAAGTCCGTGATGCGAATGCCGTGACGTTACTGCTCAGCGCCGCCACGAACTTTGGTGGGCAAGATGCCGAGGACACAGCGGACGAACTCTTGAATGAGGCGGCCAAGAAGTCATATCGATCCCTTGCCACCGCGCACCAAGCAGACTACCGCAGGCTCTTTGACCGTGTGAGCCTGAACCTGGGCCACTCCGAAGCGACCCGACTCCCCACCAACGAGCGGGTGGCGAGAGTACAAAAGGGGGAGGCAGATCCGCAACTTCTAGCCCTCTATTTCCAATTTGGGCGTTATCTCCTCATCTCCAGTTCTCGTCCAGGCGACTTGCCCGCCAATCTGCAAGGGCTGTGGGCTCAAGGCATGAACCCGCCCTGGAACAGCGATTACCATCTCAACATCAATTTGCAGATGAACTACTGGCCAGCTGAACCAGCCAACCTCAGTGAATGCGCCCTTCCCTTGGCAGAGTTGATCCAGTCCCTGCGCGAACCGGGTCGGAAGACGGCCCGCATTCACTACAACGCGCGGGGGTGGGTGGCCCACCACATCACCGATATCTGGGGCTTCACAGGGCCGGGTGATGGGCCCCAGTACGGCCTCTGGCCCATGGGCGCAGCCTGGCTTTGCCAACACCTCTGGGAGCATTACTCTTTCACGGGCGACCAGGAGTTCCTCGCCAAGAAGGCTTATCCGGTGATGAAGGAATCTGCGGAATTCTTCCTGGACTACTTGGTTCAAGACTCGAAGGGACGTCTGGTGAGTGGTCCCTCCATTTCCCCGGAGAACTCCTACCGGCTTCCCGATGGCACCACCGGAAACCTCTGTATGGGCGCTTCGATGGATACCCAGATCATTCGAGACCTCTTCGGTAACTGCATCGAAGCCGCAGAGAGGCTGAAAACGGATGCCGCATTTGCCGGGCAATTGGCCAACACCTTAAAACGGCTTCCTCCCATCGAAGTGGGGAAACATGGGCAAATCATGGAGTGGTCGGAAGACTACGACGAGCCAGAGCCAGGACATCGGCACATCTCCCATTTGTTTGCCCTTCACCCCGGCCGCCAGATCACGCTCCGAGGAACCCCGGATTTGGCCCGGGCGGCCCGGGTGACGCTCGAGCGACGCCTCAAGAACGGAGGAGGACACACCGGGTGGAGTCGGGCTTGGATCATCAATTTCTGGGCCCGTCTTGGCGACGGCGAGCTGGCCCATGAAAACCTTGTGGCGCTCCTGCGCAAGAGCACGGCTCCGAACCTATTCGATCTTCATCCTCCCTTCCAAATCGACGGGAACTTCGGGGGAACCGCGGGCGTTTGCGAGATGTTGCTGCAGAGTCACGCCGGGGAAATCGACCTGCTGCCCGCACTGCCCAAAGCCTGGCCGCAAGGTCAGATCGCCGGCCTCCGCGCCCGAGGCGGGTTCGAGGTGGCCCTGTCGTGGAAGAATGGCGGTCTTGAGGAGGCTCGAATCACCTCCATTCTGGGGAACCGCTGCCGGATTCACACGCCAGCCCCTGCGGAAGTGCTCACCACCGGCGAACGAAGCCTGGGAAAGAAAGCGAACCGGCCAGAAAGCAATACCGTGGAGTTCGAGACCAAAGCGGGCACCACCTACCTCGTCCGACCTCAGCGTTAAGGGAGACGATCCCGGAGCTCAGGAGGGTGGCGTGGAGTCGAGGACCTCTCGAATCTTCGCCAACAGAACCTCGGCAGAGTAAGGTTTCTCAAGCCATGGAGACTCCTTGGGCGGGCTCTGTCCTTCCTCAAGCGAGGCAGCGTTGTAGCCGCTGACGAACAGCACCGGCACGGAAGGCTTCAAGCTCGCGATGGCCGCCTGGGCCTGTCTTCCTCCCATTCGGGGCATGATCGCGTCCAGGATGACCAAGTCGATGCGGTCTTGGTGCTGGCGGAATACCTCCACGGCTTCCTGGCCATCCACCGCGACGAGAACGTCGTATCCAGCACGCTCCAGCACGCGTCGCCCGAACGCTCGCACTCCAGGCTCGTCTTCCGCGATCAGAATTGTCTCGGATCCGCCGGAAAGTCTCTTCTTCTCGGCAGGTTCCACCACGGTGGGGGCCTGTGGCAAAACCGGCAAATAGATCTCAAATCGAGCGCCTTTCCCTGGCTCGCTGGTCACGTGCAGGAACCCTTCGTGCTGCTGAACGATCCCAAAAACCACAGCGAGTCCCAGGCCCGTTCCTCGATGCTTGGGCTTAGTCGAGAAGAACGGTTCAAAGATCCGGGACAAGACCTCCGGGCTCATGCCCACACCGTGGTCGGCCACAGCCAACCGCACGAATTCCCCTTCCCTCGCCCATTCTGGAACTGCCTTCTCGGCGGAAGCAAACCGAACGTTATGCACCTCCACATCAATGCGCCCCCCCTCTGGCATCGCATCCCGCGAATTCAGGCAAAGGTTCATCATCACCTGCTCCATCTGGCTCCGATCCACTCGAACATTCGCTGGCGCTGGATCTGCCACATACGCCACCTCGATCGTGGGACCCACCACCCGGCGGACCAGTTGGAGCATGTCGTTCGCAAGGAGTCCAAGGTTGGTGTCTTGACGCTGCAGGATCTGGCGCCTCCCAAAAGCGAGCAACTGGCGGGTCAGCGACGACGCCTTCTGTGCCGACTGCAGAATCTCGTGCACATAGGTTTCGACGTCGGCGGCAGACCCACTGGATTCGAGAGCCAGTTGGGCATTCCCGAGGATCACTTGCAGCAGATTGTTGAAATCGTGAGCCACACCCCCCGCCAAAAGTCCAATCGCCTCCATTTTCTGCGCCTGGCGCAGCTGGTCTTGCAGTTGGTGCTTCTGATGGTCCGCTCTATGCCGTTCGGTCACATCAAGGGAAACGCCAATCAAGCCCCCCAGAGTGCCGTCAGGCTTGTGGAAGGGCGAGAGGCAAGTCTCAAAAACCAACTCGCCCAAGCGAAACTCGAGTACCATCGGTCGCCCCTGAAGACCGGCGCGGATCCCCGCCACCACCTCAGGATAATCGCGATACAATTCGAACACCGAGGTCCCAACCACCTGACCAGGCCGAAGCCCCAACGAAGCCAGCCCTTTCCCCTCCGAAAAGACGAACTTCCCCTCCTCATCGATCACGTAGAGCACGACAGGAGTACTGGTAATCACGCTTCGCAACTGTTCTTCGCTAAGCCGCAACTTCTCCTCCGCCTGCCTCCGCTCCTGTATGTCCTGCTCCAACTGCAAGGTCCGTTCTCTAACCCGATCCTCCAGGACTTCCGCGTAGCGGGCGATCCGCCGGCGGGTGAACACCGAATACGCGCTCAAGGACAGCACCAGGCAGAAAAGCAGGCCGAGAACCGGCCAGAAAAAGGGACGCTGCTGGAGAGGTATCGCGGCCACTCGGAATTTCAAGGCGATCGAGGAGAGGGTTTGCACCCCATCGATGCTCTGTAAATCGACCGCGACCTCGTAAGGCCCAGGAGCTAGAGTGTCGGTGGGGATCTTCACCAACCCACCCACCGCCTCCTGAACTCCGACCTTGGAAAGGCCGGAGAGCGAGTACATCATCCGGTATCGCTGAGCCGGCACAACGTTCGAAAACCGCACAACGGGCCGCAACCGCGCTTGGTAAAGGTCGCCCCGGGTCGTCTGCGGAGGGGCAAGCTCCACAACCATGCGGGCCTCGGCCCGATGATCGGTCGATCGAAAGATCATGTCGTCCACCCCCACCCACCATTGCCCCCGCTCATCTTTCAGGGCACCCACCAGGTTCCCCTCCACAGGCAATGGCAAAAGTCGAAGCTGTGCCCCCACCTCGTCCTCCACGACCACAATGTTGTACCGGGCCCCAAAAGCCAGCGTGCCATCCTGCAGCGTATAGGGATAGCTGACACGATCTCGGTAGGGGTAACTCCACTCCTTGCCATCAAAGTGGCCCAAACCCCAAAGTCCACCCCGTTCCCCGTGACAAACCGTCCAAAGTCCGGACCGATTCTCAACAATCCCTGAGAAGGTGTTCCCAAGGGCACCACGAAGCCTCCTCCATTGACCCGGCTGCTGCGCAGGACGTGACCAGATCAAACCCTTTCGAAAAAGCCAAATGGCACCTGTTCGGTCAACATAAAGCTCGGGAAACTCGCCACCGAAAACCGGGCTCTCGATGCGCTCGGAATCTCCGGGGCGCGCGGGTTCGTTGAGACCCGACAACCGGAAGAGAGCCAACCCCGTGCCTGAGACCGGTTTCCCGAGCATCCAAATGCCGTGCTCGTGGTCCGGCCTCACGTGAGGAAACGTATTCGTCGAGCATTCGGCCATCGCTAACCGGCGCAGCCCGTTGGTGGACAGGTAAACCCCGCAGGGCAAACCCTCAGGCGAAAGTCCGTACAACCAAACCTCACCGCCTGCATCGGCGCAAAAACCTCGGATCTCCCCTAAACCAAGTTCCCCTGCACGATACTCGCGCGAAGGAACCGAATCGACCAAAACCGCCCGATTCGTGTTCCATCCCCAGACGCGCTGCTGCCGATCCACCGTGTAGGTGAGCCCCGGGTTGGACTGACTTCTCCAAGTCCCACCCGCCATCTGGAAAACCTCCCCCGCGTTGGTAAACCATGAGACCTTCCCCACAGTGAATGCCGGAACTGCATTCCCCGTCTGCTCAATCCAACCATCCAGGTCCTCCTCGGCTCGCACGATGAAATTGGCTCCGACCGCCCAGACCGAGTCGTCTGGCGCGCGCTCCACCGACTCGATCCATTCGTGCATGTGGAACACCCCTAGCGACACGGACTCAAAACGACCTCCTCGCCACTGCAAGAGAGAATGGTGGCTGCGCGGAGTCTCTCGCCCAAACGTCAGCAAACGGCCGTCAGGCAAAGGACACAGGTTGTAGGGGGGCCAAGTGGCGGGAGCGTCGGCGTGACGCCAACTGCCGTTCTGGCCAAAGTACAGGCCTGAGTTGGCACTCACGGCAATCCGACCGTCCGGGAGAGGTGCCGCCGTCCAAAAGGCCTCCACCGATTTCGGTGCCAGACCAGCCAAAGGCGACGACCAAACGCCGGACTCCAAGGCCAGCATGCCGGAGGCAGTAAGCACCAACGCGCGACCATCCGCCTCCACCATCACGTTGTGGTACTCCAAATCCCCCTTCGCCCAGGGCGGCGCCAACTGCAACCATTGACCCTGGCGCAGGACGTCGAGGCGACCACGAGTATCGCCCCCAAAGCTATCCGAACAAAACCAAATCCCCCCTTCGGAATCCTCCACGATCCGCCGTACACTCGAGGCATCCGGGCCGACACCCGATGGCAACCGCTCGAAACGCCTCGCCTTGGGATCAAAGACCCCTGCTCCGTGGTCAGTACCCACCCATAATCGTCCCTGCCGGTCCCTCAAGGTACACCGGATGAAATCGCTGGGAAGTCCATCCTTGGAGTTGAAGTGGCTCCATTCGTAACCGTCAAAGCGATCCAAACCCTGCGAACTGGCAATCCAGACGCTCGCATTGGTCTCAAAAGACAGGTGAACGTAGTCTCGATCCGAAGGGAGGTTGAATTCCTGGCTGATGACCCTCAGACGCCAACGATGCATCTGGCGATCCGTACCCCGGATGGACTCGGGCCTTTGAGCCATGCAAAGGACTGAAAGCCAAATACATGCAAGAAGAAAAACAGGGGCGAAACGACTGCTGGGCCTAACGGGAGACGCCAAGCCTATCCAACACGATCCGACACGGCTGAGACATGTTAGGCTTCCGGTCACGATGAGGACAATATAACCACTTGTCTTATCGGAAGAAAACTACCTTTGATTAAGCCGTAAGCCAGCGGTGATGCACCCCCACCACCCCGGCTCCCGTCACGCCGACCGTCGTCTTCGGATGAGTCTCCCCAGGAAGAACAAGCCCATGGTGAGAATGCCCAAAGCCAAGGTTCTGGGCTCAGGAATGGCAGGGACCGTGGCAGGATCCGCAGGCGTCAAGCCGCTCTCCTCGAACTGCCGGGCGGTCTCGAGGACAACCGCACCCGTGACGGGAGTCACCAGTTGATACCGGGCTCCGACGCCGACCGACTGGCTCACTTGACGACGAGCCAGCAGTCGAACGGCCTCCTCGTTGGCCCAGAGGCGCACCAAGTGGAAGGAGGCCTCGATCTCCGAGGAAGGCCGGGGTGATTGGGGGCTGTGACCCGCTTCACGGGATACCACCCAACTTTTCCCGCCAGGCGACCACGCAGACGCCAGGAAAGCCAAGTCCGTCGACAGAGCCGCGAACCGCTCCAACCGCTGGAAGGAACTCATGCCTCCCGACGCTTCCGCAATCCGATTGGGACCTGGCGTGACCTGAAGGTCCAGGACGGCCGGACCATCCGTCCGACGCTGAAGCCGCTGGTTGAGGAAGTCGATCGATCCTACGATCACAGGTTGAGGAGCATGTACCCAAAGCAGTGCGCTTCCTGGGTTGGTGGAAGCCAGGTCCCACCCCGTGAGGAGCGCGTGCAAGTTGTCCTGTCCTCCTTCGCACTTAAGGCGGGCCAAGCGCTGGCCGACCTCTCCAGGCGTCAGCCCGGGAGTATGTCGGATCTGGTCCGATGCTTCGACGAGATGGATCGCCATCCCTGAAGGGAAGTTGGTCATCGCGGCCGCAAGCTCCTGGAGAGAGTCGGCCATGGCGGCTGATGTATCGACCACGAGCACCAACGTCCTGGGAACCTGCGTCGCTTCAGGCCAGAGGGTCTGACGAATCCACTGAGGAGTCGGGCTCCGCGGGTCTTGGGCCCAGGCAGTCTGCCGGTCAGTATCCCTCTGCACGTGGACCGCGGCCGTGCTCTGAGCCATCTCCGTTTCGCGCGATTCGCCCCGCAACACAAACTTCCCGGGCTTGGGCTCCTCGGAAAGCCAGGTCGCGCTCGAACCTTTGAGCGGTCGAGCCGACTCCACCCAGACGCTATGTCGAAACGACTCGGGGATGGTAAAATTCCGCTCCACAAAGGTGGGCCAACGGAATCGTCCCATGCCCGCTTGATCCAGCTGCACCGGAAAACTAATGCCAAGACGCACCTTCATGACACCCCCTTGGCGCGGAACTGGGAAGCACTGCATCAACACCTCGTCAGGCCCAACGGTCGTCACCAGGACCGGGTCTTGTCGTTGTCGAACCACCTTTTCATAAGCCTCACGAACCTCCGCACGTCCCGCGAAAGCGGCTTCCCTCTCCTCGCCATTCACCCATAACGTCAAACGCGAAACCACACCGCCCTTGGGCAAAAGCAGCTGCGCCCTCGCCTCGCGCTGGACCTCGGAGTCGTTTCGAAACTCCAGCGTCCACTCCGTGTAACCCACGGCAGCATCGGCTTCCACCACGCTGTCGAGACGGGAACCAACCAGGAACAGGTTCCGTACCCGCCCTCCCACTTGCGCGCCTGCCTGATCGTTATCCCAGGTCCAGTCGTCCAGCGCGGTAAAACGGCCGCGGCCCATGCGCACTTTCGGCGCAGGAACCGAATTGAAGGGCCTACCGGTAACGCGATAGTAAACCTTTCGAGCATCCTCGGTTCCGATATCTCGAACCCCAAGAACCCAACCCACCACATCCATGTTCTGTGCGCCTCGCGTGCGCCCGTAGCACAGCCGGAGCAGCAGGCTTTCATCTCCGAACCGCCGCAAGTACCGAACTTGGCTTGCCGTGCCGGAAAGATCCTCCAGTGTCCCGGTGCTAAGACCCTCAGCCACCTTATGTGCCGCCATCCGCGTCATCCACACGGGGGCCTCCACCATCACCAAGGCCAGGATGCCCAACGCCATCCCACGCCAGAGCCCAGTCAGGCGTACCAGTGGAGTCACGCCATCCTGACGCCGATACCACCACCCTAGCCGCAGAGCACAAAAAAGAGAAACCACCGGGGCCAGAGGCAGTAGTCCAAAGCCAAGGTACAGGACCGCCACCAAACCCACCGGAGTCAGAGGGAGGAATAGGAAACTGTAAAACAGCGCCACCCCCACCGCGGCACCATGGAGCCAGCCAAGCCATCCCCGGTTCTTCGGAACCCACTTCTGGTTTAACACCAACCATAGCAGGAGGTTTGCAGCCGGCACCAACCCAACCAGCATGAGGTGAAAAGCCGAGGGAATGGGATCAAAGAATGCACCCGCGCACAAGCCGGTGGCAAATTCGAGCCCAATCGTAAACGCCGGCAGGAGCACACCAAAGAAGCCCAGCCAGTAGTGCCTGGAACCAAGCTCGCGTTGGGGCTGCACAGGCCGGTCAGATGGCAATACCGGAGGCGGAATCTCGGGCCGAGTCTCGATTCCAGGATCCCCCAACCGCACCAGGATTCGCTGAACCTCTTCCCGGGTCACGACCTTCACGCCTGCCCGCCGGACCTCCTCATCGACGTGCCGACGCAAGTCCTCCAGGACCTCCGCTGGATCGGCCTCGGCCGCTTGGAGTTGGCCACGGACCCGGTTCAGGTAGCATTCCAATTCCTCCCGCGCGCTGGTCGTCCATTCAGTCATTTTCCCGCTCCTTTCTCACGCAAGACCCGGATTCCTGCGTTGAGAGACTCTAGGTATTCCCTCATCCATTCCATCATCTTGAGTCCCTCCGGCGTTAGCGAATAGTACTTTCGGGCTGGACCTTCGTTGGACTCCTCCAAGCGGGTCTGCAGCAGACCCTGTACCCTGAGCCGGGAAAGGAGGGGGTAAATCGTGCCTTCAGTAACTCCCAACCCAGGAACGTCGACGAGTGTCTTCACCAGGTCGTAGCCATACCGCTCCTTCTCGACCAGGGCGTTGAGAATGCAGTACTCCAGCATCCCTTTCCGCACCTGAACGGTCCAGTTGTCGAAAAAGTCCTGGGAAGGGACGCTCATGAAGGGGCAAAGGCGTTGCTAGATCACTAGATAGTCTACTACTATGTAAAACATAGTACACACCCAGCGACCACGCAAGAAAAGAAATCGCAAACGCCGCCACCCGGCGAAGCCAGGCTGATACCGCCGCAGCCTTTAGGCTGCAGGTGCCGACGAAGGTTTGACCTTGGAATTCCGCAACCTGAGTTTCTCCAACTCTAACTGCACCACATGGTTGCGGGCTGCCTCCACATGAACTCGAGCAGACTGGTCCCCGACGATTTCGAGCGCCGCAGTGACGACCTGCCAGCCCTTTTCGCGACGATGCACCTCGAAACCATGTTCGGTGACTTTGCCACCCTTTTTCTTCTGGGTACGCACGAGCGGAACGAAAACCCATTCGTTATGCTCCAAGCGGTGGAGCGCTTCGATCTTTCCGTGAGGAATGCTCACTGTCTCGGAATGATCGTCGGTAGCCTGGGTCCACGGCTGTTCGCCCATGAGCTTCCGGCTGTCGTTTAACAACGTGCGCAACTGGTCGTCACTAATAATGGCGTGCATAGGGCCATTTCATGCAGCGAATTCTCGCCCGCGTCAATGGCGTTTGTTAAATCTAGGTAGAAAAATGGCGAGGTGGGACATCACCTCGCCAGAATTCCTCCAACTCACTCCAATCGGAGTCAGCTAGTTCGTCTGAGCCGCTGGCTCAATTGAAATCAACTCTACTTCGAATAGCAACGTGGCATTAGGCCCAATTACACCACCTGCCCCACTCTCACCGTAGGCAAGGTTGCTGGGAACGTAGAGTTGCCACTTGGATCCCACAGGCATGCTCTGCAGGGCTTCCGTCCAGCCTGCAATAACGCCATTCACCGGGAAGACGGCCGGCTCGTTCCGCTTGTAGGAGCTGTCGAACTCAGTGCCATCCAACAGCGTGCCTTTGTAATGGGTCTTGACGGTGTCTGAAGCCTTGGGAGTCTTGCCATCGCCCGCCTTCAAAATCTTGTACTGCAGCCCGCTAGGAAAGGTCTTCACTCCCTCCTTTTTCTTGTTCTCAACCAGGAAGGCCTCCCCTTCTTTCTTGTTCTTTTCTGCCGACTCTTTCATCGCCCCCTCCCGTTTCGCCCTGAGCTCTTTCTGAAGCGCCATCAGCGCCGCTTGCGCTTCCTCATCCGTGCAAAGAAGCTTCTTCCCGCCCAGCGAATCCTTGATCCCCTGCAGCAAAGCGGGTTCGTTGATCTCTAAACCCTGTGTTTTGAAGCTCTTGCCGATGTCAACACCGATGGCATAGCTCGCACGGTCTTTGTCTGTCTTCAGGGTTAAGGCCTCTTCCGCAGCCCAGGCTCCGGTGGTCAGGGTCGCTGCCAAGGCAACGGTGTAGAATAGCTTCATTCGGCGTCTTTCGTTATGTTTTTCGTGTCGTTCTGGAGAGCGGGCCTGCGGTGGGATGCAAGCTAACCTGCTCCGTTGACCGCGGACATTAGGGCCCGAATACTCCCCGTCAAGGAGAACAGATCCAAAGGAATGACAAAAACGGCTCTACTTCGCACCAACCGGATGGTGCTCGAGCACCACCCACAGGACCCTCAAGGAAGCCGATCCATCAGTTCTTCTCCTGCCGAACCAGGTTGACCGTGTCGATCTTCACCCCACTCACGGTCTGCACTTTCCCTCCCGGCCAGCGTACCTCCAGACTGTCAAAGTGGTCCGCACTCCCCAACCCGAACGTGAGCGGCAATTCCGACTGGGAGAGGTAGCTGCGCGTGGGCATAACCGTGCGCCATAGAGTCTGGTTACCCACCCTGAGCCGCACCTCAGCCCCAATGGCATCGCGATTGCAGAGGGTTCCCTCCAACTTCAGCCGCACCCAGTGATGCTTCAGTTGCTGGTCGTTGCGCAGCAGAAGCGGCGGCCCCCCTACCTGTGTCAGGACCACGTCCAAGTCCCCATCCCCGTCGATGTCGGCAAACGCCGAGCCACGGCCGACAATGGGCTTGAATAGGTCTTCTCCACATTTTGCCGCCGGCACGGAGATAAAGACCGGCCCCCGAGTGTCGCCCGAATTCCAAAAGAGCTGGGCAGGCTGGGCGTAGGTCTGACTCTGCTGCACCTTGCTGATCTCGGTTTCGAGGTGCCCATTGGCGGTCAACACGTCCAGGCGCCCGTCCAAATCATAGTCAAAGAAGAAGATGCCAAACTTGAGCAGCAACCGACTGGCGGGCCCAATGCCCTCGGTGATGGCCTCGTCCGCAAACGTCATGGATTTGCCTTGGGAAACGTAGAGCGCGGTCATTTCGTTGGCGAAGTTGCCGATGGCGATCCCAAGGGAATCGTCGTTGCGGAATCTCGCTGCATCAATCCCCATCGCACCTCGGGTTTGACCATAACTGTCGAAGGCGATCCCGGAAAGAGCGCCCACTTCCTTGAAGGTGCCATTCCGTTCGTTACGAAAGACATAGTTCTGAACCGTGTCGTTAGCCACAATCAAGTCCAGCCACCCGTCACTATCAAGATCCACCGGCACCAAGCCCAGGGATTTGGCAGAGGGAACGCCGGTGACGGGGTTCTTGACCTGGACTCCCGCGCTGGCAGAAACGTCTGCAAACCGTCCGTTGCCAAGGTTCCGGTAAAGGTGAGGGAAGGTGCCGGGAAAATCGCGCGGTTGTCCATAGGCACGGCCGATCCCCACGATTTTGTAACCCACTTCGAAATCAATCTCACGACTCCAGGTCACATAGTTGCAGACGAACAAGTCCAAAAAGCCATCGTTATCGAAATCAAACCATCCGCAGCTCGTTCCCCAGTCGGTGGGATCGCCCCCTACTCCTGTCTCGGCGGTCACATCCCGAAACTTGCCCTCGCCCAGATTCCGGAAGAGCCGATTCCCATGCACCGCACTGAGAAAGACGTCCACTCGCCCGTCATTGTCGTAGTCCCCTACCGCCACGCCCATCCCATAGAGACTCACGTCAAGACCGGATCCCGCTGTTGCTTCGGTGAACTTTCCACCCCCTTCATTGTGAAAAAGCGCCATGGTGGAGTCAGGTTTTCCCGCGGGACGCTGCCCAGGCCAATAGTCGGAATTGACGAACAGCAAATCCGGCCGCCCGTCATTGTCATAATCCAGGAACGCCACCCCTCCACCCATGCTCTCCGGCAGAAGCTTATCTCCATAGGCACCGTTGTTGTGCAAAAACGTGACCCCTGCGGCACTCGTAACATCCACAAACTTGGCCGAAGGCAGCTCCGCGGAGACGGAGGGGGCAACCACGGGGGCGCTGAGCGGAGTCAATTGGGCCGGACCGGCGGCGGGCTTCCGTTTGGCCCAGTACACACCTCCACCCACCAGGAGTACGACAAGCACGAGAACGATCAGTGACCAGCGAAAGACCCGCCCGATGACCGCGTCATCGTAGGCCACCACTTCTTCCCCTTCCGCTCCCGCCGACACCGGGCTGTCAGGGGGGCGGCGGTCGGTATCTGGTTCTTCTCTTTCCATAAAGGCCACTCTATAACCGCTATTGGTTGTGGGTGAGTTTCGTCTGGTCAGGAGTTTCCGTCAACCCTGGCGCACCCGGACGTTGCAGGGGATAGATGACGAGAGCCTGCGCGGCGTTGTCCGCAGCTGGATTCCGCCTCCGCTCGGCCGCGATCGCTCGATCACGGGCGTTGTCATCCGGCCGGTAGCGCTCATGCCGGCGGCGATGCTCCGCCGCTTTGGGGCTGTCGCCCAGAATCTCATAGATCAGGCCCAGATTGTAATGTGCGGCCAGATTCTCGGAATCGATCTCCAAAGTCTTCTGGAACCAATCCCGGGCCTCCTGAAGCAGCCGCCGCTGAGCTTCCGGGTTTCCACGCTCGGCTTTGGAACGTTCAAAGAGAGTCTGCCCCAGCTCGTTGATCACCTCGTAATCCTTCGAAAAATCAAACCCCCGCGCCACCAGCGCCGGGTCCTTGTCTAGCAGAATGCTCTTGAATTCCTGAATCGCCTTGTCGAGATACCCGTTCTGCTTGTTCACCAAGCCGTTGAGCCATGCCACCAGCCATCGAGGCGGAGGAGGCGTGAACTTGGAGGCACGCTGCAAGGCAGCCACCGCCTCATCCAAGCGGCCCTCTTTCAGCAAAACCCTCGCCAGATTCAGCGGACCATCCGCCTTGCCCAGTTTCTCCACCTGGCTAAACGCTTCGGTAGCCTGGATCAACTCTCCCTTCTCACTGCCCCGATCGCCCTCCTGGAATAGCCCGATGCCGTAATCGTTCCAGCGTTGCCACTCCGGGATGGGAGAAACCTGCGCCACGGACACTCGGTCTTTCGCGTCCCCCAGACCTTCGATCGGAAAAACAATCCGATCCATGCCCACGGTCGTGATGGGAAGGTCGTTCGTAGTGCCCTTCCCCCGAACGAACTCCATCAGCCGCGCATCGAACTTGCGGTATTGGAGCCGGACCTCCACCGACAACGGCTCATCCAGATCTTCCGGGACCGTGAAGGCGTAATGCACCACCCGCGCCCCCCCAGGTGGAATCTGGTGATCATACAGGGGGGTGAAGATGTCCTGAACGTTGCGACGGTCAATCCGGTTGCCGTTCTTGTCCAACATGTAGACGTTCACAAAGTGCGACCATGGGTCCACTTCCTCCCGCGGCCCCCGCCCACCACTCGATCCCACTTTCCGCTGCCCGCTCTGCGCGTCCACCTGCACCCATACTTCATTGGAGTCCACCGTTCCCTGGGTAAACGGATGCCCCAGCTTCACCGTTCGCAACACCACTTCTAGCAAGTAGCGATGCCCGCGTTTGAGCACCGGTACCGCCGGACGCAAGGGAGCCGAGAGCGGGCTGTCCACCGTGCCGCCCTCTTTCACGCCAAAAATGTCCACGCGAACTGAATCCTTGAGGAAAGCCTGCTGTGCAGCCAGCGTGTTCGTGTCGCCCCGCAGGTAGGGCAATGCGGTATTCGCGCCCGGGAAGAGGTGGTTGTGAATCGTCAACGACCGATTGGTAGGGTCGAAGTATTTGGCTCCAAAATCAGCAGAGGTTTGGAGAGGCATGTGGCAGGAAGCGCAGTTGGGCTTGGCTACATCCGGATAGTAAAAACTCTTTGCACCATGGCCGGAGACCCCGCTCAGCAAGTAAGTGTCGTAATGGTTCTGCCCTCGCAACCAAGGTTTATAATGATTCAGTTCGTAGGGGATGCTGACCTTGTGGCACGTGGAGCAAAACTCGGCGGTGCGATGCAGCGGCTTGAGGAAGGTTTGTTTATGGAAGTCAGGCTTGGCCTTGACCATCTGGCGATTCAGAAAGGCCAGGACGCGATTCGTGCTCGTCGCAAACGGATAGTGAATCGGTTCCTCAATCACGAAGTCCGCATTCCCAATCGTGCTGTTCACGTGGTTGATGGAATGGCAAGCCGTACAGGTGATTCCCGCCTGGGATGTCGGATGATTCTCCAGGTCGAAGTTGGGGTCATCGAAGGCTCCACTAAAGAAAGGAACCGGATCGTGGCAACCTGCACACCAGCGCGCCGCCTGGACATTTCCATCCCGCTTGAGCGACACCTCGCGCGTCTCTTTGATGCTCATCAGGTACGCCGGGTTGTTGAAGGAGCTGAACCGATGCGCGCTGTGAAACCAGCCCTCGTAGGAATCCTTGTGACACTCCATACAGTACCGGTCCATCATCATCGTCGAAGCCGGAATGAAGTTGCCGGAAGCGGTTCGAGCCGAGGAAGGGTGAAAGTACTTTTCGCCTTCTTTCGGTCGAACCGCTCCGGCCTTGCGCGGATCGTGGGCATGCATGACCACCAGCAACCCTACCACGCCCGCCACCGCACCCCCCCAGCTTAGACCCACTTTCCAGTGGATCTTGGGACCTGCCAACCGATGCAGCAAGTAGAGCCAAACCACCAGAATCGGGGTCAGAATGTGCAGCCAATAAGCCAGCGCTCGCGCGTTGGGCTCCTTGAGTTCAAAACCCTCCACCCGCATCAACGCCACCCCGGAGATCAACAAAACCAGGCTCACAAAAAACAAGGCGTATCCCACCCGCACCGCTCGACGGTTCGTCCGGGTAAGGGTGTTGCGCATGTGAATGACGCAAAAGATCAGGAACGGCACTACGAAAAGCAGTCCCAACCCCAAGTGCCCCAGGAACATGTACTGGTAGAAGTAGTTCTGGTAGGAAAGCCCCTTCGCCTTCTCCAAGACCGTAATGCTCAGCAAGTAAACCGAATTGGCTCCCAAAACAGCCGCCAGAATCAAGACGACGCGCAGCAGCCAGCGCAACCCTGGCCCAATCGCGCGCACATAACGCCGCCGTCCCGCAGAGGGTGTGGATTGATCAGATTCCGACATAGTCTATCAAAAGCGATTTGCCCAGTTTCGTTTCGCAACAGCCCAAGTCAACTTAGAAAAGCATACCTACTTATCTCTATTATAAACATCCACAATGGGGCAAGCTGCGGGTGGCAGGCACCTGTTCTACATTAGCCAGTGGTGAACTGCGGTCAGGATCTGACTTCGGATCAGAAGGTTACAGGTTCAAGTCCCGCCGGACGCGCCGTTCAGTATCAATGAATTACGAGGTAAAGAAAGCCCGCAAGCGAGGTTATTCTCCTGACAAACGAAGTCGGATGGTAGGGCCAATTCCCAAAGCGGTTGAACCGTCAGGCCGGTTCCGAGCCTTCTGGTCCTCCATTTGGAAGGTGGGCGATGATCATGGCGAGCGGATCGGTGTCGCGCCCGCTCCTTAGAGGAGAGACATCTATCGGCTCGAAACGAGGTCACGGATCAGAGTGGCAGATGCACACTTGGCTCGACGCCCCCATCTGGCATGACCTTCTGGAAATGCTGATACCGCTGGCAGTGGCAATTCAACACCGCCAGAACGCAGCTTGATGAATTGCGAAAGCAGGGGCTCAGAGCCAGCGAAATCGCCCGGCAACTGAGTATGCCTCTCCCGGGTGTATCCAAGTTGCTCAAAAACTCGTCGGAGGAATTGCCGCCGACCGTAGATGAAGAAAGACCATGATGCGACTAACGTATTGCTTCTCCTTCAGGGCTGTGCCTCCGCGCCTCTGCGGCGAACTCGCGTGTTTCACTCACGGCTTGCGGAGGCGGAAGAACTGGGCGTTGCCGGTGAGCGACAGTTGCACGCTGCGCTTGTTGGTGGTGATGGTGGGGGTGTTCGTGACCGTCGTCCAGGTGATCGCCGACAGCGAGGACATAGTTCGTCGCTTCGACGGGCCACGACAGGGTCGCGGGCTGTCCCAATCGGTGTCACCAATCGGCTGATGCGGTGCTTTCCGAGTTTGATGCTCGCAAAAGAGCCGCCGCAGGGGCGCCCGGCTCTCTGAAGGCAACGCCAACCGTTACTTAGGCTTGTGAATTACAATGCTGCCGCCGTCAATCGCCTGTGGGTCCGCGCTATTCAGATCGTCGCTGGCCCCGCGGCGATTGTCATACACGACGATCCCGCTGGTGCGATCCCAGATCTTGATCCGGAACTTGTCGACGCCGCCACCGCTCACCTGGCCGTCGGTCGCCGTGAGCAGGAAGCCGTAGTCGCCCGTGCCGTTGACCTGGCCGACGCCCTTGTATTGCGCCCTCGCGCCGGCCACCACGAGCCACTCGTAGGCGGTGCTGTGGAACTTGAAGTCGCCCGCTTGGAACTGGAACTGGGTCTGCCCCGTCGGTACCGACTGGCCCTTCAGATACTTTGAGTTGAAGCCGAACGTCGCTTTGCCGACGAGAGTGAGGTCATAGAGGTAGGCGCCCGTGGGCGAGTCAATCCAGCCACCGCCCGTCACGAAGCCGCCGTTCGGATCGTAGATCACAACGTATTCGTATCGACCCTCGCGCACGTCGCCCTGGCCATCGGTTACCTGCACGGTCACGCCATACACGCCGGGCGCGCCGTAAAGGTGTGTGGCCGTGACGCTGGTCGCCGTTGTTGGGACCACGATGGACTCGGTGCCGTCGTCCCAGAGGAATCGCACCGTGGCGTCCGCCGGATCACCGATCACCGCGAAGTTCGCCGTCAAGCCGACCGCGTTGCCGAGCGCCACCGGGCCGACCGGCCCCGTGATCGGCTGCAACTGCGGCTCGCTCTCGAACATGCCAAACACCGTGCCGGTCAGCGCCATGATCGTGGGCGTGCTGGTGTCGTCGAAGATCACCGTGAAGCGCCCGCCCGACACCGTGCCATCAAGGTTGTCGGTGGTGTCCTTGGCCGGCGGCAGGCCGCCGCTGCTCAGGACCGGAATCCAGTTCGCGCCGTCGAAGTAGCGGAGCTTGACTCGGTTCTCCATGCCGCCGGTGGTGCTCGACGGGTAGTAGAAGAACACCGCGGCTGCGACGTTCTCGTCGGCACCTGCGACCTGCACGTCCACGAACGAACCGTTGTCCACCTGGAAGGCGGTCTCGCCCACGGGCCGCTCGTCGTAGCTGGCGGCCAGAACGGTCACGGGCTGGTCACCGCCGTTCTGCACCGTCACGGTCACGCCTGGCTCGCCGGATATCGTCGGCGCGGTGCTGACGGTGCTGGTCTCGCCGGGCTGGCTGACCGCTGCATCGGCCGTGCCCACCGTTTGCGCCACGATGCTGAAGCCGAGCGGATTGGAGATCTGACCATCGCCATTGACCACTGTCACTGTGGCAACGGCAATATCCACACCAGTCTGGAGATCAGGCGCTGGGATGGACGCCACCAGTTCGGAACTGCTGACCACGGTCGTGGGCCGCAATGCGCCATTCCAGTGGACCATCGCGCCGGGCAGAAAGCATCCGCCGGTGACCGTCAGGTTGAACGCCAGTCCGTTCGCGTAGGCCGCGGCCGGGTTGAGCACGGCAAGCGCCGGCGCGGAGGGCTGCACCTCGATGATGAGGCTATCGCTGCGGCTCACGATCGTGCCGCCCTTGTCGGTGCTGACGGTGAGCACTGCCTCGTAGGTGCCGTGGGTGAGGCTCCACGACACGGCAGCCTGGCCGTTCACGGTGTCAACCAGCGCGTCGTCGCGGAATAACTGCCATGAGAAGCCCAGAACATCTCCATCCGCATCCGACGATCCACTGCCATCCACCGTCACCGTCGCCTGGCAATCTGTCCCCGCAAACACGCTCTGGTCGGCCCCGGCTACTGCCACCGGCGGATGGTCGAACTCGAACGCCGCCACCGATCCGACCAACCCGGAGGAACCGTTACAGTAACCACTGGCAACGCTCGCCCGAGCGCGCACCAAGCCGTAGCCTGACAAGTTGAGCCCGGTTTTCTCCCATCCACCGGCAATCCGCGTGCCAGCACCCAGTGAGGACCAGGTGGTTCCGCCATCGGTTGACCGTTCGAAGATCGCCTGAAGCACTTCCAGTGGCGCACCAGCGCGAATCCACTCCACCCGGTTCGGGCTGGACACGCTGAGTTGTTGGCTTGCTGGGTCGCTGTCAAAACGGGCAATCCCTCGCCGAGCCTGCCCGCCCACCGCCATGAACTGGCCAGCCAGCAGGACTTTTCCGTCAGGCTGCAGCGCGATCCCATAGACCCCGCCGTCCAACGCACTCGCAAAGGTGGCATCGAGCGTGCCGTCGGGATTGAGCCGCGCGACGCCGTTGCGCACGGCACCGTTCACCTGGGTGAAGTAGCCGCCGATCATGATGCGACCGTCTTCGAGCACGGCGATGCTGGTCGGAATCGAGGTCAGGTTGGCACTGAAGCTCGGATCCAGGGAGCCATCGCTGTTGAGGCGGGCTATCGCATAGCGGCGCACGCCATCCACGCGGTCGAAGAAGCCGCCGATCAGGAGCTTCCCATCCGCCTGGATTGCCACGCAGAGGACCGGGGCGTTGACATTGGGACTAAAATCCACATCCGTGAGCCCGACCGGAGTCAAACGAGCGATGTACGGGCTGAGGCTGCTGCTCACCGAGGAGAACCGGCCGGCCAGCACGATCTTCCCGTCCGTTTGGACGGCGATTCCGATGACCTCATTGTCAACAACAGCGTTAGCGAAGCCGGGATCCAACGTGCCGGAGGGGTTGACCCGGGCGATGCGATTCCGCGTCACCCCGCCCAGAGACGTGAAGGAGCCACCCAGCAGGACTTTCCCGTCCGCCTGCAAGACCACGCTCTGGACCCAGCCATTCGCATTGGGATTGAAATCAGGATCGAGGGTTCCGTTGGGGCGAACCCTGGCGACCCCATTCCGCGCGGCACCGTCCACGGAAGTGAAAAATCCGCGAAGGATGATGTTGCCATCAGGCTGAACCAGCGCGCTGTGGACCTGACTGTTGGGATTTGCGCTGAAACCCGGATCCAGGGTCCCATCCGCGTTCAGTCGCACCACGTAGGAGCGGGCCATGCCACCAACCGAGGTGAAGTTGCCAGCCATGATGATCTTGGCGTCCGGCTGCAGGGCCAGGCCATAGGCCTCCCCGTTCGCGCCCGGATCAAAGTCCGTGTCCAGATCGCCGGGATCGCCGTCGCTGACCTGATTCACGGTCAGCACGAATGTGTCTTCGGCAAACAGCCCGCCGGAGTCGGTTGCCCGTAGGGTGAGGGTGGCCGTGCCAAACTGGTTGGCGGCATATCGCAACGTCAGCGTGTCCGTCACGTTGTCCACCGTGGCGGACACAAGTCCAGGGTTGCTGTTACCCTGAGCGGAATAGGTCAGATCCGCACCGCCCGTATCGATGTCCGTGAACACGGAGCCCAGCGCCATCACGGTTTCCGGAGCGTCTTCATTGATGGCGAAGTCTGCGATCGGAGCCGCCACCACCGGCGCGTCATTCACCGGGAGGACATTGATCGTGTAGTTGTAGAGCGGGCTTTCCAGTGTCCCGTCCATGGCCTTGAAGGTGTAGCTGTCGGGACCGTTGTAATTTGCGTTGGGAAGATAGGTCAGGTTGCCCCCTTGAAGTTCCACCCGCCCATGCTGTGGCGGCGTGACCACGAAGTAGGTGACCGTATCACCGTCCACATCCACCTGCGGCTGGACCTGTCCGCCGCCGTTGTCCTCCAACACGGCCACCGAGCGATCCCGATCCACCGGCGCGTCGTTCACCGAGGTCACCGTGATGTAGATGGTGGCGGACACCTGGCCACCGTGGCCGTCATTGGCCAAGTAGCCGAAGAAGTCCGAGCCATTGAAGTTGGCGGCGGGAGTGTAGGTGAGGTTCGGCACCCCTCCGGAGACGGTGCCGTGGGCTGGTGAGCTGATCACGGAGAGGGCGACCGCGTCCCCGTCCACGTCGCTGGCACTCAGGACCACGGCCAACGGCACATCCTCCGCGGTGCTCAGGTGCTGCGAGCTGATCACCGGCCCGTCGTTCACCGGCGTGACGTTGATCGTGACCGTGGCGGCCTCCGTAGCGGCCGTGCCATCGCTGGCCCGGTAGGTGAAGGAATCCACACCGTTGAAGTTGGCGACCGGCGTGTAGGTGAAGCCGCCATCCGGCTGCAGGGCCAGCACGCCGTGCTGAGTTCCCGAAACCAGTTGGGCGGACAGGCCCGGCCCGTCCACATCGGTGTCGTTCGCGAGAGCGCCGGGCTTCTTCAACTGCACCTTCACGTTGTCGAGTCCGAGTGACTGGTAGGTCGTCGGCGTCGCGGTCTCGGCACCGGCGGCGGTGTAGTAGGCGCCCACCAACAGTTCATCGAAGCCCGCTCCTCGCGAGAAGCCCGAGGTCAGCGGGCCCGGCGCGCTGAACACGCCCTCGGCCACCACCACCCCTCCGTCGCGCATCCACCAGTGGAGGTTGCGGACGTGGTCCGAACCCCAGCCGTCGAAGGTGGAGAACTCCACGGCATACATTTTCGCTCCGTCGGCGGCCTTAATGGAAGTCGCGGCGTTGGCGCCGCCGCTGGGATAGTAGGCGGCTCCGGCGTTCAGGAAGGCCGTTGCGGGAGTCGCAATGCGCAGGCCGCTCTCAATGTAGTTGGAGAGGTCGGCGCCGTTCTGCAGCGTGTCGAAGGTGGCGGTGCGGTCGGCCGAACCAACCGTGCCGCCGGCCCCGCCGTGGGCGGGCGCGCCGATCCCGCCGGGCACGACCAGCGAGCCGTCCTCGGCCACGGTGTAACTGTCGTCCACCGCCACGGGTGCGTCGTTCACCGGTGTCACGGTGATGCTGATGGTCGCGGGCGCCGAGAACGCCGTCCCGTCGTGGGCCACAAACGTGATGGCATCGGTGCCGTAATAATTCGCCGCCGGCCGGTAGATCACCGTGGGTGAGTTGATGCTCCCGGAACCGTGCGTGGGTCCGCCTGTCACCCCCAACGACAGCGTGTCGCCGTCCACATCGGAGCCGGTGAGGGTGATGGTCACGACCCCATCCTCGGCCACGGTCACCGACTGGCTGTTGGCGACCGGGAGGTCGTTCACGGGCGTGACGGTGATCGAGACTGTGGCCGGAGCCGAATCCACGGTGCCGTCGCTGACCTTGTAGGTGAACGAATCCGGGCCGTTGAAGTTCGCCGGCGGCGTGTAGGTGAACCGGCCGTCGGGTTGGAGCGTAAGCGTGCCGTGCGCTGGACCCGTCACCAGGATCGCAGCCAAGGTGTCTCCGTCGGCGTCGGTGTCGTTGGCGAGTACGCCGACCGACGGGGTGATCGGCGACAGGATCATGTCCTCGCCGAGGGGATAGGAATCGTCCACCGCCACCGGAGGATTATTCGGGGGCAACACGCCCCCATGCAGGGAGGACGCCAGGTACATACCAGGAATCGGGGCCGCGCCGTTCGCCGGTTCGCGGTCGTCGGGCATCTGCCAGGCGACCGAAAGGTGTTCTCCAAACGCCCCTTCCTTGAGCAGTGCCTCCACATAGTATGGCTGGCCCGCTACCAGCGGGATACTGGCCGAGATGTTCACCGGCGGATCGCCCCGCGATGCTTGGTTTGCGCCGCTGGTGTATTCCCGATAACCGTTCCATGCAAGTTCGGAGGCAATTTGCACCTTGTTGGCCGCAGTTTCGTCCGTGCTCAAAAATAGGGCCCCCTGATCATCCGAAGCCATAAAGAACCGGTAGTCGCCGGTCGTTGGCGGGATCAACCAACCCGACAACCGCGCGCCGTAGTTGTCCGCCCAGTCCTTGCGCGCCTCGAACTCCGTGGTCACTTCCACGAGATTGGGCAAGTCGGGAAAAAAGACGCTGCGGGTCAAGTCGGCCAACGTGCCGCCCAGCAAATCCGTGAAATACTCGGCCTTCAGGCCACCCAGCAACGGGGGACGCGCGGGATCCTCTGGTGGCGGAGCCGTGGTTGGATCGGTAGGAGAGATCGCGATCGCGACCGTGGTGTCAGTCAAGACATGAAAATGGCAGTAAACGGAAATCCCGCCGACCGCTGTAGGCGAACCAATGAGCCCGCAAACCGTGCCGGAAATCCCCACCGCGGACGCCGCGGACCCTCCCATGACAATCCCGCTCGACGAGGCTCGGAGGAGCGCACTCCCGTTTGCCCTATAGGTAAGGGTGAAGGAGTTTTCGCAAGGATACACGGATTGCGATACACTGGCTGTCCGCCGGGTGTTGGTGTCCCCCGATCCGTTCTGTATGCTGAACTGTGGGCTGTCGGGCCTATATGGATCACCGTGTGCACTGCTTCTCACCTCCCATGCATCGATTGCGATGTTTCCTCCTGGCGAAAGCGAAACGAATCGGCTGCACGACTTGCCTTCACCCCGTAATGGTAACACGTAGTCTCCCGGTTGTCTTAGGTCAGAGAGGGCGTCGAATGTCACGCTTAAGGAATGATACGATCCCGCGGGTAGTTGTATCGTCGTGCCGGCCTGGAGTTCGACTGGGCCCGAACCGGAAGTGCTCAGAATTACCCCACTGTGGCCGTCTCCACAGACGGCAGTCTGCGAGCGAAGCACGAAACTGAAGCCGGCCAGAAAGCAGAGAAGGAGGCGTTGGACCTTGGCGATCAGCCGATTGACCGGCGGAACGGGCACGACCAGGGCAGTAACCACGGATGGGCGGCAGAACTGGCGAGAGAACGGTGAAGCGGGCTGCGGCTGCGCGGTCACCGCAGGATGAGGGAGAGATGAGGGATTGGCGTTCATGGCAGCATCAGCGTTGGGACATTGGTTTTCACAAGGACGCAATAAGCATTCGGGCAGAGCAATCGGCCCACTTCCGGAAAATCTTTCAGGAATCTGGAAAAAGTTTCGGGCGGGCGGTAATGAGGATTTGCAGGGGGTATCGGAGGGACGAGTTACAGGAGTGCCTCGCTGCATGCTGTCCCTGTCCATTCCGCGGGTGAAACGCGCTCGTTGGGTGCAAGCGCGGATCAGGGACTCACGGAGCTTGTGCCTCCGAATCGTCCCTCCGAGAGGTCGTGTGCTACTCCGCCGTGACGGCGATGAGCATCGGCACGGTCAAGGCGTGCTCGGCGACGATGTCGAGGCGCGTGACTTCGGCGAGGGAGAACTGGAGTTAGACGGGATTACCTCGACCACACCATGCACACCGACTCCCAGAAGAATCCCATTCCCATCGGTGTCATTCCACGTTCCCCCCTTCGCCATTTGACCTGGTGCCCACATATGAACGTAGGGTTCGCGCGCTCCTTCGTAACTGTTGGGCTCGAAGTCAGCCCAGTTTGAGAAGGTCACGGGTTCGCCGCTTATCCAACCGAATTCACGGCGCCGCTCGTCCCGGTTAGTGGAATTGTTCTCCGGATCCGGATCGTAGAGCCCGATGCCCAAGTGCCTGGGAATGCCTTTCCACTTCCCAAACATATCAAATACCCAGCGTTGTTCTGCCTCGCTCCGGATGGTGGCGAGGTTGCCACCGAGAGCACGGGCAAATGACTGAGCAAGGGGGATGTCCGAATTCTCAAGAAAATAGTAGTGGTGGCCGTTCAGGCGGTTGGTGATTGGCCCGGCCATGATGATGATTGCCGAGTCTTCGTTCTTCAGCTCCCCGGCCTGCCGCATTTGCACGCGCTCAAACTCCAGCAACCTGGCATTCTGCGTTGCCAAACGGCCGTTCTCTTCGGCGAGCTTGCGCATACGCTCCGTCTGCCGTGCCTGCCACCACCAGCCCAGAGCAATGACGGCCGCGAGGGCGGTGACCAGCGCACCTGCGCGTTGCACAAACCGCAATTGTCCTGCCAGCTTCCGCTGCCGTCGCACCGAGCCGCCGCTCTGGAGTAACGCCAGGTCGGCATTCATCTCTTCGGCGGACCGGTAGCGTTCCGCTCGATTTGCGGCGCAGGCCTTCAGCAGGATGGCGTTGAACTCCAGCAATTGCGAGCTGTCCGGCGCCTCGGCGATTTGCGTGAAAGGTTCAGGAAATTCCTTCCGGTCCTTCCCCATGCCGGCCTCGTAAAGCACTTTGCCCAGGCTGTACAGGTCGGCCTGCGGCGAGTTCGGCCCCTCGGGCGGGATGAAGCCTTCGGTGCCCACATAAGAACGGGCCTCAGCTACCTCCGCCACCAGTCCGATATCGGCCAGCTTGGGCACGCCCCCGACATAGATAATATTGGACGGCTTGATGTCACGGTGGATCAGGCCGGCTTTGTGCAGATGCGCCAGGCCCAGGTTGAGCGTAAGGCCCAGCTCCAGACACTCGCTCACCGGCAGGCGGCCCTGTTGCAGGAGCACCTTGGAGAGTGTCTTGGGAACATAGCTGGCGGGATCCTGGACAGTGGTGAGCAAACGGTGATCTGTGTTCAGTGGATGCCCGACAGACTGGTTACTGTTCGCTAACGACGGATCACTCTTCGCCGCCGTTGCGACATCGTCCGCCAGTTCCATCACGTAGTAGAAATAGCCATCAGAATCGTTGCGCCCGATTTGGAGGATGTCGATGAACCCCTCATTCAAGCGCGATAACGGCTCGAATTTCTGAATCCCGTTGAGTTCGCGCTCATACGGGCGGGCATCCAGAAAGCGGTCGCGGAACACCACCTTCACTGCGCGCCAGGTCCCGACTGTGCTGCGGGCGAGCCACACATCGCCGTAGCTGCCGCCGCCAATCCGTCGCACCAACTCGTGGTCAGGCACCGACGGCTGCACCGGCTGCATCCAGGACGGCGGCTTCAGGTCACTCGCCAGAGTGGTCTTCCCCGTAATCGACGGTTTGTTTTCGGGGGACATGATCACCAGGAGTGCCTTGAGTCGGCAGCCCCTAATCTCCGCAACAAGCGGTCCTCAACGCGGCGAGTGCCAAGCCGCAAGGCGGGTTGGTACCTGCGGAACGTGGCCGGCGTCCGGGGCCGGTCTAAAACCTCCATCAAAATGTCGATCCACGATTTCACGGCGCTCCACTCAAAGGGGTTTCTCCCGGAGCCGTTGGACCTCTTTCCTCACTTCTTTGGCAACTCGATGTTTCACCAGGTACACCTGGCCGACGTTCACCTGAAGCATCCGGGCCACTTCAAGAGTGTTCATCCCCTTCATCGCGCTCAGGTGGAATATCTGGTAGTGCTCGGCCTTGACCCGCAAACGCACCCGCTCCATCGCCGCATCGACCAGGTTCCGTTCCCATTCCGCTTCCCACGCGGCATCGAGGGCTTCCCCACGGCTGGAGTCGGCGACCCGTTCCACTGTGGGTGTCTGCCGGCTATCTCTGTCTCCAGCGGGAGTCTGTTGAAAAGCTGGTTGCCGGTGGCGCAACTGGTCCAGGATCCGGAGCCGTATCACGTGCATCAACCAGCCCTTGAAAGAACATTTCTCCGGGTCGTAGACAAATTTGGGCATCTTCTTAGCAATTGAAATAACCGTCTCCTGCACAACGTCTTCCGCCTCCTGATCGCTCAGTCCGGAGCGTATGGCCACACCGTAGATGAACTTCCAATACGTGTTAAAGAACTCACGCCAGCTCGCCTGGTCCTCCCAATCACGCATACGGCCCAACAAACTGTGCCGGGTGGGGAGCAGTTCGTCGCCGCGGGCGGCGGGGTTGATTCGGTTCGACATGTCTTGAGTATAATCGTGGCACTTCCGCGCGTTCTTTCAAGGAACTCAGTAAAACCCCGACGGCGGTGGCAGAAGAACCGCGGGCCGACGGGGCAGACCCTGGTGCTTCCCGTGAGTGGGAAGAAACCGTATTAACTGGTCGCCGATGGTATCGAGGTATGTCCGACAAGGCCAAAGAAAAGCAAAAGTCAGCTGACCGGAGCAAGCTGGAGATGAAGTGGTGAGGAAACTGGGCAATCCCCAATAAGCCATGGACTGGACGCCCCCCAGAGGAGGTCTGCGCCGGGGTCGGTTCCATCACCCTGACAATCCTGACAAACCAACCCCGTGTTGAAAGAAATCCTTACTCGCTAAAAGAAGTCGCGTCGTCGAGACCGCCTCAAGCAGTAAAGAAAGTGATCTGAATCTCGCCCCTGTAAACACGAGGCGAAATGTGTGTCGGTATAATAACGCAAAGGAAATGGCGTGCAGGATGCTTCGATAAAAAACGGGCTTCGGATCAGAAGGTTGCAGGTTCGAGTCCTGCCAGACGCGCCATTCAACTTCAACGACTTACGCAATATAGAAACGTCCCTGTTAGCGGATCGGCGGGAACATTTGTTCTGCGAAGAAGCGGCCCGTGGAGCAGGCGCAGCCGCCTTGATTGTGGGAGTGGCCAGGTTCGCTTGAAACCGGCAAGCTGGCGATAGACCTCAGGTTTTCAGGAAGGCGGTAAGCGGTGGTCTTCCTGGCAACATCCTTCACCGGGAAGACGCGGCCTTCGTGGACGGTGCCGACCACGGCAATGTCCTTGATCGTCGCGGCATCGCAGGTTACAGGGTTGTCAGCGAGGATCGTGAAGTTGGCGAGTTTGCCGGGGACGATGCTGCCGATCTTTTTCTCCAACTGAAGCGAGTAGGCCGCTTCGAGCGTTACGGCTTTCAACGCGCCCTCGCGGCTGATGCGTTGATCGGGAGCGGCAACGCGGCCTGACTGGGTGGTGCGGTTGACCCCGCAGTGCATGAGGAAGAGCGGTTGGGCGGGTGCCATCGGCATGTCGGAGTGATAGGAGTAGGAAATGCCGGCGCGTTCGACATCGCCCATGCGGACCATGTTGTTGGCGCGTTCGGGGCCGAGGCCGGCCTTGCTGTAATTGTCCGCCAGCGCGGTCGGGTAGTAGGCATTGGCGCTGACGATGGCGCCCAGGCGCTGGATGCGCTCGACCTGGTCTTTCTGCGAGACGGCGAAGTGGACGATGACAGTGCGGTGGTCGTGGCGCGGATGGCGGCGCATGTTCTTTTCCAGCGTGTTCAGCACCATGTCGAGGCCGGCGTCGCCGTTGACGTGGATGTGGATCTGATAGCCAGCGTCCCAGTAGACGCGGAAGCTCCGCTCGAATAAATCGAGGTCCATCATCCACTCGCCCTTGTGACCGTCGGTGTAGGGTTCGCGGACCTGCATGGCCTGCGAATAGATCGCGCCGTCGGCAAAGAGCTTCACCTGCTTCGCCACATACGCGGTGTTTCCCTGGCCCCACGTGAGCAGCTTCTCGGTTTCGGGAATGACCTGATCATCGGGATGTGCGGTGGTGATGCTCTTGCCGTCAGCGATGTAGTAGTAGCGGAAGGGCGTGGAGGAATCGCTGAATACGGCGTTCTGCGCGTCCTGCAGCGGCTTGGAAAGCAGTCCACCGGGTTCGCATCCCACCGTGATGCCATTGGCATGGAGGTATTCCTCCACGAAATGCAAGCCGTCGGTCAGCCGTTGTGGCGTGAAGACCGCTGGAGCGATCAACGGCAATACCGCGAACATGCCTTGCTCCCAGAAATGCCCTTCCTCGAAGTTCGACTGTTCCTTGGCGCTGCCTTTGAGCTGGTCATGCCATTCCTTGGTGACGGCGAACTTCTTCATCGCGGCGCCGTTCAAGTAAAACTCATGGCACGAGCGGTGCCACACCAGGATGGGACGGGTGGCGCTGATCTTGTCGAGTTCGGCGCGGGCCAGCTTGCCGTGGAAGTATTGGTGAAACCCCCAGGTGAGCAGCAGGGCCTCCGGGTCTTCCAGTTTCGCGTGCGCCTCGGTGAGGCGTTTGATGTAATCGTCATGATCTTTCGCAGCCGGCACCGTGCCGGAGGGTAGCACCCAGTCCTCAATGGCGATGATCTCGGAGGTCATCGCGAGCGCGGCGAGAAAGGGATGGTCGTGCTGCGCGATGAAACCCGGAACGATCACCCTGTCCGCGAAACGGTTATCGACAACATAGGGCTGGTCACCCGCTGCCTTCTTCAACTCTTCTAGTGAACCGACTGCGAGTATGCGGCTTCCGACCACGGCGACGGCCTCGGCCTTCGGTTTGCCAGGATCCAGGGTGACGATTTCCTTCGCGGTGTAGATGGTGGCGGAAGGAAGGGATGCGGTGGCGGCAGCCATATCTTGGAGAGACCTGACTTCCTCACCAGTGGCGGTGATCAGGCTCGCTCCGACGAGGGCGAGAAGGTTGAGTTTGGTCTTCATGGTGTTGCTGGTTTTACCGCATCGGATGGCGTATGAAGAATGAAGTCCACGATCAGGCGGGGATTAGGCGTTGAATTCACCTTTTCGCTATCTCTCCGCCGCATCGGCGATGATGGCGGCGAGTTGACTCATGGCACCGCAGAGGCAGCCGCCTCCGTGAGCCTGTCCATGCTCATGGTGGTGGCCCAGGTGGGAAGCGGTGGAGCCCATGGCACGGGCAAAGGCGAGCTCTCCCGCGTCGCCGGACCGGAGGCTGGCACCGGCTTGTTTCAGGCTGGCGATGTCGAAAATAGTGACGCCTTCTTTGATCGTTTCCACAACTTTGATCTGGTCGATGATTTCCGGGTCGATGGTGGTGGGGTCCTTGTCGAGGATCACGAAGTCGGCGAGTTTGCCGGTTTCGATGGAGCCTTTGGTTTTCTCCTCGAAGTGCTGCCAGGCGGGCCAGAGGGTCATCGCCTTGAGAGCGGTGATCACGTCCACGCGGTGCTGCGGCCCAAGGATGTCGCCAGAGCGGGTGCGCCGGGAGACAGTGGCGTCGAGCACCCGCATCGAGTTTGGGAAAGCGACGGGCGCGTCGTGGTGGGAGGTGAACTTCATGCCGCGCTTCACGCACCAGCCGGTGGGGGAAATGTTGTCGGCCAGCGCGGGGCCGACGGTGTGATCGCGGTGCCAGTCGCCCCAATAGAAAGTGTGCATCGGAAACAGCGAGGGCAGGACGTCGAGTCGGTTAAAGGAATCAAGCTGGTCCTCGCGGAGGAACTGTCCGTGGATCAGCACCGCTCTGCGGTCGCCCGCGCCGTGCTTGCGGGCGGCAGCATCAATCGCCGCGATCAATAGGTCGGAAGCGGCTTCTCCGTTCGCGTGGGTGATGATCTGAATCTTGCTTTCGTAGGCCCAGTCCACCGCCGAGATCACCTGTTCCTCGGTGGCGGCGGGATAACCGCGATAGCCCGGCGGATATTTGCCGACAGGGGCGTAGTAAGGCCGGTCGCGCCACGCCGTGAAACCTTGCGGCGATCCATCGATGGTGAGTTTCGCCCCACCCACACGGAGCCGGTTCTTATATTCCTGAGTGACGTTCTTCCTGATAAAATCCCGGTCCACAAGGACATCGGGATAGGTGACCACGTCAATCTTGAATCCGCCTTCGTCTGCCACCGTACGCAGGATGTTGGCGACGGCTGGAGTCGAACGGCCTTCGTCTGCGGTGGTGTAGCCAAAGCGTGCCCACAGCTCCGCCCCGGAGCGCGCGAATTGCTTGGCCCCCTCAGCCCCGGCCCGCGAAAGGAGTTTCATGACCACCGGAAACCCTGCGGTCTCTTCAAGCACTCCGTTCGGCTCCCTGCCATCGGCGCCACGGCGAATTATTCCCCCGGCTGGGTTGGGGGTTTCCGCAGTCACACCGCAGACCCCTAGCGCCTTCGAGTTCACGGCGAAGAGGTGGCCGGACTGGTGGACGATGCACACGGGAATGTCCTTGGAAACCTGGTCAAGATCCTCGCGTGTCGGATGCCGCAGCTCCGCGAGCATCGCGTTGTCGTAGCCGAAGCCGACAATGAGCTGGATTTTGTCCACCGTGGCCCGGTTCGCACTGGTCCAGTCCTTCAAGGTCTGGACCAGCGACGCGATGTCCTTCACCTCGCCATCAGGCGGGGCCAGCAGGTTCGCCGAGAGCGCCTGGATGCCGCCCATGAACACGTGGCCGTGGGCATCGACGAAACCGGGGAGCATCGTCTTGCCCATGAGATCGATGATTTTGGTAGCGTCGCCTTTGGACTTGAGGACTTCCTCCTTGGTGCCGACGGCGAGAATCCTGCCGCCTTTCACGGCGACTGCCTCCGCCTTCGGATGGGCGTCGTCGATGGTTAGAATGGAGCCGTTGTGATAGATGGCGTCTGCAGTGTCGGCAGCGAACGCGCCGTTGAGTCTCAAGCCGCAGAGAGCGAGGATAAGTAGTATGGTTCTCATAGTGTGATGGCCGCAGGAGAGGATGGCGAGGGCACTGATGAGGTCGGTCAGTTGTCTGAACGGAGTGTGTGTGTTTTGCATGCTGCGTATGAATTGTGGTTCGTTCTCCTGGTCATGGCTTTTCAGCTCCTGGCTTTCCCGGTGCGTTTGGGTTCGGCAGACAGGGCGAGCGGGGCAGTGAGCCGTTCATAAGGCTGGAAGAGGTAGAGCAAGGCGCTGGCGGCCTCCGGCCTCTGCTCGAACCGCAGGTGGGCGAAGGGCGCTCCCGTCAGGACTTTCTCATTTTCGGCTAAAGCGCGACGCACGGGCAGTAATATAGGGCTCGGGAGAGTCCTTGCCAAGAATGGGCTGGGAGCGTTCGGAGAAAGCTAAACTTCTGGGTCCACTGCCGGCGTAAGCCCTTTGGGGTCATCTCCATAGTCTCCAATGGAAGCGTTGAGTGGGTTGAGGTAGACGGTAAACTTTGGTTATGGCCGGACCGTTGCGCATCGAGCTGCCGGGTTGGTTTTGACATGATGAACAGGATTTGCAGGATGGGGTTGGCCCAGAGGTCGTTCTCTTTTCATCCTGTCCATCCTGGAATCCTGTCATAACTCCCTCTCCAGTGGTCGCACGTAAAGATGTTACTTTGGCTCCACTTGTACAGTACTGTCGCACTCCTAGGCTGAGCTCCGGTTCTGGGGTTGGCAATCCTGCCGTTTCACCGTAGACTCCATCTCCAAGCGCTATGCCAGAACCTTTGCTGCCCTCCCACCTGTCGTCACCCGTAAACGCATCGATACTCCGTTTTCTGACGCCACAATCAGCGCACACGGACGTCGCCGAAGCACTGATCAAGGCAATCCAACCGTTGGGGGATGTTCAGCAGTTCTGCCCCAACCCCAGCCGCTGCCTTTTCTTTTGCGTTTCCACGTTAGGAACCGTTTTCGCCTTTGCCGTGGGCCAAAGGACCCTGGGTTTTCGCCTTGACGATCGCATGAAGGAACGCGCCCTCCGCTCAGGAGCCTCGCCGCTACCGGACTGCGGGGCGGAGTGGGTCACATTCGAGCTGTTTCGCGATGACTGGCCGGAGGTGGATCTTCGGTTTTGGGCGCGAAAGGCCTATGTCTGTGCTCGAGAGTTCACCCAGGTACCTCCTCCCGTGTAACAGTCTAGTGTAAGCCCTTTGGGGTCACGTCTCCATAGTCTACAATGAAAGCGTTGAGTGGGTTGAGGTAGGCGGTAGACTTTGTTTACGGCCGGACCGTTGCGCATCGAGCGAGCGGGTGGGTGGGTTTTGACACGTGAACAGGATCTGGAGGATGGGGCTGCGCTTGATTTCGTTCACTCTTCATCCTGTCCATCCTGGCATCCTGTCAGAACTCCCTCTCCAGTGGTCGCACGTAGAGATGCAACCCCATGTACATTTGTCCAGGGCCGCCAACCAGTGCTTTCAATTCTGGTCTAGGCTGCTAGGATGTCGTCATGAATAGCCCCAGTGATGGCATCGAGCCTTCGAGGAAGGTCTCCGGGCTGTTCATGACCACCCATTGGAGCGTGGTGCTGGCCGCGGGACTGGGGGACACGCCGCAGCCCGGCGATGCGCTGGAGAAGCTCTGCTGCGCCTACTGGCGTCCGCTCTACCTCTTTGTGCGGAGTTCGGGTTACGACGAAGAGACGGCCAAGGATTTGACCCAGTCCTTTTTCGAGCGTTTGCTCGAGAAAGACTACGTCAAGGAGGCCGACGCTACGAGAGGCCGTTTTCGCACCTTTCTGCTCGCCGCTTTGAAGCATTTTCTGGCCAATGAATGGGACCGAACAAAAGCGGTGAAACGCGGAGGACGCTGCCGGTTTGTGCCGATGGAAACCTCCCTCATGGAAGCCGAGCTCCAGCGTGGCACACAACGCGATCTCAACCCAGAACAGCTCTTCGAGCGTCGATGGGCGATAGCGCTGCTCGATCAGGCGCATCAGGAATTGGAGGCCGAGCAGGTTGCGAGCGGGAAGGCGGCGCTGTATTCCGCACTTCAGGTTTATCTCACAGGCGACAAGGAACGTCCCCCCTACCTGACCACCGCTTCCCAACTAGGCATGAGTGTCGAGGCAGTCAGGAAAGCCGTCGAACGGCTCCGCCAGCGCTACGGCCAGTTGCTGCGGCAGGCGGTGGCGCAGACGATAGGTACGCCAGAGGAAATCGATGCCGAGCTGCGCCATCTTCGAGTCGTGCTGTCCGGCTGAGTTCGGGCGCGCGTCGGTGTGACCTGAACAATTCCGTCACTTTTGGCAGGAATTGCTTCATGGTTGGGTGAATCGATAAATAGCCCGTGCCGGTCTCGGCAGCGGGAGTTCGGGCGCGGACGGCTTGGGCGCATGAGCGAAATGAGCGAAAAATGTCCAGAGTGCGGCGCGGAGTTGCCGGAAGGCACACCCGCCAGTCGCTGCCCGCACTGCCTGATCGGCCTGGCGATCGAGGGCGCCGCCGGCCGGTCGTCAGTGGCCAGTGGTCAGTCATCAGTCGTCGGGGTGAGCAGTGAGCGAGGCACAGCGCAGCTTGCCCCCCTGATCACTGATCACCGGTCACCGATGACTCTCCGCCGCTTCGGCGATTACGAATTGATCGAGGAAATCGCCCGTGGCGGCATGGGAGTCGTCTATAAGGCTCGACAAGTCAGCCTGGACCGGTTGGTGGCGGTGAAGATGATTCTCGCCGGCGAGTTCGCGACCCAGGAGTTCGTCCAGCGCTTCCGCACCGAGGCCTCCGCCGCCGCCGTGCTGCACCACCCGAACATCGTCGCGATCCATGAAGTCGGGGTCCACGCCGGCCAGCACTACTTTTCGATGGATTTCGTGGATGGCCCCAGTCTAGCCGCGCTGGTGGGCCACGTTCCGTTGCCAGCCAGGCGCGCCGCGCAGTACGTCCAAATCCTCGCTGAGGCGATTCACTACGCGCATGAGCAGGGCATCCTGCACCGCGACCTCAAGCCGTCGAACGTGCTCATCGACGCCGACGACCAGCCGCGCATCACCGATTTCGGCCTGGCCAAGCGCCTGGGGGGTGAGACCAGTTTACTGTTGAGCGGTCAGCTGGTCGGCTCGCCTAACTTCATGCCGCCTGAGCAGGCGACGGCTAGGCACGGCAGGGTGGGCCGGTACAGTGACGTCTATGCCTTGGGCGGGATCCTCTACCACCTCCTGACAGCCCGCCCGCCTTTCCAGGCGGACTCGTTGGAGGTCATCGTCACCCAGGTGCTGACGGTGGAGCCGGTTTCGCCGCGGATGCTCAACCCGGCGGTGCCGCGCGACCTGGAGACGCTCTGCCTGAAGTGTCTGGAGAAGGAACCGTCGCGCCGATACGCCACGGCCCAGGCACTAGCGGATGAACTGGGCCGCTTCCTGCGCGGGGAACCAATCCTGGCTCGTCCCATGGGCCCGACCGGCAAGATCTGGCGCTGGTGCCGACGCAAACCGGCGCTGGCGACTGCGCTGGGCGCGGTGGTTCTCGTGACGTCCTTGGGCTTCGTGGGAGTTGTCTCGCAGTGGCGCCGCGCCCAAGCCGGCGAGTTGCTGGCCCGCCAAAACGCCTATGCCGCGGACATGAGCCTCGCGCACCGGGCACTGCAAGCCGATGAGGTGGGGCTGGCGCTCAGCCTGTTGAACAAACACCGACCCAGGTTGGGAGTCCCGGCGTCGGCGGGGGTTGCGCCCAAGGCCGCTTCCGAGCAACCAGACCGCCTAAAGGCGGAACTCCGAACCGACCTCCGTGGCTGGGAATGGCGCTACCTCTGGCAGCTTTGCCAGCCTGACATGTCGTTTAGCCTGCGTCGGGATTCGGCTCCCGTCGGCGCGGTGGCGATCTCGCAGGACGGTAGGCTGCTGGCAGTGCAGACTGAGGGACACAAGGTGACGTTGTGGGATTTGACCACCAAAAGGCCCATGGCGGAGCTACCGGAGCTTGGATGGATCATGGCCATGACCCTGTCGCCGAGTGGCGGCGTGTTGGCGGTGAGTCGCTCTGAGGAAACCAAACCACCGACGGTCGAATTCTGGGACCTTCATTCACGCCGACTCATCCGCACCCTCAGCCCCGCATCTCCCGTACTCTCCCTGGCGTTTTCCCCGGACGGGAAACTGCTGGCAACGTTAAACGATCAGGCAACCACGCAAGTCGTCGAGTGGGAGTCGAATCGAACCATCACCTACCTCACTGCGGCGCCTTTCAGACGGGGTGGGACGGGGGTCGTGGCCTTTTCGCCAGACGGAAATCGCCTGGCGGTAGGCGCGGATTACGGATGGCTCCAGGTCGTGAACTTACGGAGCGGAGCGGTACGGACGAATGAGACGAAAACGATTGACGGCGTCAGCGCGCTCGCCTTTTCGCCCGACAGCCAGCTCCTCGCGGCCGGTTTCGCCTACACCAGCGGAACCGTGCACCTCTGGGACTCCGACTCGGGAGAACCGCGCGGGCAACTCACTAACGCGACGGCTTACGTTCACCGTCTGGCCTTCACGCCGGATGGCCGGCGTTTGGCGGCAGCAAGCGCGGACGGCACGATTCGAATCTGGGATGTCGCCGAGCGAACCGTGGTGGGGCGTTTGCGAGGACATCCGGCTGAGTCGCTGGCCCTGGCTTTCCAGGCAGATGGCCAAACGCTCGTCAGTGGTTGCGGCCAGGGGGCTGCTTGCGTCTGGGACCTCACTGCCACCAACAAGACTCACACTCACACGAAGCTGGCCATTTCGGAATGGCTGACCCCCAACTTGCCCCGTCAGAATTTCGCCCCTGGTGCGCTTGATCCGAAGGTCGTCCAGCGGCTCGGTCTGGCTTTCACCCCGGATAGCCAAGGCTTCATCACGACTGACCCGGATGGGATGCTCAGCGTTTGGGACGCGCGGACGATGCAACCAACGGAATCGCTTCCCATGCTGGGCAGTAACTGCTGGGGCGTAGCACTGTCGCCCGATGGCCATTGGCTGGCGGTAGGCGATGCTGCGGGGAAAGTTCACATCTGGGATTGGAAGACACGCCAGCTCGTGAAGAGTTTCGATGTTCCCTTCGAGTGGTGCGGCGGCCTCCGTTTTTCCCGCAGCGGCGGCTTTTTGATCGCAATAGTCACTTCTAATAACCGCGCTCGAAACCTGAAGGCCTGGACGACCAGGGGCTGGGAAGAACTGCCCCTGCGCGGTATCCGGGTTGAAGCCCCCTATGCGGCTGACCTCTCTCCCGACGACCGTTTCCTCGCGCTGGGGTACACGGACGGAGCGGTGACACTGCGGAGCGTTCCCTCCCGACAGGATGAAACGACGTTCGGCAAGCACATTATGGGCGTGAGCGATGTTTCCTTCTCCCCGGATGGGCTGGTGCTTGTCACTACCAGCTTGGATGGCGTCAAGTTTTGGGATGTGGTTACCCGGCGCGAATTGGCGACGTTTCGAGGTCATTCGGCGATGGTCTGGAGCGCGACCTTTTGGGGAGATGGCCGACGCGTGGCCACGGGATCGAGTAGTTCAAAAAGCGCCGTGATACTATGGGACCCAGTCGCCCACCGAGAACTGCTTTCCTTATCCACGGAGGGACAATTCTTCGTCAACCTCCTCGTTTCTCCTGACGGGAACACTTTGGTGGCCACGTCGCTTGATGGTCACGCGAACCTCTGGCGCGCGCCGTCGTGGGCGGAAATCGAGGCTGCCGAGAAGGGGGCCGAGAAGCCATGAACCCCCATGAAAGCAACTGAAGCTGGAAAACAGCTCTCTTTCTGTCGGCATCACTTCGTTTCCTTCGCTACCTTATGTAGGGAGCCTTCTGTGACAATGCATTTTCGTGCTTTTGGGATAACACAAGTTGGTCGCACTCTCCAGTAAGCAGTTCACGCTGACCACTCTCTGCCAACTCACGGCTACGTTGGTGCCGGCAGTCGCCGCCGAAAGTAGGCGTAATGACGACAACGCGTTGGTGGGATCGGTCGGGCAAGCCCATTCCTGCCTTCGGTTGTAGCCGTCGGCTTCCAGGGCCGTGGCATCCGCCGAGCCCTCGGTGGGCAGGCTGCAGTGGAAGGCCCGGAGGATCGAAGTATTGCTAGCCCGGCGTTCTGCCGAGAGCGACAAGTACCGCAGGAGCGCGTTGAACCGCCTCGCCCCTGCGGACCTGGGTTCATGTTTGATTCACATGCCGATAAGCATCACGCCTCTACGGAGCTACCCCAACGCCTCACGGCACCTGCCGCACGCGGAAGAACCCCATGTTATCGTCGGCCGGGCAAGTCACCTGTTGCATGCCGGGCAGCGTCGGGTCTTGAACAGGCAGCCACGGGCCTTGGAGCGTAGGCGCGCCTTCGACGACGTAATTCAGCGTGGCCGAAGCGGGCCAGCTCAAGCGCACGGCGCGTTCGATGCCGACTCCCGGAACCTCCGAGGTCCGCAGTTCGAGGTTGTCGAACGTGGCGAGGACCGCCGGCTTGGTGCCGTCGTTGTACTGGAACACGCCCACGCTGGGGCCGAACGACGTGAAGGGTGCTCCCGCGGCGTCAGAGCCTATGTCCCGCCAGTTCATGCCGGTCAAGGCTCGAAACTGGGTGGCATTGAGGGTCGTGTCAACGGCGGGTGTATCTACGACGGTTCTTTGCCAAAGCACCGTGGTGGGATCGGCCTTATCCAGCACCCGGGCCGTAATCACCAGATTTGGAGGAACGCGCGTCAGCGCGAGAGCGAGGACGACATTTGTGTTCCTGATCGACGCCTCATCGCAAGCGAATATGCTGAAGCCACCGCTAGCGGTTGGCCACTTCGACACGTACACGAAGTCACGGCCTTTATGGATGACATACAAACCGTTCACAGTGCCAGCTCCCAGTATCGCCAGGTTGAGGGCGTTCTCATCAAGACCGACCAGGTCCACCCGCCATTCCATGGTCTGACCGTCGGGCACGGTCCAGGCCGTAGAGTGCGCTCCTAACACGTAGGAGTCATAAATGGAGGTGGTGTGCACGCCCGGGTAATACCCGCGCACGGTCAACTGCTCGTTCGTATTGAAGTAGCTGCCGCTGCCATACACCGTCCAATCCGTGAGGAGGTTGTCGTCGAAGTTGTCGAGCACCTGGCTCGTCTTCAGGGGCGGCGGCTTGATCGTGCCGGTGTACTCGTAAGGAATGGAGGGGTCCAAGGTAGGTCCAGCTGCCCGCGTCAGCGTCTCGTCGAGGCGCAACCCATCAATGGTCCCACCCCAGCCAGAGCCGACGAGGTGCAGTTGCAGACTGCCGTCCGTCTCCATGGTTCCGTGGTAGCTGATTTCCCACATCCCGCCGGTGGCCGTGAAGTTGGTCCCGGTCGCGTCCCAGGTCCCGACTTCGTGATAGACCGGGCCGTAGATCATCGACGAGCCGTCGGCTTGGGCGGTGCCATCCACGTGAATAGTGCGGCGACCAGTCAGGCGTGAGTCGGTGCCGACCACTTTCGCAAGGTGGGCGTTCCCGCGGAACCCGACCTGGCCAAGCGCATTGGTACACCAGACACCTGGCACGGGCACGCCGATGACCCAGCCGGTGGCGGTGTAGGGTGTGTCGGCAGCGGCCACTGGCAGAGCGGCCAGGAGCAGTAGTATTGTAGCTGTGGCCACCCTACGGGCGCCAAAGGCCCGCTGGCTGGTCAATTGGTTGAGGAGCGTATTCATAATGTTGGGCTTGCCGGTTAAACGTTTAAGGCCATTCGGTACCCACCGTCGCCGGAACCTCCCCCGCAGGAACCCGACGTTACTCACGCCGACTCTGTCCGGAGGCTCCCCCTCGCACAGGGAGTACACTTGACCTTTTCGCAGTGTCCTGAAGCAAAATGGTGAAAACGTGACCGCCAAACTGGACGGCATCTGCGAACACTCCTGCCACGCCGATCACCAGCAGCCCCCCAAAACACCCGGTTTGGGGGGGGGGATTCCATATAGAATACAATGGGGTCAGGTCCAGATGAAGCTGGAGAAGCCGGTGAGAACGGCATGGGGTAAACACCCCATAGAACCATCATCCCTTCAGCAGTATTCTCCAAGAAGTATCTGCTAAATCGAGCAGTCGACGGATTCAGACCGCTTGGTTAGGTGGAAGGCCATCTTCGCACTAGGCTGACGTGGGTGGCCTTTTTTTGTTCTCTTGTGGTATGTTGGAATTTCGCCCTGTGGCGCAGGACGCCTCGCTGGGTAACCGGCGAAGGGCCGAACGCCAAGGTGGTATGGTTGCTGAGGGAGTCACCGGTCACATTGCTCGGTCCCTCAATCAGCTTCATCACCTCCAGACTTCCCACGGCAAGTGGCAGCAGCTCCCACCCCCGATTGGCTGTGAGAATCGAAACTCCACCCACCCACTTGAAATCGAATCCAAGTGGGTAAAACGATGGAAACAGGCGTTCATCGGCAGGAAGCCGTCAGCCAATCACCTCTCCGGGGACACTCGGAATTGCCCAGTGTTGGCTTCGGGGACCTCCCCAACCCTCCAGTCAAACAACGGCGTTCGGCTTGTTGATACCGTTACGAGGTCCGAAAGGGTGGAATCGTCGTCGTCCTCACAGCCACTTGGATTTGGTTTCAAGTGGCGTGGACTCTTCCGTTCCAGCGGCAGGCATCTCCCCACCATTACGACTTGTAAAAGAGGTCCTTCTGAGCGAGGTTAATCCCTAATCACTACCACCAGAACGAGGTTCACCATTGGGCCGTCGTTCCTCTTGGCAGTGAAGTGAAAGGCCGGGAGTGACGTATGGAAGCTCATTGTGGCTGGGGACTGGAAATCAGGCATCGTCTGAAGGAGGGGTGTTTTACGTCTTGGAGGGAACTTCTGCTGGCAGTTATTATTCGGCAGCCAAACGGCCTTCACGGAAAGATTTTTCAATTTCGTTGTTAACCTCGGGTCGGATTTCCGGTGGTACATAGGTGGAACCATGAAAATGTGCAGCGGCGATGAAACAATCCGAAACGGAAACCGTATACCTCTTTTGAAAGCACCAACTATCATCACGAAACACCTCGGAATCCTGACGAGTCTCTGCCTGACCCTTTGGGGGGCAGTTCAAGCAGAGGACTACACCTACGAGACCACCACTAACGGCACGATCACCATCACGGGATACACCGGCCCAGGAGGTGATGTGACCATCCCAAGCGAGATCAATGGCTTGCCGGTCACGAGCATCGGGATCCAGGCGTTCAATGGCTGCACCAGCCTGGCCAACGTCACGATTCCCAACAGCGTCACCAGCATCGGGGA
>CAYPNF010000016.1:0-140943 GCA_964411985.1 uncultured Verrucomicrobiota bacterium
TCTGGTACTCCTTGTCCGTCAGGGTCTGGATCGGCGCCACGGTGATGGAGTCGCCCGTATGGACTCCCATCGGATCAAAGTTCTCAATCGAGCAGATGATCACGCAGTTGTCGGCCTGGTCGCGCATGACCTCCATCTCGAACTCTTTCCAGCCCAAGAGCGATTCCTCGACGAGGATCTCCGAAACCGGAGAGAGGTCCAGACCGCGCTTGGCGATTTCCTCGAACTCTTCCCGGTTGTAGGCGATACCTCCGCCAGTGCCGCCCAAGGTGAAAGCAGGACGAATGATGAGTGGAAGGCGCCCAATGCGATCTCCAACCGCCCGAGCCTCCGCCATCGTGTGCGCAGTCCCGCTGATGGGCACATCCAGGCCAATGGACAGCATCAAATCCTTAAACACCTGGCGATCTTCCCCGCGCTCAATGGCGTCCGCCTTGGCACCGATCATCTCGACACCGTACTTCTCCAAGACCCCTCGGCGAAAGAGCGCCATAGCGGTGTTCAGCGCCGTCTGACCACCCAACGTGGGTAGAAGCACGAGTCTCCCCGTCGCCCCCATGGCTTTGAGCTCGTCGACTTCCCGGGCGATGATTTTCTCAACGCATTCAGGCGTAATCGGTTCAATATAAGTTCGATCCGCGAATTCGGGATCGGTCATGATGGTCGCCGGGTTGGAATTGACCAGAATGACGCGGTAGCCCTCTTCCCTCAGAGCTTTGCACGCCTGGGTGCCGGAATAGTCGAACTCGCAGGCCTGCCCGATAATGATGGGGCCAGCGCCAATGATGAGAACAGAATGTATGTCGGTCCGCTTCGGCATATCAGAGGGGAGACACTAAGGTGACCGGAACGGGTTTGCGAGGGCTTTTTGATCAGGAGGGTCGTAAAAAACTCAGCTCAGTCGAAGACCTTAGTCAGTACTGAACCATGATCAATGGAACACATTAAAGGAGAACATGTTCTGAATTTCAAACCTGGACGGGAATCCACCTTCTGACGCGAAGCGGAGTCGTGTTGTGAACTAGGCTTCCTGAAACCAGTCGAGAGGTCCTGAGTATCTAATCCATCCGATCCTGCAGCGCCTGTCGAACGCATGCTTGGCAAATGCAAGCCCGGTTACGGGCGGAATCTGGGACGCGCGCGAGTAAGGATGCTGGAAACCGCTCGCGAACACACCAGCATTCCTCGTTGGAACGAGCGCCGCCGGCCATGAGACAGCCATTGGGGCGGCCGCACAAGGGGCAGACGGCGGGATCAACCCAGGTTTCAGGCAAAGCAGCTGAATGCATAGCGGCGCGGGAAGGAAGGTACCAAGAACTCGGGTGAGAACCAATGCAAAACTCCTTCCGATGGAGGCATGGCTTCATGGGATCGGCGAACCGTTGCCTGCAAAAAAATGAAGGGTGCCTGGGACGGCACCCTTCTGCGGAGGGATGGTTAGTTTGGGTCAGTACCTTCGCGTAAGGAAAGCGAGTCCGCCGATGCCTAGAGCCAGCAGGGCGAACGTGCCGGGTTCCGGGATGGAGGAAGGAGCTACTACGACCCCATACATATTCCGGCCAGCTTCTCCAAATTCTGCCAGGGAGAACTTCCCCGCACCTACGTTCTTAGAGTAGACCATGCTCCAGTTGTTCACTGTGCCGTCGGCGCCTTCGTCGATCCCGACTTCATCGGGCTGAGCAGAATTCCCAGCACGGTTCCCCGAGAAAATGACCGGGTTCCAGCCGTTGGCGGGATCGACCCACTTCATGAAAGTACCAGAAGGCCCCAGGTTTGGCGGGGTGGCCGCGTCGCCATCTCCAAGCCGATTATCGATTAAAAGATAAACGGTGGACGGCTGGGCTACGGTGACATCGAGCGTAAGGGTAGCGTTGTCACGGTTGTTGTTGGCAATCATGATATACTCATTGCCAACCAAGTAACTGGGCAGCCCCAAGGTGGCGGAGGCTCCAATGTAAGCATGGGCGCGATCTGTCATGGACTTGGCCCCAACATCAAAAAGACCGACCGTATAGGCGGCTTGCACGAGGGTGGTCCCGTTCATGATGTCAAACGTCTGGCCGGTATACTTCGCGGCGGGACGATCCGTGTCTCCGTTGTTCTCGACGACGGAGGTGATGTTGGGGGTAGCGTACACGCTGACGGCTGCCGCGCAGTTTGCGGCCAGAACGCAGCTGAGCACCCGTGGGTTGCGGTTTGTGCGCATAGGTTCGTTGGGTCGTTAGAGCAAGAATATCCTCAATAGCCCTATCTCTGTCCAGCGGAATGTCACGACTACGCAACACGGCAGCCTGGCAACCTGGACCGACTGAGGAGAAATGATGAGGTGGATGGGTAAGACTCCGTCACGGCTTGACGGGGGCGTTCGTAGAGCCGGAGAGAGCCTCCTGAAGGACGCGGCGGGTGGCCTCTCCGGGGGGGTTACCAGGGGCTGGCACAGCGATGTAGCCGCCACCGAAACTTATGTTCTGCCCGCCGGCTCCCACCATTTCCGCGGGAGTTTGCCCGACTAGATCCTTCGCTTTCGGATCGGCTCCGTTGGCGATCAACGCCTTGATCCAGGCTGCATTGTCACGGCGCGCGGCGTAGTGCAGCGGGGTCATGCCTCGTTTGTCCTGGGCGTTGGGATTGGCGCCCAGCGCTACGAGGAATCCAACAACCTCCTCGCGGTCTGACCCTCCGGCATACCGATTGTTGTCGGAAACCAGCCAGTGGAGAACCGTCCTCTTCTCGGAGTCCACCTGTTTGATGTCCGCCCCGTGCCGGAGGAGAGACCCGATGAGGTTGGTGTGCGAAAGCCGGGCTGCTACTAGCAAGGGGGTTTGTTCCCCAGGTCCGTAAAGATCCGGTTTCGCTCCACCTTCGAGCAGGGCTGAGGCAGCCGCAGTGTTGAAGCGCACCACGGCGGTCAACAACGGGGTACTCCAGGGCTCCTGCTGCTGTGGGCTGAGTTGCTGGAGGTTCGAATCCTCTCCAGCCTGGGGCTGTTTCTTCAGGGTGGCAACAAGGTTGGGATCCGCTCCCTTCTCGAGCAGAAGCTTCACAACTTGGGCGCTGGCGCTACGAGCGGCGGCATGGAGAGCCGTGAGCCCAAGGGGATTGCGTTGGTTGACATCCGCCCCCCGGCCGAGGAGTTCTTTCGTCACCTCGACCTGGCCTAGGAGTGCCGCCCTCTGCAATGGGGTGCAACCACCATCCCACCCACCCAGTTTGCGGAAATCAACGATCCTCCAGTCGGCCTGATGGTCCAAGAGTAGCTGGACCATGGCCAGGAAGCCATTGACAGCCGCAGTATGAAGGGCGGTCTCACCGTTTTGGTTCACGGCGTTGACATCGGCGCCCTTGGCCAGAAGCATTTCTACGATCTTTCGATGTCCGCGGTCGGCGGCCTCATAAAGGGCTGGATTCCCGGAAGCGCCTCGATCCGTTCTGGCCCCGTTTTCGAGTAGGTACCGCGTGGCGGTGGAATACCCCTTCCTCACCGCATAGACCAGCGGAGAAGCGTAAAGCCCCCCGTCTCCCTCTGGACCGGGGAACGACGCATTCAGCAGGTCGGGGCTGTTCGCCACTAACGTCTTGAAACGCTTCAAGATATCGGCCTCCGCCGCCGTGAGGACTTCCTCTTCGGTCGAGGGACTCGTGGTCTTTTCTTCGACCTTGGGAAGCGGTATATCCAACAGGTCCCTGGGCTTCGTGGCGTCCAGAGCTGCCATCTGACGCTTCAAAGCGAGGATTTCGCGTTGGATGGTGATCACATCATCGGGAGCAGCGCGGCCGACTTCCACCATCTTCTGACGCGAAGCGAGCAGCTGTTCTACCAAGGCAAGTTCCTGAGTCAGCAACTCCTTCTGTTTGAGCACGGCGGGCGCCAGGTTGGTAGCCGATCCCCCTTGGCCGGACGAAGAGGCTCCGATAGCGAATTGTGGGAAGGTTCCCAACGCCTCGCGGGCCGGGCGGGAAAGGGCAGTCAGATCATTGAAGTCCGATAGGATCCGCTGGTAGCACGAGGTAGCCTCGTTGGTCATTCCTTGTTTGCGATAGCACTCCCCAAGACGGAAGAGAGCGGTGCCAGCGGTTTCACGATTGTGGTCGTAATGAGCAATGACCGACAAGTAGGCCTGGGTGGCTGCCGCCAAGTCCCGGTTGGCTTCTTCTTCATAGAGACCTTTGCGCAAGACCTCGGTAAGCGGGTCGGTCGAAGCGCCCATGACTCGGGGCTCTGGCAATGCCGTCAGTAAAAGAAGTGCGAGGAGCCACCGCAGGACTTGGGGCAGGAGACGTGGGATGAGGAGCTTTTTCATAAAGGTCAGAATCAAGAGTGAGAGCTTCGTTGGGGTGGTACTTCGAGGCGATAGCCCACGCCGTGTACGGTTTTCAGCCAGATGGGCGAATCGGGTTTGGATTCGATCTTGGAGCGAAGGGAGGCGATATGATTATCCACGGTTCGCGTGGTGGGAAAGGCGGCGTAGCCCCAGACCACGTCCAGGAACCGCTCGCGAGTGACCGGCTCACCCTCAGCATCGGCGAGCAGGCGGAGCACCGCGAATTCGCGGGCAGTGAAATGGAGTTCGGTCCTGCCGCGCCAGGCCCGCTGCAGGACAAAGTCGATCCGCACCTCTCCAAGGCACAATTCGCGGATGGCGCGTTCCTTGCGTTGCGAACGGCGCAAGAGGGCACGAACGCGAGCCAGAAGCTCTTCGGTGCTGAACGGCTTCACGAGATAGTCATCCGCTCCGGAGTCGAGACCGGTCACACGGTCTTCGATCTGGCCCTTGGCGGTGAGCATTAGCACGGGGACCTGAACTCCAAGTTTGCGCAGTTCGGCACAGAGGGCAAACCCGTCCAAACGCGGCATCATGATGTCCAGAAGCACCAGGTCGGGCTTCTCCTCGATGGCGCGATTGAGTCCTATCTGGCCGTCCGCGGCACCCAGCACTCGGTATCCTTCCGCCTCGAGGCAATCCGTCAGAGCCGTGCGCATGGCAAACTCATCCTCCACCACGAGGATGCGTGCCAGGGGGTTAGTTTGTTCTTTGTGGGGGAGATTCATGGTGATGCAGGTTGGTGGGAAGCCTCAGGATGAACCGGGATCCTTTCCCCTCGCCGCTCTCGATCCGGATAGTCCCCTGATGCGCGTCAACCACATGTTTCACAATGGTAAGCCCGATTCCGATGCCTGCCGTTTCGCGGCGCAGCTCGGAACCTCTACGATAGAAGGGTTCGAAAATCTTGGCCTGCTGCGAGACGGGGATCCCGGGCCCTTGATCCTGCACCCAAACCTCCCAAGCCACGGATTCACCGTTTCCGGCAGCCGGGACATCATTCCAGCCAATGCTGACCTGGGCCTGAGCAGGAGTGTGTTTGATGGCATTGTCGATCAGGTTGACGAGCGCTTGCTGGAGTGCCCGCCCGTCCGCTTCCAGCACCGGGGCCGTAGCGGCCGGCTGGAGCAACATCTGGACTTGGCGTTCCTGGGCGTAGGGCTCCATCACCTGAAACGTGTGGCGAACCAGCGCTTCCAGGTCTACGTCCTCGAACTCGTACTGTTTCCGGCCCTGGTCGATCCGGGAAAGATCCAGCACGTTTTCGATCAGCGAAGAAAGGCGCCGACACTCCTGCACGATCAGACGGAAATAGGTGGCACGTCGCGGCTCCTCGGTCACCTTGCCTCGTTCGAGTCCTTCCGCCAGCAAGCGAATGCTGGCAATCGGGGCTCGAAGTTCGTGTGAAACACTGGCGACGAAATTGCCTTTCAGTTCCGTCAAGGCGGCTTGCTTCAGATAGGCGCGGCGCAGGGCGATCGTGCCGAGGATCGCTCCGGACGACGCCAGCAGAATGATCCCAAGCAGCCAGAGCGAGCGAACGCGTTGCGCATGGAACAGAGCGGCGGGATTGGTGAGATGGATCGCCACGGAGAAGGGGGATCTAGGCACCGAGCCAGATTGCGCTACAGGGGAACGGCCCAGAACTTCGCTTGAAGACTCGGGAGCTACCACCACTCGATCCGCCACTCGGATCTCCAAACCCATATAGCGTGGCAGAGACGGCACCGCCGCTACGCCTCCAAGCAGGATCTGGCTCTGGACGCGACTAAGACTCGCGGCCTGGAAGGCTCGATTCGTGCCACCACCACGAAACACCAGCCAAGGTGTATCCAAGTCAACCCATTCCCAGAGGGGATTGGGAGAGGATCGGGTTTGACGGGCGCGTAGCGCGGAGTGCATTTGCCGAGCCACCTCATCCCTCCTCCAGGCGGCCAGCCACAAGGTCGTCACATCCTGCAACATCCGCAGTTCTCTCACGTCGCTGAGCAACCGCGAGGTCAGGCAGGAAGGGCGGGTCACCAAGTTGGAGCAAAAGGCAGCGACCCGGGTGAGATCTGCCGGGTTGGACGGATACATCAGGCGCATGATCTGAAGTTGTTGCCAGCGCGCCAAAGGCTGCAGAGGCAGGCCCGATTCTCCCAGCGTTCGCGGGGCGTGCTCCTCGACCCAGGCGAAGGCTTGGATGGCTTCCGCCAGTTTCCTCTCTTTCAACAGCAACGCGCCGAGACGGTAGCGCACGACCGGAACCAGCCTTTCCGGTGACCCCACTTCGCAGAGTTTCTGCCAAGCCAGGATGGCGTTCGGCCTCGAAGCAGCGCTTTGTTCGCCTCGGCACCCCTCCTCGTACAACCGCAGTTGCTCAGGGGGAAGAACTCCGATGTTCAGCGGGAACGGATGCGGGTTCGCGTCATAGGTTGGGGGAGCAACCAGGTCTCCCTGATCGTTCACGGTCCAAGAGGTGGTTTGAGGCTGCAGCTCCGGTGTTCGGGCCAAGGCCGAAGAAGCTCCGGCGAGCGAGTCTGCCAACCCCTGCAGTCGGGCCTCGATGCCTTGGGCTTGCCAGCGAGCCACCTCCCGCGCCTGCTCCCGCGCCACCGACCGATCCATATTCAGCCATCGCACCCCGAGAACAGCCAGCAACACCACAGGCGACAGGAGCAAGGCGGTCTGCCACCAGAGAACAATCTGGCGATTCGCTGGGCGCAGAGCAGTCGGGGACTTCGCCTCGCTGCCCCTGGGCGCGCCAGCCGACGACGTCGCTGTGGTTTCCTCTGCTTTCATCGTCATGCAAGATACAACAAAGGACAATCAGAAGTGTCACGGATATGTAAAAAGGCTTCGCCGCTCTTTTGAGGCTCCATTCAAAGTCCGCCAGGTCTTGGTGTGCGGCGTCCCCAGATGCCGCTTTCCCCCTCTGCCCCAGAGCGTGTGCAACGAGCAAGCCCTGTCGCACCCGACGTCTGCCTCATCGACCTTCGTCTGTACTCCATTTCCCAAAGGCCTCCAGATCCGCGAACTTCCTCTCCCAGGTCGTGTACATGACCCCCTGCAAGCCGGCGATACCCTTCGCCGCGGCAAGCCAATCCCGGATTCGCTCGGGCTTGTCATCATAGTACCCTGCGATGAGTTGACGGTGCCCCCGCTGGGCGAAGAACTTCATGCTCGGCTCGCGCTTCTCGAAATACCAAGGCACGATGATCACATCTTTCTCCAGGCCCAGCCACGAGCCCGCTAGATCACCTCGCACCAGGTAGTAATCCTTATGCGCGTTGTGATTCGGATCGAACATGTCGCTCCACACGTAGACACGCCCTCCTGGGTTGACCTCTTTGAGGATCTGCACGCAGGTGTGGACGTTATCCGCCAGCAGCGCGCCGGCATCCAGTTTTCTCGCCTGACAGGCAGAACACCAGTTGAAGACCCGGATTTCGTCGTGGGACATGAAGTACCCCTTTGCACCCCAAGCCGCGTGCATGCGCTTGGCCTGGTCACGGAGCAGTTCCACGGTCTGCGGTTCGGAGGGACAGATCATCGCCTGGTCATCGTGCACCGTAACCGCGTGATAATAGGAGGCGCGAAGCCGTGTGCCATCTGGCAACGCGGTCTTCAGGACGGGGGGCTCATGGTAAATATCATACGATCCGGGCCAGAGCCGCACTCCCATCTTCGCGTCCTTCAGGGGCTCGAAGTCCTGCCCCTCCTTCAGCTGGGCTCCTTCTTCGCGTCGCAAGGAAAAAGGAGTGCCAGCGCGACGGACCAGGTTTACGAAAGCCACCTCCTCGATCTGAGCATCATCAAACCACAGGGTGCCAGTACCGCCACCCCAACAACCCAAGTAAAGATTGGCTTCGGAATGGTCGAGCGAATTGAAAACGGCATGGTGGACCTTCCAGCCCTGGGTCGACTCCACGCCAAGATAGTTGTAGTTCAAGCTCATGTTCCCGGCGAGAACCTTGACTTCCGGTGTTCCACGAAACTCCTTCGTCTTCACGCGCACGGAAACGTGGTATTGGCGAAAGGGGCGCAACTTCAGGCTTTGGACAATCCGTGCATTCTGTCCGTTGGGATTCTCAATTTTGGCGCTTCCGTTGTCGGGTACAACATTGTCGTCCTTCCACGACCAGCTTTTCAGATTGGAGAAATCGCCTCCGGGCAGGGTGAGGGCAGGATCCGGCACGAGTCGCGCTTGGCCATTCGTGACCACGAGGGGGGCTTCCTGCACGGGCATGGCTTCGACCAAGTTGGGGTCGTGCCACAGGAGATCGTTGGAGTAACCCACCGGAAAGAGCGCCGGCACGATCTCGAGATGGAGCTCTCCGGCCAAGCGTTTCACCCGCTCGACGTTGCGGAAGTACCGGGCATCCATGTCTCCCAACTTGGAAAACTTGGAGTCGGTGAGCAGAACGTGAGTATAGCCAGCACTCGCGGCCCGGCGCCAAACGGATTCCAGCTCCTCCAGGTTCTTGTCGACCCAAAGGTTCTGACTGTAGTAGAGCCAGCGTTCGAGCGCGGCTGCGCGGGGGGTGCAAAAGCAAAACGCGGCCAGGCAAAGGAACAGGAAAGCGGACCGTTTGCGCATAGGGGAGGCAGCGTAGCGGATCCGCGTCGCAGTGGCGAGCAGTTTGGAGGAACGTACTGGTCGAAGGGCGACTTCTTGAGTTACGCGTGTGGATTGGGCGATGGCCCAATGAGCCGCCGCAATGCATCAAGGAAGGCATCCCCCCTCGGCGAGGGGTGATCCACCTTGATAGGGTGCGCGGTACTCAACGAGAAGGCGGCGGGCCGTCATGAAGTCAGCCCCGCCGCCACTGAAACCGTTGAGAACCGGGTGAGCTAGAATTTCAGCAATCCGCCAAGAAAGACGACGTGCTGATCAAACTCACGGAATTGCTCGTTGGTGATGTTGTCCTGCATGTTGCGGCCCATCCCAAGAGCGTAGCCGAGGTTGGCACTCAAGTTGGAATTGAAGGCGTACCCGAAGCCGGCGGAAAACGTGTACATCCAGTCATCCCGCTTGCCCGAAGCCACGTTGGCGCTGGTGTAGTCGGACATGCCCAACTTAGCCCCCAGATCGAGGGTGGTTTTCGCGCTCAGCTTCCGTTTGTAGGCCAAGTCGGCACCGCTGTCGTAATAGGGGATCCGCCCTGTGCTCGAGACCCACTGTTGTCCGCGATACTTGAATGTCAGCGTGTCGTTCGGGGAAAGCTCGCAGGCAAGAGAAGCTTCTCCGTAGAACTTCACCGGGCTCAAATCGTTGACCGGGGAGATATGCGTGGCGCTGTTGTCCTCGTAGGACCGAAAGTCAGGGCCCACCTGGAACGACGCGGTCAGCCACTTCCACGGCTTCCCCTCCATCCCGACCAACACGCGTTGATAGTCGCTGGAGGAACTGAGCAGCGTCGGATCCCAGTCGTACTGTTCCTGATACTGGTGGCCATAGCGGTAACCAAGAGTCAGGGCAAGGTTCTTCTTGAGCTTGTAGCCGATGTCAATACCGCCATTGACATCATAGCGATCGACGTAGTTCTGATACCCAGCCGCCGAGCTCTGGTCAGTCATCAACTCGTAATAGGTCAGGGAAGCGTTCGGGCGCAGAAACCAACGGTCGAGATCGTAGGTCAAAGCAACCTTGGCCCGGTCTTGGAATTGGTTACGGCGCTCACGCGCCAGGGCGGTCGCATAGGCGCTTCGGGAGGAGTCGACACCGGCGTAAGTGGGGGCGGTCTTGTCGCCGTCGACATAACTAAAGGCATTCTCCAGGTTGAAGGAGAACTTGTCCTTCTTGCCTTTGATGACGTTATTGAGCCGGTGAGCCGTATAGCTCTCGTCCGTTGCGTTGTGGTACGAGGCGAAATCCGGGGCGTACCCGAAGGAAAGCGTCTGCAACACCTTCTGGTCGGAAAGCAGCGGAAGAAGGTTGAACCCGACTTTGGGGGAAACAGTGGTAACCCAGGAATCCTGTGCTTCCATGGCGCCATCACCGTTCACACCCAGAACATTGCTGTCCCAGCTCTCTTTAACACCGAGGGATAGCTCGGTGAGCCAGGCAGGTTTCTTGAAGTCGGCGGATGCCGGTTTCGCGGCTGGGGCCTCGGCACCCGTCACCGTAGCGCATAAGGCGAAGGCGAGCGGCGTGGTGCCTGCAATCAGACGACGGTTGGCTCGGTTTTGTTTCTTCATGTGGTCCACTGTGTTTTGAGTTATTTGGGATCGGTGCTTTGCTGGGACACTCACGCCCGGACTCCGACCGGCTTCTGGCGAGCGCCCGATCGCGGCGAAGGACAGAGAGCTTTCTCGCTCTCCGCGTGCGGGCCTAGGGGTCCGGGATGCACAAGTTTCGCTTCGTACCGCGACGTTAGCTTCCTATATCGATCAAATGCGTGAGGAACTTGAGAAGAACTTCTGCAACTGGAACCGGCTGGCGATGCCCGCGGCTGCAATTAGGAATAGAACCTGTTTATTATCAGGGTATTATACACATCGTCTGCACAAATGTTCCCGTAACCACTCCGTAACATGGTAGCGGACCGAAGTGCCAGAGGAAACGGTCGTTCGCGATGCAGGGCTCCGTGGTAAACCTTTTTCTTTACGGCTGTTGGAGTCGATAGAACCGGGTCGAACCACTGAGAGGAGCCCTATAGAACCAACGGTCTCCCTGAAGGACAGGGGAATCTGGGACCGCTGACCAGGCGGCGTTGAGCCCCAAGTAGCTGGTCTGCTGCAGTTGGAGATTCGGGTGGTTAGGCCATTCCAGGCGGATCTGCCCTCCCTCATAGGAGAATCCGAGGCGCAGCTGAGAGGCGACCGTTACGATCTTTGAGGTCAGGTTGTCGAGCGGTTCCAGGTCCGTTTCGTCGGCCGTGGCGGAGATCCGGTAATAGAGTGAACCGGCCCCGGAAGGCTTAACCGAGAAGTAGAGGTATCCTTCACCCCCTACCGGCAGCGTTCCCAACTGACCCACCAGCAGGTTCCCGTTGGTGGTCCAAGAACCTTGCGAGACGCCCGCTGAGGCCAAGGAAGCCGCCTCAGAAAGCACGTTGGTCAACCGGACCTGTGTGGCGGCGGCGGTTCCCTGGTTTACGATCGAGACCACGTAGTTGATGGTGTCGCCGGGCCCGGGGTTCTCGGGGGTAGAACTCAGGGAAAGAATGAGGTTGGGAAGATCAGGCACCGCTGGCGTTACGAGCAGAGTGGAGGAGGTGCGATTGTCGTCCGCGTTCACATCGGGGGCGCTGGCGTTGACGGCGGACTCGATGCGGTGGTTTCCCGCAGGTAGATTGGTCCAAATCAGCGTCAGAGTCACGGATTGGCCCGGAAGCAGCTGGCCGAGCTCCGCAGCCAGCCGACGTTCGGACAGAGTGATCGAAGCGTTGGTGACTGGGGAGGAGGGATCAGGGAGGGTTGTGGGAAGCGCTACTTCAAGCCGGACGTCATTCGCCGTGAAGCGACCGAGGTTGGCAACCGCTATGGCCAGGCTGGCTGTCCCACCGCTGAGGGGAGCCATGGGAGTGATCGACGCCGAGACGCCAAGGTCGACGGACGCTTCCGAAACGGATTGGTCGATGGCCAGGGTGGTGGTATCCGTGGAGGCCTGTCCGAGGCTGTTGGAGGCAGTGGCAGTGATCTGGTGGAGGCCAGCCGTAAGTAGGGCGGTATCCAGATCCAGGACTGCACCGAAACCCAAGAGGCCGTCGAGGCTGGATCGCCAGACCACATTCGTCGAGCTGAGTCTGCCATCCTGGAGATCGCTCGCGAATGCTTGAAGGGCGAGGCTTTGGGAGCGGGAGACGGACTGGTTCGAACGCGGGGAGACGATGCGGAGGAACGGAGGCTGGTTTGGCAGAGTGAAGACGCCCGGACTTTCGAGGCTGGTCACGTTGAAACCGTCACTGGCAATCACGCGGACTTTGGCGGAACGGGTCCCTTCCAGATTGGCCGTGGGGGTCGTGAAGGAGGTCTCGGTCCAATCCGTGGCGAGGGTGCTCCAGGAAGCGCCACCGTCGGTGCTCAATTGCACGTCGTAGCTCAGAGCGTCGCCATCCTGATCCGTACACGACCACTGAATCAGCAGGCTTTGTGTCTGGATACTCTCGCCTCCTGCGGGAGTGAGGTTCGAAAGCACTGGCGTGTTGGGGGAACGGGTCCGGGAAGCGAGCACCGCTCCGTCCCGAATGATCTGGGCACGCTGGTGGTTCGGATTTGTGGGTGTTTCAAGTATGAAACTCCCCGTCCGCAGCGGGCCGGTCCCCGCCCGGGAGGGTTCGGGGTCAAAACTCCTGGTATAGACGGCATTCCCGCCCGCATCGAGAAGCTGCAGCACATACTTGCCTGAGCCCGCAGGCATGCTCACCGGGTCATAGGTCAGGCTAAACGGCGTGAAGTCGACCGTGTCGGCGAGGTGATTGACGGTCCCTCGAATGACCAACTGCGGCGGCACCTGAGCCCGGAGGCGCAGGTGATCCCGGTGTTTGCTACGATCGTCCACAGAGGCCAAGCCGAACCGGGATTCCAGGGTCTTGGCGACATTCTCATAAGTAAGGCGCGAGACCCACAGGCTCAGGGTAGGATGGTAGCAATAACACATGAGCTCTTTCACCCTTTCCGGGGCAATGACGGTGACCACCGGGGGTGTAGTGTCGAAGCCGAAGACCATGTCCTCTCGGTTGACGGCGGCGCCAAAAGGGCCAAGAACCGGATGATTGAGGGCATCGCCGTAGGGAAAAGCCACGAGTGGGGGAGGGGGAGGACCCATGTCTTCTCCGCAAGGACCCAGAAACTTGTTCGGAATCGGGGTTCCTGTGGAGTCAAGCACCGGCGTCCCGAGGCGGGGGAAAGCATGGTCAAAACCGAGGGTGTGGACCAACTCGTGCGCCGGGATGGCGCGCATGGAACCGAAAGGCACATTGTAGTAGGAGGCGGCAACATAGGGGGGAATAAGGCTACCCAAGCCGATGGTAACAGTCCCGGCTCGACCCCGCAGCGGGTCGCCAGGGACGAGGGCCAGGAAACTGCGCGTGGAAGGACCGGCCATCTTGGCTACCTTCTCAAAAGGCTCTTCGGGATCAGGCGCCAGACCGGTCGCTATCCGGCCCAGATCAAGGTTCAACTCTTTCCAGTCAATTCTCGTCACAGGCATCATGTGCTCCAGCAGGAGTTTGTTATAGGTGATTTCGTCCGTATCGTTGTAGTAGCGTGTCCAGGAACCCGAGGTCCGGTCCTGCAGGAGGTACTGCACGTTCACGAGGGTGATCTCCAGTTTCGGGGGCCGCTGGAAGGCCACTTCCAGTCCGCAGCCCAGGCAGTCTGCCGAAGAACCATGACTTCCCGGCAGGATTCCAAGAACGCCATCGGTCTGAAGGAGCAGTTGGAGGGTGCCCTCACACCAAGCCTCGGGAATTCGGAAGTTGATGCTTCCCTGCCTGTTCTTTCTCCCCTTGGAGGCGTCGGCCAAAATCTGCATCCCCACTGGGAACTCGGGTTTCAAGGTCAACTCCACTCCATCCTTGCGCAACAGGAGTTGTGAATCGAGCTCCGACCAGGGGACACTGTGGTCGGCGCCGTCCACGGATTCCAGGAAAGCGCGGACGTAGGTGGTCTTGCCCGCGAACAGCTTCACGCTGTTCTTCCAATCTTGAACGACTTGGGTCACCTCCAGGGCGACCAGTTTGAAGCGAGGAACCATGAATCTCGAGGTGGATCCGAAGGCGGAGGTGGTAGTGGCCACAGCCTGCTGAGTGGAGCCCGGTCCTCCGACATTCCCCGAAGTCACCGCACAGAAGTAACCCGATTTGTCCGGTTTGGTGGAAGTCAGGTACGTACTCTGATCGCCGAAGGGCTTCTTGCTGTCGGCGGGTTCGGCGTAGAGGTCGACCGTGACCTGGTCCGGATTGGGTCCGGTGATGCGTCCGCCAATTGAGGTCATCCCGTTCTTGGCATCGTAACGCACCGACAACTGGGACGGGGGTTTAGCCCAGCCGTTCGGGCCGGTGCCTGGGGGCAGCGGATCTGGGGGTGTGGAAGATGCATTGTCGCCAAGGACGATTGCCAGGCCGCCGTTATCGTGCGTTCGGTTTCCCCGAATGGTGTTGCCGCTGGCCGTGTCGCCGCTAACCTTCACGCCATAGGTCTGGTTAAAGGCGACCCGATTGGCATGTTGGTCGGTGGGGACGGTAGAAGAGTCAGCGCCGACTATACTCTGCTTGGCGCCGAGAATCTCGATGCCGCAACCGAGGTTCCCGAGCTTGGCTGATCCGGTCGAGTCCGTGCCAAGGAAGTTGCCTTGCACGATGTTCCCGATGGCATTGGTACCTTCGATGAGGATGCCTCCCTGACCATTCCCACTAATGACGTTCCCGGCTCCCGCCAGGGTTCCCCCAATGAGGTTGGTGGTGGCGAGCTGGGTGGCGAGCACCGCGTTGATTCCCACCCCATAGCGTCGATTGCCCAGCGACTTCTTTCCCGAGATATCCACTCCGATCCAATTACCTTGGACGGTGTTGGAGGAGCCGTTGGCGATCAGCACGCCCGCACCGGTGTTGCCCGAGATCACATTCCGTTCCCCTGCCTTGCTGCCTCCCACTGCATTTCGGTTCGCAGTGCTGGTGGAAGATTCCGAGCCCAAATGCACGCCGCTCATCTGGTTGGGGATTTCCTTTAGCCCGTCTACATCGGTTCCAATGAGGTTCCCCACGATGCGGTTCTCCTCGTTCTTCTTGCCCGCAATAACGATTCCATCGCCTTTGTTGCCGGAAATGACATTGCGAGCGAGGGGATCGGTTCCCCCAATCAGGCATTTGCTGGCCCCGCCGGTCACATGGATGCCGCTTTGTTGATTCGGGAGCTCCATCTTGCCGGTAACGTCCGTGCCTATGAAATTCCCCTGGATGGTCTGCTCGCCTCCCGAGGCAAGGCTGGAGGTTGGTTCGAAAGTGAGTGCGATTCCGCTGGCACCGTTCCCAGACACAATGTTGCCGGACAGGCCTGACGGATCGAGACCGCCGATCAGGTTCTTCGTGGCGTTCCCTTTGGCAGGGTCCGCCCCTCCAACCAAGATTCCTCCGCGAACATTTTTCAAAGGCTTCGTGCCGGCGATGTCCACGCCGATGAAGTTCGCCTCGATTCTGTTCTCGGTGACGCAGGCTCCGGTGAGCTGCAGCCCATTTGCTTGGTTGCCGGAGATCACGTTACCCACGCGCACCCCACTCAGGACCGCTCCGATCCGGTTGCCTTTGATCTGGCCGACTGGGCCGCCGCCGACGAGGATTCCGGTTCCGTTTCCGCGCGGCTTAGTTCCGGTGGCATCCGTTCCAATTAGATTCCGGTAGATCCGGTTGTCGCTGGTGCTGGTGGTGGCAGGATCCGAAGCAGAAACATAAAGAAAGATGCCGGATTCGGTATTGCCAGAGATGACATTCGCCTCAGCCGCCGTGGCGCCACCAATGAGGTTCTGCTCGGCATCCCAAAGAAGAATCCCGCTGTATTGATTGGGGACCAGGGTATCACCATCCGCCCCCAGCCCAATGAAGTTGCCGCTGATAACGTTCCCCATGGGCCTGGGATCATTCTTTGAAGTCACCTCGATCCCATACTCCAGGTTGCCCGAGAAGATATTCCTCCCACTCGGAGTACCGTCGCCAATCGTGTTCTCGCTACCGAAGAGGAACATTCCCGTCTGGTTGGGAACCGAGTTGCCGCCGGTGAGATCGCAGCCAATGTAATTGCCTAAGACCAGGTTGTTGGTGGCGTCCGCGCCGAAGATCACCAGGCCCACCTCGCGATTTCCGGAGATCAGGTTGCGGTCGGCAGGGTTGGGTCCGCCGATCCGGTTCCGCGCCGAACGGCTGACCCAAATGCCGTCCTTGTTCTTCCGGCCAGCGGACGGTGTGACACCATCGGCTTGAACACCAATCCAGTTTCCGGCAATGACCGTGTCAAATCCTCGGGTGATAATGATCCCAGCCTCCAGGCAATTGTTGATGATCAGCCCGCGAATCTCACAGTCACTGGCGCGGATGTAGAATCCGCGGGACAAAGTGGCCACGGTGTTCCGACAATCAATTTCGACTTTCAAGACCGCGTTGTCACCCACGAGCAGGCTGTTGGCCTTGGATCCCGGTTGGGTGTACCCGTTGATCACCATCGGATCCATAATCGGGGGCAATTCGGAGTTCAGCACAATCGTGGCCAACCCCCCGCCAGCAGGAATATCGAAGGCAATCGTGTCCTTCCCGGATGCCTCGCTCGCCAGACGCATGGCTTTGCGCAGCGACTGCGGTTTGGCAGCGTCGAAAGGCTTGCCGTCGTCGGTATCGTCCGTGGTGGTCACCGTGAAGGTGGCCCCCCAGCACAAGCTTTGGAGCAGGGTGAAGAGAATAAGGCCGATGAGTCTCATAGGGCTGGAAAAATGAACACAATGTCAGACCCGCCAGCGTTCGCCCGGCGGGAACCAGATGCTACGGCGCTTCGGTAGGAAAGATCAGAATTCGACGGCAAAACCCGCGTTCACAAACGCCGTCTCGCCCAAGTCCAGATGAGCCTTCTTTCCGGCCGCTTGTTGTTCGAAATCGGGCAGGTACTGGTACTGCGCCCCGACAAACACCTCGGCGCAGCTGCACAAGCGGTAGGCGAACCTGGCGTCAACGTAGGCTCCCGCCAAGACATCGGTTTTGCTGTCGGCTCCGGACCGACTGGCCAGTGTGGCCGTGGCGGAACTCACGGTTTCGGTGAACCGAAACTCGCTATCGACGATTCCCACTGCCAGACCCGCTCCCAGCTGGAGGGACAGTCTTTTGACCAACGCGAATCGGGCGTAGGGGCCCACCCGCAAGCAATAGAGGGTCCCATCCAGTTCGCGGGAGCCCATGACCTGTTCTCCGGCAGGATCAATGGACTGGGAACGAGTGGGGGTATCCCCTAACAACATGCCGGGGCCGGCGTAACTTCCCGCATAGGGAGCGGGCGGGACGACGAGCCCGCCGAGTGCGTAAGTGTCGGTAATGACCCCAGCCTGGCCCAGGACGAGCGAATGATCTTGGATAGAAAGGTCGGTATACCCGAAGGCGCCTTCGATGCCCCAAGTACCCCAGCTCTGCTTGCCAAGTCTGCGCTGGTAGAAAACTTCCATACCCCACTGTGGATCGTCGTTGGCATCCACACTGAGATTGGCATCGGCCGTGGCGGCATGGAACTGCAAGGTATCGTTGCCGGGCGCCTGAGCCGGGCTGTTGTAACCCCAGTTCCAGGTCGATCCACCCTGGTTTCCACTGGCGTCCACCTTGACAAAACCGTCATCGTAGGTTCGATCCACCCCCCCGCCCGTGGCCGGGCCCGGCGAAGCCATGGACGTGTATCCACCCAATCCGCTGAACTTGGCGTTGATGTTGAACCCAAGGCGCATACCGATGCCAAAGCGGTTCGGACTCTCCTCTTCGCCAACAGCCATCGCAAAGCAGGGAGTAGGGCCAGCCGATATTGCGGCGAAGCAGGCAAGGCTCCACGCCATTCCGGAAGGCAACCTCCTGCGCGCAGATTCTGACGAGTTATGCAATTTCGCTCTCATGGGATTCAGAGGGAAAGGTCAGTTGTTGGGCAATTCGATGACCCGGTAGTAGCGGGCGTCGGCTTGGGTGGGCATGGTTTCCGTCTTCGGCGGACCATCATCATACCACTGCACTTTCGTTCCCGCCGCTGTAATGGCCGGGAGCGCCTGTTTCCAGTGGCTAAGATCGGAACTGTATTCCACGATATATCGCCGTCCAGGCACCGAGGTAAAGGCGATCAGGAGACGGTTCCCGGTCCACTGCGTGGCCGTCACCTCGATTCGCGTTCCGGCAGAGACCGCGGGATCGACGGGGTCGATCGACTGGGCCGAATAGGAGGGTTGGGCGGTCACCTGGCGGTTGGGAATGTAGAACTCCAGGAGGAATTGGGCATAACCACCGACGCCGAGCCCGTTGTTGAGCAAGACAAATGGTGTGCCGGAAGGGGTGGTGCCACTGGCGTTGTGGGCCTGCATGTTCGCCGCCAAGCCTTGAATCGAAAGCTGCACCGCGGGAGGCACCGCATTGCCGGTCTCGTTCATGACCCGCACCGTCTGCTCAAAGAGCCCGGTCTGGCGATTCAGCGACAGCGGCCCGGTCACCTGCACGGATAGCGAGGTTGGTTGCGTCTTCACGGTATTCATCGCCAGCGCGGCGTTGTTCTCCAGGTTGGGATCGGTCTGATCACTACGAACCATGATCCGGCTCGTGATGGTTCCAGGGGTCTTGGTCGTGACCACCACCGTGAAACTGGTCCCTGCGCCCAGTTGCAGGCTCCCGATGGAGAACACGATGCCGCCTTCGGTCTCTTCGTACTCTCCCGTGGCCGAGACAAAGTCCACCTCTGCTGGGAGAAGGTTCGTGAGCATCACCCCGGTGGCCGATGCCGGTCCAGCGTTCGTGACCGCGAGCACGTACGAGATCTGGCCCCCCACCGCAACGGAATCTGAACTGGGTTTCATCGCCACCACCAGGTCGGCGACCACCGGAGGCACCTCAGCAACGGTCGTAATGATGGTGGCCGAGTTGTTCTCGAGATTCGGATCCGCAACGAGCTGTCCTGAAGAGCCTTCCCGAAGCGAGACCGAGAGCACAGGATCGTCGGTGGGTGCGGCAAGCAAGTTCGCAGTGGCGGTGTTGGTGTATTGTCCGACGGCCGAGGGTTGGACCACCAAGGTGAGCGTAGCAGAGGTTGAGCCCGCGAGGTTGCCCACGTGCCAGCGAAGCTCTCCGCCGTTCTGTTCCACATCGCCCTGGACCGCATCCGTTGACGTAACGGCAGCCAGAAGCGGCAAGGTGTCGATCACCTGGACCGCCGGAGCATCGGCCGGTCCAGCGTTGGTCACCGTCAGCGTGTAGGTAATCGAGGCGCCGAGGGTAATCGGGCTCGGTGTGGCGGTCATGAGGAGCGCCAGATCGGCGTTGGAGGGGATAACCTGCGTCACTGTGGTGACGACCGACGCCGAGTTGTTCTCGAGATTCGGATCCGTCTGATCTGCTTTGCCCACGAGCTGGCTCGTGATGAATCCAGGAGTCTTGGTGGTGACCACCACCGTGAAACTTGTCCCCACGCCTAACTCCATGCTGCCGATGGCGAACACGATGCCGCCCTCTGTCTGTTCATACTCTCCCGTGGCGGAAACGAAGTCCACCTCTGCCGGGAGAAGGTTCGTGAGCATCACCCCGGTGGCAGCAGCCGGTCCAGCGTTCGTGACCGCGAGCACGTACGAAACCTGGCTCCCCACCGCAACGGAATCGGAGTCGGGTTTTATCGCGACCACCAGGTCCGCGACCACCGGAGGCACTTCAGCAACGGTCGTAATGACGGAGGTTGTGTTGTTCTCGAGATTCGGATCGGTCTGATCTGACTTGGCCGCAAGTCGGCTCGTTATACTTCCTGGATTCTTCGGGCGCACCACCACCGAGTAACTAGTCTCCGCGCCAACGGCCAAGGTTTCCAAACGGAAAACCAGGCCCTCTTCCACGTGCTGAGGCTCGCCGCTAGCGTGGACAAAATCCACACCCGACGGCAAGAGGTTCGTGATGGCGACCCCCGTGGCAGGCGCCGGCCCCAAGTTCTTAACCGTCAGAGTGTAAGTGAGGTCACCTTCGACCGTGACCGGCTCAGGTACTGCAGTGATGCCCACCTGAAGATCCGCTTCGACCGGCGTGGAACCGGTGACGGTGACAGTGGCACTCGCCTGGTTATTGGCGGGATTTGGATCGAACTGAGATGGGGTAGCCGTGGCGGTAAGGGTCAGAGAGCCGGCGGTCAACGGCCTGACCATAACCCCGTACTGGGCACCTTTACCTGCTTTGAGGCTGTTGATCCAAAGCTCAAGTACTCCGTCCCTCACGGTAAACTCTCCCGGATTGACCCACACATTCGCAGGGAAAGGGTTCGTGATCAGGAAGCCCCTGGTCACATCCCCCGGACCATAATTGGTCACGGCGATCATATAGGTCAGGGAGTTGCTGACCACGACCGGGTTGGGGGTGAGGGTCACAGTCAGGCCCAGGTCGGCATCGGTGTTGATGGCGCTGGTTATGGCTCTCGCGGAGTTGTTTTCCGATACCGTGTCGGTCGTGTCCGTGGTGACGGACACAACGTTGGTGAGGTACCCAACCGCCGTCGGTTTGACCACCACCACCAACCGCATGGCGGCTCCGGCGACAAAATGGTCCGCTGAGCTGGTGACGGTGCCATCGCTCACGGACGGTTCACCAAAGAAGGCCCCGGTCGTATTCGTGACCGAACTCGAGACCACCGTAACTCCCGGCGGAAGCACAGATGTCAGGACCACATTCGTGGCGTCCCCGCCCTGGTTCAGCACCGTGATCTTGTAGGTCAGGTTCCCACGCAAATCCACAGGGTCAGGCAAGGCGGCGACGGAGACGGCCAGATCCGTCACTTCTTTGCTGAAACCGAAATCGAGGCGGGCGGTAAAGTTGGAGGAGACCAGGACGGATTTCTTTAACGCCGCAAATTCCGGAGGAGTGGCGGTGAGGTTCCAAGTGCGATCCTCTCCGTTCACACCTAGGGGAACCTGGGTTAGTTTGTAGTATCCGTTGGTGTCCGTATGCGAGGCTCCGCCAAACTCGCTGCCAACGAAGATGTTGGTGAGCGGCAACCCGGTGACGGCATTGGTGACATACCCCTCCACCGTGCCGAAGAAGGTTTGGGGTCGGCCAAAGTCGACCGTGATGGTGGCACCGCAAAAGACGGTGATCTTGCGCGTCTGTGCGTTGTACCCCGGCGCGCTGGCGGTGAGGGTGGACTCTACGGGGGCATTCTTGTCGCCGGCCCACATGTGGACCGAGTACCAGCCATTAGCGTCGGTGATCGCTCCATTGACGGTGGCCCCCCTGATCGGCTTTTGCGTGACGGCATCCACCACGGTACCCATAACGGTAGCCCCGTCGCAATACGGGATCAGGTCGATATCGACCACATTGGTGGTATCGGCCATGAACACGGTGTCGCCATAGGTCCGGAAATACCCATTAGCCTCGCAGAAGATGTCAGCTTTGGTGGGAGCATTCGGCTGGATCAGCTCTCTGGGACCGACGAGATACTGCCCGTTCTCATCTGTATACCCATTCTCGACCCGCGCGGAGGCGATGGGAAGATGCGTAAAGGCGTCCCGCACGGTCACGGCGGCGTACCCATAGTGCTTGCGCAGCATGTACATGTCCTGAGTCACGACCTGGTCCGCCTTAAGAACCAGGTTGGAGGCCGCGCGGTAATAAGGCTCACTGACACCGCCAATATTAAGATTCGCTCCCAACGTTATCGGGCTGGTCTGCAGCGTCACCAGATCGATGTTCGTGATCGTGTACGAACCGCTTTGATCCGATTCCGTGGAATACCCCGTGAAGCCTAGAGAGAAGCCTAACGAGGCGCTGGTAATGACTTCCTTCGTCTCCTTATCGTAAACGTGGCCTGTGAGCGTTGCGAGGTTCAGGTGCGGCAGTCGGAAGACCGCAGAAGTGGCGGTTTGACCGCATTGGCTCAGGCTGGCGCTGGCGACCACCGGGATATCCTTCCGGTAAGTGCGTAGCTGATACGTGATCTGCGTGTTGTTCGCGCCCAGGCTGACATTGGTCATGACAAACCAACCCGTGGCATCAGAATCCGCGCTGAGCCAATGACCGAGGAGATCCGGGGACAGATAAACGGTCTGCCCCGCGACGGCTGCTCCAGAGTCGGCGTCCACAATCTGGCCCGTGATGTTCCCAAAACAGGCCTGCATGATGACCAGGTGGACGGGTTCGTTGGTTCCAGGGCCAATCCGACGCCCTTGCGGAACGGAACCCCAATATCCATCTTTCAACGCTTGGATGGCCAGATCCACCGGGGCGTTGTTGTTTCCCAAGAAAATGCCAGGATGACGAAACACCCCATTCGTGTCTGTGGTTACGTACTCATAGTCGCCGGTTCCGTACTTTACTTTGGCGAGGTAGACGGGATTGTTGTCGGTGTCCACCACCGTCCCTTCCAGGATCCCGTACTTCCTGGGAACCAGATCAAAATCCAGGACCGTGGTGCTATCACGCACCAGATAGGTATACTGTGTGAGCGGGTAGTAAGTATTGTTACCCGTCGTGTCGGTGGCTTCCAGACCCACGGACATGGGCCAGTCGTTGCCGGAATCGAGGGGCATGGTGAGCATGTAAGCGCCGTCCGATGCAGCCTTGGTGCCGTAACCCGACCACACGCGGCTAATCCCTGCCCCGGGAACAGGTTGGCCGGTCTCGGCGTCCCTGACGACGCCACGAATGGTTCCGTTGCCGATCGGAATGAGGCCGAAATTGACCGTGACGGGTCCGGAAGTGGTTGAATGGGTAAGGCTACCGCTGGTTCCGGTCAAATTGAATTGGCTGGTGCCAATCGGAGCGCTCTCGTCGGCCGTGAGCGTGAGAATGGCATTCCCGGTTCCCGGAAGCACAACGGGGTTCGGGGAAAACGAGTTGGTGAGCCCCGGGGCAAGGTCGGTCGCCGCGAGTTGCACGCTGCCGGTAAAACCGTTCAGGGGCGATACGGTGACGAGGAAGGCAGAGGACTTGCCTGGGATCACCGCCAACTTGTCCGGCTTGATGGTGAGCGCGAAGTCGGGTGCGGGCTGGGCCGCGATCTCGAGGGAGATGCCAACCAGGCAAGCCAAGGAGAACAGTGAAAGCCGGTTGCTCCGAAGTCTCTTACGCATAGGGTGATTCGTGGATGGTTCTCTGGCTAAGAGACTAGAACTCACCCCCAATGGGAGTCAACTGGAATAGAACCATCCAGCCAAGCCAATAGGTAGGAAGGGCCCATAGCGACCCTTTCAAGACTATTGCACCTCACCCTGCTCCTCCAGATCCGCCACGATCACCGTAATGTTGTCCGCTCCCCCTGCCTCCAAGGCGGCCGTTACTAGACTCGCTGCCACCAAATCCGTCTTGGCATCGACACACATCAAGGCGGTGAGAAGAGCGGGAGCCACCATATCGGTCAGTCCGTCGGTGCAGAGCAGGAAGCGGCAGGGAAAAGGGCCGCTGATGGGGCGGATGTGGGGCTGGATCTTGGCGGGAGATTCGTGGCCGCCGATGGCCTGCGTCAGGGCATTCAGGCCGGCGATCCTGGCGCTGTGAGCCGGCAACTGGCCGATACGGGTGAGAAGGGCAGCCAGCGAATCGTCTTCGGTCAACTGGTAAAGTTGGTTTTCAAAGGTCTGATAGACCCTCGAATCGCCAACATTGAAGACGTAAAGTCCCTCCGGACCGCAAAAGAGACCGGCGACAGTCACCCCCATTCCCAGCCACTCCCGGTTCTCCACGCCGGCACGACAGAGAAACAGGTTCAGAGCTTGAAGACAGGAGAGAATCCCCTCGGGTGTCAGCTCGACCTGGGCGGCCATCTCCTGGACAACGATGCGGCTGGCCACCTCTCCGGCGTTATGCGCGCCCATCCCGTCCGAGACCGCGCAAAGCCAAGGGCAACCCAAGGAACCCGCCAAAGTGAACGGTCCGGTCCGGTCGGGGAAACAGCAAGGCTCTCCCAGGAGAAACGCGTCCTCATTGTGGGTACGCACCAAGCCGGTATGCGTTACCGCCGTGCCCGTCAGACGTATCCTGGGATGAGTTATGTCCACGGTAAGGAGAGTCTGCCAAGTTTGAGAGAGGTTATCCAGCCAAATGATTTTGGATTTGCGCCGTAACATGGCCGCATCGAGACTTCTCTGGTGCGAGTTCACAGGATAGCCGTTCGCGATTTGGTGGAGTTCGTCCTGCGCAGGGGCGGGCTGGAAAGCGAGAGCGGTTTTGTGGGCCGCAAACGGGCTTGGCTGGGAACGCGCGGGCATCAGCGGATCCAACGCTCCCGACCCGCAGGCTACCAGAGCGAAGTGGCCCTAACGCACGAGGTGCGGCGCGGGGATCTTACGCTGACGCTGCAGGGGCGGCTGGACGGCGTCCTGACGCTCGAAAAGTGCGTGGTTGTAGAGGAGATCAAGACCTTCGTGGCAGAGTACCTGCCGGAGCCCAATCCACTCCACTGGGCACAGCTCAAGGTGTATGGCTTTCTGTACGCCAGCGAACAAAAGCTGGCTGGGCTCCAGCTCCAGCTCACCTACCTGGAACTGACGAGTGGCCACACCAGGGAGTGGCGGGAGGACTGGACCCTGGAATGTCTGGCCGCGTTCTTTCAGGAAACAGTCTCCTTCTATTTGGACTGGTTGGAAGCACAGGGGCGGTGGTGGGAATGCCGCGATCCGTCCCTTCGGAGCCTCTCGTTTCCTTATCCATCGTATCGGTTGGGGCAACGCGAGCTGGCGATCGCAGTGTATCGAACCCTGCAGCGGGGCGGTCGCCTGTTTGCCGAGGCACCTACTGGCGTCGGAAAAACGATGTCCGTTCTGTTCCCCACCCTCAAATCCCTGGGTGAAGGAAAGGTGGAAAGAGTGTTCTACCTGACCGCCCGCACCGTGGGCCGGAGGGTGGCAGAAAAGTGCCTGGCTGACCTGCGGGGTCAGGGTCTCCGCCTGCGCAGCTTGACCCTCACCGCCCGCGAGAAGATCTGCCCGCGCGAGGGCGGCGTCTGTGACTTGAAGGAGTGCCCATTGGCGAGGCAGTACTATGATCGTCGCCATGCGGCGATGCGAGAGGTCTTGGATCGAGAGGAGATTTCGGGACGAGTGCTCCGGGAAGTGGCTGAGCAACATCAGGTGTGCCCCTTCGAACTGGGCTTGGATGCTTCCATGTGGGTGGAGGTGGTGATCGGAGACTATAACCACCTTTTTGATCCGGTCTCTTTTTTGCGCCGCCACTTCGCCGAAAGTGGGGGAGCGCACGCCATTCTGATCGATGAGGCGCATAACCTCGTCGAACGTGGCCGGGAGATGTTCTCAGCAGAGCTGAGAGGACGGGATTTGCGCGAAGTACGCCGGGCTCTGGGGGCCACCGCGCCGCGTCTGGGTCGGGCCCTCAGCGGCTTGGCAGGAAGCATCCGCAAGCTCTGCTGCCAAGAGGAAGAGTCCCGAGAGGATGCGGGGGCAGGAGAGATGGACCTTTTTGCTCTGCCCCACCCCAGCCAGGTCGATCGGCCCCCGGCGGAGCGGCCCGCTCCTGAGGTTCTGCCCGAGAAGTTCTTGGCCAAAACCGAAAAATGCCTTGATCTGCTAGAGGAATGGCTGGCGCAGAATGAGGGCGGAGAGGTACGGCCGGCGCTGCTGGATACTTATTTTGGCCTTCTGGGTTTTATGCGAGTGGCGGAGGATTACGATGCCAGTTATGCCATGATCCTCGCCCAACCTCCGGACGCGGCGGTGAAGCTCTTTTGCCTGAATCCGGCAGCACAGCTGCGTGCCATGCTGGACCGCGGGAAAGCGGCCATCTTTTTCTCCGCCACCCTCACTCCGCTCGAGTATTATCGGGGATTGTTAGGCGGGGAGCCGTTGGATCCGACTCTTCGGTTGGCATCGCCCTTTCCGGTGGAGAACCTGAAACTGATGGTTCATCGGGGGCTCGCCACGGATTTCAAATCGCGGGTCCATACCGCGCAACAGGTAGCGGAAGCGATCCAAGCCCTGGTGCAGGGTCGGCAGGGTAATTATCTGGTCTATTTCCCTTCCTACCAGTACCTGAACGAGGTGCATGCACGGGTCGAGGCGCTCTGCCCCGGCCTCCAGCTGCTTTGCCAAAGCACGGCCATGCCTGACACAGATCGGGAAGCCTTCCTGGCGGCTTTTGCGACGGACCGCCAGGAAACGCTGGTCGGGTTTGCGGTCATGGGGGGGATCTTCGGGGAGGCGATCGATCTGCTTGGGGATCGCTTGATTGGGGCGGTGGTGGTGGGGGTGGGTCTACCACAGCTCTGCCAGGAGCGGGATCTGATACGCGACCACTTCCAAAAGGAGACGGGGCGGGGATTCGACTATGCCTACACCTTTCCGGGGATGAACCGTGTTCTCCAAGCGGTGGGCAGGGTTATCCGGTCCGAGCACGACCGAGGGGTTGTGCTCTTGATCGATGCCCGATTCGCCCAGAAGCGATATCGGGAACTGTTTCCGTCCTGGTGGAGCCCGGTGATGGTGACGCAAACAGCCCAGATCCGGGATATTGCGGGGCAATTCTGGTCTGACTACGCAGGAGGAGCAGTGGGCTCAGGCGGCTGAACCTTGGTGGTTTTCGCAGAGCGACGCGGGGCGCTCTTCTTGGGACGAGGCTTTGCTGACGCCGGAGTTTTGGCTTTGGCCGGCTTGTCTGGCGCCGTTTTCTCGTGCACCACCTGCTTGGCCTTCTTCAGCTGGGTCTTCACACCAGCCTTGGCCTTCTCCACTGTTTCCTGGGTGACGTTAATGGTCTTCGTCAACAACTCGCATCCTTTCTGGACGCGGCGGGTGTAGGAACCCTCCTGGAAGTCGATTCCCTTGGTCTTCAGGAACGAGCTAAGGTGCTGGTACAATTCCCCTGATTGAATAGGTTTCATAGACAAGATCGTGCTTTCTTTCGCCGTCACTATCGTTGAGAAACGCCTTTTGCGCAATTACAGGGGTAAACCAGTTTTATAACGACTTTCGACCGGATTCCTACCCGCGGAAGAGGAGAAAGAACAAAGTGGTGATTACCGTGGCGGGCAGAGCGCCTAGAAAAAGCCGGAGAGGGGCGATGCCCTCGGGAAAGAAGCGTCCGAGAATGGCTTGTCCGGCGGGATTCGGGGCATTGGCAATGACCGTAAGGCCACCGCCTGTGACGGCCCCCGCTACCATGGCGTATTTCATGCCGTCCGAGAGTTCGGGAACCAGCGTAGCCAGGTAGGTAATGGCAGCATTGTCATTAAAGGCAGTGAGCCCGATGGAGCCAAACAGGAGCGGAATCTCGTTCAGCCTCCCCAAAACGGGGCCGATCCACCATTGCTGGAGTCCGCCGTGAATCACGAGTCCCGCGAGGAAGAACCCTACCAGGATCGCAGGTCTCAGCTGCAGTTCCGCCTGGTGCTCCTGGGTGACCTCCGTGAAACCGAGGAAGAAGAGGAACGTGCCGATCAAGCTCGCCGGGCTGTGGGCGAAGAGAACCGCTGCACCCATGAAAAGAAGGTTTCCAAACGTGACCCAAGTTGGGATGGGTGGAAGCCCGGAGCCGCTCTGCACGGCGGGGGATCGGTCTGCTTGGATCCGGGCGAAATCCTTCCGGAACAGCGCGAAGTAAAGTCCGTTCGACGCCAGAATGGCAAGGGCCGCTTTCCAGCCGAAGTGGGTAAGCATATACACCGTGCCCCACTTCCAAGGGGCCGCGACCATAAGCACAGGCGGCGCGGCGAAGTGGGTGAGGGTACCGCCGATCGAGATATTGACGAAGAGGAGCCCGAGCGTGGCGTAGGCAAAGGCGGATCGAGGCTGCCGGGCGTAGAACTGCTTGGCCAGCAACGAGGCAGCGATGGTCATCGCCGCCGGCTCCGTGATCACGGAGCCCAGCAGCGGGGCGAGCGTCAGGATGGACCACCACCAGGCAACGGTGCCCCCGCCGAAAAGACGAGAAACAGAACGCAAAGCACGCTCCGAAAGCTCCAAGACTGGTCTTGTCGACGCCATCGCCATGATCACCACCACGAAGATCGGCTCCTGGAAATTGACATGATGGTTGAGATACTGCGACGCGGTCTCCGGACCCAGGCGCAGGGTGATCAGCAGGGCGAGGGGGATGACCCAGATGCCAAAGATCACTTCCACTTCGCCAAGAAAGTGCAGGAGGGTTGCCAGGGGTGGCTTGGGGTTGGACCCGGCTCCCGACTCGGCCTTTGCCGCCGCCCGTGATTCAACCACATGAGCCCAATGTTGAAACTTATGGGCGAAGAAGGTGTGAACGACGGCACCCAGGAAAAGAAGCGAGGCCAGAAGATTCAGGGGCTGAATCGAGATCCGGTGCTTCAAGACCTCCACAACACTTTGGAGATGCCTGTCCTGGTAAATCTCCAAGGGAGGAGGAAAGACGCTCGGGTGCGGGGCGATGGCGTCCGCGGCGAGCGCTGGAGCACAACAACCGAGCGCACAGAGGCCTAAGGCCAGGAAAGCCAGGTTCTTGGTTCTGAGGTGACAACGCTGCCTGATCATGAACGGCACTAGGATGCGGGCGGACAGCCACAAAGGCAAGGGTTGGAACAAAAGGGAGAGCGCTATCGGCCATCCCGATCCTCGCCGAATATGAAGTTGTTGTAAATACCTGTAGACGTGATTGTTATATATCTTCCATCATGAGGTTCACCCAGAAACGGGCCTCCTGTGCCGCAAAAGGCACACCCTGTTGCGCTGGAACCAGTTGAACACTCTCGAAAGGCTCTGGTCCAATGCCTACGAGCCTGCCCCTGGGTGAAAAACCCATGGTCTCTCGTTGGGCGAACTGCCGAAGACGGGTGCGATGGTGTCCGATGCAATATGAATAACCGTTTGCAATCGAAAGGCAGATTCGTAAGCTTAACGGCTCAGGTCATGTCGTGAGACAGTTTGTTACCATAGCGGCGAACGCGTTCATGGAGCTAGTCCGGCAACCGGTTTTCCTGTTGTTGATGACGACTTCGGGTGCTTTTGGCGTTTTCCTGGCAGCAGTGCCCTACTTCGGTTTTGGGGAAGACCCCAAACTGGTGAAGGACAGCGTGCTGGCTATGATGTTGCTGGCGGGTCTGCTGGGCGCTGTGCTCAGCGCCTCGGCTTCGGTGGCTCACGAGATCCGGACAGGGACGGCTTTGGCGGTCTTGGCGAAGCCGGTGGGCCGGGCGCAATTCCTCCTGGCCAAGTACGTGGGTTTGGCGGGAACGTTGTTGTTGCTCACTTATTTCAACACCCTCTCCGCTTTGCTGGCGAGCCGGATGGCCTTTGACGCTTATGGGTCGACGGATACGCTAGCGCTGAAGATCTACTTTGTGGCCCTGCTGTTGGCGTATGGGATCGGGGGATTCACCAACTATTTTCTGAACCGGCCTTTCGTTTCGGACGCGGTATTCAGCCTGCTGGTGATGGGTACGCTGGCCTTTGTCGTTGTGAATCTGTTTAACAAAGAAGGGGAATGGCAGGCGTTTGCGAAGGACGTGGATTGGCGGTTGCTGCCGGCTTGTGTCCTGGTGTTGTTCGCCTTGCTGGTGCTGGCGGGGCTGGCTCTGGCTTGTTCCACCCGGTTGGAAATGATCCCTACCCTCGTGGTTTGTTCGGGTTTGTTCCTCCTGGGTTTGATGTCCGAGTTTCTTTTTCTGGATCATGTCGAAAAGGGCAAATGGTGGGCGCAGATTCTCTATACCATCACCCCCAACTGGCAGCTGTTCTGGCTGGCCGATGCCCTGGAGGGCCAGCAGAAGATTCCTTGGACCTACGTGGTCAAGGCGATGGGGTATATGCTGGGATACTTGGGAGCGTCCTTGTGCGCTGCCTTGCTGCTATTTGAAGATCGTGAGCTGAGTTAAATCACCATGGAACAGAGCATCCGTAGAAAAGGCCTGGTTAACTGGATCATGCTCCTCGTGCTGGGGGCATGCGGCGCTTTGGTAGCACGCTACGCGAATTCCGCCACCGGGATCGTGACCGCCGCTTTCATGACGGTGGGATTTCTGGCTGCCTTGGTCAGCTATTTCCAGATGCGTTTGGAGGATAGGGAACGCCTGGAACAGTTGGAATTCGATGAGCTCCAGCGGTCCGCCTCCAGCGCCACCCTCTTCAGCGAACAGGCCGCCGATACCTTCCCGGCACGCCGGGCGCGGGAGCAGTTTGAACGGTTCTTTGTCCCCGGTTTCACCATTCTTTTCTTCTTCCTGCAAGCCGGAGGCGCCTTCTACCTCTGGAAACACCTGGGTGAAGACAAGGTGGCTAGCTTGCAGGAGTCAACCGTCGCCTTGGCCCTGTTCGGCCTCTTCTCTTTGGTCTATTTTCAGTTTGGAAAATACTCGGCCGCCCTGGCGAGGATTGAGCGGCAGCGGCTACTTCGACCCCAGGCCAGCTACCTGTTGTTGGGCGCGGTGTTGAACCTGCTGGGGTCCCTCGTGGAAGTGGCGAATTGGGCCGGGTATTCGGCCGCAGACACCATGGTCGCGCGTGTCCTGGTGGTCATTCTCGGCCTGGTGGCGGTAGAGAACCTCATCGCCTTGGTCTTTGAGCTTTATCGTCCCCGCTTGAAGGGCGTGATGGAGCATCCGCTCTATGAAAGCCGCCTGATAGGATTGTTGAGCCAACCGGGTGGTCTGATCACCACTGCGGCACAGGCGTTGGACTACCAATTCGGATTCAAGGTTTCCGAGACCTGGTTCTATCGCTTTCTGGAGAAGGCGCTTGGCTGGGTGGTTCTGGCCCAGGTGGCAATCCTGTTCCTTTCCTCCATGATCGTGGTGGTCGAGCCTGGCGAGCAGGCGTTGCTGGAGCGCCTGGGCAAACCGGTGCAAGGCCGCGACCTCCTCAGCCCTGGATGGCACATCAAATACCCTTGGCCAGTGGACCGGATCTATCGGTACCAGACTGAGGCAGTGCAGGGTTTTGAGGTGGGAATTGTCCATGACGACAAGGACAGCACCCAACGCACCGTGCTTTGGACCAAGCAGCATTACAAAGAGGAGTTTCCGATGCTGGTGGCAAGCCGACAGACGCCGTTGTCGGTTGCCGGAGGCGAACAAGCGGTGCCGGTGGGCCTTTTGGCGGTGAGTCTGCCTGTTCAGTATCAAATTCAGGATGTGCGGGCCTTCGCATACAATCATGCGGCCGCCGGTGAGCTGCTGCAGAAAGTGGCTTTTGGAGAGTTTACTCGTTACTTGGTCGGGGTGGATTTGAATGACCTGATGACCACCGGTCGGAAGACGGCGGCGGTCGAACTCCAGCGCCGGATTCAGGCTCGTGCCGATGAGCACAAGCTGGGAGTGAAGATTCTCTTTGTCGGTCTGCATGATATTCATCCGCCGGTGAAGGTGGCTCCCGCCTTCGAAAGAGTGATTGGGGCCATCCAGGAGAAGGAGGCCACCAACCACTACGCCCGTGCCTACGCGGCGGAACGGGTGCCCATGGCGAGGGCCGAGGCGGCCAAGTTTCTGAACGAAGCGGAGGCCTACCGAATCCGCGAGATGGCGGCTGCGGGCGCTGCGGCGGGGCGTTTCACCAACCAGCTGACGGCGGCCAAAGCCTCCCCTGAGGTGTACCGGCTCCGCACCTATCTCGAAACCCTGGTCGCCGCAACGGCCGCCCCACGGAAGTACATCGTTGTACCAACCAACACCCACGACGTTGTTCTCTTTAACCTGGAAGACAAGCTGCGGGCGGACCTTCTCGACATCACCCTTCCGACAAGCAAGAAAACCAAAGAATAGCCGAGAGTAGCTTTTGAACTGATCGCTGGAAACTGACTATGAAGCGTAATCCCATCACCCTCGCCACGGGTATTCTTGTCCTCCTGGTTTTCGGAGCCATGCTCTTCGTTTTCCAGGTTCGCCAGACTGAGGTAGCCGTCGTAACCACTCTCGGTCGCTACAGCGGCGCCTATGAGCCCGGTCCGCACTTGCGGCTTCCCTGGCCCATTCAGAACGTCTACCGGTTCGACAACCGGATTCGGAATCTGGGCAACAAGTTCGAGCCCGTGAACACCGGAGATGGGCGCATTTTGCTCATGGATGTGTTCGTCGGGTGGCGCATCTCCGATCCCAGGCGTTTTCTCGAGAAGTTCAACAACGACGTGACTCGCGCCGAGAAGAGCCTAGAAGATCTCCTGCGCGATGCGAAAATGACGACCGTCAGCGCGCATAACCTCGCCGACTTTATTTCGCCCAACCCACAAGAACTGAAGTTCGAGAAGATTGAAAAAGACATGCTGGAAGCCCTCAAGCCCAAGGCCGAAGCCAGCTACGGTATCGAAGTCGCCCTGTTGGGAATCAAACAGATCGGATTGCCCGAAGGGATTACCGCCAAGGTGTTTGAACGTATGACGGCCGAACGCGAGCAGTTGGTGAAGCAGTTCCGCGGCGAAGGTGCCGCCGAGGCGATCCGGATCCGTTCCGACGCCGACCGCCAGCGGGACCAAATCCTGGCGGAAGCGGAATCCAAGGCGACTTTGATTCGGGGAGAGGCGGATGCTGCTGCTGCCAAGTCTTTGAAGGTGTTTGAGCAGGACCCGGAACTGGCGGTGTTCCTGCTGAAGCTCAACGCACTGGAACGTTCGTTGAAGGAACGCGCCACGCTGATTCTGGACACGCGCACGCCTCCCTTTGATCTGCTCAAAGGCCAGGCGGGATCCGGCTCCATCAAGTAAAGCGGGTTGACTGTCATCAGACTATGAGCGACCCAAAACAAACGCAACCGGTCCAGGGGGGACCTCCTCTGCAATCAGCGGAGGATTCCAGTTCGCAAGCCCTTTCGGAGGCGATGCAGAGCAGTTTTCAGGTGGTGAAGCTGCTCATGATCGGCTTGGTGGCCCTCTTCTGTTTCTCCGGAGGCTTCATCGTCAAGCCGAACGAGGTCGTAGTGGTACTCCGCTTTGGCAAACCCAAGGGCACCGGCCCCGAGCAGCTCCTGAAGCCCGGCTGGCATTGGGCCATGCCTTATCCCATCGATGAAAAGGTCCGCATCCCCATCGGCCAGAGCCATACGGTACGCTCGAGCGCTGGCTGGTACGCGACGACCCCCGACATGGAGGCCAGAAGCGAGGAACCACAGCCCCGGGGCTACCTGAGCCCAGAGATCGATGGCTACACCCTGACCGCCGACGGAAACATCATTCATGTGCGTGCGACGGTGAACTACCGGATTAGCGATCCGATCCGCTATACCTTTGGCTTTACCAACGTGCTCGGCACCCTGACCAATGTGCTGAACAACGCGATTCTGTTCGCCTCCTCCCGATTCACGGCGGACGCGGCGCTGTACAGTGACCGGGCCCGGTTTCGAGACGCGGTGTTGGACAGGGTCAACCAGCAGGTCAAAAACCTGCACCTGGGAATTTCCTTGGAACCAGGGGATGTCGAAACCAAGGCTCCTGCGGACGTGCGCCAGGCCTTCGAGAACGTAAATGCCGCGATGCAGGAACGCAGCAAGCTGGTCAGCGACGCCCGCGGCTACTCCGATGAAGTGACGAGCAAGGCGGTGGGTGAAGCCCGCGCGGTAGTCAGCGGCGGCCTGGTCAGCAGCAATCGCGTCGTCAGCGCCATCATCGCGGACGCAACGTACTTTCAGGATCAGCTGCCCTCCTACCAAAGGAATCCAGCGCTGTTCCGCGAGCGGGTTCTGGCCGCCACCATGGGACGCGCCCTCACCAACGCCCAGGAGAAGTTTTTCCTGCCCGACCGGATCGACGGCCAACCCCGGGAACTTCGCTTGCAGCTCAGCCGCGAACCCCAGAAGAAGGAACGCGAGTCAGCGTATTAACCCTTTCTCCAGATTCTCATGCAGGTAACCTCCCTTTTCAGCCGCCAGCAGGATCGGCATGATCACCACGATCATTCGTGCTGCAACCACGATCACCCTCACGACCATGACCATCACCATAAACACGACGATGGGTGTGGGTGTGGCCACGATCATGAGCATGTGCAGATCCGGCTGCCCCAGACCATCGCGGGCTTGCTCTTCGTCATCAATTCATACCTGGTCAACTGGCTCCTGCCCAACGGCAACATGGTGGCCAGCGCGAGTGCGATGCTCGGCGCCCTCATTCTTGGGGCTCCCATTATCTGGACCTCGGTCAAAGACCTCCGTCGAGGAACGCTGAGTATCAACGAGCTGGTGAGTATCGCGGTGCTGGCTTCCTTCGCCAGCGGCGATTACCAAACCGCCGGGATCGTGGCTTTCTTCATGCTCCTCGGCGAAATCATCGAGACCCGTACGGCGGCCGGCGCGCGCGCCTCCATCGAATCGCTGATCAAACTCACCCCTACCAAGGCCCGTCGTATCATGAAAGGTGGGAAAGAAGAGGAGGTGCCCGCCAAAGACCTCGCCATCGGCGACCTCATCCGCATCCGGCCTGGAGACAACGTGGCAGCCGACGGGGTCATCACGGCGGGGCAGGGCTCATTCAACCAAGCGAATATCACCGGGGAATCTCTTCCGGTGGATAAGAACCCGGGGGACCAGGTCTTCGCCGGCACGCAGAATCTCACCGGGGTGTTGGAGATCAAAGTGACTCGCGCGGGCGAAGACACCACCCTGGGCCAGGTGCGCGACCTGATCCTGGCGGCGGAAAAGACCAAGCTGCCGATCATGCGAATTGTGGACCAGTACATGGTCTATTATACGCCCTTTGTGCTGGTGATTGGGGCCTTGGTCTGGGCCTTCACCCACAGCCTCGATAGAATGATCGCCGTCCTCGTCGTCTCCTGCCCGTGCGCTTTCATTCTGGCTTCCCCGACAGCGATGGTGGCGGCGCTTTCGGCCGCCGCCCGTTTGGGGGTGCTGATCAAGAACGTGTCGGACCTGGAATCGGCTGCACGGATCAACGCGTTCATCTTCGACAAGACCGGGACTCTCACGACGGGGCAGCTCGAAGTCAGCCGCCTGGCTCCCGTAGGCGATATCAAGCCAGCGGAGTTACTGCGCGTGGCTGCCTCGGCTGAAAAGTACAGTAACCATCCCACGGCGAAGGCCATCGCGGCGCTGGCCGGAGAGGCAGGCGTGCCCCTTTCTGAGCCGGGTGGTTTTCAGGAAACAGCCGGCCGCGGCGTCAAAGCCCAAATCGACGGTTCGGCGGTCCTGGTGGGTCGTGCCCAGTGGCTGAAGGACAACGGGATTGGGGAAGACTTTTCCAAATCGGTCGATCTGAACGAGACCGAAGGGTTCAGTCTCCTGTACGTGGCCCGGGGCGGGCAGTTCCTGGGATGGATTGGCTTGCGTGATCAGACGCGCCCGGAGGCCAAGGAATCGTTGAGCGCCTTGCTCCAGACCGGTGTCAGGCGCATCGCCATGATTTCTGGGGATCGACAACCGGTCGCGGCTCGCGTAGCACGCGAAATCGGCTGTGAAGAGGTCATGGCCGAGTGCTTGCCGCAGAACAAGGTCGAGTTCGTTCGGCTCATGAAATCGAAGGGCTACCGGGTCGCGGTGGTGGGCGATGGTGTCAACGACGCGCCCGCCCTGGCCGCAGGGGATATCGGTATCGCCATGGGCGCGGCAGGCAGTGAGGTGGCAATCCACAGCGCCACGATCGCCCTCATGAACAGCGACCTCCGCCGCCTGCCTTTCCTCGTGAAGCTTTCGCGTAACACGCGTGGGGTGATCAACCAGAATTTCCTGTTCGGAGTGTTCTTCATTATCGGGGGTCTCACGCTGGCGGCTTTTGGTTACATCAACCCCATTGTGGCCGCCATTATGCATAATGCCGGCTCGCTGATCGTGGTGTTCAACAGCGCCCGATTAGTGCGCCAGGGCGAACACTTGGAGCCATTCCGTGCCGATGCACCCACCAAGCCCTCAGACAGTGCCCCTCAGGTGCCACAGGGACAATTCAGCCCGACGGTTGCTTGACGCGACTTTGGATGGTATAGGTAAGGCAGGTCGCGAATTAGGCCCGCCCGCTCCAATCATGCTCACTGGGTATGGTTTGCGGTTAGGCCGCATGTGAGAAAGATAAACAATGCTGAAAAACGAACTGCTGGAAGCGTTGAACAAGCAGATCAACGCGGAAATGTATTCCTCCTATCTGTACCTTTCCATGGCTTCCTGGCTGGAAGCCGAGAACCTTACCGGAATGGCCTCCTGGATGAAAACCCAGGCCAGGGAAGAGTGGAGCCATTCGATGAAGTTCTACCAATTCATCTATGAAAGGGGCGGCCGCGTCACCCTCCAGGCTATCGCCGCGCCTCCCGCCAAGTGGGATAGCCCCTTGGCCGTTTTCGAAGAGGTGGGTCGTCACGAACAGCACGTTACCAAACTGATCTACGAAATCCTGGAACAAGCCCAGGCAGTCAAGGATCACGCCACCGTCGCCTTTCTGCAATGGTTTGTGAAGGAACAGGTCGAGGAAGAGGCCACCGCAGCTGACGTGCTCAGCAAGGTGAAGATGGTGAGTGGTTCGCCAAACGGACTTTTCCTCATCGACCGCATGCTGGGCGAGCGCAAGGGCGAATAACCCCCTCCCCTGCTCCTGCCCTGCTCCTGCCCTGCTCCTGCTCAGACCCTGCTTCAGGTTCCAGTGCCGCGTTCCATCCAGTACGCGGCACTGGCAAACCAGACTACGGTCACCATCCACATCGCCGTCTTCAGTTGGTCCAGGGCTATCCGATCGACGAAGAAGAGACCAGAGAGTACCAGGATCCCGAGCAGGGCGAGCGCAGAGGCGGTTTGTGCCAGGCGTTTCATGGTGAGGTGTCCCGTTGTGGCTGAATTGGAAGCGCGGGCGCGGAGGGTTGGATCATCTTGCTGAGTCCGATATAGAGGAACGTGGCGGCAAACCAGCCTGGTAGGCTTACAAAGTAGATTTGCACGCCCATCTTCAGCACGAGAAACGTACAGATTCCCACGGTGCAGAGCCAGGCACCGGCGGCTGCCCAATTCAAAGAGACTCGCCCCCGGAGCGCATATTCGGACTGCATCCCCAGCTTCGGAAGGATCCAGAAATCGCTAAAAATCACCGCGCCCATCGGCATCAGGATCATTCCCCATAGGGCCACGAAATCGAGGAGCTTCATCGTCACCAGTGGGAAAACGGCGGTTACGGAAGCCACCAGGCCGAGGATGAGGGTGACGCGGAAACGCGACGAGCCAGGGAAGATGGCCTGGAACGCCAAGCCGGCGCGGTAGAGGGTGGGGTTGGCCGTCGTCCAACCGGCAAAGATCACACAGAGCAGGCCGGCAACGCCGCAGGCCCGATAGGAGAGTGGGCCTGGGAGCACGGTCGTATTCCCGGGCTCCTGCTGCATCTGCAGGGCATAGAGAATGGCCGCGGAGATCCATGCCATGAAATGCCCCACGTACATTCCCGCCGCCGAAGCCAAGCCGTACCAGGACTTTCGGGCGAAACGAAAGACGGAGAGGTCCGCCATCCCGATGTGCCAGGCCATGTTGCAGAACCAAGCAAAGAACATTACGTGCCAAAACGTGAACTTCACCTGGCCGGGCAGAGGATCTCCGCCCTTCCAAATGGTGTTCTGCGCCACCTGCCAGAAGTCTCCTGGTGATTTCATCCCCAACTCGCGGAGACCCACGATACCGAACGCCACGAAGACCACGATCATCCAGGGGGCGGCAATATTGGCGAACCTTGCGACGGACCGGTAACCAGACGCCGCCACGATGGAAAACACCGTGCCGATCGCCAACACGGCCACGACCCAGCCCACGCTGTTAGGGAAAACTTCTCCCAATCCAGGCATGCGGAATCCAAACCAAACACCGAACGCGGTCGCGGTCACCGTCATCATGGCCCCCGCGAGGAAGGTGAACATCACCCCGTTGGCGATGTTGTAACTCACCACCAGCCGCCTCCCGCAGATTCGCTCCAGCTGATAATAGAGTGTCAGACGCGCCCGCACGGCGATCGGCGCCGTCATGAACGTCCAGCTCAGCACCGCCAGCAGATTCCCCAAAAGAAGACCGGAGATCAGATCGAAAGCTCCCACACCTGAGGCTACGAAAAGCGGGCCGATCATCAGCTCGGTGCCAGCCACGTGTTCGCCCGCATACTGGCCGACGAAACTCTTCAACCCGAGCAGAGCCCGCTCGGGCACAGTTTCCCGCTCGAATTCCTCGACCGCACCGGCGGTCGCCTCTGTACGGATTGGGGTGGAATGATTCTCAGGCATGTCTTTTCAATCCAGATGGAATACTTGCTGCAGATCGACACATCGCGGCGATTGATCAGGATTGGTCTCCATGAGCGGTGCCATGTAGGCCCACCATTTCTTCATCACCGGATGGTCGGGCAACCCCGCGGTGCAGTCAGGGTGGGTTCTCCTCTGCACGGCGAAGAGAACTAGGCTGGCTTCATCCAGGAATATGGAGTAATCCGAAATCCCGGACTCGCGTAACAACACCACTAGCTCAGGCCAAATGGCATCGTGACGGCGCTTGTACTCCTGCAGGGTGCCAGGCCGCAGTTTCATGGTAAATGCATGCAGGCTCATGGGATTGGGTGATTCTAGAGAGTTGGAGGTCAGCAAACGGTTGGCAGGTAGGAGATTCGCAGGCCACGAGCCCTGTGCAGCGGCTTCCCCGGTTTTTCGGCCGTGATGAATTCATCGCACCTCAAGGCCTTCGCCGCAGCGATATGGATCGCATCCACCGCTGTCAAAGGAACTATGCTTGCTTCCTTCAACGCAGATTCCACAAGGCTCTCGTCCACCTCGCACCATTCCGTGACTTGTTCGAAGTAGGCTGACAGAAACTCCAATTCCTTCTTCCTCCTGTGAAAAGTAGGTTGAGGCAGCAACTCCAGCTTGAGGAAACTTGCCGCAACGAACTCGCGGGAGGGGTCTTCCAGCAACACGACCGTCTTCTCCCCATCCACCCCATGCACAGCTTGGATGAGCACCGAGCTGTCGAGATAGGTGCGCTTCATCGCTCGCCCCTTCGTCGTGAAACCTCCTGCCTGACTTCCTCAAGGGAGAGGGCTCGTCCTCCGCTGGCCTGATACTCCAATCGAGCAGCCAGGAGTCTTTGTCCCAGTGCCGTGCGCGGTTTCACGGGCTGGGCCTGCTCCCGGTGCAGTTTCTCGTCGATGGCGTTTCTTACCCAAGCGCTTCGGTTCGACTTGGCGCACAACGCCGAATGTTCCTTGGCTGGCAACCGGATGGTGAGGGATACCAACTCCGTCTTACTCATAGCGTAAGACTCTACCTGCTGGGGATGGCCACTGCAAGAAGGAAGGTTCGGGCGACCCTCGGACACCGAAGGGTGCCGAGGCAAACGAGGTCGAATGTCACCCTTCGGCCTGCCCCTCAAGCGTAGGTCATTCCCTTTTGCACCAAAGGTTTAGCTTCCTCACCTTCTTCTGGATGATTCGCCCACACCCCACTTCAGCGTTTGGGACCCGAGGGCGATGGGCGCGCTGCTCGAAACTCCGACCCGGGTTTCCAGGCGGGCCATTCTCGGTTGTTGGCAACCGTGCGCCCCACCGCAATCATCAGGTCCAGATCCTCCACTGCTCCTTCCAGGGTCCAGTCCGGCCTGACGACATCGGTCACTTTGTGATAGTCGTTCTGAACGTACTCATCGCGCTTTTTTTCGCCGTACCCTTTGGGCTGGCCGAGGAAGTCGAGTCCGTTGTGAAAGTAGAGGGAGGGAATACCACACTTGGCAAACTCGAAATGGTCTGCACGGAAGTAACCTCCTGTTTCGGGCTTGGGGTCGGGAAGCGTGACCCGTCCTTGTTTGGCAGCCGCCGCCTGCAGAAGGTCTTCCAGCGTGCTATTGCCATGGCCCACGATGGTAAGATCACGTGTCCGTCCATACGGGTTCAGGCCATCCATGTTGAGCACCGCCACGGTCCTGGCCAAGGGATACAACGGGTGAGTTGTAAAGTACCTGGCCCCCAAGAGACCCTTCTCCTCTGCCGTTGGAGCCAGGAAGATCAGAGACCGCTTGGGTGCTTTTCTGGCCTTTTTGAACTCCCGGGCGATCTCGAAGAGCCCAGCCACGCCAGTCGCGTTGTCCAAGGCGCCGTGGTATACGGGATCTCCGGTCAAACTCGGATCCTTACCCAGGTGGTCCCAGTGGGCAGAGTAGATCACATATTCGTCACGCAGTTTCCGGTCGGATCCCGAGATTTTGGCAATCCCATTTCGGGAGGTAAGCTCGCGCAGAGTGTTCTTGACGGAGAAGCTGGCTTTGCCGCCCAGAGGGACGGGCTGAAACGTGGGACGGCAAGCCGCCTTTTTCAGGGCGTCGTAATCGTACCCCGCAGCCCCAAGGAGTTTCTGCGTCTGGTCCTTGGTGATCCACCCTTCGACGGCGACGAGTTCCGAATTCCCGGTCGGAGACTGCAGTTCGATCTTTTCCCCCGTGTTGCTGTTGATCACGACGGTAAAGGGGTAGGCCGCAGCCTCGTTTTCGTGAACAATCAGGGCGGCGGCGGCCCCTTTCTGGGCGGCGATCTCATACTTGTAGGTCCACCGCCCGTAATAGGTCATCTCGCGGCCCTTGAAGGTGCGCGGATCCAGCTGCTCAGGATCCAACGGGTCTGGGACCTGTGGATCGCCGACGAGCATGACGATCGTCTTACCCTTAACATCCACCCCCTTGAAATCGTCCCACCCGTACTCGGGAGCTACCACGCCATACCCGACAAAGACCACTTGAGAATCCTGGACCTGCACCTCGGAAACGAAGCGCCGGGACCAAAGTACACAAGTGGACGGAGTGACGAACTCGCCGCGTTGGTTCCCCACGGCATAGGAACCCCTGGCCTGGCTGGTGATCCCCATCATCGGGACTCGTTGCACAAACGTTCCATCTGGGTTGCCCGGCTCCAGGCCCAGCTTCTGGAATTCGTTCACCAGGTAGGCAATGGTCCGCTCCTCTCCTGCAGTACCGGGAGCCCGTCCCTCGAATTCATCGGATGCAAGGATGCGAGTGGCCTCCAAGAGGCGGCTGGCGCTGACCCCAGTTGGGGAGGCAGCCCTTGCCTGCGGAAGGAGGTGCAGAATCGACACCGCTACGAGGGCCATCAGGTAACCCATTGGACGGGCAAGACGGATCTTCATGCTTCGGGATCCATTATCGTCGATTCTGCCGGTGGTTGTCACACTCAATCGCCGTGCTTGAAGCAGTCTGCTGGAACGTCGTAGGCTGCTCCACCTGGAAGAACCGTTGCATGAACAAAGAACGCTCACTCTGGTCCGCCACTGCCACCGGGCTACTCGCCGCTTTGGTGCTCTGCCAAAACCTATGCGGTGGTGAGTCCTGCGAGGTGTGGCTCACCGCACCTGCAGGAACAGCCCGGTTCGAAAAGCAACCAGGCCAACTCACCTTCACTTCCATCACGAACAGCCTCCCCATCATCGAGGTGAATGAGTCAGAGCGCTTTCAGGTCATGGAGGGTTTTGGCTACACCCTCACTGGGGGTAGTGCCCAGCACATTATGGGGATGAGCGTCCCCGCCCGGGCCGCGTTGCTGCGGGAGCTCTTTGCCACCGATTCCACCAACATTGGCGTGAGCTACTTGCGCGTCAGCATCGGCGCTTCGGACCTGAACGACCACGTCTTTACCTACAATGACGTCCCGCCAGGCGAAACCGATCCCGAGCTATCCCGGTTCAACCTGGGGCCGGACCTGACGGACGTGGTTCCCGTCTTGCGCCAGATCCGCGAGGTGTTTCCTGAACTCAAGATCCTTGGTTCGCCGTGGACAGCTCCGGGTTGGATGAAAACCAACGGAGATTTCCGGGGCGGCAGCCTCAAACCCGAGTATTTCTCCGTGTACGCGCGATACCTGGTGCGGTATGTCGAAGCCATGAAGGCCGCGGAGATTCCCATCGATGCCGTCACGCCGCAGAACGAGCCGCTGCATCCCGGGAACAACCCCAGCATGTTCATGACCGCCTCGGACCAGGCTGACTTTATCAAGAACCACCTAGGGCCTGCCTTCAAAGCCGCCGGGCTGGCGACCAAGATTATCTGCTATGACCACAACGCCGACCGGCCCGACTATCCTCTCGCGATTCTGAATGATCCTCAGGCGAAGCCCTTCGTGGCAGGATCGGCCTTTCATCTCTATGCCGGGCGCATCGAAGCCCTTTCCCAGGTGCATGATGCGCATCCTGATAAAGGTCTGTACTTTACCGAGCAATGGATCGGAGCCCCGGGCAATCTTCGCGGGGATCTTTCCTGGCATACGCGGAATCTCATTGTTGGGGCCAGCCGCAACTGGTGTCGCACAGTCCTGGAATGGAACCTTGCGGCCGATGCCCAGAATCGGCCACACACCGACCGCGGCGGATGCGACCGTTGCCTCGGTGCGATCACAATCCAGGGGGAAACGGTAACTCGGAATCCTGCCTACTACATCATCGCTCACGCCTCCAAATTCGTCCGCCCCGGTTCGCTCCGGATCGGGTCCAGCTTGCCAGCTTCTTTACCCAACGTGGCTTTCCGAACGCCGCAGGGCCGGAGGGTATTGGTGGTGCTCAACCCAGGGCCCACTCCGCAGACCTTCCAGATCCGCCACCAGGGGCAATCTATTGTGCCAACCCTGCCAGAGAGCGCCGTGGCTACGTACGTTTGGTAAATGCGATTGGAAGTTCACGTTCCGCGCTTGGCAAGACGCTTCCACAGGCTAGGCTTTCCCGGATTTGATGAACAGACGCTGGTCCGATAACGGTCTCCTGCCGTCGCCAATCGTGGCGTTGGTGATACTCCTGCTTGGGTTCCTCCCTCCGGTGGGATTGGCCGCGCTGTCCGAAGCCGGGGAGCCCCTACCCTCCCTGGAATCGGTGATTCCAGATCCCGACTCCTCGTTACGAGAGCTTTATGCCATCGAAATCGAGTTTTCCGAGCCGGTCCAAGGCGTCGATGCTTCGGACCTGCTGATTTCGGGTTCCCCTGCCACGAATGTCTTTCAGGTTGAACTGCAGCGATACCTCTTCTCTTTTCCTCAACCCACGGACGGGCTGGTCACGGTATCCTGGGCCAAAGAGCATGGCATCGCGGACACCAGCGGCGTGAGGGCTTTTGCCGGGGACACCTGGAGCTATACGCTGGCTTCCCTCACTCCGCCCACCGGGGTTTCGATCACCGAGTTCATGGTCACGAATAGCCTGACGCTCGCTGATGAGGATGGGGAACACCCGGCCTGGATCGAGCTGTTCAATGCGTCCACAACCACGGCGAACCTAAAGGGCTGGTTTCTCACGGGCGATCGCGACCAACTGACCCGTTGGCGGTTCCCCAACGTGAGCATTCTTCCCGGAGACTACCTCCTGGTGTGGGCCTCAGGTAAGGACCGTACGAATATCTTCGGTCCGTTACACATTAATTTCCGCCCGCTGGCCAGTGGCGGCTACCTGGCTTTGGTCAACTCCAGCACCAACATCGTCTCTGATTTCAATCCCGGATATCCTCCCCAGGCGCCTGACATAAGCTATGGACGCGCCCCCGGCGCTCCACACGCACTGGGTTACTTCACTCAGCCGACTCCCGGCAAGGGCAACAGTTCGCGCGGTGCCGGATTCACGTCGCCAGTCTCTTTCAGCCGAGCAAGTTGTACTTTTACCCAGGCCTTTCAACTCACCCTCACCACTTCCGACCCTAAGGCCCAGGTCCGCTATACCCTCGACGGGAAGATGCCCACGACCGCATCAGCACTCTATACGGAGCCGCTCGATATCACCGCAACGACCCAGGTTCGTGCGCGCGCATTTCGGGACGGCACGCTCCCCGGGCCTCCACGCACGGAAGCGTACCTGCAGTTGAGCGCTCCGGTTCTTCCGTTCCGTTCGGATCTGCCGGTGGTTCTTCTCCACACCATGGGCAAGGGAAGTCCGAACGCCAGTACTTTGACCCCTGTCCGCATCTCGGTTCACGAACCGTTTTTGGGACGCTCCTCCCTGGACCATCCGGCCACCCTCAGCCAGAGCGGAGGAATCAAGCTGCGAGGTTCGAGTACCCAGGGCCTGTCCAAATCGAGTTACGCCCTGGAACTCTGGGACGAGTTCGGGCAGGACGAAGATCACTCTTTGCTGGGTCTGCCCGAGGATTCCGACTGGATTCTGTACGCCCCAAACATCTACGAACCGGTGATGATTCACAACCCGTTCGTCCACCAACTCAGCCGGGAAATGGGCCGCTACTCTCCCCGTACGCGGTTTGTGGAGGTCTACCTGGTGCGCAACGGGCAGGTTACCACGGCAGCGTACAACGGCATCTATGTCCTGGAGGAAAAGATCAAGATCGGAAAGAACCGCGTGGCGATCGACCGGCTTCAGCCTGAGGACTTGAGCCAGCCAGCCGTAACCGGCGGGTATCTCCTGAAGATTGACCGGTTGGATCCGGGCGATGGAGGGATCAGTGCGGGAGGGACAACATTGGCTTATGTCGATCCCAAAGAGCGCGAGGCGGAACTTCCCCAAAGGGCTCCCCAGCTCAACTACCTCCGCAGCTATTTCAACTCCTTTTCCGCCGCCTTGAACGGCAGCGCCTGGAAAGACCCGACCCGGGGCTACGCGGCGTACATCGATGTGGATGCCTGGATCGATTTCCACACTCTCGAGGTTTTGAGTGGCAACGTGGATACGCTCGTCTTGAGCACCTACTTCCACAAACCAAGAAATGGAAAGATCGTGTTCGGGCCCCACTGGGACTTCGATCGAGCGCTGGGTTCCACCGACGGGCGCGACGCCAATGCGCGCGTTTGGTCGACCGGCCCGTTCTTCTCCGCCACTTGGTGGAGCCGCCTGTTTACGGACCCGGACTTCTGGCAGCGCTGGGTCGACCGCTGGCAGCAGTTGCGTCAGTCGACATTCTCGGAATCGCACCTGTACGGTTTGATCGATCAACTGGCCAATGAAGTGCGCCAGGCCCAGCCACGCGAAACCGCGAAATGGCGCACGGCACTGCGAGGCGGTTCCTTTCAGTCGGAGGTCAACCTGATGAAGAAGTGGGTTTCCAATCGGGTCGATTTCATTGATCGCCAACTCACTCAACCTCCCCAGCTCTCCTCCACCAATGGCGTCATCCAGCCCAGCTACTTGATTTCCCTCACCAAACCCACGAATGCGACGGTCTATTTCACCCTCGATGGATCAGACCCCCGAGCCCCAGGAGGCAGCGTCTCCTCGGCCGCCAGGGTTTATTCCAACCCCTTCATGGTGATTACCAACGCCCGGGTCGTGGCTCGCGCCCGAGATCAAGCCAAGAAGCAGTCGGGAGGCCCTCCGGTATCCACTTTCTGGTCCAGCCCGGTTGCCGCCACCTATCTTCTCCAACCGGCGAAGGTGATCCTTACCGAAGTCATGTTCCATCCCGCCCCCCCGGCAGCCGGCACCAATACCGTGGATGATTTTCAGTACCTGGAGTTGAAGAATGCCGGTTTGGAAGCGGTGAACCTGGTCGGGTACTCCCTTACAAACTGCATTACGTTCGCCTTCACCACCGCAACCCCGGTGAGGACGCTTCAGCCGGGGGAACGCTTGCTCGTGGTGAACGACCTCGCAGCCTTCCAATCACGCTATCCATCGGCAACTGGCATCGCCGGAGAGTTCGTGGGGAATCTGAACCACGGCTTGAATCGGATCACGCTGCTCGGTCCTCTGCGCGAAACCGTGTTCGATGTCGTGATCGAGGATTCTTGGGCCCCTTTGGCGGACGGCTTTGGTTTCTCGGTGGTGCTTGCGGATGAAACCACGCCTCCCGGCGCTTTGGGGGATCCGGCCCGATGGCGGGTAAGTACTCAGCTGGGTGGATCCCCGGGAGTCGTCGACCCGGCTCCCGCGAGCGTGCCCCGCGTGCTGATCAATGAAGTGGTGAGCAACCCGTCCAACGGAAAACAAGATGCAGTGGAGTTGTTCAATCCTGGCCCGTCGACCGCTGACATTTCTGGTTGGTGGCTCAGCGATGACCTTCGGACTCCGCGGAAGTACCGACTTCAGGCTGGAACGATTTTGCCTGCGGGCCAGTTTCTAGTCGTCCTCGGAACTGCCCTGAATTCGGGTGCCAATCCCTTTGGACTCAGTGCGCAGGGCGACGAAATCTACCTCTTCAGTGCGAATGTCACCGGCGCGCTCACCGGATGGGTACACGGATTCTCCTTCGGCCCCCAGGAAAGCGGCGCTAGTTTCGTGCGCTGGGTTACCAGCGACGGTTTGGAGCACTTCACCAGCTGCGTTGCACCCACGCTGGGTCTCGTCAACGGCCAGCCTGCGCCCAGCCCGCTCGTCTTCAGCGAGATCCTCTACGCACCGCCCCTCGTGGATCCCTGGATGCCTTCGGTAGCCCAGTTTATCGAACTGACGGACACAACTCGGGGGCTTGGCCGCCTGGCCCTTTACGAACCTGGCAATCCAACCAACACCTGGCACTTACGCGGCGATGTCGACTTCGATTTTCCCGCCGGGTTCGTGATGCCCGTGGGCGGGAGAGTCGTGCTTGTCGGCTTTGATCCCCTTCACGATGCCGATGCATTGACTCTGTTTCGAGCCTGGTATCGGCTGGATCCCGGGGTAGCTCTGCTCGGCCCTTGGCGAGGAACTCTGAAGCAGACCGGGTCCGAACTCCGTCTGTCCAAACCGCTTCCGGCGCCGTCCGATCCCCAAAAAGCCTCCCACATGGTCGTGACGCAACTGCGCTGGGCCACGAACGCTCCCTGGCCTGCTGACGTCTCAGGAACGGGCATGTCCATGGAGCCCTCCAGCCTGATGACCTTCCAGAATGAACCGGCGCTTTGGCAGAGCGCCGTGCCCACACCCGGGGATGCCGACACCGACCGCGACGGTCTCCCGAACCTATGGGAGGTGGCTAACGGCCTCAGTCCTCTATCGGCAACAGGCAACAACGGAGCGGATGGCGATGCGGACCAGGATGGCTTCTCCAACCTTCAGGAATTCCTGATGGCAACGTCTCCGGTCAGCAGTGAGAGTTTTCCCCGACTTCAGGTCTCCAACGGAACCTTGGTCCAAGTCTCCTTCCAGGGGGGACCCAACCGGCTTTACCAATTGCTTGGGACCGATAGGATCACGAACAGCACCTGGCAGGTTCTCCAACGTTTCGCGACGCCCCCTGAAGGTGCCTGGCTTTGGCTCGACGAGCGTCCCACGAACGCTGCCCGGTTTTATCGCCTCGAAGCTCCGTAAGGCTTCCCCAACCATGAGCGCACCCATCACCCATTTCCACTTTTGCCCGCGTTGTGGCCAACCCGTTCAAGGGGAGGCCTCGTCCAAGTCGCTGCAATGCGGCAACTGCAGTTTCCTCTACTTCTTCAACCCCACGATTTCAGCGGTTGGGTTGGTTTTCGACACCGCCGGCAGGATTCTAGTCATCCGACGCGGGCGCGAGCCCAGCAGGGGCATGCTCGGCTTTCCGGGAGGGTTCATCGATGCCGGAGAGACTGCGGAAGCGGCCCTTGAACGCGAGGTGATAGAGGAAACCGGGCTGAGAATCGAAGCCATCCAATACTTGGGAGGTTTCCCGAACTTCTATCCGTATGCCGGCGTCACTTACCCGGTGTTGGACCTTTTCTTTCGCGCAAGTTGTCCGGGAGGCACCGCTCGACCTCAAGCCGGGGAAATCGAGTCGATCAGCTGGATCCGACCTCAAGACCTTGATCCTGCCGCACTCGCGTTTCCTTCCCTGCAAAAGGCCTGGGCCCAATTCTGCCCGGAGCACTGAGATGCAACGCCAGCACGGTCCCCGGCCGTTGCTTCTGAGGTCAAACATCATATTGTATTGTAAGGGCGCAGGTGCCCACGCCTGGCCCATCAGACCACCCAGGTGATCTTGATCTCCCTCTCCACCGCCTTGAACTCCGGGTCGCCGGTGACGAGTTCGGCTTTGTGCTTCTTTGCCAGTGCGGCGGTGAAGGCGTCCGCGAGGCTGAAGCTGACCCGGGATTTGAAGTGGGCCGCCAGGTCGGCCAATTCGCGGTCCACCGGATGGAATTCGATGGGCAGGGCGATGAGGATTTTGGCGGCTTTGGCCCAGGCGTCCACGCCGTCTTTGCGCAGGATCATGTACTTCGCCTCAGCATAGTTCACCTCCGTCATGTGGAGGTGCTTGTCCATCCGGCTGGCCTTCTGGAGGAGTTCCTTGACTGGCACGCCCGCTGGTTCGCCTCGGAAGTAGGCGATCAGGGCGAAGCTATCGAGAACCGTGGCGGACATGCTTGGCTTCCTCCTTCTCGCGTTCTTCGCGTTTGTGCTCGGCCCATTCCTCGGCCAGCGGCTTGTCGCCGGGCTTGCGCTTGAGCAGCCCAAAGCCGCGCTCGATCGTGGCCGCCGTCACGGGCTTGAGCAGGATGCCGTCGTCGGTGGCGGTGACGATGGCGCGGGTGCCATCCTCGATGTGGTAGAGCTTGCGGAGCCGGAGCGGGATTACCACCTGGCCTTTGGTGGTGAACCAGACGGTATCGGCTTGTGTTGTCGTATTCATAAAGCCCAGTATGACTTTGCTATGAAGTCCGTCAACAATCGTGTGGAAGGAGTGGTCTGCTAAGTTGGATTCCAGAAAATCTGCACGTCCGAGACCAACTCAAACCCGCGCACCGATCGCACCGGATGCCGTATGCCGGCATCACCTACCCGGTGTTGGACCTTTTCTTTCGCGCAAGTTGTCCGGGAGGCACGGCACGGCTCCAGGCCGGGGAAATCGAGTCGATCCGCTGGATCCGACCTCAAGACCTTGATCCGGCCGCACTCGCGTTTCCTTCCCTGCAAAGGGCCTGGGCCCAATTCTCCCCGCAGTAGCGCAATGCAATCCCATCACGGTCCCCGGCCGCTATTGCTGAAATCAAACGATATACTGTTACACTTGATCCCGCCTGTGGCAATACACTGTGACGATGCTGAATGAGCAGGAACAAGAGCGCTTCATGAGGCTGTGGGCAGAGTCCCAGCAGGCCGTGGTGAATTACATTCACGCCACGGTCCGCGATGGCGGCGCCGCCAAGGACCTGACCCAGGAAACCGCCTTGGTGCTGTTCCGCCGGTTCGGCGAATACGACGGTAACCGCCCATTTCTCGCCTGGGCGCTGGGCGTGGCCCAGTTCCAGGTGTTGGGTTTCCATCGGGATGCCTCCCGGAGCCTAATCTGCTTCGATACGGAGCTATTCGATCGGTTCACAGAGCTATGGGCCGAAACGGCCGCCGCCGCCAGCGAGCAGTCAGCCGCCTTGGAGGTTTGCCTGGAACGCCTGCCCGCCCGCCCGCGACAAATGGTGCGGCTGCGTTACTTCGAGGAACTGAACTCCGAGGAGATCGCCCAGCGCCTCGGCAGCAAGAGCGCCGCCGTGCGCGTGACACTGCAACGCATCCGCGAGCAACTCCGCGCCTGCGTCGAGCAACAGCTGCGAAAGGAAAGGCGGGCCACATGATCGAGCCGCACCCTTTGATTGCCGCCTATTTGGACGACGCCCTGACCCAGACGGAACGCGATGAGTTGCTGGCCTGGCTGAAGGCGCACCCTGACCACCTACGCGCATTCGTCGAGGCCAACGTGTTTGAACAGCACCTCCGCAGCGCCGTGGTGGGCGAGCTTCAGCGCGAGTCAGTCGGCGCGTTCGTCCGGGCCGAGCCTCCGGCCCAGACCCACCAGGAACGCGGCGCAACTCACCATTGGTTGACGGGGTTCGTGCGGTTCTGGCCACGGTGGGCGATGGCCGGGGCCATCACGCTGTTGGCAATCCTGGTCACGGTCTCTTTCTGGATTCGAAAACCATCGGTGGCACCGTCATCCGGGTTCGCTCGTGTCATCCGGGCCTTGAGCGCCGAGGGCTCTGGACAGGCCGGCCGCATTCAGGCCGGTCAAACGCTAGAGACGGGACGCTTTTCCCTAGTCGCCGGCGCGGTGGAAATCGCTCTCACCAACGGGGTTACGATGGTGTTCGAAGGGCCTGGCGACCTGGAGCTTCTAAATCCCATGCGCGCCCTGTTGCATGGAGGCCAGGCGGTAGTGCGCGTGCCCTCCAACGCGATCGGCTTTCAGTTGGAAACGCCGGGAGCCCAGGTCGTGGACCTGGGCACGGAATTCGCCGTTAAGGCCGGACCTGGCATGGGCACCGACGTGCAGGTCTACGAGGGTGTGGTGATCACCACGCCGAAGCCGGCGGCGGCGGCGGGAAGTTTTCCGCAGCGCCTCACCGCCGGCAACGCGGCCCGCTTCACCCCCGAAGCGAGCCGGGCCCCGCAGGCGCTCGCCTATGCCCCGGAACGCTTCGTGCGTCGCCTCCCCGCTGACAAGCCCATCGAGCACGAGGAAAGCCTAGGCCCGATGTTCAATCCGACACGTCTCGAGGAAACCATCATCTTGCCGCCGGAACGGCCAATCGTGGTGGATGGCGATTTGTCCGAGTGGAGCGGGGAAGGCTCGTTACGCGCCGAGCGCACCGGGCCTGATGCTGGGGGCCGGTTTGTCGAAGGCCGCATGCGTTACGACCGGCAGTTTCTCTACCTTGCCGCACACATCGGCGATCCTGCGCCGATGCGCAACCTCATCGACCCGGCGACGGATGGCGAGTCGGGCTGGCGCGGCGGCGGCTTGCAGGTTCGGCTGTCCACCGATCAGGCCCTGGGCTGGCCAGTGGATGCGAACGCCCCCAACTACTATCAGTTTCGTCGAATTCAGCCGGACGCAGCCCGCCTGGCCAATGCCACCTGCGGCCAGCTCGCGCATCTCACCCTGTGGCATCATGCGCCAAGCGCGCAGAACTGCCTACATGTCGCCTACGGGATGGATTTCCACGGCAGTGTCGTGAATCCCCCTGGCTATCGGGCCGCTTTTCGCAAAGACGCCGATGGGCGAGGTTACACTCTAGAATACGCCATCCCGTGGACGCTGCTGAACGCACCGCGCGCGCCGCGGTCAGGCGACACACTGGCGATGACGTGGACGGCCCACTGGAGCGACGAAGGTGGGCGACTCTGGCGCAGTCAACTCGTGGAAGTTCGTAATGCCTCGGAGCCCGTGCGCATCCACACCTGGGAACGCGCCGCCACCTGGGGAAGGGCGGTGTTTAGGTGAATGGGCACGCAACTCAGCGCAGCCCGAGTGTTTTTGAATTCATGCGCTCGTTACCAGCCCTGCTGGGTTGCTTGGCTCGGATGGAAACCCATGCTGTTGCCGGAGCGGATGCAATGTTCGTGGGGCCAAACGTCTGCCTTGAATGCCACGGGCCAGCCCCGCGGGCCGGACAGGCCGCCACAGCTGGGCCGGTCACTCAACCATCGCAGGGTGGACCACAGCTGCTGGAGAAGTGGCAAAGGAGCGCCCATGCGGCAACGCTCATAGATGCCCGGACTTCGCCTGAGAAAGTGGTTGCCCAATTCACCACCAACAGTCCGCTGCAGGGCAACCAGGTCGCCTATGCCATCGGCGCGGGACGCAGCGAGCAACGTTACTGCGACGCTTCGTTCAGAGTGCTTCCCCATCGCTGGGATGTTCGTGGGAAGAAGTGGGCGGACGAGTCGGTGGTCGACGCCCGCAGCCAGTGTTTCGGCTGTCATGTCACCGGCTATGATGTGACCACCCAGCAGTGGAGTTCGGAGGGCGTGACCTGCGAAGCCTGCCATGGATCGGGAAGCTTGCACGCCCAGAGTGGCGGCAAGACAAAGATGCTCGATCTCCGATCCCTTCCCCTCGAGCGCCAAGCGATGATTTGCGGCCAATGCCACTCCGATGGCAGGGATCCGGCCAAAGCTCACCCGTTCCCGGTCGGTTTCCGCCCTGGGGAAGACCTCCACAAGTCTTTTGTCCAGGCTGCGCAACCACGGCCCGGCCCGAAGTACGCTGAGTTGCTCCGCAGCAAGCACGCCCAGATGAGCGTCATTTGCACCGATTGTCACAACCCGCACGGACCCGTGCAGGGTGCCGCCCACCAACTGTTGAAGCCGGTGAATGAGCTATGCACCGAATGCCACGTCGAGGTGAATATGGCCAAACACGCCCCCAAGGCGCCCGCCGACGCGACTTGCGCCACCTGCCACATGCCGGGCGGATCGCATCAGTTCAAGACACCCATCAAGAAATGAAACCCGGAGGAATTCAGCAATGAACTGCAACCTGATGTTACTCGCTGTGCTGTTATTGTCCACGGCAGCTTACACTGCCGACTCCGCTGGTGGTTCCAAGGTGACCCCTGTAGAATGGCTGCAAAAGCAAACCCCGCCTCGTTTCAAACCGGGTCACACGTTGCCGCGCCTGGGTCAAATGCACTGTGTCAATCCGCCCGTGGACCTTCGGGCTGAACTGGCTCGGAACTGGGGATTCGCCGTCCGCCTGAATCGGCCGATGGGAGAGCCGGAATTGCTTCGGCTTTGCGCCGAGAACCCCGCGGTCTATCAACCCGCCGCAATGATCGGAAACCTGGCGAACATGGAAACCGATCGTTCGCGCAACTGGCCGGAAGGCACGTTCCTCTGCAAAGCCGATGGTTCACCCATTGCAGGTCGCCCCATTTTCAGCCCCGAAATGCCCGAGGCGGCCTGGCGCATGGTCATCGACGAGGCGATTCGGCAGATCGATGGGCAGCGGGGAAACCTGCCGCCGGAGGCAGTCGTTACGATTGAGAATTGGACCGAGTATGGCTTGACTGTGCCGATAGAAATGGCGAAACACGCCGCCCAGGATCCCAAGGTCCTCGCGGCCAAAGGCAACCGCTCCTGGCAGGAATATGTGTCCGAGCGCAAGGCCCACTACGAGAAGCAGTTTGCCGAGGCGATTCATCGCAAGTATCCAAAGGCGCTCCACACGGCATATACTTACGGCGGCTTTGTCGGCAAACCGACCGGAGATTGGGCTTGGGATTGGCAACAGATGAAAGGCACCACCGACCTGCCCAGCCCCGAGTGCTATTACAACTACTTCAACTCTGGATTCCTCGGAGGCAAGGACATGCTGACTCTGCGGTTGTACGGACGGCACATCGAGATCCTGGAAGGATCTCCGCATTACCTCGGCTGGCTCTGCGCCGGGTACGAACGCAAGATCGCGGACTACCAGGGCGACCCCGCGCAGGGAATGTATGCCGACCTGCCGCGGTGGACGGGGTATCTGAAGATGTCGTACCTCGCCGGAATGTTGGGGGGTATCACCACGGGCGAGTTCGGCTGCGAAGTCCGCTACGAGCCCTTTGATCCGGCCCAACCGCCGAAGTGGCTCGATCAGATGCTGGCCGTGTCCCACACGCACGCCCTGTTCACCTGGATCGAGACGGACTTGCGTAACAGCCAACTGCTGCCCGGTCCCAAACCGCACGCGTGGAGCAAAGAGCAACCTGCCTATGAATTTCCCACCGGACACAAGGACACCCGCGTGCTCGTCCGCCGAGTCAACGGCACTTCTCGTTGGCTCATCGGCGCGTGGGCGGCCGACGGCGTTGAACGAGAGGTAACCGTGAACATCCCCGATCTAGGGGATGTTCATATCCTGGCGCGTCCGGCCGGAACGATCTATTTCGTGGTGCGGGAGGGCGAAAGAAAGAAGAGAACCTGGCTAGATGAAGATGCGACGAAGCCAAGCCTCAAGGTTAACCGATAACCAACAAAACCCAATATGACTTCGCTGAAACCAAGTTACGTAAGCCGCACTTTCTTCACGGCACAAATAGTACATTGCATACGAATTGGCACCTTATGAAACGCATACTGCTCTCGATTACATTGATTGTATTCTCGATACTCACTGCCATTGCTTTATGGCAGCACGGCTATTGGGGAATATTTGCGCCGCACTTCAAGAGTACCGCTGCGGCTCAGGTCTTTGCCGACCTGGTGATAGCCCTTTCCCTGTTCCTTTGCTGGATGTGGCGTGATGCGCGTTCTACTGGACGCAATCCATGGCCGTGGCTGGCGCTCACCTTGGCCACCGGTTCCATCGGCGCCCTGCTGTATCTGCTGTGTGTACCCGCTCACAAGCACGATCCCTCGGCCGGGACGAGATGAGTCACTCCCGCAGATCGAGTCATGAATCCGAAACGTCTTATCACCTTCATTCTCGCGCTGTCCCCGCAGGTCATCGCCATGCAGGCAAAGAACCCCGGGGATTTCGCGATCGAATTGCCGGGCACCAACGCTACGAGACGACTGCCTGCGATTGGCCTAGTCCTCGGGGTGGCGCTCAACAGGATCATCGCCGACCCGGAGGCTCCGGACATCAGGTCGTCCCCCCTGCCCGCCCGCCAGGTCCATCTCGACTTCCACACCTCGCAATGGATTCCCGAGGTTGGCACGCGTTTCAGCAAGGTCCAGTTCCAGCAGGCGCTAAAGCTGGGTCACGTCAACTGGATCAATCTCTTTGCCAAGTGCCACCACAGCTGGAGCTACTATCCAACGACGGTCGGCCGCCAGCACCCCAACTTGACGTTCGATTTGCTGGGCCAGCAAGTCGAGGCCTGCCATGCGATGGGCGTGCGTTGCCCGTTCTACTTCACCGTCGGCTGGTCGGCAACGGACGCCCAAGATCATCCCGAATGGTGCGTGCGGAAGAAGGACGGTTCCGCTGCCACCATCAACCTGGATGAGAAAGCCGCGCCGTCCGAACGCCGTCCGATTGTCTCCTGGAAGTTCTTGTGTCCAAGCGGAGCCTATAGGAACCTCATCCTCCGGCAAACGGAGGAGCTCTGCCGGCGGTACCCCGTGGATGGTTTCTGGTACGACATCACCTACGGCCCCGCTTGCTATTGCGAGCCGTGCCGCAAGGGAATGTCCGCGGAAGGGGTGGACGTCGAAGACGATGCGGCCGTGGCGGACTACAATGAACGGAAGTGGCGGAGCTTCTTTGCGGCCGCGCGACAACTTGTGGCCCGCTTTCATCCCCAAGCGACGGTCTTCTTTAACAACACCGCTGGACTCACGGCCGACAACCTGGCGCGCCGAATGTATACTTACAACACGCAGCAGGAGATGGAGGATTTGCCGACGACCTGGGGTGGCTACGACAAGCTGGCGCTGCGCGCGAAATACTTTCACAACTTCAGTGAGCCGATTGTGGCGATGAGCGGGAAGTTCCACACCACGTGGGGCGAATTCGGCGGATTCAAGCACCCGGACGCCATCCGGTACGAGGCCGCTGCGATGATCGCCAACGGTGTCGCCTGCAATTTCGGAGACCAGTTACATCCTTCCGGCGAGATGGACCTCGAAACCTACCGGAACATTGGTCACGCGTACGTTTACGTGGAGCAGATCGAGCTGTACGGACTCGGCGGAAAACCCATCTCGCGCCTCGGCGTATGGCTGAGCGGAACCACTGCGGATGACGAGGGGGTTTCCAGCATGCTGCAGGAACTCCAGGAGGACTTTGTCGTCGTGGATCCAACCAACAACCTGGCCACCCTCGATGCCGTTATCCTGACCGGTGCGCCTGGACTTAAGCCAGGGCAGGCTGAGCTGCTCGAAGCCTTTGTGAAACGTGGCGGAGCCTTGCTGGTGCTGGGCGAGAGCGCCCTGAACCGCGACCGCAATGGTTTCCTGCTGGACATCGGTGCGCGCTACCTTGGCCCCGCAAGCTTCCAGGAGGATTACCTAGTGGTGGGGGAGACGCTTGGAAACGGGCTGGAGTCCACCCCCTTCCTCAACTACGAGGCAGCGCTCCGGGTTCAGCCAGACGCAGGAGCACAGGTGCTGGCGCGCATCCGCGAGCCCTATTTCAACCGTACCTACGGCCAATACTGCTCCCACCAGAATACTCCCTATCAACTGCAAGACGCCACGCATCCAGGCGCGGTGCAGAAAGGCCGGGTCCTGTTCCTGCCGCATCGTCTGGGCAAACTCTACAGCGAGAACGGGGCGCGCTTGCACCGAGATTTCTTCGGCAATGCCCTGCGTCGGATTTACCGCCAACCCATGGTACGCACGGAACTCCCAAGCGCCGGCCGTGTCACTCTTCTTAAACAATCCGAACAACATCGTTATGTGGCGCATCTACTTTACGCCCCGCCGCTCCAGCGCGGACGCTGCCAAGTCATCGAAGACCTGCCGGAGCTGAGGAACGTGCCTGTTGTCGTGAGGGTCCAGGAGAACATCAAGAAGGCCTACGTGATCCCCGGCCACAAGCGGCTTTCCCTGCGCAGGTCGGAGACTAGCGTCCGCGTCGTAGTTCCCGCATTCCAGTCCCACGTGGCCGTTGTAATGGAGTACTAACCCATGAATCATCAACTGGATCTAGCAAAGATGGCTGCAGCCCAACGCCGTCGCGACTTTCTTAAAGTACACGTCGTTGCAAGCATGGGCGCCATCATGGCGGGATTGAGTCCATCGGAGGCGGCGCCCTTAGAGACCACGGCCTCAGCGTCCGGGATTTCGTCTCCAGACAAGTTGCGTGAGCAATACTTGTCCTGCCTTGGCGGACCATTCCCGAACTCTATCCCGCTGGATCCCCAACTGCGCAGCAGCACTCAGAAGGTCGGGTATCGCATCGATTCCCTGACCTATTCCTCACCGCTGGGCGGACGAATTCCTGCATTATTATTGGTCCCGGATCAAGCGACCGCCGCTCATCCTGCTCCTGGCATCGCTGTCTGGCATCAGCACAATGGCCAATATTTCTTGGGCAAATCCGAGCCTGCGGGGTTGGCTGGTAATCCCATGCATCACACGGCGGTGGCGCTGGCCAAAGAGGGATACGTGGTGATTTGCCCCGATGCGCTCGGCTTCGGAGAACGTCAGGATCCCACTGGGAAGCTAAAAAACGGCGATTACGAACGCTTCGTATTTCTCCGTGAAGTGGTGCGGGGACGCAGTCTGGCTTGGGTGAACATATCGGATATGCGGCGAGCCGTGGACCTTCTTTGCCAACGTCCGGAGGTGCGGGCCGACCAACTGGGCTGCTACGGCCACTCCATGGGTTCGACCCACTGCTGGTTAGTTGGCCCGCTAGAGCCACGGTTGAAATGCATCGTCGGTAACTGTTGCCTGCCCACCTACGAAGGCATCGAGCAAGAGCATTTATTGCACTGTTTTCCAAATTTCGTGCCCGGTTGGGCACAGTTGGGTGACACACCGGATATCGCCTCTCTCATCGCACCCCGAGCGCTGCATCTGAGTCTTGGAGAAACTGATCATGGAAGTCCCATTGAATCCGCGCGCCGTGGAATCAAGCGAATCGCCGCTGCCTACGAAAAATCCGGAGCATCCGCCAATTTCACCCATTTCATCGAACCGAATACAGGTCATGTCCTTTCCGACGCCATGTGGCAGCGGGCGAGAGATTGTTTCGGCCGGCATCTAAAGTTCAAACCATAATCAATCATGCAAAGAGAACTCCATAAACACGCGATGTCGATATGCCGTTGGGTCTCGCTCTGGCTGGCTGGTTTGATTCTTTCCTTCGCCACGTGCGAGACCATTGCGGCAGAGTCTGTTAACGCCAGCACAGAATCCCCCTATCGCGTGACGGTAGAGGGCCGCCCCGTCGCCATCTATCAGGCGAACACCTGGGACCCGGGCTACGTGCCGTCCTATGGCGGTCCCTACTGGTTTTGCTCCTTCGACATGGCGGGGCCGGTCCAGGTCGAGGTCTCGACGTCGAGATCGATGGACAAACTGCTCGTGCTGCCGGAGTCGCGCGGAGTCGTGGCGAACGTCACCGGCACCAACGCCGTAATGCAGTTCGCCCAGCCATGCCAGATTGTCTTCGAACCGGACGGCAAGAACGGACCTCTGTTGCTCTTTGCCAATCCACCCGAGCAGGCAACGCCGGACAAGAATGACCCGAACGTCAAATACTTCGGCCCTGGGTTGCATCGGGCCGATGCCATTGAACTCACCAACAACCAGACGCTCTACCTCGCGGCGGGCGCAGTCGTGCAGGGCGGCATTCACGCGCGGGGCACAAATATCACCATCCGCGGACGCGGCATCCTCGACGGCTATGCCTATCCGCGCTTCAAGGGGCCGACACGGTACCCCGTGCTCCTGGAGAACTGCCGGGACGTCACGGTCGAAGGCGTCGTCATCAAGGACGGCTGGAGCTGGACCTTTGTACCCGGGGGGTGTGACCGGGTTCGCATCGAGAATGTGAAGCTGCTCTCGGCGCGGGTGGAGAACGGCGACGGTTTTGACATCGTCAACTCACGGAACGTCACGATCGCCAATTGTTTTGTGCGTTCCGACGACGACTGTGTGACGCCCAAAGGGATGGGGGCGCGCTGGCAGGGCTTCTATGGCGACTCGGATGCAGCCTCATCCACCGCACCTCCGGCCCGCGGAATGGCCGTGGAGAACTTGCGTGTCGAGAACTGCGTGCTGTGGAGCGACCGCGCTCACGTCTGGCGCATCGGTTGCGAGTCGCAGGCAGAGGCCTTTCGCAATCTCGTCTTCCGAAACATCGACGTCGTCCACTTTCCCGACCTCTGGACTCCCGATGAGGTCCCCTTCTGCATCAGTCTGGAACCCTCCGAAAACATGGTGCAGGAGAACATCCTCTTCGAGGACATACGGGTCCGAACGGATGGACAGCGGGGCTTGATCGACGTGCGCCCGAAGGTCACGCAGTGGGCGCGCCATCCCGTGCCGGGCCGCATACAGAACGTCGTCTTCCGCAATGTCTCCTTCGCCGGGCGCGCAGGCAAGGTGCCCGGCCGCGTCCGCGTCAACGGTCCGGGACCCGCGCACTCGGTGGCCAACGTCCGATTCGAAAATGTCATCCGGAATGGGCAGATCCTGACGGGAGCCTCGCCCGGCGTCGAGTTGCTGGGATTTGTCGACGGGATCACTTTCGCGTCCGCTGGCGCCGGGAAACCGGCAAGCGAAGTGGCTTCGACCGCGGAAACCCGCCGCCACGCGCCCATCGTGCTGATTGAAGCCCGCCAGGCGCGGGGCGTGATCGCAGCTCCAGGCGGTGCCGAGGGTCCCTTCAAGGCCGCCGTCGCCCGCCTGCAAGAAGGTTTGAAGCGGGCAACCGGAACAACGCTTCCGGTCGTGGAAATGGCCAAGCCCGGCTCGGCGGTGATCTTGGGCGATTCGCCGCAAGCGGCGGCCGAAGGCTTGAAGTCCGATCAGATCCCAGCCGGAGGATTCGGGATCCGGACCCTCAAGGAACGCGTCTTGATTGTCGGCGATGCCACAGGCGTGCTGCGCGGCGTGGACGTCTTCCTCGCCCGCGCACTCCATTATGTCCCGCAGGGCTCGACGGAACCGGGCACGGATCTGGTCGCCGCCCCGATGTCAGCCAGCAGCCGGCCCGAATGACTCCATGAAAACCTCTCCCGTCATCGTGTCCTTGGCGTGCGGTGTGGCCGCCTTTCTCAGCACTCTGGCTCCCCTCACCCACGCCGAGGAACAAGGCGCCCGGGCACGCAACAAGCGTCTCTTCATCGTGCCGCCGCCCGGGCCAGTCCAAGTCGACGGCCGCCTGGGGGATTGGGATCTCAGCGGGCAGATCGAGATCTACGCCAGCCGCGAATCGGCTGCCGGACAGAGCGCCAGCATCGCGGCCATGTATGACGCCGAGGCGCTGTATCTCAGCGGCGATTTCCGTGACCCGACACCGATGATGAACCAGCACGACCCGCGCGTGAACGCCGAGAAGGCATGGGATGCGGATGCCTTCCAGTTCCGCCTCGTGCTCGATCCTAAACTACCCTATCCCCTCCACGAGAGTTCCCTGGACAATCCCAAGCCCAATCCCGCCCTCTGCCACATGCTGCTCTGGTATTACACGGACCGGAAGGAGCCCTGCCTGCATTTGCAGTACGGCATGACCTATTCGCCGCCCAAGGCCGGGTATCCCCAGGGCGTGGTGCCCAGCGATCAATTCCAGGCTGCCTACCGCAAGTCAGACGACGGGCTGGGCTACACCTTCGAATACCGGATTCCCTGGACGACGCTCCAGGCGTCCGTGCCCCCGAAGGCGGGCGATGCGCTGGGCGCGGCGATCCAGATCCAATGGGGTTCGCCCGACGGGCTGACCTCGTCGGGCGGCGGTTGGGCGATGGATCTGATGGCCACGGCTGGATTCTCGTTTCAGTCCACCGCCTGCTGGGGACGCGCCCTATTCACGGTCGCAGGGAATTTGCCTCCAGTCGCGCGCGAACCCTCGGGCGGCGGGGCAGCCATTGAACCGCCACAACCGCTGACGTTTTCCTACGTCCTTCCCCAGGATGGGGAGGCGAGCATCGCGCTGTTCAATGCGGAAGGTCAGATGGTCCGGCACGTTATCGCCCAGGCGTCGCGCCGGGCCGGGGCCAATAGGGATCCGTGGGATGGTCTCGATGAGCTGGGGTCTCCGTTGCCGGCCGGCGCATATCGATGGAGGGGCATCGTCCACGAGCCCATTCGCACGCGTCATTTGCTTTCGGTCCACAACTCCGGCATGCCCCCCTATGCCACTCCGGACGGCACCGGGGCGTGGGGTGCCGATCATGGCCGGCCGTCCACGGTCTGTACCGCCGGTGAGCACATGATCCTGGCGTGGGACGGCGGGGAAGCGGGCTGGTCGATTCTGCGCACCGATCTTCAGGGCCGGAAGCAGTGGGGCATCAAAACCGGAGCCCTGTTTCTCGCCACCGATGGAAACGAACGCCTCTTCGCCAGCGGCGGTGGCGGGTTTCATGACGGCCAGGGCGTCGAGTGTTTCTCGTTGCGCGACGGCCGGCCGCTCAATTTCGGCAATGGCAAACCCAAGATCGACGAATCCGCGGGCGGCGACCGTCGCCAGCGGGCCGTAACCGGCCTGGCCTACGCAGGGGGTAAACTCTTTGCCGCCTACGCCCACCGGAATCTGCTGTGCCGATACGACGCGACTTCCGGGGTCCTCGAGGAATCATGGAACGTGCCGGAGGTGCGCGCGCTGGCCGCCGGGCCGGGCGGGATTCTCTTTGCGCTGAGTGCCGGCAGAGTTGTCGTGATGGCGGCTGGGCAGACGTCGCCTTTCGCCAGCGTGCATCTCGACGAACCGGTGAGCCTAGCGGTGGATACGGCTGGGGCAGTCTATGTGGCGAATCGCGGCGCATTGCAGAATGTCAGCGTCTACTCGCCCGAGGGCCGGTACCTGCGCTCCATCGGCAAGGCGGGGGGCCGTCCGCCGGTTGGCCCATACCAGCCGGAGGGCATGTATCGCCCCGGGGGCATCGCCGTCGATCGCGAAGGCAAACTATGGGTCGCGGAAATCGAGGACTCCCCAAAGCGATTCAGTGTTTGGAATCTCCAATCCGGCGCGCTGCACACCGAGTTCTTCGGCGCCAGCCAGTATGCCACGTTCGTCAGCATGGATCCGCAGCGTGAGGACGAGGTCTATTGTCATCAAACCGTCTGGAAGGTGGATCTCGACCGCGGGACCTGGCGCCCCGCCAGCACGATGTGGCGCGCGACACAACCCAACATGATCGCCGCGGCGCTGGAGAGCACCCGGGTCCTCACCGCGAAGAACGGCGGCCAGTTCGCCTGGGGCCGCGCGAACTACTCGCAGATCCTCTACCGGCGGGACGGCGACGTCTTCAAACCCATCGTTGCGGGCATGATCGTGGCCAAGGGCAACCCCTACATCCAATGGCCGCCCTATCCGCTCATGGCCGATCAGAGCCGCTGGCCCAATGGCGTTTATTTGTGGCAGGATGCCAACGACGACCAAACCATCCAGGAGAAGGAGGTGGTCAAAAGCCCCGTCCCGCGCGGTGAAAGCTTCTGCCGCTGGGTGGACACCGACCTGAACCTGTATTGCGAAAACGGCGCCGTTTTCCGCCCCACGCGCACCACGACCGATGGCCGCCCCATCTACGACCTGACCCAGCCTGACCGGGTGCCAGTCACCGCCAATGGCGGGTTTGGCGGCATTGTCGCCGACCCGGCGGACCAGGCCTTCTACCTCATCAAGAACGACGGCGACGGAGATGCCCAATTCCCGGGCTGGGGCCGCTACTCGATGAACGGCATGCTCGTTTGGGGATATCGCAGCGCCCTGAGCTGGAATGCCGCACTCGGCCGCCCTGTGGCGAAGGCGGGGCAGATCTGGGGAATCACCTCGCCGCTAGGGGTGGCCGGCGACATCACCGGGGTGGCTAGCTACTTTGGCACCTTCCACCTCATGACCCGCGATGGCCTCTATGTCGCCCAGCTCTTCAAGGACCAGCGCCTGGGTGAGACCGGCCCGGAAGTAATCAATGCCGAGGCCTTCGCCGGGCAGTTGGTGAAGCTCGAAAAGAGCGGACGCTACTTGCTCCTCGCCGGCGATACCGATGGACGGGTCACCGAGTTGACCGGACTCGACACGCTGCGGCGTTTCGAAGGCTCGTGGGAACTGACCCCGGCCGACATCGCCCAAGCGGCCTCGGCACGGCAGGACTACGCCCGGCTCAAGGCCCGTGCCCAACGGCTGACCATCGCCCGCGGTCGCGGAGCCCTGGAGCTTGCCGAGCCAGTCACCCGAAACGTGGATGGGGGACGCAGCTTTTCGGTTCGGGCGGCGTATGACGGCACCAACCTGTACCTTTCCTACGACGTCAAGAGCACGTCGGAATTGATCAACGCGATAACCGACCCGCAGATCATCTTCAAGGGGGGCAACCTCATTGACCTCCAGATCGCTACAGACCACGGCGCCAAACCGGACCGCCAGCAACCCGCCGCGGGAGACGTGCGCCTGCTCGTGACTCGGCAACAGGACAAGGCGCTGGCCGTGCTTTTCCGGCCCAAGAGCGCAGCCCCGGCCAGCGAGCCGATCGTGCTGAAGTCACCGACGGGCGAGGAGAGCTTTGCGACGATCACCACGACCGACCGGGTCAATCTGGATTACCGGCGAAAGGCTTCCGGCTTCACGGCTGTGGTGACCATTCCCCGCGATCTCATCGGCTGGACCCGGGCTGAGCCCGGCCGGCTCGTGACGATGGACGTGGGCTACTTGTTCGGTAACAGCACTGGCAACCGCTGCGCCCAGCGGGCCTACTGGTCCAACAACGGCCGCACCGCCAACATCATTGACGACATCCCCAACGAAAGCCGGCTTGAGCCCGCACAGTGGGGCAACGCTTTGGTGGAGTAGGCCCCGCCGTTTCCATAGACGCAACCTCCTCCACACACAGCGCTCATGACAACCAATCGCCTACGCATCCTCACCCTCGTCCTCTCGCTTCTTGCAAGCGCCTTCATGGCTCGAGCCGAGAACCCCGCAGACTTCACCGTCGACTCCGCAGTGGATGGCTCTCAATTCCAGCTATCCAAGCAGCGCGGCAAGGTGGTCGTGCTCCACTTCCTCCTGAAAACGGAGTGCCCGTTCTGCCTTAAGCACACGCACGACTATGCTGCGCTCGCGGCAACCACACCGGAGGTCGTCCACGTCTTCCTCAAGCCGGACAGCGTTGCCGAAATCAAGGCCTGGACCGGGAAACTCAGCAAAGACGATCTGAAAGAACTGCCCCGGATCTATCGCGACCCGGACGCCAAGCTGGCGACGCAATATGGCATCCCCGACGGCTACGCGTTCCACGGGCAGACCGTTCATTTCCCGGGGTTGGTCGCGCTCGATGCCAAGGGCAAGGAACTATTCCGCTACGTTGGCAAGAACAACAGCGACCGGATGAAGCCCAAGGACTTTACGGTAAAGTTGGCCGGGGCGACGACGAAACGATAACCGTCGGGAAGCAGAAGTCCCCCCTCACGCACTACAGAAAAGACTCAAGCATGAAAAACAAACCCCTTCTCTTAGGCGCTTTCGCAACGCTTGCCCTCATCACCTCGTCGCTCGCCGATGTGCTCATTCCCTACTCCGTGCCTCGCGATGGGCGCACCTCGCTCGCGATTTACGACCAGGAAGGACGCATGGTGCGCACGCTTCTCACAGGCAAACCGCTGGCGAAGGGCGAACACACCGCGACCTGGGACGGACTCGACCGCTACGGCCGCGCGCTTTCTGTCGGCGAATACACCTGGAAGCAGCTCACGACGGAAGGGCTGCGCGCGGAGTTCATCACCCAAGTAGGGCAGAACACCGATCCCGCCTGGGAGAAAGCCACTGGCAATCATCAATCGCCGAATGCAGCCGCGATGGATGCCACGGGCCTTTACCGGCAGGGCTCGGTCAACGAGGGGGGGCATTGGGGTGTGAAAACCGATCTGAACGGGCGAACCCTCTGGGTGAGCGACCGCAACCAGGCCGATCCGTATATGGGCGGCGGCGAGGCCCTGACCCTCGTGAACGGGCGGCTGTTTGAACTGATGCGGGATGGAACCGTGTATGGCTCGGATGCCACAACGGGCCACGTTCTCACCGGCAGTGACACGCAGCCCAAGCCATGGAATCTCCGCTGGGGATCCTTCGTGGCCCCGGCTGGGACATCCGACGACGCTCGGCGCAAGCGCAGCATCGAGGAACGCCCGCACGACTTGGCCGGCGATGCCGCCAACGGTCTGCTGGTGGCTGCGTATCCGCAGCATGACTCCATCGCCTGGTTTGACGCCCGGGACGGTCGGCAGGTCGACCAGGCTGAAGGTCTCCAGGGGCTGGCGGGAATTGCGGTGGCGCCCGACGGCACCGTGCATGCCATTGTGGAGGGTCGCGTGATATCTCTCAGCCGCAAGGACAAGACGCCGCGCGTCGTCATTCCTGCAGACCGGCTGGAAAGCCCCTGGCGCTTGGCGGTCAGCCCGAAGACGGGCGACCTCTTCGTGGCGGAGAACAGCGACTTGGCGAAAGGCACCGCGGTGGCGGCGGTGCCTGACGTCGCCGATGGCAAGACACCGAACATGGCGGAAGGCGTCAAGATCACATCCGCACCAAGGGAAAGCCATCACCAGGTGAAGCGCTTCACGTCGGACGGCCAGTTCGTGAAGGCCTTTGGCCGACCCCAAGGCCGGGGGGACGGAGCCTATGTGGCGACGGATTTCCGCGGGCTGACCGACATCGAAGCCGATGCCGAGGGCGGGTTCGTGGCGACGGAAGGAAACCACACGCCACCCCGGCGCACTGCGCGTTTTGCTGCGGACGGCAAGCTGTTGCGCGAGTGGTTTGGCGCGCAGCACTATGGTGTCATCGCCTGTCCCGAACCCGATAATCCGCGTTTTGTCTGGACACGGGCGAACGCCGATCTCCCCGGTTTGCTGCGATGGGAGGTGGATTACGTGAAGAAGACGTGCCGGCTGGCAGAAACCTACCAGGATTCGTTCGCCCATAACCGCTTTTTCCGGAATAACAGCTCCCATGGCTCCGCCGTTCCCACCGTCTTCCAACACCAAGGACGCATTTACATCTACAACGGCGGCATGAGTTCCCTGACACTTTACCTGTACGACCGGGTCACGAAACGGGTGCGAGCCAGCAATGCCAGCGGCGGATCCGACGGCCGCGCCATGATCTGGAACGACCTGAACGACGATGGACAGGTATCGGAAGACGAGCTTGTGCAACTCAACCGCAATGTGGTGGGCGGCTACATGGATCCCGCCGACCTCTCCCTGCGCACCACGCCGTTTGGAACGCGCTCTCAGGCCGGCCATCACCTCACGCCCGTTCGACTCACTACGGGAGGCACTCCGGTCTATGCCTGGAGCGGAGCAACCAAAGTCAAGGCATGGATAGAGAATGGGCGAGAGCATCATCCGCTGGATTTTCGCCACGCGGCGGACGGAAGTTGGTATGGAACCATTTCCGACAGCCTCAGCAACCCCAACGAGGGCACGGAAAACCACGGTGCCTGGTATTACAACTCGTGCTCCGCCTTTGATCGACTCGTGAAATGGGACAAGCATGGGAACCCCCTCTGGAGCGTCGGCAAGCACAGCTCCGACGACGACCACGAACTCGGAACAACTGCGATGTCTCGCGGCCTGGTCGGGTTCACCCATGACTGCATCGTCTGGGCCGATGCTTCCGACGAGGAGTCTGCCCGGCCCAGTGTCTGGACCGAGGACGGCCTCTTTGTGGACGAGTTGCTGCGCGTCCCGATCGACAACCTGCGTAAGGAGGAATACGGGGAAGAGAATACCAATGAGTATCCGACGGGGCACCTCGCCACGGATCCCAAAACGGGCGACACCTATTTCTACGCGCTCAACTCGACCGGGGGCTCGCCTATTTACCGCATCAGCGGCTGGAACGGCTGGCACCGGGCCAGCGGCAAGATTAGGCTGGCGGCCGCCGCCACCCAACTGGCCAAGCGCGATGGCACCGGCCTGAAGGGCGAATACTTCAACACGCCCGACTGCACGGGCGAGCCGGTCTTGACGCGCACCGATCCGCTGGTGTTCTTCTATTGGTTCGCAAAGAAGGACGGCTGGCCCAAGGGCATCAACCCGCAGAGCTTCTCCTGCCGCTGGACCGGCCACATCGAGGCACCCACAACCGAGCTATACCGCTTTGTGTGGGAATCCTATGCCCCGTGGCGGGGGGAAGGCTGGGGCACTCCCGGTCGCCAGCGGTGGTTGAAGCTCTGGATCGGGGGCAATCTCATCCTGGACACCGGCGCAGGTCTTTACCGGGAAACCACGTTCGGCCTGCCTCAAGCCCAAGGTATCTACGCCGCACTGCCGCTCCAGGCAGGCGAACGCTACGACCTGCGCCTCGAGGCCGGCTTCGCCACCAACGCCGTCGCCCGCTTCTGCTGGGAAACCCCCGGCCTGGACCGCCGCGCGATCCTGCCCGAGTTCCTGCATCCCGAGCCCGGCCCAAGACGGAAGCTCGACATCCCGAGCGAACAGCGCCCCGAGGTCATCGCCGACTTCGGCTTCGAGGAGAAAAGTGGCGTGCTGTCGCGGAGCCGAGCCGGAGGTGACGTCTTTGGCCGCCTCACAGGCACCAGCCGACGCGTGCCAGGAAAGAGAGGCCGCGCGATCGAGCTGGAGGCCAAGGGCGAGTTTGGGCCCGCCCTATTCCCCATTGATGAAGAGCTTCGGCTGCCTGACACCGACTACACCGTCGCCTTCTGGTTCAGAACCACCGCCAAGGACGTGCGCCTGTGCGAAGCCAAACGCTACTCCAGTTACAACAACCGCTGGAGTGACCACGTTGTCCGACTCGAAGGAGGCAAGGTGCAGTTCCAACTCCAAGGCGACCAGGCCCTCGAAACACCCGGCGCCTTCCACGATGGTCAGTGGCACCATGTGGTCACCACCGTTGGCACGGGCGGGCAGCGTCTGCACGTGGACGGCAAGCTCATCGCCACCGGCAAGCTCACCCAACGCACCAAGACCAGCAACCGCCTCGGCCTGGACCTCGGGCCCGGAAGCGGAAACGCCATGGTGGCAATCGACGAATTCAGGGTCTTTGGGCGCAGTCTCAACAGCATCGAGATCACCAAACTGGCGAAGTAAGAGCAAACGTCTTTGGGGTCACATCGACACCTTCTAGATTTGGCATACCCTTTCCATCGTTCGTAATGGTCTGCACATGCCCGGAGACCACCCCAACACTTACACGTCGTCAACTGTTGACTATCGAGATGCCCCCTAAGGCGCATTATTTGGTAAAAGTCAGTTCGCCCCAGTGTTTCGGTTCCAGCATGAGTTCGAAAACCGCATCGTCAGTGATGCCGGTATGCTGGTTGCTCCAGTAGGAGCGAAGACGGGTGCGCTGGCCGGCAGGGTCACCAAAGGTCACGCCGAAATCGCCGTGCAACACCTGTCCATCGGCCGGTTTCAATTCCAGCGTGGCCAACGGAATGGCGGCTTCCACCACGTAACCATCGCCGCGGCGGGTGACCTTGATCCGGGCGGATTCCAGCACTTCCACGCTGTCCACCGTGTATTCCCTGATCACGCCCGATGAGAAGATTCGGGGATGTTTGGCGGTGGCCACCGGTCGATAGAGAACGGCGGTGGCGGTGCCTTTGAAATTGCCAATGGACAAGCGTGCGTCGTGGAGGACGGCTTTATCGCGTTGGGCATCGGCCTGGGGATCGGTGCCCAGTTGGAAATCAACCGTATCGCCGCTGAGATAAAGATTCTCCGGTTGTTCGGCACCGTTGACCCAGGGTGTTTTGTCGGACACCTCCCAGGCCAGATAGAGGGTCTCCTGATCCCAGGCGGCGGCGCTGCGGGCGGCGGTGCCATTGGCCTTTTCGTAACGAACGATCTGCGCGGAGGCGAAATCCAGTTCGATATGGCCGGTGAACCGGGGTGTGGATTGGCGGACCGTCAGGCGGCGGGTTCCGGCGGCGCTTTGCAGCTGCTGATCGCGGAGGGTGCGGGCGCGAACGATGTCGGCGGCGGAAACAAGGATGGTTTTACCGGTGAGTTCCTGCACCGTGTCCAGGCCTGTGACTTCCAGGTTCCAGAAAGCGGTTTTACCGGCCTGGATATAAAGCTTGCCATCGGCGCCATGGGTGATGCTGCCGCCAAAATCTTCGCCTCCCATGCCAGGCGGACAATGGGACATGTCGGCGCCGGGAACCGCCTGCGCAGGCCATTGGACCTTCATTGGATCGCCCTCGAACAACTGGGTCAGATAGAACCCGGATTCGGTGAGGATGTGCCATTCACCCATGTTCGAGGCGATGACCCAAACGTTACCAATAGGCCTGGGCAGCTGGGCCGCGCCGCAGGGGCCATAGGATCCGCGTATCATCCCGACCACGGGCGGGCAGGCATTATGAGAGCCATGCACCCCGTTGAAATTATCGGGATACGCCCAGAGCGTCTGGCCGGTGGCCATATCGGCACAAGTAAACACGGTGTGCGTTTCCGCATATTCACCGCCACGTATCACGACGCGCCCATCGACATTGCCGAATCCAGCAAACGGCATGCTTGCGGGTGCGGTCAGATCGTATTTCGGCGCGCCGCACGCGGTGAACCCGGTGAGCTTGAACTGGCTGGTGCCACAATAGAAAGAGAGGTCCGGACCCAGGTTCATATACCAGCCGCTCAAGCGCAGTTCGCCATCGGCGCCGGAGATCTCATCGGGTTGACGCAGGCCGTCGCCATTGGCATCGGCCCAGACCATGGTGCGCGTAGCTTTGATCTTTTGACCCTGATCGGTGAGGGGCATTTCCTGTCCGTTTTGATCGACATAGTAGATCACCGTACGGAGCTGATACGTCGCATCGCCGAGGCGTTCGAAGATTTTCAACGGACCCAGGTTGAACGCCCAGTTGCCTGCTGCCGCCAGGTAGACCCGTCCGTTGGAGCCCCTGACGAAGCGGGCTGTCTCCATGCCATCCCGGGTAATGACGGCGGTGCAGCGGGCGAGACCCGTCTGCGGGTCGATCCGCCATTCGCATCCCTGGCCGACCATCACATTGGGATCGGTTGGGCAAATGGTGCCGCCCAGTGCTCCATAGCTGGTGGGGCCGAAGAACTCCTTGATGAGCTGGCCGGACTGGGGATTCCAGACACTCATGCGTTTGGGGAAACCGTCGGCTTCTGCGACCCAGAGCTGACCTGCGGCGTCAATGGCCAGGCTTGAAATGGCGCGAAAACCTTCGGGCTGCCACGCGCCGAGCGGGCGACGTCCACCGGGCAGTCCTATGGTTTTCTCGAGCTTCCATTTGGCGCCGCTGCTGTCATATTCCACATGGGAGAAAACCAGCACCTGGTTATCGGGTTCACGGGTGCCCACATAAATGCGTCCGTCCTTATCAGCGGCAATGGCAGCCGCGTTGGTTACGGCCGCGATTTCTTTGGACGATATGTGAGGAAAGGCGCGTGTGCCAAAATCGGCCACCACGGACTGGCCATTGGAACTGAGGCCGCACAGCGCCATGTCGAATCGATGTACCGAAGCCATCGCGCCCGGGGCAGTGCGTGGCATCTGGTGAATCAGCTTGCCGCTATCCGCATCCAGCACCGCCACAACATGATCGCCGGCAAAGCTGACGTAAAGTTTTCCCTCGCGAGCCGTGATGGCACTGGCTTTCATCGGTTTGGAGGCGGCATTTGTGGGCCAGAGAGCTTTGAGATCCAGGTCCGCGGCCCCGGTGCCACCCCATTTCAGGTAGCTGCCATCTTTGGTGTTCAGTTTGTAAAGGGTGTCCCCTGAGTCGTTGGCTGAAACTCCGCCCATCACATAAAGCACGCCTGCCTCGGCCGCGAGCGCCTTGGCGCCCGCCATGCCACCCCGGTTGTTGGCCCACTGAACGCGCCCCTGCAAGTCGCAAGCCAGCACCGATTTGCCGGCCTCGGCGAAAGACCAACCCAGATACACCAATCGGTCATCGGCCGCCACCGCAATGGGGAGCCCGTGATCGCCGCCCCAGTTGCCACGACCGTCCGGGCTGTCCCAGGGGGCCGACCCGGCGTTGCAGGCCCAGCCACGGAGTTTCAGGCCGATCTCTTGGCGAACCAATGCCGTCCAGGAATATTCACCGGGAACAACGGGATCGCCCGGTTTAAGCCAGGACCAGTTGGAAAGCGCGTCCCACTTTACGGTTTGTTCGCCCTGGGGAAAGGCAGCAGCATTGAGGAACTGCCGCACCACCTGGCCCTGGGCATTTTTGATATTCAGAGAAACATAGCCGTCGAACGGCATGGTGAACGTGATGGGAATAATGCCCGGACGTTCCTGGGTTTTGACCAGGCCGGTCCAATCCACCACGGGAAGCCCCTGTTCCATGCGGGTGGCAAATTCACGGCTATCGGCCAAGCGCACCGGTTGGGGTTTGACGTGTCCCTGGGGTTCGAGCGTGGCGACGCCCCAGCATTGTGAAGCCATAAAGGCAAATATTCGATCCGGCGTGACCCCGGGCTTGAACAGATCCTTCAGGGTAAACCGACCTTTGGCGCCCAGCGTGAAGTTGGGTTCAAAGGTCAAAACCAGCGAATCACCTGCCTTGAGCGGTTGCCCATCGCGAGTCAATAACTTCCAGGGAATGGCCATCTCCTGGCTGTAACCTTTTCCATCGGGATTAACGGTGAACGCCTGTTGGGCAAGGTCGGTGGACTTGGCATCCTTGATGACGCCTTCCTTGAAATCCGTGCCTTGCTCCACTTTAACGACATCCAGGCCGTCGACGCCTTTCCAGCAGGTGAAATGCTGGCCGCGTTCCCGGGGTGTGCCCGGCCAGGAAATGGTGCGGAACTGAAGGCAGTCGCCGGCAAATCCGTGATCGGCAATGGTTTGACCGGGATTGTTCAGAGGCGTCTCATCCACCCACCGGGCCAGCACATAGAAATTCTCCGCATCATACATGGAGTGCAGCCAGATGGCGTATTTGGAGAGCTGCGTTTCCACTTCGTCGCAGGTGAAAATGCCGCCGGACAGGTCCCAGTCGCTGGTTTTGCCATCCACAGCCACAACGCCCGGAGCGGGCAGAGCGCGAAGGCCCAGGTTTTCAGTCTGCGTGGCTCGGGTGTTTACCGCGAACGCCAGGCACACCATCGTTAATCCTGTTTGGATAAAGGAATGAACCCGACAATTGAACGATTTAAACATGCATGAAATGGAATAAACACCTTAGGGGTCATCTCTACCTCCGACATTTAGGCTACGTTTTCCATCGTTCGTAATGGTCTGCACATGGCCGGAGACTATCCCACCACCTCCACGTCGTCCACTGTCGACTATCGAGATGACCCCGTAGGGTACAATACTGCAGCTTTTGGACCCTCACTTCTTCTGACAAGTCGACTCACGATTATCGGACTGCCCCTGGTGAGAGCCACTCCGTAGCCGCGCTAGTGAGAGAGCGCTGGAATTGGAAATCTTCATCGCACACTTTGTCCTCCCACTTTGTCGATTCTGCAATCTTCGCGCACGGAAGAGGGCCGACGGGATTTGACAGGATGGGATTCCTGTAACTGGTGGGCGATGGCTCGCTGAGCCGTCGCAGCCAGGCGAACGAAGGGGAAAGAGCATGAAGAACCCGGAAGCGGCGGAAGGAAGAAACGAAGTGTGAGAATCAGTGTGGGACGAAGGCTCGGCATCGCCGCTGTGAAGTCTTCGTCTCACACTTCGTCAAATCCATCTGGGGGATGAAAACCATCGACAAAGTGGGAGGACAAAGTGTGCGATGAAGTCCGGGAATCGGAGTGCGCCTTCTGCCGAAGGCGACAACCTCCCACTGAGTAGCCGCGCTCGTGAGAGAGCGCTGAATTGGAGATCTTCGTCGCACACTTTGTCGTCCCACTTAGTCGGTTTCCATCCAGGAAACGCGATCGACTCAGTGTAGGACTAAGTGTGCGATTAAGGCTGGAAGGGGAAAGAGAATGCGCCTTCTGCCGAAGACGGCTACGCGGTCCCCACTCTGCGGGCTTGCCAGGCAGGCGGGGATCCATGAGATTGAAAGGGCTGTGGTTATCGAGATCATCAACACCGGCAGCGAGCTGATGCTGGGCCGGGTGCTTAACACTCACCAGCAGTGGCTCTGCCGCCAACTTTCGGACGCTGGTTACCTGGTGGAACGTCAGGTGGCGGTCGCCGACACTTCCTCCACCATTGAACAAGCCGTCAGGGACGCTCTGCCTCGCGCGGACCTCATCATCACCACGGGTGGGCTCGGGCCGACTTCAGACGATCTTACCCGGGATGTGATCGCCGCGCTGTTTGGCCGTTCTTTGCGGGAGGATGCCCAGGTCAAAGAGAAAATCGAAGGCTGGTTCCGGTCACGCAACCGTCCGTTGGTTCTTTCCACGCTCATTCAGGCCCAGGTGCCCGAGGGTGCCGTGGTGCTGTATAATGGTCATGGCACGGCGCCGGGGCTGATCCTCGAGGGTGGTTTTCCCGACGCCCGAGGGCGGCTGCGGACGGTTCGCCTTGCCATGTTGCCTGGCCCGCCCCGGGAACTGAAACCCATGTTCACCCAGCAACTGATGCCTTGGATTCAGCAGACTTTCCCCCTCGCCGCCGAGTATGCTTGCCGGACACTGCGATCGACGGCGATGGGCGAATCCATGGTCCAGGAGCTGATCGCGCCCCCCTTGGCCAACCTGGTACGTGAGGGTCTGGACGTCGGCTACTGCGCCCGAACGGGCGAGGTGGACATTCGACTCTCCAAACGCGGAGCGAACGCGAAAAAGGAGGTGGATGAGGCCATCGAGATCGTTCGCAAGTTGGTCTCCAATCATGTGTTCGGCGAGGAGGAGGAATCGCTGGAATCCGTGGTGGTGCGTTTGCTTCGGGAGAAGCGGCTGACGGTGGCGACTGCGGAGTCGTGCACCGGCGGACGGCTGGCGAGCCGCATCACGGACGTGCCTGGAGCCTCCGAAGTTTTCGTTGGGGGGGCCGTGACCTACAGCAACGAGCTGAAAATGGACCTCCTCGGCGTACGGTCGGAGACGCTCGCTGCCCACGGCGCCGTGAGTGAGGCCGTGGTGCGGGAGATGGCCGAAGGCGCCCGGACTCGATTCCGCAGCGATTTCGCTTTGGCGCTGACCGGCATTGCCGGTCCGGCGGGAGGCACGGCGGACAAACCCGTGGGTACCGTGTTCATGGCCTTGGCTTCGCAGGCGGGCACGGAGGTGCTGAAGCAGACCAATACCTACGACCGCGAGACGTTCAAGCAAGTCTCCAGCCAGCAGGCGTTGGATATGCTCCGGCGCCGTCTGGTGTCCCCGGCTTGAATTTGCCCCTCGTCAGCCCGGAAACGGCGCTGCGCAGACGAACGGCTGATCGCGATCCTCGAAGGAGGCCAACGGCAGGAAGGGGCCATCGATGCAGGACAACTGCCCGCTGGGAGCGGCGCACTTGCCGCAGATCCCGACGCCGCAGCTGGTCATATACTCCACCGCGCCGAGAATCCTCTCGCGGGGCGCGTACCTCAGCTGCATCTGGGCGCAGGCGCGAATCATCGGGTACGGGCCGCAGTTGATGAAGCCCCATTCGCGCGCGGACCCACCCTGAACCGCTTCGCGGAGAGCCTCCGTGACCAGGCCCGTCTTCCCCAGTGAACCGTCGTTAGTCGCTATGACAACTCGGCCGAGTTTGGAGAATTCATCCAAGCCGAACACATCATGCCGGGACCGCCCGCCCAGAACGAATGTCAGGGGCGTTATCCCGGCGAGCCGGTGACCGATCTCCAGCAGCGACGCGATGCCCGTGCCTCCCCCTACCAAGACGTGTTCCGTGCAGCCCTCGATGGGTTGCACGGGCCGGCCATAGGGGCCGCGCAGGAGGATTTCGGTCCCCGCTGGGACTCCGGCCAGGTGCTTCGTGAATACCCCTACGACCTTGATCACCATGCTTCGTTCTCGCGACGAGAAGACCGCGAAGGGCTTTTCACCGACGCCGGGGATGCACAGGAAGTAGTAACGTCCGGAAAGGTCTCCGTCCTTAGGATCGCCAGGTAGCCGGTCGAGCCGCAACTCCACCAGCTCCTCGCTATGCTGAATACGGCTCTCTACGCGGGCGCGATGGTATTGCATGGAGACTGCCGTATCGGCGCAGTCACTTCCCAGCGTGGTTTCGACTCCGTCGGCCACCTCCCGCTGCAATCTTCCCATGAAGGTGCGCATGGTGGGGCTGTCCATTCCCGTGAGCGCGCTCCCGACACCGAACAGGTCCGCCCCTGCCGCCCGATACTGCCGCACATGCTCCGCGGTGCCGATCCCACCCATCCCGATGATGACGGGACCGACCCCGATGGCCTCCCGCACCCTGCGCACGGCTTGGATGCCCAGTGGCCGGATGGCGTTGCCCGAAAGACCACCCACTTTGTTGCTGAGGATCGGCTCGGTCCCCACCAGCACGGTCGAAGGGCCGATCGTATTGCTGACCGTAATCCCGACTGCGCCCGCCTCCATGGCAGCCCGGGCAGTAGGGCCCAGGGTGGTGATCGTCGCCGAGAGCTTCACCATGACCGGCAGACCGGAGATTCGGTGTACTTCCTTCGTAATGGCCGCCACCAACTCCTGGTCCTGGCCGATCTGGATGCCGTAGCCGGCGGCATGAGGACAAGACATGTTCAACTCAAAGCCGTCCGCCACCGGGGTCAGGATCCGCGCTGCCTCGGCGAACTCCGCCAGATCCGCGCCAAAGATCGACACCAGCAGGAACCGGTCCTTGGGGATCGCGATACGTTCCAGCTCGGCTCGGAAAGCCTCAGCCCCCGGGTTGGCCAACCCCACCGCGTTGATGTAAGAACCTGGCGAGAATCGCGCGTAAATCGGCTCGCGATAGCCTAAACGGGGCCGGGCGCTCAAGCTCTTGGTGGTGATGACCCCAAATTCATCGGTCTCCGCCCAGCACTGTTGGATCGTGCTCGCCCGCGTGCAGCGGATGCCAGAGGGAATGACGAAGCGCCCACGCACACGCTTCCCACCCAGATCGAACGGTTTGAGGTAAAACTCATCAGACATGCCCGCCACCCTACACACACCCCGCCGCCGAAGCAACCCCATGGCTACACCCCACCCCACCCTCTCGCACCCCCCCCGCGTAGAGACCATATAGATGGCCACAGGGGCATCCTAGCCAGTGAATGGAGTATTGGATATGGTTGACCAGATCCCGGCCTTCTGCGGAATTTGAGTGTCGCGGAATTTGAGTTGGATTCGCGGAGGGCTCTGTTAGGTTGAGGATGTCGCTCTGGCGCCTGCCGGCGCCCCGAGGGACCCGTGTGATAGACGTCATGAGCGATAGGAAACATGTGCCTGAGTTGCTGGCCCCCGCCGGCGACTGGGAGTGCGCCAAGGCGGCGATCGAAAACGGCGCGGACGCCATCTATTTCGGTCTGGACCGCTTCAACGCCCGCATGCGCGCCCACAATTTCACCGCAGCCGACCTCCCCGCTCTCATGGAGTATCTGCACCGGCGGGGCGCCAAGGGTTACCTGGGACTGAATACCCTGGTCTTCGCTGACGAGATGCGGGACGCCGAAGAACTGCTCCGTACCGTCATCGCCGCCGGGGTGGACGCGGTCATTGTGCAGGATGTGGGCCTTTGCCGGCTCATTCGGCAGTTGTCACCCGATTTTCCGATCCACGCCTCCACCCAGATGACGGTGAGCAGCGCGGCAGGGGTGGAATTCGCCCGGAAGTTGGGTTGCAGTCTGGTGGTGCTCGCCCGGGAATGCTCGGTTGCGGACATCGAGAAAATCCAGGCATCTCAGACGGCAACCATGGGAGAAGTCGGCGGGCGGCCTGCCCTGCCGCTGGAGATCTTCGTCCATGGCGCTCTCTGCGTTGCGTATTCGGGCCAGTGCCTGACGAGCGAATCCTTGGGGGGGCGTTCGGCCAATCGTGGGGAATGCGCCCAAGCCTGCCGGTTGCCCTACGAGTTGATTGCGGACGGCAAGCCAGTGCCCCTGGGAGACCGCCGGTATCTCTTGAGTCCGCAGGACTTGGCTGGCTTGGAGCTACTCCCGCAAATCGTGAAGGCAGGCGTAGCGTCGCTGAAAATTGAAGGACGCCTGAAGTCCGCCGAATATGTCGCCAATATCACTCAGGTCTACCGCAAAGCCATCGACCGTTTGGCGGCACCTTCAGGCCTACTTGCGGAAGGGCAGGAAGGCACAGTGTCGGCCAAGGATCGTTATCACTTGGAGATGGCTTTTTCCCGCGGCCTGCATACCGGTTGGTTGGAGGGAGTGAACAACCAGAAACTTGTCCATGGCCGGTTCGGCAAGAAACGCGGGGTTCTTCTGGGCCGGGTCCAGCGGATCCAAGGCGAAAGGGTCGTGATGGAATTGGAAGCGGCCGTGAAGCCCGGCGATGGCGTGGTGTTCGACCATGGGAAGCCGGACGAAGACGAGGAAGGTGGGCGAGTCTATACTGTGGACTTCCAGCCGCGCCCCTCCGTTCCGGATTCAGGCCCAAGCCCTGGCCGGCCGCGCGTTGCGTTGCTGGGCTTTGGCCAAGGCGACATCAACCTGACTCGGGTGCACGTGGGCGACCGGCTCTGGAAAACCAACGACCCGGAATTGGACCGTCAATTGCGCCAGACTTACGAGGGGGATCAGATACGGTACCAAAGGCCTGTCCACATGGAGATCCAGGGTGAAGCGGGAGGTCCTTTAACCTTAGTGGTACGGGATGAACTTGGGCGAATTGTCCGCGGAGAGTCACAACCGCCGCTCGTGGTAGCCACGAACCAGCCCCTGACGACGGATCGCCTTCAATCACAGTTCGGCCGGCTCGGGGGCACTCCCTTTCGGCTGGAAAGGCTCGAAAACCGGCTGCAGGGCCCGGTCATCCTGCCCGTGAGCGAGCTCAACCGACTCCGCCGGGAGGTGATTGCCCAGCTGGAGGCGTTGCGCGCGAAGCCCCTTCGCTGGAAACTGAATCCCGCTCCCGGGCGGCTGAAGTGTCCGGACCCAACGACTACATCTACGACCCCGGTGACCCTCATTCCTTTGGTTCGAACTCTGGGTCAGCTCGATGCGGTGTTGGCACTGGCGTTGCCCGTGGTCTACTGCGAACTCGAAGACCCCAAGAAATATCGCGAAGCCACCGCCCGCGTGCGGGAGGCTCGCCCCCAGGCGCCCGATTCGTGTCGAACTCAACTCTTCGTCGCTCCCCCTCGTATCACGCGTCCCGGCGAGGATTGGATGCTCAAGCAAGTGCGTTCCGCGGAAGCGGATGGCTACCTGGTGCGGAACTACGACCACCTGAGCTTCTTTCGAGGCTGCCGATGTGTCGCTGACTTCTCCTATAACATCGCCAACGCCCTCGCAGCCGAATTCTTCATTCGCGAGTGTGGCGTGGAACGAGTCACCGCTTCTTACGATCTGAATAGCGCCCAACTCGAAGCGTTGCTGGTTTCGGCCCCTCCGTCCTGGTTCGAGCTAACGATTCATCAGCACATGCCCATGTTCCACATGGAGCATTGCGTCTTTTGCGCTTTTCTCTGCTCCGGTACCGATTACACGAATTGCGGCCGGCCTTGTGACCGGCATGAGCTCAAGCTGCGAGACAGGGTGGGAGCCGAGCATCCCGTGAAAGCGGATGCAGGATGCCGCAATACCGTCTACAACTCCCGAGCCCAGACCGGCGCGGAATACGTGCACCGTTTCATGGAACTGGGCGTCCGGCACCTGCGCCTCGAGTTTGTGCAGGAGACCGCCGAAGAAGTGCTCCAAACCATCGACCGCTATCAGCGGCTGATTCGGGGTCAATTGAAGGGACACGAGCTCTGGCGCGAGCTCAAGCTGCACAACCAGCTGGGTGTAACCCGAGGTCCCCTCGATCGCGGGCAGCGTCCCCTCACGGTTCTACCCTAATGGGCGGTCCGTCATGAAGCCAGAAGCGCCAAAGAACCGCCCGGGTAAACCGAAGACCGCTCGACCTCCGGGAGCGATCATCGCTTCCCCACGCGCCTCCCAACCCCTGGTGAGCTTCCATGGCTGCGTTTTTGAGACCGAAGAACGCCGCGTCCTGAGCGTTCCGGTTTGGGAGTGGCATCCAGGCCAGAATTGGGCGGTGCTGGGGCCCTTACGCTCAGGAAAGTCCCTGTTTGCGGCAGCGGTGGCAGGAAGGACCCTTCCCGCCCGGGGTGAAGTGGTGCACAAATTGCCCTCAACCTTGCAGGAGGCTGATCCCGCACCGGAGCAAGCAATCGCCCACCTCTCCTCGCTCGCACAGCACGATCTGTTGGCTCAGGAGAGCTCTTTTCATCAGGCCCGCTGGCATAGTGGAATGGAGGAAGGGTCCTCCACCGTGGCTTCCTACCTGTCGCAGGAAGCGGTCGAGGGGATTCACCCGTTCGAAATTCAGGCACGAGCGCCCTCCTCTCGGGCCTTTGACCTGCGGCGCCAGAAAGTCCTGCGGGAATTGGGCCTCTCGCCCCTGCTGCGCCGCCGCATCCTGCATCTGTCCAACGGGGAACGTCAGAAACTCCTGCTCGCCCGAATGCTGTTGCGGAACCCAAGTCTCCTGGTGCTCGACAGCCCGTTCGCAGGGTTGGATACAACCATGCGTCCACGTTTAGAGAAGTACATCGATCAGCTCATCCGTGACGGTTTGCCGACCATGCTGGTCACCAGTCGCCTTGATGAAGTCCCCTCCGGCATCAGTCATGTGATCCTCCTGAACCGGGGTCGGGTGGTGGCCCTAGGGCCGCGCGAACAAGTCTGGCCTCGGTGTGTCCAGCTACTCAAGCCCGGTGCATCCGGCATCCAGTGCAAGCAAGGGAAGCCCTCTCGCCAATCTTCCCCGCAACCGTCCCGTCCGATCCTGGAGATGATGGACGTGACGATCCGCGGTGCTGGAAGGCTCCTTTTGCAGAAGGTGACCTGGACCGTCCGCACCGGAGAACACTGGGTGTTGTTTGGCCATAACGGCGCGGGCAAGACCACATTGCTGAGTCTGATTCAGGGAGACCACCCCCAAGTCTACTCCCAACAGGTCCGGCTGTTTGGCAAACCGCTTGGCTCTACCCAGACGCTCTGGAGGCTCCGGCAGAGCATCGGCTCGATGTCGCCCGAGCTGTTGCTGCATTATCCTCCCGGTTGGAGCTGTCTGCAGGTGGTATGCTCTGGTTTCTTCCAATCGGTTGGACTGCACCAAGCCTGTTCACGGTCTCAAAGCGCCTCGGCCCGGGCTTGGCTCGTCCGATTTGGCTTGGGTCGGTTCCTCCACGAACCCATTGGGGCACTTCCCCTCGGCCTTCAGCGGTTGGTCCTGCTGGCACGCGCAGCGGTTCGGAAGCCACGGTTGTTGATTCTCGACGAACCCTGCCTGGGCCTCGACCCTGGACAGCGAAAGCGTTTCCTCGAAACCGTAGACCAGATCGTCCATCGCACCGGCGCCACACTCCTCCTGGTCTCGCATCACCATGCCGAATTGCCCTCCTGTATCACGCACAGCCTGGAACTGCGCCGTGGGCGGATCTCCCATATCAGAGAGTGCCCCCAAGCTTCCAAATCTCCGAGTTGCCTCCCGAGTGACATCCAGGTATCCTGAACACCACCGGCAGTAGCGGGCCGGAGCACCCATGCGTATCCTAAAGCCATCTCAAAGCGGCACGGTCCTTACCTGGCTGTTGGCCTTCTGTTTCGCTCTCGAACTCCACGCCGCCCCTTCCACCTTCTTCCGGGAAGGTCGCCCCTATACGATTGACACTTGGGAAACGGATGATGGCCTTCCGCAGAGTTCCGTGATCGCCATGACCCAGACCCAGGACGGTTACCTGTGGCTGGGGACTCTGAACGGGCTGGTTCGTTTCGATGGCCTCCGGTTTACGGTTTTCGACGAGTTCACCACGCCCGGACTCCTCAGCAGCCGGATTATCAGCCTTTTTGAAGACGCCCAAACCAACCTCTGGGTCGGCACCGAAACCGCCGGCGTTCACCTCATCCGGGACGGGCACGTCACCCAAATTGACATCGGGCGGGGATCTCGCGAGGGGCGGCTGCTCTCGGCCTGCCAGGACACGAACGGTGCGGTCTGGCTCTACACCGCCGACGGCCGGATCGGGCGTTATCGTGAGGGGGTCCTGAAGCTTTGGCCCCTGGGTCCGGAGCGCCAAAGCCAGAATCGTTCCCTGATCGCCGAAGACTCGGGCCTGATCTGGGCTGCGAGCCCCTGGCGCCTGTTCGCAATCCAGGCTTCCGGGACCAACGTCGCAGGGAGTGTGATTGAGGAGACCTTCGTGCCGGAGGCGCGCCTCGACCTGTTGCTTGCAAGCCGGTCTGGAGGGCATTGGCGGCTGGTGAGCAGCCGCATCCAGAAGTGGCGGGCAAACGAGCTCGAAAAGGACCTCGGACCCTACCCTTGGACCAACGCCACCGTTTCGGCCGCGTGCGAGGATCTGCAAGGGAATCTCCTGGTCGGTACCCTGGGAGCAGGCCTGTTCTGGTTCAACACCAATGGCACCGCCACCTGCATCTCCACCAACCAGGGGCTTTCTCACAACTATATCCTCTCCCTCCACGTCGACCGAGAGGCCTCGCTCTGGGTGGGCACCGATGGCGGCGGCCTGAACCGGATCAAGCTTCAAAGCCTGGAAACCCTCGACCCCACCCGCGGCCTGGTGGTCCAGTCGGTCGCCGAGAATCCGGACGGATCTCTCTGGATCGCCACGAATGCCAAAGGTCTGTATGTGTGGAATCATGAGACCCTCGCTCGCCTGGGACCCAGTTACGGACTGCTGAACTCCGACCTCCGCTCCGTTTTTGTCGATCAGGAGAGCCGGCTCTGGGTCGGCACCTGGGGCAGTGGCCTTGTGCAATTCCTCAACGAGCGCTTCCAGCGTCCCGAGGGTAGTCCTTTCACCCCCGTGGTTCTCGCCATCCACCAGGACCGCTCCGGCAGGCTTTGGGTGGGGACCCAGGACGGCTTGGTCCGCTATGAAAACGGGACCTGGAGGGTCTTCACCACCCAAGACGGCCTCTCGGTAAACACCGTGCGTGCCATCGCGGACGATGCCAAAGGCAACCTCTGGATCGGCACGGTGGGCGGCGGCCTCCACCGTTACCAGGAGGGCCGCATCGCTCCGGTTTTGCACCCGGAGGCTTCCCCTACCGATGACATCTCCTCGCTCTTCGTGGATGCTTCCGGGGCGCTTTGGGTCGGCACGGTGGGACGCGGTCTTGCCCGGATCGAAGGAGATCGATGCACGCGCTATACCACCCGGGAGGGTCTTGTCAGCAACAGCATCAGCTACCTCATCGAGGATGACACGCAAAACCTCTGGATCGGATCCAACGCCGGGCTCATGCGCGTGCCGATGGCAGACCTGGTGGCCGTGGCTCAAGGCCGGGCCCGGCAGGTCTCCTGCCGCAGTTACGGAAAAGCCGACGGGCTGCCCACACGCGAGTGCACGTTGGGTTCGCAGCCCGGACCCTGCCGCACCCGCGGCGGACGCCTCTGGTTCCCAACGGTGAAGGGTCTGGTTTCCATCGACCCGGCGCAGCTTCAGCCGAATCGGATCCCGCCGCCGATTAGCATCGAAGCCATTTACCTGGACGGGCAACTGGTCAACACCAACCGGGTTCACGCCCATACGATCCCACCCGTCACCATCCCTGCCGCCAAGGAGCGCCTCGAGATCCATTACACCAGCCTCAACCTGGCCAATCCAGCCAAAGCCCGCTTCCGCTATCGCCTCGAGCACCATGAGAAGGAATGGACCGAAGCCGGCGACTCCCGCGTGGCCCGATATAGCCGCTTGCCGGCCGGGAATTACCGTTTCCAGCTCGCAGCCGCCAATGAGGACAACGTGTGGAATGAGGCGAACAGTGGTTTCTCTTTTGTGGTACTTCCCCCTTTCTATCTCACCTGGTGGTTCCTTTGCGCCTCCGCCGTCACCCTCCTGGGCGCCGTCGTCGCCACCGTGCACTATTTCTCGACCCAAAAACTCCAACGGCAGGTGCTGCTGCTGCGACACAAGGAAGCCCTGGAGAAGGACCGGGCGCGAATCGCCCGGGATATCCATGACCAGGTCGGGGCGAGCCTGACCCAACTCTCCCTCTTGGGGGAATTGGTGGAGGCGGACAAGGAAATTCCGCGGGAAATCGAGGAGCACGCGCGCCAAATCTGCCAGACGGCCCGTACCACCACTCATGCCCTCGATGAGATCGTGTGGACCGTGAACCCATCCAATGACACTCTGGATGGCCTGGTGAATTACCTCTGCAAGTACGCCCAGGACTATCTCGCCGTCGCCAATCTGCGCTACCGCCTCGAGGTCCCCTCGGACCTTCCGGCACTCGCGGTGTCTCCCGACGTCCGGCACAACGTGTTCCTGGCGGGCAAGGAGGCCATCACGAACGTCGTCCGCCATGCAAAGGCTTCGTCCGTCTTTGTCCGTCTTCGGCTCTCGGACACCCAGTTCACGTTCGAAATCGAGGACGATGGCCGTGGAATCGCCTCGCTCGATCCGAAGGCAGCGCGAACCCGCAACGGCCTTTCCAATATGCGAAAACGCATGGAAGAAGTGGGAGGCTCCTTCGCCATGGAACCTGCCTCACCGTCAGGTCAAGGAACCATCGTCCGCCTGACCGCACCCTTGGCTCCGGGCCTCGCCCCCACCGACCGTCCCACCCCCTGATTGCCACCCCAACCCACCCTCATGCCTACGCATATCTCCATCGTTGAGGACCAGGACCAGCTGCGCACGACCCTCGCCAAGGTGATCGACCGCGCGGAAGGCTTCCATTGCGTCAGCCATTATCAGAACGCCGAGGCCGCGCTCGAGGACCTACCCAAGGTGAATCCTCAGGTGGTGCTCATGGACATCAATCTTCCCGGGATCAACGGCGTAGAGTGCGTTCGCCGACTCAAGACGCTTTGCCCCAAAACTCAGGTGATCATGCTCACCGTTTATGAAGACACCGAGAACATCTTCGCCGCGCTCGCGGCGGGTGCTTCGGGTTATCTGCTCAAACGCACGACCAGTGCTGAGCTCCTGGCAGCCATCAAAGAAGTGTTGGCCGGCGGATCTCCTATGACCGCGCATATCGCCCGTAAAGTGGTTCTTTCCTTCCAGCAGCCAGCTCCCGCTTCCTCTCCCGCCTCCGAAAACCTGTCCCAACGAGAGCAGGAGGTGCTTGACTGCCTCGCTCAAGGACTCATCTACAAAGAGATCGCCGAGAAACTGGGCATTAGTTACGAGACGGTGCACACCTACATTCGCCGCATCTACGAGAAGCTCCAAGTGCGCACCCGCACTGAGGCGGTAGCCAAATTCCTTCGCAGGTAGACTCCCCCTCCCAGAGTGTCCTCCGGTCCTCGTGTCAGGAAAAGCCTGATGCTTTGCAGGTTTTTCCCATCTGATCGCACTCCCGAAGGCAGCCGATATACCACCTAGCAGCGTCGTTGACGTGACTTGGGCGAATCTTCCGGTCTGGGAGTGAAAACAGGGTGCGCCCACTCTGCAGTTATCTGACGCGCGTATCCCTATTTGAGCAAAACAACCAATCGATGCGTAATGGTATGACCATCCAAACCCCAGGCACAGCACTCACTTTCCTTAGTCTCTCCTCCCTGGCGATCCCCGCTTGGTGCGCCTCCGATGCGCCTGACAAGTCCCAATACAACCTGTTGAATCCCACTCCCAAAGCGCTCATGCGCGAGCTGGCCACGGACCGCCCAGACAAAACCGAGAGCGCTTACACGGTCGATGCTGGCCATTTCCAGTTCGAGATGGATGTCGTCAACTGGTCCCACGACCGCGACACTTCCGGTGGGGGTGATGTCCGAACCGATACCCTCGGTATTGTGCCTCTCAATCTGAAAGCCGGGCTCTTCAACTGGCTTGATCTTCAAGTGGTCCTCGACAACTACACTTCCATCCGCACAGAGGATCGCCGTACTGGGGTGAAGAACACCGAATCCGGCTTCGGGGACGTGACCACTCGCCTGAAGATGAATCTCTGGGGCAATGATGGAGGCACGACCGCCCTCGCTCTCATGCCTTGGGTGAAAGCACCCACCAGCTCCGCGGGCGTTGGCAATGGTGCCGTGGAAGGGGGGCTCATCGTTCCCCTGGCCATCTCACTACCAGCTGGTTTTGGACTCGGAATCATGCCCGAGTTTGATTTCATGGAAAACGGCAACGGGGACGGCACCCACACCGAGTTTGTCAACACCATCACGGTGAGTCACGACATCATCGGAAACCTGGGAGGATTCCTCGAGTTCTACAGCATGGTGAGCACCGAGTCCGGCTCGGAGTGGGTCGGCACTTTCGATGTCGGCCTCACCTACGGCTTCACCCCCAACACCCAACTGGATGCCGGAGTTCACATCGGAGTCACCGATTCTGCCGACGACTGGAACCCGTTTCTGGGATTCTCCATCCGTTTTTGATTCCCGCCCCGTAACGCCCCTTTCCTCCGATTCTCCACCCATAACTAGCCACCACCTTAAGTATGAAACTCAGCGACAAAATCCAAGGCCTCGTTGGTCTGCTCCTCGCCCTTCTCCTCCTCGTGGGAGGGGTTTCCGTCTATGCGATTCGTTCCATCAACAGCAAAGCCGATGAAGCCATTCGGCGGTTGTCCGATGCGGCGGACGCCCATCAGCTCACGATTTCGCTGCTGAAACAATACCAGACCCAGGCCGACGCGATCATCAACGAGAAAGCGGACGGGAAGGACTTCGAGGAGGCACAAAAGGGGTTCTCCAAGGCCGCAAAGCTCTTTACAGAAATGGCCGATACTGCGGAGGAGAAAGCCGGAGCCGAAGCCATCGTCAAGGCGGATGAGGCTTTCAAAGCCATCTTCACACAGCAGATCCTGCCGAACATCCAGCGCATAATCGCCACGCAGGATCTGGCGGAGAAGGGCAAGATTCGCGACGCCATCAAAGTTCTGGACGGCACCAGCGACGAGATTCTCAAAGTGATTGAAGGCCACGCCGAGGAAGGGCTGTCCTCCTTGGAAGGGGAGGCCAAGTCAGCCCAAAGCAGCTATGTGACTCTTGCCAAGCGCGCGCTGATCTTCCTCTACGCTGGCCTCGCCGTCGCTTTTGTCCTCGGAACAGGTTTGGCACTCCGCATCTCCACCGGCATCACGAAGGCACTGCGCAACATCGCGGACCGCCTCGCCGCCAGTTCGGATCAGACCGCTGCTGCCGCCAGCCAGGTCTCCACCGCCAGCCAATCCCTGGCAGAAGGCGCCAGCGAGCAAGCCGCGTCCCTGGAGGAAACGTCCTCCTCCCTCGAAGAGATGTCCTCCATCACCAAGCGGAATACGGAGACCGCCCAGAAGGTCAAGGAACTGGCCACCCAAGCCCGTCAAGCTGGAGATGTGGGAAGCGCCGACATGCAGGAGATGTCCACCGCTATGGACGCCATCAAAACTTCGAGTGCGGACATCGCTAAAATCATAAAGACGATTGATGAAATCGCTTTTCAGACGAACATTCTCGCCTTGAACGCCGCCGTGGAAGCCGCACGCGCTGGAGAAGCAGGCATGGGGTTCGCCGTGGTGGCGGACGAAGTTCGCAATTTGGCCCAACGATGCGCCCAGGCCGCCCGTGAGACCGCGGGCAAAATCGAAGACGCGGTCCAAAAGAGTACCCATGGCGTCACCATCAGTTCCAAGGTGGGCGCCAGCCTCCAGGAAATCGTTATCAAGGCGAGGCAGGTCGACGAGTTTGCCGCCGAAGTGGCTGCAGCCTCGAAGGAACAAAGCGAGGGAATCGGCCAGGTGTCCAAGGCCATCACCGACATGGACAAGGTGACGCAGGGCAATGCCGCGAGCGCCGAAGAGAGCGCCAGTGCAGCGGAAGAGTTGAGCGCGCAGGCGGAATCGCTAAGAGAGGCCGTTGCCGACTTGCTCGTGTTGGTCAACGGACAAAAGGGCAGCAGGTCCCCTACCCCCATCTCCGCCATGGCTCAGGACTCAGCCCCGTCTCCTTCCCGCAAGCCGGCCCAGCACCAGTCCCCCGCGTCCACACGGCGGACACAGCTCGCGTCGAAATCTCAGACCATCGAATCGAGCCCCAGCAGCGATCGCCACGGGCATGCTAAGACTTCCGAGGAACACTTCATGGACATGTAGCCACTCGCGTACGGGGGGGACCTGGAAAGTCCTCTCCCTTGAGCGCATCTCGCTACTTCCCCAGCAGGTGCTGTAGCTTCTCCCGATACCCGCGGCTCAATGTGAGCCGCGTTCCATTTCTCAGGATCACCGTGTAGTCGCCGTGGAACATCGGCTGCAGTTCCTTGATGCGCTCCACGTTCACCATCGTGGACCGGCTGATCCTCAGGAACTGGGAAGGGTTCAGGCGCGTCTCCAGGTTCGCCATCGTCTCCCGCAACATGTGCGACTCGGCGCCTACGTGCAGGTTCAGGTAGTTGTCGTCCGCCTCTACCCAGTCGATTTCTGCCGTTTTGACAAAGAGGACCTTCCCCCCGGACTTGATCACCAACCGGTCGCTGGGCTTCGCCTCCGTCTTTGTCTCCGGCCGTAAATCTGCCAGGAGCGCCGTCAGCTTCTGGTTGAGTTCCCCGGTCTGGGCTCGCTTCAGATGGGTCCGCGCCCGGTCTAAAGCGGTGCGAAAGCGATCACGGTCGAAGGGTTTGAGCAGATAATCCAGCGCGTGTACTTCAAAAGCCTTAATCGCGTGCTGGCTGAAAGCGGTGACAAAGACAACCACCGGCATGGTCTGAGGCTTTGCCTGCTCGAGGACTTCAAATCCGTCCAACTCGGGCATCTGGATATCGAGAAAAACGAGGTCCAAATCCTGGGCCTGCAACATCTCCACCGCCGTGCGTCCGTCCCCACACTCGCCGACGACCTCGATATCCGGCTCACCCTCGAGGAGGCTCCGGAGTCGTTCTCTGGCCAACGGCTCATCATCCACAATGAGTGTTCGTATTTTCATTTCAGCAACCCCATCGGTCGGGGCGTGACTTCGAATGTTAGACCTCTCGGTGGGTTTTCCCAACGCTAAAGTGGCCGGTTGCCAGCTCCGGCCTGAAAAGGCAATGTGAGCCGTACCGTGAGCCCCTGCGCCTCTCCAGGAAGATACTCGAAGCTCTGCCTTTTTCCGTACAAGTGCACTAGCCGGGCACGGGTGTTCGCCACTCCCACTCCTTCGCGGGAGAACCCTCCCTTGGGCATGCCCCGGCCGTTGTCCCGGACTTCGAGCAACAGCATGGCCCCTTCTCTTCGCGCCCGTAATTCCACCACCCCGGGACGGGCGTTGGGTTCGATACCATGCCGAATGGCGTTTTCCACCAAAGGTTGAAGTACCAGGTTGGGCACGCGGGCCTCCCAGGTTTCTTCGGAAATGTCCATGGTTACCGTCAAACGATCCCCAAAGCGCGTCTGCTCAATTTCCAGGTAACGCCGTAGAAATCCTATTTCTTCGCGCAGGCTGACCTCGTTGGCCTCGGTGTTTTCGAGAGCCAGGCGCAAAAGGTCGCTCAACCGGGCAATCGTTCGATCCGCCGCATCCACGTCCTTGTGCATCAGGGCGGAGATCGTATGTAACGTGTTGAATAGGAAGTGCGGGTTGAGTTGCATCTGGAGAGCCATCAACTTCGCCTCTGCCAGCCGCCGTTCCAACTCCGCCGTTCGCCATTCGCGTTCGTTAAACTTCCGGTAGTAGTCGAACGCCAGCGTCACGGTAACAATAATCCAGTAGACCAGAAGGTTGAAGAACGAGTTCTTGACGAAGAGCCGCTCCAGGCTGCCGGAGAATGTCAGCGGCATTCCCAGGGACGGTCCCTGCAGTTGGCCTACTCCAGAACGCAGTACCACATAAGCCACGCAGATGAGCGTGCTCGCCGTGAAGTGGATCACCACCAACTTCTCCCAATTCCGCTGGTGCAAAGGAAACCGGCGTGCAAACCAAATGACCGGCACGGAGAGAACCGCCCACACGTACCAGTCGGCCAAGGTAATGCCAATCGCCTGGCGCCAAGTAATCCAATGGTCCCCAAACAGTGAGCTGGAAACATAGAACTGACTGGCGAAACAAAGCCCAATCACCGTCCAAAACCCAACAAAAAGGGCCGCTTTCAACCAGTACCTGCTAATCCAGTCCCGGAGCTGCATCGCCAATCCAAAACCAATGCCCATTCTGGTTCCCGTATTTCGGTTCGCCAAAACGAGCTGTTGAAGCTAATTTCACCCCATGCGACCGGTCGATATCCAGCAAATTGGTGCGGAACTAGCCATCAAGTGGGACGATGGGGAGGAGACCTTCTTCCCTCTCCAGGCTCTGCGGGAGGCATGCCCGTGCGCGGGTTGCCAGGGAGAGGTGGATGTGCTTGGGCAAGTACACCGCAGTCCTCAGAAGCCCCTTGCGCGCTCCGCTTTCGAACTTCGCTCCATCCAACCGGTGGGAGGATATGCGCTCCAGCCCGTTTGGGGGGATGGACATTCCTCCGGGCTCTATGCCTTCCCCTTTCTGAGGGAGCTGGCCAAAGCAAAGAGCTGAACCAAGTGCCCGTACACCACCAAGCTCAGGTCATGCGCATGGGCATGATCACATAAAGGAAGGGGCCATTGACTTTCACCACGCCGGGGCTGAGCTCGTCCGTCAGCTCGAAGAACACTTCGTCGTGATCCAGGGCCTTCAGCGCATCCAATAAGAAACTTGGATTGAAAGCGACCGCGATATCCGGGCCCTTGTAATTGATGGCCATGCTCTCGCGCGCCTCCCCTACGTCCGGGGTGTTCGAGGTGATGGAGAGATTGTTCTTGGTGAACGCAAGTTTGACGGAATTGGACTTGTCACTGGTCATGATCTCCGCACGGCGCAGCGCTTGCAGGAACTCCTCCCGAATCAGCGGAACCCTTTCCTTCGATTCCGCCGGGATGACCTGCCGATAGTTGGGATACGTTCCCTCAACCAGTTTGGTGATCAGCAGAACATTGAAGCCCTTGTCATCACGAAGATTGAAAGCCGCCTGATTCTCCGTAAAGACGATCTGCAAATCGCCCTTGTCTTGGAGCAGCCGCGTCAATTCATTGACCGCTTTCGTGGGAATGATGAACTCAGCCTGATTCTCTGGCCCAATCTCCACCTCTTCATCCGCCAAAGCCAGCCGCCGACCGTCAGTGGCCACCATGGTGACTTTGTGCTCCTTGAAACTCAGGAACAAACCGTTCAGGACATACCTCGTCTCGTCCGTGGAAACCGCGAAGCCGGTCCGCTTCATCATGACCTTCATCTTATCCTGCGGCAGACAGATGCTGGTGCGGTCCGCGAACTGGGGCATCGGGGGAAAATCCTCAGGAGGAAGCCCGCTCATCTTGAAGAAGGAAGAACCGGAACGAATCGAACAACTCTGCTTCTCGTCCACCTCAATCTCGATCTCCATCGTTCCCAACTCCCGGACGATGCTGAACAACTTCTTGGCGGGAAGCGTGGTCCCCCCGGGGCGAGTCACGGTGGCGCTCACGGAACAGGAGACAGTGACATCCAAGTCGGTGGCGGTCAGCGCGAGACGGTTTTCCTCGGCGCGCAAGAGAACGTTGGATAGAATCGGGAGTGTCGTCCGGCTACCGACAACGTTCTGGACTGCCTGTAGGCCATTGAGAATCTGGTCTTTGGCAATTGTGATTTTCATGCAGGCTTAATTAGAGAGTATTCCAGTAAAAGGAACCGTCTTATTAAGAGCTGTGAATAGAGCAAACAACCGTTGTTGTCAAGTTTGCCTCAAGGGTTTACAGCGGTTTTGAGAAGGCCAATAACTCCGGGGCTTTCCACCAATAGCTGTGGGTAATCCCTCCTCCCCGAGTTGTCCGGAGCTTATTCACGGATTGTTCAGGCCCGATTCACCACGGATCCGCTCCACAATTTCGGGGAGAACCGCTTCCAACACCTCCACTTCTTCCATGGTGGACTCCCGGCCAAGGGAGAACCGAACCAGGCCCGAGGCTTGGGAGACAGAAAAACCCATCGCTTGGACTACGTGCGAGGGTTCCAAGGCTCCGGATGAACAAGCCGATCCCCCGGAGGCGCACACGCCTTCTAAGTCCAGATTGGCGAGGAGTGACAGGGTGTCGCAGCCTTCAAACACCGCTGCCAAGGTGTTTCCTAATCGATGCGAAGGGTCTCCTAAGGATAAACAACCCGGGATCCGGTGGAGGAGACTCGAAATGCGGTGCATGAGGGGTGCAAGCGCAGGGCGGGCGAACACCGGTGGCTGAACAAAACGCTCCAAGGCCGCCGCCATGCCGAGGATTGCCGGAAGATTCTCCGTACCCCCTCGACGGTCGTTCTCTTGGCTACCCCCCATCAGGAGAGGAAATGGCTGGAGTGGAGACCGAATGTAGATGGCCCCTGCCCCCGTTGGGCCGTGCAGTTTGTGGGCACAAACAGTGACCAGATCGGCCTGGAAACAATCAATGGAAGGAACCGGCTCTTTCCCAAACCATTGGGCAGCATCCGTATGGAATAGGACACCTCGCTCGCGACAAAGGGTGCCGATTTCACCAACCGGCTGGATCGTGCCCACCTCGTTGTTGGCGGCCATGACCGAAACCAGGATGGTGTCGGCCTGGAGCGCTTCCTCAATCTTCTCCGGGTCCATTCGGCCCGATGCGTCAGGGTTCACCAAACTCAGCGCAAAGCCCTCATGTTTTGCCAGGTAGCGAAGGGGTTGGAGCACGGCATGATGTTCCAAGGCGGAGCAGACGATATGACGGCCCTTTTCACGTAGGGCGCGCGCTGTTCCTAGCAACGCGTGATTGTTGCTTTCGGTGCCGCCGCTCGTGAACAGGATTTCGCTAGGCTTGCAGCGCCAGAGATGCGCAATTCGGTCGCGGGCATCGTCTAGCAGGGACCGTGCTTTCCGCCCCGCGTGGTGCACGCTGGAGGGGTTTCCCAACACCCCTGGCGGGAACATGGCATCCTGGACCGAGGGATCCAGAGGGGTCGTGGCGTTGTAGTCAAAGTAGATGGTCCGCATGATGACGTTTCATCCTATCGGAAGCCTCTAGGGATTGCAGGACTTTTGTTGGGTCTTGAAAAAAAGGGAACGAGGGCAGAAGCCTTTCGACCTCTGCCCTCGTGGTTGCTGATGGTTGGTCAGGGAGAGAAATCGCGTCCTAGATCCTTCTGCTTCCAAGGCTGTCGTCTGGGATGACAGCTCTTGTCAGTGAGTGGCGGACCTAAGGCCAATAAACGCAGGCCAAGACCAACTCATTAGTTAGCATTCAATGTGCCATCTTGTCTAACGGCTAGCACAGATGATCGTAACGTATTCCTAATCAATCGATTACGTTTCTATTCGACTTAAAGGCTGCTTTGGCCCGTCGGGATTAGAATTGTAAGGACCTTCGACACTTACACACTCCGCTTTTCATGATTTCGTTACTCATGTTTGTAAGTACTTGGTTATGAATTTTATAGGACACAAACGAGAGTAGGGAAGATAATGTAAATAGAACCGACAGATCCGTTTGGAGGAGGGCTCTAGAGGCTAGGAACAGTAGAAGTAGACCAGATAATGATTACAATTGCCTCCTATGCTGAACAAGCAGGTATACGGTGGAGTCTTTTAGGAAAAGAGAAATCACAACGACAGGGCAAAGGCCCTGCGCCGGTGCGCTCGACTCACTTCCCTTGCCCCCTTGGAGGGCGGGGCTACGGCTTCCCACCAAAACTCACGTAGTCGTCCAAATCCAGAAGGTCAAACCAAGTGGCAATATCATCCCGCTTCGGCGCAACCTTGGAATGGACCTCATGAAAGAAGGCTCGGTAGTCTACCGCTGCCGGAGATCTTGACTCCTGATGAGTGGACCAAGCGTCGATCTCGTACTGGGATGGCTGGGTTTGGGACTTGGCACGCACCCATTCCAGGATCTGTCCATCGCCCTTCCCCGCTTTCACTTGGGCTTTGAGAGCCTTCGGATCGATGCCTGCGAACACCAGGAACTGCTGGTCTAAAGGACAGGCGTAGTTGTATTCACCATTCTTGCCCGCCAGCAGGGCACGGCACTTGTCCAGCATGCGCGGCAGGATCACATAACCCCCCAATCGCACACGGGCGCTTCTTGGGGCCTGTTGGGTGAGGTCTGGGGTGGACATAGTTGTTAGGAGGCTGGGGGCGGTTGGACGGGAGTGGCGGGCTCAGAGACAGGGACTTCAGCAGGGGCTGCAGGTATTTCCTGGGCTGCTGGAGGCTCGACCGCCGCGGATGCAGGCGCTGGTTCGCTTGCAGGCACGCCAGCTGGGGCCGGTGCTGCAGCGACAGACTCAGCAGCGGCAGCCGGAACCACCGGAGCGGCCTGGGCGGGTGTTGCAGCCGCTGGGGGTGGCGTCGGCCTGGGCTTTGGTTGCTTGGCTGTTTCCAGGTGACCATCCGTAAACTCAATCACATGTCCCTGATGGACAAGCCAGTGCAGATCCCCAATGATCGCCGTTTGTTCTGGAGTCGGCACGGGCGCCGCAGGCTGAGTTTCCACCGGGGTCGCCGGTACCGAACCTTCCACCGCCGCGGGTGCGGGTGCAGGTGCAGGTGGTGCCGGAGGCGGCACCGGGGTGGGAGCAAAGGTTTCCAGCAGCTTCTTCCGGGTGCACCCAGGATGAGCATCGATATACTCCACGATTTTGCGCACTCCATCCGAGACGACCGTAGTCTGGAGATCCAGGTGTCTGGGACGCGCCACACAGACGTGAGTCACCGTCTTGTTGACCTTGAAGAACTGCAGCCCGTGCGAGGCAAACTGCTGGCTCAGGTGGGTGGCCACCCGCAACGGGAACCGGTTTTGTTCGTCCAAGCCTCGCCGGACGAGCGCATTCAAGCCTGCGGACATCAGCGGCTTGGGTTTGCCGGCCTTCCAAGTGTAGGTCTCGACTTGACGCAACAAGTTGGGCAGATGGACTTCGCGGAAGTGCTTGTCCACCTCCTCGCGGTTGTTCAGCTTGAGAGGCTCGGGGAGGTTGAGGCAGGTGAACTCGGTCTTGAAGCTTTGATCTTCCACCCATTTCTTCACCACCGCTTCATCCTTCACAATCTTGACGCGGGATTTGAAGGCTTCAAAGGGCATCCGCGAGAAACGCTCGGCATGGAGCTTGTGGAGCTTCGTCTGGTAATCGTGGTAGTTGGGCGGCCCCAGAATAACCCCGCTCATGCCGCATTGCGCCACGAAGGTATAGGTGCCCTTCGGGGGGTCGGTTGGCACTTTCTCGGTCTGATAGAACGTGCCGAAGTGGTGGCGGAGAATGTGGGATACGGCCTCTTCTTCGCTGAGCCACACGGACTCATCCAGCCCGCAAACGACCAGCGGTTGGAGGATTTTGCCGGCGGGATCCTTCCTGACAGTAAACTCCACGTGGAAACGGTCTGGCCTTTTGAGCACCAAGCCGGCGATGTCAAAAAGAGGGTAAGCACGGCCGGTCAGCTTGATCTGGCGGGCTAAGGATTCGACCCCTTTTTCCTCCGGGGTAATGGTGATATTGAGATCGGGCAGAGGGGTCTCTGGCTCGCGAGGCTCATCCCGACGCCTATCTCCCTGACCACCAAATCTTTCTGGACGACCTTGACGGAACGGCGGTCGCCCGCCTTCCCGGTCACCACGCTGGAACCCGCCCCCCTGTCCGCCTGCGGGACCAGGGCCACCGCCGAAAGCAGGACCCCCGTCCCTGCGGGGAGGACGGTCGCGGCGAGGACCTCTTCGGTCGCTTCCGCGGGACGCATCATCGCTGCGTCCGCCACCTTCATACTTGGCGTAACGGTTTTCCGTGGGCGACTGACGCGCCCACGCCGGTAGGAACTGGAGGTCGAGATCGAGCTCGAAATCAGGCTGTGTGCTCATGCTGCTTACGCCCCGCGGAAAAGACCGCCGAGGCTCGTATTAATGTCAAGGGGCAAGCATGATGCGGCTGGAAGAGGAATGCAAGGGATAAGGCGGGTTCAGCCCCCCCGCTCGGGGTGTGCGCAGCTTGACCTTTCTACGGGGATGGTGTAGCTAGGCCTCAGTGAAACGCTTGTGCCCAGTCGGGAGAGGCGGGTTCGTCTGTTCAAGTTCGAGTCTCGGCGAGGGCCGGGCCTGGGCGGAGAGGGTCATTTCCCAAGAGGCTTATGGGTAGAGTCTTGCGCGGGGGAATGGGCTCCTGGGTTGGGATCATACTCCTGGGATTGGTCGCGCTGGAGGTGTGCACGTTGGTCTGGGTGCGGGAGCTGGAGTTTCGCAAGTTTTGCAGCAACCTCTTTCAGGCGATTGGGGCCATGATCGCCGCAGGAGCCCTGGGGCTGGCAGCTCGGAAACTTCGGCGGGAGAATAGCGAATTCGCGTCGGGCTGGCCCTGGATCGCCGGGTCCGCATGCCTCTGGGCGATGGGGATGATCGTTTTCTTCGTGGTGGAGAGTGTCTTTAAGCAGCAGGCTTATCCCGGATTCGCTGATGTATTTCTCTACGCCTCGTATCCGGTGATGATACTCGGTTTGTGGAGGCTGCCGGTGGAGCCACTAACTCCGAGAGAACGGTGGAACAACGCGATTGACCTCGGGGCACTGGGACTAGTGGGGGCCGTGGTGATTTGGCAGTTCAACCTGCGCCTGTTGGTAGAGAGCCTGGCCGCAGCACCGGATGCGGGGGTGCTCGCCTCGCTGGGGTACACTTTCCTCGACACGGTATTGGTCTTGATGTTGTTCTCGAGGCTGGTGCACAAGGTCGGGGAAAGACGGCGTTTTGTGCCGATGCTTCTCTTGGTGTTGGGATGCTTCTGCCTCGTGACTTCCGATTTGTTGCAGGGCTATGTCTCGACGGGCGCGGATTTTGAGAGCGGGTCGTTCCTGGATCTGGGGTGGCTCCTTTTCAGCGTGTTTTGCGGTTGGGCCGCCCTGGATTTGCTGAAGGACCGCTCTAGCGGGGCGGAGGAATCCTTGGACCGTTTTCGTGTGACTTGGAGCGTCTCCGTCTCCTACCTCTGGATCGGGACCGTATTCTTCATCTTGGTATGGCTGGTCTTTCACAGGGACCAGACCCAAAAGGGTCTCTTGGTGGCGGGGGTGGGTGGTGCGATGGTCCTGGCGGTCACGCGCCAGGTGCGAATTTTGCAGGAGAACGCGGAGCTGTACCGGGGATTGCGTCAGGCGCATGGGGAACTCGAAGCCAAAGTGCGCGAGCGCACGGCAGAGCTCCAGGCGCAAACAGAACTCCTGAGGACTTCGGAACAGACCTTCCGCGGGATTGTGGAGACGACGCGCGAAAGGCTCTGGGCCATGGCTCCCGATGGACGCCAGACCTACTGTAACCCGGCGGTGGAACGAATGCTCGGCTACACGGCACCGGAGTTTCTTACGCTCGGGTTGGAATGCATGCATCCGGAAGATCGTTCTCGCTTCGCACGAGCGCTGCCCGAGAAAGTGCGCAAGGGGGAAGGCTGGACCGACTGGGTGTTGCGGTGGCGTCATCGGGATGGAGAATATCGGCATTTGGAGAGCAGCGCGGTGCCCGTTTTGGATGAAGCGGGAAAAGTGACCGGTTTCCAGGGAAGCGACCGGGATATTACCGAACGAATCGAGGCGGAGGAGCAGAGTGGCCGCCTGCAGGCACAGCTGATCCAGGCGCAGAAGATGGAAGCCGTAGGACAGCTGGCAGGCGGTGTGGCGCATGACTTCAACAACATCTTGTCCGTGATTCTCATGCAGCTCGGTTTGCTGCAGGAGGAGGAGACCTTGAAGCCGGAGCTACGGGCTTCCCTCGCGGAGCTGGAGGAGCAAGCGAAGCGGGGATCCAACCTGGTTCGTCAACTCCTCCTTTTCGGGAGACGACAATCGCTGCAGAAACAGCTGCTGGATTTGGATTCCCTGCTGGGCAACCTCTTGAAGATGCTTCGCCGCCTCATCGGCGAGAACATCGGGCTGGAGTTTAAGAACTCCTCCAATCCGTTATGGGTGGAAGCCGATCCCGGAATGTTGGAACAAGTGGTGATGAACCTGGTCGTGAACGCCAGGGATGCCATGTCCGGTGGCGGACGCGTTACCGTGGCGACCGAAGAGGTGGAAATCAGCGCGGAGCAAGCCGCGCTGAATCCCCAACGCCGCGTCGGCCGGTTCGCCTGTTTGCGGGTAACCGACACGGGTTGTGGCATGGACGCGGCGACCTTGCTGCACATCTATGAACCCTTCTTCACCACCAAGCCCGTGGGCAAAGGGACTGGGTTGGGACTTGCGACCGTCCATGGGATCGTGCAGAGGCACGACGGTTGGATTGAGGTCCAGAGTGTGTTGGGGGCCGGAACCACGTTTTCCGTTTTCCTGCCTGCCTCGGCCGTTCGCGCGCAGAGCTCAGCCTCCCAGAAAGGCGGCGCGACGGTGAAGGGGGGCAAAGAAACCGTGTTGCTGGTCGAGGACAACCCGGGAGTCCGGAGCTTGGCGTCGGCCGTGCTGCGGCGCGGAGGCTACCGCGTGATGGAGGCAGTGGATGGCCATGAGGCACTGAAACGATGGGCGGAACAGGAGGGAAATGTTGCTTTGCTCGTGACGGACATGATTATGCCTGAAGGCATGACCGGGTTGGAGCTGTCCGAGCGGCTCTGTCGGCAGAAGCCTGGTTTGAAGGTGATCATTATGAGCGGGTACAGCCCGGAGGCGGCCCTGGGAGAATTGCCCAGGAGGCCAGGACTGGCCTATCTATCCAAGCCTTTTGAGTTAGCCACCTTTGCTCGGACGGTGCGGGAGTGTCTCGACGGAGAGACACAACCGTGAAGCTGCGGTCAGAGCTTCGTGGCCCGATAAAACTGAATCGCGTCGGCTGGTGGCTTCCAGAGCGCGGGTGTGCCTGGGGTCTGGTTGGTGAGGACGGGGGTCCAAGTCTGCAAATCGTGCGAGACTTCGAAGACATACGGCCAGGGAGTCTGGAGGGGCAATCGCAGCACGGGTGGTTCCCATTGGGGCGTCCAATGGAATCGGAAGTCCCCCTGTAGAGTGCCGTCGAGAAAGGCGAACGCGAGCCCGCGGCGTGGTTGGGCACTTACTTCGGTCAGCGGACCAGCGAGAGCGAGCAGTTGGTCATTGCAGGCGATACTCTCCACGGCAGGGAGGAAGCTAGGTCGGGTGCCTTCGACTGCATCGAACGGTTGGGCATCCGAGTAAGGCGTCACGGCAGCGTCGGGCGCTTGGAAAGGAACGAACGTGGAATCGGTGCCGCCATTGGGGTCGAGCCGTGCGATCTGGGTGTAGCCAGTCGCACGGGCAGCAGGCACTGGGGGTTCGACACGGGTCGCCGTCAGAATAGCCCCATTGGTCTGGAGGTGGATACTGGAGACGGAGAACAAACCCGAGGCAAGAGGAGGGAGTGAATCCGGCTGAAATGAGGAGTCGAGTGTGCCGTCGGGAAGAAAGCGACGGAGTGGGGGCTGAAGGGAAGACTGCGGTATGCCGCCGAGCCAGGTTCTGCTCAGCGTGGTCCCCACAAGAATGCGGTCTTGAGCGTCCAGAGTCATGGCGGTGACGAGGCGCGAGCTGGTCTTCGAATCCAGCCTGATTGCGGATAGGTTATGGAATTCGCGGTCCAGGGCCCCATCGGGCAGCAGCGAGGTAAGGATGGAGGAGTAGGGATACGTCCCGGAGGCGAAGCCGAAATATCCGCCCAGGACGATCCGGTCATCGGACTTCACCCTGATAAACTGCACGACAGTTCCGCTCGTCGTGGGGAATGGGTAGCGCAAGGGGGTCACATAGGACGCCGACAGGAAGGGCGGGGTGAACGAGAGATCGACCGCCCCGTTGGTTTCGAGCCGGGCGAGGTGGTACTTGGCAGCTCCGCTGAAGGAATCAAAAGTGCCGCCGATGAGGAGCTTACCCTGGCTCTGCAGGCCGAGGGCATAGACCAAGCCGCGATTGGTGCTGAGCATCGCTCCCGAGCCGGGGTCGAACGATTCGTCGAGAGTGCCATCGGGGAGAAGCCGCGCCACTTGATGCCGAGTGACCGCGCCGATTCTGGAAAACTCGCCAGCGATGACCAGCTTGTGATCCGGCTGCAAGAGCATGGTGCGGACGGGGCCATCGGGGCTGGCGGGAGGTTGATAGAACGAATCCAGTTTCCCATCCGGATGAAACCGGGCGAGCGAGGGACGGGCGATGCCATGAATGGCCACAAACCGACCTGCGGCATAGATCGAGCCATCGGGTGCCGTGAGCAGAGAGTGAATCGTGCCGGCCACTCCCTGGGCGCTCATGAACGGATAATCGTTGTCAGTGATCTCGACGGTGGCCTCCGGCTGCGCGCCGGGGGTGACTCCTGCAGGCAGCGAGAGCGAGAGGGAAACCAGCGCGTTGGAGGCTTTCGCCAAATCGTCAAACAAGGGAACGAGGATGCGGTTGGTCACGGAGCTGAAGGACAACTTGGCCGCTGCGAAACGGACCGATACAGGGTGCTGGCCGCCAAGAATGGGGATCTCCAGGGCCGGACCTGCAGCGCCTCTTCGCACGACCAAAACCTGCGCGTAGCCTTGATCCTCGGAAGTGAGGAACGTGGGCTGGGCGAAGTCCACGTTGATATCATTGTCCGCCACCGTGACAGCTAGCTGGGAGGGCCCAACGGGGGTGACGTTGGTGGAAGTGGAAACGATCCTGAGCTCGATGAGCCCACTCGGTTCGGCGAGGTCGTTGTCGAAGAGCGAGATGACGATGTCTTTCGACCATTCACCAGGAGCGAATACCAAGTTCGTATCGACTGTCTCGAAGTAGGGGAGAGTGCGGGCGCTCAAGTTGGTGCTGATGAGGTGCGCGGTGACTTCTTCATCCGCATTGCCGCCGCGAATCACCGTGACGGTGAGCGAGCTGCCGTGCTCGTTTGCGGTGAGGCTCGATTGGGCCAGGCCTAGGGTGGCGGGCCGGCTGGCCAAGTGGCTCAGGATCTTCACCAGGAAAGGCTGGTTCAGCCGATCGAATCCACCGAAGTCGCCACCTACCAACCAGTCCCCACTGGACAGCGGATGGATCACCTTGATGTCCGGAGGAATCTCATTGGTGCCGTAGGCTGCCACCTCAAGGCGCGCAAGCGCACCCATGCCTGGGTCCAAGCTCGGATCCACCGATCCGTCGGGGAAGAGACGCACCAGGCAACTTCGAGGAAACCCAGCAACACTGGCAAAGGCTCCACCCACCAGGATCTTGCCCGTAGCTTCCACTGCGGTGGCGGCGATGCGCGCATCGATGCCGGGTCGGCCGGAGAACGAAGCTCTCTCGGTCAAGTCCTGCAGCAACGTGCCCTCCGAATCGATCTTCACCAACGAGGGAACGGTAGCGTAGGTGTAGGTGGGATTGGCGTAAGCGACCAGCCGGGCACCGCCCGCCAGGAAAAGGTTTCCGGGCAGCCGAGTTAACGCCGAAATAGCACTGCCACGGGGAATTCCGCCAACGAACTCAGGTGACACCGTGCCAGCAGGAGTGAGAAGCAAGAGAGGAGCGCTGGCGGCAGCCATCCCAGCGATCCATCCACGATCGGGTGTCTCCAGTAAAACGGTAACCTCGGCGGTGCTGAAATCCTGGCCGAATCCCAAGTCGAGGTTCCCTTGGGGCGTGATCCGGACCACGCTGCGCTGGTAGGGGGGTGCTGCGAATCGGAAACTTCCCGCGCAAAGGACTCCGCCATCGGGCATCGATGCGATTTCGTTAATGGCTTGCCACCCGACCAGGGAAGTCTGGTCTCGAAAAGGAGCGAACCCGGGGTCCACTGTGCCGTCGGATGCAAAGCGAACCAACGTAGGAATATCGAGTTGATTCATTTGGGAGAAAGTGCCGCCTGCGAGAAAACTGTTGGACTGGAGCAGAAGGGCATTCACGCCACCCTCCGCCGCCTGGAGGGGAAGGAAACTGGGGTCGGTGGAGCCGTCCAGACGGATTTTGACTACCGATCCCGTTTCGCCATAACCGGTGAACAGGCCGCAACCGAGTAGCAGAGTGGAGTTGGTGAGCGGCAGGATGGTGTTCACGGCTTGCGAAAGTTGGGGAGTGAAAGCAGGGTCCGGCGCTCCCGCTCCGGAGATGGACTGAGGTGCCGTGACAACAACCAGGCAATTGGAGGGGGTTCCCATACCACCACCCGGGCTTGCAGAGCCCAGTCCCAAGGATACCCAGGATTCCTGACTGGGCGGACTACCTCCCAAGAGGAGAATGGCGTTTTGGCATCGGTCGCCCGGCAGGAAGGTGACCGTGTTGGTGGTCAGGATCGGCTGAACACCGGGCCCATGAGCGATGATAGCCAAGTCAACTTGCTGGGTGAGATCCAAACCGCCCCGCCGCAGGATGGGAATCAGAGTCTTGGGCGAGTCCGCACAGGTAACGACTTCGCTTCCGGCAAACGCAAATGCCGCTGGGTCGCACGGCGTGTCCAGATGAAGCTGAGCCAGGTAGGGAGACACGACGGGCCCCGCAAGGCGAAAAGCACCTCCCGCAAGGAGCGTTTGATCGTTCAGCAGGGCAAAGCAGGTCAGGATGGAGTCGAATCCATCGCCTGGATCCCAGCAGAAATCCGTGGAACCATTGTGATGGAGACGGATGAGTCCCGGCGCAGGAAGACCGTTGGCTCCCATAAAGTAGCCGAGCACGATGAGTTTTCCGTCACGGGTCGGTTGAATGCCGAGGATTCCCGAGCTGCTGGCACTGGTATAGGTGAACTCGGGAGCAAAGCTCGGATCGAGCCTTCCGTCGGCAGTGAGGCGAATCACTCGGGGCTTGGCAAAGGGGTTCGCCGCATCTTTTGCGGGCGTAAGGAGTCCGTAGATTTCTCCCTCCGGCCCCAGGGCGAGCCGACTGATCTTGTCGCCCGCTTGAATCTCCGGCTGGAAGGCAGGGTCGATGGCTCCCGAGGTCGTGAGACGGAGGAGGGAGGAGTTCTGGTTTGGAGCCGCGAAGACTCCGCTGAGCAACAGCGCCCCCGAAGGCAGTGGGACGATCGCGGAGACCGTGTCCGTGGCGCTCAAGGTGGAGAGGAAGGTGGCGTCGGGGCTCCCATCCGGGAGCAGTCGCGCGAGGCGCGTGGTTTGCAGGCCCGCGACATTGGTGAAGGCCCCGGAAAAGTACATTTTGCCTTCGGGCGCGGGGAGCAGGCTGCCGAGCGTTGCGTTGGTAGGAAAGAACGATGGCACCGTGAAACTGGGATCCGATGCTCCATCGGCGAGCAAGCGCGCCACCCCCGGCCTACTCTGAGCGTCGTTCGTATAATAGGAGCTCAGCAGGATCGCGCCATCGGTGCCCAGTTCGATGCGTCTCGGAAAGGCCGTCAAGCCGTGCTGAAACGTCGGGTCGACCAAACCATTAGGCAGGAGTCGGGCCAGGAAGGGAGCACGAGTCGTTCCGAGATTCGTAAACGAACCAGCGAGGAGAAACCGCCCATCGGGCAGCGGGGCAATGTCTCGCACGTAGTTGTCGGGGGCGGACTCGGCTGGGAGGCCGGGGCTGAAGACCGAAGCAGAATCGGCCCAAGCCGCCAAAGACATGCCGAGGACGAGCGCGGAGAATGCCTTCATGCCCCTCTTATAGCACAGAACTGAAGCGAGTCAAAGCGAGACAGAACCGACCGGCGAGGTTGGCCGAATTCGAGGGACCGCTCGGTTTGGCGAAGCTTTTGGAGTGCGGTGGGGAGCGAAGCGAAGTACCGCTTTTCGGACCCCTTTGGAAACGGCCGGAGGGTGTTGGGAGGGGAAAGCGGCACCTGGTGGCGCGCGCACTCCAAGACCTGGCGGACTTTCCGAGGCCCTTTTGCGTTCTGCGCCAGCTTTTGGAGTGCGGTGGGGAGCGAAGCGAAGTACCGCTTTTGGTACCCTTTGGAAACGGCCGGAGGTTGTCGGGGGGGGAAAGCGGCACCTGAGGGCGCGCACGAGCCTCCGGCTCACGGCGGACTCCACGGAGTTACGTTTCCCGGATGCTTCTCCGTATCTTACTTTCGATTTGGCCTGTGCCTCGCAAGTCGGATCCAACTTCGCCTCCGTCTCTGTGCTTCCCGTGCGCCAAGACGGCTGGGTGGTCTGGGGCTTGCCGAAGGCCGTTGATCCGGAGCTCTGGTTTCGGCTCGGGTTTGGAGAGCATGTGCCGTGAGCATGCCCCCAAAAACGAACAACCCCCGGTTGTTACCCGGGGGTGATCGCGTTCGAAGCGAAAGTAAGATCGGCCCTACCTGGCCGGCGAGTTCGTCGGGGTCACCGGCACGACGGGCAGGACGAGGTTGGTGACAGCAGGCTGCAGCACCACTCCCTGGTTCGTCGGCGTAACGGCGGGGTTCGACATCGCCGCTGGATTTTTGGCCTGTCGGTCCAACTCACTCAGAATCCCGCGTCCCCCGGCTTTCACTCGGTGGGAATGAAGGATGGAAAGAGTGAGAGCGAGAATGAGGAAAATGCCCGCGGCATACTTGGTGACGCGCGACAACACCGTGCCGGACCCGGCACCGAAGAGCGCGTCGGAAGTCGCCCCACCGAAGGCGAGACCGGCACCGGCCTCCTTTTTCGGCAGCTGCACAAGGATCAGCAGGATGAGCAGCAGACTGTTCAGGACCAGAACGAACGTGAGCAAACCAATGACCAGACTCATATAGGGAAAGTGCGAACCGCGCTTTCAGCGCGGTGGATTAAATGGAATTCTTGACGATATCAGTAAAGCTACGAACTTCCAGCGCCGCGCCCCCGACCAACGCGCCGTCCACGTCGGGTTGACTCATCAATTCGCGGGCATTGGAAGGTTTCACGGAGCCGCCGTACTGGATGCGCACCCGCTTGGCAGTGGCTTCATCGAAGAGCGTCACCAGGGTCCGGCGAATGAATGCGTGGGCTGACTGCGCCTGCTCGGTCGTTGCGGTTTTGCCGGTCCCGATGGCCCAAACCGGCTCGTACGCCAGCACACATTCTTCCATTTGGGCCTTGGTGAGGCCAGCGAGGCTGCCTTTGAGCTGCGTCTCCAACACCTTTTCCGTGGCGCCAGATTCACGCTCCTCCAGCGTTTCGCCAACGCAAATGATGGGCTTCAACGCCGCCGCCAGGGTGGCGAGCGCCTTCTTGGCGATGAGCTCGTTTGACTCCTTCTGATACTGACGACGTTCCGAATGGCCGAGAATGACGTAACGGACCGAGAACTCCTTGAGCATGACGGCGCTGACTTCACCGGTGTAAGCTCCCGAAGCGTGCTCACTCATGTTCTGAGCTCCGAGGCGAATATTCGACTCCAGAACCGCCTTCGAGACTTCCGCCAGGGCGGTGAAAGGCGGGCAAACGACGAGATCGACTTCCTTGATGCTGCTCAGCTCGCGCTTGAGGCCGTTGACGAGGTCGAGTGCTTCGGCGCCGGTTTTGTTCATCTTCCAATTGCCGGCGATAATGAGCTTGCGGTCTTTGTTCATTCTACTTGTGTTGGTTAAAATCAATTCTTTGATGGGGCTGACGGTGCTTGGCACCGGCCCCGACTCTATTTCTCGGACAACGCGGCCACACCGGGCAGCACCTGGCCTTCCAGAAACTCGAGACTAGCTCCCCCACCCGTGCTCATCCAGGTGACCTTGTCACCCAGTCCTGCCTGGTTCAGGGCGGTGACACTGTCCCCTCCCCCGATGATACTGATGGCGCTGTTCTTCTGGGTGGCTTCCGCCACTGCCCGGCCTACGGCAAGGGTGCCGTCCGCGAAACGCTTGTCTTCGAACATCCCCATCGGGCCGTTCCAAAGGATGGTTTTGGCTTTGGCGATTTCCGCGCAGTAGGTCTTTGCGGTCTCGGGACCGACGTCGAGCCCTGCCTCCGTCTCCGCGATCTGAGTCGAAGAGTTGACGTGGGCATTTTGCCACTCGATGACCGGACGGCCCTTCTTGTCGACTTGTCCGCTATTGACTGGCGTAGCGACGACGTCGTCCGTCGGGATCAGCAGCTTCACCCCGCTCGCCTTGGCTTTGGCCAGGGCATCGAGGGCAGTCTGGGTCTGGTCGCGCTCGACGAGCGATTTGCCGGTCTGGCCACCCTGCGCCAACTTGAAAGTATACGCCATCGCGCCACCGATCAACAACACGTCCGCCTTCTCGAGGAGGCGGTTGATCACTTGGATCTTGTCCGACACCTTGGCGCCGCCCAAAATCACGACGAACGGCTTGGCAGGTTTCTCCAGTTCTTCGCCCAGGAATTTCAGTTCCTTCTGCATCAACAGGCCAGCGGCGCATTTGCCACCGCGCTTGGCGACGATCGTGGCGACGCCTTCGGTGGAAGCGTGAGCACGGTGGGCCGCGCCGAACGCATCATTGACATAACCTTCCGCTCCCTGCGCCAGTTTCTCCGCGAACGCGGGATCGTTGGCTTCCTCTTCGTTATAATAGCGAACGTTCTCCAACAACAGCACCCCGCCCGGCTGAAGCGCGGCTGCGGCCTGCTGTACTTTCTCACCAATGCAGTCATCCACAAAGGCCACCGGGTGTCCAAGCACTTCCTGCAGTTTGACCGCGACGGGTGCCAGCGACATGGATGCCTCACGCTTGCCCTTGGGGCGCCCCAGATGGGCGGCGAGGACGAGCTTTGCCCCTTGCTGAATCAAGGCGCGCAGTGTCGGCAGCGTCGAGGTAATACGGGTGGTATCCGTGATGACCATCTTCCCTTCTTTTTCCTTCATGGGGACATTGTAGTCCACTCGCACGAAGATGCGTTTGCCACCGAAATTGACGTCGTTGATACTCAGTTTCGCCATAAGCCAAGTCAAAATTAGACGGACAGCCTATCAAAAAGAAGGATCCAGTCAAAGCCAATTCCGACGGCCCCAAACAGGAAGGCATAGGGGTGGGGGATGGCTCGCCGAGCCGTCGCATCCCAATCCTAACTTGTCCTCAATGGATAAAGGGACACCAACTTCCCGGAGCCTCCTGGGGCAAAAGCACCATTGCCGCCTCGCTCCGCCGTCTCAATCCAAGTCCTGATTGAATGATGAACAGATGCCGTAAATATCTGTACTGCAGTTACTTAGAATCGTACTTACCCTCGCCGTTTTGTGGCCCTCGCTTCATCCAAACTAGAAGAATGCTGATATCCGAGGGGGAGACTCCGGAGATACGAGTCGCTTGGCCCACGGTGCGTGGCTGGATCTTCTTCAGCTTCTGACGGGACTCGGCGCGGAGGCTCGGGATCTGGTCATAATCAATCCACGCCGGGATGGCCTTGTTCTCCATGTCGCGGGCCTTGGCGACCTCGGTTTCCTGACGTTCGATATAGCCCGAGTACTTGAGGTGGATCTCCACCTGCTGGATGACCTCCGCTGGCAGGTTCGGTTTCTCCCCCGGCAACTGCTCGTAAGAGACATCGGGCCGGCGGAGGAGTTGGGCTAGGGTATCCTTCCCCACCCTCAGGGAATGAAGACGGGCGAGTTCGGCAGCGATCGCGTCGCGCTTGGCACTATATATATGGTAATGGCGCAGCGGCAGTAATCCGACATCGTAGCCCAGAGTGCTCAGACGCTCATCAGCGTTATCCTGTCGTAAGAGAAGCCGGTACTCGGCCCGGGAAGTGAACATCCGGTAAGGCTCGATGGTACCCTTGGTGACAAGGTCGTCGATCAGAACCCCGATGTAAGCTTGGTCCCGACGTAGTACAATGGGCTCCTTCCCCTGGGTACGCCGGGTGGCATTGATTCCTGCCATGAGCCCTTGCGCGGCCGCCTCCTCATAACCGGAGGTCCCATTGATTTGTCCGGCGAGGTAGAGGTTGCGGCACGGCTTGGTTTCCAGCGAAGCGTGTAACTGGGTCGGGAACGCGAAATCGTATTCCACGGCGTACGCAGGGCGGAGGATTTCGGCGTTCTCACATCCAACGATGCTTCGGACCATCTCGATTTGCAGCGAGAACGGGAGGCTGGTGGAGAACCCGTTCACGTAGTACTCATCCGTGGCGATCCCTTCCGGTTCCAGGAAGAGCTGCTGTCGCTCCTTCTCCGGGAACTTCACGATCTTATCCTCGATCGAGGGACAATACCGGGGTCCGACCCCTTCAATGACCCCAGAGTACAAAGGGGACTGGTCTAGATTGGCCCGTATCAACTCTGCGGTACGATTCGTGGTGTAGGTGATATAGCAGGGCAGCTGTCCATTCAGTCGGTCCAGGATGGATCCTGGTGGGTAGACCCCTTTCGACTGCGAGAGGTCCGTCGCCGGGACCCCAGAATGTTCCACGTGGAACAAATCGTCTTTCCAGTAGGTGAAGTAGGGAACCGGGGTATCTCCGGGCTGGAGCTCCGTTTTGGAGAAATCAACACTCCGCTTGAGGATGCGGGGTGGGGTGCCGGTCTTGAGTCGACCCAACTCCAGGCCCGCTTCCTGGAGGCTGGCGGAGAGTCCCATGGCGGCTCCTTCCCCTGCTCTGCCTCCGGATTGCTGGTTGAAGCCGACGTGCATCAGGCCGCGAAGGAAGGTTCCCGTGGTGACGATGACGGTGGTCCCGTGGAACTGGACCTCGAGGGTGGTCTCCACTCCGTACACCGTTTGGTCCCGAACCAGGATCTTGGAGGTCTGGCCTTGTTTGAGGTCCAGGTTGGGTTGTCTCTCACAAACCCACTTCATCCGAAACTGGTACGCTTTCTTGTCGCATTGGGCGCGTGGGGCCCAGACCGACGGACCTTTCTTCGTATTGAGCATCCGGAATTGAAGGCCCGACATGTCCGTGTTTTTGCCCATCTCGCCCCCCAAGGCGTCGATCTCCCGCGTCAAATGCCCTTTAGCGAGCCCGCCGATGGCGGGATTGCACGACATCTGGCCGACCGTGTCTGCGTTCAGGGTCAGGAGCAGCGTTTGGGCCCCTAGGCGGGCGGACGCGAGAGCCGCTTCCAGCCCGGCATGGCCGGCGCCCACTACGATGACCTCGTACTTTTTCGGGTAAACGAACATGGTTCCTGTTGCTGATGAGGCAGCCCCGAATTCTTCGGGCCTGTCTCATCAGTTGCGAATGATCGCGTCGATGTTTGAATTGTAAGGCAATCCAGATCTTGGGCAACTGGAATTGAAAATGAGACAGAGGGAGGTCCAAAACGGGAGAGTGGATGAGCTCAGAATAGGATGAATGCTGCTTTTGGGCGTCCAAAGTAGGCATTCCGAGGGTCTGTCATAACGAAGGGTGATTTTCACTTGACTACAGCTTATGGTTTTCCTAATCTCAGGACAAATTCAGCAGTGTCGCGTGCTGAGGGTATGACTCTTGCTGATGGGTTGAGCGGCGCCGAACGTGAGTTGGTGTCGGCGTTTGAAACGAAAGTAATGAAATGAATTTGAGAGTAGTGAGTGCGTTCATGGTCGCAGGTGTGACGTCATTGCCCGTCGCAGCGATTAGCTACTACATTGATTCCGATCTGCCGAACGAGGTATTGAGCAGCTCGAATCTTTCGTATTTGGGCCTATTCGACATCGTCACTGATGACGGAGATGGAAGTGGGAGCGGCCTTCAGAGATTTGGCTACGACCCTCTCGCAGAGAGAATCATCTCCTTTTCCGCAAAATTCAGCTTTCTCCCAGAAGATAGCTTCAGCTCCATTGAGGTTTTGCTCGATGGTGTTCAAATGGGCATAGGAGAGCAGACTTCCGAAGCATTCAGCTACGCAGGTGGGAAAGGCAATCTTTCCCTGAGTCTACTCGCTGATGGAAGACTGAACTACATAGTGAACTACTTGGAAGGCACCGATACCCAAGTGCCCGTGTCGTTTCGCTTTGAGCAAGCCTGGCTGGGAGCTACAGCGGCCCCAATCCCCGATATGGCGGCCACTAGCCTCCTTCTGGGGCTCAGTTTTGGCGGCTTAGTGATCCTCAGGAAGAAGACGGGCGGAAACGCTTGAGATCCCCTCCTTTGTTTATTTAACTTTCGTAATTAAAACATCCCATCTGCCGTGAGGCGGGTGGGATGTCTCTTTTTGGTGGGCCACTAAGGATTGGGGGATTACAATCTGGCCTCACAAATCCACTTGCCCTGCGAAGCAATTGAGCTACAATGACTACCATGGAATTAGTAGCTGTGCTCCTAATTGCTGGCCTTGTGCTGGTGTTGCTCGAGACGGTCCTCCCAGGTATGGTGGCGGGCGTGGTGGGCTTTGGGTGCTTGGTGGCGGGCGTGGTGGTCAGCTATTCGCGGTTTGGGCCAGCAACCGGGAATTGGGTCCTGGTGGGGGTCGCGGGGACGCTGGTGGTGTTGGGCGTTCTGTGGATACGGTTCTTTCCCACCAGTCGATTCGGGCGAGTGTTCGTGTCGCGAGGGACCGTCGGATCGTTGGGGGTGGAAAAGCCGGATCTGTTGAACTGTAACGGGATTGCCTTGACCAACTTGAGGCCCTCCGGGACGGCAGAGATCCAAGGAAAGAGGGTGGATGTTCTTTCGGAGGGGGAGATGATTGAGCGCGGGGCGCTAGTCAGAGTGGTCGCGGTGGAAGGCATGCGGGTGGTGGTACGGATGATCGAGTCAGATAAGCGGTAGAAATTGAATCCAACATAATAAAGACTATGAGTTCCTTGGTTCCTTTGCTGGCCGAGATGGGCCAACTGTTCACAGCGGGCATCTGGTTGTTAGTGGGCATCGTGGGTTTGGTATTCCTGATCCTGCTCTTCACGTTCTTCGGAATCTGGATTCGGGCGTGGGTCTCGGGCGCGTATGTGGGGTTGATCGAATTGGCCGCCTTGCGCCTGAGGGGCTTGCCCGTGGGGGCGGTAGTGGATAGCTACATCAACGCGGTGAAATCAGGGCTCAACATTTCGATGGAGCAGCTCAACGTGCATTTCCTGGCGGGTGGCGACTTCCACGCGGTAGTGCAAGCCCTCATTGCTGCCCAAAAGGCCAGTATCCATTTGGATTACGACCGCGCTTGTGCGATTGACCTCGCGACGAAAGGCACCGGCAAGACGGTGTTGGATGCCGTGAAGACTTCCGTGAATCCGCGCGTGATTGATTGTCCGAATCCCGCTTCGGGCCGTACCACCATTGATGGAGTGGCGCAGGACGGGATTGTGATCAAGGTCAAGGCACGCGTGACGGTCCGAACGAATCTGGACCGGTTTGTGGGTGGTGCCACCGAGGAGACCATCGTGGCGCGGGTAGGGGAGGGGATTGTGACGACCATCGGTTCCTCCCACTCCTACAAGAACGTGTTGGAGAATCCAGATCGGATTTCCAAGACCGTGTTGAACAAGGCGTTGGATGCGAACACCGCGTTCGAAATCCTCTCCATTGACATCGCGGATGTGGATGTCGGGGAGAACGTGGGGGCGAAACTGCAGGCAGAGCAAGCCGAGGCCAACAAGCTGATTGCGCAAGCCCAGGCTGAAGTTCGGCGAGCGATGGCGGTGGCGTTGGAAGGGGAAATGGTGGCGCGGACCCAAGAGATGCGCTCGCGCGTGGTGGAGGCCGAGGCCCAGGTTCCGCTGGCGATTTCGGAGGCGTTCCGCAGTGGGAACCTTGGGGTCATGGATTATTACAAGCTGAAGAATCTGATGGCGGATACGAGCATGCGCGACAGCATTGCTGGAAGTGGGCCTGCGCAGAGCGCGCCGCCGGCACCTCAGGGGTCCAAGTAGTGAAAAGGGCCGGAATTGCGGCGCAGGGGAATCCTGGCTCCGCATCTCTGGCCCTGGGTAGAACTTGAGCGTTTACGTCCATGCAAATGGCAGAGGTGAATCTGGTTGAAGCGGCCTCCCTGGAAAGCCTTCTGGTTTTCGTGGTGATCATTCTTCTTTCTGCTGCCTCGAATTGGCTCAAGAAGAGGCAGGGCCACCTGCCGGATACCTGGCCAGAGGAGCCGACCCCTCCTCGGCCGATGGTTCCGCCCCAGTCTGAACGACCGCCAAGCAGACCTGATTTATCAGGACAGCCTGGGCAGTCTCGGCCTGCTGGAGAAGTCCCCCCGAAGCCGCGCCCCATGGTGGATTGGGAAGAGGAACTCAGGAAACTGCTTGGGGAAGAGGTGCCTACGGTCACACCGAAGCCCGTTCCAACTCCACCGCCGCCCGTGGTGATTCACCGGATGCCCGAGCCGATGAAGCACGTTCCTTCGCCTCCGGTCCTGACGGCTGAGGAGATTTCGGAGAGTCAGGGTTTGCCTGTGCCGACGCGGAGCAGGGTACGTTTTCCCCAAGTGGCTCCCGGCTCTCTGGATACAGCTCCGGCTCCCGCTTTCGAGTTGGCCAGGATGGAGGAGTCGGCGCGAGCGGCGGAGAGGGCGGCAGCGGTCCATCACGACACACGGCCTTCTAAGAATCCGGCGATGGATTTGGCGGTCCTTCAGGCACGTAAACTACGAAGTCCGGATGGGATCAAAGTCGTATCGATGCTGCGGAACCATGCCACTCTGAGGCAGGCCTACCTCGCCTCAATTGTGTTGGGTCCGCCGATGGCGATGGAGCGGGATGTACGATTTCGAGTTTGAGATTTCAAATCTGCGATTTGAGATTGCACCAAGCAGGAGGAGTCCCTACTATCCCCGGTTGCCTGGGTCCCGCGTGTGCGGAGGCCTCATGAGGCTGAGAAAAGAAAGTTAACGTGGTAACCTAACCTTCAACCTCCGTTGCCGAGGCAACGACTGGTCCGTTAGGCAATGGAGTCTTCGCCGGGAGATACTCTCCCCCGACCAAGTCTCCCTTTACTCACACAGCAGCATCAGCAGCAGAATCGTTTGTTATTATTATGATGACGATGGAAGAAGCCCTGCGTCAAAGCCCGAAAAGCTTTTCGGCAGGCGAAATCGTAAAAGGAATCATTATCGAAGTCCGGAACAAAGAAGTTCTGGTGGACATCGGTTATAAGAGTGAGGGCGTGGTATCGGGCGGTGAATTCGATGACGTCAAGACCGTGAAAGTCGGCGACGAAGTTTCGGTCTTGATCGAGAAGTTGGAGGACAAGGAAGGCATGGTGATTCTGTCGAAGGAGAAGGCAGAATTTAAGCAAAACTGGGACAAGATCCTCACCATTTGCAACGAGGGCGGAACGATCGAAGGCAAGGTCAAGTCGGTGGTCAAGGGCGGTCTCTTGGTCAACATCGGCGTGGAAGCTTTCCTGCCGGCCTCGCAGATCGACATCGTGCCGCCGAAGAATTTGACAGTATTTGTCGGCAATTCCTATCAGTTCAAGGTGGTCAAGATCAACCAGGAGCGGCAGAACATCGTGCTCAGCCGCCGCGAGCTGATCGAGCAGGAGCGCAACGAACGCCGCTCGAAGCTGCTGTCCGAGATGGTGCCAGGCGACATCCGCAAGGGCACGGTCAAGAACATCACCGATTTCGGCGCGTTCATCGATCTGAACGGATTGGATGGATTGCTGCACATTACGGACATGAGCTGGGGCCGCATTGGGCATCCTTCCGAACTTCTGAAAGTGGGACAGGAGATCGACGTGGTGGTGCTCGACATCAATCGCGAGAAAGAACGCGTCAGCCTGGGTCTCAAGCAGAAGCTGGCGAACCCATGGGATACGATCGAGACGAAGTTCCCGATCGGGGCGAAGGTCAAAGGCAAAGTGGTCAACTTGGTGCCTTACGGTGCCTTTGTCGAACTGGAACCGGGTGTCGAAGGTCTGGTACACGTCACCGAGCTGTCCTGGACCAAGCGCATCGCGAAGCCGTCGGACATCCTCAAGCAAGAGCAGGAGATCGAGGCCATCGTGCTGGGCATCAACCGCAACGAGCAGAAGATCTCCCTTGGCATCCGCCAACTCGAAACCAACCCGTGGGATCAGGCAATGGAGAAATATCCTCCTGGCACCAAGGTCAAGGGCAAGATTCGCAATCTTACCAGCTACGGCGCTTTCCTCGAACTGGAAGACGGCTTGGACGGCATGATCCACGTTTCCGACATTTCCTGGACCCGCAAGATCAACCATCCCTCCGAAGTCCTGAAGAAGGGCGACGATGTGGAAGCGGTCGTGCTGGAGATCGACAAGGGGAACCAGCGGATATCACTGGGGGTGAAGCAGCTGGCGGAAGATCCTTGGGCGAACATCGACAAGTACTACAAGGTGGGCGATCTGGTTTCGGGCAAGGTGACCAAGCTGGCTTCGTTCGGCGCGTTCATCGGCTTGCAGCATGATATCGACGGCTTGGTGCATATCTCGCAGGTCAGCGAAGACCGGGTGGAGAAGATCAAGAACGTGCTCAAGGTCGACCAGGACGTGACGGCGCGTGTGATCAAGATCGACAAATCGGAGCGTCGAATCGGGCTGTCGATCAAGGCGGCCAACTACTCTCCGGAGCAGTTGAAGGCGGAGCAAGCAGTGTTGGATGCGTTGAAACCGGGCGAAGACCTGGTGGCGCTGCAGCATGCCTTCGAAGCGGCCGACGAACTTCGGCTGGAGAAGGAAAAGGGCGTGGAATAGGTCCGCACTCCTTTACAATAGCCTTTGCAGGGGCCCGCTTCGGCGGGCCCTTTTTTTGGGTGGGGAGTCAGCGCGGTCTGCCGACCACGGCTACTAGAATGAGGAGGGGTAGCCGCCCTCGGAAGAGGGCGCAGGACAGCTTCACGGAGGACGCTGAGTGCGTAGGGGAACCCGTGGGGAAGGGGAAAAGATGGCGCGGTCTGCCGACCACGGCTACTAGAATGAGGAGGGGTAGCCGCCCTCGGAAGAGGGCGCTGAATCGCAGAATCGCCATCGACGTGCATTTTCCTGTTTACACGCGGGGGACGAAGCATTTAGGAGTAGGGGATGCAAGTGAGTTCATCTCTTCCTCGAAGGACATTCCTCAAACACTTGGGACTCGGTCTCGTGGCCGCGCCCTGGATTACCCGTGGCGTGCTTGGGGCCTCGCCGAATGGCAAGCTGTGCCACGCTAGCTTCGGTGCCAGTGGTATGGCTTGGGCGGATCTTAACGAAATCGTGAAGCATCCTTCGATCGAACTCGTCGCAGTGGCGGACGTGGATCTGAGCAAGACCGATGCAGTCAAGAAGGCGTTTCCCAAAGCGAAGATCTACCAGGATTGGCGGGAGCTCCTCGAGAAGGAGAAGCAATTGGACACGGTCAACGTGTCGACGCCCGACCACATGCACGCGCCGATCGGGATGAGTGCCCTGATGCGGGGCAAACATGTGTATGGGCAGAAACCGCTGACGCACGACATCTACGAATCCCGACGGCTGACGGAGGTGGCGCGTCAGAAGAAGTTGGTCACCCAGATGGGGATTCAGATTCACAGTGCGCGTGAGTATCGCATGGCGGTGCGGCTCATCCAGGATCTGGCGATTGGCAAGGTGAAAGAAGTTCATACATGGAGTGGGAAGGATTGGGGTGACCTGGGAGAAATGCCCAAGCGCACCGATCCAGTTCCAGCGAGTCTGAACTGGGATGCATGGGTGGGGGTTTGTGCGGCGAGGCCGTTCATTGGGGATGGCTGGTACCATCCCGGCAATTGGCGTAAGCGACTGGACTTTGGCACCGGGACCTTTGGGGACATGGGATGTCACATCTACGATCCGGTGTTCAAGGCGTTGGCCTTGACCTCCCCCCTGACGGTGCGCTCGGAGGGGCCCGCGCCCAATGCTCACAGTTGGGCGATCAATGCCATTATTGAGTATGTCTTCCCCGGCACAGCCTACACGGAAGGCAAGACCGTGAAAGTGACTTGGTATGATGGCAAGGAACGTCCGCCCAAGGACGTGCAAGCTTTGTTGGGAGGGATGGGTGTGCCGGACCAGGGTTCGATCTTCCTGGGTACCAAAGGGGTAATGCTGCTTCCGCATATCGGGATGCCGGTGATGTTGCCGGAGAAGGACTTCGACGATTACAAGCTGCCGCAGGTCCAGGGCGAGAACCATTGGCTGCAATGGGTTAACGGATGTCTGGGCAAGGGGGTGCCCTCGGCCAACTTCGACTATTCCGGTCCGCTGACCGAGGCGGTGTTGTTGGGGAGTGTGGCGACGCGGTTTCCCAAGACCACCCTCGAATGGGCTGCGGCAAAAGTGAAATTCAGCAATGTCAAGGAAGCCAACCAGTACGTGCGGCGCCAGTACCGCAAAGGCTGGGAGGTCAAAGGCATATAAAGCTGTTGGGATGCGATTGCGGTTTTGGGTCAACCAACGTACATTCCATCACGGTCTGCACGTGGAACTTGGTACGGCTATTGCTTAGAAATGGTTAGTATTGATAGAGATAGTATTTGACACCTGAATGACCCATTCGTAGGTTCACACGTCAATTATGTCCGAAAACACCCCTAGCCCATCGGGAGCTGTTCCGCCGAAGCCGGCGGAGCCCGCGAAGGTTCAACCGAAGAAGGAAACGGTGCGTATTGCGTTGCCGCCGAAGCCGACGGCTGCGCCGACGATCAAGATTCCAGTTCCTTCGGCAGTACCTCCGGCTGGGGCAGCTGCGCCCGCCGCCCCCCCTGCAGCGGCGGCTCCGTCAGCCATGCCAGCCCCCCCCGTCGCGGCTGCGGCTCCGGCGGCTGCGCGCCCTGCGCCGGTCGCATCCGCATCCGCATCCGCGGCCGCACCGTCCACTCCTCGACCCATGGCGTCGGCGGCTCGGCAAGGGGCGGGAGTCAGTGGTTTGGACAAAGTCCTCGCTATTGTCGCTGCTTTCCTCGGTGTGTTGGCATTGGCCGGTGCGGTGCGGCTGATGATGATGTTCCCGAGCTGAGGCGTTTGACTCGGCCTCGGGTGCAACTAGTGGCTTTTTAACTGATAGAATCTTACCGAACATGGCCAATCCCAAGATTGTTATTCTGAAAGAGGGTGACTTTGATCAAGAAGTGGCGAAGTCGCCCATCCCGGTTCTAGTGGACTTTTGGGCGGAGTGGTGTGGACCTTGCCGGGCGCTGGCCCCTTTGTTGGACGAATTGGCCACGGAATACGACGGGCAGGTGAAGATCGCCAAAGTGAATGTCGATGAGAACCAGATGCTCGCCAGCGAGTATCGAGTCTCTGCCATTCCCACGATGCTGATTTTCAAAGGTGGCCAAGTGCAGGACACCGTGATCGGCATGAAGAGCAAGCGGGAACTGAAGAGCGCTCTCGACCGAGTCCTGCGCGGGTAAGCCGGGCAGGGGAGTCTTGGGTGGGTGCGCCCCAAAGCGCATCCGAATTGCCGGGAGTCAGGGCGTTGGCCTTTGTCCAATTGGGAAGATATGCCCTTGATTGTCCTGCCCCGCCAATTACACCGGTTTTCGGAATTTTACCATCAGTTTGGGTCCATGCTCGGGGCCGGCATGGGGGTGCTGCAGGCCTTGGACCAGCTCAGCAAGAACCCACCTTCGCGCTCCTTTCGTCCCCGTTTGGTTGCGGTGAAGGAGGATCTGGATCAGGGTAGCACTTTCACGGAGGCATTGCGTCGGCGTGGGGATTGGCTGCCATCCTTTGATTTGGCGTTATTGGAGGCGGGGGAGCGAAGTGGGCGGGTCGATGCCTGTTGTCATCTGTTGGCCGAGTACTATCGTGAGCGTGCGCAGATGATGAGGAAGGTCGCGTCGGATTTGGCGTATCCCTTCTTTCTGGTGCATGCGGCGGTTTTTCTCTTTCCCTTTCCTGCGCTGTTTGTGAGTGGGGACATATTGGGATACTTGACCCAAGCGCTCGGGATTCTGCTGCCCCTGTATGGCGCTGTCGCCCTGCTCGTGTACGCTTGCCAGGGGCGGCATGGAGAGTGGTGGAGGTCCACTCTGGAGCAGATCTTTGGCATGATACCCGTGTTGGGTCCGGCCCGGAGATCCTTGGCCATCGCGAGACTCTCAGCGGCGCTCGAGGCCTTGGTGAATGCGGGGGTCTCCATTCTCAACGCCTGGGAACTGGCAGGCACGGCCAGCGGCTCGCCAGCCTTGCGACGGGAGATCCTCCGGTGGCGTCCGCGACTCGAATCGGGGGAAACACCCGCGGAGATCTTGCGGACCTCGAGCTCGTTTCCGGAGATCTTCTCCAACCTGTATGCGACTGCGGAGGTAACCGGGACTGTGGATACCACCCTCAAGCGTTTGTTTCACTACTATCAGGACGAGGCTACGGTGAAGATGCGGGCTCTGGCTGAATGGACGCCGCGGCTGATCTACATTGGGATCATGCTGATCATCGCGGCGCGAATCCTGAGTTTCTACACCGGCTATTTCAATCAGATCGAAAAGCTCACGGAGTAGTCAGCGCGGTCTGCCGTCCACGACTACCAGGATTTGGGTGGGTAGCCGCCTTCGGAAGAAGGCGCTGGAAAGCTTCACGAAGGACGGTGAGGGTCTGGACGCGGAGCCGGTGGGGAAGGGGAGTAGTCAGCGCGGTCTGCCGACCACGGCTACTAGATTTGGGTGGGTAGCCGCCTTCGGAAGAAGGCGCTGGACAGCTTTGCGAAGGATGGCGAGTGCGCAGGGGAGCCAGTGGGGAAGGGGAATAGTCAGCGCGGTCTGCCGACCACGACTACAGAAGATGGCGATCTCGAAATGAAAGATAGGTGGCCGAGAGTTCCGATCCAGTGTTTCGAACTTTCACTCGACACCCAATTCCCCGGTTCTAGGCTTGAGCGTATGCGTGTTCTCTCTCGCCTCTGCCTCGGGCTTACTTGCTTCGGTTTTCACGGCCAAGGCGGCCAGCCGGCGCTTCCGGAACCGAAGATGACGTTCCTGGACAACGGCGAAGTCCGCGTTGGGATGGATCTGAACTTGGGCGGTGCCGTGACATTCCTTTCTTCCAAGGATCATCCCGGCAATATCATCAACAGCGCCGATCTGGGCAGGCAAATTCAGATGTCCCACTACTCGGGACCCTGGCCCTATGAGGCCGGAGGCAAGAAGCCAAGTCCGACTTGGGCAGGGCTTGGGTGGAATCCGATTCAGACGGGCGACTGCTACATGAACCCCTCCAAGACCGTCGAGCACCGGAACGATGGCAAGGAGCTGTACGTGAAATGTATTCCCATGCAATGGCCGCTCGAGAATATTCCGGGGGAGTGCACATTTGAAACCTGGACGACGCTGGAAGGCCCGGTGATTCACATGCGTTACCGCTGCACCAATCAGCGCTCAGACAAGACGGTTTATCGTCCTTGCTCCCAGGAGTTGCCCGCAGTGTACACGATCTCCACCCTTTGGCGCCTGATGTCGTACACGGGTGACCGGCCCTTCACGGAAGACAAGCTCACCCATGTTCAAAACGATTGGAGGAAGCCCTGGCCCTGGACACGTTTTGTCGGCACCGAACGGTGGGCGGCCCTGGTCAACGAGGATGGCTGGGGATTGGGGGTCTTCAAGGAGGACGGCGGCGAATTTCACGGGGGCATTCACGGAGATGCCCGCTCCGCAGATCCCAAGCACGGATCGACCGCGTATGTCGCTCCCATTCACGCTGAGAACTTTGATCACAACATCGTGTACGAACACCGCACGGAGTATGTGGTGGGCAAGCTGACGGACATCCGCAAACGATTCAATGCCATGGCCACCAAAACGCCGCCTGTCTGGCGCTTTGTTTCGGACCGGCAACATTGGACGTTACGGGATGCCACCGATCAGGGTTTTCCCATGAACGGCCAATGGACGATCCAACTCGGCGCCAAGCTGCCCCATCTGGAGAGCCCGGTGCAATGTTGGCGAGCCGAGGCTGCGCCGATTCTGGAGTTGGAGATTGCTTACACGGGGAAAGCCACCACCGCGCGGGTGTTTTGGAAACGTCTCGACGACGAACAGGGTGACAACAAGAAAAGCCTCTCCCTGAGCTTGACCCCTGATGGTCAGTTCCACACCTATCAACTCGATCTGACGACTTCCAGGGAATACCGAGATCTCATCATAGGCCTAGCGATCGAACCCGTGTCCGAGCCGCGTCCAGGGGAATCGATCGCGCTGAAGTCGATCACCCTTCGGAAAGAGAAGTGATCGAGCTCGGGGCCGCATCAGAAGCGGCTGGGCCTACTCGTGCCAGGTGCGGGGCTTCGGTTTGGACCCAGTCGGCTGAGCAGGCGTTTGCTGCAAGAGCCAATAGAGCCCTTCCAGATTATCGCGAAGGCGGCCCTCAGCATCTTCGTCCGTAGGGTTGAGGATCACCAAGCCAGCAGGGCACGTGGTGGCGTTTGAGTGCGTCCATTTCCGCATCAGTATGGGGCCCTATTGGACGGGTAAGTTCAAAAAATCCCTTCACGCCTACACCAATTTACTCTCCCCAAAGGGCTCAGAAGAGTAGCCCCCGACCTCCTCACCTCCACTCCGCCTACCCGACCTTGGCTACCGTCACGGGCCCCGGAACTTCTCGGGGCTTTCGCGTGGGGCTTGGGAGCTCATGCCACCCACCCGGAGTTTCGCCACGACCTGTACCTCAGGGGAACTGGGGTAACAGAAAGAAAGTGAAAGATAATGTCTGTATCGAAAAACAATTACGTCGTCGAACGACCAGAGACCACACGTGGTCTTTCTCTGAATCCCGCCCACTGGGACTGCGAGGCCCTCACCCGTCGTATCCAAGACACCTCTTGGTGCGATTACTCACAACGATCTGTGGAAACCGATAGGTGCCTTTTCCTGCTGACGATGGCTAATAAGGCCACAACACTTTCCGCCACGATTTGTTACCCTCAGGGAGGTTCAGCTTAATCCCGGCTGCTCAAGAACTGCCTTTTCCGGACGAACTGCGGCCGTTCGATAAGGTCGAAAACGGGCAAACGGGAGCGGGACGAGGTAGGGATACACCCCATAGCACGCTGCCAGCCAATGGCATAATGTCCCTTCGTAATTACGGAAAGAGCAGACTGAGAAACATGGTATCGAGATTCCGAGAACACAAAAGAAAGCACACAAAAGAAAGTTGAAAGACGCCAAAATGAAAACAACCTTGCTGAGATTAGGAATGGTGGCGGTGGCAGTAGCCATCTGCCAGGTGGCGAGCGCGGTGCCTCTGACTATAGCCGACGCTTTGGGGAGCTTTAATGTAGGCACTCCGGCCAGTGCAGCCGATGACATGGCCGCAGTTAATGTCTTGGTGGGCATGGCAAATAACGGGACCCCTCCCCCGAGTGGTACAGCGACCTATGTATTGAACTCATACCCGGAGATTCCTTATCCGTTGGCAGCCGACCCCAACCAACAAGGTGGCGGGTCCACGGTTAGGAATGCGACAGGATATGAGTGGCTGGTCGCGAAGTACGAAAACGGAGCTTCCTGGGTTTGGTACCTCGCAGGCATCAACGCGGCCGAATATAATTTGCCCGCGTGGAGTGCCGATGGTTTACGCCCCAAAACACCCAACCAGCATACCTTGTTTAATGGCCAGAATGGCCCGAGCCAAAACGTTCCGGACGCCGGCTCGACGTCGATGCTGCTCGCCATGGCTCTGACGGGGCTGGGATTTGCCTCCCGGAAATTCCAAGCCAAGTAAGCGATCATCGTTGAACGAGCTTAGCAGGATCAGGGAGGCTGAAGGGTCGTTGTTACCGAATAGATACGAGAGGGAAACAGGAGCCGACCCTCGGAGATGCTGAAAGCTGGGTTGCTGTAGAATGGACCCCCGTGAAGGCTTGCCTCGCGGGGTTTTCTTTGCTGCTTCGTACACAAAGGGGATCAGGTCCATATAGTTGATGTATCAGAAAGGAGCACTCAGGATAGGAGACTAGGGCTAGACCGTTACGAGTTTTGATTGCTGGGGGATGGCACCACGTGATTAGCCGGGGAAACGGGCGGGCGGACCTGTTCCTGAACAACGACGACCGGCGAGGCTCTATGGGTATCGGAAATCCCCCGGGCTCAAGTATCTGGCGGTGGCGCAGGGGGTGCGGAGGTTCCAGCGAGGGCTTTCAACCGATTCGCGCAAGCAGCACTTGGTCAAATGGCTGAGATCCTATGTATCGTCAATATAGATCTGAAGGAGTCTTATACATCTGTGAATTCACTCGCGCCAGGTCCGGGGCGTTGGCTTGGGCTGGCTGGGTTGACCGGGCCCCTGCTGCAAGAGCCAGTCGAGCCCTTCCAGATTGTCGCGGAGGCGACCTTCAGCATCTTCGTCCGTGTGGTTCAGGATACCGATTGGGCCCTGCCAGCCGCTTTCGCGGATAACCTTGAGGAGTTGCAGGTCCAGGTCACCCTGTGCCAGCGGCAGAATCTTCTTTCCAGCACGCTCGCCATCGCGCGTCATGCCGTTGAGGTTCAGAGCGAGGAGATGAGGTTTCATCTTCTGCAGCAGGGCGGGAAAGCGGTCGAGATGCTCGTGTCCGTGGTGAAGGTTGTAGACGATACCGACATTCGTGACTCCGGTCGTACGAAGTTGGGTGATGACGGCGAGTTGGTTCTCCGGCTCACCAAACCAGGCCCCATGGTTGTAGAGGGCCACGGAGCCGTGAAGCGTGGACGCCGCTTCGGCGATGGGGCGGATGCGCTCAGTTTCGGCTTGCACGCGCGCCTTCTGCTCTTCCGGAGTGCGGGTCGGTTCGCCGCCGCCAGTCACCCAGAGCTGGACATCGCGGATAGAATGGCGCTTCAACACGTCGAGGATCAGGCGTGCCTCGTCATTGAGCGTGGTCGGAAACCACCAAGCCAACAGGCGCACGTGGTGGCGTTTGAGCGCCTCCATCTCTGCATCAAAGGTGGGGATGTGTTCCGCACGGTAGTCATACGCCAGCATCGTGAAACCAAGCTTCTCCAGCATCGCGGCGCGCTCTTCGGGCCCGCGCTTCTTGGCGTCGAACGGAACGATGCACCAGGCACAAAGGTTGGTGCGGGCGAAAAGTCGGGCGGAAGAAGGCGAGAGGACGGGTTCGGCGGCGAGCGCGGGGGTCACTGCGATTCGGGCCATGATGATGAAGGAGAGGAGGAAGCCTGGAATGCAGTGGGCCGATCCCTTGCTCGTGCGTGCTCGGCTATGCGTGGTGGTAATCAGGTGGCGGGTCACAGGGGAATCATCTCATCGCAGCATCGCTCTGTCTAGTGCAGCTCTAAACTGGTGGAACCGTTACTTTAAGGGACGACTCCAAAGACTCGGTTGAGACAGGATGAACCGGATGGACAGGATGGGATTGCATTGTTTTTTGGCGTTGTTTGCTTTTGATCCTGTGCATCCGGTTCATCCTGGCAGAACCCCCGTTTAGGGCATGCTTATTTTGGGGGAACTGTGCCTGCGGCCAAAATCAGATTGCATTTGCCGCGAGCTGAAATCAGGCTCCTGCTGCAAATGCAAGCAGCTACCCACTGGGCGTTTTCTAGTTTGCCAAAGCGATTACGCAGGGCTGGCGTGGGTTGGGTTCGCCGGGCGAGCGCTTGCATGGTGATCGGCACCATGGTCGCAGCGGCGCAAACACCGCCGCGGGTGACCAAACACGTTACGGTCTTTCAGGAATCGGGTCGCTTCGCCGGTTGGCCGGCCAATCATGGCGCTTGGTCGTGGGGGGATGAAATCCTCGTGGCGTTCGAGGTTGGTTACTTCCATCGAATCAGCAAAGACGAACACGCGATTGATTACAACCGGCCCGCAGAGCACGTCCTGGCCCGAAGTCGGGATGGTGGGGAAACCTGGAGAATTGAAAAGCCGGAAGGTCTCCGTCCGCCACCGGGTGAATTCGTTGCTGGCGTGCCAACCGGCAGCGATGGCAAGGCTCTGTCGGACTGCCCGGGTGGAATTGATTTCAGTGACCCGGGTTTCATCCTTTCCGCGCGCATGACGAGCGTGGACGCAGGGCAATCCCGGTTCTATACCTCGCTGGATCGCGGACAGCATTGGGACGGGCCATTCAAGCTGCCTCACTTCGGCCAACCCGGCATCGCCGCGCGCACGGATTACCTGATCAACGGGCCGCACGATCTCACGATGTTTTTAACCGCCGCGAAACGGAACCGACTCGAAGGCCGCGTCATTTGCGTACGAACCCGCGACGGGGCGAAGACCTGGGACTTTGAGGCTTTCGTTTGTCCCGAGCCAAGGGGGAAAAGGAATTACGCGATCATGCCTTCGTCCGTGCGGCTGGCCGACGGCACGATCCTCACCGCCATTCGCTGCAATCACCACAACGACCTTTACGCTTCCCGGGATGATGGCAAGAGCTGGAAGTTCTTGAGTCGTCCGGTTCCCAAGGTGGAGAATCCGCCCAGCTTGATCCAGTTGAAGGATGGCCGGTTGGCCATTACATACGGTCACCGCTCCAAACCTTTCGGCATCCGCGCGCGCTTGAGCGGGGACCAAGGAAAAACCTGGAGCAAGGAAGTCGTGTTGCGAGCCGATGGCGGCTGCTGGGATCTCGGCTATACGCGGACGGTGCAGCGCCCGGACGGGAAATTGGTGACCGTTTACTATTACAACGAGAACGAGAATCGTGAGCGGTTTATCGGCGCCACGATCTGGGATGCAGGAGATGTAATGTCCGAGTGACCCGAGTGCGTGTGGGTGAGCACTACCAAAGAGCAGGCATTGGGGTCCCACCATTATACTATTGCTATTGACTAAGGATTACAATGGGGTCAGGTCCATATAGTTGACATAAGCGGCAAGAGAGGTGACGATCGCAAGATATGGCCAGGCCGTTACGAGTTTGGATTGCTCAGGGATGGTACCACGTGATGGGCGGGGAAACCGGAGAGCGGAGCTGTCTTCTTGAGACGGTGGCGCAGGGGGCTCGGAGGTTCGAGCGAGGGCCTTCACACCGCTCCGCGCAAGCTGTGTGCGATCAAACGGCTAAGATCCTATATGTAGCTAATATAGATCTGACCCCATTGCCTTTCGATCACGGTACGACGACCCGATAGAATCGGGCCGGGTTGCTCGGGGTCGGGGTGTCAAGGTGCTGGAAGGTTGCCCCTGTGCTTCTCCGTACCGCGAGCTTGGTCCAGTGGACCAGATCCGTAGAGGTCTCCAAGACGCACAGCACTCCTGCCGCAGGCTCTGCAATGCTCAAGGTCACGCCGCCGTCGCCATTGGCCACACAGCTGGCAAAGGTTGGCAGCGGACGGTCGGGCTTCGGCACGTAGTCCTGGTGTTCGCGGACGGTCAGGAATTGGTCCGCGGCTACATTGGTCAGGTCCTGGGTCCATCCTGAAGGCCATTCAATGCGGAGGAGCTGCACTTTGGAAGCGTCGCCCAGGCCGAAATGGGCCAGCAGCTCGGTTGCATACCCCGGGAGTACTCCAATTTCGCGCATCTGCCACACTGTCTGGCCGCGGATCGTGGCTTGCACGCGGATCTTGGCGCCGAGTCCATCGGGATTGGCGGCCACGCCGTGAAGACGCACCTTGAGCCAGTGGTTCCGGTTCCCCACCTGGCGCAGGTTGTTGCGGAACAGCGCGGGCGGATCCCCGACAAACTGCTGCGCCAGAAGATCCAGGAAGCCGTCGTTGTCATAATCGACCCAAGATCCGTGATAGGTGCGCTGCTGTCGGGTGGGGCCACCCACCCAGACCTCGGTCAACTTACCGGTCCCGTCGTTGTTGAACAGCCGGCACCGGTCGAAGTCGTGAGTCACCAAGAGGTCCAAGTCACCGTCGTTGTCGTAATCACCCCAACTTGGGCAAAGGGGCCCCTTGCTCTTGTCCAACGGAGGCCCCGCTGGGTCGATTTCGAATTGTCCGCCTCCAACATTCCGGTAGAAGGCGCTCAGGAGAGTCTCATGATAGGGGAGGACGACGTCCAGATCCCCGTCGTTGTCGTAGTCCGCCCAGCCGGCCATGATATTCGGGGTGGGCTCCTTGACCAAAACATGGTTGGTTATGCGCAGGAAGTTCCCGTTGCCCTGGTTCTGAAAGAGAACCTCCGGACGGGCGTTGGCGCCGAAGGGACTGGTCACCCCAAAGAAATCGATGTCCCCATCGTTGTCGTAATCGACCCAGTTGGACCACTCGATGCCTTCATTCCTAAGCGCAAAGGGCGTATCGGTGATGACCTGGAATAGTCCTCCAGCGTTGTGAGCGAGGTAGTTGATGCCCGTGCTGCCTCCGTAGTCGAGCCAATGGGTGTTGGCGATGTCCGTCCAGCCATCCTGATCGTAGTCGACGCAGGAGGGCAGGATTCCTTTCGGCCAGGAAGTCCGGGCGGCGACGAAGTCCTGGGTACCCTGGGCCGACTGGCTCCAAAACAGCGTCGGTGCCGTCGGCGGAGAGGCCGTCATCACGCAGTCGAGATCTCCGTCACCGTCGAGATCGGCCCAAGCCATGCTTAACCACTGACCGGAGACCGTGGCCAGACCGTTGGTGATTCGCTTGAAGCTTCCGTCCTGATTGTTCTCATAGACCTCGTTACGCATGCCGGGACCCCCCGCGCCCCGCAGGAGCAGAACCTCGAACCATCCATCATCATCAAAATCAACAAAACGCGGCCAGGGGGAATCGGCCGCGCTCACGAGGAATCCATCGTCCCCTAATTGTTCCGCCCGAGCCAAGACGAAGGTGGGGTCCACTTCCAGGGAGACGGTGTCCGAGGTCACAGTGTCCGCCGCGCTGCTAACCAGAACTCGATACTTTCCGATGTCCGCCTGCGTCACCGACTCCAGCACCAGGGTGGCATTGGTGGCGGTCGCGTTTTCGGCTGGTGGGATGCTCTGGCCACTTTTCTGCCATTGGCAGGTGAAGTCTTCTGTGCCGGCAATCAGTGCGCTAATCTCGACCCGCGTGCCCAGGCTTACGGAGGGGCCGGGCTTGATGGCAGGCGAGGAAACAATGGGCCGATCCTTGATCTCCAGGCGGGCCGGCCGGGAGCGGGCCCAATAGTGGCCTAAAACGGGATCGGACAAGCCATAGAGCACGACGCTGTAATGCCCGATCTGTGTCGCCTGGAAGGAAGCGATCTCCAGCGTCGGCCCGTTGGCGGCGGGTATGTCCCACCCGTCGAGCTGCCATTGGTAGGTTACCCCCGGTTCCTGGGGCGGCGCCTGGAGCTTTACGGAGGCGCCTTTGACGACGTCGTAGTATCCTGGGCCGACCTGTTCGGCGTTGATGGTCGCGACCAGCGCTTCCTCTGCCACCGTGAGGCTCTGGTCGACAGTCAGGTCCTGGAACTCCTGCACGATTCCCGAAGGCCATTCGATTCGCAGCGCCTCGACCCTGGCGGCATCGCCCAAGCCGAAGTGGGCAACCAATTCGGTGTGCCAACTGCCCGAGGAAATCGTGCGCAGTTGCCAAAAGGTCTTCCCACCCACCGTGGCTTTGACCCGGATTTTGGCGCCAATCCCATCCCGGTTGGAGGCTCCGGGCTGGGGGGCTGCGCCGACCAGTTTTACTTGCAGCCAGTGGTTGGCATTGCCGTTGTTGATGTAAAAGAAATCGCTGTCGGCTGTAGCACTGTTGGACGTGTTAGCCACGAAGAGGTCCAAGTCCCCGTCGCCGTCATAGTCGGCCCAACTGCATCCCCACGAATCGGCCAGGTCGTTGACCGGGCTGCCACTGAGGATCGCGTCGAACCCGCCTTGGCCGTCGTTGTGGAAGAGGCAATTGCGGTTGGCCCAGCCGTACACCCCGCGGCTGACGAAAAGATCAAGGTAACCGTCGTTGTCATAGTCGCCCCACGTGGCGACCCATTCGTTTCCCACGGTCAAGGCTTGCGTTTTCGGATCGTCCACCATCTCGAAGTGGCCGGCACCGTCATTTCGGAAAAGACGTCCGTTGGTATACAGATCCAGGTCCCCGTCATTGTCGTAGTCACCCCAGGCAAAGTCCCATCCCCAGCCAATTTCGGCTTCGAACTCGGCCGAGGGTGCTGCGTTCAAAATCCCTCCATCATTCCGGAACAGAAGGGGTGAATCCCCGGTCGTGAGCAGGTCTAGGTCGCCGTCCTCATCGTAGTCTACCCAGGCAAGCGAGCCGGTGATCTTCTTGATTCCGGCCAGCAGGCTGTTGGTGTTGGCGGTGAACTTGCCATTGCCGGAATTGTGCAGGAGTGTCATGGGCGGGCGGGTGGTCAGGGAAGAATGATTGCCGGTGGCCACCGCGAGATCCACAAAACCGTCGCCGTCGTAATCCCCCCAGGCTTGCAGACTGCCGTAGACCGCGACTTGATTCTCGATCCATTGGCGACTGACCACCACGCTGCTAAACTGTCCCCCGCCTCGATTGGTGAAGAGCACCGGGTAACTGGTTTCGTAATTGCCATTCCAGAGGTCCAGATCGCCGTCGTTGTCGTAATCGGCCCAATTCGCCGTGCTGGAGCGCAGGGAATTGCTGAAAGGGGCGCTGGTCAAGCGACTGAAGGCCCCGTTCCCGCGGTTGGTATAGAGGAGCGGACTATAGCCCGTGTCGGACCAATAGCCACCCGCCACCAGCAAGTCGAGATCGCCGTCACCGTCGTAGTCACCCCAAGCGGGGCAGTAAGTGTCTCCCGAAGGGTCATTGACAGGGGCGCCGCTCATGAGTTTGGTGAAGGTCGGGTCCACCTCCAGGCGGGCTACTTGGCTGGTGGCCGCCCCTAAAGCGTTGGTGACCACCACGTCGTAGGCCCCGGCATGGGTCAATTGCACTTTGATCAGATTGAGAGTCGGCGAGGTGCGTCCCGGAAGCTCCTTTCCTTCCTGGCGCCATTGATAGCTCAAGGGCGTGCTCCCGCTTGCGGTCACCCGGAACAGGGCGCTAGCACCGATACTCACCGACCGGTTCGTCGGCTGTCCTGTGATCTGGGGCGGCGTCTGTGCCAGACCCACAGTCAGACCGGCTAGCCCGATGGCCACCACGAGGAATCGTACCTTGGTCTTCATAACGCGTGCGGATTTGTTGGTTTGAACTCTGAGTTTGTATTCGCCCAGCAGTCGGAAAACCGCTGGCAAAAAACTACAGAAATCAGTCGGGTGGATCCTTCCAGGTATCCGCCCTTGCTACGCCAGTTCTGAACCTGGCGGTTCACAAAGCTGATAGCAGACTCGCTTCTCCTGCGCCTTCTCTGAAACAGGGCCGACAGAATCGGGGCAGAATAGGAGGTCTCTAATCTTATATACAGAAACCAGGGCCGAGCGTTGCAGGGAATCTACGGAATAATGCCGACGAGCGATCCGCCGAGGAGTCAGTTGCTGGCCTTGGGATGCCCAAGCTGCTATGGCCCAAGGGTCTGAGGATTTCACGGCGGCTCAGGCCGGTCCCAAAGACGTGATAATCCTCTCATGCTTAAACGGCACTGACACCCACCGTGACCCAGCTGAGCGATACTGCGGCCCAAAGCCGGCGTCGCTCGAAAGGCTTGACTCACTGCAGACCCCCCCGTATGAGAAAAGCAGACTTCCAGCTATTGTGAACATGAGTACAGGTCTATTCTCACGGGGAGCGAAAGGGCTATGCCGCCATCTTGTGGTCGCAGGGGTGATCATGATGGCAATCCAGATCGGTGTGGCGGTCGACAACCCCCGACCTGAAAACGGGACCGTTGCATTGCAGGATCCAGAACGGCTTTTGCTCGACGGAAAACTGGGTTTCAAAGACCTGATCCTGGTGCAGCGCAAGGAACTCAATCCGTCCCATGTTTATACCTATCACGCAGAAGGCCTATCGGCCGGAGGCGGTTTGTATCGGTACAACCTGGCGGAAAGGAAGTTGACCCAGCTGGTGGATGCGTCCCAAGGGGTCATCCTGGACGCGCAGGTTTCCTACGATGGAAGCCAGATCTTGTTCAGCTGGAAGAAGACAATGTCGGAACCGTTTCAGATTCATCGCATCCATGCCGATGGCACCGGGTTGGTACCGATTTCGACGGAAGCTTGTAACAATATGAATCCGTGCTGGCTTCCTGACGGGGGGATTGCCTTTCTTTCTGACCGGAAGCCGGCTTTTGCTTACTGCTGGATCACGACTTCGCCCGTCTTGTACCGAAGTGATGCTGACGGCTCCAACGTGATTCGTTTGTCGGCCAACTATCTGAATGATTTTACCCCCTCGATCATGGATGACGGCCGCATCATGTTCAGCCGTTGGGAGTATGTGGACCGGCCGGCCATACCCATCCAATCCGTCTGGGCGATCAATCCTGACGGGACGGGATTATCGGGCATCTTCGGAAACCGCGTGCTTTGCCCGGCCACTTTCATGGAGACAAGGACCATTCCCAATACCCAGGGTAAACTGCTTTGTGTGATGACGTCCCATAACGGGCCGTGCCGAGGAGCGATTGGGATGATTGATCTTAGCCAAGGTGGCAATGCCCAAGAGGCCATTCGCAACCTGACCCCCGACGTCAAAGTGGGGCCTATCAACGATGCCGGTGCTGGCAACAGCCTCCGGGGCCCTTATGAAAGCCCGTTTCCCATCAACGAGCGGTTCTATTTCGTTTCCAAGGCAGGGCAGGTGCTGTTTCGGGATTATGATGGTACTTGTGACGTCGAGATTCTGAAACCGGCTGGAGATGGCTTGGGCTATTACAGTCCGCAACCGCTTGTGGGACGTCCGCTTCCGGTTTCGCTGCGGCCCATGCTTGCCAAATCAGGGCCACAGGAGCCATGGGCCTCCGTGGTGCTGCATGATGTGTATTTGGGTCTCGAGCCCAAGATTCAACGTGGCTCCATCAAGCGGATCGCCGTGGTACAAGAGATGGAAAAGAGCAAACTCTCCCACGTGGACCAGCGTGCGTTTGGGTTTCAGTTTCCGGTGGTCTCCTGCGGTGCGACCTACGCGCCCAAACGTGTCTGGGGCTTTGCGGATGTGGAGGCTGACGGCTCCGCCCACTTCAAAGTGCCGGCCGGCGTACCCATCTATTTTCTGCCTCTCGATGCGGCAGGCCGCGCTGTGCAACGTATGCGCACTTTCACCCATTTCATGCCTGGCGAACGGCAGAGTTGCACCGGGTGCCATGCGGATCGCAACTATGCAACGGCAAGCCCAGCCGCAGCCCGGCCATCCGCTTCCCTGCACGCCGCGCAGGAATTGCAGGAGCCGGATTGGGGTGTCACCGGTTTTAGCTACCCAAGAATCGTCCAACCGGTGTTGGATCGCCATTGCGTAGAATGTCATGACGCCCGTTCCTCGTTGGACCTCAGTGGGGACCGAACTGATTTCTTTAATGTTTCGTATGAGAACCTTGCCCGCGCCAAAACGGGTGCCGAGAGTGGTCGAGACCACAACGGTAATATGGCGAACTTTGGCAGAAATCCCTATACCTCATGGATACCGTCCTTTAATGGCACCGAATCCAACATTCTGGACATCCAACCCGGAACATGGGGTTCCCCGGTAAGCAAGCTGGCTGAGGTGGTGATTTCAGGACACCGAACCACCAATGGAACTGCCCGCGTCAAGCTGACCCTCGCGGAGCAACAGCGGATCCTGATGTGGATCGACTTAAATGTGCCCTTCTACGGGACTTCGCAATCAAGACAACCGTTGCTGCAAGGATGCCGCAGAATTTTGCCTCAAGGCCTGGATGTGGCGCTGGACGAGATCGGCAAACGACGTTGCGCATCCTGTCATTCGAGCGGCGTCCCGCGCAGCTTTTTTGTCCGGCTCGATCATCCCTCCTCGAACCGGTTCTTATTGGCCCCGCTGGCCAAGCAGGCGGGTGGCCTTGGAGTGTGCGGGGACGGGGGTTTTACGACCTCAGCCGATCCTGATTACCAAGCAATCCTAAAGACCTTTGCCGGCGTGGATGAGCAACTCAGCAACCGGATCGACGAGGACTATAACTGAGGAAATCCCCACGCGGGGATTGGAAGCTTCCGCTGATCCTGAACGTGTCACTGGGGTCTTGACAGGATGCACAGGATTTACAGGATGGGATTTCGTGGCCTCTGGCGTGTTTGCATTTCATCCTGTCCATCCTGATAATCCTGTCCTGCTTCCCCCCCAAGGTCGCCATTGAGCCCCTTGAAGGAGTTGAAGGGTTCTCCAGCTTCGAGCTGTTGGGGATGTCCTGGGGCCGGGCAGAGGCACGCTTGTTGGCAAGCAACGCATCGCGTCCTATGAATCTAACGCCTGTGGAGTTTAACGTGATGATTAGCAATTCAGACGCTGAGGGGGGAGGAAATCAGCGCGGTCTGCCGACCACGGCTACAAGACGGTGTGGTGGGGGCTCAGGTTGTGTAGAGGGAGGAGGGCTGGCTTGTCGCGCAGGGACGTCGCGCAGCCAGACAGCTGCGCCTCACTTCACCCATGAAGCAGGAGGGGTCCCTTGAGCAGGCAGAAGTAGTGGGTGCAAAAACCTCGCGTCGGGGGTGGGGGATGTGTAGGCTGGGCATTGTGACAACGATGACCATTGCAGAGATTCTCGGTAACGAAGAACTGCGCTGTGACGAGTTTCCTGTGGCAGGCAGGAAAGCTTTTCTGGCGCATGCCGCCGTCTGTGCGCTGCCACGGAGGGTGAGCGAAGTCATGGCCCACACGGCCTTGGGCGGGAGCTTGGACGACCAGGAAGAGGTTTTTCCCGTGAGCATTTTCGCGGATGTGCGTGCCAAAGCCGCCAAACTCCTCAACGCCGATCCGGGGGAAATCGCCTTGGTCGGGCCCACGTCCGTCGCTCTCAGCTATGTGGCTGGGGGACTCAAGTTTTACAAGGGAGACAACGTCGTGGTTTACATGGATGACTATCCATCCAACGTTTATCCCTGGATGGCATTGGCAGATCGTGGGGTGGAGGTGCGCTTTGTGAACGCGAAACAGCTAGGCCGTTTGCGTTTGCCCGAGATTCTGGGGTTGGTGGACGACGACACGCGGTTAGTGGCGCTGGCTTCATGCCATTTTGTGTCAGGTTGGAGGCTCGACGTTCCGAAAGTGGGCAAAGCTTTGCGGGATCGGGGAGTGCTTTTCTGTGTCGACGGCATCCAGACGCTGGGCGCTTTTCCGACCTCGGTGGAGTATGTCGATTTCCTGGCAGCGGACGCGCACAAGTGGCTGCTAGGCCCAACGGGATCGGGAATCCTGTATGTACGCCGGGCAGCGCAGAAAGTGCTGAACCCAGTCGTTTGGGGATGGCACAACGTGCGATGCCCGGACTTTGTGACTCAAGAAGACCTGACGTTTCGGGAAGACGCCCGACGGTACGAGGCGGGGTCGGCCAACCTGGTCGGGGTTGCGGGGTTGCGGGCGGCGTTGGATTTGCTTTTGGAAGTTGGCGTAGAGGAAATCGGTAAGGAGTTGCTACGGAAACGGGCGAAACTGGTACCTGCCTTGCTCGAAAAGGGATACCAAGTGCTGTGTGCTGAGGCCCCTCCTGAATCTGCGAGTGGGATTGTGACCTTTTTCCGGCCGGAGGCGGATATGAGTCTCGTTCACAAGAAACTGGCCGAAGCAGGCGTGGTGACCTCCTTGCGGACCGACCGAAAGGGGACTCGGTACATCAGGGTCTCCCCGCATTTCTACAATACGGATGCCGAACTGGACCGTCTTTTGGCTTTGGTTTGAGAACGGAGTGGACCTGCTTCGAGGCCCGAGAATTGCTGTCATCCGTCGTCGGTGGCCAGGAATCCTGGCACCTGTGGATGGACAGCCTGGGTATGAGTGTGACCGATCGGCTTGAAGAACCTCTTTTCGCCTTGGGAATGAGGAGGTTGCGGCTTTATTCCCGATTGGCTGCCTGCGGCCTGATGCTGATCGGGGTTGCGCTGGCAGGGGAGGGCCCGCGGCAGTTCCTGCCAGGTCGTGTCCGCAACCTGGACGAAATACCCGTTGGCCAGCTCCGTGAGCGTTTGGGGCTACTCAACCAGAGCGCGCGAGAAAGGGCACTGGCATGGCTGGGGGAGTTTCACTTTACCGAACACGATTGCCGTGCGCTTCGCGTGGACTCGGAGGGAGGGGTCTATTATGCGGATGAGTTCAGCCTGCCCCCATCCGACCTGGGTCCGGAGCCAAGTTCCGTTTCCCTGATGGCCTCCGTCCCGGTCAGTCCTTTTCCCGCGAGCTTGGTTCTTCACAGTCGTCCGGGAGCCGAGAACGTCATTTACCTGAACTTTTGCGGCGAATCGGTGACCAAGACGGCATGGAATACGGATTTGGCGAGGACCACCATTCCGGCGGTGGCTTTCAGTACCGACTCGGACTTCACGACCTTTAGCGAGGCGGAGCAGTTGGCCATCCGACGTATGTGGCAAAGGGTGGCGGAGGACTATGCGCCCTTCAACGTGGATGTGACCACCGAGCGCCCGATCACCTTTACGACCCGCACTGCGCACGCTTTAGTGACGAGGAATACGGACGAGAACGGCCTGGTCAATCCTGCTTCCAACTCCGGAGGAGTGGCCTATGTGGGGGTGTTCGGCAAAAGCACCTACGCGACCTATCGTCCGGCTTGGATCTACTATAACAATCTTAGCAGCGAAGAGTCGTTTGTTGCCGAAGGCATCTCGCACGAGATCGGGCACAATCTGGGTTTGAGTCACGACGGAAAGACCGACGGGACGGAGTACTACGGCGGGCATGGGTCAGGTCAGACGTCGTGGGGCCCGATTATGGGGACGGGCTACGGCCGAAACGTGAGTCAGTGGAGCAAGGGCGACTATTACCAAGCCAACAACACCCAGGACGATCTGGCGACGATTGCGGCGAAGCTGGCCTATCGGGCTGACGACCACGGGGACACTTCCGCCACGGCGACATTCTTGGGGGTGGCGTCCGATGGGGTGGTGAGTTCTACCACACCCGAGAGTGATCCAGCCCAAACCAACCTCGCGAATCGCGGTGTCCTGGGACGCAATGCGGACGTGGACGTCTTTGCCTTTGCCAGCGGCACCGGATCGATCGACCTGGCGGTGGATCCATGGGTCGTGCCGGGAAGCAGTTGGAGAGGGGGCAATGTGGATGTTTCCCTGACTCTCTACAACGATCACGGCGAGTTGGTCGCCACCAATAATCCTGCGGACGGGACGGCTGCCCGGATCGCGGTGAGCGTGGTTGAAGGCAGTTATTCTCTCCACATCCAGGGTTCGGGCGCGGGAAACCCGACTGCCGCCAGCCCCACCGGCTACACGCGGTATGGAAGTTTGGGACAGTATTTCATCCATGGCAGGGTGGTGCCTACCGGCTACGTGATACCGCCCCAGGCAGAAGCCGTGGTGGAGGACCTGTTAAGGACCTTGACTGGGCTGAAGACCGTCACTGTAACCTACTCCGACAACGCGGGGATGGACGTGGCATCGTTGGGAGATGGGGATTTGCGCATGACTGGTCCAAACGGTTATGACCGGCTGGCGAAGCTGGTTTCAGTGGACCTCATGACGAATGGAAGTCCTCGGGTGGCGGTGTATGGATTTGATGCCGGGTCGGGTGCGGTGTGGTCGACTGCCGACAATGGCACCTATGCGGTTTACCTGGAAGGGGGGCAAGTCAAGGATGTGGAAGGGGCTTGGGCGCAGCCACGGCAGCTGGGGCAGTTTGTCGTGAATGTGCCTCGGCCGGTCTATGAAGCCACCATGGAGGTCGATCCCGGCTGGACCCTGCAGCCACTGTGGCAGTATGGACAACCAACCTACTCCGGTATCGGTCCACGCAACGGAGCGACGGGCTCGAAGATTCTTGCGTACAATTTGAGCGGACCCTACGAGAACCGGCTGGCACTGAAGTATGCCACCACTCCCGCAATCGACTGTCGTGGAGCGGCCAATCTTACCCTGGTTTTCCAACGCTGGTTGCGCCTGCGCGGCAACGACACCGCGTTGATCCAGGTGACAACCAACGGCACGAGTTGGGTCGACCTTTGGCGAACCTCGCGGAGTGTGTCGGATACAGCTTGGGTGGAGGTACAGTACCCGTTGCCAGCCCAGTTTGCGGGGAGCGCGACTTTACAGATTCGCTGGGGTCTGACTTCCAATTCCTCGCAGAACGACATCGGATGGAATCTCGACGACGTACAACTAATGGCCGGAGGCAAACTCGATACAGCGCCGCCGGAGGTCCAAATCGCTGTGTCCGACGTCACCATGGAAGGTTCCCCATCGCACACATTTACTTTGACGCTCACAGATGAAACCGCCATCCGGGTGGCGAGCCTGGGGTCGTCCAACCTGGTCGTGGTGGGTCCGTCGGGCTACACCAACTACGCCGAGTATGTGGGAGTGGACACACCTTCGGATGGGACGCCGCGAATTGCGACCTACTCCGTGCCCGCCCCAGGGGGGACATGGGATGCCGCGGACAACGGAGCCTACCAAGTGATTCTGCAGGAGGGCGAGATTGCCGACACTCTCAACAACCTGGCGCCCGAGATCCTGCTGGGCACCTTCCAGTCAGCTATCGGCACCGCGAAGTTCCTGCTGGCTGCTACCGTGAACAACCCGGGTTGGGGAAGCTTGAGCTCCACCGGCGGCGTGTTCCGAGCCGGTGAGTTGGTGGAGATCACCGCTGCGCCGCAAAGGTACTTCGAATTCTCGCGTTGGGTAGGGGACCGGGAAACCAACCTGAACCCGCTCTCGATTCAGATGACCTCTAACGTGACAATCCAAGCGGTATTTCAGGAATCGATGACCACGAACCACCCCACACCGCTCTGGTGGCTCGCCGCTCAAGGCGTCACCAACAACTTCGAGGAGTTCGTGGCGCAGGTGGGCACGAACGGCCTGCCCCTGTGGGAGTCGTACGTGGCCGGGTTGGATCCATCCAATTCCGAAAGCAGACTGCAGCTCCGCTCGAGTGCGGGGGTGCCTCAAGTGCTGGAATGGACGACTGCGGAGGCTCGGCTCTATACACTATACTCCAGCACCAACTTGTTGGAGGGTTTCATGCCTGTCCCCGATGCCATGGATCTCCCTGCAACTCAGAACACCTACACGAATGGACTCGATCCGGGCGCAGGACAGCAGTTCTTCAAGCTAAGCGTGCGAAAACCGTAGGTGGACGATGCCTCGCTGAGGCGTCGTGTCCTCCGACCTTTGTCGAGCCTGGGCAAGCATCGACCAAGGACTCGACCGAGGCTACGCAGGCCTCAACTGTTCGCCGAGCCTCGATGCGAGTTGGTCCCTCCAACAAAACTCGTTAGACGAAGGAACCAAGGCTCACCCATGAATATGGAGTCAGGACATGGCCGTGGGATGAACGACAAGAGGCGTTTGCCAGCGCCGACGTCCAACCGGAAACTCGGGGTCCTGAGATCGACACACTCGATCGAGATCCAGAACTGCACGCGACGATCAGTCCACGAGAGAAGGGTCCAGGAGTCGTCAGACTCCACCTCAGGCTTAATGCCGCAGCCTTGGAGAAGCGTCGCGATCTCCTCACCGACGACGTGAGTCTGCCAGCGGGATGGTGCTTGAGACTCATCGTAGGCCTTGTGGTACTTGGGATTGGCGAGGGTCAGGATCATAAGGGTGGTTGCACGAACCAGGGTGGAACTTGGAGTGAGAGGAGTCGATATAATGTGCTAGATGGAGTTTGATTGAAGGAGTCTTACGCGCCTGGATCCGGCGGATCAGGGGACCAGTACCGTCCGATAAAAACGGCGCGGCCGATCTGCACCAGAGGGATCCATGAAGGTAGTTGTCCAATCCCGGGCAAGGATCATCACCAGGGGGACCCACCGCTCGAGATCCGATGAGCCTTGGATCTCGTACTGCCGGCTCGGGGTGCTGGAGAAGGCGAACTCGCGGGGACGGCCGGGACTGGGCTGTGGCGCCATGGCCAGCGTGACATCCTGAATGGGGAGGCCCGTCTGAAATGGAGTTGTGACCATGGTCCGCCGAGCGATGTCGGAGGCGGCGAGATAGTACGCCACAGTGCCGGAAGGAAGTTCAGCCGAAATCTGGCTTCCTTCGAGCGGAAGAACTTTTGCCTGCCACGGCCGCTCCCGATCGTATGCCTGACCGGTGGTCCAACACAGGTAGGCTTCCGTCGAGCCCGAGGTATTGGCAATCTGCGCCGCGACTCTGGAGGGACCAAAACTGGTTTGCGTGATACTGGGAAACGGAATCCCCCCCTTCAAATGAGCATCCAGGAAAACCTCAGAGTCCTGCCACCACGGCCACTCATGGATGTAGCCATGACTCATATTGATTCTTACCGACAGGGCTTTCACGCCGGGTACGATCAAATAGGATTGGCGATGGATGGAGAAGGGGTAGATCGGGTCGTTGGTCCCATTGATGAAAAGGATGGGGCACCGGATCCAGGGCAGGTAATTGCACGGATCAAAATAGAGCGACCAACGCAAGTGATCGGAAGCAGACATGAGTCTGAGGAAGGCCAGGACACCCGGTTCAAAGCTGATCCCTCCGCAACCATAGACAGGCACGGCGCAACGAATGCGTTCATCCAGCGCTGGAACAATGCAACAGAGTACTCCACCCCAACTCAGACCTGTGACACCGATCTTCGAACGGTCCACATCCTCCAGACTGTCGAGGAGCGAGATTCCGCGCAGGCAGGCGGCGATCGTCTGAAACGGGGCGCAGCTGCGCACGTCTCGTGTAAAAGGCTCGAAGGTGTTCTCTTCGGTGACGGGGATCACGCTGTCGGCCAGAGGCTGCCCATCGGGGCCTCTGCCAAGATGGTCGAACACCAGGGTAACATAACCCCGGGCGGCATGATGCTCCGCCCAGTCCCGGCGGGCCGGTTGTTTAAACCCCGAGATAAGGAGCAGGGCGGGGAAGGGCCCAGGGCCTTCTGGTCGGCTCAGGTAACCGAAGATGCGTCGGCCATCCACAACCTCGCAAAGTACTTCGCTGGTGCGGTTGCCCGCATCCTTCAGTTCGTGGCGCGGCTGTTTCCTGAGCTCAGCCAGGTCCCAAGGGATGGCGTGCTCCAAAGCGCTTAATGGGATCGGCCGCATTACCACCAGAAGCAACATCAGTGCTGACAGGCCGCAGGAGCTCCCCCATCTGAACTTTGAGTCTGGTCGTGGCATGGCCTCTAAAGTCGATTTGGGTTTGGGTGAAACCCAGCCGCCAGGCTTCAAGGGAAACCTAGGTTCCTTACTCTAGCACAAGGCACTCGGATAAGCCTCTAATCATCGTCCCCATCGCGTTGTCCCAGGACAAAAGCGGCGCGAGCTGGCGCAGGCATGGCGTGGTCGGCACCTTTGACGGACCGCCAGATGATCTCATTCAGCAGGAAGTCATCGATGGCATCTTCCTTTGAGAAATCCATCTGTTTTGACAAGTCTGCGCCCCAGGCGAGCGGGGTGGTGCGTTCCAGGAGGTCCACTCGGGCCGGAACCGCCTGGTAGGGAGTCAGATCCGCCTTGCTCTGAAAAGAGTTCACCATCGGGGTGGCTACGGCATCGAACTGCGACATCGGTTTCATGCCCAGGATCAACTCCATGGTGCGCAACATGCTAGTGGTGGAGTAGAGCGTGGAATCGACGGCGTTCCGACGGCTGTAAGGGCTGATCGCGTAGGCGATGGTTCGGTGGGCATCCACATGGTCAGGACCATTTTGAGCGTCGTCCTCGACGACAAAGACGGCGGTCTTTGGCCAGAACCGTGAACGGGAGATGGCCTCGATCACGCGCCCTAGCGCCAAGTCATTTTCAGCAACGTACGCACGCGGGGTGAGTTTTCCCACACTGGTGCCGGCGGTATGATCGTTCGGGAGCCGGACGATTTGGAGGCGCGGCATCTCTCCCTCGCGTTCAAATCGATGCAGCTCGGAAATGAACCGGTCCGCCCGGACCAGGTCCGAGTAATCCATGTCAAAACTGCGGAATTCCGGATCGAAATGTCCCTGGAGTGCCGGGACTTTGGTAGTGCAGGGGGCGTTCGTCGTGGCGCCATTGTCGACGAACTCGCCATAGCTGCGATAGGTTACTTTGGCTTCTCTCGCTCGATCCCAGAGATACCCGCCGGCAGGGGCGGAAATCTTGAAGCGGCCTTCGCTGGGGTAGTTGTACTTCTTGCGTTCGTTGTGGCCGTAACTCATGGGCCACATCTTCTCCACGTAATCGGTGGCATAGGCGCCCATGGTCCACTCATGCCCGTCGGCGCTCACTTCCCCATCCACGTAGAAATTATCCAGGAGCACGAATTCCCGCGCCAGCTTGTGATGGTTGGGAGTGACCTCCTCGGGAAAGAGGCAGAGGCTAGGGTCACCATTGCCACGCTCCAGATCTCCCAGGATTTGGTCGTAGGTGCGGTTTTCCTTCACGATGTAGATGCAGTACCGAATGGGACTTTGCTTGCCGAGCCTCGCGGGTATGGGATGCTTCGAGTCCCTCTGGCTGGCGGATTGAATGGCCGGGGATGGGCGTCCGCGCAGGACCTTGTCGGTATAGGACCGCATGCGCTCCTCGAAACGGTCTGCCGTCGGCAGGTCGAGGACCGAGACCGTTCCCAGAAAGAGTCCGCCAATGTACTCACGGGCTCCAGCAGGAGCGTCCTTTCCAGGTTGCGGACCGTATCGGTTTGCCTTCGAGGTCAGGCCCTTGCCGTTGGCCACGACCAGGCGTTTCCCGTCCGGAGTGATTCGGACCGAGGTGGGATACCATCCGGTGGGAATGAATCCGAGCGAGCGGCTGCGCCCGGGCTTGACCACTTCAAAGACGGCGATGGCATTGATATTGGCGTTGGCCACGAACAACCGGGATTCATCGGGAGAGAGTGCCAGACTGGTGGGTGTCGATCCAGGGAGCGAATTCGGTTCCAGTTCGGCCAAAAGGGTTTCGAGGGTTTGGCCGGTGTTCGTATCGATCACGCTGACGCTGTTCCGGTTGGCATTGGCGACGAACAGATGCTTGCCGGAGCGGGTGAGCACCATTTCGCAAGGATGTTCCTGCGTGTGCCATCGGGTGATGAGCGCCCGCGTGGAAAGGTCGATCACCTGCACCGCTGCCTGGCCCCAAAGGGTTACGTAGAGGCGTCCGCGGCTTTCATCGGCGACGCAGGTATAGGGATGGGGCGAATGGTCGTTCGACTGCTCGAGCAAAGCTCTGGCGCGTTTGGTGATGGAATCCGTGTCAAAGTCGGGCGCCGGGCTGTTAGTTTCTTGGGTGGAAGAAGTTGCGGCTTCACCCAGGGCCACGTGAACCACGTTGGAGGGCTGGGTCAGGTCGACGAAACTGACCGATTGGCCGAGCACATTCACGGTCCAGGCCTGGTTTCCATTGCTACTGATGGCTAAACCGGCGGGGATTCCCCGTTCCTTGACATTGCGCAGCGGGACGGGGGGCTGGCTCGTCAAGTAACCCTCTTCGAAGCGGAAGCAATGCAGAACCTCCAGACTCGCCCCGCTGGCATAGAGCTGATCGCCATTTGGGGAGAACGCCAACCCATAAAACGCTTCCTCGATGCGCGCCCGGGTGATGATCCGGGAACGGGTAAGATCCAGTGTCACAATCTCATGGGGTCCATAGCCGCAGTGGAGCACGGCGGCAAAACGGCCACTGGGGTGGATGACCACCTGGACGGGGAAGTCGCCGACCGCGATCTGGCGGCCGACGGGGCTGAGGGACCATTGATTTGGTAGTTGCACGGAGCCATCGGGGCGCGGACCGGGGAAGCCATCGGCGGAGTCCGGTTTCACAGCTGAGCCTGAGCCGGTAGGAGTGACGGAATGACATCCGCTCAGGCAGAAGGCGAGGAACAGGATTATTACCAGTTGCTTAGGCATGCCTGCACTATTGCAGCTTGGTGGCCGGCGGCAAAGTGACTTTTTTGTGGCAGCCTAGAAAAGGTGAGAACTCCGATTTGAGGATTGAGACGGAGGGCAAAAGGGTGTAGTATAGAGTGGGGTAAGCAGGGTAATAACGCTAACGCGAGACCGTATGTATACCATGATGCTCCATCGGTTGGCCCGCGGAGGTCAGGATTGGGAAGCTTGGGCCAGTATTGTGATCTGGCTTTCTGGACTCGTCTTGATCAGCCAGTTTCTACTCCTCCTCCCAGGTAAGCCGCTCTGACGTTGGGGTTCACTCTCAGCTCGGCGGACCGGCCATGCAGAACGATGCGCCCAGTTTCGAGGACGTAGCCGTACCCGGCGACCTCCAAGGCCAGGTTCGCGTTTTGTTCGACCAACAGGATGGTGATTCCTTGCTGCCGGTTGATTTCAACGATTTTCTCGAAGATGGTTTGGACGAGCAGGGGAGCGATGCCCAGGGACGGTTCATCGAGCATGAGGAACCTTGGGTGGCTCATCAAAGCGCGGCCGATGGCGAGCATCTGTTGTTCGCCTCCGGAGAGGGTCCCGGCGATTTGATGCAGACGTTCCTTCAGCCGGGGGAAGATGCTGAAGACGTATTGGAGCTGTTGCAGGGATTGGGAGCGGTCGCGGACGAGGTAAGCGCCGAGGTCGAGATTCTCCTGCACGGTGAGGTTGGCGAAGGCCATGCGTCCTTCGGGTACCTGGCAGAGACCTCGGCGGACAGTTTCATCGGGTCGACACCGGGTTATATCCTCCCCCCGAAATAGAATCGTGCCGGAGTGGGGAGGGACGATGCCGGAAATGGACCGGAGCGTGGTGGTCTTGCCCGCGCCATTGGCTCCCAGCAGGGTGACAATTCCCCCCTCGGGCACGGTGAGGGAGATGCCCTGCAGCGCGGCGATAGAGTCATATTTCACGACCACTTCCCGCAGTTCAAGCATGGCTGCCTCCAGCGGTGGGCGGTTTGGTGGGAGCGGATTCCGCGCCCAGATAGGCTTCGATGACGGCCGGGTCGCGCCGGATTGCCTCTGGGGTTCCTTCCGCGATCTTCTTGCCGTAGTCGAGAACGACGATCCTTTGGCAGATGCCCATCACGACCGGCATGTCGTGTTCGACGAGCAGGATGGCGATGCGGTAGCGTTCGTGGATGAAGCGGATAAGACGGATCAGTTCGGCCTTCTCCGTAGGGTTCATCCCCGCAGCCGGTTCATCGAGCAGGAGCAATTTGGGGCGAGTGGCGAGAGCGCGTACGATCTCCAGGCGGCGTTGGTCTCCGTAGGAAAGACTCTTGGCGGGCGCATCCTGGAAGGGAACGAGGTGAAAGAGATCCAGCATCTCCAGCACCTGCCGACGAATCTCAGCTTCCTCGCGGGAAAAGGCTTGGCCGCGCCAGATGGCGTGCGAAACGCCACTCAGAATATGGAGATGGAAAGCCACGCGGACATTGTCAAAGACCGAGAGCGAGGGGAAGAGGCGGATGTTCTGAAACGTGCGCGCGATGCCGTGTTCGGTGATCTCGTAGGGCTGCTGGCCGGCGATGGGCGTTCCCGCGAAATGAATGGAGCCGCTCG
>CAYPNF010000017.1:0-28192 GCA_964411985.1 uncultured Verrucomicrobiota bacterium
CCGAGGTCGAGCACCCGGGCTCCCGCTTCCAGACGCAGCGCCGCGCCGAGAGTGGAGAGCTTCTCGGGTGTGATCGGGTTGTGGATGCGGTGAGCACTTTCAGTGATGTTGAATATTCGTGGGATGTCCATCGTGATAACTTTCCCTACGGGTGTGAGTGGATTCGGTCAGGGCAAGTTTTCGGCGGCGTTCTTCAGCGAAGTCCATAGGTGAATGGTAGTGCTGAAATCTCTCCCGTATCTGTCCCGCCATCTTCGGCCATAATGATTAACTTGCCCGGCGAACCGAGGAGATGCGCGAGTTTCGGCAGCCGTCCACTGGAGGAATGCGCTTGGCGGATACCGTAGAGCCCATGCGGCCCCTCTTTCTGGTCGAGTGCCTCCAAAGCATCAAGAATTACTATCTGCCAAGGGGTGTTCATCACGCCGCCGAACGGTTCGGACCAGCGACTCCGCGCTCCTGGTCTCGGGCTTGAAGTTCTGGTGTCATTGCCGAGCTCGCTACGTTCGGGTGGTTCGGTGCTCCGTTCATCAGTTCCCGACCTGTCGGGCGGACATCTGCTGTCGATACTCCACGCCGTTGCGATATCCACCGTATGCCGAAACCAGCGCCCCAATCAACAACAGCACGGCACCAACTCGATATGTAGCTTTCGGAATGAACAGTCCGGTGGCTGACAAACCGGCGACCACCAAGAAATACCCGCAATCTGCGCCCGGAATGAAAGTGATCACGCAGCCCAGGGCTACGAACAGCACAGCCAGCCAGAACGGAAGGAGGAGGAGTCTACGGGCTGAGCTCATTCACCGACGCCAGAGTTGGCACACGCCGGACCAGAAAACCTTGACCGCGAAAGCGGAACTGAGTGCGCTATCCGGCGTTGGCTGCAGTGATCTGGTTGGGCGATTCTGTCGGCGGTGTATCACGAGTGGTCCAATGTAGCCAACCGAACCACACCAAGAGCGCGACTGCAACGAACACGATCTCCGACCAAGTGGTGCTCGCGTTAGCGTTCGGACTGCTGGGCTGCAAAAGAACGTTCAGCGTATCATGCGCTACGTGCGCACCCACCATCGGTGCAAGAGTGCCGGCGCGAATACAGGCAGCACCCCACGCGATGCCGAAGAGTGTAATGGCTGTGAGTGCAGCGGAATTCCCCCGATGCACGATGCTGAAGGAGAGGGCCGCAAGAGCGACGGCGAGCCACGGGCGCTTTACCCACGCGGCGAGCCGTGTCAGAAGATATCCGCGAAACAAAACCTCCTCGGCGGTGCGCCCCACTATCATCGCGGCGAGCGTCCCCAGAAAAGCTATCGGCCACCATGCCAGAGGAATCTCGCCAGTCCTTCGGACAAGCCCTTGCCAAGCGCCGGGGAGCGGAAGCGTGAAGCCCAACCAGAGCAATGTCCAGAGGGCAGCGGATTGAAGAGCTAACCCAAACCGGAACGGGCGGCCATCCGTCAGGACGCGAGCAAGGGGCCTATGATGCACGAAACGTATGCCCGCCAGACACCCAATCAATCCCAATCCAGCAATCAGAATCGTCGCCATGAGTGGCGCGATTTCTTGGATGTGGGGAGGTTGACTCTTCATCGCCCCCTTCAACCCGCCGATATTCGCTTGGGTGTAGAGCACCATGCCCAACACCACACCGCTCCCATACAGCAACAAGGTAATCGGCACGCGCCACCAACCCCCTCGCTCGTCTCGCCAAACTGCTGGCCAGCGCCAACTCATGGTTGACCTTTCTGAGGTGTGTATGTGCTCATCGATATCAGAATCCAGGCGGAAAGGTGAATGCTGGGCCAGTGCCCAAAGGCATCACGCCGCGCTCCCTGTCAACCCACACAAGAACATCGTTGGTGGTGATCGCAAGAATACCTCGCTTTCTGAGATGGAGGTCCACGCTCTCAACGGCCAGCCCACACTGGTGAACCGTGGCACCAATCATGAACCGATTCGTATAGGGATAGACTGTGTCACCCTGAAACCGATTGGTGAACACGCCGTGCTTCTGAAGCTCAGCCTTTGCCTGCCGGAGCTCATTCATGGCCAGGACGAATCTCGCCCGATGGCTAGCTTTGGCAGTAAAATGCAAAACTCCGCAAGTCAGCACCGCAGCCGATGCTAACACGACTATTCCGATCACGAGCGTTCTCACAACGGCAAGTCCGCCGAACTATCAGTTCACCGATGGTGGCCCGGAACCTCGCTCCTAAAGCACGAAAAGCGCTGGGCCGCCATTCGGTGAGGTGCCGTTCGGCTTCCTTCCTCCGCACGTTTCAGCCTTTGCTGATCACAGACATTTTGGCGCCAATAACGACCATCGGGATGATAAGAATCAGGAAGACGGTGTGATACCAGACGGGCAACAATGACCTCACACCCCATTGGGCGACTATTCCAGTCGCAAGCAGCAGCGCCGCGCAAATGTAGTGCGCCCTCGTGGATGGAGCAATCATCCCAATAATGTAGCCCGAGAATATCGATGCGACGACGCTCAGGCATAGCAGAGCCAACAGCGCGCGAACGCTTTCGATCGCTATCGATTGGTCCGCCGGCGTGAGTCCACCTGCGCGAAATCCAGCGTTGCCGGCGAGCCACAACACGGTCCACAACACATATCCAGTGATTACTGCAATTGTTGCTTTCATAGAGTTTCTTGTCTTGCCGAACGGGCCGACTCAGGCACGCCGAGTGATTGTTGTCCAGCCAGCCGAAGACTGACTTCGGCCGTGCCTGAAGCAGGATGCTTGGGCGTTTCATTCATAACTGAAAGGAGTCTCCGGATGGGATTCGAACCCACAAGGATGCCTCTCAGCATCCCAGAACGTGTAGCCACGCTCCTCGACCAGCATGCAGCTGGCTCGCTCTCCACTCGCGTTCCGGAGACTCCGTAAATGGCCCATGACGGTCTGCAACGTGCGCTGAGATGTCGGTAGGCATCTCCTGCCCTGATGACGGATGCGTGACACATGAGCTCCGATTTCCTGATCGGAAATGGCCCGACCGCTTTGTCGCACACTTTGGCGCACACTTGATCTCACACTTCGTCGATTTCGCGATGAACCCAAGACGGGGTCGGGTTCTATCCGAGGCAAGACAATCCGCGCAGCATCACGACTAGGTCATAGACCTTCAGCTTTTCCATTGCGAACATCCTTGCCTCCTCTGGTATCGAACCGCCGAAGTGTGCGATAAAGTGTGCGACAAAGGCGAGCCTGGACAATGTCCAAGCTCCATGCTGCACCTAACGCAACCGCCCCGGTTCGAAACGCAAGAACGAAAACTCCGCTTCGTAACCTGCGGCCTTCGGGCTACAAGCATACAAGCCACATGACACCGACTTCACTGCCGGCCGTTCAAGCAGGCGCGCCATTCGTATTTGCTCCCACTTCTGACCGTTGAACGAGGACTCGACGATGTAGTCATTGTCTTCGGCTCTGACTCGAAACCAAACAGTACGTACCTCCGCAGCCATTGGCTGGGTTGACCAGTCTGAGTACTGACCGTTGGTAACAACCGCACCCAGACGACTGGAGCCAGCAGGCTCGAATTCAACCGAGGTCTTGAGCCAGCAAGCGGGCGACAGGCGCACCATGAGACCCGCTTGGTCGTACTGGTGCACGGGTTTCGACGTGACCTTGGTCGTAAGCACAAAGTCACCAACAGCCTCGAGGAACAAGAAATGTCCGTTATCGACTTCGAAGCCGTAGTGAGTTCGTTGCCAGAAGTCGGTCGCGGCATCCGGGTTGAGCCGCAGGCACTTTCCAGAGCAATCGACCCGCCAGTTCGCGGGTTCGCAGCGCCAACTCAGACGCGGGCTCATATTCGGCTTGGAGAAGTCCTCGAACAGCGGTGCGTCGTTCATGTCGAAAGCTATCGGTTGCGGTGAACTCAGGCCATCTCAACAGTCCGGACCAGCGACTCCGCGCCGTTGGCCGTTGATTGTGGGTTCAGTTGTCATCTCGGCGCGAGCGTTCGGGTGGTTCGGTCTTCAGGTCTGTCACTGGTGCCATGTCGCGAATGACGCTGAACTTGGCCAACCCGGACCGACCCTCGTCCACTGCGACAAGCTCTCGCTTTGTCTGGTCCCGCCACGCCCACGCAAACTCCATCCTCTTCTTCCCGTCCACTGGAGGTAGGTGAACGACCTGAAACAGGGCGACCGGAACTGCCACTCCATGCGCGTCCTTGTTCAGCCGAAACGTGACATTCGTACCAGCGATGTCTGTCTTCACGTCCGAATAGCTCACCACGCGCTGCGTGATGTCTCCGAATCGCTCCACAAACCGACGCGGGACCGGCTCGACCTTGTAGCCCCATACAACGCAATAGGGGCAATGGGGTCAGGTATATATGTGTGACACATAGGATCTCAGCCGTTTGACAAACCGCTCTTCGCACGGATTGGCCCAAAGCCCTCGCTGGAACTTCCACACCCCCTGCGCCGCCGCCTCGAGTAGACAGGTCCGCCCGCCGGATGCCCCGCCTCCTCACGTGGTACCATCCCCCAGGAATCAAAACTCGCGAGGCTCTGGCCATATCCGCCTGTCCTGACCTCTCCTCCCTCATATGTCCACTATATGGACCTGACCCCATTGCCTTCTACTACTCCCGTAATCATCACAAGGATAGCGCCAAGTGCGATGCCCTTCGAGCCTCTGCGATCTCGCGCCAATCGAACACCTGATGCAACAAGTAACAGACCCGCAATAATCTGACAAAGCGCCAAAGGATAGCCGAGAGCCATGTTTGGAAAAAGACCTAGTCCACGTCGCCAAGTGATGCCGAACCATCTCTCCCCAGCAAAATCCGCAAACACGAAGAGAACCGTGACCGACCAGAACAACAGCATCGCAATCAGCCACCACCGAAGAGGCGTATGCCCTGTGAGACTATTCCAGCGCGCTATCATCGCAATATGCCTAACGCTTAACTCACCGATGGCGACCCCTCCGTGACGCCCGAATTGCCAAGCTGTGTGGCGGGGCCGCCACTCGGTGCAGCGCATGGTTCGGGGTTCCGCACTCGCTTCCCCCATCCGCACAACGCGGCTGTGGCATGGTCACGGATCCAGATCAGTTTCTGGTTGGAAACGACCCACTCCAAAAAGTGGTGCACGGTGCTAATCTGCCGAGTACTCATCAGGGCGGCAATGCGGGCACTTCGTTTGGAGTCTTCAAGATAATAAATCAGAAACTCTGGGGAAACATACTTCGACTTGCCATCCAACCTCACGACCCTGCTCATGTAAGCGGGTAGATAGTAAAGAAAGTCCTTTTCTGACAAGCAGAAGAATGGTGCTGAACACCTGTCGAGGAGCATATCGGGAATTTCCCACCACCTATCGTCGCACTCCTCGAAACGACTAGCTTCGTCCTGATCATCTTCGACTTCTGCATCCGCCATTGTGCGAGAAGGCCGAGGCGTATCAGCGAAAGCGTCCCGCATCTCCTGCAAAATGTCGTCTTTAGTCATAAGGCCGAACAATCCGGACCAGCGACTCCGCGTCGTTGGTTTCTGGTTTGAACTTCAGTTGTCATCGCGGACTCGCTGCGTTCGGGTGGTTCGACACCGTATGCATGGAAGGTGCTCAGTGTTCCTCTTGAGGAGACCAGGATGCCGACCCCAGCCAGGAGGCACGCCCCCACGTCACCGTAGAATGGCCAGGGCGACAGCGACAGCCGGAATCCATGGATGCCCAGGATGACTCCCTCAACCAACGAAAACCACCCAAACCATGGAATCATCTCTCGGAATCGCCGTGGCCATAACGCCATCAACAGGTAAAGACCTCCTATAAGGCCAAAGGCTCCGGAGGCCATGCGAAACCAATAGTCGATCATTGGATCGTGGGCGATCGTCTTGGCTCCAAGCCCTTCCAGCGCGCTGGCAGCAGTATCCCAACTCAGAAACACGCCCACAAGTGCCGCACCCCATGTCGCAGCCCCCAACCCAAGGAACGCGCGTAGAAGGTTCAGGTGCATTGCCTCGTCGAACGTTCCGGACCAGCGACTCCGTGTCGTTGGTCGTTATTGTAGATTTCAGGGTTCATCACGGAGCTCGCTGCGGCCGGGTGGTTCAACATCTCCCCGGTTATCACAAAACCTGCTCCACTGAAGCAGGACCAACAGGACCAGCGGAATGATCAGATTAGGAAGGCTCCACACACCCATGCGCGGCAATTTTGGAGGTAGGACATTCAAGTAAGAGACCGCAAACGCAGCACAGATCCCAAGCACTCCGAGCAGTAGGTAGAGCGCTGCGAGTCTCAAAGCTAGCTCTCGACCACGGAGTATGGCTATGCCCAAGGGTAACCCAAGACCAACGACAATACCGGCAATCAAGTAAACGCTGTCCGGCACCAAGAGGGAGCGTGGAATCCAAATCAAAGCGCGGCACCCAATCACGGCGATCGCGCCTCCCACAAAAGCCTGAACTTGTTTAGCCGTTGAGGCGTTCATTGCTCATTTTGTCGAACAGTCCGGATCATCGACACCGCGCCCACAGTGCTGATTTTCAGTTTGATCTGCAGGCGGTGGTCGATGCATGCGGTAGTTACCCAACCTTTCGTTTCCAGCAGACGAATCTTGCATTGGAGGTCGAAGTCATTGCTTTGATTACCGCCTCGTTGTCAAAACCGGGAAGCTGCTGCAGACGGTGGAGCAACTCTTTGATGCCCTCACATGACTGCGGGACAGAGCAGCCGCCGCTTCTCTCACGGTCAAGCAACATGAAGAAAACGTCCTCCTGGCAAGGGCCTTCGTCGGTGGTCAAAATGCCGACCTCGTGCAGATCGTCCCATCGTATCTTCTCTTCAACTCCATCCGGGCGAACGTGCGCTACCTCCTGATCGCTGAATGAAACCCGATCTAGTGGTCCCGGCTTCGCCGGACGAAATAGATCGAAAATGCTCATAGCTTCGGCGTTGGGTAACAATCCGGACCAGCGACTCCGCATCGTTGGTCTCTGGTTTGAGGTTCAGCTGTCATTGCGGATTCGCTGCGGCCGGGTGGTTAAGCGGCATGGCGGACCCTTTTAATTGAGTCTTTCAGGAAGGGTCTCAGTTGCCGGACCTCTACTCGAGCAGCCAGCCGAACGCCAACAATGGTGAAGAGCGCGGTGAACCCAACGTGGACGAGAAAGGAATCCGGAACCGTTGTGAGCTTTGGCAAGGTACGTCCAATAGCACCTCCGGTCGCAAACATACCCGTAAATATTAGAAAGGGCACAAGTGACCGCCAGCGCCGGGATGCTTCCTTGCTGGCGTCGTGCAGCAATTGTTGCTGCTGGTCCTCGGCGAAGTCTGACAGCTCGGCGAAGGATTTCCGGCGAACAAAGGGCAAATGGCCGTCTAGTGACCAGATTTTTCCCATCCAGAGTGCGGGCATGACGATGCTAAAGACAATGAAGGTCGGCCAGAATTCGCTCAGGAAATACTGCATCGTTGTCATAGATCTCGATTGTTGTGCCAGTGCTTAACAGTCCGGACCAGCGACTCCGCATCGTTGGTCTGTGGTTTGAAGTTCAGGTTTCATCGCGGACTCGCTGCGTTTGGGTGGTTCGGCGAGCTAGTCATGCTCTCTATCCTTGCGTGCCTGCTGTACCTGCCAGCTGTACTTCCCATAGTCCATGATCTGACACACCGGTGGCGTATCATCCGCTCCGACCTCAATCAAGTCCTCACCCCGGCTTCGTGCTAAATCCAGCGCCCGGCTGAGCGCCAGCACCCCAAGCTCCTTACCGAACTCGTCTATGACTCTAACCGCCCTCGCGGTAATCCTGCCGTTGACTCTGGCCCGCATCATCACGTGTGCGCCGAACAATCCCGACCAGCGACTCCGCGTCGTTGGTCTGTGGTTTGAAGTTCAGTGTTCATCGCGGAGTTCGCTGCGTTCGGGGGGTTCGCTGAGTGTATCATTGCTCTACTCTCCTCAACGCTGATTCCGGGCCCTCGATATCGCCACTGCCGTCTTGGGCTTCAACTGTGTAAATGGGCTCGGAACCATCTGTTGAAGCAGCGACAATCCACCCGGTCTGAGTGGTGGCATCTGGCAAGGTCACCTCGACAATCGAGTTGTGCAGAAACTTCAAACCATCGATCTTCTCTCCGGCAAGCCATGCAGCGTTCAGTCGGGCGAACCTCTTCTTATCCTCTGGATTCATGGCAGACTCCTCAGCGAACAATCCGGACCAGCGACTCAGCATCGTTGGTCTCTGGTTTGACATTCAGTGTTCATTGCGGAGTTCGCTGCGTTGGGGTGGTTGGACCTTTTCCTCTCTTCTCCGCTTCTCCAGAATTGCAGCAAGTTCCTTCTGCCCCGATTGTCTGGCAAGTTCCAGAGGTGTGAGACCCTTCTTGTCCTTCGCCGACGCGTCAATGCCTTGGGCAAGCAAGAAATCCACTGTTGGTTTGTCGACAATCTCTCTTGGAGTTGCAGCCCAGTGAAGGGCGTTATAGCCATTGGTATCCTGAGCATTCACGCTGGCTCCCGCTTGCACCAGGACTTTGGCAACTGGAAGCCTCTTGCACCGATGCAGCGGGGTTCTGCCCTGGTGATCGACGGCGGAAACATCTGCCCCAGCCTTAACAAGCAACTGCGCGATCCGCTCATCACGATTCTGGGTGGTTCCGTGCAAGGGTGATTTCCCCCAGTTGTCTCGAAGGTTGGGATTGGCTTTCGACTTCAACAGCACGGCGACGGCAGCTCTGTGCTCCCCTCTCACTGCCACGTGGAGCGCTCCGCCGTATTCGGTCTTCGCATCCACGACAGCCCCCATTTTGATCAAATAATCGACAATGTCGGCATGCCCATTGGCTGCTGCAAAATAGAGAAGAGGAACTCCGTCGTTCCTTTGTGTGTTTGCGAGTTTTGGGTCGGCATCAATCGTCTGCTTGAGGTCCTTCAAGTCCCCGCGCTTTGCGTGCTCAATCAGGTCCTCCCCAATCGCCGAGCATTCCAGAACGGCCATCAGCAGGGTAAGTGCGAGAAAGGGTAAGTGGCACATAGGCGATGCTCAAGTCCAACGTCTAGTAGTGTATCCACCGTGCCCAGCGAAGCAAGCTTGGAGAGTTGCCTGAGGCGCACTCGGGCATGGTGGATACACTGCAGTTGAACTGAGCCGCTGAGCCCGAGCTGGGCGAAGAAGTGAAATTAGAAAAGCTGAAACGCTTAGAAAAGCCCCCCAAAAACCCCACGTAAAAGAACGGTAGAAAGTATCACATTTCCAATCCGATTGCCAGCGGAACTTATGAAAGCCGCACGAGCTGGGAACGCTGCCGACATGACCACACACCACTCCGGCTCACCGTGGAAACCTCGACGAACGACTGAGGGCAACCATCGGCCCGCTCTCCGCGAAGCGGTTTAGTTCAACTGTGATTATACGATTGCCAAACGTTTATTGACTGGCGGAAAAAGGCAAATTCTCCGGTGTGTAACTCGTTCCAAGGCAATCATGATGTCTCTAATAACTCTGTTCAGGTGCACACTTCGTCCCGGTCACTTCGCCTCATGGTCGAGGGACGATACACCTGTCAAACACCCCATAAACCCCGCTCTCCAATGTTCCTGCATCTCATCTCCCGGAGAATACTTCCTGAGGGGGGGTGCATGGAACCTATAATTCCTTACCTTCTTTCCACCCCCAAGTCAATCGCTAAGCGTTGATGACAAATACCTTAACACCCTTTCATTCAAAAGATTAGGCCCTTACAGAGGACGAATTACCAGGCGGTGCTGCGGTTCCTCTTAGTTGAGCCAAAGAAGCGGGTGTTCGTGGTGGAGCGATATTGCTTCAGGGGGTCGGTCGATGACTGGATTTCGGTTGGCGAGGGTCCTAAGTCGTTGCCTGTGCTGGTGAAGAAATATGTCCGCCACCTGGGTCAGGAGTCGATGTATGAGCTCTATTAAGATGCCTCATCAGTGATGACGCAAACGCGGAAGCGGTCATTGAAATCGACGACCAGGAATTGTCACCCAAGGATTTCGCAAGGATGTTGGCCACCTACGCGGGCTGGGGCATGCGAATAGAATTGGTCCCTGCCGGAGTGGTGCAAGGACGGGTTGGTCGGACAATCTCCCCCGGGGGTGCCAGGTGGAACCCCATGCCTCTGGATAATGCCCCCCAGGAAGCGACCGGTCGTGCCTGGTCGGTCTGGGCGCACCACAGGGCTTGCCTGATCCGGGCGTGGGCCTGACTCAGCCGAACTGGGTCTTTGAAACCGGACGCGCCGGGGAACCCTGCGGGATCGGCGAGGGCGGGCGCGAGCCTGATGGGGGACGCAGAGAGCCTGGGTCGGCCGACGACGGGCTCAGCGACTTTGAGTGGAGCCAACGCCTTGGAGTGACACGGCCAGGGCACCGGCAACCACTTCGGAACCTTGCGCGTTCAGGTGCGTATCGTAGAGGGCGTTGAACAGCATATCCCCGGTGCGTTCGGTCACCTCACGCAACATGGGCGTCAAATCTATGAAACCCACGCCGTTTCGCGCGCATTCCGCTGCGACGACGGCAGGTAAATCCGTGGGCTGCCAGTCTTTGATGGACGGAGGCGTCGCGTTGCTGAACTCCAGCCGTCCGTGCCATACCCGCTGCTTGCACGGCATGTATATCAACCACGGGTTGACATGGTGCTGCCGACCGAAGGCGGCGTAGTTCGTAGCGAAAAGGGTAAGAGCACGAAGGGCGGCCTCCGGTTGATCCGCCCCGCTTTTTGGAGGCGGCTCCAGGGTCACGGGGACTCTCCCATGGGACGAACGAAAGAACGCGTCGACTGACAACTCCTGGCTCCCAGAGGGGGCGGGAGCACGATGAAAATGCTCGCCTAAGGCGCGCAAGAGCGAGGTTTGCTCCCGAATATCGCGCCGGGGGCGCTGTCCGGTCTTCTGGAATTGCATCAGACTGGTATACTCGCGTCGGATATCCTCCATATCATTCCCCTCATAGAAGACCACAAGCGTCGCCCGCACCTCCGGGCAGAGGCCGTAGTCTTGGAGGTAGCTCAAGTACGTTAAGGGGCCCGTGTACGAGACGCCGAGGTTTAATACGCGAAGACCCAACCGGCGGCCCAGCAGTGTGGTGAAGAGTTGGTCGGCGGGCAAATGGCCAAGCTCCGTGAAGGAGTCGCCCGCCACCGCCAAATCCCAAGCAGTAAGACCATCGTCGTTGCGGAATCCCAGATGGTTGTAATGGACGGTGACCACAGGCTCGTCGCGGTAGGACTGGCTCGCCATGTGATACGCTTCCAGGTGGCCTCTCAAAACCTGACCTGTCCAAGTCATCGGCCCCAGCCGCCGGAAGAAGACATCTCCCGTTGGCACTCGAGGTTTCTGCCAGAAAGGCGCGACCTGGCGGAGCAAGGATGCCTGCCTGCGGAAGTCGAAACCCACTAGACGGAAGGAGACTTCCACGCAGGCCACGAGCAGCAACAAGGTCGAAATGAAGATGCAGATGCGGGCGCTGCATCGTGCGAACTGCCGCCTCCTGTATAGGCCGGGCAGCAATGCCACAATAAACGCGACCATGCAGAGCGGCTTCCCTGCGCCACTCCAGTGCGCGGCCAGTTCGAGGCGCGTGAATACCAGCCACGCGGCGGCAAACGCCAAAAACGAAGTGATCAGGTGCAGTGCCAAAAACGCCTTAAAGCTCAACTCCTCCGCCTCCGGACTCCGAGTATCCCTGTTCGTAGCATCCACCATGGCACGGTAATTTATCGGTCCCGGTCACGCATGCAATTACGAAAACACAGGAATCACGAAAGCTGCCAGATGGCAGTCTCCTTTGCTTGAAAGGTGTGTTCGAACTCATCGACGGCATGCCAGATTTTCTTTCTGCTGAAGGGATCAAGGACATGGGTTCGGCGTGGAAGCCGGATTCGTCTTAGGCCGGCTTGATTGGCCGCCAGGGTCAGGTAACTGCGGCTGGCGTAAAGGGTGTCGTCGTGGTGGTTGTAGAGGTGGACACCTGCACGCCGGGCCAGACCTCGAAGGAAGGCTGCCGGGAGCACAGGGTTCATCGTGTAATACGATGTCCAACCCGGCATCGACTTCATGGCGAGCGCGACCTCCTTGCGCCCCTCCAACGTGCCCAAGGGCATCGCCTTTTCGTCTTCCACCGAGATCCTCTCTACCCAGATGTGTTCATGGCCAATCACCGATGGCAGTGCGGTGGTGGTTTCACAAAGCCGCTTGCCCTGCTCCCCGAGTTGAATTCTTGCCCGCACCCGTTCTGACTCGGCAGCGCGGACCAGACGTATCCCGGTCAACTCACGCATGGCCTCGGTGGAGCTCTTTGCACCGTTGAATAAACCCGGTGCATAGCACCAAAGCACAGTGCGACTGTGGTTCAGCACTCGACGCTGGATCAGGCTCCGTTGCTGGGTGCAGAGGTGGATGCAGTTCAGGAAGATCACCAGCCGATAGGGTGCCAGATCGAGTCGCGCAAGGTCGTCCACTAAAACCGAATCATGCGGTGCGCCGATCTTCGCAAACTGGACCTGGGCGGGCTGGAGCGTTTGGGCAAGCCAGGCGCTCTCGAAAGGGGTGTAAGCGCAGGAAGGTTCGTCCGAGACCACCAGGATCTGGGCTACCGAAGAGCAATCGTGTTCTCGGGAAGCGTGCAGAAGCTGATTCAGTCGTTTCACCTCGGCCATCAGTTCCGGATGGTCGAAGTACCCGCCGTGCAGGTCAAAGAAGCTCTGGTAGACTCCGTTACCCAGGACGAAACCCGCACCGCGCCGGTATTGCCAGATCGTTTGCTGGGGTGTCTCGGTGACGCCCAGTTCCTGGCGATAGCGGGCCACTGTGGCGCGATCCGGATTCGCTTTGTTCATCTCGTCGTAACGAAACGACACGGTATCGTTATCGTGATACCAGAGCTTGCCATGGAGGCGGAGGGAGGTGATCGGGGCGCGCGCGTAATCCGCTCCGGAGCCGAGCTCACGGTTGAAGTAGCTGGCTGTCACCGCAACAAAGTCGAGGTATTCGCAATCCTGGAGGCGGGTCATGGCGTTGTGGCCGTACTCGGGGTCGCCACCAAATTCAAACAGGTAGCAGTAGAAGGTCCCCACCACTTTCTTGAAACCAGAGGCCTCTTTTGCGGCCTGAGCAAAGTGCCGGATCGCTTCAGGGACAAGGTCGTTGAAGAACAGGTACCAATCCACAACGGCCATCTCGGTGGAAGGATCCCGGAAACTCCGCTGGCGGTCGCGCTGTCGGGCGGCCTGGGAGGGCACGCCGGCCGTATCGAAGCTGGCCTGAGGGTCGTTCCAAGCCCTGCGCAGAGACTCGGTAGTCCGGTACTTCGTGCGCAGCCAGGCACGAAAAGCCTCGACGGCGTGCGGACTGTAATCGCTCAGCTCGTTGGTGTGGATGCTCCAGTGGTACCACTCCTCCGTCATCAACCCGGTAAAGAAGTAGCCGAAGAGCCGGTCTCCATAGTCACTCTCCTGCAGGTGGCGGATGAGCCGCTGCAGGCCGGCGGCCAGGTCGGGTCGCCACTTGGCCGAAGCCAGGGAAGGGCAGGCCTTCCCGCCCCGTCCCATGTCGGCTTTGGCGGAATACGCTGCTGAGCCGGTCGCGAGTTGTTGACACTCCTGCGGGTTGGCCTGCATCCACCATTCGGGCGTGCTCAAGAGGATGCGGGGCAGCAGGAGGGCTTTTGGGTTGGCATCCAGTACGCGCCGGACTACCTCGTCGAGATTGGCGAAGTCCCAGTGTTTCGGCCCGCGCCAGGTGGAGGCGGCAAAACCGTCCCCCAGATTGGTGGAAAAGCTGAACACATCGGTGCCAGCCTCAGCAAACTGTCGGAAAAACCTGGTCTCCGGCACGTAGGTTTCAAAGAGCGGCTTGGAATAAGGGCGCCCATCGAGGAAAAACATGGGCCGGCCCCGATGACGCCGGACTTCCGTGCGAGGGCCAGGAACCTTCGAGGAAGGCACACCTGCGGCGCAGAGGCAGGGGGTTGATGCCAGAGCCAGGCCCGCACAGGCGGTATGAGTGAGGAATTGGCGCCGATGCATGCCGAGGGAAGAAGCGTCGTCAGGCATGGTTCAGAGCAATCGCGGCGAGCGTATGCAGGCGGGGCAAAGTGAAGCGAACCGTTCCAGACGAGGCATGATGGCGCAGGGTGCTTCCGGTGGGAAGTTGGCGAACGTTGCGAATTCTCTGGGGCAACCGGAGCCGCACCTCAATGTTATCCACGGGCAAATTGGGCAGGTCGTGCTGGAAGTTCACCAGGCTGAGCAGGTGGCGTCGCCGGTCTGGTTGGTGGAAGAGCGTCAGTTCCACGCAAGCGGGGGCCGTAGCCTCGAAGCTGAAGGTTGGTTGCAGCCTACGCAGCAGGCGCACAAAGGTGTCCCGGAGATGATCCTGCTCTTCCAGGACCGTGGCACAATAAAGGACCCGGCCTTCGCCGAAACGGTGAAGAAGGACCTCCGGATCCGTAGTGGAGACCCAGGGCGGATTGCTGTGAATGGAGGAGAACTGGCGAGGTTCGTGGGCCGGCCATGGCAGAGTCGTAGTCGCAAGCACTTCCGCCGCAGGATGGGTCCGGACCACAAAGCCATAGCTTTTCACGAACGGCGGATGAGCGGAATCCCATCCAGCAAACTCAACGGCCCCTGCGGCCGTGGGCGCCAGGTAATGTTCACGGTCGGACCAATCGGCCTTCACCAGCGAGGCACCGAAAACGTCGGCCAGCTGAAAATCCTCCCCGCGCTTGCCCGCGGTGGTGACCAAAGACGTGCCTCCACTCGCATAGAGAGCCCCACCCCGGCGTACAAACCCTCGTATAGCCTCGCTCTCTTCCGGCGAGAGATGATGGACGTTGGACAGGATGAGTAGCTTGTAACGATCCAGTTGCCCGATCTGCTTGGCCGTAATCACCGTGAAGGGGATGTGGTGAGCAATCAGGCTCCGCGAGGCACTCATGGCCGAAGGAGTATGGGTGTCGTTGTTTCCGAGTTCTCCCACCGGACGGCCGCTCTCTCGCATGTCGAACTTCGAGTCGAGTGAATGGTAAATGGCCATGTCCGCCACCCGATCCCCGCCAAGCTCCCGGTAGAAGGGCATCAGGCGGTCGAATACGCGGCCCATCCGGTCGTGCACCGGCAAATTGACCGTTCCCACCGGGTCGATGGCATCGATGAAAATGAAAGCACCGTGGTCGGCGATAGCGGCGCTGGCCTTCGCCTCCAGCAGGGCTTCGGATTTCTTGCCCGTATGGTCGCGGAGTTCCGTCGAGAAACTGGTTTCATAACCGAAGGGGCGGTTTGGGGTAAGCTCACTCAGCAACTTGCGAACAAAAGACCCCTGCAGTGCGTCACCATAAAAGTCGCCCTGCAGAAAATCATTCTGCGACACCAGGGGATGAGACACGCCATTCGACCATCCGAGCGGATAGGTGGAGGACTGGTGTTCGACCGTGGCGGCGGGCTTAATCTGCTTCACCGTGCTGGTGCACAGCGCGGCGAACTCGCCCAACCACTTTTCCCGCTTGCGTTGCAGGGTTACCCAGCGCGGATCGGCCCAGTCTACGGTACGGGGCATGTCACCTCCGACCTCCTGACGCCAGCGTTCCTGGCAATGGGTGCAATAGCAGACACAAGTCCAAAAGGTCATGTCGAAACGGACTCCGTCCAGATCGAATCGCTCGGCCAATTCCCGCGTCCAGGCGCGCACGTACTCGCGATAGGGAGAGTTGGGACAGACGAATCCATGCCGGCTGCCGCGCCCGAACTCTCCGCCATTGGGATGAATAATTCTCCACTCAGGATGCCGGTCCGCAGCCCACCGATCATGAATCACGCTAACGTAGAGGACGACGGCAATCCCCTTGCGATGACAGCGTTCAATCATCTCGGCAACAATGTCCCGGCCCTTGAGCCCGGCGTGTTGCTGACCTACCTGGGTGGGATAGTTGAAAAGGCCGACGTGGGACTGCGCATAGCACACGATGGACTGTGCCCGGGAGCGGACCAGCGCGTCCACATATTGGTCGGCGTCGAACTCGGAAAGGAACTTCGGATCATAGTCCGGAATGTGCATGTCGATAACCGCGCGGCGCCAGGCCTTGGAAAACCAGGGTGGAGCTGGAGCCGTGGTTGCGCGCCGAGGTGTGTCGTAATCCGCCGCGAACGCGGCCGTGATGTTGGAGGTGACCACCGCACCAAGGGTGCTGCCGGTACAGAACAAGAAACTACGACGGTTCAGCATGGCCAGGTTAGGGTTCATGATTCGCGACAATTAGCGGCTGTACGTCAGAAGCATGCTTCGCTCGCCCGCCTTGAAGCAGCGTGCGGAAGCCGGTGTTGTCGGCCGCTTTCACGGAATGGCCCCCCGGTTCTGCAGGCCGAAGTAGAGTGCTCCAAACATGGCGGCGTTCCAGCCCTGCATGGGAACTCCCGCCTGCTTGCCGGTCTCACCATCGAGGTACTCGTGAGGTATGAAGTCGCCCGCAGTCACAAGGTCCGCGCGGCCCACCCGCTTGAGCACCTCGCGCGCCGCAGCCGAATCGCCGAGCTTCAGAAGCCCCCAAGCATGAACGTGATTCAACCAGGGCCAGATCCCGCCATTGTGGTAGTCTCCGCCGTGATATCCAAACTCAGGGGGATGGTAAGGGAAGGTTTCACGATACCCCCAGCGAGTGAGGTTTCCCTGAAGTGCCTCCAGGATGCTCCGGGCCTGCTGCTGGTTGACGACATCGAAGAGAATGCCCACCACCTGATCCTCGAGCACCTGCGGGGCTTGACGCCCGTCCCGCCAGACTTGCTGGAAGAAGCGACCGTTCCACATGCCACCTTGCGAAACCGGGCGCATCAAGAACTCCCGCGCTCGGTCCGAGCGCTGCTGCAGGGTGTTCGCAACGTCGTATTCACCCAGTTCGGCTGAGAAGTCCGCGAGCCGCCGGGTAGCGGCGATATAGAGCATGGAGGCGTAGGGGGAGTACTTCCGGTTACTGACCCCAGACACATCCTTCCAGTCGTACCAGTAGGAGGCGGCCTGTGGTAGCCCAACCCCTTCCAGGTCCCTCGAATTCAACCAGGCCGCCGCTTGGAGGAGCTTTGCATGGATCATTCGCCCAAATTCGGCGTCGTGATGAAATCGGACGTAGCGCAACGCACGGAGGATGAAATAGCAATTGATATCGATGTCGTTCTCGCGCTCTATGACGGGCAGGATGGTGGTGGGCACTTTGCCGTCGGGCCTTTGGCCCCAACCGGATTCACGGATCATCCTTTTCTCCAAGGACGGCCAAAGCACAAGGTGCATCCATGTAGTCCAATAGGAATCGCGTTGGTTCAGCTCGTGATACCCCATGGTCAGGGTCGTTCCATCTTTCAGAACCCGGGTCATGGACGCTCCCGCCGTGGCATACCATCTCATGTAGGTGTCCAGTTCCTGATCTCCCGTTCTGGGGATCTTGGCTTCCAGCCTTCGAGTGGCTTCCACCAAGGTGTCCCACTCTCTGGCTGCGAAGTCGGCCAACTGAATGGGGTTGGCCAGCCGACTTGAGTAAGGCCAGTTGTCTTCCCAATGCCCGATCATCATACGCAACTTTGTGGAAGCCCCAGCTTGAAGAGTGACCGTCAGGCTGGAGCAGGCGTTGCTGGAGATGACGTGAGCCGGCTTGAGCCAGCAGAAGAAGTTCCTTCCGGCCTCCAGTCCGCAAACCGAGTTGGTATCCATCAGCTGCGGCTCCGTCTTGAGAAAGCCCGGGGCGTCGAACCGGACGGCCACTTGCCGGACACCACCGCTGGAATTGGTCACGCTGAACTCGGCGAGTCCAACCGAGAGTGAGCCCGTAAAGCTATCGTCCAGGGCGTTAGGCACTACGACTTGGCAACGAATCGCGACGTCATCCAAACGCTCGTCGGTCAATCCCACCACCGCAAAGGGCCAGTTTCTTTCTACTTCGCGCCTGGCACAATCGACCGCGTGCAACCACGCATTCTCGCCAACACGGAAACTGAAACGCCCACCTCCGATCGGATCGAGTCCCTCACCCAGTTGCGGGCGGTTGAAGAACAGGCTTCCGAAGATCTCGCCGTTGGTGGAAACGTTCGCTCCCAGGCTGAAGTTAACGCAGGGGTAACCATCGCAGTTAACGACTTGTGGGGTGTCAGCGACCAAGAGGGTGGTGCTCCGGCCAAACAGACAGGCCAATAAGAGCAGCCATTTCAGTCTCCCATTCATGAACGACACGGGTGCTAATAGCGGCATTGGATTACTTCGTGGATGTCCTGGACGACAACCTCGACCCGCCTGGCTCGCCTTTTCACTTGGGTGCTTGGGTTGAAGGCTTTGACGCCCTTGAGACCCTCGGAGAACTCGAGGACCGCGCGGTACATCGGGGCATCCTCGATCAAACCGGGCAGGATGTAAGGGCGTTCCTTGGGCGGGGTGGTCTGAGGAGGCGCGTTGTAGCCGAGCAGGTGGATCCGAAGGGTGCGCGTAGCGGGATCGTCTGAGACCACCGCTTCGACGGTCGCGGGGGCGGTGATTCGAATACGAGGGGTCGGATGGAGGGTTCGCACGGCGTTGGCTAGTAGACGGCGAGTCTCCACGATGTGATGATCGCTGGCGGTGGACCAGTCCGGCGAAGCGGCCAGGGTGAGAACGCGGCCTTTGCCGACCTGGTTCAGGAAGGCCGCCGGACCGACCGGAGCGTCCGCGCTGAGGGGCCAGTCTTCATTGTAGCGTTTCTGCTCGTGAAGCTTGCTCCGATGAGGTTTCAGAAGCTCGCCGAACGGCGTCGCGGCGGTAGCCTCGAACACCGCAGCAGGGCCGCGCACGAGGAAAGGCCAGTCCAGACGTCCGGAGGGTGCGAGTTGCGACGCCACAGAGGACTTGGCTAAAGCAGGGAAACGCACCCAATTATCGGTGGAATCCATCTTCCGCACCAAGCGCACTCCGGCCAGGGATTCCAGCGGCGACTTTGTCAACAGACGGCCCATGGGGTCGTAGCAGCCACTCGGACCGGTGGCAATGAGCTGCCCGCCCTCCTCTACATAACGACGAAATAGAGCGACTTCCTTTTCGGACAGAATGCCAACGTTAGGAAGGAGTACCACAGGAAAATGACGGAGCGTATCCAAGGAAACGTTCTCCTCGTGAATCACCCCCCAGGGGATGTGCTCGTAAACCATGGCTTTGTGCGCACCCTGGAAAGACATGAAGAAGTCCACTGGTTTCTCCCGGCCCATCCAATCCCGGGTGCGGCTGCTGTAATAGATACCCACCTCCTGCAAGGGTGGCTGACCAAAGTGGGCTTTCTTGGCGTGGACTTCGCGGAAGATCTCACCAAAGCGTTCGTAGGCCAAGGGATCCAGCCATCCGTCGAACGCTGTCTTGTCAATCATGGTCACGAAGGAGCCATGCGCCAGCAGGTTGAACATTTCCCAACGCATGTCATGCAAAGGGCGGGTGGTCTGGTCATGATACATGCGTACCCCTCGCTGCATGGCCACCTGAACCGGTTTTCCCGGTGTGGCGGCTCGATAGAACTCCGCGTTCAGACCCACGGTGAGGGCGCTGAAACCCCAAACGCCGGTTTCGCCGGTGACGAAGTCCCCGTTCGCCGCGTGCTGCACTGGGCGTTGTCCCACCTCCCAAGAAAACGGCGGGTTTCCGTGATAGTTGAAGTCGATGGTCGCGCCCGGCTTTTCCCGGCGGATGTGGTCGGTCATTTCCTTCTCGAATCGGTCACTGCTTGCGTAACGAAACTCCATCATGCGGTCCCAATCCTCATCCCAAGTGACTCCCTTGGGCATAGACCGACCGTACTGCGCCTGAAACTCTTTCTGGCATGTGTCACACCAGCAACCGTAGGGCGGGCCGAACCCCTGGTCCACCATGTCGAGGTGAAGGCCTTCGATGCCGTAGGCCAGCTGCTCGCTCAGCATCTGCTTCATGAACTCGCGGTAGCCAGACCGATAGCAAACCCGGCCCTCAATCGGTTTGCCATCACTGCCGGCCACGCGCCAATCGGGATGCAGCTTCAGGGTGTGTCCCGGGTACTGCTGAACACAATAGGCGATGACCGGGATTCCTTGACGACGTCCCTCCTCGACCGCCTCACGTAACACGTCACGGTTCCCAAGACCGGGGCATTTGGGCTGCAATTTGGAATCGTAATAGGCCCAATCGCCGTCGCGCGCCCAAATCACGAGGTATTCGCCTCCGCAGGCTTTCGTCGCGCGGGCAATCTCGCACCCGTCGAACTTCACCGCATAGCCTATGTCAGCTGGATCTCCTCCAAACTGGGATCCGGTGGGACCGACCTCGAGACCGACCAGCATGCGGGTATACCAGGGCGGAGAATCTGCTGCGTGAACTGAGGCCACCGAGGCAAATAGAAGCAGGGCGAGGAGGGTGCGAAGAGGTGATGTCATCTTGAGTCTTTGGGTTTCAACGTTGGCACGACGCATTTCGAAGTCCATTTCACCTTGGTCCTGGCTGGCGGGAACAAGGTAGAGCTGGCAGGTAAGGTTTCATGCGTTTTCATAGACCCACTGCCGGAGCGGCGAGCTCGGTATGCATGAACGGAGGAAGCTTGGGATCTGTGCTTCGCCGGACAATAAGTCGGGTTCTCAACACCTCGTGGGGCACGGAGCGTTTGGGTGCACCTCGCAAACCGAGGAACACCTCGAACGCACGCCTCCCCATCTCGACTATCGGATAGTGGATCGTGGTGAGGCCGGGATCCATCACGCCCGACAAGGGGTCGTTACTGAAACCAGCTACGGCGATGTCCTCGGGGATGCGGCAGCCCCGGGACTTGAAACCAGCCATGGCTCCGAACGCTATCATGTCATCGCCACAGAACACCGCAGTGAAGTCCCGCTTCCGGTCCACCAGGCAAAGCGCGCTCTGGTAGCCATGTTGAAGGGAGTACTGACCCGTGAGGATGTGAGAGCTGTGGCAAGGCAGGTGGTGAGTCACCATGAAAGCGCGGAACGCCTCGTTGCGCAGGATGGTGTTGCGATTGTGAGGATCGCCGCTGATAAAGCGGAACTTGCGGTGTCCCAGCGCATAGAGATGCTCCAACGCCAACTTCGTGCTGCGCGAGTTGTCAATCAAAACGCTGGGCAAAGCCTTGGTGGAGGGAGGCTTGTCCACCACCACGACCGGAATCCCGGATCGATGGATCTTCAGCAGTCGGACCCCGCCGACGCCAATGCCGACGTAGATGGTGGTTACGACCTGTTCATGCCCCATTAGGTCCAGCGCTCAAGGTTCAGTAGCGGGGTTGTCATGCAGGTCAGAAATCAGAACGCTATACTGGTGCGCTGCCGCGGCGGAAGCTAGTCCATGGACCAGACGCGACGGAAACCGATTGGAAATGTTGTCGGCTACGAAACCAATCACCGAAGTTCGCCCCCGTCGGAGTTTCTGGGCGGTGCCGCTGGGAGTATAGTTGAGTTCGGCAACCGCCTCCTGCACCCGGCGGGCGGCCTCGTCCGACACCCGCCGCTTCTGGTTCATCGCATAGGAGACCGTGGCGATGGAGACCCCTGCCCGCTGGGCGACCTGTTTGATGGTGGCCATGGGGAGCTATCGAGGTGGAGCCGATGTAGGCCGGCAGCGGAGCCGTTCGCCGATGGAAAGGTGTGTGGACAGGCAATACACCATGATGTGAAACGTTTAACATGGACATTCCTACAGGATACTCGAAAGCGGTCAAGCGTGTTTCTTTTGAGCATTTCCCCTAACGATGAGGCACGGTTGGGCTTCTTCTTGACCCCGGAATGGCTAGGGGTGGGTCGAGCTTCTTGGTCTTGCTCAACAGGCGTGCCGTTACAAGGGAGGGGAAGCCACTCGCTTTCTTCCGAAAGCGACTACGAGAGGGTGTTCAGGCGAACCTTCGAAAGCGACCTGCTACGGAAGGGTCAGGTATACTTTGTAGAACTTCTGCCCGGTGGCGGAGGGTGGAAGAGTGACCTCAAACTCGCCTCCTGGTAGCGGTACCGGGATCAGACCGGCGTCAGTGAAGCCCAGGTTGAGATCGGTAGAAGCCATAACCCCAAACTTAAACTTCCCGGAATATCCGGCCGGAAAACTCCACTTCACCTTAAATTGACTCCCTGCAGATTCGGCAATGACCAGTACCGGCGGCAACAGGCTGATGGCCGTCCCACCGTGCGAGGGTTGGTCGTTCGGATCGGTGCCATCGAGGAATTCCTGAAGGTTGGAGACTCCATCGTGGTCCGGGTCGTCGTAGGGGTCCACGCCCAGTTTGCCGAAGAAGACGAGTTCCCAAGCGTCGGCCAGGAGGTTGCCATCACTGTCGGTGCTGCTGGGAGCGGGGACGGCCGTCAGCGAGGCAGAGATCACCTCAAGGGTGTCGCCTGGGCAGGCGGTGCTAGCCACGTCGGAGTAGCCGGTAACCTGGACCAGGCTCCCGGCGAGCAGCGTGAAGGCTTCCGGGAAGCGATAAGGGCTGCCATCGGCGAAAACGAGGTTCTTCTGAATACTTCCCCCAAGCAGGTCCAAACGGGTACAAGCCGAGGTAAAGGAATCGGCTCGCACCTGGAGTTGAACGGTAACCACGGGTCGAGGCGGGACACCATTCAGAACCTGAGCCACGCCGCTAAGACCGCTGGCAAGATCGGCGGGAGCAAGGGTGGCTGCAGCGAGGTAGTTGCTTTGCAGCGTGCCGGTGGTGAGGAAATCACGGAGAGTGTCGAGAGGCGAAGGGTAGCGACCCGGAGTGGCATTGTTGAGGGCGCTGCTGATGCGGTAGATGTCGGTGGCGACGGCGTTCAGTTTCTGCAATTCCAGAGTGGGAGCGGATGCGACTGCGGAGTGGATATTGGTATAGATGGCAACCAGCGAGAAGCCGGGGTGCGCGTCGTCGATCTGCTGTTCGAGGCTGAGCAGTTCCGACTGGGAGGGACGGTACCGGGAAAGATCGTTGGGGCGGAACCCGAGAATGCTGACCTGATTAGTTTCAGGCAAACCGCGGGAGTGGAGGAGGTCGCCGATCTTCCTTTCGACCAATAGGGTGGTTAGGACATCAGGCACGGTGATCTCGCCCAAGATCTCTTCGGATACGGTCGGAGCGTAGGCTGCTTGGGCCGCGAGAATCCACGCCTTGGCCTGGGCCGACAGACTGGCAGTGGTGAAAGTGTAGGGAACAGTGACGTCCAATTGAACGGAAGGAACGGGCAGAAGACGAACGAGTTCGCGCCCGATCAAGGGGTCCGGTGAAGCGGTGGAGATGGCGAAGTGAGGATCTGTGGCCACCACCATGAGGCGGCGTCTCACGTCGAGGATGATATTCGTGAAATGCGCGGTGGGGTTAACCAAGCCCGGTTTGACGACGTTCGTAGTCTCCGTGAACTGAGCCAGGTTGCCCTGAAGGGTGTGAGCGCGCACGCCGACCCCCATTGCGCTAAGCGTAGTGGTGGGTACGGTTCCATCGAGCGGCCGAGGAGTCAGGTAGAGGTCGAAACCACCCTTCTCTTCCATGCGCTGGGCTTCGGTCGGCTTGCTGGAAGCATCGTAGGGATTTGTCCCCACCAGCATCTCGTTGAGGTCGGAGAAACCGTCGCCGTCGCTGTCCTTGCCCGAAGTGACGGGGTTCAGTTCCTGACCCAAGCCCAGGTAATCGGGAGTGCCGTCGTTGTTACCGTCGTAGCCCAGTTCCACAAAGTCAGGGACGCCGTCTTGGTCGGAATCCTGTTGGGCAGGCGGAATGGGGAAAGTGTAGGTGGCGGTGTGGATAACGGACTTGGCGTTGCCGACGAGCGGCTGAGCGAAGTACTGGAGCGTCGTGGTTTTGAACAGGGGAAAAGCACCCTTGTAGGGGATCCAACTGCCTGACGACCCTACCCGATAGGAGATATGGCAGAGGCCGGTGGAAGGCGTCAAGGTGACCTGGATCGCGTTCTTCTGGGGACCTGGAGTTGGGGCGATGCTGACTTCGATCACCTCGGCTCCAACGGCGGGAATGCTGCTACGGAGCGAGAAGACCGGGCTGATTTGGTTCACGAGGCCGAACTGGGCACTCGCGGGGCCGGTCCCCAGGGAGGTGGCGCTGGGGGTATCCAGACCATGGCTGGCATCGACGAAAGATTCAGCGCTGACGGTCATGGAAGGCGGGGATCCGGCCAGGGAGAGCTTGGTGGTCCAATCCGGGGCGTTATAACTGCCCAGCAGCACGGGCGCCAGGGATACGAACGGTTCTTTCTGGAAGAGGAAAACGTTGGCGGCTGCGAAGGACCGGTTGACATCAGGGAGAGCGCCTGACTCTGCCAGGGTGTAGGTATCCCCGCTGACTGCGTAGCGCTGGAAATTGGAGGAGATCCCCCCTGAGCCGCTGAGAGCCAGGAAACCACCACCGGAGGTCGGAACCGCACCGGTAAAGGGATCGTCGATCGTGGACACGGAGGAAACGACCTTCAGGACAGACCCACCATCGTAATTGTAGATTCGCAGTGTCGAGCCATCGCCGAGTAACATCAGCAGGCGAGGTTTGGCGCCTGCGAGGACGAATACTTGCTGGATGGGGAGGTCCAGGTCCAGCGAGAGGTCGGCTCCAAACTTGAAGACTCCAGCCAAAGGTTCGAGGATAGGGCGAGCGACAAGATTCGAGCTGCCGGCGGTGTAGAAGAGGAAAGTGCTGAGCGGTTGGCCTCCGAAAGCTCCGTACACAAACCGAGCATTGTTCAAAGGGACGGTGCCCTTCAATGGGATGGACACACTGCCCGACGTAAGGTCGTAAACATGACATTCCTCCGTCAAACCCACCGACACCATACTTCCCAGCAGCCACGGGCCTCCAGCCTTGAGGTGGATGGGATTGGCATGGAAAAGCGGACCGGCAGACGCCGAGTCGGAGATGACCGGAAAGCTCGTTCCAGTGCTGCGCACGAGACCCAGGTGCCCTTCATCAGGCGCGTTGTTCCACACGGTCCCAATGGCCAGGTCGTCGAGGGCTGGAACATCGCCAGATCCGCCAATATTGAGGGGGACCACTTGGCTGGGGCCGACGCTGGCCGGGAAGACGGCCTGAGGAGTGACGGCCCCGGTGGGATCACTCGGGTCGAGCACGTTGACCCGGTTGGCAGCTGGCGCAGTAACAAGCAAGGCGTCGCGGGTGGAGAAAAGCAATTTGCCAAGACTGACCGAAGTGACCCGTTCCACGCCGCTGGGACGGCCATCGGCCCAATCGAAACTGCCTCCCGCGGTCCCGTAACCAATTCGGTAAACGCCACTCTGTTTGTCCACGACCAGGGCATCTTCCAGGCCGTCGCCGTTGAAGTCGCCCGTGCCAGAGAACTCCCGGCGGCTTTCGTAGACGAAGCTGGAGGCAGCGAGGGTGGCGGTGCAGATCCAAGGCGCCCAGGAGCACCCGCAGCGCAGCAAGCGGCGAAGCGAAAGGATGGCTGACGGCAGATTCATGGGGTGCTGTTCACGTCCACAAAGAACGTGGGGGATACATCTTTGATTTCGCCGTAGGCGTCGAAGCGTACCAACAAGTACGCGTAGCGCGCGCCGGAAATGACGGGCTGGGTATCCAAGAGCCAGATCAGGTTCGACTTCTGGTCCCCAGCGATGGTGCCGGAGGTAACCAGGATGAAAGGATCATAAATGACCGCAGACGTGCCGAGACTAGGATCGTTCTCTACCGCATAGGCAATCTTCTCCATCAAGGGGGTCACTTGGACGAGGTCCCCGGACACTTTCGGGAAGAAGACATTTCCGAACTGGTAGCGATAGACCACGAGCGGAAAGAGCTTCTCGCCAGCTTTGTTCGTGAAGAGATAGGAAATAGGATCGGTAGCGGTGCGGATCACGGGTTGCGATTCGCCGCGGCCAGGCAAAGCTCGCTGGCCGGTGGCGCCAACCAGTAGCCCCACGCCCCGGTAGCCCGCGCTGTCCAGCATGGCGGGGAAGATATTGGTGTTGAAGACGGCCAGGGGCGGGAGCGGACGATCTGGCCAGGGAACCTTGGGCCCTATGGGTGCGACCTGGGTCCATTCGAATTCCTGGACGTTGCTATTCTGGCTATCTGGTTGGGGTTCTCCGTCTTTGCCAACAGGCTTGATGAAAACGGTGTATCGTTGATTGGCAGTGATGGAGGCAGTGACCTCGAACATGGCGCCGTTGCCAAACGCAGGCCCAACCTGCGGGGTGCGGTAAACGTAGAAACCCTGGTTGGTGGTGGTCCCGTTGAAAGTGTAAGTCTTATTCGTCGGACTATAGCTCGTGAAGGTGGAGAGTTCGGAGGTGATATTAGTGGGCATGGCGACGAAGGTGGTGGCGATGTAAACCTCGAACCGCTCGATGCCATAAGGAGCGCAGAACCACCGCAACGTCATCTGCGGCTTATCCGGCTCACCTTCAGCGGAGATCGGAGTGAGGAGCGGACGCGCCGTGGGGAGGTTGAGGGTGAGACAGTTGTCGAGAAGCGTGATCGGGCTTGCGTTGCCGTGCTCATCGAACAACTGGCCGTAGTAGCAAATCGTCCCCGAATTGGCCGGCATGTCGGGATCGGTAATTGCGATGTCATGGACGTCGTCGTAGTTGGCTGGGCCCTGCTTGATCAGGGTGAGCGGGCCAAAATCGACGCGTCGATAGAGGCGGAACTCCTTGGTGCCGGGTGTAAGATGGATCGTAATGTCAATCCCAATGGTGATATCCGTCCCAGGCGGGTGAGGAGTGTGGGATCCGCCACAAGGGCTGCGTTGGCCTGACGCGAGGTCGCGGGCCAGAGGAACACGCTCGCAATTCACCTTGGCCACAAAGGCCACCTCGCGAACAGTGCTGTACTTGGGTGCGCGGATGGTCTGCACCTGCGCGAAGGAAGAGACTAGGTCGTCGGTGCTACCCACGCGGCAGAAGAAAGTGATGTACCCCTCACTCACGCCAGCGCGATCCGTTTCCCAACGGATACTAGCCTGCTTGGCTTCGCGAAGGAAGGGTACCCGGCCAAGAAAGTTCGTCGGATTGGAGGGATCGTTGATGTAGAACTCGGCCCACGCGATGGCAGCATCTTCGCGGTCGCACACGAATTGATAATAGGCCAGTGACTCGTCTTGTTTGAGGGAATCGGGCGTATCGGTGGTGCGTCCGCTGCGGACTTCCGGAAGGCAACAGAGCACCCCGATATCTCCGGTGGGGCCGCCGGGGCCTTCCCGATCGCGGAGCACGCCGAAAGCCGGGGCGCTGTTAGCCGACACATTCCCGCCGTCGCAGGCACCGTCATCGACGGCGCGCACGGTGTACCAATAGGTGCGGTTGTAGTCGGCGGGGGCTTGGGGAGAACCAGGGCCATCGTCCACATACGTGTTCAGCTTCTGGCCCGGAACGTGGGGGATGGGGCCAGCGATGCGATGAGCCAGGGGGTTGGCACCAAGGGTTTGTGCCTGGTTGGGGTCGTCCCATCGGTAGATATAGTAGCCAAGGATGTTGTCCTGCGTGAGATTGGTCAGTTGCGTCCACTTTACCCTCAGGACTTGCTTGGTGGTGGAGGTGCCAGGATCAAAAGAGTAATCATTCACCACTTGGAGTCCGCGCGGGGCTTCAGGCGGCACACGGTCGCAGAGGGTGGCCAACCCCGGCGGCGACGCGGCCCCGTCGCGTCCAAGCACGTCGCGGGCGGTGACGAAGTAATAGAACTGCGAACCGTTGGCGAAGGCCTTCCCGCCGGGTTTGTAACGGCCATTGTCATCCGCCACAAAGTAGGTCTTGGGATCGAGAGCGAAGTTGCCGGCCTCATTGGTTCCAAAGACCTTGTTGATGAGAATGGGCATTTCGTTCACGCGCCGGACGTCAGGACCGGTCAGGGCGAGCGATACGAGATTGGAAGCGGTGATGCCATTGGTGTATCCCTTGGCTTCAGCGAAAGCCCGAGGCATCCGGTAGAGGTTATACCCGTAGTAGCCCAGGGCGAGCCGGCGTAGATCCTCGGGCGCGGCCCAGCGCAATTTAGCATTCAGATCTCCCTTGCTGCTCGTTTCGGGCACCTGCCAAGGAGCCCCAGGGGGAGGCAGTTTCAATGGCGCCAGGGGATCCACGGTGATTCGCGCCAGCACACCGTTATCCTGGTCCGTCACCGAGTCCCTCTCGCGAACTTCAAAAGTGGTCAGGCCCGGATTGGCGATCTGTTCCGCCTGGGCGAATCCGTTGCAATAGTTTGGGGAGGGCTGGAGTCGCCCCAGGGGCAAAGGATTTCCCAAC
>CAYPNF010000017.1:28202-139192 GCA_964411985.1 uncultured Verrucomicrobiota bacterium
GGGATGATGTTGACGAACAGATTGTTGAGACGCTGCTCAAGGAGGGCGAGATCATCACCGAGGTTGGCTCCACGGTTGAGCAACGCCTGGATGACCAGGGGTTCGGTCTGGAGCGCCGCGACCGCCCGGCGTTCGTACAAGTTGGCGGAGGTGGCGTCGCCCGGCTTCGCATAGAGGGCGAACTTCTTACCGCGAAGGAGGTCGGGATTGTTCGATTGCCAGAGCAGATAGGCCCAGGACCGGCCCAAGGGGTCGTTGACGGTCGTCCCCACGGAGTAAACAGCATTGGCTAGAGGCGTGCCCTGGCCTAACAACGGAGGCAGGAAGACACCCCATAGCAGGCACAGGGCCACCCACTTGGCCCACTGCTGTCCCGCTGCTTTTCTGGCCTCAAGATTCATACGCGCATTTGCACAACTTGGACTCTAAAAATCCACGTCCCAACTGCCATTCTTGTATTCCATCCCCACGGTCTTGCTGAACCCGACGCAGAAGAAGAAACAGATTTCTCCCTCCAGGGAACCGCTCCCCTTCAGACGGAGCCCATCCTTCCCTTTGACACCGATCATCTTGATTTCACCGGAGACGGAGACGATACAAAGGAGGTCGCCGCTGGCGCCCAGCAGCATCTTGCCAACAAAGGTGGGGCCTTCGATGAAATAGCCTGCACCCGCACCCACACCGGCCGAAACCTGGAAGAAGCAGGAAGCGGGGATACCGAGCAAGGCTTCCGAGATGGGAATCCAAACCTCTCCGTACGCATAGGCTCCGGTGAAGGGAGGAGTGCCTAGCAAACCGGCTACGTCTTTGTCCCAGTTAAACGGGTCCAGCGAACACGTCTTGCCAAAGAAGAAGCCCCCTGCCCCCTCATAGCCATTGAGCTGGATCCGAGCCGCGGCGCTGAGGTAGTTCTCCAACTCCCCGAAAGACATGGAGGCGCTCAGGTACTTGACCTTAAGCGGATCAATGGCCAGCTCTCCTGTGAGCTCAAACCCGGCCATCATGTTGATCAGAGGCGGAATCCCGGAACCACTGGGGTCAAAGGTGAACTTGCCCATCACGTTCGCACGCAAATCGGGGCTGATCCACTTAATCGCGACGTCGACCGCTCCCACGGTGACTTCGGTGGCCTTGCCGCCCGGAGGCAGGCAGCCGGTGGGAGTATTCTCGGAGTCGAGCTCCTTCACCTGCAGGTAACCGTGGAACTCCATGTCCGAAGGCACCTTCAACTGGGCGTAAACATCCAAGCGTAGCAGCTTCAGGTCATCCCCGTTGATGTGCGCGTAACCGTTGATCTTTCCCGCGCCCATAACATCCTTCACCTTATCCTGGAAGGGAATGATCTCATTGCTGAGTTCGGAGGCTACTTCAGAAACAAGGTTACGAATGCCGGTGTTCACTTGTTGGAAAATCGTGTCCGTGGCTTCCCGCACCGAGCCTTCCAGGTCGTAAACGCGGTGTTTGATGGCCGATTGAAGGTTGGCGGCGACGACCGAACCGAAGAAATTGTCTTCCAGTTTCTGGCGGATGAGCGCCTTCATGTCCGCCTCAGGCATGACGGTGAATGGATTGTCAATGGTCAGATCCAATCCGTGGAAGATGCCTCGGATTTGGGTTTGGGCCTTCGTGACAAAAGCGGTGACATCAGGAGTGTTCAGTTTTGATTTCAGCTCGCTCGCAATTTCGCCTCCGGCGCTGAGTTTGCCGCGGATTTGACCGACCACCTCCAAGAGATCGTCCAACGCCGACAAGATCTGCTCCAAGGTCGGGTCCAGTTCGGACAAGACCGCGTTCACTTTGTCGTCGACGAAGTACGAGGCGAAGTCCGCCGCTAGGCCCCCGACAAGTTTCTGCATGAGCGACCGGACTAGATGCCGGGTGCCGTCGCTGGGATCCTTCTTGAGGACGTCCTGGAGCTTCTTCAGGGTCGCCTCGACGTCTTCCAGGTTGGAGTCCAACTGGGTCAGCGCATCGACGGCACCGCCGCCGCCGTCAACGACCTGTTTGAACCGTTTCACGAAGGTTTCCGCCCCACCGGTACAATACTGGTTGATGAGGGCGTCTGCTGAACTGAAATCGGTCCACTTCGCCGTATTGTAGTTCAGTTTTAGCTCGCTGTAGAGGGTGTCCACCAGCGGGTTGACGAGATGGTCAAAAGTGGGCTTGAAAAAGCTCCGCATCTGGGCCTCCAGCATCTCGTTGAGACGATCGAATCCAGCTCCGATGATTTCACGGTTCGCGGCGCCGAGCGCGGCATCGACTCCCTGCTGCAGGCCTCCCATTTCGCTGAAGACCATGTTGGCCAGGTTGAGCTGAGGAAGGCCGGAGTACTGGGCACCGAAAGTAAGTTCCGCGTTCTGAGGGCTCAGGTACTTGGCCTGATGCTTCACATCCAGCACCAGGAGGTTGTTGTGGACTTCCTTCGCCGAGGTGAAAGCTCTGGTGGTGCTGGACCAGGTGAGTGGGTAATCGAGGTCCACCACCCCCAGCCAGTTGCGTTGAGCGCGCACCAGCCACTTCTCCGTGCCGGAGTCGCCGGTGCGGTACGCGTCCCGGGTGGCCTGCCCCACGGGGAATCCGTCATTGTCCTGATCGAAGGGATTCTGATTAAAAAAGTGTTTGCCCCCCGTCTCATACCCATGGCTGGGCCAACCGCCCATGAGGTAAATCTTGGCCCCAGCGGCGGCCTTCGAGGCGCTGGTGTGCATGTGCACTTTGAGATCTTCGAAGAAGGGTACATTCATCTTGCCCGCGATATTGAGCCAACCCGGCTCTGTAGTATGCTTGGCCTGGTTGTTGTAGTACGCGTCGTTGGCCGGGGTGAACGACCACTTTTCACTGCCTGGACCCTTAAAAGTGAAGTTGTTGGGCAACTTCAGCCGAGAATCGAAGGGGGGATCCAAGGTTCCATCGGCCAGCGTGATAATGTTGCCGTTGGGGTGGAATCCGACCTCCCCATAAAGCTTGGAATCGACGTACTGCGCAAAGGCCTCGATGCCCAAAACGAGCGATCCTTCGCCGGGGTCGCACACCGCAGCCGCTTTCCGCTCGAACTTGATCGCGAGCGTTGAAAAATCTCCCTGCCAGTACTGAAGCACCTTGCCCAGACCAACCTCTCCCGGCGGCACCTTCGCATCCTCCAAGCCCCCCAGACAATTGAACTTCAGTTCTTCGAAGTGCTGGTCAATGCCGGCGGGGTACTGGACATGGAGGGATCCCTCGGTGCGGGATTCCCAGTTCTTGCTGTCGAGATAGGATAACCCGAAATTCCCAAACTTGAAGTCATACCCGTAGATCTTCATTTTGTCAGGGAAAGCCCCGAATACCGCCTCATGGATCCCGTTCACCCCACCCGGACGCGTGTAATACTTCGATCTTCCCGTGAGGGGATAGGTTCCGGTCGGTTCGGCAGCCAGCACACTTTCGGCCTTCTTGGCTCCGTCGTCGCCAACCCGAAAGTTCAAGCCAGGATAGTCCCCCAAGCCCTCCACATATTCCGGAGTTCCGAACCGCTCCATCTGGTTCGGGCTGTTGGTGCTCACCCCACTCAGCAACAACACCCCGGGGCGCACCAGGATATTATTGGTGGTCTGATCCCCGCGCAGGAAGAAACCCGCCATGAGGAATCGAGCTTCCTTAAAGGCTTCCACCCGGTGGACGTAGCGCAGAATGCTCGGTTCGTTGATCCAACCCCAGGTGAGTTCCTTTGGGGTGACAATATCCCCGGCACCCATCAGGCCACCATCGAGCGAGAAGAGCAGTTCCGCCCCTTGGGCCTTGAGCACAAGTTGGTCTGGGCCAGTCCCGGGGCCGCAATCTGGGGCAGTGCAATCACGCGCGTAGGGAACCCCCACGGCATCCACATTCCTGAGCACGCTTGCTTTGGGGAGGATCATGTCGTCCTCCACCACCAAGGCCGTGTGGTCATTCCAAAGGACATCGGTCCCTAGCGGGAAATGAGCGGTCATCGCCCCAGGGGCCAGTTCGAACTCGGCAGACATTAACGCCGCTCCGTTATTGTCGGCCCGGACCACCACTTCACTGCTGATCAACTTGTGGATGAAAAAAAGGTACTTCTCATTGGAGGGTTTCACCCGCATGGCAGCGGGCACGGGAGCTCCAGCTAGTTTGACGATTTCCTCCTTACGCACATACTGCGCAAAGCCGTTGGCCTTCAACACGAAGGAGCCTCGCGACAGATCCCAGGTCATGGCATCGGCCCCTACCCAGAGAGGCTTGGTCTCCTCGCACCCGTACACGGGGGTGGTGAGGGTAAGATCCTTCAACGGCTGTAACGCTTGCCCTAAAGCGACGGAATTGAACACGACGGTCCCGTTGAGGATTCGGGAGTTCAAGTCGAGCCGATAGCCAAACCCAGTGGGCAGTGCCACGGTGAGGTTGGCTTTTGCCCCACTCATATCCAACGTTTCCGCGGTTCGCAGGAATCGGATGTGGTTAAGTTCATCGAGATCGATGGCTGGGGCGGTCAAGGTGACCGGAACGGCCCCCTGGTATTCGGCGTTGCCATTGGCACGCAGGACCACGGGCAGCGCCGTGCCATCTCCATAGGTGTGGTCTGGTTTTCCAACGACGTAGCCGCTGGCGGCGTTGACCGAAATCGAGCTTTGCACCCCTGCCACAACGGCCCCAAGGAAGGGGGGCACGCTGGCCAAACTGGTGAAGCGGGTCTCGATCGCTCCGAAGTAGAGTCTACCGTTGAAGTGTAGGAGTCTTTGGCCTGGACTCAGGACCTGGTTTCCATCAACAGGCGTCTGACCTGGCGTTTCGACGTGGCTGACTGTGACGGTCAGTTGATAGGTTTTGTTCACCGGATCCAACTGGGTGCCGTCGGACGGTTGGACGTGGAGGGTCTCAGTGAAAACCCGAACTCTGGGAACCCGGGGTCTGAAAAACGGGAACAGCTGGTTGGCGTAAGTCTCCATCGGCTCCACAAAATCCTCGTAGTCCTGCTTGAGCGGCACGGGGAGCCCGGTACTCAAGTCGGTCAGAAGGTATTTCAGGCGCACGATTATGTTGTCCGTGGCGATGGCGGAAAGAAACTGGTCGTACCGATACAGCGTGTATTGGCCAGAAAGCTCGAAGTTCTCCAAGCCCGAGACTCCCGCCAGGGCGGAGGTGCGGGTCCACCCGACGGAGTTCATCTTGGCGATGACATTCACTTCCGCGTCTGCGCTGTCCGTGCTGGGAAAATGGTAATAAGTTCGGGGACCATCGCTGGCCAGGTCGCCGGTGGCTGCAAAGCGCCCAATACCCTGGCGCTTGTACAGTCGCATTTCGACGGTGTACTGCTGGTAGGGATCAAGTCGTTGCGCGGGTCGGAGGTTGGCGGAGTAGGCGTTGGTAACCGTATCTCGAAGAATGAAGGTGCCGAACTTGACGGGAAGGGTCACGCTCGACGTGAGGCTATAGGTGGCATTCGTCGTCAGTCCGTCCTCTGAGACTAGGGATACGGCCGTGCCTCCGGTGTCGAGCAGGCGGAAGCTGAGCATGTACTCCCAAGTGGAGGCAGTAACGCTCGATTCGTAATACTTGACTTGGGTCAGGATCCGGATGGCATCCCGGTTCAGTTCAGCGCTGCCGCTCGTGGCATCGGAGTTGATGACGTAGGAGGTGTAGTTGGTGATCGCGAAGGAGACAATATCGTCGGTCGTGTGAGCCCTTCCCTGGGTCGGGAAGAAAAGGCAGGAAAGAATCAGGACCAACGGAAGGAGACTCCCAAACACTGTCAAATGTAAACGCCATGCTGCAGAACCTTGGTGGGTAAGGTTTTGTATACTCCCCGATACGCAGGAGTCCAGGTCCTGCTGGATAACCTTCGGCATGTTGGAGCAGCTTACACTGCTGCCCCACAAAGTCAAATGGGGGGAGTGAGACAGCCGAAAAGAGGGTCCCAAAGTGGGCATCTGGGCCTGTCACCAGAACTGGTGACTGGTGACAAATCCGATTTCGCGTATTCTGGTCTCGTCAGTTCGGTGTAAAAATGCAGTTTTCCGTGTATCGGGCGTATGTCTGCGGCGCCGCACCTCTGGCAAACAACGCTGAAAAGCGCAAATAAGGCCGGGCTCAAACCCCGGCCTTGTTTATTTGTTTATCCCCCCCATTCCACTTCCGTCGCAGCCCGGCCAAACGGGTTTGCATTTCCTTCATCTCTTGTTCGAGCGATCTGAGTTCATCCTCCATCGTGGCCGATCCGGTTTCGCGCTCATGTTGAGCACGGTCTCGCTCGGCGATCTCGGCGTGCATCTCGGCCATGCTGTTCATGATGATTCCGATAAAGAGGTTCAGGATAATCATCGTGCCGAAAACGATGAAGGTGACGAAGTAAACCGCCACTTTGATGCCGGGCACATGAGCCACCTGCACCGCGAAGAGGTCGGCCCAGTTGTCCAGCGTCACGAGCCGAAACAACGACAGAAACGCCGCCGGCAAGGAGCCAAAGTTCTTCGGATCATGCGCCCCGAAAAGGTGAATCCCGGCCACCGCGTAGATGTAGAACAGCAGCGCAAGCAGCAGGCTCACGTACCCCATCGCGGACAGACTCTTGAGTAACGCGCCCACAAGCAGCTGCAACTTGGGCAGTGCACTCACCAACCGAAGGAGCCGCAACGCCCGGGCCAGTCGCAACACCGCCGCAAACGGCCCGCCCACGGGTAGTATACAAATCACGACAATCAGGAAATCGAACACGTTCCAACCGTCGGTGAAGTAAAGCCAGGGGCGCCGTCCGTGTGCGGCCATTTTTAGCGCCGCCTCGCCTATGAAAATCCCCAGGATGAGCCTGTCCAAACCAACGAGCAGTCCACCCCAACGGTCCATGATGCGCGGGCTAGTTTCCAAGCCGGCCACCACACCGGCGAGCACGATCACCCCCACGATGAAGTGCTGAAACACCTTCGATGTAATCAGCTGGTTGACGGATTTGGTCATGGCGAACTCAAGAACACTCTCTCTATGTGGCTTCCATCTCGCTCTATTCCTTCACCGCGCTCATGGTTCTCCTAGTGTTGCCTTCAACACGCCGGGACCGGGTTGGGGAACAAGATGCTTCGCCTTCTTTGGTTTCAGCAGCGACCAGACCACACTGACCGTAAGGATGAGCACAATGACGCCCAGGGACACCAGCGTATCAATCTTCCAAGCCGTATGGGCAAGGATCATCTTCACCCCCACGAACGTCAGCACCACGCCTAGACCGATCTTGAGGTAATGGAACTTGTCCATCACCCCAGCCAACGCGAAATAGAGCGAGCGCAGTCCGAGGATCGCGAAGACGTTTGACGTATAGACAATGAACGGGTCTTTCGTGACCGCAAAGATCGCCGGAATCGAGTCCACCGCGAAGATCAGGTCGGAGATTTCCACCAGCAACAACACCACGAACAGCGGCGTGGCCATACGGACACCATTCTCCCGCACAAAGAACCTGTCACCGCGATAATCCGGTGTGACCGGCATGAGCCGTTTGAACCATTTCACCACCGGATTGCGCTCCGGATGAATCTCCTCCTCGCGCTTCACGACCATCTTGATGCCCGTGAGGATCAGGAACCCGCCGAACACGTAGATGATCCATGCGAACTTGGTGATGAGCGCTGCGCCGGCCACGATCATGATGGCGCGCATGATCAAAGCTCCAAGGATGCCCCAAAACAGCACCTTGTGCTGATACATCTGTGGCACGGCGAAATACGAGAAGAGCAACGCGAACACAAACACATTGTCGACACTGAGGGATTTCTCGATGAGATAACCGGTGAAAAACTCCAGCGCCTTGGTCGAACCGGCATAGTGCCACACCCCGGCGTTGAACACCATCGCGAGCGAGATCCAAACGAAGGTCCAAGTGAGCGATTCCTTGAGGGACACGACATGCGCCTTGCGATGAAACACGCCGAGGTCCAGCGCGAGCATGGCGAGGACAAACACATTGAAACCAACCCAGAGCCAAATTGAGTCAATCATATTTTGTTAACAGAAGCTAACTTACCAGCCATGCTCGTTGCCACCAGTCGGAAGTTCAGAAGTGACTGTTAGTTTAATCCGAAGTGAGGTCAGTGAACTTCCCCAAGGCACCGGCGCCGAAGCCGAAAGCGTTTTAGAACTTGTGCGATCGCAGAACACGCACATCGCTCTCGTAGGCGACCATCGCGTAGCGCGGGAAGAAGTCTCTTTCGAGCCGCTGAAGAAGTTGTCCCGCAACGGCGGGCGGCACAATGACCTCGACCTGGATGTTGGCAAACTCCTGGATGTCTGCGACGCGCTGGCCTTGGGCGCCGCTGCCTTCCACGGTGAACAAGGTGTAACCCTGCGCGCCGACTTCGCCCAGCAAAGCCGTAAGCGGCTGGCGAGCGAGAGCTTCGCAGACAATTGTAACCAGTTTCATGGGGTGCGTCTTCATCATCAGGAATAGAGCCGCCGTGCCACCTCGAAGTAGATCGGGATGCCCAGGGCGATGTTAAATGGAAAGGTCACCGCCAGAGATGACGTCAGATAGAAAGTGGGGTTCGCGTCGGGCAACGACATGCGGATGGCCGCCGGTGCGGCGATATAACTCGCGCTCGCCGCCAGTACCCCGAGCAGGGTCGCGCCACCGAGTTCGAGGCCCGTGAGTTTGCCGACGTAAACCCCAAAGCAGCCATGGAGCAGCGGCATCACAATGCCGAAGGCGAGAAGGAACAGGCCGACCTTTCTCAAATCCTGGAGACGCCGGCCCGCGACCATGCCCATCTCGAGCAGAAAGAGCGCGAGCACGCCCTGGAAGGGCGTTACGAAGAAAGCTTCCACTTTGGCCATCCCCGGCTTACCGCAAAGCCAGCCGACCCCCAACGAGCCGAGAAGCAGGAAGATGCTCCGCCCGAACACGGCCTCATGAGCGGCTGCCTTGAGCGAAGTCATGCTCGCCGTGCCGCGCTTGCTGGTGGACAGTTTGCCGAGCACCACACCGACCAGAATCGCGGGCGATTCCATCACGGCGAGGAACGCCGTGGCGTAACTCTCATAGGGTTGATTCACCGCCTTGAGGTAGTTCGTCGCCGCGATGAACGTCACCGCACTCACCGAACCGTAGTGGGCGGCGATGGCCGCCGCATCCACGGCGGAGAGCTTCCCACCGAACCGCAACAGCGGATACGTCCAGAGCGGAATCAGTGCGCCCAAGGTCATTGCGGCCAGCGAAGGCAGCCAGACTTTGCCCAACCCGACCTCCGCAATGGCCACGCCGCCCTTGAATCCGATGGCGACCAGCAGATAAATCGTAAGCCCAACATACAGCGGCTCGGGGAATCTTAGGTCGCTCTTGGTCAGCGCTGCGATGAGCCCGAGCGCGAAGAACAGCACGGCGGGCGAAAGCAGATTAGCGCGGATGGCTTCGAGGATCTCCATTATCGGATTTGTGTAACGTTGACAGTCTCTGCGGCAAGCGTTTTGTTTCTCTCCCGCGAATCGGCGGCAAGCTGGGCCTTGAACTTCATCACCCGCTCGCGCAGCAACCCATCACTGGTCGCCAGAATTTGCATCGCCAGTAATCCGGCATTGCGGCCGCCGCCGATCGCCACCGTCGCCACGGGGACGCCGGCGGGCATTTGCACGATCGCCAGAAGTGAGTCCAAGCCATGGAGCGATTTGCTTTCCACCGGCACGCCGACGACCGGCAGCGGCGTGTGGCTGGCCACCATGCCGGGCAAATGTGCTGCTCCACCCGCGCCCGCTATGATCACTTGTAACCCACGCTGGTGGGCCGACTTGGCGTAGCGAGCCATGTCGTCCGGCGTGCGGTGTGCCGAGACAACGCGCACTTCGCACTGCACGCCGAATTCAGCACAGATCTCGGCGGCCGGTTTGAGCGTAGGCCAGTCAGAGTCGCTGCCCATGATAATCCCAACGCGTGGCTCTGGTTTCTTGGGGGTACGTTTCATAATTGTTCTCCAAAGCGGATCTGGGACGCAGCTCGCCGAGCGGTGGCGAGGGCTTCGTCCAGCGTTGCTCCCAAAGCGGTTACGTGCCCCATCTTGCGGCCCGCACCGCTCATGGCTTTGCCGTAGATGTGGACATGAGCGTCGGGGACGGCCAAGGCCTGCTCCATTCCGACCGGATGCCCAACGGCCTTCCGGTCGCCCAGGAGGTTCACCATGACGGCCGCCGGTGCCACCATGCGAGTGTCGCCCAGAGGCCAGCCGAGCACGGCGCGAACGTGGTTCTCGAACTGCGAACACACGCACCCCTCGATGGTAAAATGGCCGGAGTTGTGGACGCGCGGGGCCAGCTCATTCACTACAATGTCGGCTTGATTCATCAAGAACATCTCGACACCGAAACTCCCGATGCCGTCCACCGCAGCCACGGCATGCCGGGCGATCTCCGCCGCGCGCGCCGCGATTTCCGCCGGCACCGGCGCGGGTGCTTTGACCACACGACAAATGTGGTCGCCCTGAATCGTCTCCGCGACCGGATAGACCGCGCTATCGCCCTTCCGCCCACGGGTGATCACCACCGCAAGCTCTGCCCTGAAGCGACAAAACTCTTCGACGAACAATTCGCGCCCCTGGTCGCCGCCCAACTTCTTCCATGCTGCCGAGGCTTCCGCCGGGGAGCGCACCGTGGCGTTGCCCTTGCCGTCGTAGGCGTTGCGCCGCGCCTTCAGCAGCAAGGGCCAACCTAGTCTCGCCCCTGCTGGCTCGACCTCAGCCAAACTGGCGACAGCTTCGAAACGCGGCACTGGCAGGCCCGCGGCGGCCAGTGTCTGCTTTTGCACCCATTTGTCCTGCACGAGCCCGATGCTGCGCGCCGTCGGGAAGAGGCGGTAGCCGCCCCCCTCCAGCGTTCGCAGGCTTGCGGCATCCACAAACTCGTTTTCCAGCGTCACCACGTCCACTCGAGCCGCCAGCTGCAAAAGCGCCTCCGGGTTGTCCCAGTCGCCGACGATCGAGTGGGAGGCCAGGTTCGCGGCCGGGCTGTGGTTGTTCCGTTCGAGGACTACGACATCGCAGCCCAGTTGGAGGCCGGCCAACGCCGTCATCTTGGCGAGCTGCCCGCCACCGACGATGCCGAGTCGCGGGTTGATCGCCGAGGCTATCCGCGCAGGTTCAACTAGCTGGAGAATGTCGCGGTCGTAGGTTTCGTGCATTTCAGTCTGTCCTTAGTGCGGCTCAAACGAGCCCGCGATCCTGAGGTTGAGGGGCCCGCGCAGGGGCGTCTTGGGTAGGGAAGTATCTCTCCAGCGTTGCCCGGCCTGGCGGCTGGGTAAGCAGGGAACCGACGACCATGAAAAGGGCCGAGCCCAGCACCATGGGGAGCACCGGAAGGTAGCCGAAGACAAGCACAGTGCTCGGACTGCGCAAGAGGAAATCACCCAGCGGCGGAATGATTTGTACGAGGGCTTGACCAGGCTTCGGCGCAAGCGCGAATGTGGCCTCATGAAGCCACCAGGTGCCGGCCATTGCAACACCAACCCACAAGGTCGCTGCAAGCGCGCCCCACTTCGTGCTCCGCTTCCAGAAGAGCGCTGCGAGCATCACCGGCGCAAGGGCGGCAAAGCCAGAGAAAGCGAAGCGGATAGCCAGTTCGAAGATGCCAGCCTTGTCTTCCAATCGCAGCCCGATGAGGTAAGCCAGTGCCGTGATGAGGATGACGAAGATCCGACCGGTCCATACCTGTGCCCGTTCACCGAAACGCTGCGCACCGCCGTAATGCGCGAACACATCCTGCGAGAACATCGTGCAAAGGGCCAGAATCTGAGAGTCCGATGCCATGACGCACGCCATGATGGCCGCACCCAGCGCGCCGGCGAGCAGCGGATCGGTGTTCTCCGTGAGCAGCCTGAGAATGACGTCGTCGGATTCCCCAACCTTGAGGCCAGGGAACTGGTGCGCCGCCACCACCCCGAGCACGACGCAAGGCAGCCAGATGAGCAAGATGCAGATGGGATAGAAGATGACGGTCTTCTTGAACGACGACATCTTCTCGGCGGTCATGCACATAATAGCAATGTGCGGAAACATGATGGCCGACAGCGGAATGAGGGTGTAGCTGAAGAATTCTTCGACCGGAATCCGTTGACGCGTGAGCAAGGGAGCGGTCTTTGGGTCGGCCGCCAGGTCGCTCATGATGTGATCCAAGCCCCCGAGATTCCTGGAAATGAGCATGAAGGCGATCGCGCCGAAGCCGAGGAACAAAAGGGTTTGAAACATGTTCACCCACGCAGTACCGCGCATGCCACCGAAGAACACGTAGCTCATGACCACCAGCGCAACGATCGCGCCCCCCACCTCGTAACTGACCCAGTGCCGGGTCTCCAGCACGGTTGCTCCGTTGCGCACCACTTCGTGCAGCACGGGCTTGCCGTCAGGTCCCATCACCGTGGTGAGCGCTTCGAGAGTATGCCCGCCGCCCATCACCCCGATGATGATGTAGGGCACGAGCATCGCCGCGGTCAGCGCAAAGATCACGGTTCCGATGTGCGAGCATTCCCAGCGGTCGCGGAAGAATTGCACCTGTGTCACATGCCCGAGCCTCTTGCCCAAAGCCCACAGGCGCGTGCCAATCAGGAAGAGGCAGAGAGGGATGATCAAACCTGAGGCCGACGCCATCAAGCCATACACCCCGATGCCGCGTTGATAGGCCAGCCCCGAGCTGCCGAGGATGGCGAAGGCGGTCATATTTGTGCCAAAAATGGCCAGCAGGAAGACGTACGGCCCGAGCGAGCGTCCGGCGACGAAGAAGTCCTCGCGCGAGTTGGTGCCCTTGCGGAATGCAAAAATGCCGATGTAGAGGACAACGCAGAGATAGACGGCGACGATGAGGGCAGGAATCATTTCCCGTCCTTCCGGTTCTGGGGCTTAGCCCCGGGCTCGGCCTCCAGGTGCTTTGGCCAGGCGAAATGCACGAGCACGGCCATCGTCCCTGCAGCCAGAATCGAAAAGCCCACATGGTAGGCCAGGCCGACGGGCAGGAAGCCGAGCACGAGCGGCTCGATTCGTTTCCAGTTCCAGAAATCCTGATGGAGCAGATAGACCACCGCAACCAGCATGGTGAGGAGTATTCGCTTTTTCATGGGAGATCGTTCAGTGGCCGGGAGAATCAACCAGTGCTTTTCATACCGAACGCGATACCGTTGACGGTCAGCGCCAGCAGTCGGCGGAGCGTCTCGGTGCGCTGCTTTTCACCCGCCCTGCGCCAGCGGGCGAGGAAGCGGATCTGGAGATAGTTCAGCGGATCCACGGACGGGTTGCGCAGCCGGATGGACTGCGCAAGCACGGGTTGGTTCTCCAACAGCGCCGCACGCTGCGTTACCTCCAGGAGCAGCTTCACGGAGCGCTCATATTCGCTTTCGATCAGACCAAAGATCTTTTCGCGCACAACCGGGGAGCGGACCTGCGCGGCGTATTCGGCGGCAATCCGCAGATCAGTCTTGGCAAGCGAGACTTCCGCGTTCTCAAGCAGGGTGCGGAAAAACGGCCAGTGCTGATACATGTCGCGGAGTATGGCCAGACCGCCTGGCTCCTGGCGTTCGAATTCGTGGAGCGCGTGGCCCACACCATACCACGCGGACAGCAAGTGACGGGATTGCGTCCACGCGAACACCCAGGGGATGGCGCGGAGCTGGCGGAGGTCGGTCGTCGCCTGGCGGCGCGTGGGCCGCGAGCCGAGACGGAGGTGCTCGATCAGGTCAATGGGGGTAGCCTGCCAGAAATACTCGACGAACTCCGGGGTCTGATAGACGAGCTGCTGATAACACTCGAAGGAGAGCCGCGCCAACCGGTCCATGTTCGCCTCCCACCTGGAGAGTTTGGCGGCCACCGGCTCCGGAGTGGGTAGGCATTGCACCGCGATGACCGCCGACGTGAGCTGCTCGAGGTTGCGTTGGGCGATGGCGGGATTGGAGTATTTGAGCGAGATGACTTCGCCCTGCTCGGTGATGCGGATACGCCCGCCATGCGCCGCGTGAGGTTGCGCGCGCAGGCTGCGATAGCTGGTGCCGCCGCCGCGATCGATGCTGCCTCCCTTGCCGTGGAAGAACCGAAGCTTCACGCCGCATTCGTCCGCGACGCGAGAGAGATCCTTTTGCGCCCGGTAAAGGAACCAATTCGCCGCAAGGTAACCGCCATCCTTATTCGAGTCGGAGTAACCCACCATGATCTCCTGGATGCGGCCCCGGCGCTTCAGGTGCGCCCGGTAATGCGGGTCAGCCCACAACTCGGCCATGATGCGTGAAGCATTCTCGAGATCGTGGATCGTCTCGAAGAGTGGGACGAGGTCAATGGCCCAAACGCCGGCCCGGTCCATCAGCTTGAGCAAGCGCAGAAGGTCTCCCGCGCTCCGCGTCATGCTGAGGACGAAACGATTGGCGGCCTGCGGACCGTGTTTCTGTTGAATGTCACGGATGGCGCAGAATTCCTCCAGCAGTTCCGGCTCGGCAGAATCGAGCTTGCCGCTGTGGTCACGGAAGTCGAGTTCGGCGAGGTGCAGCCCAAAAGTCCGGGCCTGGGCCAGCAGGCGCTGGATGCGGCCCCCGGCCGCCCGATGGGCCTTGCGCTGGCGCAGACCCGCCTGGACTTCCTCCAGCGTCCGGATGATCTCTGTGATGTCACCTCTGCCGGCTCCCAGCTCGCCGCGAAGCCGCGCCAACTTCGCGCGGAACGCCTCGTAAGGCTGAAAGGCACTTGTCGCCTCGGCAGGCTCGTTGCGGGCAAGGCGGCGCGCGGGCGGGCTGGCGTGCGTGATCTCCTGCAGGAGCAGGCCACACTGACGCTCGTAGAAATCTGTCGCCGCGCAGGCGTGCCAATGGGCGGTCGTACGGCTGATGTCGGGAGTGACGAAGGGATTGCCATCACGATCGCCACCGACCCAACTAGCAAAGGTGAGAAAGTGCCGCCGCCGTTTCACCGTCGGGTAATGCGCCGCCAGTTCGGCATCGAATGTGGCGTAGAAATGCGCCGCGGTGTCGAAAATGGTGCGATTGAAATAGAAGACTGCGTTTTCCACTTCCTGGAGCGGCCCCACGCGGCGCTCGCGAACCTCCTCGGTGTGCCAGAGAGCTTCGAGCGCTTCGTCCGGGTCATCGAACCGCTCGGCCACGCGCCAGATGTGGGCGAGCACGGCTCGACGTTTGGCCTCGGTGGGGTGAGCGGTGAAGACCGGCTGAATTTCTAGTTCGTGGATGCACCGCTGGAGTTCTCTGGCGGGCACGCCGGCGTCTTTTAGTTCTTGGAAAAGGTGCCGGAGCGACATGGCAGGCGCTCCTTCCGCCTGCAGGTGGCGCACGCGAGCACGTTCCTCACAGAGATTCGTCAACTGGAAGAACAAACTGAAAGCGTGGGCAATTTGGTAGGCCTCCGACACACCCAGGCGGTTGATGATCGCGAGCTTGGCCCGCAGGCTGACAAAATCGTCATGGTGGCGGGTTGTCGCGGCGAGCCGGCGGATCTGATCCAGGTGCTGAAAGACCACGTCACCAGCCTGCTCGCGAATGATCGCATCCAAGCGCCCGGTCAGGTGGTCGATCTCATGATTGATGGAATCGCTCATTCGCGTCACACTATACGCGGTTTTGCCGGCAAAGCAACGGCATCGCGTTGAGCTTGAGTTGGACCAGAACCAGCGAAACGGGTCGACAGCGTCCCATGGGCTGTGACGTGCGCTTGATGCAACTCGCGTCGCGTTCGTCGCCTCGTTGCATCTCAATCCGCTCGGTCCGCGCATCAACTTCGATGTCATGCTGCGCATTCAGCACGCCGCACAGATCGCGATCGCGCACCAGCAGTATGGCTCCGATTTGGCCCACCGCGGGCCTGCCAAAATGGCCCTGCAACATTGGCCTTTACAGGCGATCAGTTCGCAATTAAGCTTCCGCAAGGATTTTTCTTATGAAGACACGCGCTTGCATTCAAGTCCTTGCTCATCTCTTGTTCCTGTTTCCGGGTCTGGCGGCGCTGGCGGCGGAGGGGACCAAGATCAAGGATTCCGAGTCCGCCTCGCATGGCGCCGAGGACGCCCTCCATCAGGTGGTGGACACCTACCAGTTCCCCGGGTTTGACATCGTGCAGTTCAACCTACCGGTGTTGAGCCACTACTCGTACTTATTGATGTCCGGTTCGGAGGCCTTGCTCGTTGACCCGGATCGCGACATCAACGCATACCTGGCTTACGCGAAGAAGAACAACTTGACGATCAAGGGAGTGTTCCTGACCCACTCACACGCGGACTTTGTGGCGGGCCATCTCGAAACGGTGCGCGCGTTGCAGGTGCCCATCCACCAAAACGGGGCGAGCGGAGCGCGATACAAGATCGAGCCGCTGCAGGAAGGCTCTTCGTTCCGCGTAGGTCAGGCCACGGTGAAGGTGCTCGCGACTCCCGGCCACACGCCGGACGGCATGTGCGGCCTGGTCTTCGCCGAGGGGGAAACGCAGCCGCGCGCCGTGTTCACCGGTGACACGCTGTTCGTGGGGTCGATCGGGCGGCCGGACCTGCTCGAAGGCGCCATGACGGCCGCCACGCTGGCGTCCATGAGCTTCGACACGTGGCACAACAAGCTCTCCAAACTGCCGGATTCCGTCGTGGTTTTGCCAGCGCATGGCGCGGGTTCGTTGTGCGGAGCGAATTTGTCCGAGGACCCTTCTTCCACGATTGGCCGGGAGAAATCGTCCAATCCTTACGTGCAAAAGAAGGGCCGCAGCGAATTCATTGCGGCAGTTTTGGAGGGGTTGCCGGAAGCGCCACAGTATTTCAAACACAACGCAACCCTGAACCGCGATGGTCCTCCACTGGTGGACTGGCAAGCGCCGCCGGCGGCCGCCAAGGCCGAGGAGTCCATCACCCAGACCGCCCGGCAATGGCTGGTGGACTTGCGTGAGGCCAAAACCTACGCCGCCGGGCATGTGCCGGGTTCAGTCAACATCGCCCTGCGTGGGCGATTGGAAACGTGGGTCGGAACGATGGTGCCGTGGAAAGCGCCGCTGGTGTTGATCGGGTCGGAGGCGGAGTTGAAAGAGGCGGTCTTCCGCCTGCATCGCGTGGCCTACGAGGGATTGGTATTGCCATTTGAAGCGTGGACCAACGCAGGGCTGCCGGTGGCGACCAGCGGAACGATCACGCCCGCCGAGCTCTATCAGCAGATGCAAAACGGCAACGCGCCGATCATCGTGGATGTGCGAATGCCTTACGAGTGGCTGGCCATGCGGATCGGCACGGTGGTGAATCTGCCCATCACCCAACTGGCCGAACTGTCCGCCAAACTCGATCCCAACCTGCCCGTAGTGGCGGTGTGCAACAGCGCCTACCGGTCGAGCCTGGCGGCGGGCATCCTCCAGCGGAAAGGATTCAAGAACGTGGCTAGCCTGGCGGGTGGCAGCGCGGCGTGGATTGACGCCGGTTATCCCGTCTATGGTAATGAGAACAAGTCTGGCGCGGCCCCAGCGCCTCAGCGCCAGATTCAGATCGCGGAGCGCATTTCACCCGCCGACCTGGGCCGGCTGATCAAAGATCTGCCCGGCACGTTCGATCTGGTGGACATACGCCCGGCCGAGGCGTTTCAAGACTACGCCCTGCCGGGCGCGCGACGAGCCGAGCTGGCGGATGTTTTGGAGAATCCCGGCTACCTCATTGGCGCGGGGCCTTTGATTCTCGTGGACCGCGACGGTTCGCTGGCCATGATGGCGGCCGGCATTCTCTCGCAGAAAACCAAACGCCCCATCAAGGCCCTACACGGCGGGCTGGAAGCGTTTTGGGAGGAAAGCGAATTGAAGGGCGCGGTGCGCGCCGTGCCGTTGCCCAGTGGTGGCACTCGCCCGCAAATCACGCCGGGCGCAGGCAGCGCTCCTCGCCCCGCCGCCCCGGCGCCCACGCCGTCAGCCCCGGCGCCGCAAAAGCGCAAATCGGCCGGTTGCTGAATCGAGCCCAGGAGGAACGATGCTATGAATTCGAACTCCGACCTTTCCTCGACCGGTCCCAGGCCTCACATGAACCCCTATCTGGCGGGGGTTATGTTGGGGCTGGTCTTGCTCGCCAGCTTCCTCATCCTGGGCGTCGGGCTTGGGGCGTCAGCGGGCATCGCGCGAGCCGGCGCCTTCGCGCAGAGCTGCATCATGCCGCAACATGTGGCGGACAGCTCCTACTTTGGGGCCTGGGGCAAGGACCCGCTCCGTTACTATTTGGTGTTTATGTTCGTCGGCACGCTGCTCGGCGGCCTGGTCTCGGCGATCATGGGACGGCGGGTTCAACCGCAACTGGAGCGCGGGCCGACGGCGTCGCGCCGTCGTCGCATTGTGATGGCATTGGTGGGCGGCGTCCTGGCCGGGTTCGCGAGCCGGGTGGCTTCGGGCTGCACCTCGGGTCAGGGGTTGACCGGCGGGGCGATGCTGGCCACGGGCAGCCTGCTGTTCCTGGGGGCGATGTTCGCCAGCGGCTACGCCATGGCGTGGTTTGTCCGGAGGCAATGGCAATGATCACGACCTTCTTTGGCCAGGATAGCCTCGGGAGCAGCGCGGCGTTATTCTTGTCGCTGCTGCTCGGATTTGGTTTTGGTTTCGCGCTCGAACAGGCCGGCTTCGGCAGCTCACGGCGGCTGGCGGGCATCTTCTATTTTCGCGACATGACGGTGCTGCGGGTGATGTTTACCGCGATGGTCACGGCGATGCTGGGTTTGCAGTTGGCGCTCGCACTGGATGTGGTTAGCGCGGAGCAAATCTACTTCCTGCCCACCATTTACGGGGCGCAGATCATCGGCGGCCTGCTCTTTGGCGTGGGTTTCGTTTTGAGTTCGTGGTGCCCCGGCACCGCCGCAGTCGGGCTGGCCAGCGGACGCCTTGATGCGTTGATTTTTCTCGGCGGCGCGGCGCTGGGCAGCATTCTCTTCAATGAGTTCTACGGGATCGTCGGGCCGCTGGCGACTTGGGGTGACAGCGGCGTCAAATTCTTGTGGGCAGCACTGGGTGTTTCGGGACCGGTGTTCGCGCTCCTCTTCTCCGCAGTGGCGGTGGCGGCTTTCTGGGGCTCGGAATGGATCGAGAAGAAGGTGGCCGGAGCCGGCCCCTACTTGGGGAGTCCGTTCCTGAAAGCATTCAGCGTGACGATCCTGGTGGTAGCGCTGGCCGTGGCGTTGCTTCCACCAGCAAAGCCTTCAACCACCGCGACAGCCCCTGCCGCCCTCTCCGAAACAGGCATGCTCCAGGCCATGGAGGCCGGTGAAGACCACATCGATTCCGATGATCTCGCTGACCGCCTGATGGGCGGGGACGCCAGTCTGTTGCTGGTGGATATTCGCACGCCGGCCGAGTTTGCCGCGGGTCATATCCGTGGCGCGGTGAACGTCGCCGCGGCGGACCTTCCTGAGTTTCTCGAGCCACGCAAGAACATGGGAACAGTCGTGCTCTATTCCAATGGGATGACCCACCCGGCCCAGGCCCGCGATGCTTTGGCCAGGATGGGATTCACGAACGCCTTTTTGCTCACGGACGGCTTACAGGGGTTCATGCAAGAGGTGTTGAAACCGGTTTCCCTCCGCAGCACGCCGCTCTCAGAAGCCCAGGCGGCCAAGGTCATCGCGTGGCGGACGTTCTTCCTGGGTGGACCGCAAACTCATGCCCTCAAGACCGTGAATGCGCTGAGCGACGCCCCGCGCTTGGTTGAAACATCATGGCTGCAAGAGAATCTGGGCCGGATTGACCTGCGCATTATCGATCTGCGACCGCAGCCCGCTTACAATGGCGGCCACATTCCGGGTTCCCTGCGGATGGATCCGGAACATTTCCGCGGCGCGGTGGGCGGGGTCTCGTCGATGCTCTTGCCGGCCGACATGATCGCGCGCCACCTGGGACTGCTGGGAATCACTCCTCAAACGACGGTGGTTCTGGTGCCCGGCGACAAGCTGCAGGACGCCACCTTGGTGGGAATGGCCTTGGAGCGGGTCGGACACCTGCGTTACGCCATTCTCAACGGCGGCTGGGAGCAATGGGCAGCGGAGAAACGGCCGACAGACACCTTGCTGCCAACCATTACCGCCACCGACTACCCAGTGGCGACCGGTGCGGACAAGTTTAGCGTGGACTACCAGCAAGTCCTCGCCTTCTCCCAAAATCGGAGCGCCGTGCTCCTCGACGTACGTCCGGCTGATTTTTTTAACGGCAAGAAATCGGACGAAGCACGCGCCGGCCACATCCCCGGCGCGATCAATCGGCCATTTACACTGGACGTGTCCACAAACAATGCCGTGTTCCGCTTCAAGCCCCTCAGCGAACTGGCAGATGCTTATGCGAAGCTCATTCCATCCAAAGACTCGCCGGTAGTCGTAAGCTGTCGCACCGGGCATCAAGCCAGCCAGACTTACTTTGTGCTGCGCCACCTCCTGGGTTATCGCCGGGTAAGCTGGTATGACGGCGGTTGGGCCGAATGGGCCAGCCGGCCGGAACTCCCCATCGAGACAGGGGGAGGTTGAGTAACAACCTCGGCACCAAGCCACTGACTGCTGGATCGCTTGGCCATGGGCGCGCCGGCTAGGGCGGCCCCGCACCTATCGCTCCAATCGTCCAATCTGATCACTTGGAACAGGGAAAGCGGTCCTGCCTTCAGGGAGCCGGAGTGACCCGCATCTACCTCGCGAAACAGATGAACGCCAGCCACGCCGTGGATGCAGAACATCAACTCATGAAAAGGGAAGACTCATCCCAGGCTGACTTCCAGTCGGCGCAGCAGGTCGCGCTTCTTGTATTGATGCTGCTGCATTCGCAGGAGCACGTTGTTCAGGAATCGCATGGCGGCGAGGATGTGGGGGCCCTTGTTGAGCATCACGCATTCAGCGCGACCGCTCATGGCGGCATCGGTCACTTCCGCGCGCGAGGGCAGGCCTTTCTTGGCGAGTCCTTCGAGAACCTGGGTGGCCCAGATCACCGGGATGTGCGCGGCTTCGCAGATCCAGAGAATGTCCTCCTGCAGTTCGGAGAGATGATCCAAGCCGGCTTCGACGGCCAGGTCGCCGCGGGCCACCATGATGCCGAGCGGGGAGGACTGCATCCCGGCCAGCAGGATGCCGGGCAGATGGCGAAACGCGGCAAGGGTTTCGATTTTCAACACCACCGCCATGTTGGGACGCCCCATTTTGGCCAGATGCTTGCGGAGCAGCAAAACGTCTTCGGGGCGGTTGACGAAGGACAGGCTGGCGATATCCGCGTGTTTGACCGCGAAGCGGAGGTCTTGCAGATCCTTGGCGCTTAGCGCGGGCACGGCCAGTTCGGTATCGGGCAGGTTGATGCCTTTTTCGGGGCGAAGCTTCGATCCTTGGGGCGCAGCGCGTGTGATGACCACCCGCAAGCGATGGGATTGGACGGTGCGAATCACGCCTTCGATCTTGCCGTCGTCGAAGAGAATCCGGTGCCCGGCCCTGGCGTCGCGAAACACCGCCTTGAGGGTGCAGGGAATGCTCGCCGCTTCGGCCCGCCGGCCTTGGGCCCGGGGTCTGGCATTGTGGCCGGTCTGGGCCTCGGTGGTGACCCACAAGGTTTGCCCGAGGCGAAGAATCAGCGGTTGCGGCTGGGCGGGCAGTTCGCCGATGCAGGACGAGGCCAGCACCATGCCCCGCCGGAGCAGTTGGACCGGAGTGCCCGCCTCGACGTAGGTGGTGTCGAGGCATTCGCTCCGCAGCACGCCATCGGTCTCCTCGGCGGTGATGCGAAGCAATCGCGGTCGCCGTCGGCAGTCGAGGAACCGGAGTTCGTCATTGACGGCCATACGCTTGACCAGATCGCCCAGGATGGGAAGAACGGCGTCAATATCAGAGTCCATGGGCACCACCGCACCCGGGCGGTGCAGCCAGACCTCCGCGGGGGCGATCGGCGCGCCGCGAGCATCCCGTTCCGGCTGGAAATGGGCCACGCGCGCCCCAAGTTCAACGGCGCCCGTGCGCAATTTGGGGCCAGCGAGGTCCATGAGTACCCGACAGGACGCGCCCAGCTCTTTTTCCGCGCGGCGAAGATGAAGGATGATCTGTTTCCACGTCCGGGGTTCGTCATGGGCGCAGTTGATGCGCGCCACGTTCATACCGGCCGCCATCAGGTCACGCACGATCTGGTAATGGTGCGCTGCCTCAGTGGGCATGGTCACCATGATGCGAACCGCGCGTTTTCGAGGGGGAGGACCAAAGAGCAGGTCGGCATGGCAGCGCAATCTCCCGGCGCCTCCTGCTAGGTCCACGGGAGCATGGGAGCGCGCGGCGAGCGCAGTGGCAGAGGGGAGCAACCGTCCTAAAACCCCCAACAGAGATTCCAAGGCGTCCATCACGTGGGAGTCACATCGGCCCAGGGAGGTCAATCCGCGCAAGGTGAGTTCGTGCTGCAATTCCCGCAGATCTTCTTGGCGCAGCGCCAGGTAGTGCAGCAGGTTGCGGGCGCTGGGCCGAAAACCAGGAGTTACTTTTCGAACGTCGTCCTCAAAACGGCGCTCCCAAGTCAAAGCGCGCTTGCGAATCCTCTGGATGCGTCTCGCCAAGAAGAGAATCGATGCGCGCTCAAAGAGGGGGTCGGTGGCCTGACGGAGGGTCAACGGGGCCACCGGCCGCAGCTGGGCGCGGCTTTCGGAGGAGCGTCTTGGAATCAAGGTGGAGCGTTTCATGCGCGCTGTTTCGTTTCGGAGGAAAGCCATTTGTGAGTTTCGACAACCGCCAATACCACCAGGCCTGCGGCCAGGATACGCAGCCATTCATCCCAGCCAATCGGGGCCGTCTGGAAAATGGAGTTCAAGAAAGGCAGGTAGGTGATGGTGGCTTGCAGGAGCAGGACACCCGCAATGCCGAACCACAGCCAACCGTTGCGGAACAGGCCGATCGATAGGACGGAATAGCGCAACGAGCGGCAGTTGACCAAATACAGCGCCTGGATCACGGCCACGGTATTGAGCGCCACTGTGCGGGCGGCGTCCAGGCCGGAACCCCGCCGCAGCTCCCATTGGAACAGCCCGAAGGCGGCGATGAGGATGAGAACCCCTGCCAGCACCACCTGCGCGAGCATCCGACCTGTGAGGATCGGTGCGCCGGGTGCGCGCGGCGGGCGCTGCATAAGGTCCCGTTCTTTGGGTTCGAGAGCGAGAAACAATCCCAGCACGCCGCCGGTGGTCATATTGATCCAGAGCACCTGGATGGGCAGGATGGGTAGCGTGGCCCCCGCCAAGGACGCCGCGAGGATGACGAGACCCTGCCCCAGGTTGGCCGGCAGCGCCCAAGTGATGATCTTGGTCAGATTATCGAACACGTTCCGGCCTTCCTCCACCGCCCCTGCGATGGAAGCGAAGTTGTCGTCGGTCAGCACCATATCCGATGCTTCCTTGGCGACCTCCGTGCCGGTGATGCCCATGGCCACGCCGATGTCGGCCTGTTTGATCGCCGGGCCGTCGTTAACGCCGTCCCCGGTCATGGCCACGACATGGCCGCGGGCTTGCAGCGCTTCGACCAGACGTAGCTTCTGTTCGGGCGTTACGCGGGCGAAGACGGCGATGTTGCCCGCGGCTTCCATCAACTGTTCGTCGGAAAGCGTGGCAAGTTCCTTGCCCGTCAGCGCCAAGGGGTGGGGTGATGCGTTGGCTTCCTGCACCAGCCCCAGCTGCCGCCCGATCGCCACCGCCGTTCCAGCGTGATCGCCCGTGATCATCTTGACCTGGATGCCGGCGCGGTGACACGCCGCCACGGCCACGACCGCTTCCGGCCGCGGCGGATCAATCATCCCCTGCAGGCCAAGGAAGGTGAACTGGTGCGGCAGGCTATGGGCGCTGATGCGCTGCGTGTCCACAGGCAGTTCCGCGCGGGCAAAGGCCAGCACGCGCAGGCCGCTGAAAGCAAGATCACTAACGTGCTTCTGAATACGCTCGCGGTCGAGCTTGATGGGTTGCCGCTGTGGGTTGAAGGCGACACTGCACCGGTCGAGCACAACTTCCACCGCCCCTTTCAGATAAACCAGCTTTCGTTCCCCGTGGACGTCATCGTGCAGCGTGGCCATAAACTGGTGTTGCGACTCGAACGGAATGGCGTCCACCCGTGGCAGGCGCGCCTTCACGACATCCTCATCCAGACCGGCTTTGCGCGCGGCGACGATCAACGCCACCTCGGTCGGGTCACCTTGGGCATCCCAGCGGCCTTCCTTCTGGACCAGCGCGCTGTCGTTGCAGACCAATCCGGCGAGCAGGCATTCGGACAGGCCGGGCGCTTCGCCAGGTGGAATCCGTTGCCCGTCCAGCATGAGGTCGCCGCTCGGCTCATAACCGTTGCCTCCCACTTCATGGACTTGGTCGCCCACCACGACCTGGCGCACGGTCATCTGGTTTTGCGTGAGCGTACCGGTCTTGTCCGTGCAAATCACCGTCGTGCTGCCGAGCGTTTCCACCGCGGGCAGTTTGCGGATGATGGCGCGCCGCCGGGCCATGCGCGAAACGCCAATGGCCAGCGTCACGGTCACGGCCACGGGCACTCCCTCCGGGATGGCGCCCACCGCCAGCGCGATGGCGGATGAGAGGATCTCGTCCAGGCTTTCGCCGCGCCACAAGCCCAGGGCCACGACCAGCCCGGCCAGGCCCAGGATCAGCAGTAGCAACTTGTGTCCGAAGGCTTTGATCTTTCGGGTCAGCGGGGTTTCCAGGCTTTGGGCTGACGAGATCATTTCCGAGATGCGCCCTATCTCCGTGTGATCGCCGGTGCCGGTGACGATGCCCCGTCCCTGGCCGTAGGTTACCAACGTCGAGGCGTAGGCCATGTTGGCGCGGTCGGCGAGCGACGTTTCCGCAGCCAATGGCAGATCGGCGTTCTTTTCAACCGAGGTGGATTCGCCGGTGAGCGCGGCTTCGGCGATTTGCAGGTCGCGCGTGGCCACGAGGCGCAGGTCAGCGGGCACCTTATCGCCCGAGGAAAGCAGCACGATGTCCCCAGGCGCGAGTTCGGGCGAGGGAATCCGCAAGGTCTTCCCACCACGAATGACCGTGGTCTCCATCACCAGGCTCTGCGAAAGAGCCTCGATGGCGCGCTCGGCCTTGGCTTCTTGCAGGTAACCGATGACCGCGTTGACCAGCACCACGCTTAGGATGACCGCCGCATCCACGACCCCCCCCATCGCCAGTTTCACCCCGCCCGCCGCCAGCAGGATGTAGATGAGCGGATTGTGAAACTGGAGCAGAAAGCGCATCCACGGGCTTCGGCGTGGTCGTGTCGTGAGCTGGTTGGGACCGAAGTGCTCCTGGCGATGTTTCGCCTCGAAAAGGTCCAGGCCCGCCTCGAGGCTCGTTTCCAGCAATCGCCCCACCTCGTTTGTGGGTAGGTGATGCCAGTGGCGTCCCAGCAGATTCTGCAGGGCGTCGGAGGTTGGTGGTTTCATGGTTGTCATGGCTCGATCAGGGCTGGTTCCAACACGCATTCCGAGGGGCTGTCATGGTCCGCTAGGTTCCAAACAACAGGTCCAGGAGATTACGCCCGGCGCTCTTCGGCTTCACCACCAGCGTTGGGACCTGCGTCTCGCGAACCACCTGCGCAGAGTGATCGGAGAAATCCGTGGTCACCAAGATTCGCCGGCAGGCTACCGACCGACCAGGCGGCACCACCATCACCGAACACGGTGCCTTGCGGGCCAGCTTCTCCACGAAGGCCCCGTTGGTTTCGCTCTTCCCGACCACGATCAGATCGGTGTCCCCCTGCCGCAATTGGTCCAGCAAGTCATGAAACCCGGCGCCGCCCAGCACCTGGACCCGTGCCCGGCATCCTTTGGTGCCGCGAAAGAAGCGGCGGATCAACCGCTCGACCTCGGCATTCGCCTGGCGCAGCCAAACCGCCGTGCGGTCAGGCGAGTCATTCAGGGTGCCGTCAGAGAACATCGGGGCGGGGCCGGCATGGACGAACTCGACGTGCTGGGAACGACCCAACCGGCTGACGGCGGAGGCATGGCGAATCGCGGCCACGTCGTGGTTTCCCTCCAGATCGAGATGAACAAGCAAGTGCTTGAAACGTTTCATGGGTGAGTCTCGCAGATGGATCCTAGCCAGGGACTAGTTCCGCGTAAATCACATCGTGATACGGACTGACGGTCGTTACAAAGCACGCTTTTCATCGTCATAGTCGCTTTCAACTCAACCAATAGGAACCGCGATCAGGTATAGGATCAGACCGATCAGGAGCAGCAACGCGGCCCCGGCGAAGGGCCAGGCGCGAAGGAGATTCTCGATTTGCACGAGACGCCCGCCCACAGCAGCCAGCCGGGACGACCAGCACAAGCTCTCCTCGGCGGAGCCGCCGTCGTGACCGTCCCCGTGATCCTGTGTAGGCCGGGCGGGCAGCCGCAGCTCAACGCGTGCCACGAGTTTCTCGAGGAGGACTCCCAGATCGCCCGCAGGCAGCCAGCGGGTCAAATCACCAGAGAACCATCGCCGCAGCCATGCGCCCAGCATCGCCAATCCGGCACCGCCGAGCAGCGGCCAGGTCGCCAGCCACAACTTCTCCGGCGTGAGCTTGGCTGGCAGCCAACCGAGAGCGCCTGGCAGCAGCCACACGCCGAGCAGCATCGCCCCAACGATACACAGCCAGGGCGGCCACAGGCCTTTCGCTTGTTCCTGGCCCGGCTGAGGCTGTCGCGGCCAGGTCAGCCAAAGGAAACGTGCCATCTTCAGCACCGTGCCGACGGCGGCGAGCGGAAGCAGTATGCTCAATGCGTCCGCCCATTTGTCCGGCAGAAACGTGACATTACTCTTGAGCGCCACCTTCGCGAGCGCACCACTGGTGAAGGGTGCACCCGCCAGCGCCAGCGCCGGCAGCAACAACCCCACCCGCGCCGTGACGATTTGCAGCCGGGTCTGCGCCGCATGCGCCGGGCCGACCCCCAGGAAGAGCGCACCCTTCGCCAGCGCGTGATGCGTGGCGTAGATGAGCACGGCCAACTGGATCTCAGACCACGCCTCGGGACTCAGCGCACCGATGCCGACGCCCACCGTGATGATGCCCATCTGGCTGATGCTCGAGTAGGCGAGCACCGTCTTGGGATTGTGCTGCACGACTCCAACAAAGGTGCCGAGAAATGCCGCGCCGAGGCCCGCGATGATCAACGTGAAGCCACAGCCGGGCATCGTCGCCTCGCCGAGCGGCAGGAAGCGAATCCAGCCTAGCAACCCCGCCTTGAGCATCGCACCACTCAACACCGCGCTGGCCGGCACGGGCGCTGCCGGATGCGCCAGCGGCAGCCAAAAGTGGAGGCTCAAGGCGCCCGTCTTGATCCCGAATCCCACGAGCAACAGCAGCAACGCGGGCTGGCTGAAGACGCCTCGATGCAATTCCACGATTTGCGTCGTGCCTCCGTTGACGGTGAGGAACACGAAGCCGGTGAAGATCAGCACTTCGCCGAGCATCGCCAGGGCTAGGTAGATTCGTCCCGCGCGCGCGGCCTCGGCGTCACCGCGATGAAACACCAAGCCGGCCGATGCCAACCCCATGAGCGTGAAGCAGACGTAGAACGTGGGGACATCGGCGGCCAGGATCAAACCGACGTTCCCCGCCATCGCCAGCAGGAAGAGGAGGTGGAAGCGGACCGGGTTCGGGTCTTTGGCGAGATAGGCGCGGGCATACCAACCTGACGTGAGCCAGAGCACGCTCGTGAAACCCAGAAAGATGCGTCCGACCGCGTCCAGACCCAATACGGCGTGCTGCCCAAGGGAGGGGAGGTGGAGGCTCGCGCTGTCCTGACCTGCAAATACGAGCAGCAGCGCCGGCAGCGCCGCCAAAGGCGTGGCGCGCATCACCGCCCCTCGCCAGGACGCGAGCGTCAACGCCAGGGCGGCCAACAAAGGCAATCCCAGGGCGGCCAGCAGGAGCAAGGATTGGAGCGTGGGTGAGTTCATGGCGCGTATTCCCTCGCCGCGATCAGCTTCACCCACGCCAGCGGGCTGAACCAGGACTCCGCAAAAACCCCGGCCCAGATCACCAGCGCGGCGGTCACCAGCGGCGGCAGCAGCAGCATCCAATGGGTCTCCCACGTGCCGAAGCGATGCTCAGCGGGCCATTGCTCCGGCGGGGCTTTGAACCAGGCACGGTAGAGGATCGGCAGGAAATAGGCCGCATTGAGCAGACTGCTCGCGCCCAGCACCACTGCCACCCACTCGTCACCGGCCTGGATCGCGCCCTTTTGCAGATACCACTTGCTGATATAGCCGGCCAGCGGCGGCACGCCGATCATGCCCAGCGCCCCAGCCGTGAACGCCGCCGTGGTCCACGGCATCCGCCGCCCCACGCCGTTCATCTCGCTCACGCGATGGGTGCCCAGGGTCTCGGCGTAGTTCCCCGCGCAGAAGAAGAGCGTGATCTTCATGAGGCCTTGATGCACCAAATGGACCAGCCCGCCGACGGTGGCCACCGGCCCCAGAATGGCCGCGCCGAGCGCGATGTAGGAAACCTGGCTGACCGTGGAATACGCGAGGCGTTTCTTGAGTTCGTCCTGCAAGAGCGCGCGCACCGAGCCATAGACGATGGTGACGCCGGCGGCGATGGCCAGCGGTTGCAGCACGCCCAGCGCGGCCGCTGTTTCCGCGCCATACACGTCATACACGATCCGCACGATGCCGAACGCGCCGGCCTTCACCACGGCCACCGCGTGGAGCAGCGCGCTCACCGGTGCGGGCGCGACCATGGCCTTGGGCAGCCATCCGTGCAGCGGCACGATCGCGGCCTTCACCCCGAGCCCGAGCATGAACAGCAGAAAAAGAACTTGCAGCTCGGCACGATGGCTGGCAACCAGCGAATGGAGGATGCCGCGCTCCTTGAACACGACCGGCCCGGCCAGGCTGTGCAACCACACCACCGCGAGCAACAGGATTGCCCCGCCCACCAGGGCGTAGGTGAGGTAGATCTTCCCTCCGCGCAGAGCCTCTTTCGTACCGCGATGCACGATGAGCGGATACGTCGTGACGGTCAGCAACTCGTAGAACGTGAGGAAGGTGACCAGGTTGGCCGACAGTGCGATGCCGGTGGTGGCGGTGACGCAAAGACTGAAGAAGCCGAAGAAGCGGCTGCGATACGGCGAGTCTTCGAGGTAGCCAACCGCGTAGAGTGTGGTGCAAAACCAGAGAACGCTGGACAGAGTCACGAAGAGCACCGAGTTCGCATCCGCGCCCAGCGCGAACGGGATGCCGGGCAGGAACTCCATGCTGAAGGAGTAGGACTGGCCTTGGTAGATACCCTGGAGCAACGCCGCAACGAGGATCAGCTTCACGCCCGCGCCGAGCAGGTTCAGCCAGGTGCGCAACCGATGATGCTCCTCCTTCAGAAAGAAGATCAGCCAGCCCGTCACGAAAGAGCTGAGCAGAATCCCAAGCAGCAGCAGGCCGTGGACATTCATGGCGTCGCGCCTCCCCTCAGCATCGCCCCCGCCATTGGCGCGCCCACCCGCAGCAGCTCGGTCAGCCATTGCGAAGCGAAGCCCAGCACCACCGCCAGCACTGCCAAGGCGAGCGCAGCCCACTCCATGACAGGCGGAATCGGATTGGTCATTTTGGGTTCGCTCACCCGCGTGAAAGCGTGGGCGAGGACGCGCACGACATAACCGGCGGCAAGCAGGCTGCCCACCACAATGACGGCGACCCACCCCCACTGACCCTGCGCGAGCGCGGCATTCAACAGCAGCCATTTCCCGGCAAAGCCGCTGCTCGGGGGCAAACCGATCAAGCTCATTCCGGCCAGCCCGAAGGCGAACACCGAAACCGGCAGGACATGCGTAATGCCATCGAGGTCTTCGATGCGGTCATGGCCGGCGGCGTGGAGGATGTTGCCTGCCGTGAGAAACATCGCCGTCTTGGCGCAGGCGTGCGCTCCCAGGAAGATCACCCCGCCGCTCCATGCCATGAAGCCACCCTCCCCCGAAGCCACCAGCGGGAACACCAGGAAGAGGTAGCCGAGTTGCGCCACGGTCGAGTAGGCGATCAGCAGCTTGAGGCGCGTCTGGAAAAGGGCGTTGACCGAGCCCCAGAGAATCGCCGCCCCGCCCAGCAGGCCGAAAAGCTGCGCCACCGCTGGCGTCAGCAGCGCTGGGAACGCCTCGCACCAAAGCCGGAGCAGAATGTAGAACGAGCCTTTCACCACCAGCGCCGACAACAGCGCGCTGACAGGTGCGGGCGCGTTGGCATGCGCCGGCGGCAGCCAGAAGTGCATGGGGAACAGCGCCGCCTTCGCGATCAATCCGCCGGTCATCAGCGCCAGCGCCACCCAGAGCGTCGGCCCGGGCTGGGCTTTGGCCGCGAGCGACGCGAGATCCACGGTGGCGCACTGCCCGTAAACCAAGCCCACGCCGAGCAGGTAGAACAAGGACGCCGACAGACTGACGAACAGGTAACGCAGCGCCGCCGTGAGCGCCGCGCGCTTGCCGGCCAGCGCCACCAGCGTCACGGCAGCGAAGCCGAGCAGTTCGAGCGTGACGTAGAGGTTGAAGATGTCGGCTGAGAGAAAGAGGGCGTTCAGCGCTGTCCAGAGAAACAGGAACAGCGGCCAGAAATAGCGCTCGCGGTGACCGGTTTGGTCGTCATGCTCGGAAAGGAAATAGCGCTGCGCGTAGAGCGAAACTGCCAGCCCAATCAGCGCCGTGATTAGCAACATCAAGACGCTGAGGCCATCGGCCCGGAGGTCAATGCCCAGGGGCGGGCCCCACCCGCCGACCCGGTGGAGTTGCACGCCGTCCGTGAGGACCTTCCGCGTCAGTTGAACGCTGGCCCCGCCGACCACGGCGACCGTGCCGAGGGCCAGCCAGTGTCCGCGCCTAGGAAAGGCGAAGACCAACGCCGCCCCGGCGAGCGGCGAGAGGATCAGCAATGCGATGGCCCAGGCCGCGGTCATGCGGGGCGTTTTCCCTCCTGATGCTCACTCGTAGCAGGACTTGCGTCCGAAGAATCCGCGGTCTCTTCGTTATCATCAAGTTCGACTTTGCCCGTCGCCGCTTGCACGCGATGCGCCAGCGCCAGCGCGAGGCCCGTGGCGCATACCGACACCACGATGCCGGTCAACACCATGGCCTGCGGCACGGGATCGGGAATCGCGCCGGACGTCTGCGCGGCGAGGGCGATGTAAACCAGAAACACGCCGCTGCCCATGACGTTCAGGGCCATGATGCGCCGCAGCAGGTGCGACTGAACCAGCAGCGAGTAGAACCCGATCGCAAACAGCCCCGCACCGGCCAACAGGTAAATGCGATGGTCCGTGTCAGGCATGATCAGGAAGATGATTCCGAAGTCCGAAATCCGAAATCGGAAGGAGACCCAAGATTCGAATCCCGAAGGCAATTACAGCGTGTTGCCAGCAAAGTCGCCGCTTTCGGACTTCGAGCTTCGGGTCTGTTTCGAAATGCGAGTTTCGGGTTTCGGATTTCATTTCTTCTCCTCCGGTCTTCCTCCGAGATAGAGCAAACCCAGGGTCAGCCCGATGGAGATCACCGCGGCCGATTCGATGACCATGATCCACTGGCCGCCGCTGCCCGCCGGATACTGCAGCAGTCCGCCGGTCAGCAACTGGGTCACGGCGCAGACCGTCGCGAAGACCAGCACGCCCAGCACGAGTCCCCAGCGTAGCCAGTGCCCGCGTTGCACGAACCTCTGGGCCAATCCCCCGAGCATCACCAGCACCAGCGCGCCACCCAGCAATGCGCCGCCCTGAAACGCGCCCCCGGGCACGTCCGCGCCAATCCAAAGCAGGTAACCCGCCGCCAGCACCAGCACCGGCAGCAGCACACGCAACAGCGACATGAACAGCGGACGGTCGCGCAGGTCGCCAGCAGGCCAATCGCCGCGGCGCAGCGACCACACGCCCACGATGGCCAGCAACAGCACGCCTACTTCGAGCAGCGTGTCGTAGCCGCGATAGTTGAGCAGCACAGCTGTGACGGGATTTGTCACCCCGCTTTCCAGAAGCTTCTCCAACGACGCCTTGGTCAGGCCCGTGGGCTTTGCGGGCAGCGACAGCACAGCCCAACTCAGCGCTGCCAGCAGCGCGAACGAAAGACTTCCGATGCAGATGCGCCGCATCATTTGGGTTCCTCCGGTCGCTTCCCGCTTGCGATCTGCTCCCGCCGCCGCATCCGGACCAGGGCCGACAGGATGAGCGCGCCGGTGAGTCCCGAGCCGACGGCCGCCTCGGCCAGCGCCACGTCCGGGGCGCGCAACCGCACCCACGCCACGGCGATGAGCAGACCCAGCGCGATGAACTTGACCACGGCGCGGAACAGGTCACGGTCGTTCAGCGAACGCCAGGCGAGCACCGCCATGACGAGCACCAGAATCCAGTCGAAGATTTGGAGCATCATGGCGACCTCTTGGTCCAAGGTTTCACGCCGCGCCGGTAGGCCTCGTTGCCGATCAGAAAGCAGACCGTCGCGCTGGCCACGAGCACCATAACCCAGATCAAGCCGAGCTTGAAGACTTCGGTCCAGCTTTTGGCCTGGAGCATCAATGCGAGCACGATGAGGCCGAGCCCCACGTTGTCAGACTTCGTCAAAGCGTGCAACCGCGAGTAGAGATCGGGAAAGCGCAGCAACCCCACTGTGCCGGCAATGAAGAAGAACAGCCCCGCCGCGAGCAGCAAACCCGTAAGGACATTGAGAGCGGTCATGGCTTGGAGTCCTCCTTCGGGTCATCATCCGGCCAGCCGCGCAGCACAAAGGCGACACCGAGCACGGCGGCCAGGAGCGCGAACACCAGGGCGATGTCGAGCGCGCGATCCAGGCCCAGGCCTTGGCCGAGCACCAGGACGAGCGCCACCCCGGTGCTGCCAAAGAGCAACGCCGCCAGCAGGCTCTCCGCGCGCCCCGGCTGGCGGAAGACGTGTCCCAACCCGAGGACGATGGTGAGCAACAGGACCACGGCGACCGCGATGTAAAACGCGCTCATGCGCCGGCCTCCTCGTCTGGCATCAGCGCCAAGCCGAACAACGCCCCCACACGCTGTTCCAAGTCGCGCAGTTCCGCCGCCGATTGTGGCGAAAGATCGAGCACGTGAGCGCACAGCGAGTCGCCCTCGACGGCCACCACCGCCGTTCCCGGCAGCAAGCTGATGGCATTGCAGAAGAACCACCGCGCCGGGCCGGGCGGCAGGTGAAACCGATATCGGATGAGCCCCGGCGCGATGCGGAGCTGTCTCGACAGCGCGTGTCGCGCCACGCCCCAGCCGCCGCGCAACGATTCCCGCAGGAAATAGCCGCCGAACCGGACCGCCGCGCCCAGGGACCAGTGCCAAGGGATCTCGGGCAACAAGCGCACGCTCAACCAGGCGGCGGCGAGCACCAACGGCGATCCCACGATCCAGGAACTCCAGTCCGTGCCGTTCAATCCGATCCAAATCAGCGACATCAGCGCCGCGCGAACGAGAAACCGCCACCAGACGGCGGGCGGTGTTACCAGCGAGCTGGAAGAGGCGGCGGTCATGCGAGCCTTACTTGGGCCAGAGATGCCAGAGGTACCCGCCATACAGCATGAGGAGCAGCGCGCCTTCCCACCGGCGGAGTTTGAAACCCGTCCACGCAATCGCCAACAGCAGACACGACACCCCGATCATGATCCAGGTATCCGTCAGGCCGACCCCTTGACCATCGAGCGGATGTCGAATGACGCCGCTCACCCCCAGAATGGCCAGGATATTATAGATGTTCGAGCCGACAACGTTCCCAATGGCGATGTCCGGTTGCTTGCGAGCGGCCGCCATGAGGGACGAGGCGAGCTCCGGCAGGCTCGTGCCAGCCGCGATAATCGTGAGGCCGATCACCGCATCGCTCACTCCGAACTGCTTGGCCAGTTGCACCGAACCACTCACAAACAACCGCGAACCCAGGACGAGGACGCCCAGCCCGCCGAGGATCAGCAGCAGGTCTTTCCACAGCGCACCGGTCGGCTTCGGCGTGGCCGCATCGAACTCCTCCTGCACCTGCTGCGAAGCCTGCTGGCGCGCCAGCTTCACGTTGAAGACGGTATAGGCCGCGATGCCGGCCAGAAAGACCAGCGCCTCCCACAGCGCGATGCGCAAGTCCAGGAAGAACACCAGAAACAGCGCCGCGACGCCGATCATGATGGGCGTGTCCCATTTGACCAGTTGAAACTGGACGCGCATGGGGCAGATGAGCGCCGTGACTCCAAGAATGAAGCAGATGTTGAAGATGTTGGATCCGACCACGTTGCCGATAGCGATGGCCCCGTTGCCCTGCGCCGCGGCCATTGAACTCACAATCAACTCCGGCGTACTGGTGCCATAGGCCACCACGGTCAGTCCCACCATCAACGGGGTGAGGCCCAGGCGCACGGCGAACGACGCGCCGCCGCGCACAAGCCATTCGGCGCCAAAGTAGAGGGCCACGAGACCCGCCAATAGCATCAAGGCAATGACCATAAACCCCGAAGAGGCTGACAAAACCGGCTGTTATTGACCAGCGCTTCCTGCGATCTCTTTGTCCCCGGCAGCCACCGGGGGGCGCACCACCAGCATAGAGCAGGGAATCTCCTTGAGCAAGCGCTCCACGGTGGAGCCCAGCAGGATGTATTTCAGCGTCGTACGGCCACGGGATCCGAGCACGACGAGGTCCGCGTCCACGCTCCGACAGTATTCGGCGATACCGTGGCCGTGGGTTTTGGCTTGCGTGACGGTGAAGAAGGCCGGTATCTCGGGTGGCACCTCCGCGAACTGGCGCAAGTTCCCTTCCAAGAGCGCATGACAGCTTCTCTCAAAACCCGTCAGTGCCGACAGCCGTTCGGACGAACTCCAGGTGTTCCACTCGGCCTGAAAGACATGCAGGAAATGCAGTTCGGCCTGGTCCTGGCGAGCCACACGCAGGGCCTGCTTCACCACTTCCTTTGAGGTTTCCGAAAAGTCAACGCACGCGACGATGCGTCGAAACGGTCGCGGGTGGGTCTGTTTCACGAGCAGGACCTTGGTGGCGGACTTGCGGAGGCATTTCGTGGCCAGCGTGCCTGCCCCGTAGGGCAAGAGCGAATCGCCGGTGACGCCAACAACGAGCAGGTCGGCGCGGCGGGTACGGCTTTCCTGAAGCAGCACGTCGAGCGGTACCCCGTTCATTACCTCGCGGCTGTGGTCGGCGGGGGCACTGGCTTCCTTCGCCCATTCGGCGAGCCGGCCGATGGCGTGTTCGCGGTTGAGTCGCCGCCACTCGTCGAGTTCGGGTGGGAGCTTGGTCGGGGAGTGGTCCAGCATGGACGAGTCCACGACGTGAATGACGCCCAGGCGGGCCTCGTTCCAACGTGCCAGCCGCACGGCTTGTTCAAGCGCACATCGCGAACATTCCGAGAAGTCCACGCCAACTAGGATTGATTTGAGGATATTCATGGGTATTTCAAGTCGGTTTCAATTAAGTTCCAAAACTAACGTCCACTAGCCCGCTCACTGCTGGCGGCATAGGATGGGCATTCGTTGGGTCAGGTTCAACGAGCCAGCCTTTTTGGTTTGGCTAAGCGGTTCGGTCATAACGGTAGTCCTTTTGCTTGTTAGCCTGGGGATCTGTTGCCCCCGCTAGGACGCAACTCAGCCATCACGGGCAGCCCGATGACGGGTGGCACGCGGGGCGGTGGCGACGGGCGGTTTGCCAGCGCCCTTCGAATCATGAAGAACTCGCCCACGTTTTCCGCCGTCAGCAAGCCTACCAATCGACCGTCCTCGGAGACGGCCATGGTGAGCCCGCCCTCAGCGCGTACTTCGGCCAGCGCCTCGTCCAGCGATCGATGCGACTGCAAGGTGACGAACTGCGGACGCATCACCGCGCCAACCAACGTCCGGTCGCCTTTCTCCCGCAAGGCTTGGAAAAGCGCCGCGTGGTCCAGAATTCCTATGACGCGCCCACCGTCCACTACCGGAAAGTCGGTTTGGGAACCGGCCAGGAGCCACTTCGTGGCGTCGGCCAGCGAGTCTTGCGGCGAAAGCGTGCGGAACTCCGTGAGCATGGCGTCGCGCACATTCGCGCCAGCGAACGACGATTTCATTTGCGCAGCGGCGGCTTCCTGCGTCGCGCCGATCCAGACGAACAAGGCAATCAGCAGCAACATCGGATTGGAGAACAAGCCGACGAAGCCGAAGATCACGGCCATGCCCTTACCAATAGCGGCGGCGATGCTGGTGGCGCGGGCGTATTCGATCCGCATCGCCAACAACGAACGAAGCACGCGCCCTCCATCCATGGGAAACGCGGGCAGCAGGTTGAACAGGACGAGAAACAGGTTCACCACCAGCAGTCGCTCCAACAGGCTTCCGCTGGTGGTCGTGAGCGTGCCAAGCGGCTGCCAGGTGCCGGAGAGGGTCAGGCCGAGAAACAGGCCAATGGCAATGATTACGTTCACCAACGGACCAGCAAGGGCCACTACGAGTTCTTGCGAGGGTTTTTCGGGCATCCGCCCCAACCGAGCCAGGCCGCCGATGGGTAATAGCGTGATGTCGCGCGTGGCAATTCCGTATTTGCTCGCCGCGAGGGCATGGCCGAATTCGTGCAACAGCACGCAGACGAAGAGACCGGAGAAAAAGAGTAAACCTGTAAGAGTGGCTTCGACGCTGCGACCGCTCATCCAGTGCGCGAGGCCGACAAAGCCAAGCAGCAAAAGGAACGTGAGGTGGACATAAACGTCGATTCCGAGAATCTTACCAAGTTTCAAGGACCATTTCATAATGCAGCAGTAATGGAGTTGGTAGTTGGGATCGTGGCCGGGGCGAATGCTCTAGCGTAGGTTCTTCCCCAGGCTCATTCGCCTGGTTTCTTGGAGGTTACCGCGCACGCGCTGGCGCCGTCTCTCAACGCGGTCCCCGATACGGCCCTCCAGGCCGCTCATGACTTTCTCGATGGCCGCCCGGAGGGTGTGGTCTCGGCCTTCAGCCAACACGTCCGGTCCAGGCGTGACCAGGTGGATGTGAACGCTGAAGGCGGGGCTGGTTTCATGGTGACACGCGATTCGCACGTTGGCTTCGTCGATCTGCAAACGGGACTGTAACCCGAGAATCCGCTCCTCGATCATGGAGTCCAGTTCGTCGGTGGATCGCACTTGGTGGTGTTGTACAGTGAGTTTCATATTGATTTGTATACTGGATCGATTTCCTTTTCCGTGTTCAGCCCCACCCAAATTCCTTGACGTCCATGGTCCAGGTGTTGCCGTCGGTTACGACTAGGGTGCGGTCTTTGAGTTCATAGGTCACAGCCTCCACATCCACGCTGGCTGGAATGACGTTCACGATCACATCGCCCGACAGGATCGAAATCAGCTTGGTTCGGCGATCGGGCCGCTTCACGAACAGGTGCTTGCTCAGATCGTCGATCACGAAGACGTAGCCCGAGGCCCGAGCGACACCCTGCTCATAGCCTTCCACCTGGCCGACAAAGTGCCGGCGCACATCTTTCTCAAAGCGCCTTCGGTGCATGACGTGGATCTTCTCGCCGGGGCTGAGGATGGTTGAATTGCTTTCTTTCATTTGATTTGTTTCTGCATGGTTGCCATGTCTCTCATCTCGAATTGGAATGGTGGTCAGTCGCGCTGCCTACCGTTGAGCAGCGGCAGCAAATGCCAGAGGAAATAGGCCAGCGACGTGATGAAGGCTGCCACATAGGTCCACGCCGCGGCATCGAGCACCCGCTTCACGCCTATCGCCTCTTCGCCGGGCGCGATGAAGCCGAAGTCGGCAAGCACGGCCTTGGCGCGCCGCGAGGCATCGAACTCGACAGGCAGCGTGACGAGGTTGAACAGCATGATGATGCCCCACGCCCCCGCCATGAAGAGCGCACCCGTCATGGGCGTGATCAATCCGGTGAATAGCCCAAGCATTGGCAGCAACATCACAACGTGGTTGGCGTAGGTGGTGATACCCACCGCCGCCATCCGCCAGTGCAGGGGCTTGTAGGCCCGCGCGTGCTGGATCGCATGGCCACATTCATGAGCCGCCACACCCAACGCGGCCGGGGTACGGCCAAAGTAGTTCGCCTCGGACAGAACGAGCCGTTTGTGGATGGGGTCGTAGTGGTCTCCGAGCAGGCCTTCCGCGTGGGTAATCTCCACATCATGAATGCCCGTGCGACGGAGGATTTCCGCCGCCACTTGGCCACCCGTGACACCCGAGCGTACCACACCTTGGTGGTACCGGTTGTAAACCGACTTCACGCGCCACATCGCCCAGAGCGAGAGCGCCATCGTACCCATGAGCAATATCCAAATCATAATATGCCTTTCGTTTATGTTTCGCTGCCGTCGGGCTCACTGGAGTCCGTGCCCAGCGGCGCGTAACGATGGAAACATCGAGGTGGTTGGAGCCGTTGACCAATACACGTTTCCGAACGGATGCTTAGGCAAATCCGAAGCAAGCTTGGGAATGCTGGAACACCAAGGCCGACGGCCCCTCAGAGGCAACCGCGGGATGCAAAGTAGCGAGAGGGCTCCCCGAGCCTAGTACCCGTCTTTGTCCCCAGAACTGGTGACTGGTGACAAATCCAGTCTCGAGTACTCTGCTCTTGTCAGTTCGGTGCAGAAATGCAGTTTTCCGTGTGTCGGGCGTATGTCTGCGGCGCCGCACCTCTGGCGAACAACGCTGAAAAGCGCAAATAAGGCCGGGCTCAAACCCCGGCCTTGTTTTTTTGTCGGAAATGGCTCTGGCGGTGCTTCTTCCGCAGCAGGATGCTACCCCCCCCCGTGACAACTACTGGCCGCCGTGGTCAGATCAAAGTAGTCAGTTGAATCTCATGAACACTTCAGGTGTAAAATGGGCGGTCGCAGGCATCTCCGTCCTGGTGCTGCTGCTAGTCCGAATCCCGTCAGGGGGATCCGATCCAAGTGGCATCCCCTTAGCCATCGAGCCTGGCCCCAACGATCCTGCCGTCACCCCAACCTCTTCTCAACGACCCAACCTCCAATCCGGTGTTTGGCGCAAGGCCACCCCTCCCGGAGAGGAGCCGTCGCCCGAAGAACTCGAAGCAACCATCCACCTAACCCGCGCGCAAGCGGAGGCGTTTCTGGCCAAGAAAGGCCGGAATGGGACAACGCTCCTCGCGGCTTTCTACGCGACGGAAGACCGTTCCTACCTCGAGGAGGCCCTCAAGAACCATAGTGATGATCCGAAGGTGGTTTTCATAGGAATGTCCCGCAACAAAGACGATAAAGAGCGATCGCTGCAACTCCTGGAACGGTTCAAGCAGGTCGCACCCTCCAACTCGCTGGCCTTCTACCTCTCGGCACAGAACCAGTTGGCAGCAGGCAAAGTGCAGGAAGCCCTGCGTGATCTTCAGACCGGCTCTCAGTTGGCTGCCTTCGACAACTATGGGTTGGAGCGGATGCGCGGGGTTGAGGACATTTACGCCTCGACAGGCTTACCTCCAGGGGAGGCCAAGAGCCAAGCCATGCAAGCCGTTGAACTCACCCACCTCGGTACGCTCAAGAGCCTGATCAACAAAGTCGTCGACGTCCAGAAGCAGTATCGAGAAGTGGGCGAGCAGGACCAGGCAAACGCCCTTCTTCAACAGGGGCTGCAGCTGGCGGGGCGGCTGAACCGCCAAGACTCCGGTACCACTCTCATCGAAAACCTAGTCGGCATGGCTGTGGAAAACATCCTGCTGAAGCCAATGGACCCGGATGCCGTGCTGCCGGGAAGCGATCTCAAAGTAAGCGAGCGGCAGCAGCTTCTCAAGGATCAGAAACGACTCATCCGCGAGGAACTGCTCCCTGCGTTTCAATCCTACCTGAAATCGGCAACCGATGAGCAAAAAGCTGCTTACCTGGAACAAGTCTGGACCACGGGGGAGCAAGCCGCCATGGAGTCGATCACGGAAACCACCCGCGCTGGGATTCCGTAGCCTCCTCAAGGCTGCGGATCGACCCACTTGCCGTGCTCCTGAATCAGGTCCACCAGTCGATCCACCGCTTCTGCCTCAGGGATATTGAACTTCACGGCGGTCTTGCCGACGTAGAGGTTGATCTTGCCTGGCGCACCACCCACATATCCAAAATCGGCATCAGCCATCTCGCCGGGCCCATTCACGATGCAACCCATAATGGCAATCTTCACCCCTTTGAGATGCTCCGTCCGCGCCTTGATGCGCGCAGTCACCGTCTGCAGATTGAAGAGCGTCCTTCCACAGGAGGGGCATGCCACATAGTCGGTCTTAAAGGAACGGCATCCCACCGCTTGGAGGATGTTGAAGGCCAGGACCAGGCTCTTCCACGGATCCCGCTCGTTCCGCAACAGAATGGCATCGCCAATCCCGTCTGCGAGCAATGCCCCCACCACCACCGAGGAGTGCAAGAGCGCCAACCGAGAGGGCAGGCCCGCAGCCGGCGGAAGAAGAGCGTCCTTCAGCAAGACAGGGTTCCTGCACCCTTCCTGCTTGAGCCGAGCAGTCAGGAGCCGGAAGGCCGTAATGACCGGCAGGTCCACCCCATCCTGAACGGTCACCAAACAGTCCGGAGGTGGGCAGGAGAACCGTGCCCTAGGATCCATCTCAACGACCCCGAGATCTTCGTAAACTGCCTCAGGACGAATGTCCAACTGCGGACGCAGCTTCGGTTTGATGGCGTCATAGGCAGCCCGTTCAAGCACCACTCGCACGGTATGGGCTGCCCCGCAAAGTACCCCATCGGGAAACGCCACAGCGGACGAGGCTCTTCGCGCAAAACTGTAAGGATCGAAGGAAAGCGGGATTTTCTGAACGTCCCGGGAGCTGACCAGCTCAGGAACCAAGCGGATCAGGTCTTCACACACGGGAATCTCGTTCGGCGAGTCCTCGGTGAGCGATACCCTGATCGTGTCCCCCAACCCGTCGCAGAGAAGCGAGCCAATGCCGATCGCACTCTTGATCCGCCCATCCTCTCCCTCGCCCGCTTCGGTAACCCCGAGGTGGATCGGATAATTCCAGTCTGGCCCCAACTCCTCCAACCTGGAAACCAACAACCGGTAGCACTCGACCATGACCTTCGGATTCGAGGACTTCATCGAGAACACGAGACTGTGATAGTCGTGAGCCCTTGCGATCCTGGCAAACTCCAATGCACTTTCCACCATCCCCAAGGGGCTGTCTCCATACCGGTTCATGATCCGGTCGCTGAGTGAACCATGGTTGGTGCCGATCCGCATGGCTCGTCCCAACTGTTTGCAGAGCAGGACCAGAGGAGTGAACCTCTCCTCGATCTTCCGCAACTCGGCCTGGTACTGGTCTTCCGAGTATTCTTTGATGGCAAATTTCTTGGTATCAGCGTAATTGCCCGGGTTGATCCTAACCTTCTCGACCCACTTCGCCGCCTCGAGGGCCGCCTCGGGCTTAAAGTGGATATCGGCCACGATCGGAACCGTGCACCCGCGGGAACGGAGACCCTCTACAATGGTTTTCAGGTTTGCAGCATCCTTGACCGTGGGAGCCGTGATGCGCACCAATTGGCAGCCTACCGCCACCAAATCCAGGCTTTGCTCGATGCAAGCGGCAGTGTCCATGGTGTCACAGGTGATCATGGACTGTTTCACCACCGGATGATCTCCGCCAATGATCACCCCTCCGTGCAAAGGATCACCCACTGCAACCTCGCGCGTCTTGCGGCGCTCGAACAAGTAGGGGGAATGACAGAAGCTCATGGCTCTTACTTAGCCGGCTCAGGGGAGGCTGTAGCAGGCACTGCTGGGGTCGCGTTCGTCTTGGATACCTCTTCCACCTGAGACCCACGCTGGAGCAAGGCACGGAAGAAAGTAAGCCGGCGTACGTCGAAGAAGGTCACGTAAAGCATGAAGGAAATGAGCAGCACCGCGAACCCGGTGGTGGCATACTCCACCAACTTCACGCTCAGCGGACGACCACGGATCTTCTCCAGGATGGAAAGAAGGATATGCCCCCCGTCCAGGACGGGAATGGGCAGGAGGTTCAGAATCGCTAGGTTGATGTTCAACAAGACCAAGAAGCTCAGCGCCAAGCGGTAGTCCGTGTTCACCTGAACCGCCATCATGGAGAGGATCCCAACCGGGCCGCTAAGGTCGCTCGCCTTGACGCCGGTTTGTTTGGAATTAAAAAGGGCACTCAAAACCGAAACCGTCTGGTCCCATACCTTCTTGACCTGGGCAAACGGCGTGGGCCCGGGACGAACCACTTCGTAGACACCCCCTCCAAAAACGATACCCATCCGCCCCCTTTTGGTCTTGGGGTCATAGCGAGGGGTGACCTTCAAGGTCAGTTTCTGTCCACCTCGCTCCACCACCACCTCGCTGAGCTTGCCCTCACTCTTTTTCACCAACTCAATCAGGTGCTCCTGGCTCACCACGGGGACAGCATCGAAAGAAACGAACCGGTCTCCTTTCCTCAAGCCTGCCTGCTCGGCTGGCATCCCCGGCTCCACCGCTCCGACCATAGGATGCTCCAGCGGATCCAGGTTCAGCCATTTCAGGCCGATATCCTCGTTCACCTTGGCAGTCAGGGTGTAAGGCGTCGGCACCCCCGCCCGCTCGATCACCACCTCGAAGGTATTGCTCCGCCCCAAAACCACCGTCATGTTCACATCTTCCCACGATTTGACCGGCTTGCCACTCACGGACACCACCCGGTCCCCCTGGCGGATGCCCAATTTTCCTTCCGGCGAGTCGGGGTCGACGTGTCCGATCAGGGAGGGATTCACCAGCATGGGCAAACCCACAAAGTAGATGATAGTGGCAATGAGAAGACCGAAAAGGACGTTCATGACCGGCCCCGCCACCGCTACCAGGATTTTGGACAAAGGGGAAACAGGAGGCAGGGGTTCCGATCCCGGTTCTCCGGAGCCTTCCAAGGCCTCCGAGGTGATCATCTGGGGTAAACGCACGAATCCACCTGCGGGAATCCAGCGCACCGAGTAATCAATCCCGTTCTTGACCCAGGAGAAGATTTTGGGGCCCAGACCAATGGCAAAAGCTTCGACCTTGAGGCCACGCCAAAGCGCGACCCAATAGTGCCCAAGCTCATGGACAAAGATGGATGTACCGAACATCAGCAGTACGGCGCACCCTACAAAAACGTAATTCAGTATAGCTTCCATTCGTTATCTCGTACGTCAGGCACAGCAAGGAGCAGGCCAACCATCCGGCCCCGCCAGAATCCTCAGCACAGTTGCGACTGTATCGTTGTGAGTAGGCTAGCGCAACTCCGTAGAAGCACAAGAAACCAGTTGCGAAGCGAAGTCGGAGGTCTAGATTACAGTGTGGATTGGCAACAGATTGCGTCACTCAGCATCGTAGGGCTCACGGCCGTGATCATGATAGCGAGTCGTCGGTATCGAAGTGCCCGAAACCATTCAGGACAGCTTCCTTGTGGTTCCTGCTGCTCTCAATCCGGTTCTCGGCCACCTACCACTCTCCTATCCTCCCGGAAGGGCGAACGACCTGTCCTGCGAGTCAGGGCAGAATCCCTTGATTGATTAGAGCTTTTGTCTAGAATCCCCCGCTTTAGAAGTTGTTGTGAACAAAGTCTGCGCTACAATGCACTTCGTCAAACGGCCGCATACCAGCGGCGGCCGCGAGCAGTTTGCAGGTGCCTCTTGGACTCCCAATACGGATGTTTACCTCACGGATTCAGGTCTCGTGATCAAGGTAGAGCTGGCGGGGATGAAGAAAGAGGACCTCGAACTGACCGTGGATGGCAACCAGTTGAGGATCAGCGGCCGCCGAGATGATGTTTGTCGCGGTTCTTCCTGCAAGTTCGTTCTCATGGAGATCAATTACGGCCCCTTCGAGAGCGTCTTGGACCTGCCTCCCGGTTACGATGTCAGTAACGCAAAAGCCTCCTACCAAAATGGGTTTCTGCGCATCGATGTACCAAGTCTGCCTTCCTCCAGCCCCATATCCGTACCGATCGAATCCGACGATCTGTAACTTCCTGTGAACCTTTTCCAGTGCGGTCAGTTCTAAGCCTTTGGACGTACGGACCATGAGTTCACCGGAAGCCCAGTTCATCAATATCCAGGACGCCGCGGGAGGGAGCAGCGATTCTGCTTCCAAAGTCGCACCCAACTCCCTTCCCGAGAACCTCCCCATTCTGGGCCTCTCGGACATCGTGATTTTCCCTGGGATGGTCGTTCCTCTCCTGGTGGAATCCCCCTCCAGCATTCGCTTGATCGACGACGTGGTGGCGGGCAACAGGTTCGTTGGCTTGGTCCTGCAGAAGCGGCCTGAACTGGATAACCCCGCCCCGGAAGACCTTTGGGAGACCGGGTGTGCGGGCAGAGTGCTGCGAATGCTGAAGCTTCCAGACAATACGACCCGCGTTCTGGTGGAGGGACTTAAACGATTCCATATCAAGGATATCGAGACTCGAGAGCCTTATCTCCGAGCCAATTGCGATTTCCTCACAGAAACGGTCGACGTCTCGATCGAAGTCACCGCCCTCGCGCGACACGTTCGTGAGAAGTTCGCCGAAATCATCGAGCACTCCCCTGCCCTGACCGATCAGGTCAAAGCGGCCGCGCTGAACGTGGAAGACCCAGGAAAGCTGGCCGACCTGGTCGCAGCCAATCTCAATCTGGAACTCGATGATAAACAGAAACTTCTGGGAAATACCGTCGTCAAGGAACGATTGAATCGTCTGGTGCCGCTTCTGGAGCGCGAGCTGGAGATCCTCAAGATCGGCTCGAAAATCCAGAAGGAGGTGACTACCTCCATGGCCAAAAGCCAGAGAGACTATTTCCTTAGAGAGCAGATTCGTGCCATCCAGCGAGAACTTGGAGAGGCTGAAGGGGGAACCCCGGAACTTGAGGAACTGCGGCAAACCATCGAAAAAGCCAACCTCCCTGAGGAACCCAAACGAGTCGCTATCAAGGAGTTCGACCGCCTCAGGCAGATCCCTCCAATGGCCGCAGAATACACCGTCATCCGGTCCTATTTGGACTGGATCGTGCATTTGCCGTGGCAGACCTCCACCGCTGACAAGCTGGATCTGGCCGCTGCGGAGAAGATCCTCGAGGAAAATCACCATGGCCTGCGAAAAGTGAAGGACCGCCTGCTGGAATTCCTAGCCGTCATGAAGTTGCGGCAGCAAATCCGCGGCCCGATCCTCTGCCTGGTCGGACCTCCCGGCGTGGGCAAGACCTCCCTGGGAAAGAGCGTTGCGGACGCACTTGGAAGGAAATTTGTGCGGATTGCCCTGGGAGGAATGCGGGACGAAGCCGAGATCCGCGGCCACCGACGCACCTATGTCGGGGCTCTCCCCGGGCGCCTCATCCAGTCTTTGCGCCGCGTCGAAAGCAACAATCCTGTCGTTTTGCTCGATGAAATTGACAAGGTAGGCGCAGACGTGCGCGGCGATCCGGCAGCCGCTCTTCTCGAGGTCCTCGACCCGCACCAAAACTGTACTTTCACCGATCATTACCTGGACTTGCCCTTTGACCTCTCGCGAGTGCTGTTTCTGACCACGGCGAACTGGCTGGAGCCTGTCCACCCTGCTTTGAGAGATCGGCTGGAGGTCATTGAGCTTCCAAGCTACACCACCAAGGAAAAGCTCCAGATCGCAAGGCGACACTTGCTGCCGAATCAACTTTCTGAGCACGGCCTGAAACCGAAACAGGTGCGCATCGGAGATCCGACCATCCGCGAGGTAATCGAAAGTTACACCCGCGAAGCCGGTGTCAGACAACTCGACCGAGAGATGGCCGCCCTCGCGAGGAAAGCAGCCAAGAGGCTAGTCGAGACTCCGTCCACGAAACCTTGGACGATCACGATCAGCCCGGCCGATCTAAACCAGTATCTGGGAACCGCCAAGTACCAATTGGAGAGCGCGGAAACAAACCGTGACTGCGGGATTGTCACCGGCCTTGCATGGACCCCGGCAGGCGGAGACATCCTCACCATCGAGGCGACGCAAATGCCTGGGAATGGCAAGCTGATTCTCACCGGTTCCCTCGGCGAAGTGATGAAGGAAAGCGCCCAGGCCGCCCTCAGCTTCATCCGCAGCCAAGCCAAAGCCTTGGGCCTTCAAGACCTGGCTTTTGACAAAATCGATCTCCACATTCACGTCCCCGCCGGAGCCACTCCCAAAGATGGACCCAGCGCAGGCATCACGATTGTTGTGGCCCTCGCATCCCTCCTGACACGTCAAAAGGTGGCCAGCGGCTATGCCATGACCGGCGAAATCAGTTTGCGAGGCCGAATTCTGCCCGTCGGCGGCATCAAAGAGAAAGTGCTCGCCGCAGCCAGGTCTGGGGTACGTCACCTTCTGTTGCCCGAAAAGAACCGCAAAGACTGGGCAGAGGTGCCAACCGAAGTCCAAAACAAACTCGATGTCTGCTTTGTTGATTCCATCACGGCCGCCCTGGAAAAAGTCCTAGCCCCCAAAGGGGACGCAAAAGCACGCGGGCCCACACAACGACGCAAGGATGGCTCCCGCAAAACTCGGTAGGCCCCTGGCATGATTCAACTTCTCCAGCGACCGCTCAGCCCAAACGCCGGGACTCACGCGAAAACCCTATTCCTCCTTCTTGGGCTGGCCATCTCTCTCCCGATCACCCTAGCGGGCGAACCTACGGACGGGCCAACCCTGGCCGCCGAACTCCGAAATCAGCGTCCAGCCGAGAGAATTGAGACCAGCGGCACCCTCAAGGTCCGCACCGCCACAGGGCGAAAAATCGACATTCCCGTCCGCATGGAGACGACCTCCTCGGAACCTACTTGGACCGTGACCTACGCGAGCTCGGAAACGCCCGATTCCTCCCCTGAACTGCTGCAGGTCATCCATCGTGAGGGCGCGGCATCCACCTATTATCATGCGAAGGCAAAGCCCGGCGAGACTCTACCTTCTGCCCCTAGCCCAGTAGCCATTCAACAGCTGACCAACCCCTTTTCAGGCACCGACTTCTGGCTTTGTGACCTCGGCTTGGAGTTCCTGCATTGGCCCGATCAACGCCTCGTCAAGAGTGAGATGCGCAAAGGACGTTCCTGCAGAGTTCTCGAGAGCATCCCAGACGCCTCCTATCCAACAGAATACTCGCGCGTTCTCTCGTGGATCGATATCGAATCTGGCGGCCTGTTGAGAGCAGAAGCCTACGACCGCGACCATAAACTGCTCAAGGAGTTCTCCGTACGTTCCTTTCAGCGCGTGAGTAAGGCTTGGCAACTCAAGGAGATCGAGATCCGAAACGATCGCACCGATACCCGGACGCGCCTGGAATTCAACTTAGAACTGCAGGACCGCACCCCGCAGCCCCCACCGATGGGAAAATGAGACAAACTGTCTCTTTCTTGCCTAATTTTCCCGTTATTAATGAATCTTTTTGGCACGTGTAATGCTTTATTTTCTATTAACCAACTAGGTTTTGGTTGGTTGGTTAGTTAGGTCACATTGGGTTGGCGTCCGCCGACGGCAGTTGTCTCTGTCGCCGGCGGATTGCTTTTGCGGGGGGGGATACATGCATTTCTTGGGAAGAGGATCACAAAATCCGTTGACGCAATAAGGGGGTATCTATACTCTTTCGTGCCCTCTGAGTTCCAGAGTAGCTCAATGGTAGAGCAGCCGGCTGTTAACCGGCGGGTTAGAGGTTCGAGCCCTCTCTCTGGAGCCACTTCAATTCGGTTGAAATCCGAACTTTCTACCAGGCTCCTTAATCCCTTCATTTTCAAAGGGCCTGATGAGCTTCTGGGCCATGGCGCTGGCCAGAAGTTCGGGTCCCCGCCTGCGGGGTCATCTCGGTTTCAATCCGAACTCTTTCACCACTTCCTCAAGGCCCTTGGCTTTGCTATTTCGTGCTTGGAATCTGCCCCGATGATCCCCGTGCGAACCAGAATCCATGCCCCGACAAGAGCAATCTCTGATCACTCTCACGCGAGACCGATGATCTCTGGGCTCAACTTCCGACTCCCTGTTCCACGGGAACGCCCACCCGCGAAAGTCTCAATCGCATCCACTGACCCTTGGTTGCGGGTTAGGGAACAGAGAGGAAATCACGGGTCACTCAGAGGACGGATTTGGCGGACAGCAGTATGAGTTGTTTCCTTACCTGGCCCACGAAACGGGTCGAGTAGGTTTGGGCCTTGGGCTCCCCAATGCCACATTGTTGGAAGAACGACTCAACCATACGTATAGTTCAATCTTGTCGCTGCCTTTCCAACAGGCTCGACTTCCGGCACGGTGGGGTTCCATAGTACTTTAACTCGTACTGATCTGACCGTGAGTAGACGCATCGCCATCCTCCTGTTGAGCGCGCCAGACCATAGAGAGCTCGGGTTTCACGGTTTCTGCCAGGATACCATCCTGCTGGGCCGCACACCCAAAACCTCTGAACAGGATAGGCCAGACCTTGCGCTCACGGGGGATACGCACGCAAGCCGACCTCACGCCAAGCTGGTCTTGAAGGATGCCACCTGGCATCTAGAAGATCTGGAGAGTACCAACGGCACATTCGTCGACGGTGCGCGCATCTCGGGAGCCATTCCTTTGGAACCAGGCGCCCTGGTCCAAACTGGTTCCACGTTCTGGACCCTCTGCACCCATGACCGATTGATGTTTCGGTATGGCCAACTTCTTTTCGTCGGCTCTTTTCACCCGGCAGTATCGCGCCCATCGGTTCAAAACCAACTCCCCATTCTGTGGGAGGTATCAGTGCTGAACCTCTCGAACAGACGGAGCGAGGAGTGCCATCTGGATTTCCAGATCTCCGACCTCTGCGATCCTATACCGATTCGAATACCGCCTCTCGAATCCAAGGAGCGGCGCGCAGTGAAGTTGCCCAACGTTCGCTGGGTTCCATGGCCCACCCACCCCGCCGTTAGGCACTCGCCAGTAGACGTGGTTGTGAGCGCGGGGGGAACGAGACTCGAGAGTTACCCAAGCCAAGTGGATGTTCTTGGGTATTGGGGATGGGCTCAAGACCCACGCCTATTTTCCTGGCTGAGTGCATTCGTAATACCAGAACACTCTGCACTGCAAGCCCTCGCAACCAAGGTTGCGGAAAGCCAACGCCACAGCCGGTCACCTGGACAGGCCCAGACCGAATTGCTGGTCTATCGTTGCGCGATGGAACATCTAGCTCGATTCCATAAGATTCGCTACCAGTTGCCCAAGCTCGAAACTACACGGGCCAATAATTGGCCTTTTCAGACTATTCGACCTCCCGGATCATTGCTCTCGACTCAGTCCCTTGGGACCGGAGAAGGCACGTGCATCGACCTGGCTTTGCTCTTGTCGTCCTTGGCCGAAAGACTGGCTTTGTTTCCCTTGTTGGTCTTGTGCGGAGAATCCCCTTCAGATCCCAGCCATGCTCTGGCAGGCATCTGGACCGGCGGCTCCCCGGGCCAACGCGGGCTCATCCCCAAGGCTGCCTTGATCAACCGATTGGATCAAGGCCACATCCATATTGTCGAACCCACCTCCATCGCCGTAGGCACGGAAGCAAAGCAGACCGGTTTCGAGGAAGGTTTGGCCCGCGGAAGGGCCCGATTGCAGGAGTCGCCTTGGGCGGTAGGAATCGATGTTGGGTATCTTCGCAAGGCCCCAAGGCCGATTTGTCCCCTGCCGTGCTGAAACCTTACCCTCGAGGATATCATCCCGCTATCGGAAGCTGTCTCAACGCAGCTAAGAGCTCCCTGCCTGCCTGATAACGTTTGTCCGGGTTCTCTTCTGTTGCCCGTTCAAGTAACTTTGCCACCTCAGCGCACCAGGAGGCACCCAGCGGATGCCGATCACACGCCTCCCAAAGCTGGGAAAACGTCCTTCCATAGCTGAACACGTCGGCGACCCTTGTGCCTCCCCCTTCCGGTGGAGCATAAGCAGGTGTTCCTCGGGTTGCCGAGTGGCTAGTTTGACTAATCTGAGTCACGGATCCAAGGTCGCCGAGGCAAGCCTTCCCATGATGGAACAGAATATTGGCGGGCTTGATGTCGCCATGAACCAGTTCGTTCCGATGCAGGAAATCCAAGGCCTCAGCGATGGCGAGTGCCATGTGGTGCCACTCCGCGGGAGACAGAGCATGTGCGGATGCCGCACTGCGGGCAGTTCCGGGTGAGGCAAGGAGGGAAGCCAGGGTCTTGGGCGCATAATTTGAAGGAGAGACGCATCGACCTCCCGACTGATCATCGGTCAACTCCATGGTGTAGTAGTAGCCCTGGTGGTCGGCGCAGTCGGCGACATGAAGGGGACTCACCAAATGCGGGCAACGCCGGGAGAGTCCCGCCACCCTTTCAAGGCTCTCCAACTCGGCTTGATAGGAACGGCTGCCGAGAAACCGGCGGCGGTGAACAATTTTCACCGCCTTGAACTCCCGCGCGGCGTCCTGGGCAAGCCAAACCTCCCCGAACGTACCCTTGCCAATGACCCGGAGGAGCCTCATTCCCGGGACCTTCAACCTGGACTGTCGACGGTAGGCAAACATCCCCAAGACAGCCAAAGGCACCTGTCCCCCCACCACGGTCAGCCAAGGGAAGCAGATCTGGGATTGCCAGGCTGCCCACACACTGCAAGCGAAGGTGAGGATGACCACACCCACAACTCCAGCCGTGGCAACGCGGCGCGATAGAAGGGCGGCTCCCATCCCCAGGCCGAAACCGACTCCCATCAACAACAGCATCTGAATCCACAACTCAGCTGGCCGCAGCCAGTCCTGTCGGGCGAGGTTGAGGTAGGCCGTTGCGTTCACCTCCACCCCCGGCGCTTTGCGTTGGCTCCAGCGGGTAAATGGGGTGGTGTACTCGTCAGCGATCCGACCTCCGCTAAAGCCCACTTCGCTCAAGCTCCCGACAAATACGACCTTATTCGAAAAAGCGGCATCGGGAACTCGACCAGGTTCCAAGGCGTCAGCATAGGAAAAGTGAGGCAACCTTTGGGGCGGCCCGTAGAAGTTGATCCACTTCCGGGATGCATCTTGGATTTGCCTGTCTGGATAGGCCACTCGGAGTGTCTGCTGCGCGAGGCTAGGTTGGCCAAGAGCCCCTGGAAGGTGAAGCCACGCCACTCCTTCCACCGTCGCCAACTCCACCAATCCCCAAGTCGTCACCGAACGGATCGCTTCGGTCGGAGCCTCGATCGCCGTCCCCACGTCTTTTCCATCCAGGGTCTGATGAGTCAGACGCGCTCCCACCACGACCCGCCCAAATGCCTTGGCAGCCTCTGCAAAAGCCCGGTCTTCCTCGGGGTTCTGCGAAGGTTGGTCAAACAGGACATCAAAGACGACCGCCCTTGCGCCTCTTCGGCTCATCTCATGAATCAGCCGTGCATGCAGCCTCCGACTCCATGGCGCATCCCAAGGTTGAGCCAACTCCCGATGCGAATAGTCGTCCATGTAAAGCAGGGTCGTCTCCAGATCCTCGGCGGTGGGTCGAAAAGGAAACAAGAGAGCATAGCTCTGGTAGGCAAAGGTCTCCCCCAGGGGACTCACCAGCAGCAGCCATCCAGCGAGGGTTAAGAGAACGCAGGGAACGAGGATCCTCTTCCAAGAGCGGTCTGTGCCCTCTCCTTCAGGCATGGACACCATCGTGAAGCCGCCTGGCTCGCAGGAACGCTGGATCTCCTCAAGTTCAGCGATTACCTCCTGAAGACGCGCGGGCCGTGAGGAGACCTGCCAACTCGCACAACGCCGCAGAAGCCGAACCAGCCGCTTGTCCGGAACTTCCCGATCCCAGTTCTCGGGGAGTGCCTCCTGGAATCCTGCTGAGAAGAGCCGCTGACCGATCCGACCCAGCGCATAGAGGTCAGCACTGGGCGATGGAACGAAGGCGCCTCCACACTCAGGAGCTCGGTATTCCAACTCCTCCTCAAGCAAGACCTCACCCGAACTTTGTGGGAGGGTGTCGCCATCCAACCTTCCACCGCAGGCAATGGGTTGCGAGCTTAGCTCGAGTCCTGCAGACTCTCCAGAAGCATCGGGCGAATCGAACCGCACCCTCTCCGGGCTCACCAACCCACAGCTGCGCCCCCCAAGGTGACAAGCCTCCACGGCCAAGACCAGGCGCAGGAAAAGCTTCACGCGTCGCGGGAACGAGAAAGACCGCACGCCACCCTGCCCTGCGATCCAGTCCTTCAAATTGCAGGCCGCCGCTCCCATATCAACCTGGGGTTGCCTCGCCTCCAGCCTGAGATGGCAATGGAGTCGCGCTCATGGACCATCCACACGAATCCGGTAGTACCATGCCCCCACGCTGCTCGAGGAAACGTCCACAAAGGTGACCGTGTTGGTGTTGACCGGGAATTGCCCCAATTCTCGCCATCCCACCAAGTCCGTCGAGACCTCGACTCCGTATCGTGTGCCCGGCGTGGCGGAAAACGTTAGCTGAAACTGCCCGTTCGCATTCCGTCCGTAACTCTGAAGGGGAAAACCCAACACATTCAGAATCGCGTCAGCACTTCGGCTTTCTCCCAAGTCATTCCAAACGCGTACATAATACACACCCGAATCCGAGAGCTGTACCTGCTCCAGCTGCAAAGTTCGATTGGTCGCTCCCACGATCGGATTCGAACCTCTGTACCACTGATAGAGACCATTGGCCGCCTGCGCCACCTCCGCCTGAAACACAGCCGTCTTCCAGGCCGCGATAGAAAGATCTTCAGGCTGGTGCGTGATCTGAGGTTTCTCGCCAAGACTCCAGCTCAATCGAATCTCGCCCAGCGCCCCGCTCACACCATCCACCACCACCAGATAGCGACCAGCCGTGACATTGGTTGTGAGCATAGCCGAGTGCCCGCTCGCCAGAGATCCAGTGTCACTGGCCACAAGCGAGAGATCCAACCAACTGGTTCCTTCCCCCTCCAAATGGTAAAGTCCCACCAAGGTGTCGATAGCACTTCCCGTGGTATCCACGGTGAGCAGGCCACCTTCTTGCAGTTCCACCCCAAGGAGCCGGGAAGCGCCGCCGTATTTCTGTGGATTGAGAGGCTCCCCCGTCTCTGTGGTTCCGCCAGCGTTGTTCAGCACCCTCCACCCCAGGCTACCCAGCCGGACGGGCATGAAAGTCCAAGTGAAAGGCTCGGTGGTCATCAGGGAAGCTCTTCGGGAAGTCTCCTGGAACAAGTCAGCCAATTTGTCCGCGGTGGGAGGGCCCACCCGTGAACCTATTTCCACGTTCACTGGTTCGCTGCGAATGACCTGAGTGCCATTTCGAATCTCCAGAGAATACGCACCCACCTGCTGGCGCTTAACCTGGTCCAAGACGAGGCGGGGAGCGTTCGCCCCAGGCACGGGCTGCCCCTCAAACAACCATTGGTAGGTTCGTTCGGATGGCTTGTCCACCTCCGCCTCGAGCACGACGGGAGCGTCGATGTAGACAACGCCTTGGGGACGCCGCAGAATCTGAGGGACCTCGTCCGGCAGAAGTTCCAAGTCCCAACGCAGAAGAATCGTTCCAGAGGCTTCCAGCGCACCACCGACGGCAATGTGGTACTCCACGCTGGGATCGGCCGAGAAAACCACGGCACTCGTGAAGTACCCCCCACTGTCGTCATCACTCGCTACCTCTTTGAGATTTCCAAGCTCGTTGCCCGTGTAAACCGCCAACAAGGTGTCAAAATCGCTCCCCTGCGTGGAGAACGTGGCGACGCCTTTGCGGAGGGGTCTCCAGGTAAGCCACAGAGACTTCGTCCCAACCTTACCCGCGTGGCGAGGTTCACCGACCTCGTGAGTAGCCTCCCCATTGGACCCAGTGCCAATACCGGCATGATTCGTAATCACTTGGCTCGACGCAAAGGCATCACGGAAGGGAAGTACGCCCACCACCAGGCTCAACCGGGCGACTTCGCTTGCCGTCACCCCAACCTCATTTGCGACCAGCACGGTGTAATCACCAGCATTCTTGGGCTCGACGACCTGCAAAACCAGACTCTGGTTGGTCTCCCCCGGGATGTTGGCTCCATTGAGTCTCCATTGGTAGCTGAAAGGCCCTGTACCCCCGGCTATCACCGAAAGCGTGAAGCTCGAACCCAGCTGGGCTATTCCCCCAGAAGGCTGCTGAGCGATCGTAGGCTTGGTGGTGACCAAGTCCCGCTTCTGAACCACCGAGATCTCGTCCAACCACCACCCCGATCCCGCATCCTGGCCGTTCGATTCGAACAAGAAGCGAATCTGAGCCGAGCTTCCACCGTAGGGGCTAAGGTCGATGAATTCGCGATTCCAAAACGGCAGATTTCCCGTGTAGGTAGCCAACGGCTTCCAAGCACCACCCTGGACGCTAATCTGGACGGATACCCGATCATCATGGATCTCGCGCCAGTGGAAAAACTGTAACTGAGGCTCCAACTCCGCGGGAGGCACCAGGAAGGGTGTCTCTCGGATCAGAGCCGAGGTTAGGTTGGGTGCATAGGTACCCGAAAAGCCGATCCCAGCACACTTCCGCCCCTCGAACGCGCCCCCAGGCCCGGGACTCGGATCGGGCAGAGGCGTTCCCACCTGCCAACCCTCACCTTGGACCGCCCAACCAGCGGGAAAGTCCAGACTTTCGAAGCCTTCCCGCCAAATGACGGTGGTCTGACCTTGAAGGGGGATCGGAGCCAGGAGCAGCAGAACTGCACCCGCGATCCAGCAGATTGCGCCTCGGCAGGCGATGGATAGCGGGTTCAGCATGATCCGTGGATCTTCCGCAACTCGAGTATTTCTCAGCACGGCTCGATTAGTTTGTTGGCCATTATTCAGAACAACCACTTCAAGCTCAAGACGAAGGTTCGCGAACGCGGAAGTTCATAAGTCAGGTTCAGCGGGTTCACCCGGTAGTCCGTGTCGGTAAGATTCAGGATCCCCACGCTCAGTTCCACCCTTCGATCGGCCAGCCGGTAGCCCACCAGCCAGTTCCACTGCCAAAAGTCAGCCCCGGAAAGGTGCGCCGCATCGCCGGAGTTGGACTGACCAGTCCAGATTCCTTCCAACCGAGTGAACGGACCCTTGGGATGGTAGAAAAGGCCGTACAAGTGAACCCGTTGCAACTGGGCCGACTGATCGGTCTCGCGAAAGATGGCGGTCACGGAAGCCGGAAGCTCCGGGTACCCATTCTGGATTTGAGCATCCCCTAAGGAATACCGCACTCCCAGCGAACCGTACCGCCCGAACAGCTGATTGGCGGTGAACGCCAGCTCGCGCTCTTCATACTCAAGGTCTTCCCGCAGTTGCATGGGTGCGGAACGTACCCCGCTGGATGAAATGCCAGCCGCCATCGCTCCATCCGCTCGAGATACAGTCGAATTGAACTGCTGAAATTGAAGCCCCAGAAACGTCGTCGCCCCGATCTTCTGCTCCACGCCTGCTCCCATCGTTTCCACTCGCTCGGCAGAAATCGACCCCGCCACAGATTCCGGCACCACGCTGCGAAAACTCTGGGTGAAGCCTGCCACTTGGGATGGCTCCAGCTGGAAGCTCCTCTCAAAGCTCACCCCTCCGAGGGACCTGGAGTAGGCCCCGCGAAAGGTGGTCTTCGCAAAAGGAGTCCAGACCACCCCGGCTTTTGGCAAGAGACGATCTTCCTCTTCTTCCGAGGAGGAGATGGGGGGAAACCGAAAGTTCCCGGGATAGCGGAGGGAATCGTAGGAAATCCCTGCGATGAGGATGAGCGGATCCACGATCCTCCAGAAGTCGTACCCGTACAAGCTCCAGCGCTCAAAGGCACTCTCAGTTCTCGCAGACACGGGCGAAGTGGGAATCTTGAACGCAGAGATGCGTCCCTCGTTGGCGAAAGCCGTGGGGGTGGATGCCCCCAACTCATTCCAGGTGTCAAACTCGCCGGTCTGGTATCGCCCCCCGACAACCACACTGTGACCTCCCCCCTGCCAGATCTGTTGCAGTTCGCAGGAGTAAAGGGAGTAGTCGTTTTGATACCTCAGGCTGGCGGTGGGTGGTTGAGGATAGGCCGCAGCATCAATCTTCGTTCCCGACACATCGTTAAGGAAAGCCAGAACCGGTTGGTCCGGGTTCTGAATCTCCAGGGTATCCTGGAGGTAGCCGCCCAGGAACAGGGTGTGCGAGCCCGGATTCCATTCGTGATGGTATCCCACTAAGCTTTGCGGCGTTTGGCTCTCCTGGATGCGCAGGTTCGGAAAGGCGTTGGTTGGATCATAGTATTGGGCAAGATCTCCCGACTCCATGTCCATCACGCCTACTTGGAGGAAAAGGGTGTCCTGCGGTCCTAACCGCTGCTTGTATCGCAAGGCGAGGTTGAGTTGTTCCAGATCCTGGTTCGGCCGCTCGCCGTTCTGGGAAGTGTAACCCACGTCCACGGCATAGCTGCTGCCACCCACCCGGCCGAACTGGGACGCCGTCTGCCGCCAATCTCCCCGGCTCCCATACTCCGTGTCCGACCATAGGCTGATCCTGTCCCTCTCGAACAAGCGCGAGTACTCGTACTGAGTCACTGCCGGTGACAATTCACCCGCTCCGACCGGGGCCAGCAGTTGGGATAGAAGATACTCCTGCAGCCAGGGGGTTTCATAACGGAGGCTGACTTGGCGCGGATCACGCAACGCATCGTAACTCCCGGCCAGAAACAGGTGTGCGGAGTAATCGGCGTAGTCTGCACTGACCGCCTTGGAAGCCTCTCGAAACCCCACCTCTGGCATGCCGGCGTCACGATAGATTCCCGCGAGGTTGGCCCCACGCACCGCCCGATCCTGGTCAAGAAGCAGATCAGAGCGGAACACCGCCCGGTTTTGATTCCGTTCCAGGGAACGTTCCAGCTCCTGCGCCGCTTCGTTGAATCGCCCCTGCTGGCGCAGCAGGAGAGCGGAGTAGAACCAACCGGTGGGATCTCCAGGATCCAGTTCCTTGGCCAGTCGGATCTCATTTCCCGCCCGCGACGGATCGCGTGCCGCCTGATAGGCCTTGGCCAGATAACTACGCAGCACGGCCCGTTGCGGCTCCAAGGCTGCCGCCGCTTCCAAATCCTGAAGGCCAGCTGCAGTCTGCCCCCTGCGGAGTTGGGCCAACCCTCTCCCCAGCCAGGCGTTTCCTAGCGCCCCGTCCAGAGCAATCGCCTGGTCAAAGGCGGCCCGTGCCTCGGTCGTCCGCCCGTCCGCCAAAAGCAAAAAGCCTTGCAGTGCTCGCGCCTGGGCGTTCCTTGGTGCCAACGCCAGGCTCCGCTCCAAAGACCTGCGCGCCTCATGGACGTTCCCCATGCCAAACTGGAGCTCGGCCACTTGCTCCCAGGCAAATGCAAAGTCCGGAGCCAAGGCGACGGCCCGTTTCGCCGCCTCCAATGCGGACTGGAGTTGACCCTGGGCCTGACGCGCATAGGCCTCCACCAGCCATTCCGTGGCGGTCCCAGGCGCTTCTCCCAGCCCAAGATCTGTTCCCTGCGCAAGGGAAACCATCCGCCGCGGACTCCGGCAAAGAGCTCCCAGATGTCGCGCTTCGCCACCAGAACTCGGGTTCGCCTCCACTCCATCCAGGATCACATTCGCTTCCTCCACTTTGCCAACGCTGAGCACGAGTCCCGCCAGGTAGAGTCTCTGTGAAGGGGAGAGATTGGAGCGATCGTGCGGGAATTGTTCCAAGGCCCCTTTCAGATCGCCGACGGCATAGTTCGTTAGCGAATCTGCTAGCGTGGCAGTTTCCGCAGCACTCAGCTCAAGATCCCCCAAGTGCAAGACTCCCGGGTAGTACAGAATCCACTGAATCACACTGGACATGGCCAACGCCGGAACCAGAGTCGGTTTCTCCCCAAGGCCCCCTTTCCCAGACTGGCCGCTGCGCAGGCTCAAGCGGTCCTCCCCGCGGCTCATTTCCACTTCGCCATCCACTACCGAGATGCGCGTGGAATCGTCCCCAGCCACCTCCACCACAAATTCCGTTCCGCGGATGATCGTGGAGATACCCGGGCTCTGGATCTCGTATTCGCCCGGTTTCTCCCGATGAAAGAAATAGAAGAGGCCTTTTCGAATCCTGACCTTCAGGCGTTCGCCCGGTCTGGCCGGGATCTCCAGCAGACTCAGTTCTCCCATCCTGAGCGTCGTCTGTTCCGAGATCCGTACCAGGCACCGGCTCCGGGGACCCGTTCGAATGCGATCCCCCCCCTGCAAAGGCTCCTCTGGGTTCCATCGATCCCAGGCTTCACTTCCCAAGCGCGACACCTGCACCGAACCCTCCACGCTAAGAAGGGTCCTGGCAAAGGACTCCAGGACCTTCTCCCCTGCGCTGGCGCTCAACAGGAAACAGCCAACCAGCACCGAGGCGCAGCCACCTGCCTGCGCCAGCTTTTGGAGTGCGGTGAGGAGCGCAGCGATGTACCGCTTTCCCCTTCCTTCACTTCCCATGGCGCAAGTTAGATGCATGGCGGAAACAACAAAGCCAGTTGGTTTGGCAGAGATTGCGGCGTATGGCTTTCAAAATCAACACGATCCAGCCGGTAACCGTCAAACTCTCACCGAAGTTACCCACAAAAAAGCGGGGTGGCCTTTCAAAAGCCACCCCGCCGCGAATCATCCTAGCATGCGAGATCCGGGAAACCTATCTCTCGATCACCCGATAGAACCTCAGCGCGTGGCCAGCGACAGTCGTGTCGGTGAACTGCAGCGGGTTGACCGTGCACTGCACCTGCTGGACCGTCTTCCATCCTCCACCCAGATCTTCGGTGGACTGCAGCTCGTAGGTCTTGCCAATAGTCACCTGGTCCACGGTGATCCTCACGTTCCCGCCCACGAACTCGAGCGGGCGCATTACAGGTGGGGGCGTTTGGCCCGAGCACAGTTCAGCCGCAAATACGATCGAGTCGATAAAGGCGTAGCCGAGCTCGTTTCCAGCCACCGTTGCCTCGATCTTCAGCTCGGCAACCTCGCCAGCAAAGCTCTCCACGTTACCGCACAGGACGAGAGCTTCGCCATTGGTGGCGGTCACGCCCATGGCGATCTCCGTGTCGTTGAGATACACCTTCAGAAGCGTGTAGTCCGGATTGGTGCGCAAGCGCAGGCTCTTTGCGTTCGCAGGCACCATGCCCTTCTGACTGATGACCGCATTGGTGGGAGCGGCTCCCGTCGTCGGGCTGCCCGCTTCGAGCATGACGCCGTATTTGCCTTCGATGAGGCCCGCCACGTCCGCGCTCTTGCTGTCGTGGATCGAGACCGACAGGAGTCCCGACGGATACGATAGTTTGTCATAGCCGATCAGGTCAGCCTGAGGATGGTTCTGATTCCAGTGCGGAAGGGCCTTTTCAGCCGATACCTTCCCTAACCGCGCACTGCTGACATCGGCTTGCTCGAAGTCCAGGTTCGTGAAGACTCCGTAAACAGTGACGGCAAACGTGAGCGTATCCGCCAGATGCTGCTCATTCACGGCACTGGTACTGGTGTCAGTTACGATGACCGGGATCTGGAACTCTCCCGTTTCCGACGGTGTCCAACTGAAAGAACCGTTCGCAGTGATGGTGGCGTTGGTCGGAGCTCCTGCCCCCAGGGTGAACACGAGCGTGTTCGCGGGCAGGTCGTCGTCCTTGGCTTTGGCCACCAGGTTGAGCGTAGTACCCACTTCCACGGTCTGGGCCCCAATCGCTTCCAGCTCGGGCGCCTTGTTCACTTCCTTCACCGACACTTTGAACGAGGTCTGCGCCACTGAGTTTGTCGCTCCCTTCCCGTCATCGACCGTCAGGGCGAAGGTATACTCACCTGGCCCTTGGGCTTCGCTGGGAGTCCAACTGAACTTGCCGGTGATAGCATCGATCTTCGCACCCTCAGGCACTGGAGCTTTCAGCGCCCATCGGTTGCCAGCTTCGGCGGGAGTCGCCGTAGCGGTAAAGGAAAGCTCCGTCTCTTCATTCACCGTCTTGTCCGCAATGGCTGCAATGACCGGGCCACTGCTCTTCACGGTCACCGTGAAACTTGCGCTTGCCGTCGCGTTGGTGGTGCCGGTGTTGTCATCCACAATCACTCCAATCGTGTGGGTACCCGCCTGGGCATGCGTCGGCGTCCAAGTAAACTGCCCATCGGACGTGATCGTGGCCCCGCTTGGCGCACCCGCCTGCAGACGGAAGGTCAGACTGTTCACCGGGAGATCACCATCCGTGGCACTCGCTTTGAAGGAGACAAGAGCCCCCTCATTGACCGTCTGGTTGGGGATGGAGGCAAGGACGGGCGATTGGTTGACCTCTTTTGCAGTGACCTGGAAGGAGTTGGTCGCACTCATGGACGGACTGCCATGGTCGGTCACCACCATCTTCACCAGGTTCGTGCTGGGACTTTGGCTCTCGGAGGGAGTCCAAGTAATGACGCCATTGGCATCCACCACCATGCCGGCAGGAGCGCTCACCAAGGTGTAGGTCAGTTTGTTCGCCGGCAGATCTTTGTCCGTGGCCCGGTTGGTTACCACCAGCGCAGCCAGTTCGTTGACCGTCTGGGCAGCAATCAACGGCAGCACCGGCGCCTCGTTCTTCTCGCTCACAACCACCTGGAAAGAATTGGTAGCGCTAAGCGGAGAGGCACCATCATCGCTCACTTTCACCACCACCAGGTTCGTGCTGGGACCCTGGCTCTCGGAGGGAGTCCAGGTTATGAGGCCCTTCGCGTCGATCACCATCCCGCTTGGGGAGGTCAAAAGAGCGTAGGTCAAAACGTTGGCCGGCAGGTCGGAGTCCGTGGCGGTATTGGTCACCACCAACGCAGTTTCCTCCTGGACAGTCAGGTCTGCGACCATGGGCATGACTGGAGCCACGTTCACTTCCTTTACCACCACCGTGAAGGTGTTGGTCACGGTCGCGTTCGTCGTACCGGTGTTGTCGTTGACGATGACGCCCACGCTGTTCGTGCTAGGACCCTGCGCTTCGGTCGGGGTCCAGGTAAGGATTCCATGAGGATCGATCACCATGCCAGAGGGAGCCCCAACCAGGGTGTAGGTCAGCAGGTTGGTCGGAATATCGGAATCCGTAGCCGTATTCGTTAACGTGAGGGTGGTCATCTCATTGATCGTTTGCTGGGCTATGCTGGGCAACGTCGGAGTGGCGTTCACCTCGTTCACCACCACTTGGAAGGTGTTGGTGGCGCTCAACGCTGGAACTCCATTGTCCGTCACTTTCATGACCACACCGTTCGTGGTGCCCCCTTGTGATTCGCTCGGTGTCCACCGGATCACCCCTTGGGAATCCACTGTCATCTCACTGGGCGCGCTCAGCAGAGTATAGCTCAGCGCATTGGCCGGAAGGTCGAGGTCCACCGCACGGTTCGTGACCACCAACTGCTTGAGTTCATCCACCACCTGATCAGCTATGAACGCCAAGCTCGGGGCCAGATTCATTTCACCAACAGTCACCTGGAAGGTCATCGAATCGGTCAGACTCTTCTCGTTCACGGCAATGGGGTTACTATCAGTCGCAATGACCGTGATCGGATACACCCCCGGGCCCTGGGCTTCCGTTGCTGTCCAGCGGAACTGCCCAGTCGTAGGATCGATAGACGCACCGGAAGGCGCACCGACTCCCAGACTAAACGATATCGAGTTGGTAGGAGTGTCTGAATCAGTGGCTTTGGCCACGAAGGCAATCTCGCTTCCCTCAGAGATCGTCTGATCGCTCACGACCGTGTCGTCCAGGACCGGAGCTTGGTTCATCTCCAGGACCTTCACCTTAAAGGTCTTAGTGTCACTCAGACTCTTCTCGTTCACCGCGTCAGGATTGGAATCGGCGACCGTCAGGGTCATGGGATATTCCCCCGGACCCTGGGCCTCGGAGGGTTTCCATTGGAAGACGCCCGAGGTGGGATCGATGGAAGCCCCCAAAGCTTTGGAAGCGTCGTCCAGGGTCCACGTCAATGTGTTCGCCGGAAGGTCAGGATCATCGGCCGTGGCCGTAAATCCAAACGCGACTCCTTCGTTGACATTCATGTCAGCGATCGACGCAATCGTCGGCTTCACGTTCACTTCCTTGACCGTCACTGTGAAGGACCGAGCGGCAGACAGGGGAGATCCACCGGGTGCGCCGTCGTCCGTCACTCGGACCGAGATGGGATAGACGCCTGGGCCTTGTGTTTCTCCAGGAGTCCACGCGAAAGCTCCGGTGCTCGGATCGATGGCGGAGCCCGCAGGGGCACCGGTATCCAAGGTGAATGTCAGTTTCTGGTTCAGCGCCGGGAAGGTCCCCATCACTTCGATATTCCCGACCTGCCACAAGGCAGCCGTACCCGAAGTCGTCCCAGTAGAGGTATATCGGAAGGCGATGTACACCGAACTGCTTCCGCTCACGCCAGAGAGGTCCACCTCGCCTGAGGCTGTCAATTGCTCCAACCCAGCAGACAAGGTGGCGGTGAGATTGGTCCACTTTGCCACATTGGGATCACCGGAACCGGAGTAGTTGGTCGATACCAAGACTTGGATGTCCGGACCGTCGTACTGCTTGAGGCTTTCGAAGGAAAGGGTTTCTGCTTTGGTCCCCGTCAGGTCCAATTTGGGGGAGATCAGCCAATCATCGCTGGCCTTGTCGGCCCCCACCCCCAAGATTTGGGCATAGTAGCGGTCACCGAACTTCTTAGCCTCCCAGTTCTTGGTGCTTGCGCGGCTGTAGGCGGTCCAAGGCGAGAGAGTGAGGTTCGTGAAAGTCTGCTGATGCAGGAACCAGACATATTCCCCACCTGCGTTGTCTGGATCACTCGCAGTGGCTTTGAAAGTCACAGGACTGCCCTCATTGACTTCCACCGAGGCACCGATCGGCAATGGATCAAGGACCGGAGACACATTGGCTTCCTGCACTGTCACATTGAAGCAGGTCTGGGCAAGAGGACTCAGCGAGTTGCCCGTCTGCATGACACACACACAAATGGTATAGAAACCCGGCCCTTGTGTCTCGCTGGGCGTCCATGAGAAAAGCCGTGTCTCAGGGTCGATGGAGGCGCCTGCTGGCAAGTCTCCGCAGGCCTGGACGATGAGGTTCGTACCATGTACGCTGATCGGCACGGCCAAAGTAGAACCTTCCATAGCGACCTGATCGGGAATCGGGTCAATTGTGTCGCTTTCGACGAGCACCTCATCAACATACCATCCTGGCCCGACTGAAGTGCCATATCTCGGGGAGGAGTGCGATTCCAGCCAAAAACCCAACCTGACCGCCTTCCCGGCGTATACGCTTAGATCCAGCAGCGCGCGGGACCACCGACCACTACTATCGGTTGAATACGTACCGGACAGCGCCTCCCAAACTCCACCGTCCACACTAATCTGAACCTGCGCCAAATCGTCATACCCCAGGTTCCACCAATGCCAGAAGCGCAGCCGCGGATTTTCCGAAACCGCCGGCACAACAAACGAAGGGCTCACGAACCGACTACTGCGGTCCTCGGGGTAGTTCCCAGCCAGAACTGTGGCTGCGCAGCTAACCCCGCTGTAGGCGGAACCAGGGCCACTGGTAGGCTGGCCAACCTCCCAGATCCCGAAGTCGGTCGCCTGTCCGCCAAAGTAATCTGCACGCCATCCACCCCACCCTGCTTCAAATCCCTCTGGGTTGGGTAGTGTCACCAGGGCCCCCGTCTCAACTAACACCTCGTCCACGTACCACCCCAGGCCAACAAAATTGCCATATCTCGGAGAAGAGTGCGACTCAAACCAAAAGCCAAATCGAACCTTCTTCCCTGCGTAGGCGCTCAGATCCAACCAGGCACGAGACCAACGCCCGCTGCTATCAGCGTAATAACTCTCTGACAGAGCCTCCCACGCTCCACCGTCCACGCTAATCTGGACCTGCGTCCAATCGTCGTACCCAAAACTCCAGCAATGCCAAAAGCGCAATCGTGGATTATCAGAAGCGGCAGGAATCGTGTAAGAAGGGCTCACCAACCGCGCCCATCGATCATCCACGTAGTTCCCATCCAGAATCGTCGCCGCGCAATTCGTGCTCGAATGTCCAGACATCGGACCGCTCGTTGGCTTCCCAATCTCCCACACTCCGTTTTCCGCATACCATTGCCCCCACCCCCCCTCGAATCCCTCGGGGTTGGGCATCGGGGCCGGGATGCTTGTCTCGACCGACACCTCGTCCACGTACCATCCTGGACCAACTGAAGTGCCATATCTCGGGGAGGAGTGCGATTCCAGCCAAAAACCCAACCGGACGTTCTTCCCTGCGTACGCACTCAAGTCCACCCATGCGCGGGTCCACCGACCGCTGCTGTCCGCCGTAAAGCTCCCGGAAAGAGCTTCCCACGCCCCACCGTCCACACTGATCTGGACCTGGGCCAAGTCATCAAAGCCCAGACTCCACCAATGCCAAAAACGTAATTGCGGATTCGTGGAAGCCGCCGGGATCACGAATGGAGGGCTCACCAAGCGGCTGCTTCGGTCCTCCGGGTAGTCTCCAGCCAGCACTGTGGAGGCGCACTGGGTCCCGCTGTGTGCTGAGCCAGGGCCGCTCGTAGGCTGGCCAATCTCCCAAATCCCGAAGTCGGTCGCCTGTCCGCCAAAGTAATCTGCACGCCATCCACCCCACCCTGCTTCAAATCCCTCTGGGTTGGGTAGTGTCACCAGGGCCCCCGTCTCAACTAACACCTCGTCCACGTACCACCCCAGGCCAACAAAATTGCCATATCTCGGAGAAGAGTGCGACTCAAACCAAAAGCCAAATCGAACCTTCTTCCCTGCGTAGGCGCTCAGATCCAACCAGGCACGAGACCAACGCCCGCTGCTATCAGCGTAATAACTCTCTGACAGAGCCTCCCACGCTCCACCGTCCACGCTAATCTGGACCTGCGTCCAATCGTCGTACCCAAAACTCCAGCAATGCCAAAAGCGCAATCGTGGATTATCAGAAGCGGCAGGAATCGTGTAAGAAGGGCTCACCAACCGCGCCCATCGATCATCCACGTAGTTCCCATCCAGAATCGTCGCCGCGCAATTCGTGCTCGAATGTCCAGACATCGGACCGCTCGTTGGCTTCCCAATCTCCCACACTCCGTTTTCCGCATACCATTGCCCCCACCCCCCCTCGAATCCCTCGGGGTTGGGCATCGGGGCCAGAGCGCCCGTCTCCAAGGACAACTCATCCAAGTACCAACCCGCCCCGACAGATGTTCCATAAAACGGAGAGGAATGGGCCTCCAGCAAGAAACCTAATTTGACAGACTTCCCTGCGTATGAGCGCAGGTCCAGCCACGGCCGAGTCCACCGGCCACTACTGTCAGCCGTAAAGTCAGCGGACAGAGCCGTCCAGGCCCCGCCCTCCACACTGATTTGGACTTCCGCCAGATCGTTGTACCCCAAACTCCACCAATGCCAAAACCGCAGCCTTGGATTCTCGGAGGCCGCCGGCACCATCAAGGAGGGACTCACAAGGCGGCTGGTTCGGTCCTCGGTATAGTTGCCCGCGAGCACGGTCGCAGCCAATCGATCCCCATTATGAGCGGCGTTCGGCCCACTGATAGGTATCCCAGTTTCCCAAGTGGCAGTATCGCCCTCAACAGCCCATCCTGGAGTCGGCCCTTCAAAATCCTCAGACCAAACCACCGTAACGCTCTCCGCGCCTCGAACTAACCCAGTGACGCCAAATACTAGCATCGCGAGCAGACACAGTTTTGAAAACCACGGATCGCGTTCAGATCTCATTTGCTGGCTATTGTTGGTTGTTTTCATAGGTTCACTCAAAGCAGGTTCGATAGGCCGCGGATGCTCAAACGGGTATTACATCCTGATATGCTGAAACGGGACCGACTCCTCGCAGGCGAGTTGCGCGTAACAGTGAAAGAAGTGGGGCAGGATCCTAGGTCCACCATGGTCATTCATGAGGGTTTGAGAGCAAAAACAAATGGGAACTAGTGGAAGGTACGGCAAGAAACTCAGCGATCAAAGCCAAATCTCCCTCAGCAGCTTCGAAATTAGCCACGATGGGGAGATCACAGCCAGAATCCGAGATAAGAATGGCCTGCGTGGGCTCAAGCACCCCTGTGCGAGGCCAGAACTTCACGTCTAATGTTCCTCGTAAGGAATTCAGGCTCAGTTCCAGCACGACTTGGCCATTCTGTTCGATCTTCAGACCCGCCTTTTCCACCTCGCTTGGTTGGATCCCAGCCGCAGCCTCAAGCGCCCGGGTGACTTCGGTCAAGTTCCCCTTCACCAGCGCTGCGCTCCCCTGCTCAATGTGTCTTTGCAGTGCCTGGTCCGCCGAACCGACACCACAGAACCCGAATTGGATCCTCGGCGTCAGCCCTTGAGCCAGTTGGGTAGCGGCAATACCCCCCCACTGGCGGGTACGGTCGACGAATAGCCGGAAACTTCCAGTGCAAACCGCACCTGCTTCGGTAGCGCACCTCCTCAGGCGGTCCGCCAAGGCCGGATTCGCCTGAGCCAGCTTGACCGCCGCCTCCACCACCTGGGCGCGGACGTGATCAGGCTCCCTGGACGCGAGAGAAAACGAAGCCCAAACCTCCTCAAAATGATCTTTCAGGTCGAAAAGGGAACGGACCCGATCGAACAACTCAGGATCCTGCGCCATGGCAGAATCGACGGCAAACGCCTCTTCCTCAGTGGCTTCGCCAGCCACATAGCGAAGAATCATGTCGTCCGTCAGTTGCATCGTTCTTTGTCCGTTCGATTCTATATGCCCCAAACCGAGGAGGCTCTCGCAAGAAAGCTCATCACCCTGAGCTTATCACCCCAAGCCGGGCCTTCAGCCGACGGGCTACGTTCTCGCACCAGCGGAACATCTGCTCCGTGACCTCTCGATCGGGGCGCCAGGCAAAGGCCAGCAAGGGGCTCTCCCCTACGGGGCTCGTGAGCAAGGGCTTGGGGGCTAGCCGGAGAACCTCCGCGTCCCGGGGTGATCGCCTCTCGGCCAAACACTGAAAGCTTTCCACCATCTGTCCACGAAGGGTCTCAAGATAGCCAGAGACACGCCCCACCGCGGCCGCCGACAGGGAGGTGTGGCGGCGAAATTCGGTCCAGAAGGTATCCACCAGTGCGTGGAGCCTCTCCTGACCGTGATCAGACTCGAGCTTTACCAAGTCTGCGGCAATCCCTCTGGGGGTATCGAGACCGTACAGTCCTTTCCCCATCACCACCGTCAAGACCTCATGAGGATACCCGCCGTAGCGGAACAACAACTGGAGCAACGCCTCCACTCTCTTCTCGCGCTCTGCCAAATCCTCATTGTCGTCAGGCCCAGCGTCCTGCGGGACCGTTTCCACCTCCCCTGCGTCGTTCCCGCAAGGCAAGCCCCATTCCTGGCAGAGAGCGGCCACGAGACGTTCCTTCTTGCGGAGGCCTTTCACCGCCTCGGACACTTCCTTGCGCAACAAAAAGGCGTACAGATAACAATAGAGCCCGCCCTTTTCCGAATCGTAGCTGTCGGAAAACGCGAGTTTCCTCCAAGCCGCCGCCCAGACGAGTTGACTGATATCATCCTCATCCAGATCGGGCACGTGGATCCGCACTAGGATGTACCGTAGAAGGGCTTGTTGGAAGATGCGCATGATTCCCTCGAACGAAGCAAGCCCTTCTCGAACCATCCTCACCAAGTCGAAGTCTGAAAAGGAAGAATCTCCGCGACTGGGCACATCCTCGCCCTTGTCGGGAGTAATCCGGTCTCCGCCGCGAGCGAATGTCAGAACGCGCTCCCGTTTCAAGTGTTCCGCTACCAGGCTCAACAGGGGACGAATTGACGCCAAGGGAGCTTCGTAAGCGATGAAGCGCCAGATGTCGTTCCAAAGGAAATCTTGGAAGGCTTGATTGGCAAGTTCCTCACCCATCCCCATGCTCCGCAGGTGGGCTTCAATTCCAGAGTACAGCCGCCCCCGCAGAACCTCAAAAGCCTTGCCGCCGGCGCGCACTGAGGAAGCCAAACGCGCTTGCTCAGCCCGGCTGTGTCGAGAGTCGTCGACACCATGCGCCAGGCTACTGCCATGATTCTGTTGAAGTAGCTCGTCCGACAACCTACTTGAGAGGCTAATAGTCTTTGGCGGGGAGTGTCTAGCCCTTTTGATGACGGCTTCTTCAAGACTATCTTGCCGGGTTTTCATCCGGCCAAGGGAACCCCCCTGGCTTCGAAGGCACTCCAACGGTTGGCGGTCGGGCACTCCAGAACCGCAGCAGGAGTGTGTCTGTCATTGCAGCGGAAGAAAATGAACTCTCATGCTCGTCTTCAGGCTGCCTCGACGGTGGGAGAGCTTTGCTTGACTGCCAGCTGGCGGGACACGAGTTCGCTGAGACGACTCAAGTGCATCTCTATGCGGGGGCGTGTGAAGCTGGAAAGCGATGAAGTCCATGATTCCAGCTCCTGGCCGACGCCAAGGGCATCTGGGGGCGAGAGCAGCCGATCGCTGTGGGCAGCCAGGATTCCTCACCTCGTTCAGGGCAGAGCACAAGCATCGAGCGCTCGCGTTAGTGAAAATTACTCAATGTCTAGGCCTGAATATCGGCTTTGTGTTCGAGAATGCGCTTTAACTATTGACCGCAAGTCTTCGACATAATTAGGTTTTCTGCCGATTACACTTTCAGCCACTCGTTGCCAATATGAAACACCGTGCTTTTCTCCTCTCACTCCTGGTTTTCGCTTCTTCATCCCATGGCCAAGAGCTGCCACACGTCAAGGGGGCATCTATCTCGCTTTATGCGAGTGTCTCGGCCCCCTACGCCATGGATATGGCAAGCGATGGGACACTCTACGTCGGCAACGAGGGGGGACCTGATGCTGTGAAGGTATGGAAGATCGGACCGGGAGGCTCGCCCGTGGTGGGGTTTGGAAACCGTGGGATTGCCGATCCAGACGCAGTGATCGTGGACAGTTCCGGCACAGTAACGTCAATCCCTGGCAGCCTGCTTGTGGGGAGTTCGAGCGAAGGGATCTGCATGGTTCTTCCAAACGGGACGGTGACCACTCTATTTGCTCCAAGCACGACTATCGGGAATCCTGACAACTTCGTTTTTGATAACAATGGTCGACTGCTCTGGGCCACTTGGGATGCCGGAGCGGGAATTTCAACTATTAAGGAGGGCAAGCCTGTCACCCTGTATAGCGGCCCGGCCGGCCATCGAATAGCGGTTGACTCTCTGAACCGGATCGTGGCGTCGGTCTGGAGTAGCACGAATGTTGCCCTGATCTCGTCGAGCGGTCTTCTGCTCCAACCAGAATATTTCCATGCGATCCTGGATTCACCGCTGGCTCGAGGCAAAGGAGGCTATTGGGGAAACGATATTTACGCAGTTGACCCCGAAAGACGTTTGATCAGGGTTGATGCGACGGGCAAGGTGACAGTCATGGGTAGCGGTTTTATCGCGGACGGGGCTTTCTTGTTTACCGATGACGGCGCGCTTTTGGTGAGTGAGGGGCCCAACAACAGAATCCTCAAAGTGGTTCCTGATAACGGGCCTCGCCTGCAAATCACAGTAGCGAGCGTGGACATTCAGTGGGAATCGGTGAGCGGACTCAATTATCAAGTGGAATATCTTTCCACGCTTACCACCAATCGATGGACGCCGCTGGGCTCGATTATTGTCGGTAACGGTCAGACGAACTTTGTAACGGATGACGTACGAGGAAACGAGAAACGTTTCTACCGGGTTGTCGAATCGCCATAAAGCAAACCAACCGCTGTTGGTGCTGGGTGGCTCAATTCCCTGAAGGAGCAGAGAGGCGTCCTGTCTGCTGCAACAGCCCAGGTGCGCCACCGAACTCGCCGGTGCAAGCTGACAGAAGCTGAACCTGGTTTCGGCATAGGGTGGTTCGTGATTCGCAGCGGTGTTCGGCTACTGGTCCTTCGACGAAGGTTTCAGGTCTCTCGGCGGACCGTTTCTTTGGCTTAAAGCGAAGTGTGCCATCCCCGCTCGAGAATTGCCCTGCTTCTGTTCGAACGGCCAAAAGAAGGCGCGGTCGATGTTAATCGAACCCGCCCGGCCAGATCCTCTGAGTCCACTTTGCCGGAAAGCCACCCCAAGTACATCGTCGAATCCCACACAGGAGACGAATGAAATCCCTGCGGGCATGACGGAACTTGTCGTCGTCATGAATCCTGGGATCCAACCACCCGCGCGGCGAGCTCGTAAAGGTACCGCGCTTCAGGGGCCTGTGAAGTGCAGGTAGGCCGAAGCGTCGAAAGTAGTGTCGTATGAAGAGGACAAGTCCCATCAAGTGACCACCTATCTAAAGGAGCGATCTGGATACCAAAGCACCCTGGAGTATCTGGACCAAACCGAGCAGAGAGAGGGAGAGTCGGAAGGCATTCACAACTCAAGGACCCGCGTAGGGCGTCTCAGTTCAGGGACAAACCAACGGGCACGAGTGTTCCCGGTCAACGCTCTGGTTGCGGATGGTAGCCGTAGATGAACCAAGTGAACCAAGATCTGCTAAAGGGGGGGCTGAGATTCGCTTCACGAAGCACTGAAGTGGCGGGGCCAACTTGGTTCACCCAGCGAAGTTCGCCGTCACCTCCTGGAGCATGCGACGCCAGTCCAGAAGTTGTTGCTCACGATCCCCGCATCTCAGCAACTCCCGCAGACGGCGCTCGCTGAAAGCATGAATATCCAGTGGCTCGGGGGGAGCTGACAGGTCCCTCTGGATCTCTTCCGGCAACTTCAGAAGATTCATAATCTGCGTAACTCGAGCTCGTGAAAGGCTTTCTTTAGCAGCTATTTGAGATTGTGTGAGCGACCTATCCACTGACAATTCCTGGCGCCACCTCAGTGCAAGTTGATAAGGGTGCGATCGGGCCTTGGCGAGCAGGTCAGTGGCCGGACAAACTGGAGTTGAATCATCGGATCCCTCCATTTGAAAAGGCACTGGGCCCAGGACGAAGGGAAGTCCGCCCCATCGCAACAAGGGTATTGCGAGGCGGAACACAAGTTCCCAAGAAGTTCGGTCTTCGCCCCTGCCAGCGGAGCCATTTTCTGAGGGGAGGAGGTGCATGTTCTTCGTATACATACTCCAGAACCAGGTAGGTAGGTTCTACGTTGGTCAGACCCATGACCTGGCCCAACGACTCGACTCCCACAACGATGCAGGTCCGGTGCATGCCAAGTTCACGCGCAAGAACGGCCCCTGGCAACTGGTCTGGTACCAAGAATACCCAACCCGCTCCGCCGCCGTGACCCGTGAACGACAAATCAAAGCCATGAAATCCTCCCGGTGGATTCTCGAGAACTTGCTCAAGGGTAGAGTCCCGACGCGTCGGGATTAACCGGCGGGTTAGAGGTTCTCCCGACACGTCGGGATCTGGAGCCACCTCAATTCGGTTGAAATCCGAACTTTCTACCAGGCTCCTTACTCCCTTCATTTTCAAAGGGCCTGATGAACTTCCGGGCCATGGCGCTGGCCAGAAGTTCGTGTCCACACTCTCATCGTCATTCTCCTCTTCATACATTGCCGCACTTTAGGCGGCTGCGTCGACTTCCCTCTGACCAAGACGCGCGTTAACGGTAGATCGCCTTGCCCCAGCTTTCCGCGCGGTCCCAGTTGTTGGGGCGAGTGGGTTCGGAGAGGTTGCGAATCTCGACTAACTGCCCCCGCCAGCGGCGTCCGGAGTTATCACTCCAATGGACGGTCCAAGTTGCCGCCAGGGTTTCGCCGGCGCGCGGAGCATCGCCCTGGGCTCTAAGCAGCGCCCACGGGATCGCGTATTCTAACGTGTAGCCTCGCCCGTCGGCATCCTTGCGAAAGGCAGCGCGGTAGCCGCTCGGATTGGTCTGGGGGCCGTGGAAGTCCATGCCGTAGCTGACATGGAGGCAGTCCTTTTGGCTGGGGGCATGATGCCAGAGGGTCAGATGAACCAGTTTCTCGTTCAGATCCTGAGGCCGCAGCTTGATCGGCTGACCTTGATAATAGACGTCGGCATTGGCATCCACTGGCCAGCCCAAGGCGCGGTCGGTCGAGATCCGAACCTGGACCCCCCCCCCACGCCACCCCGCGTCGCCGTCCGTCGCCGGGTCAATGACGTTGAGCATCGGGGCTGGATCCGCCACGTGGGCGCCCACGTAAAGGTAATCACCATCGTACATCATCGCACCCTCGACGCCGCAATCCCTGGCGCCGTCGCATTCGCTGCGGAACGTCCTCTGTCGATCCCACTCGGACAAGTGGCCGTCAATCACCACCGGTTGGCTGGCAGGCATGATCTCGATCCGATCCCAGCGCGGCTGGTTCGCGAGCGGCAAGGTGTCCTTGTTGCCGGATTTCTTCTCCGGCAGTTGCCGCACGAACCGGTCGGGGGCAAAGGGCAGGTTTTGGAACGTGTCGGTCGCGTCCGGATCGAGCCGGGCGGCACTTCCGGCGAGCATGCGCTGTGGGCTGTTCGTTCGACCGCCGGCCGATTTCGCGGACGTGAAGACGCTTCCCTGGTAAACCTGCACCTCCGTGCCCCGGTCCGGACCTACCTTGACCCCAAACTCGGTGCCTACGTCCAACACGTTGGCGTCCCGGGTCTCCAGCACGAATCCGCTGGCGGCCTCGGGGACATGCACGACCGCTCGCCCCGCCTGAAGATAGGCTCGCATGGGGGTCTGCAATTCGAGCGTGGCGGGGCCTTCCAACAGGATCCGGGCACCATTTTGAATCGTCACTTCCATTGTGCCGGCGTCCAAAGAGAGCCGGCCCGGCCCCAGGCGTTGCCCCGGCCGAATGGCTCCTCGGGAATCCGCAGTCTGCGCCCCTAGACACCGGGTGACGACTGCCAAAGGTGCCGGCTGCGATGGCCTCAAGTTTGTCATCACCAATATTCCCACAACGAAGGCCAACGCAGCGAAAGCCCATCCCAACCGGAAAAGCGACGGCCTGCGTCGCGATAGCCAGGCCAGCCAATTGAAGCCCGGTTCTTCCTGGTCCGTACGATCCGGGCGGGGGCGGCACGCATCATCCTCGGCATGGCTGAACCGCGCCAACGGCTTGTCGGCGAGGGTCGGGCCATACTCCCACGAAAGCCGGGCATGGATGCTTCCGTAGGCCAGCAGGAAGGAGCGCGCCTGGTCGTCATGGCGCAATAGGTCATTCAAACGCCGATTCTCCGGCTCGCTCAACGCCTGGAGGTAGAACTTCTCGACCAGCCCCGCCAGTTCAGGGGTCACGCCCTTTTCCGGAGAACGCTCGTGGCTCATGCGAGTTCTCCCCGTTTCAGGGTTTGGTTGACGCATTCAAATAGGGTCATCCGTACCCGCTGCATCATTTTGTAGACCGCTTCGGCGCTCAGCCCTTGCGCTTGCGAAAACGACTGGACCGTCTGGTCGCTGTGGTAGTATTGCCGCACCAGGTCACGCTGCCGATCGGGCAGCTTCTCTAGGCATTGGTTCAAAGCACGCGCACGCTCCCGCAACACCATGTCCTCGTCCATCTGCTGCTGACCCAATCGTTCGACGACATCCGGGTCCAGTGTCACGGCCAGCGATGTCTGTTTGCGGTAATGGGCAGCCACCAGGTTGCGAGCAATGCCACACAGCCAGGGCGACATTTCTCGTTGGCAGTCGAACCGATCCCGGATCTTCCAGGCGGTCAGGCTGACCTCCTGAAACAACTCCTCCGCGTCGGCACGATTGGGCACCAGCGTGGCAATGAACCGATAGAGACCGCTCTGGCACTCGACGTACCGCTCGATGAACTGGTCGTCCCGGCTGTTGTTCATATCTGTCGCAGGGCCTGGGTGGGGGGCTTCGTCAACCGCCCCAGAGGGCCTCGTCTGCAGAGTATTGTCGAAACTACAAATAATTGGACAAATAAATGTCCAATTTTTACTGGAATCGACAATACACGGCATGAAGCTAACGCTTTTGAACGCCTTGCTGTGTGCGGCCGCCGCCGTGGCGACCGAACCGAAGCCGTTACCGGTTGGCTCACATGCGTGGGATCATGGCGCGCTGGCCCGGTGTTCCAGTCCCTACAAGCGCGAGGTCATCGTGGATCCGCAAGCGCGCAGTGGCCAGGCAGTTCGCTTCACCGGCAGCGCCGGGTTCATCAGCATGCACGATGAGGTCCGTATCGCGCCGGGGCGGAGCCGATTCACCGTCCGGTTGCGCCTGGAGAAAGGCGGTCGTTTCGCGACCGACCTCGAAGCCGGCGGCAAGGGCTTCCAGAGCCGAGCCCCGATCGAGTTTGCCGATCTTCCCGCCGACGGCGGTTTCATGGAGCGGGTCGTGGAGCTGAATCTGCCCGGGCCGCTCAACGTGGTCTCGCTGCGCGGCGGGCTTCCGAAGGATTTGATCGTGGACCGGATCACCGTGCAACCAGCCGCCGACGCCTCCCCAGTGGAAGTGGCCTCCTTGCGGGTAACCAAGCTCGTCCTTGCCCCCGGCGAGGCTGGCGAAACGGGAGTGCTACTGGCCAACTATTCCGGCCGGGATCGCTCGGTGCGGCTGCGCTTGGTGGCCGAGAGCGGGATTAACACCGAGGAGGTTCTGATGGAAAGCGACGTGCCGTTACCGGCCACGACCGCGCCCCAATCTTTCACGTTCAAGCTGCCGGTGTTGCCGAAAGCGGGCTACCAGTTGCGGGCCGAGGCCCTGGAGAGTGGCAAGGTGGTGTCCACCGCCCGGGACATCTTTGTCGTGACCGACCGTCCGCTGCGCGCCGGCCAATACGGCAACTTCAGCATTCATCAGCCCTACTCGGCCGCCGAGGCCGACGCCAACGTCGCTGACTTCCGCCGAAACTTTGTCACGGTCACCGAGATAGATTTCTGGGCGCCCTGCGACATGAGCCAGCTCGTGCCCCCGCCGGGCAAGGACCGCTGGTGGTCCGGCCAGACGGCCCAGCGGTTCAGCACCGAGCAACTCCGCACCTGCATTGCGAAGGCCCACGCGCAGGGCATCGGTGTGCTTGGCTACGCCGACTACAGCGTCATCTTCGGGTTCCGCGGCTACGACTTCGGCAGGCGCTTCCCGGATTGTCTGGACTGGCGCACCCAGAACGACAATGGCTTTGTCTGGCTGGGTTTTGACGCGAAGAACATGGGGTTGGACTCGGATCTGCGCGCGGAGGATGACACCCGCAAGGATGTGAAGGTGACAGGCGTTTCTCGCACCCTGCATACGAACCCGAACGCCTTCCGCTGGCATGCCGACCAGATGGTCGCCTCGATGAAGCACTTTGGCTGGGATGGGTTCCGCTACGACGACCCAATTGATTACGACGCCCGGCAACTGGACTTGCAGGGACGCGAGGCGCCGTTTAACGGCTACGGCCTCGGCGAGGTGATCGCCTACTCGCGCCGCCGCATCGAGGAAGCCAGGCCCGGCGCGCTGCTCGGCCACAACGGCGATCCGATGCGGGCGTCGTCGGATGCCATGTATGTTTCGGACGACCCGCAACGCATGGACAAGCAGGAGACGGCGGTCATGCGCAGTGGCGGTTTCATGCTCCAGGAGGGATGGTCCAACTACCTCATGGGTCCGGACGCGAAGGCCACCTGGAAGCAGTGGCGGGACCGCAATATCACCGCCGGGCGGGCGGCCCGCCGGGTGGATGGCGATGTCTGCGTTATCACGGACATCCGCGACCACGCGCCCTCTTGGCGGAAGTCAATGGTCACCGCGCTGCTGCTCGCCGCCGGAAATCACGTGGCTTACTCGCGAGAGGCCGACCGTTCCTTCCTGTCCCTGGCCAGCCGCTATTGTGATATGATCTACGGCGATGATCTGCGATGGCTCAGCACAGACGATGCAACGCGAATGTTGAAAGTGGACGCTGGCGGTCGGCCGGTTTGGTGGCGGGATTATGTCCGTTGCCTTCCAGTCGCGGCGGGCAAACGGATCTACCTGGTTCACCTGGTCAATCCACCCGAGGGCGAGCTGATCAACGACAGCCAGCAATCCGAGCCACTGAAGGATTTGCGCGTCTCCCTGAACCCGCCCCAAGGTTGGACACCGACGCGCGCCTGGCTGGTCGGGGCGGAGCAGCACCGTCCCTTTGTCGAAGCAGTGGTTGGGCAGACCCGCCGCAATGACGGCCGGGAGGAACCCTACCTGGAACGGCTCTGCGAGGCCGCGGGCACCCCGTCGGCCGAACCGCTGCCGCTGCATGGCAACGCCCTGAGGGTGCCGGAGGTGAGGCTCTGGGGCATCGCCGCCATTGAATGCGAGGGACCGGCGGCGGACATCATGCCTTCGGACGTCCAGCCGCAGTTCCCCGCGCCCCGGATTCCCGATCCCAATGCGCCCATCCAGGCCGCCACCGGTAGCCCGTGGGAGTTCGCCAAGCTCGGCGTCTCCGCCCTGGCTGGCGGTGACCGGGGGAAGATCGTCGCCGATCCACTGGCTACGGAAGGCCGGGCAGTGCGGCTGGACGGCTCGCTGTCGCCGAAAGTGCAGCGGAACTCTGGCCTGAACTGGGGCTGGGTCCAGCCGATTCCGACCGGCCGCTATCGGATCAGCATAAGCTGTCGCGTGCCGCAGGCTCTGACCGGCCAGCTCACACTCACGTGCTCCACCGCCAATCAGGCTCACGAGCAAAACAAGTTCCCGAGCTTCCCGCGGTTCGAGAAGCAATACGCCTGGGAGTTGGCGGGCATCCTCACCGATCGTTATGGCGTGCTGTCGTGCGAGATGAAATGGGAGGAAATGCCCCACCAGGCCCAGTTGCGGTTGGCAAGCAGCATGCCCGGAGTGTTGATCCAGGAGGTCCTGGTCGAGTGCCTGCAGATTCTCGACAGCGAGCGCATCAAGTTCTGGAAGGACGGCTGGCCCGAAGGGATGTCACTCGCAGCCCACGAGGGGACCCGCATCTGGTTTGCGCAGGGCCTTTACCACGACTACCACCGCCTCGATCAGGTAATCCAGAACCTCCCCGGACCCGTGAAAGTGGATCGGGCGGTCCACTTCAAGGTGGGCCAGCACCCCACCGGCTTCAAGGAGGCTTCCTTCCCGGCGGCCGAGGCACTCGCGCAATACGACCTCGTCGTCATTGCCGGCGTGGATCTCCTCACGTTTCGCGTGCCGGAACGCGACCGGCTGCGCGGCTGGGTCCAGGCGGGCGGCCGCCTGCTGATGCTGGGCGGACCCTACGGCTTTGGCAGTGGCGACTGGCACCTGTCCGACCTCCTCGCCCCGATGTATCCGGCGGACATCGCCACGCGCTTCGACCTGCAACCTGTGGGCGTGTCCCGCCCGGTCCCGTTGCAGCCGTCCAGCGACGTGGCACGGAAGCTGGATTGGAACCAACCGCCCGTTGCCCTATGGCAGCACGTCATGAAGGCCGAACCCGGTGCGACCGTGCATGCGACCGCTGGCGGGCATCCGGCGATCCTCACGCGCGCCTTCGGCAAAGGCAAAGTGTGCTTCGTCACGATTGCCCCGTTGGGCGATGCGCCCGCCGGTCAAACCACCTTCTGGGACTGGCCCCAGTGGCCGCCGCTGATGACAACGGTCGTTAAGGAACTGCTTCAATAACAAACCACAACACGCCTCAGGTTTTATGGATGCCAAAATCAACCGTCGAAAGTTCGTGATCTGCGCAGCCCTGGCACCCGCAGCAGCCTCTGCCGCTGCGGAGGATGGAAGTCCACCGCCCGCGTCTCCAAGTCCGAACCCAATGCCAGCTTCCAAAGACCGCGTGCCCATGGGCAAAATCGGCCAAGTCGAGTTGAGTCGGCTGATGCTGGGCGGCAACTTGGTGGCCGGCTACGCCCATAGCCGTGATCTGGCTTACGTGGCCGAGTTGATGAAGCGGTATAACACCGAGTCTCGAATCATCCAAACCCTGGAGCTTGCCGAGTCGTACGGCATCAATGCCATCAATCTATCCATCTGGGACAACGTCTCCTTTCTGCAGAAGCACTGGCGCAATGGCGGCAAGATGAAGCTGATTGCGCAAGCGTTGCCCAGCCCTGACCTCGATCACTTCAAGCGGGCCGTGGACATCGGGGCATGCGCCGTTCACCTCCAGGGACACGGGGCCGAAAAGCTGATGGAAGCAGGTGACATGGACGCCATCGCCAAGATCATGGCGTATGTAAAGAAACAGAAAGTGCTTGCCGGGGTGGCCGCCCACTCGTTGGAGGTCATAAGACGCTGCGAGGCGATCAAATTGGACTGCGACTTCTACCAGAAGACACTGCACACCCACAACTACCCCACCGCACCCAAGCCGGGCGAAACCAGCTACCTGGGTCAATATGACAATTCGTGGTGCCAGGATCCCCTGGAGGTGGTAAGGATGATGGACGGCGTCACGAAGCCGTGGATCGCATTCAAGGTGATGGCGGCGGGCGCCATCTCACCCAAGCATGCGTTTCCGTATGCCTTTAACAACGGGGCGGACTTCATCCTGGCGGGGATGTTCGACTGGCAGATTGCCGAGGACGTGGCGGTGGCCAAGGCCGCGTTCGCCGATGCATACACCAAACGTGACCGGCCTTGGGCAGAATGATGAAGCCTTGCTCCGGCTGCTTTTCCATGGGGCCGCATGCCGTGTTGAGTGCCCTTGGGGTAATCGCTCTGTGTGCCTCGGCACAGGCGGCGGTCATCACCTATGACGCGCCAAAGGGCGCGCGCCTTTCCGCCGACTATGAAGTCACGGTGGAGGGCAAACCCGTCGCAGTATATCGCGCCCCCGTCTATTCTGTTTGGGAAAGGTCTTTCGGCGGGCCGTATTCGTTTGCTTACTTCGATTTCTCCGGCTCGGTCGAAGTGCGGATTGCGTCGAACACCAAGAGCCTGTCGAATGTTACCATTCAGCCCGCGTCAAAGGGAATCCAGCTCTGCAGGAATGGCAATGCCATCACTTTTGCCCTCACCAATGCTCCCTGTCAGATTTCCATCGAACCAGATTCGAAAAATGGACCGCTGCTGCTCTTTGCCAACCCGCCGGAACAGGGTATTCCCGGCCCCGCAGATTCTGGCGTCATCTATTACGGCCCGGGGAATCACACCGTTGGCAACATAAGCCTCAGCAACGGTCAAACGCTCTACATCGCCGGCGGTGCGGTGGTCAATGGGGCCGTCACCATCACCGGCTCAAAGGTCAGGATTCGAGGAAGAGGGATTCTTGATGCGACGACGTATTCATCCGCACCCGCGGGCGCCTGCAATCTGATTAGCGCGTACCAGGCGTCGGACGTTGGCATCGAGGGCATTATTGCCAAGGATAGCTGGACCTGGAATGTGCGCCTCATGCAGAGCAGCAACGTGGTTTTCCAGAACTTCAAACTGATCGGCAGCCGGACCATATACAACGATGGCATCGACATCTGCAATTCGAGCGACGTGTTGATCGAGGACAGCTTTATCCGGAGTGGCGATGACTGTATTGCCACCAAGGGAGGCTACGATACTCCAAAAAGAGGCGGGCAAGGATCGTTTCTGCCGGTGAAGAATATCACCGTCAGGCGATGTGTGCTTTGGAGTGATCATGCGCAAGCCGTTCGCATCGCCTGCGAAAGCAAGGCCTCGACCATGAGTGACATGTACTTCTCAGATATCGACGTCATTCATCTGGTGGATATCTGGTTTCATGAGGAAGGCCAAAATCGAAAAGACAATGTTGAAGGCTGGGGGCCCAAGTGCATCTTTATTATGCCTGGTGGCGAGATGCCGGTGGAGAACATCCACTTCGACGATATTCGCATCCGTTGCACGCCAGAACCCGGATTGAATGTTCCCGTGGGCGGAGTGGGTTGGACGGGAAGAAACGCCAAGGCGTTAATCGATGTTCGACCGCAGCCCAACCATTATGGGGAACCGTTGCCTGGAAAATACATCAAGAATTGCTCGTTCAGGAATATTGCCGTGACCGGTGATGAGCGCTGTAGGCTGGGGCGAATCGATGTGGGCGGACCCGATCCCGACCACTATGTTCGCGACATTCGATTCGAGAACATCTTGCGATTTGGCGAAGCCACCACAGCGAATTCGCCTGAGGTGCATATTGTTGGCGCGGCGTCAAATGTGACTTTTGCGACTTCGCAACCGTTGCTAATGAATGCGAGCGGGGAACGGGCATTCGTCAATTCTCTTGGCATGGAGTTCCTCCCCGCCGGCACGTCCAACGTGCTGGTGTCACGCTGGGAAACACGGGTGCAGGATTTCGCCGCCTTTGTCCAAGCGACGGGGTATGACGCGATTTCGGAGTCCACCGATGGCAAGCGGCCCTTTACGCTGGAAGCAGACGCCGCCAACGCATCGGGTTATGACTGGAAGCAGGCGGATGGCTCCTGGCAGGACCCTCACTTTCCGCAAACTCCCGAGCATCCTGCCACGTGCCTCAGCTATCACGACGCTGAGCGATTCTGCGCCTGGCTGAACCGACATGAAGCGAACCAAGGCAAACTCCCATCAGGTTGGGGCTATCGCCTTCCTACCGATGCCGAGTGGAACCGAGCAGCAGGTGCAGCAGAATACCCGTGGGGCAGCCATTGGCCGCCGGCGACCCGCGATGGTAATTACTGTGGCATAGAGTCTCGCACCGGTTTCACCGATACGCCGAAATGGAAGTACATGGAGATCTTTCGCGACCTGCACCCGCGCACCGCGCCAGTGGGCAGCTACACACCCAACGCTTTCGGCCTTTTCGACATGGGCGGCAATGTCTGGGAATGGTGCGGGACCTGGTATCAGACGAACCTCAACCAGGCCGACCTGAATGATCCGGCCATTGTGCAAGGCTTTCCCGCGTTACTCGACGATGGCGGGGGACGGCAGAATCGGGTCGTCCGAGGCGGTTCCTGGCATGCCCAACGCCAGGTGGATCTGCGGACCCGTTTCCGAGGGATCGGAGATCCCCGAATTCGTTTTGATGATTTTGGCTTCCGTTGCGTCCTCGCGCGTGATGAGGCCGTTCGCCAGGGAATGGACGAGCCTCGCGCGTTGAAACCGGCAGCAGCAAATTGACCTTGATCCACATATGTTCCTGCACATTGTCAAAAGAAGAAACTCAAGCTGCGTGAAGTTCACACAAGGTGTTTTCTCGGCCTTGCTTGCCGTCACAGGTGTTGGCGTGGTTTCAGCCGCATCTCTGGCCACCTTTGAATGCCAGGAGATCATGGGGCGCGACTGGGCGCGCACGCTGGTGACCTATCCGGTCGAATTCAAACCGGGCCAGGCCAGGCCCGAGGAGGTGCGCCTGGTGGATGCTCAAGGCCGGGAGCAGGACTGCCAGTTCTGGCGGGTTAAGCTTCATTCGGACGGTTCGATCGCCTCGGGGCGGGTCAGCCTTTATGCCGCGCTGCCCACGGGCGGTCACTATCGCTACACCCTGGAGACCGGCAAGCCCGCCCCGACCAGCGACGCGCCCAAAGCCACAGTCGAAAGGGATGTTCTGACCCTCGACAACGGCCTTGTCGCCCTGCGCCTGCCGGCCGGCGCTCGGAAGTTCACCGGCCAACCGCTGGCGTTCGTGCAAGACCGTGCCACGGCGGTGGCAAACCTGGGCGGGCTCGACAAAGCCGGGCTGGCCTTTGGCCCAATCGCCGGCATGCGCCTGGCGGACGGCCGATGGGTGGGCGGCAGCTATTTTACGACCGAGTCGATTGAAGCGGTCCGATTCCGCCAACATTACCGCCCCGATGCGCCGGACGCCGAGATCGAGCAGGCGGCGTTCAAGGCGGCTCCGAAAGTGGTGGCTTATCACGGCCGGATCACTGAGCAGGGCCCACTGTTCATTGAGGCCGTCAGTCGGTTCGAGTTCGACAATGGCGGATTCTATCAGTTGACCGCCCAGGTGCGGAGCGGCGACCCGGCAGTCCGGGTGGACGAGTTGATGGACCTGAAGGCGAACTGTCCACCGGAACATCCCTTGTATGTGGCGATGGTCCTGCAGGATGGCAAGCAGTCCTGGAGGCCCGATGTAGTGCTCACCGGGCCAAACGGGAAGCAGAAACATGCCCCGGTGGAGGCCGTTCTGAAAGACCACGGCTTCACCTCGCAGTTTGGCAGTTTGCCTCTCAAGTATGACGCTGACCGGGCTAACAACGGTAATGTCGTCGCTCATTACCCTTGGGAGGAGAAGAATCTCCATTACCTGGGCGTGGTGAACACGGAACAGTTGAAGGCCAGCAAGACTGCCCCGTTTCTCGGCATCATGCCCTTGCACGCCGGCGCGTGGCGCGGCAGCCACTGGGTCTTCCCACCGAAGCAGCCGCATCTGTACCAGGAACTGCTGAGTTGGAAGGATGGCTCGCTGGAGATGCGTTGGACGATCCGCGCCCAGCCCCACTCTCAGGATGTGCTGCACACCGGCGAATTTGATCCGGAGTTTGGCCTCGCCGGTGTTCGCCGGTTCTGGGCTCTCATCGGCGGGCCTTTCCAGTACCACGACACGCTCTGGCCGATGCGGGCTTACGAAGGGTACGTCAATCTCGATCAGTACAAGGACTGGACACTGGCCTGGTCCCCTGAGACGCAGGAGGGGCTCAAGCAGCCAGTCACGAACACGGATGCGCCGCCGGTCTCGAGTTTCCATGCGGCGTTACTGGGCGACGATCGTGACAAGCCCTGGTACGCGCACTATCGCCAGGCCGAGAACATGAAGTGGGCGGTGGCGATGCGCCGGACGCTGGCGGATACCAGCATTCCTGCAGCCCGGCGCGGCCAGCTCAAGGCACAGATGGCGGCCTTTTCCTACCTGATGGCGGACCCGGACTTCAACGCCCGCGGCTCCCTAAGCCACCTGGGCAATCCGAACATGCCCATCAACCGCTTCTTCGCACTGACCTTCGCCGCGATGGTGATCCCGGATCACCCGCTGGCCAGGACGTGGATGGATGTGTCGGCGGACTATGTGCGCTACAAGGGCGGCATGAACATCGCTCCCGGCGGCGCGTGGAGCGAGTTGATTTCCTATTACGGTGCCAGCGCTCCGACGCTCGTGCATGGCGCTGTGGCGACCGAGTGGCTGGGACGGCTGGATCCGAAGATTGCCACACTGGTCGCCGGGCCGGTGGACTTCACGCTGAAGATCATCACGCCGCCGGATCCGCGCTTTGGCGTCCGCCTGGTGCCGGGCTTTGGCCATGAGGGCAATCTTATGTTCAATCAGTGGACCCCGGCGGCGGCCCTGATCCAGAAGAGTAACCCCGAGCTCGCAGCGGCTTTTGTGTGGGCCTGGGACCAGCAGGGCCGGCCCGGCGAGCAGCAGCATGACAACGGTTTCACGGAACTGACGGGCAGCCAAGTCACGGGCCTGTTGCCCCAGGCGACGCCCGAAGTCCTGGGCAGAGCACTTTCCAGCGCCTGGATCCCGGGCTTCGGCGCCGTTCTCCGCAGTGGCGGAGCGGACCCCAAAGCGACCTACCTCGGCTACCGTCAGGGATATTTGGCCAGCCACTCCGACGCCAACCAGGGCGACTACATCATCTACGCCAAAGGCGTGCCGCTCACGATGATGAGCGTCTTCGGGTATGCGATGCGGCAGCAGCCGGAGTTCGTGAAGCTGTACAACGAGTTCGGCTGGCACAGCAACGTCCGGTTCGGCAAGCAAACCGACGACGGCGGCTGGCCCGGTGGCGGCGATTCTTCCGGTGTTCACCGCCATTACTTCAGTGACTCGGTCGATTACCTCAAGGGCATTGGCGAGTACAGCGCCCAGTACCTGAAGCCGGGCGATGCTACTGCGCGTGACTTGTCCGCGTCCGACGCGGTCCGCTGGACCCGTCAGGTCGTGTTCCTCAGGGACAAGGAGGTCAACGGGCCCAATTACTTCGTCTTCCGCGACAGCTACCGGAGCCTGCACGGGGATCCATCCAAGCTCCCGCAGACCTGGTGGTATCAGCGGACGCTGGGCCGGAAGGACCAGGTGAAGGCGGGCGGCACGGGCTTTGACTACACCAGCCAATGGGGCCCGAACATGTCGGTGCGATTCCTGCAACCCAACCAGGTGAAGGTCGAATCCCGGCAGGGACGCGCCCAGGGGCCGCAATACAACTACCTGGCCAAGGCCTGGGCCAAGGCGGGCAGCCCGATCGTGAAGAGCGGCAATGACACGGCGGTGGTGGATGAGATCACCGTCAATGCCGTCGGTCCGATGCCCGGTGGGCAGGATGCGATGGTGGTGATCTACCCGCACGAGGCAAATGAAACGGCGGCCAAGTCCGAGAGCCTGGCCGACGGCGTGGCGCGCATCACCACATCCCGAGGCACGGACTACGTCTTTGCCAAACCCGACGGCATCACCTTCAAGAACGATGAGGTGAGCTTCAGCGGCACAGCGGGCGCGGTCCGCGTGTTGGGCAATGAAGTGCACCTGGTCGTCGCCGAAGGCGCCGGCACGGTCAGCTACCAAGGCTACTCGCTGAAGGCGGGCCAGCCGGGGACGAAGGTCGTGCCCTTGGCTGACATTGCCAAGGGTGGCACGGTTGAGGTTCCCGCACCGAAGTACACCATCGCCTTCGCGCTGGATGAGCAGGCAGGAAAGATCGAGCCGGTGGCTCCCGGCGTGCGGAAGCAGACGCTGGCCAATGGCGTGGCGTATGAGTTCAACAGCGAACAACTGCTGAACTTCCAGCAAGACCAGATGGTCTTCGTCGGGCGGCGCGGCGGGATCGTGGTGGACCAGGCCGCCAGGACGACGCGGTTGGTAATGCTGGATGGAACGACGATCGGGCACGGCACGGCGAAGGCGGACGTGGCGTCCGGCCCGTACGACCTGACGTTCCACCACGACAAGGTCGTGGGTGTTAGTGAAGGCCCAGGTCGGTTTGTGAACATCACCCAGCCGGAAGGTATCGTAATGATGCCGACCGTGACGTCCAAGGGGATCAGCAACGCGCCGGGCACGCGCGGCCGCATCGCGGTGGTTCCCCTGCTGGACAGCCACTACGAGTTTACGCTGGAGAACCTGAAACAGCCGGCGGTCTTCCGGAGTTGGCAGTTGTGGTAAACCCATCCTTTAACTGTCTGATCATGCAAACACATCCATTCATCTCGTCTGCGATGTTCTTCCGGCTCGTTCTCCTTTCGGCGTTTTTGCTCCTGTCGGCTGTGGGCAACCCAGCCACCGAACCCAAGCCGGCTATCCTTCTTTGGGGAGCGGATGTTGCCCGGCTGCAACCCGAGTTTGGCCGCTTCTTAAATGCGCAAGGCTTCGAGGTGCAATGGGGCGAACCAACGCCCGAGCGGCTCAAGACTGTCAACGCCCTGGTGCTCATCCGCGCCCGCGCGGAGCGTCATTTGCCGCAGGTCATGGACTTCGTCAAACGCGGTGGCGGGCTATGGGTCGAACCAGAAATCGGCCAGTCCGCGGCGTTGGAACTGAAGCAGCAATACGATCTGATGGATGCTATCGAGGTCGCATTCTATCCGGAGTCCCTGATAGACCAATCCAATGCTTACGGGCCGTTGGGAGTGAATTACTCCCACACGTCTCAGATTGCCCAGGGGCCGGTGTCCGAAGGCGTATCCAGTGTTTGGTATCCCGTGGGCGAGCCCGGCGGCAACGTCGGCACGATTCCACTGGGATTGGGCGAGGGATGGCAGGCCGTCGTGACCGCCGATGCAAGCGCCAAGGTCAAGATCGTCAGCGGTGGCGGCGGCGTACCTCCGGAGCGCCATCGCTCGCAGCCGCCATCAACCTTGCCATTGTTCGCGATTCGCCAGTGGGATTCGGGCCGCCTGGCGATCTGCGGTATCAACTCGTCGTTTCTCTTCGCCTCCGGATTCAGTCCGGCGTTGGGCCGGGCGACGTTGGACGCCGGGATGGATGGGAAACCAAGCCATGTTGGGAAACTCCTGGTCAACACGCTTCGTTGGCTCACCGAACCGACGTTGGGCAAACCCGGATTCGGCGGGGCAAAAACCGATCCCCAGCTCTTGCGCGAATCCAATCTCGCCGAGGATCTGCCTCCGCGCGACTGGAGCAAGGCCGAGTTCCCGCCCGCCAAACCCAACTGGCATGGCGTGGTTGGCGCACGGACGACGCGCACCACCGGCAAAGCCTCGGCAGCCGAGTTCGCGGCTGCGGCGAGGGAGGCGGGATTGCACTTCATCGTTTTCCTCGAAGAGTTCTCGATGCTGACCCGGGACGACTTTGAATCCCTGCGCGCCGAATGTGCGATGCTGTCCGACGACAAGTTCCAAGCCTACCCCGGTTTCACCATCCAGGATGTCTTTGGCAATCACTACTTCGTCTGCGGCCCCAAAACGGTCTGGCCGGAGAAGGACCTCCTCGATGCGGAGGGCAAGCGCTTCACGGATGTCTTTCAAGGAATGAACCCGAAGTCGACGGGTACCTTGGGAGCCGTGCTGCTGGAATACTGGTTGAAGCGCGGCGAGTTCATCCTCGGCACCTATCTGCACAAGCGCAATCCGCTTCCCTATTACGATTTCCGCGCCTATGATTCCATGGCGGTGGTGACCCAGCAGAACGGCGAAACCTTGGAATCCTTGGAGGAAAACCTCCCGACCCACAAGCACCTCGTCAACCGCGGCGAGTGCTTGCGCGTGTTTGCACTGACCTTCATGGACTCGCCCGGCGACCTGAAGAGGGTCGGTGACGGCACCTATTATCACATGGCGATCGAGACGGACCGTCTCGAAAACCTGGAGCACGCATTTCGCTCCATCAACTCGCGCATGACCATGTCGCCGTACAACTACACCACTCAGGTCACGCGCGGCCCGGTGGTCGAAGAATGGCGCCACTTGGGCGATGGCCTGTGGCGCGATTACCCGGGGTACGAATGGTACCGCTGGGATTTGTATCAGTGGCGGCTCCGCCTGAGGGTGGCCAGTCCGAAGGGGCTCAAGGAGGTGGCTGTTTACGACGGAGACGAATTGTTCCGGCGCTTTCTTCCGAACGGCCAGCAGACGTTCGAATGGCAAAGCGACCTGACCCACAATCAGCAGCACAACCTGTTTGTGGTCGCGACCGATGTGGATGGTGCTCAGACCGTCACCACGGAGCTTTGGGACCGCATCCATCTATTCGAGGAATACATGTGCTACGACCGGATGAACCAACTCCCGTGGGGCCAAGCACGGTGGGAGGACACTCGCACGCAGGCGCGGATCATCCCGCCAACCCCCGCCACCGCAGTCAAAGGGCCTTGGAGCAGCTACATGGTTTCCAGCCCAGCCGGCCTCTACTCCACCGACGCGCGCCTGGGATCGGGGACGGTGTTTGGCTTCGACGGGACCGGCGGTGCCAGCGTGCCTGGTATCTCATTTGCACCTAGAATCGAGAGCGACCAAGGGATTGAGGCGGCGAACTGGGGGCGCGTACGTTCCGATCGAATCCTTCACTCCGCCGACGTGATGTCAGGCATCGGCTACTTGGACGGCCTCTACATTGATGAGCAACGCCGGGGCCAGAACCTGACCGTCTGGGAGACCATGATGCCGACCAAGCCCAGCCGGCTGCTCGAAGTCTCCCTCAAACGCACCGCTTTCCATCCTCGCACCGCCGGCTTGGGCGCGGCGGAAATCGTGGATCTGGAGGTCACTGCCAAACAAGACCTGAAAGCGACGCGGTTCAGTCTCACTGGAAACACTTCCGCTCCTCAGGGCGCCCGAGAAGGCGCAACCCTCAAGACCAAGCCGGAACAACTGCGGGAGATCTGGCTTCGACAGTCTGGGGACTATGCGGTCTGGAGCACGCCCTCAGCCGCTCAAGCGGTCTTCAATCTGGGTGAGCAAGTCGTGGTGTTCCGCACCAACTTGCTCGAGTTGCCCGTGACAGAGGTCCGTGCGGGGCAGAAGTTCTCTGTCAAGTTGCTCGTCATCGGCGTACCCTTTACCGTCAGCCAGGACGCGGGATGGGTGGAAGACCTGCGCGCGCGCCTAGGATTGGATGATAGCAAGGCGGCGGGTTATCGGCTCGAAACCAAGGCCGGGACGGTAGCCTCGCGGGCTTACTCATTGACGGTGGACGCTCAAGGCCGTGGGTTTTGGGGCACCCTGGCACCTGAAAAGCCTTATCCCGTGTCCATGCCCATCCAGGTCGCCCACCTCAACCCGCGTTGGTCGGTCTTCTTTGCCGATCTCAAAACCGGCCAACGCCGTCCTTTGGGAGTTTCCACCGAGGGTGATTCCTGGGTGGCCTATGACTTTGGCTCTTCCGCCCGCGAGATCTTCATCGGTCACCCGTTTGTTTGCGACCGTCCTGAGGTGTCGCTTACGGTCGCGCAGACAGGAGCCGAGAGCTTCCAGATCGAAGCCCATAACCCCACCGACCTGGCCATTCAAACCACTATCGCGGCAAATGCCGACGCAGGCATGAAGGTGGCAACCCAGCAAATCCACTTGTCGGCCGGCAGTTCAAAAGTGATTGTCGTGGAATCGCGATGAATCTGAAGCCAGTGGAAAAGAGCTGGTGGGGCAGAACTCGGAACCACGCACGCCCCTCTCAAAGGCCAGACGGTCTTCTTGGCCAACACCGTGACTGGTGGAGGCAACGAGTACCTCATCGGCGTCTTTGCCTCGGAAACTGACGCCTGGCTGGCCTCCCAACGCGGATTGAACCAACGCCGCGCCTCAGCAATTCCGGCAGGCGACGCTCACTGAAAGCATGAATACCCAGGGGCTCGGAGGGATCTACCTTCCAGCGGGGAACGCACCTAGCCAAGGACGCGACCTCTTCATCGAATGGAAAGCTCAGCCCACGAGATCGCGTTCGATCTGTTCGAGAGAACGTCCCTTCGTCTCGGGCACAAAGACCCGGATGAAGACCCATCCCACCGCACAGATCGCCGCGTAGATCCAGAACGTGTTTCCGGTTCCAATGTTCCTTTCCAGGATCGGGAAGGTGTAGGTCAGAATGAAGCACGCAATCCAGAGTGCGGAGACGGCGACGGAGATAGCGGTGCCACGAATGCGATTCGGGAAAATCTCGGAGATCAGGACCCATGTGACGGGGGCAAGCGACATCCCATAGCAGCCGATCGCGGCTAGGGAAAACACGAGCACGGCAAGCCCCTTGAGCTTCAGCATGTAGGCAAGGCCGATGAGCAGGTGGGAGAGGGCGATTCCAGCACAACCGTACAGCATCAGACTTCGTCTTCCCCAATGATCGACGGTGGCCAGGGCGACAAACGTAAAGACCATGTTCACCACCCCCGTGATCACGATGAACATGAGGATGGTGTTCACCCCAAAGCCCGCGTTCTTGAAGATGTTTTCGGCGTAGTTGAAAAGAACATTGATCCCGCTCCATTGCTGCAGGACGGCCAACGCACAGCCAATCAGGAGGATCTTCATGAGGCGCGGCTCCAGAAGGTCGGAAAGGCGAACGTGAGCCACCTCCTCCGCGGCGATGGTGTTGCGGATGTTCCCTGTCTCCTGGGTGGCATAGGCAGCACCTCCGATCCGGGCAAGGACCCTCTCGGCAAGGTCGTTCTGGCCATTCTTCACCAACCAGCGTGGGCTTTCAGGCACGAACAGAGCGGAGAAGAAGAAGAGGGCGGAGGGAAAGGCAACCACCGTAAACATCCAGCGCCAGCCCTGTTGTCCGTTCCAGGATGCAGCAATCATCTCCGGCGTGGCACCGTCCGGGACGCGTTGAGCAATCACCATGTTCAACAACTGCGCGGCGAGAATCCCGAACACGATAGTGAGCTGGTTCAGGGTAACGAGCCGACCTCGCAGATGGGCCGGAGCTACCTCGGCGATGTAGAGCGGGGAAAGGTTGGAGGCCATGCCGATGGCAACCCCGCCCAGGATGCGCCAAACCACGAATAGGTTGAAGCTACCCGCCCAACCGGTCAGCAGAGAGGTGGCGCCGAACAGGAAAGCCGAAAACACTAACAACCGTTTGCGCCCAAACTTGTCGCTAAGTCCGCCCGCCACCAGCGAACCCAGAAGACACCCCAGCAGAGCGCAGCTGTTGGCCCATCCGCTCAGAGCCTCCGGCGTCACCAAGCCCAGTATACGAGCCAAGCCGTTGCTGCTCCATTGCTGAGCGATCCCCGCGAGGTTGAAGTAGGGCTCGAAGAAGGGCTTGGCGCCACCGATGACCACCCAGTCCCAGCCGAAGAGCAATCCTCCCAGAGCGGCCACGACCGAGATGAGCCAGATATAGCCAAGGTTGTACTCGGCCCGGGGGCCGCCAGATTCGGTTTTGCCTGCGATGACCATGGTAACGGTGAATGGTTCTGTCAGTTGCTGATGGAGTTAGTTAGCCACAATCCGCGATGGAAGCACAGCAAAGAAAAGCGACCCCCCCGAGTCTTCACGGGTCCAGGCCCATCTCTTTCGCCAGATCCGCCGCCAGGGCATGATTCGGATCCCGTTTCAAGACCTTCCGCAACAAGGAGGCAGCGCGCTTGGGTTGTCCCAGACCACGGTAGGCCTGGGCTTGAAGGAACAGGGCCCGAGTTTCCTGCCGCGTTTGGAGATCGTCCTCGAACAACAGCATCGTTGGGAGCGAGGTGGCAAAGTAGTCGATCTTGGCAGGAAGTCTCTCAAGAGCCTGCCCGTGGTGAAGCAGACTCTTAAAGAGTCCACGCGCCGCAGCGGCTTTTCCCAAACGGATTTGGGCCATGGCGGTGAAATAGGTCATTTCCGAAAAGGACCGCACCGTCATGTCCTGGAAATCGCCACGAAAGCTAGCGGCCGTGGTCCACCATTTGCGGGCGGAGACCGTGTCTTTCTCCGCGAAGCAGGCTTCGCCGAGCCAATAGTGGATATCGCTGGCGTTGGCGAGGAGATGACGGGTTTCACCCAAGTTCAGAGGCGGCGTGAGTGCTGCTTCAAAACACTTCCTGGCTCCGGTCGCGTCGCCCTGTGTAAGCCTGGCCCGCCCAAGCAGAAGCTGAGCGCGTGCGAATTGCCCCAGAGCCATCCCCTCCCCTCCTTCCCAAGGCTGAAACTGGCGCGACTCCAATAACTCGAGCGCGCGGCCAGGTTGCCCGGTCTGATTGAGCAAACTACAAAACTCGAGGGTGAGATCGTCCCGCTTCGACACTTCTGGGCCACAGTCCTCCAGAGTCTTGAGTCGTCGCTTCGGATTCACTCCCAGTCGTTTCCAAAGTTGATCCCGCTCGTAGAGCAGCCGGGCATCGTCGGGGTTCACTTTCACCGCGCGATCGTAGGCCTGACACGCCTTGCGGGGTTGGTTCCGAATATTGAAGTAACCGATCCCTAGGTTGCGCCAGGCCACCGAATACTGCGGGTCAAACGACACGCTGATCTCCCATTCGCGGACGGCCTCCTGGTGGCGGCGCCGATCATAGAGCCAGTTAGCTAGGTAATAGTGTCCGCGGGCATCCCGAGGATTTGCGGCAATGGCGGCCCCGAGGAGGTATCCTTCCTCCAAGCGAGCCGGAAAACAATAGTCTGGAAGGGCTTTAGCCGCTTTTGCTGCTTCCTGGTGTACCCTGATAGTCTTGCCTTGTACCCGGAGAAGGTGAGCTCGGTAATAATGGGTCAAAGGTAGAGTGCCAGATCCAGGCTCAGGGGTGGCGCGTTCGAGCAATCGCAGAGCTTCTGGAATCAAACCCGCACGGGAAAGATCCAACACCAGATCCAGCAACGTCTGCGTGTCGCAGGCTACGGCACCGTCCCTCAGGTACCTGGCCCACCAATCCAGAGGGTCCAGAGCCAATGTCGCTTTCAGAGCATCCGCTGCTTCGTCGCCCCGGCCCAACCGACGCAGAACCATGACCCGAAGATCGCGCGCCTTCAGGTTGTCGGTGTTGAGGCGTAAGGATTGGTCCAGATGCTGCAAAGCTCTCGGCCAATCCCGCCGCTGGCAATCCATCTCGGCCAAGGCGTGGTATCCGGAAGCTTGCCAAGCGTGGTCCCAAACCGCCTTGTAGAAAGCAGCGTAAGCTTCTTCGAAAAGCTGCGAACCGTTGCGCGGAGTCGCGGCAGCCTTCGCCGGAACTCCAGCCGCCAGCACTTCCATCTGGAACCGGAGACAGAGCCCGAGGTTGTAGTAGGGCTCACAGTCGCGAGGGTTCGGGTTGCGCCTCGTCAACCGCTCGATCGCCAGGCGAAAGTGGCCCTCCGCCTCTCCGAACTCTCCACGCCTCAGATGCCACAGACCCATCGCATTGTTGCAGCGAGCATCACCGGGATCCCGCCTCAACGCCTCTCTCCAATAGGCCGTGGGGCAACGGGTCGCATGCCGATACTGCTCCAGGTGCAGGCCGGTCACGTAGAGTTCATCCGCGCTCACCATGTCCGCAGGCGCAGCTGGCTCTGTTGCGGGAGGCGGCACGGTCCCTTTGGCGGCCGCGCACCCCGTCCAAGCGATGACCTCTCGACCGGACTGGTCCAACACCCTCAGAGTCGTACCTTCAAGTTTCCAGACCCGCTTCGCCTGCTTGCTGACGAAAACAAACGGTTTGCCTGGCTCCAAATCCGCGTCCCACTCCAGGGCGCTACCGGAGCGCTCCAACCGCACCACCGCGCGCGGGAAGACCGAGGAGACGCTCACCCCGATCCGCATTTCTTTTCGATCCAGATGAAGGCTGAGCGCCGCATCCAAGTTGGCGTGCTGGGTCGGGCCGATCTTCTGGATGGGATACCAATACTGCGTCCAGGTCTTGGTCTCGCCAGGTTTGAGAAAGGAGAAGTCCGGCTGATTGTCCGTGTACACCCCGGCCATCAATTCGATGTAGGGCCCGTCCGTATCCGTCAGGTTCCGATCCCAAGCATAGCCGAAATCGTGATTCCCCCACGTCCACTGTTTCTTGCCGGGAGAGATGTGGTGGTTGGCAATGTGGATCAGACCGGCCTGACGAGCGTGATCGTATCCGCCAAAGAAGTCCTCCTTCGATCCCATGCACATGTAAGAGGTTGGCACGGGAATGTTCGCATACCAGGAAAGATCGTTGGGGGCGTACCGAAGAACGTTGCCAGGTAGGATCTGGGAGTGAGGCCGGCAGTGCGCCGGGACAAACTGCGTCGGGTGCTCCAGCTCAGGGACTCCGCCGCGCCCTCGTTTGCCATAGTCCACCCCATAATAATGGCCCTGGCAAAGCGGGTATTCGCTCACCGCACGTTTGGCATGGTCGGCCACATACCAGACGTCCGGCGGGAAAAAGGATTGGTAGGCTTCGTGGACGCGGGTCGCCACGTTGGCCCACCAGAGGAAACTCTGCACAAACGGTGTCCGGTTGTAGGCCCGCACCTTCAGTTCCACATAGGCCTTACCGGGGCGGAGCGAGACTCCGTGCATACCCTTCATCCGGGCCATAGGGTCATGCTCGCTCAACCACACCGTAACCGACCCATCCTCCCATTCCTCAATCTCAGCACCGGCAGGCATGAATGTTGAAGGCCGGTGATGCTGGGGCCAGTTGAACTCGATCCCTCCCGAAATCCAGGGCCCCGCGAGCCCAACCAACGCCGGCTTGATGACCGTCTGGCGGTAAATGACGTCGTATCCGTTGGTCTTGTCCACCACCGCGTGAATTCGCCCGCCAATCTCAGGCAGGATCATGACCTGGAGATAGTCGTTCTCCAGGTAGATGGCCTTCCACCTGCGATCCACCTTCGAAATCGAAATGCGGTCGGTAAAAGGCAAAGGATACACCTTGCCGTTGCTCCCCTGGTAAACCCGCTTCTCGAGGAACATGGGGTTGGGATCAGGGGGGAAAGGCTCGTAGGTGGGTAGAATCACCTCTTCACGCCAGGCTTTGACGGACGGCTTTGAGCTCATAAGAGTTAAGTGTAAGCCTAAGACTGGGCCCGGTCCCTGGGAATGCACCAAACGATGATCCGTATGGAGAATCCGCTGATGGGCATTGATTCCGTTGTCGGGGTCCACGGACTGGCAAATGCCGACCCTATCTGGGCCGTTGACCTTTCCTCACCCTCGGTTCATGGTAGCAGCCCTATGATCACTTCCTCGTGGACAGGCGTTTTGGCGGCGGTTGCGATGATTCTGGTTGGGGCGAGGGAGGCAATCATCGCAAGCGAAGCAACCGGATTCTACAGGGTGGAGAAGCGGGCAGGCGTCTGGTGGCTGATGGATCCCGCTGGAAAACCGACCCTCTCCAAAGGAGTCTGCCACATCCAGTTCAAAGGCGACACGATCGGGAACACGGGAAAGGCTCCCTACGGCGAGGCGAACCAAGCCAAATACGGAAGCGCAGAGGCGTGGCGAACGGCAGCCGCAGGACGGTTGCTCGAGTGGGGCTTCAACTCCCTGGGTGCTTGGTCAGACCCCGCCCTTTCCAGCGTCCAGGTGCAAGGCAAGCGCTTGGCGGACGCCCCGATTCTCGATTTCGGTTCCCAATTCGTCTCCGCCCGCAGCAAGGGAGAACAAGCCTGGCTGCACGGCATCTTTCCCGACGTTTTCGATCCTGGATTCGCCGCTTTCTGCGACAAACTGGCCAACGAACGATGCCTGGCCCGCAGGGATGATCCAGGGATTCTGGGGTGGTTCACCGACAACGAACTGCGGTGGGGGCCAGATTGGCGAGGCACCGACGAACTGCTCACGCTTTTTCTGAATCAGCCCCCCACTACACCAGGCCGGAAAGCCGCTATCCAGCTTCTGCGCGGACGGTATTCTGAGGTGAAGCAATTCAACACCGTCTGGAAAACCGCCTTCAGCACGTGGGCGGAACTGGAGCAGGCCTCGAAAGTGACTCCGCCCTACACGCGCAAGGCGATCTACGCCCAGAACGAAGGTGAGGAACGAAGTGCCAATGACGCAGATCCACAGCGGGCCGCATTTGTCGCCGACTGTGACGCCTTCCTGGCACCCCTCGCAGAGAATTACTTCAAGTTCACCCGCGACGCCCTGCGCAAGGTGGATCGTCATCACCTGAACTTCGGATGCCGCTTTGCCTACGTTCCACCCAAGCCGGTCCGTGAAGCCGCAGCCCGCTACCTGGATGTCATCTCCTTCAACTGCTACCAGACCGACCCGACCTCTACGGTCAAACAGTATGCGGTGTTTGGCTTACCGCTGATCATCGGGGAGTTCACCTTCCGTGCGGACGATGTCGGTTTACCCAACACCAAAGGAGCGGGCCCCAGGGTCGCCAACCAGGCTGAGCGTGCGCAAGCTTTTGAACGCTACGCGAGACTGCTTCTCCAGCAACCAGAGGTGATCGGTTATCACTGGTTTCAGCATAACGACCAGCCCAAAGAAGGACGCTTCGACGGCGAGAATTCCAACTATGGAGTCGTGAACGAGCGCGACGAAACCTACCTTGAACTGACTCGGCGGATGACCACCGTCAACGCTATCGCGCCCGCGTGGCATGCGACCGTCGGGCCCGCTAGTTTTGTGGAACCGTTTCGCGACCAACTCAGCGAAGGGTGGAGTTGGGTGCGAGAAGACAAATCCGCCTGGCGCATCGGACAGACCGGCTTGGAGATACGCCTCCAACCAGGGAACATGTGGGGTCCCCCGAACAACGCGCGGAATATTCTAGTGCGCCCGGTGCCCGATCCAGCCAACCAGGACGTCATCGCCTCCGTGGCCATGGAGAACCAGCCGACGGGGCAATATGAACAAGTCGACCTGGTCTGGTACTACGACGATAGCAACATGGTCAAACTGGGCCAGGAACTCGTCGACGGCAAACTGAGTGTGGTGATGGGACGGGAGGAAAAGGACCGAACGCGGACCATCGCGATCATCCCCTTGGATTCCTACACTCTGCAGGTCAGGTTCCTCGTCAGGGGCAATCAACTCACCGGGGAGTACAAGCCAGGGAATACCACGGAGTGGAAAACCGCCGGCAGTTGCGATCTTCCCGTGAATGGCGCCCCTAAGATCAGCCTCCAGTGCTACCAAGGTCTAGCCACGGTAGAACGCTGGGCCAAACTCGCAGGCTTCCAGGTCCATACCCTGGCGCGTTGAATCTCCCCACGCGACAAGAAGTTGCCAGAGTCCTGTGGCGCACTCTCGGCAAGTTCACGCCATTCCCGCAACCGGCCGCGAACGACACCGTGCCGCAGCCTGCCAGGCTGCTGTTTCGCGGGTTGCCTAACCCGCCTCGGGGGCAAGGGCGGAAGGCCTGCCGATTGGGCAATCGGCGGTACGGCAGACAAGGCTGTCTGCGGTACCCACAAGAACCCCTGCCCCCGGCTGAGACCGAGCGCAAGTCACGTCACGTTTGCAGGCTTCTCGGATCGGTGCTCTTGACACCTTCGTCGCAGCCTTAGTCGAAACCTTTGTCGGAATCGAATTACTTCGACAAAGGCCGCGATTAAGGTTTCAACAAAGACTAAAATCGGCGGGCAGCTGTAACCTTTTCGCCATCCGAGCAGTAGTAGAGGGAAATGATTGAATGAAGCCTCTACTTCTACCCTTCGGCTGCCTCCTCACCGGATTGGCGACACTTGGCCTCACTCAGGCTGCGTCGTCAGTGGGCGAGAGACCCGCGCTAAGTGCCTGGATCCCAGAGCAGGCGTCCGTGTGCGTGGAGATCTACCAGCCTGGTCCCCTGCTAGGACCTCTGCTGCGCGCTTCCTTCGCGGACAAGGTTGCGGCATTGCCAGCCTATGACCGGCGGCGCGATTCGAAACAAATCCAGGATCTGGCCGGGATAGGCCGGTTGTTGGAAGGAACAGCGGGTACGAATTGGCAGGGGGCAATCCGCAAGTTATCCAGTGAAGGCTTCGCTTTGGCGTTGGGGGGTGACAATCGGCGCCTATTGATCCTGGGCGGCGAAGATCCCGGATTGCTGGAACAGCTCCATGCCTTTGGCAGACAACTGGCGATTGCCGAGGCCGGGAAACAGGGGCAGGAAGGGCGTGTCCGTTCCATGGACCATGCCGGAGTGACAGGTTGGACCTTCGACGGCAAGGAGGCGCATGCCCTAGTAGACCAACGGTTTCTATCCGCGAGCGATCCCGAAGTGCTCAAAATGGCAATCGATCTACGAACCTCCGGTGGAGGGGGCTTGGCAGCGCGCGCGGATTACCAAGCCGCGCGCCGGGCAGTGGGAAAGGACGCGACCGGGATGGTCTTCCTGGATCTCCAGAGACTGCGTGAAGCCCCGCAATTCCTCAGCGCTCTGGACGAACAGCGCCAGAATCCGCTGGTGGCGCTGCTGCTGGCCGGACTGAGCGCTCCCCTCAAGTCCGCGCCATGGGTAGCTTTGGGCGTGTATCTGGAGACGGACGAACTCGTCCTTCGTGCCTACGCCGGAGGCGACCGGAGCCAGCTCGCGCCTGCGGCCTTCGCTCGTGCGAGCGGGCCGGCGGGCCCAAGCCCGACCCCTTTGGAAGTCCCGCGGCGCATCGCGAGTTTGAATCTGTACCGGGATCTCGCCGGGTTTTACGGCGCCAAGGACACGCTGTTTCCCCAGCGCACTTCGGGGCTGATCTTCTTCGAGAATATGATGGGGATCTTTTTCAGCGGACGGAATCTGACCGACGAAGTGCTGGCGCAAACCCAGCCCTGGATCCAGGTCGTGACCGCACGTCAGGAGTATGATCCCTCGATAGGCACTCCTGAGCCTCAGTGGCCGGCGTTCGCGGTGGTCTTCGAGCTCCGAAATCCGAACACTTTTGGCGAGGTGGTTGAGGAAGCCTGGCAGAAGGCTTTAGGCTTAATCAACTTCACCCGCGGCCAGAAGGCGCTCCCCGGATTGATCCTGGATCGCGTGGACCACAAGGGAACCTCCATCACGGTGGCCCGTTACTCAGCCAAGGAGGTACCCGATCGCAACCACTTGGATGCACGGTTCAACGTTCGCCCTTCACTTGCGTTGGCGAAAGGCCATGCCATCCTCAGTTCAACGGATCAGTTGGCACGGGACCTGGTGGACGCGCTCGCCAAGACACCGTCTCCCGAGGCAGCCGCGCCCACGGGAATCCACACATCCCTCCGCTTCAGCGGCAGCGAGCTTGCGGCCATCCTCAAGTCCAACCGTCCCAGCTTGGTGCAGGCCAATATGCTGAAAGAGAGCAAGCCCCGGACCGAAGCTGAGATCACCATCGACACCCTCTGCATCCTGGCCGGTTGGGCAGACCAACTGACAGTGCAAGTTGGCCAGGGGAAACGGGATGAATTGCTCGAAACGCGGCTCTCCTTCACAAAACCCTGAGCATGCCGGCCTTGCCGAAGCCAACCGACGCCAGTTCAACGGCCGCTGCCGTTGATGCCGCCGTGGCTCCTCCCGTAGCCTCAACCGAGACTGCCGATTCCCTCGCCTCCGTAGATCCAGCCTGGGCTTGGGCCCCTTACCAACCGTCCCAAAGTTGTCCATGGAATTCGACCTTGGCGGCTCACCTGTATCGGCGTGCTGCCTTTGGAGCCACCGGGACTGAGCTGCAACGGGCCGTCAAACTGGGCGCCCAAGCGACGATCGACCAGCTTCTGGACCCACCTGCCGAGGGCTCGGAACTTAGCACCAGCCGGGAAGCTAACGAGGCCCATGCCGCGCGCTCGGGTGATGCCCAGGGCTTTCAGGCTTGGTGGTTGCGCCGACTCATCGAGTCCGGCAATCCTTTGGTCGAGAAACTCACCCTGTTCTGGCACAACCGCTTTGCCATCGGCGCGGCCGCCACGGGCGACCTTCCGTTGTTTCATAGCCATCTCCAAACCCTGCGCGGAAATACCCTGGGTGATTTTCGCTCTCTCTTGGGCGCCTTGCTCCGCGATCCTGCGATGTTCATCGCGCTTGGCGGAAGCCAGAACCGACGCGCGCAGCCGAACCTCGCTTTTGCCCGTCCATGGCTGGAAGTATTCACGGTCGGGTCCAGGGCCGCCGGTGCCGAGGACATCGAGGGCGTGGCGCGCGCGTTCACCGGTTGCTTTGTTTACGGAAGCCAATTGCGTTTCATCGACCGCGAACACGATGACGGGGTCTGGACTGTACTGGGGCGTCGCGGTCAATGCGGGTGCGCGGAACTGCTGGACCTGCTCGCCAGCCATCCGCAAACAGCCAGGAACCTTGTGCGGGGATTGTTCTGCTGGTTCATCTCCGAGACGGCTTTGCCGACCGACGCGCTTCTTCAACCGCTCGCCGACGCGATTCTGCTCCCTGGAGGAGTGCGCACGACGGTGCGAACGATGCTGAGCTCGAATCTGTTCTTTTCGCGACGCGCAGTGGGACAGAAAATCAAGTCCCCGGTGGAACTGGCAGTGGGACTGGCGCGCGGTTTGGAGGGGACTCCTCCGTGCCTTCCCCTGGCCAGCGACCTGGGGCGTCTTGGGCAACAGTTGAGCGAGCCACCCACCGCACGCGGCTGGCCAACCGGCTCTGATTGGATCAACACGATCTCCCTCGGGGCACGCCTTCAACTGGGTCAGGACATGCTGAACGGAAGCAGGGAATACGGGAAGGGGCTCGATCCGTGGCCGACCGCCGAGAAGCAAGGCTGCCGAACAGTCGCTGAAGCGACCCAGTTCTGGCTCGAGCTGCTCCTCCAAAACCAGCTGCCTGCGTCCTCGGTTCGCACCCTGATCGAGGCCGCCCAACGCGAACGCCCCGGTTCCAGTGCCGCGCGCCGCATCGTGACCAGCATCCTTTGTCAGCCGGAATTCCAACTCAACTGAAGATTCCTTGCTCCGGCTCATGAATACCCGAAGACAATTCCTAAAGACAGCCGCGGGCGGGTCATTGGTCCTTTCCCTTGCACCAACGATCCCTGGTTTGTTGCTCCGCTCTGCTGTCGCTTCCCCGGTATCATCAAACCACGACCGCGTACTGGTGGTCATTCAACTTACGGGAGGCAACGACGGGTTGAACACGGTGGTGCCCTTCGCCGACGAAGTCTACGTCCGCAGTCGGCCGACGCTCCGCCTCCCGACTGCGGACCTTCACCGGAATACGCCGGAGCTGGGTTTGCATCCCAACATGGGGGCTATGGGAAAGCTCTTCGCCGAGGGCCATCTGGCCGTCATCCAAGGAGTTGGGTGTCCGGGACTGAGCCGTGATCATGAGCGGGCCCTGCGGGTCTGGCAGACGGCTGATCCCGACTTCAAGGGGGTGGACACCGGATGGCTGGGACGCGCGGCGGATGAGCTTTGGCCCACGGTCCGGCCGGCCGCACCGGGGGTCTTCGTGGGAGACATACCAAGCCCCTTGGGAATCAACTCCGCCACCACCGTGATCCCATCGCTGCGCACGGCTGAAGAGGCACTGCCGGAGCGTTTGATTGCTGAAAACTCCACCGCTATCGACGCAGCGGTTCCCAGCTCGTTGCTCGGTCATGTCCAGAGAAGCCTGGTTACGATGCAAGCTCAGGCGCGGCGTTTGCGGGCGGCCGTTGCCTCGAGATCCTCCTCGGTCGAGTATCCACCCACTACGTTGGGCCGCGATTTGCGCACAGTGGCCCGCTTGATTCGCGCGGATCTCGGTATTCGCATTTTTCATACCGAACATGGCGGCGGCGGTATTGGCGGTTTCGACAATCACGCAAACCAGATCGGCAACCACTGTGCCTTGCTCAAGCAACTCTCCGAAGCCGTGGGGGCACTGACCTCCGACCTCGCCGCCCAAGGCCTCCTGGATCGGGTCCTGGTCCTCACCTTCTCTGAGTTCGGTCGCACGGTGGCGGAAAACGGCCGTCGCGGCACAGATCACGGGGGTGCGGGCCCCATGCTCCTAGCCGGCGGCCGGGTTCGCGGCGGCGTGCTCGGGGTTCACCCCAGCCTTACGGATCTCCAAGAGGGCGCCCTGAAACACCATACCGACTTTCGCTCGGTGTACGCCACGTTGCTGGCAGCCTGGCTTGGGCTACCCGCCGCATCCATCCTGGGCGGCGAGTTTCCTCACCTCCAACTTCTATCCTCGACTTGAAAAGCCCCCACTTTAGGGTCGGTACTGCCGATCCGGCTAACGCGATGAACCTATTTACCATGCCCACCAGCCCAGCCCAGCGGAGGAAACCATGAGTGACATCACGGTCGAGGTCACCAACGTCCACAAAAGCTACCTGCTTGGGTCGGCCGCGGTCGGCGCTCTCCGGGGGGTGGATCTTTTGGTGCGCCGCGGGGAGTTCGTCGCGTTGATGGGGCCTTCTGGCTGCGGCAAGACCACGCTGCTGAACCTGATCGGGGCCGTGGACCTTCCTTCCCGCGGCACCATTCGCATCGACGGCGTGGACTTACAGGGGCTCTCGGACGATCAACTGGCGGATCTGCGCCGTGACCGCATCGGGATGGTCTTTCAGTTCTACAATCTGATTCCCACCCTGACCGCCTGTGAGAACGTAGAGATCCCCATGCAATTTAAGGGGGTGGGCGCTGGTCAACGAAGGAACCGGGCGCTGGAATTACTGGGTCGAGTCGGTCTGAAAGACCGGGCAGATCACCAACCGGCCGAACTCTCGGGTGGCGAACAGCAGCGGGTCTCCATCGCCCGCGCCCTGGCCAATGAACCAGCCCTGGTGCTGCTGGACGAACCCACCGGTGACCTGGATAGCGTCACTGGTCAGGAAGTGCTTGCCCTCCTGAAGGACTTGAATACGCGGGAAGGGGTGACAATGGTCATCGCCACTCACGACGCCACCATCGCCGAAGGCAGTTCCCGCGTGGTCCGCCTCCGCGACGGCCGAGTGGAGTTGCCGCCCCCCGGATCATGAACGCTTCCTTTCGTTATGTCCTGCGCAACCTGAACCGTCGTCGGTTACGCACGGCCGCCGGGGCTGCGGGGATCTTCCTGACCTTGGCGTTGCTGACCGCCATCCGGGTGGGCCTGGATTCCGTCTCCACCTCCTACACCGACCTGGTAGCTCTGCAAGCCGGCAAGGCAGACCTGGTCATCACGGCGCGAGGCGGCCATCTCCTGCGACCAGAGGCTTTCGATCCGGAGCTGGTTCGGGCGCGGCTGGAAAAGAATACTGAGATTCGCGGCCTCGCGCCTCGATGGGCCGGGCTCGTCCAGTTGCGGTCCGATACCGGCACTTACGATGCCTTCCTCATCGGGGTGGATCCCCGGGCGGAGCGGGATCTGGATCTCTGGGGACTGCACCCGACACCGTTGCTGGAGGGACGATCGTGCGCGCTATCCCAAGCCTTAGCCAAGCGTTTGATGGCTGGGGCCGGGGCTGGGATCACCGCCCGGGCCGGATCGTATGGGGAAGAAGCCACCCTCAAGGTGGAGGCCGTATTCGACCGGCAACTGATTCTGCCCCAGGAAATCCGGGAGTTTCTGGTAGTCAACGAAGCGACCGCCCGAATGCTCCTCGCTGAACCCCAGCGCGTGCATCAGCTTGCGGGAACGTTCCAGCAACCGGCGGCTTACTATGACAGCCGCGATCTCCACGCGAGTGTGTTGCGGCTCAAGCAGGCCGGAGAGGCGATCGCTGCCGAGCTGGGCACGGATTTCGAAGTGCGTTTGCCCAAGGCGGCGGCCATCACCATGTTCCAAAACGTCGCATCCCCGCTGCAGGCGGTCTTTGGGATCTTTGCCGCACTGGCCTTGGCGGTCACAGGCCTGCTGGTCTACTCCATTGTGTCGGTTGCCGTGGAGGAACGCATCCGTGAATACGCCATCCTGCGCACGGTGGGGGCGCGCCGAGGCGACATCTTCCGGCTGGTGCTCGGCGAATCCGTGTTCCTTTGTTGCCTGGGGGTGGTGCCGGGCGTGTTGGCCGGCACGCTGGCTGCCAAATTGATCGTCACCCTCGTGGAACTGGCGATGCGCGCCCAGGTAGGTTCGGTGACGCTGGCTTGGTCGAGTTCCAGCCTCTGGCTGATGCTCGCCGCGGGGAGCGTCCTGTCCATCGGCAGCGCCCTGATTCCAGCCCTTCAGGCCACGCGACGTCGGATTGTCGACGCCTTGGACCCTCTGCGTCGTGGCCAGATCCAGCCAGCCGAGGAAGGAGTGGGTCGTGGCACCCGTCCTCTTTTCCTGACGGGCCTCGCCTTGTCTCTCCTCTCCGTGGTGGTCTTCTTTGTCCTGCCCACGGCCTTCCTCTCCGGCAACAGCTCCATGATCGGCACCGTGGTTCTCTGCCTGCTCTTGACGATCCTGTTGGGATTCACCCTGGTTGCCATCGGCGCCCTCCCCTGGATTGAACGAGTCGTGATGATGGCCTTGGGCTGGGTACTGGGGCCCGCCGTGGAACTGGCGCGCCGCAACCTGGAACGTCATCGTCGCCGCAACACGACCACGGCCCTGATGTTCGTCCTTTCCATTTCGTTGGTGATCTTCGTGGCCAGCCTAGTGGTCCTGCTCAGCCGGATGTCCATGACCATGGTCGAACACTTCAACGGGGCGGATATCAAGCTGCAATCGGACGCCCAAGATGCCAAGGGACTCAAGCCGGACCTCTTGAAGGTGGCAGGAGTCAACCGAGTCTCCGAAGTGAGGTTTCTGCGCGGACGCTCGGATCAGGGGACCGCTTATGATGTGGTCGCCAGCGATCTGGTAGGGATGAAACACCTTTGGCTGGTACCCTTTGGGGTGGATGCGGATCTGCCTGGGGTCCTGTTTACACGCCACATACGCTACGCAGAAGGAGGGGAGGACGCCTTGGCGCAATTAGCCAACTACGCTGCCGCTGAGGGCCATGGCGGGACCAATTCGGTGCCACCCGTGATCTTGAGCCAGTCGGTGGCCCGTTTCCTGGAAGTACACCGAGGAGACCAAATCCAACTCGCTTTCCACATCGGAGCGGAACGACATTTCAGTCGGTTTCGGGTCACTGCGATTTGCGAAACCCTGCCCGGGTTTGACAACTTCCGCGCCCGCGTGGCCAACGCGATCGGCTCGGGCGTGCTGATACCGATGTCTTGTTTCCGCGAACTAACCGGGGATGCCCCTGAGGAAGCCGTCCTGGCCCGCTACTTTCTCAAGGTGGATGGCGGTGAAGCCGAGCAGAAAGCCGTGGCGCAGGCGATTCAAGACCGGTTTGAGCTTCGATTCCGCTTCGGAGTGAAATCAGCCTTGGAGCAGAAGCAGCAGGCCCGGATTCTGTACTGGACCACCCAGGTGTTCTTTGGATTGCTACTGACCGTGGCCGTGGCGACGGCGGTGTTCGCGCTGATCGCCTCGATGGCCACGGCAGCCATTGAACGCCGTTGGGAGATTGGCATGCTCAAGGCACTAGGTCTTCGGCGCAGCCAGTTGTTCCGGATGTTCCTCGCCGAAGCGCTTGGCCTGACCCTCTCGGCCGGGGTGGCAGGAGGCGCGATTGGCTTCGCGCTGGCGTGGTTCTTCGTGCTGGAGGCAGGGGCGCTGGCGGAAATCCCCGTGGTCTTCACGATGCCTTACTTGACGTTCCTCGCCACTTTCGCCATCAGCGTGGCCGCTGGCGCAGTCGCAGCACACTTGCCCACCCGTCGACTCCTGAGAAAGACCGCTGCCGAAATCCTTCGGCAGGATTTGTGAACCCACTTTCGCACGGGACCGCGTGGCCACCTCCTTTTCCATAGCGCCAAGAGAGAAATCCAGTTGCTAATCCTATTTGTCAGTGTTAGTTATTTGAACCAGAGGCAATTGAAAACCGCTCGAGAAAAGTAACGCCATGACTACCGCGGCAAAACCCACCGCCCATCTCATTCTGAACCGCTTCTTCAAAGTTCCACGCGAGCGCGTTTACGCTGCCTGGACCAACCCTGAGGAGCTGATGAAGTGGTTCGGACCACCAACCTGCCGTGCCACCTCGGCCCGGCTCGAAGTCCGAGCGGGAGGGGATTATCAGTTGGCTATCAGTAGTGAACTGGTGGGCGAAGTCGAGATCCGGGGCCGCTACCAGGAGGTGAGGGTTCCCGAGCGTCTCGCGTTTACCTGGAGATGGAGTGGGAACCCCACCCTCGAATTTGGCGAATCCCTGGTCACGGTGGACTTGCAGGCAGTGGATGGCGGTACGGATGTCCAGATCACGCACGAACTCCTGCCCAACCTGGAAGTCCGGGATGACCACGCCCACGGCTGGAATGGATCCTTGGACAAACTGGCAGCCCACCTGGGAGTTGGAGACTGTTCCCAGCCGAGCGCAGGTGGTTTCTGCTGGAACGAGTTGCTGGCCAGGGAACCCGCGTCCGCCAGCGCGTTCTATGGCCAGTTGCTGGGGTGGGAGAGTGTCGCTTTTCCCGTTCCCACCACCGCGTACACCATTTTCAAAAAGCAAGGGAGGAGCATCGCTGGCCTGATGGCGAACCCCATGCCGAACATTCCGCCTCACTGGCTCGCCTATGTCCACGTAAGCGACGTAGACGGCATCGCCAGCCAAGCCGCCGCGCTAGGAGGCAAGATCTGCGTGCCTCCCATGGATGTCCCGACGGTGGGAAGGCTTGCGGTGATTCTCGATCCCCAAGGGGCGGCCTTCGGGATCTTCAGGCCTGTCTTTGCTTAAAGCCTCGATCTAAGCACTGGGCTGATCCCCGCCCAGCGGGGACCCGAGCCGTCTTGGCCTTACCGGCAGCGCACCAACACGCGAAGGCGTCGGACCGGATAGGACTCCGCGTTCGCCGCGAAGGTCCAGTCCTGGCTGTTCGAGGGCTGGTTGCCGATACCGAGGTCAGCCTTCGCCCCTTCTCGCCAGTGGTTGATGGCAAAAAGGGTCTGTCGAGCCGCGTGATTGTGGACTTGCATCGAACCGTAGCCTTCGGCCGGATCCGCCGTTTCGTCACCAAAATCATAGGCTTCACTTGAGGCATTCGGAACGTTGGCCGAGTTCTTGGTGCCGTAGTTGTTTGGCCAGAACTCGATGTTCCCACCGCTGAGATTCGCGCCGGTCGTGAGTTTCCCCGTGTTGGAGAAGACGCTCAGGTTGGAGACGTCCTGCTGGAAGCGCGCACCGGTGGAGGCGCTGGGCACCCCGATCTTTCCCAAGTCCGTGGTGAAGGCGTCCATGGAGACATAGGCGTATTGCGTCTCGCCCTTGCTATTCTGGAGCTCGAGGAAGTAGGCGATGCGATCGAAGGCCTTGGTGATCTGCTGATGACGATCCACCGTGTAAACGACCGGTTCGCTGAGCTTGGTCAGGTCCAAGTCATAGACCAATTGGTAGTCTTTGGCCTCGGCCACCTCCATTTGGAGAAGGTCTCGTTCGGGTACTTTGCCGGCTCGGAAGGCACTGGTGGGGAGCCCTTCGGCATTCATCAGATTCGGCTCCGCGAGCATGTGCCAGGCGTAGCGAACCGCCACGGGCTTCTTCACTTCGGGAGCGGACACCACCACGGTGGAACCATCGATCACCGCGTTGGCTTTTACAAAACCGCCGGTGTCAGCGTCGATGATTTCAAACCAGCTGAGCGGCTGTCCATCCCGGCTCTTGAGCCCTCCAGCCACGAAGTCGAAGGAAAGGCGGAGCTTGTCGCCCTCAGTGGCCATGGACTTGAACACGGGCCCGGAGTAAACGATGGCGGACTTACCGTAGGCCTTGGCCAGCGCCCACAGGGCCAATCTTCTTCCCACCTCTTGTTTGTTGGCAGGATGAATGTCCTTGAGATCACCGATGTCGTTGATCACAGCCATTCCGGTGTTGGGAATGGACTGAGCGGCTACTTGTGCTTCCCAGAACACCGCTTCTGTCGCCGGATTTCCGCCGTAGTTGTAGGGAGCGATCTGGGTGAAATAGAAGGGGAAATCACCCAAACCCCAGACTTGGCGCCAACCGCTGATGAGCGCCTTCATCCGTTCCGTGTAGAGCGCGCCTTCGCCAAGGTTCGATTCGCCCTGGTACCAGATCGCTCCGCGCAGCGCAAACGGGCAGAGCGGGTGAATCATCCCATTGTAGAGGGCGGTCGGGTGCTGCACATCGCGCGGAGGGTAGAGTTCGTCGGGATAGGTGGGCATCGCGGGCACAAGTGCGCGTTCGTTAAGCGCCTTTCGGGCCTCCTCCATCCAACGCTGAGTCTTGTCGAGCACTTCGCCCAATCGCTGCTGGTGCACGGCAGTGCGAGGGTCACCCAACATGACCCGTTCGTGATCCTTTTTCAGAGCGGGCACGGCGGCGAAACCCTCCGGCGGGGTCCAGGTTTGAGCGACCGTTCCGCCCCAAGTGGCATCGATCAGCCCGACTGCCACGCCCAGCTGCTTGTGAAGTTCCCGGCCAAAGTAGTATCCCGCCGCCGAGAACCCTCCCCAACCTTCCTCGGCCACGGTCTTGGGGGTGCAGACCTTCCAGGTGCCCTCCATGTCCTTCTGCGGCTCGGGAGTCCACCGGTTCGGCACCATGAGCAGGCGGATCTGAGGATAATCAGCCGCAGCGATTTCCTTATCGGCATCGCGACAGGACTTGATGCCCATCTCCATGTTGGATTGCCCGGAACAAAGCCAGACTTCGCCCACCAGGACGTCCTCGAAGATCACCGTGCTGGACCCGCTCGCGGTCAGGGTGTAGGGGCCGCCCGCCTTCTGAGGAGTCAACACCACCTTCCATTCGCCTTTGTCATTGGCTTGGGTCTTCTTGGTTTCCTTATCCAACCGCACCTCGACGGTTTCGCCCGGTTGCGCCCAACCCCAGACGGTCAACGGCTGGCTCTGTTGCATGACCATGTGACTGCCGAAGACCTTGGGCAACCGCACCTCCGCCTGGGCTTCAGGTCCAAGTCCGAATGCCGTCATGAAACAAGCCTGCGCCAAAAAGAACCCTTTGAGTATTTCGCATTTGTGCATGGCTGGTTCTCTCACACTCCGGCGACTTAGGCGAGCGATTCCTGTGAAGACCCCGTGAGTCGCAGGAGGCAGGCAGGAACAGTTTCCATCCTCGCCAAAAGCCTCGCCACCGCCGGGAATCTAACTTAGGTTTGCCCCTGCGACTCATGCACAAAACCGCTCTCATCACAGGCGCCACGCGCGGCATCGGCCGGGAAGTGGCTCGGCAGCTAAAACAAGCCGGATTCACGCTCTTTATCACCGGACGCGATGAATCCCTGCTCCAGGCCCTAAAGCGGGAACTTGGCTGCGCAGGCTCCGTCGCGAACCTGGCAGATCCCGACGAGGTCCTCCGGCTGTATGCCGACGCTCGTACGCAACTCGGAACGGTGGGGGTGCTGGTCAACAACGCCGGATTCAACAAGGCCAAGGAACCCATTCCCCGGGTCACGCTGGAGACCTTGGACGACTCCTATGCGGTCAACGTGCGCGCGCCGATCCTGCTCTCCCGCGAAGCACTCAAGGACATGACCCCGCACAAGTCCGGCCACATCGTGAACGTGATCAGCACCGTGGCGCATGTGAAAATGGAGAGTTACTCGGTCTACACGACCATGAAGTACGCCTTGCACGGGTTCACCGGTTGTTTGATCAAGGAGGCGCGTCAGGTAGGTGTCAAAGTGACGGGCGTTTATCCGGGAGGAACCGATACTGAGTTTCGCACTCAAGCCAGGCCCGACTACCTTCGCGCGGAATCCGCGGCCCACATGATTGTGCAATGCATCCTTGCGCCCGACGATGTGGTAGTGCACGAGATCACCTTCCGCCCCATGGTCGAAACCAACTTCTAACGCCTTTCAGAGGAAAGCAGCGGGTCAAGTGTGGGAACCGAGCAGTTCCCTCTTCAGTTCCGTGCAATACGAATGGACTTGGGCCTCGAACTTCTTCAGGTTGAAGCTGGGAAAGACACGGAATTGAAGCACCTGCCAGGCAGCGGTCTCTTCAATAGGCGGACAGAAATCCTTGGGGGTATCCCCACAATACCCCACGTGATTGTGGAGGCAAAGGTCGCGCGCCAAGGACACGGCTGCCACAACTTCGGTATCCTCTGAAGCCTCACCTGGCGTTTCCACCCATCGCATGACGTTGCAGAAAACGGGAGGCAAACCATGCTTGGTGGCAAAGTGGCACCCCATTTCACGAGCGGTACAGCCGAGGTACTTCCGTTCGGCCACCTGCAAGGAAACCCCCTCGCGCTTGGCGTAGGCCACCATGGCCTGAAATCCGAAAGGGTACAGCTTGAGGAGGATCAGCCTTCCCAGATCCTGCAGGAGCCCGGCGGTGTAAGCAATGCTGACCAGACGATCCAATTCCAAGTACTGGCAGGTGAACTGGGAAACCTTTGCCACTGCCATCTGGAACAGCCAGAAATTCGCCCAGGTGATGGGAGGCAAATGCATGTGGCGCTCCTCCACCGTCGGCATGGATTTGGCCAGGGAACTCAGCTTCAGATTGCCCAGGAGGGAGACCGCCACCCGAGGTTCCTCCACCGGCGACGTTTTCTCCCGTTCGAGCTGGTTGGCGGCGATGAGCACCTGTGCTGACAACGCAGGATCTCTCGACACCATGTCCATCAGGAGCGTCAGAGTCGGGGTCTTTCCATCCGCGGCCATCATGAATCCGGCGCCCACGGTTTCGATCACCGGACAGGCTGGAAGGGAAGTCACCTGCTCCAGCACTTTTTCGGGAGGAACAACTGGGTGTTCCTCCACGTTCGCCTCGAACCAAACGGAGCGCTCTTTCGCTTCTTGCTGTTCCTTTAACTCAACTTCAGACTTGAAACCATCGGGCACATAGCTGGGATTCAGGTGGTGAAACAGAAAACGGGAGGAGTACTCAAGGACCGCTTTGCTCCCCTGAAAGTAGTCCCACTGCCCCATTTCGGCTTTCACCTGAAGCTCCTGGAGATACTCCACAATCCCCCAAAAGCCCGCCATCTGCGCGCTGTCGGAAATCTCCCCAATTCGCGCCACGGCTTCCACGCGGTCCCCCGCATGAGCACAGCCCGCGATCAACTCCACGCTCTCGTCAATCCGCGTGGCCAAATCCCGGCGCATCTTGCGAAGTCCATCGGGCTTTAAGCCCATCTGCGCACAAAAAGATTTCTCTTCCTCGAAATGCAAGTTTCGCCAGGGGTTGGCATTGGCCTTCGCAACCTCGGACTGTACCACCTCGTCGCTGTAGGGCTTCACCAGGTAATTCTGAACGCCGAGGGAAAGGGCTCGCCGAGCCAAGTTGTGGTCATCCGCTTTGGTGTAGATGACGATCGGTAGCTTCTTGAAAAAGGCATCGTCCCTCGCTTGGACGACCAAAGCCAAGCCATCCTCTCCCTGCAGGCGAATCTCCACAAACACCAGGTCGATGATCACCAATTCCCGCAGAGCCTGCATGGCCTCCTCGACCTTGGCAACCGCCTTGCAGCGATGGTGACTCCTGGCCAGGATACCCGCCATCGCCTTACAGGCCACCTCACCATCATCAAGGAGAAGAATATTGGCCATTTCAAGGTATCATCGCCGCCCTCCCCCCTGAAGTCAAGGTTCTACAGCCGTAACTGCCTGCGGCGGATCAGTTGATCGACACCGACACGCGCCAAAAGCTGCATTGACGCCACAGCCGAAGCCGTGGAGCATCCGCGCTGCGCCCCCGCTCGACGGCGCCTCTCGTGAAAACTGTCTCAAAAGGCATTCTTTGTGCGGTCATCGCCTACCTCATGTGGGGCTTGCTCGCCGCGTACTGGAAGGTCCTGAAGGCAGTCCCTCCCATCGAAATCCTTTCCCACCGCATCCTCTGGTCCCTCGTCTTCCTGGCTTGCCTCCTCACTTTCCAGAAGAACTGGGGGGCAGTGCGGGTGGTTCTGGCGGATCGGGCAGCCCTGGGCCACTACGCACTCTCTTCCTGTTTGCTGAGCGTGAACTGGCTCACCTACATCTATGGGGTCAATTCCGGCCACATCGTGGAAGCCAGCCTTGGCTACTACATCAACCCTCTGGTATCGGTTCTGCTGGGAGTCGTGGTCTTGAAGGAACGATTGCGTCGGGCGCAGGCGATCGCCGTCGTGTTGGCGGCCTTGGGAGTGGCTTATCTCACGTGGCGAATTGGCCGACTGCCCTGGATTGCCCTGGTCCTCGCTTTTAGCTTCGGATTTTACGGGTTGGCCAAGAAGCGGATGAAAGCCGACGCGGTCACTGGTTTGACGCTGGAAACCGCAATGGTGGCCCTTCCGGCGCTGCTGTTTGTCGCTTTTCGGGAATGGAGCGGAACAGGATCGCTGTCGACCGGGGACCTGACCACACGCACCCTGTTACTACTGGCTGGAGTGATCACCGCAGTGCCGTTGCTGCTCTTTGCCAAAGCTGTCCGAGCAGTCAATCTCTCCACCATGGGGATTCTTCAGTATATGTCCCCGACTTGTGGTCTGGTCCTAGGGGTATTCGTGTATAACGAACCCTTCGGTCCTGACCAATGGGCAGGTTTCGGCCCTATCTGGCTTGGCCTCGCGCTCTACACCGTCGAGGCCTTTCGGAGCTACCAAAGGACTTCAGTCAAGTAGCCTTGGCTCGGGTAGAATCACATTTCCGAAATGGCCCAGTCGGGACCTTCACGCCTCTTCCACGACTTTCCAGCCGAGGGTCTCCGCAAGGGCGTACACGGGCTCCTTCAGATCGCCATAGTAGGTCACTCGATGCCATCCCCACTGATCCCAGGCGCCAAACAACTTCTCCAAGTCCCCCAACGGCTCGGCGGCGAGTTTGGTGCGGCAAGCCCGGTCATCGGGATCGTTGGAGATCGCTTTGGCACGGTGCATCAGGATCTCTTTTCG
>CAYPNF010000018.1:0-133386 GCA_964411985.1 uncultured Verrucomicrobiota bacterium
ACATCCGATCGCCCCAGAAGCTCGGCTGATCTTTCCGCGATGAACTTATGGCTGGCGCCGTGGAAGCCCCATCGCCGCACCCCGGCTTGAAACCACGAGTCCGGCACCCCGTAGCGCATGGCCGCTTCAGGAGCCCATTGGTAGAATGCGGTTTCGAATAGGCCAACCAGGGGCACCTGCGGCATACGCTGGCGGAATTGACGAATCCCCGTTACGTACGGAGGGTTGTGCGCCGGCGCAAGCTGGTTGAAAGCCTCCATGGCCGCCAACACGTCGTCGGTCAGCTCCACACATCCCGTCACCCCACGCGCGACCACCGTCTTGAATCCAACCGCAGCCAGTTCCCGCTCGTCCCGCAAGGAGCCCCCCTTCACCAGGTCAGCCAGGCAGGAATCAATGGCGGACACATAATCCGACACCCTTTCCAGTCCGCCGCGGGCCAGCATACGCCCCTCAGCACCGGAGAAATCAAACAACCGGTACTTGAGCGAAGTCGACCCGATGTTGGCGACGAGGATTTTCATGGCGCGAGAGCTTGAGCGTATTCCGACCCCGCATCGCGGGGAACAATCGCTGAGGTCGTGGCGCAGGGAAAGGCCCTATTGGAGCCATTTGCCAAGCACCGACAACCCTTCGTGCGGCCGGGGAATGACTTGGACACTCACGACCTGCCCGACTTGTGCCGCTGCGGCTGCGCCGGAGTCGGTGGCGGCCTTCACTGCAGCGACGTCGCCGCGGAAGAACGCAGTGACAAAGCCGCTGCCGACCTTTTCCCAGCCGACCAGGGTAACATTGGCGGACTTCAATGCGGCGTCGCTCGCCTCGAGCAGCGCGCAGAGGCCCTTCGTTTCAATCATACCAACTGCTTGTTGAGCCATATAAAGTTCTCTTTTAGTTCAAGGTTCGAATTCGATCGTTACTTGGCTGCCTTCGCTGGTGCCGGCGCGGTATCCACAAAGGCCTTTAACAGGTCTTCATGCGGACGCGCGATGATGTGGGAACTAATCAGTTCGCCCACCTTGCCGGCCGCTTTCGCGCCTGCGTCGACGGCTGCCTTCACGCTGCCCACATCGCCCCGGGCCAAAATCGTGATCAGCCCGCCGCCGATGGGGATCGTTTTCACCAACGTTACGTTCGCCGCCTTGACCATCGCGTCGCTGGCCTCCACGGCACCCACGTAACCCTTGGTTTCAATCATGCCTAATGCTTCACTCATACTCGTTCTGTTCTGGGTTAAGGTTTCAGTCGTTTCAAATTCGGAAATCCAAACTATTTCACCAACTCACACGAGGTGCCGGGCTGCAAATTGCAGGCATTCCCCTCATCCGTATCAATGTGTACCTCCAGCTTGAAACTAGGATCCACCCGGACCAGCATTCGATCCAGGCTGAGCCCGCACTCGCCGCCGATCTTCAGTTTCATGTGGTCCCCGGCCTTGACCCCGTAGTAGGCGGCGTCCGCCGGGTTCATGTGCACGTGCCGCATGGCCCGGATCACCCCTTCCTTCATCTCAAAGAATCCAGCCGGCCCCATGAGCATGCAACCAGGGGTGTCAGCAATGCTGCCCGACATGCGAAGGGGTATCTCAAATCCCAGTGCGATCGCGTCGGTGTAGGCTAACTCTACCTGGTTCAGGGTACGGCAAGGTCCCAGGATGCGGAGGTTGGAAATCACCCGGCTGCGCGGCCCGATCAGGGTCACAGCCTCCTTGGCCGCGAACTGACCGTCCTGGTAGAGCCACTTGTGCACCGACAGTTGGTGTCCTTTGCCAAACAGGGCTTCCACCGCCGCTTGGGTGAGGTGGCAATGGCGCGCACTCACGTTTACCACCAGCGGATTGGGAGCGCCCGCGGCCCGGGGAAGCGGCCTGCCCATGCGTTCATACACGATCTGCCGAACGAGATGTTCGACGACCGCACGCGGTAAACTTGGCGTGATCGTTGCCATGATGGTGAAGATCTTGAGATTTTGTGAAAGATTGTCAACATTGATTCTTGCAAAATCTTCCAAAATCTTCCAAGACTAGGCGAGAATGCAGCCAGAAGAACGCCAAAGGCGTATCGAAGATTTTCTGCAAGCTGTTGAGTTTGCGTCGCTTGAAGAGCTGGCAAACCAAGTCGACGCCTCCCACTCCACGGTGCGGAGGGACTTGGCGGTGCTGGAAGCCACCGGAAATGTCCGGCGCACGCACGGGGGCGCTAGGATCACCACCCCGAAGACGGACGAGTTTACGTTTAGCGCGCGCGACACGCATCAACTGGCCGAGAAGGAGGCCATAGGCAGAGTCTGTGCCGATTTGATTGCTCCGGGACAGAGCGTCATTATCGATGCGGGCACCACTACATTTCATGTCGCCCGGCATCTGGAGAGCAAACGTCCCCAGATCATCACGAATTCCCTGCCCGTGGCCAACCTCTTCGCTTCCGCTAGCCACGTGGAAGTGGTTCTGTCCGGGGGCGTGGTTTATCCTCGGCTGGGGGTGTTGGTGGGGCCGTTGGCGGTCGAATCGTTTTCCAGAATGCATGTCGATACCGCCATCATGAGCGCGGGTGGGCTTACCGAAGAAGGGGTTACCAATTCGCATGGGTTGCTCATCGAAATTCAGCGGGCCATGATTCATGCGGCCCGCCGGGTGATTCTTTGCCTCGACCACACCAAGTTTGGCCGAAAATCCCTCTCCTTTCTCTGCGGCCTGGAGAAGTTCCACACGGTGATCACCGATTCCGGCGCGCCCCTGTCGCTCGTCGAGGCTTTGCGCCAGCGTGGGCTCGAGGTACTCGTCGCGCCCGCCACAGCTCATCCGAACGGGAATTGAACCCAGACGGGGCGTCTCCCGGCGGTTTCTCCGGAGCCGCTGGAGGGCAAGATCAAGCCCGGATCCAAGCGTCCAAGAGCCGGCACATACACGCGTTGGCCTTGGTGAAGCGATCGCACGATCCAAGCCAGCCCGTCGGGATCTGCACGAAGGGACCCGGAACCAGGTCCTCCGCGCAGTGCTCGGCCAACGCCTTGGCTCCGGCCGCTGTGGTTTCCAGATGAAACTGGAGGCCGACCACGTTATTCCGATAGAGGAATCCCTGGTTGAGGCAAGCGTCACTTTCCGCAAAGCGACTAGCCCCTGGCGGGATGGTAAAAGTCTCCCCGTGCCAGTGAAACACCTCCAACTCAGTTGCGAGCCAAGAGAGGATTGGCGACGGTGGCGCCTCCGGAGTTCGCTCGATGATGTGCCAACCAATTTCCCTGTTCGGGCACCGATGGACTCTCCCGCCGAGAACCTCCGCGAGCAGTTGTGCGCCCAGACATATGCCCAGGGCGGGTTTGCCAGCCTGAAGCGCTTCGCGCAGGAAGTCTTTTTCAGTCGCGAGCCAGGAGTATTGTTGTTCGTCGTGCACGCTCATGGGACCGCCCAAGATCACCAGCAGATCAAGGTCATCGACCGCAGGTGGTGTTTCCCCTTCGTAGAGCCGTGTGACGCTTGTCCCGACTCCCCGGGAATTTGCCCAATCCCCAATCGCCCCTAACCCCTCGAAGGGAACATGTTGCAGATAGTGGAGGTTCATGCCGGTTCCGGCTCGGGGGTCTTGGAAGGTTGGGTGGTCCGAGCTGGCTTTGCTGAAAGTGAGAACCAGAAAGTGGCTCCAGCACCCGGGCTCGAATCGGCTCCCACATTTCCGCCGTGCGCCTCGATCACTCGCTTGGCGATGGCCAGACCCAGCCCGGTGCTCTTTTCGTCGCCGGTCGGTTTGGCCGAAAGTCGCGCAAAAGCCTGGAACAGGCCTTTGCGATCTTCCTCGGTCAATCCAGGGCCTTGGTCTGTCACCGCCACCCTCCATCCCGCCTCCTCCTGACCAACCTGAACCTGGACCGTGCTTCCAGGTGGCGAGAACTTGATCGCATTGGAAAGGAAGTTGTCGAGCACCTGCCGCAGACGCACGGGGTCCGCCCAGGTTTTCGCAGCCTCGGGAACGGAGAGGGACAAACGGGTGCCTTTGGGCTCGGCCATGAGTCCGTGCCTGCGCACTGCATCCCTCACCAGGACAGCTAGGTCCAGTTCCTGCCGCTTGAGTTTCAGCTGGGTGGCTTCGATCCGGATCATATCCAGCAGATTCTCCAATAGGGGCAGCATGTACCGGGCCTGCTCCCGCAGGTCGGTGATGAAGAGCCGCCGCTGGTCCTCAGTGAGTCCATTCTCCGGGTCCAGGAGCAATTCCGCAACGGCCTGAACGTTGGCGATGGGATTGCGCAAGTCGTGGGCGACCATCCCCAGCACGCGGTTCTTGATACCGTCCAGTTTTCGAAGTTCCCGGTTTTGGGCCTCGATGGCCTCTTTTTGGTCGCTTAATTGGGCGATGCGCAGCGCCCGTTCCACCGCGATGGACACCTGCCGGGCGATGCGTTGATAAATCTCCACGTGCGCCGAGGCATAGGTGCCCCTCTGGCGGCTGGAAAAAAAGAGGAACCCCAGTGGGACACCATCCGCCACCAAGGGACAGGTCAGAGAGGATCGTACCCCTTCCACCACCACCAGATGGGTCGATTCTGATTGGGGATGCGACTGAAGATAAGCTTCCAAATCATTAAGGATGCGAGGCTTTTGGTTTGTGAGAAGAGCCTCAAGACTGCTCCCGGCGATCCGCGCGCTGTACCCCGGAGTGAGACGGGCCTCCGGGTAATCGAGCCTCGCCCAGCGGGCGGTCAGCACTTCCCTTTTCGCATCGAGCAGAGCGCACCCGATCCGGTCGTAGGGAATCAACTGGCGGAAGGAGACAAAAGCCTGGTTCAAGACCTCCTCCAGCGTCCAGCCACCGTTGATCCCGATCAGCAGGGCCTCGATTTGATCGGCCTCTTGCTGGCGCCGCTGCAGCTGAGTGCTCAAGTCCCTCAGGTCCTGACTCAGGTCAGCGAGAGCCGGGTCATCGATGGTAGGGACTTGGGAGTTGAACTGTCCTCGGGCCAACTCCTTCAAGTAGGCGTGAAATGGTCCCGATGGGCTTTTCGAACCCACTTGTGCGTCTGTTCTCTCTGCCGGAGTATCAGGCATGGATCGCATCGTCTACTCTCTCCCGGAGGGAGCGTAGATGACGCCAATACCGTATCCAACTCCCCCCAAGCAGGCAAACGCGAAAATGAACAGCCGACTTCTGCGATGAGCCGCGCTCTCCTCTCCATACTCCAGGAGCTGTCGCACAAAGGAAGGCCCATGCAAAATCCGCCAGGTCTTGGAGTGCGGCGCCTCCAGGTGCCGCTTTTCCCCTCCTGCCGCCCTCGAACCCATTTCGGGCTCATCGGGAAATCGACAAAGTGCTCGACGAAGTGTGCGACAATGTGGAGCCACAGAGACTTGGCAGAATCCAGAAGAGTAACCACCAACCACACGAATGACACGAATGGGAATCCGCCCCAGGCAAGGTGGGGCAGGGCTCCGCACCGCGCCGTCATTGTGCCACAGAAGGTAACGAAGTGAACGATGATCCTGATGAAACAGGAACAAGAACCCGCTTCATAGTTCTTCCTGCTGTTCATGGTGAAGATCCTTTGTGCTGAACACACACGGCTCCCAAACGGTAGGGCCCTGTCCCAGCCCGCCATTCTCTCTCCTTCGTAGCCGCCGTCGGAAGACGGCGCACTTACCATTTCACGCGTTGCCGGAATGTGCGGACCGGTTCCGAAAACGGCGTGGCGCTGCGCTTCGCGCCGTACTCCATGACACCCTCTCACGTTCGGATGTAGCCGCGTTCGGCAGAACGCGCTGAACTGACCTCAACTCACTCACCGTCTTCCGACAGCGACTACGGAGCGGTCTTTAACCGGTAGAATGAGGAAGGGTTGGTGGGCGTGACGGTGTACTGGTTGTTCGTGATGCCGGGCACCGTGACCCAGGCAGGATCGCTGAGCTTCAGTTTCTGCTCCAAGACCGCGTTCGTGGCTTTGGAGGACCAGGAAAGTTGGAGGCTATTGGTGCCACTCGAGCTGATCGTAAGGATTGTTCCAGCACGTACTCCGGCCACTACATCCTGGTCCGGAATCGGGTTGACGGAGGCCTCAGCTATTTGGACCACCATACCTTTCTTGGGCAGCTCCGATATCACCAACCTCACCCAACCCAGGTGCCACCCGTCTGTTCTCTGGATCCGAAAGCCGAACAGAACATTGGTGGATGAGGAGGGGGGGCCTAGCTTCACGTACCCAGGTTGGATGGAGATATCCGGGTTTATAGAGGGGATGCCGTATCTCAGAGTTCGGTAGGTCCACCCAAACCCGATTCCTTTCAGCCGTGCAACGTTGGTGGGCTGGATCCACCCCCAAGCGCTATCGAGAGCGGGCTTGGCCGGAATGGTTTGGCCTTGAGTGAGCCGAGCCTCGGGCGGGATGTACGTACAACCTCCCCAGATCTCCTTGCTGAGGTACATCTGGACATGAGGCTCAGCAAACAAAGCCTGGGTTCGGTCCCCCCACTCACAGATCAAGTGCGGGATTTGCTCTCCACGATTCCCAGTGGCAATCCGACTAATGAAGCGGAAGTCCATCTTGCCGTCCAAATCCAAATCAATGGTGTTGGTGGAACGTCCAGCCGTTTCGCAGTTGCTCCAAACGCCATCTGAACCGCAATCGTAGTAATTCGGACAGCCCGGTTCCTGAGCCTGAACCGAGCTGACGTTAGCATCAACACTGACCCCGAGGCCGAAGACTATGGCTAAGAACATGTGTCTCATGGCAGTGCCTCCGGTTGAGGAATCAGAATCCAGCCCCACTGCTGAGCTGATGCGTCGTAGGGGTTTGTTGGGTGCCATGTTCCGTTGCCGACGATGACCCCTTGGTTGTTGATGGCTTCGGCCGACTTGAGGTTCCATTGAGCCCTGTCGAGCGGGGGCGGGAAGTAGGTTAGATAGGCGTCATTGAGGTTGACCATGAACAAGTCGGTTCTCGGGGTCCTGAAGCTCGAGCCCGCTGGCACATCCAACACCGCGAAAGCGACCGCGTAAGCCGCGCCATTCACAAAATCACCGGACGGAGTGGTCCAACTCGAACCGACCACCATGGTGGTCACAAAGACCTTGTTGCCCACTTGTTTGGTCATCTTATTGGCTGCCAACGCCCAGCTCTCACCGGGATCATTGACGGGCTCATTAGGATCGATGGGATAGACTGTCCCCAGAGGCACGGGTACATTACTTCCTGCCCACCAGAGCGTGGCACGGTTCGCCTTGCTGTAGGTGTACCACCCGCCCCGCCGCACTTCCGTGTCGCTGCTCCCGACCGCGTCACCCGCGCTGTTTACTCCGTTGGCGGAACTCACATCAAGCTGAGTACCCTCCGGAGCAGGAACGAAGTCTAATTTGGTATCCAATACGGTATCGTAGTTCATGTCGCGGAACGCGCGGTTATAGTTCCCGTCCTTTGCCTTTCCCACGACAAACCCCGCATCGTTGACCATCAGCGCAACACCCGTCGCAGTGGCCGAGGTTCCACCAAAGGATCCCAAGTCACGGGCGGCGAAATTACCTCCTCCCGCTGCTGTCCACAGGGTGGGCCTCGTGCAGGTCGTCGCCCCATCCACCTTGGTGGAATGGCCGGCGATTTTGGCCCCATTGGGGGAGACCCACCACGCGTTTCCCTGGCTAGTTGGCCCCGGCGTGATCGCGGGTAGTTCGTAACCGAATTCACTGGCAGCAGGGAGATAGCAAGCCTTGTTCTGGGAGAGGCCAACCCGGTTTCCCTGGTTGTCGACCCCGTAGAACTTTGCGTTTTCGACCTCGACCTGCATCTTTGCGTAATAGGGGACCATCCACCCACCCCCAACATCGAAAGTGGCCGGCTTTCCGCACAATGTGCTCGGGTTATCTATGGTGGCGTAGCCCGCCAAGCGTGGATATGTGAGAGTCTCATTGAGGGCATAGACTTGGGTGCTCTTGGCCTGGAGCTCCGTGGATGCGGTGGCCGACATCATGGTTTGAGCCTCCGTCATGAAACGCCCCTCAGCCGCCTCAGGTTCGAGGATGTTCCAGGTGACGATTGGCTCAACGAACTCAGCAGGCATAGGCGGTATCGATTCATCCAGGGCCGAAGCTCGATTCGCGGGAGGATTGCTGGGTTCAGGTTCTAGAGCGGTTTCCTCGGCAACCAGGGCCTCTGTCTCCTCAGTCGCAAGCTCTTCGACCTCTTCAAAAGATGCCAGAAAGGAGGCCATGGATGATCCTCCCGCCACACAGGCGTAGGTCTCGTACAACTGGTTGAACGTGTACTTGGGTCCATCCCAGAGAGTCACGGCATAGCCGCTGCCTGTCAAACCGGACACCGAGTAGTGAGGGAAACTGGTGCAGCGTGGCATGGCTGGGGCGACGGCGCAGCCGCCTGGGGTTTGCAGGAAGTCGAGGACGAATTGAGCGGCTTCATTCTCGATCACATCCCCTGTGCCAGCAACAGGCTCTATCCTGAGGTCCATGGTTGTCGAGTTGTTCGGGAAATCGAGGGTATAAACCCCAGCTGAGTTGCAGTTCACCACGGTGCCATCCGATTTCTCAACTCGGAAGTCAGCTCCCGAGAAGCCCGGACTCTCCGGGGTGGCACAGCGTTTGTTATCGGTCTGAGAGCGAAGCAAGGCGCGAAGGGTGAAAGGGAAGGAGCCTGTGCCCGTCCCACCCCGGCGCAAGCGAATGTAGCCAGGATTCAACGCAGTGACGGGGGGGGTAACCGTGAAGTGTCGGTCATTGGCAACATCTTGGACTCGGTCGAAGCGAAGCGTGGTTCCCTTGTGGATCTCCGTGGCGGACCAAGCATCTCGCCCTTCTTCGAAGCCAATATGCGATGTGGCTCTTCGATAGACGACTGCGCGGTAGTACTGGTTTGCCGTGCTGGGCAGGGTGATCTGAAAGGTGCGGATGTTGGCCGCGTCCTGGGGTTGTCCCACCGGCAGGGTTACCTCCGCACCGTTTGCTGCAAAGAAAGCCAACCGCAGGTCGAATGGCGAGGTTGACGGGGATTCGATGACGGTCTGACTGTTGATGGTGTCCAGTGCCGTGGGCTGGTACAACGTGCAGGCCTTGATGGTGACGACGTTGCCGTTGATGGTCGGTTCGGTCACGCACACCTCCCAGATTCCCTTGAGACGGTTGCCGGAAGCGGAACAATCGGGAGTCACCCTCCCCAAGGAACCGCCGGGAACGAATCCTGTGGGAAAAGGTGACTCGTACAGAGCAGCAGTATTGCCGGTGGGAGTGGCGATCGTGCTATTAGGAAGCCAGAAGCCCATGAATTTCGCTGATGTGCTATTGTTGTCGTAGTTCAAGAGCGCCCCAAAATACCGGGGCATCGTAGTCCAGAAATCGGTGGCATCTGCATTGACGGCTCGCCAGTAGGCGTTTGCGGTTTGCGAGGGATCAAGCTCGTAGAATACCGATTGTGGCCGGGTCGTGAACCGGTTATTGTTGAAGTACACCTCCGTTGCACCTCCCAGCCATAACCCGCACGCCGGCAGTTCCGCCGGCCGGCCAATCGCCAGGGTGGGGTCCGTGAAGGGTTGGATGGCAGAAAAGGTCCCTCGGGTGACGTTCGCGTAGCGGAAGTCTCCATAGGCCTGATGGGATCCAACCCCGCGCAGACGAATGAGATTGTCTTTGATCGAGTAGTTCTTGTAGCTGTCGGGACCCCAGTTGGGGCCGCCTACGTGAGCGACCCCGTACACATCCAGGAAACAGTTGTTCTCAATGCTGAAGTTGCGCTGGCACCCGGTATCATGGTTGAGGCCTAGCCCGACCCCCACCAGCACGTTGTCCCGGTAGGTTACCCCGAAGGAATTGGCCGCCCCCATCCCATTTTCAAGGCCATTCCCTCGAATCTGGCACCGTTCAACCACCGCTACACGGTAGTCGCGGTGGCTTTCGACCATCGCCGGGTAGCCTTCTTTGGTTGGATCGGGTGTTTTGACTTGGATACTGGTGCAGTAGCCGCCGTGGGTGCCATGCAGTGGATAGACCTCGCATTCCTGGATCTTCCATGGCGCGTTTTCAACTCCGGTGCTCCAGTCACTTTCTAGTGTCGGTTTTGAGGCGATTACCATCAGGGGAAAGCCTTCCCTTCCCTGAGTGATCCAATACGGGCACGGTGTGATCCCGTTGGCTCCGCAATTCTTGACCACCACTCTTTTGATCGTGCCCTGGGAAGCCGTTACCCGCAGAGCATTGAGTGCGAAGCCATCTGTATACGCAGGGGAGGTGGCGTTTGCGGCAGTGCTCGAAACCTTGAGCCATTCAGGCCAGTTTGCATCCAAGACTAAATCCTGAATGTTGACCGTAATAGTCTTTTCCGGGGCCTCGCTCAAGATCATCAGCCATTGCTCCCAGAAGGGAGTATTGAAAAACTGGGCAGGCGGTGTGGTATTGGGTGCCAATTGCAGCGTGATGGGGTTACCGGCAGTTTCTGACCTTAACGTCAGCAGCCGACCATCGGGGATGTCGACCACTGCCAGAGCCTCAATCCGATAGATGTAATTGTCTGGCGCCTGGTACACCTTGGGTGTGAAAATGACCTCGACCGAGGTGTCTCCGCCAGCTCCCTTCGGGTTGTTGACGATGATATCGGTCATGTCGGCCGTGGTGTAGGGCATCGGGTTTGCGGCGCTGTTGTTGAACTTCGTCCCAGTGTAGCTGGGTACGCCCGGGATTGCCGGCGGACATATGTAGTAGGTCGTATCAGCGGCAGCGCAATCCAGAACTGGGAAGACGAAGAAAAGCCCAACCAAAAAGGCCCTCAAATCACCGAAAACACGAAAACACGAAAGAGATCCCACACCTCGATTTCATAATATGATTTTACTCAGCTTGGAGTTCAGAATAAGCAGATCCGGGATGAGAAGGCAAGCGATTTCTGATTTCTTGTAGTTACTTTTTCGAGACAAGGAACCGCGAAGGAACGCCAATCCGCGCGAATGGGGGGCGGGCCACGATCAAGGTGGGGCAGGGCTCTCCGCAGCCCGCCGCCTCTTTTTCACCACAGAACATACAGGGCACACAGAAGCCAGAAGAGAGAACCACGAATTACACGAATGACACGAATGCCTGGGTGCCGCCACGGATGACACAAGACACACAAATGGGAATCGTGCCCAGGCAAGGTAGGGCGAGGCTGTCCCAGCCCGCCGCTCGTTCTCTCTTGTGGCCGCCGTCGGAAGACGGCGCACTTTTCATTTCACGCGTTGCTGGAATCTGCGGACCGGTTCCGAAAACGGCGTGGCGCTTCGCTTCGCGCCGTACTCCATGACACCCTCTCCCACTCGGACGTAGCCGCGTTCGGCAGAACGCGCTCTTTGGAGCTGGGACGTCTCCCAGGCCCGACTTGATCGCACACTTTGTCCACACACTTCGGCGGTTCGGTACCACGGGAGGTAAGGGTGTTCGCAATCGAAAAGCTGAAGGTCTATGACCGAGTCTTGCTCAGCAAAAACCCGAATGCATCTCGGGTTCAGCGCGGAATCGACTAAGTGCTCGACTAAGTGTGCGACAAAGGAACTGCGAATGGACGCCCATGAACACGAATGGGGATCCGCTCCAGGCAAGGTAGGGCAGGGCTGTCCCAGCCCGCCGCTCGTTCTCTCTTGTAGCCGCCGTTGGAAGACGGCGCACTTTTCATTTCACGCGTTGCTGGAATCGGCGGACCGGTTCCGAAAACGGCGTGGCGCTTCGCTTCGCGCCGTACTCCATGACACCCTCTCCCACTCAGACAAAGTGCTCGATCCAGTGTGCGACAAAGGCGATACCCACGAGTCAACCTGGGCGAATCCAAACTCGACAGGATTCCTGGATCGTTCATAATCCCCGCTGTGAACACCCGAGTCTCCTGTTTGGCTTTCTTATCCTGGGCTGTGCTCGCAGCGCACGGCGCGGTCTGGCCACAGTTCCGCGGTCCCACGGCCCAGGGAACATCTGAGGAAACGAATCTTCCTCTCCAGTGGACTGCCAGTTCCAATGTCTGCTGGAAGACAGCCATCCCTGGCTCGGGTTGGTCTTCGCCTATTGTCTGGCACGAACGGGTGATGCTCACCACCGCTACTCAAGATGGGGTGTCCTTTCGCCTGCTCCTCCTGGATCGGAAGACCGGGGGTATCACCGGAGACTGGGAGATCTTCCAGCAGAAGCTCACGCGGAAGGAAGGGCGAAACTCCTACGCGACGGCTACGCCTGCCACGGATGGCGAGCGCGTCTACGTACTTTCGTTCAACGGCAGCTTTGCCGCTGTCGATTTCCAAGGGAAGACTGTTTGGACGAATACCGACTACTCGTTCTACAGCCAGCATGGCTTGGCCACCTCCCCCATCCTTCACGAGGACCTGCTTCTCGCCGCCTTTGATCCCAGCAGCGATGGTGACGACAAAGAGCTGGGATGGAAAAAACCCTGGGACAAGGCGATGATTCTTGCCCTCGATAAACGCACCGGAAAGGTCCGCTGGAAAGGCAGTCGCGCCGCCTCCCGAATCGCTCATGCCACCCCGGTGGTCTATCGGAACGGATCGAATGCCCAGCTCATCAGCAACGCGGGGGACGTCATCCAGGGCTTCGATCTGAAGACGGGGGAACGGCTTTGGAGTCTTTACGCCCAGGGCGAAGGGGTGGTTCCGTCGCCGGTCACGGGGGAGGGAATGGTCTTCACTGCCTCCGGGTTCGAGAAGCCCACCATTCTCGGCATTCGGCTGGGGGAGACCCCAGGCAAAGCCGAAATCGCCTGGGAGAACAAGAAGAGCGTTCCGATGGTTCCCTCCTTCGTCTATCGCAAACCCTGGCTGTTCACGATCAACGACGGAGGAAGCATGATGTGTCTCGAGGCGGCCACGGGGAAGGTGATCTGGCAGGAGAAATTGCCTGCAACTCAATCTGCCTCGCCGGTCCTGGCGGACGGCAAGCTCTACCTTCTCGCCGATGATGGAAGCACCAGCGTAGTAGAGGCGGGGGCGAGTTACCGTTTCCTGGCAAAGAACGAGTTGAACGAGAAGTGCCAGGCAGCACCGGCCATCTCGGACGGACAAATCTTTATCCGGACCGAGAAGAACCTTTATTGTATTGGACAGGTAAAGTGACGCTCCTTTCCAGAACTCAAGCGCTATGAAACTCCAACGCTTTTCCGGCAACCCCATCCTCTCCCCGGAACCAGAGAATCCATGGGAAGATCTGGCGGTTTTCAATCCCGCCGCCTGGTACGATGAGCAGAACCAAGAGGTCTTGCTGCTCTATCGCGCCGCGGAGTCGCACCCCGACTACAAATGCTACTTTGGCCTCGCGAAGAGCAAGGATGGCTACCACTTCGAGCGGGTGTCCGATCAACCCGCCATGAACATCAGCATCGAGGGTTTCGACGGTGCCACGATCCAGGATCCACGCATTACGAAGATGGGGGACTGGTACTACGTGACCTATGCTTGCCGACATTATCCCTTCGGCCAGTTCTGGATTCCCGAAGTGCGCCAGCGTTATTTGGTGCCGGACTGTCCGCCTGAGTTCCCGCGCTATTTGCGCACCAACGCGACCCTGACCGGGCTGGCCATGACTAAGGATTTCAAACATTGGATTCGGGCCGGCTGGCTCACCGATCCCTTGCTGGATGATCGTGATGTCATCCTGTTCCCAGAAAAGGTGAACGGGAAGTTTGTCATGATCCATCGGCCGCTGGAGTGGATTGGAGAGGCTTATGGCACCGAGCACGCCTGCGCCTGGATCAAGTTCGCGGACGACCTTTTGGGCTTTCCGGCGGCGCCCAGCCAACAACTCCTGCGGAACAAGTATCCATGGGAAACGCTGAAAATGGGCATCAACACTCCGCCCATTAAGACCCCCTATGGCTGGTTCACCCTCTACCATGCGGTGGGCGCGGACAAGTATTACCGGTTAGGTGCGGTTCTCCTCGATCTAGAGGATCCTTCCCGCGTCCTGCACCGCACTCCCGACTGGCTCATGCAGCCGGAGGCCGACTATGAGATCGAAGGTTTCTATCGAGGCGTCTGCTTCCCCTGCGGGACCGTGGTGCTGAACGGAACCCTCTTTGTGTACTATGGCGGTGGCGACAAGTATTGCGCGTTGGCGACATGTAATTTCCAGGAGCTTCTCGATCACCTTCGCAGCTGTCCTGCATAATCTAAAGAAAGGCCACCGATGACCAAGCAAGATCATGCCGCCGATGCGTTTGCCAAAGGGTATTCCTGCACTCAAGCGGTCCTCGGTGCTTTTGCCAACGACCTGGGTATGGATCGTGACACTGCGATCAGGGTTGCCGCAGGTTTTGGAGGAGGCCTTGGCAGGCAGGGCCACGTCTGTGGAGCCGTGACTGGCGCGATCATGGTGCTGGGTCTTTCCTCGGGCCCCGCGAACCCCGGAGACCAGGCTGCCAAAGAGCGGATCTACGCGCAGGTGCGCGAGTTTTGTTCCCGCTTCCAGCAGGCGCATGGGTCGATCCAGTGCAACGGGCTTCTGGGCTGTGACATCGGCACTCCGGAGGGGTTGGCTGCCGCCCGTGAGAAGAAACTATTCACCACCCAATGCCCGGCCTACGTCCGCGGGGCGGTTACCATCATCGAAGAACTGACTCGCTCGTAAACACACTCGAGGTTGCATGCACCCCATCGACATCACGATCATCGTCATCTACATGATCCTCATGGCCGTGGTCGGCTGGTGGGTCTCCAAGAAAGCCTCGCGAAGCGCGGAATCCTATTTCCTCGCTGGCAAGAGCCTTCCGTGGTGGGTGATCGGCGTGGCGCATGGCTCCAGCGGTGTCGATATCACCGGCACCATGTGGTTTGTGACGATGCTCTTCGTGTATGGGGTGAAGGCTTCCTGGCTGCTGTGGGTTTGGCCGTTGTTCAACGTCATCTTTCGGATGATGTACCTGGGAACCTGGGTGCGGCGCTCCAATGTGCTTACCGGTGCGGAGTGGATGCGTACGCGATTCGGGAACAGCCGCGGCGCCGAACTCGCCTATGCCAGCGTGGTGGCCTATGCCATGGTTAGCGTGGTGGGGTTTCTCAGCTACGCCTTTCGGGGGATCGGTAAGTTCACCAAACCTTTCTTTCCCTGGGATCTCCCCGATGAGTTCTACGCCACGGGAATGCTGGCCGTGACCGGCGTCTATTGCGTCATGGGTGGCATGTACAGCGTGGTCGTGAACGACATGATCCAGTTTGTATTGAAGGTGATTGCATCGGTAGCCATCGCGGTGATCGCCATTGTGCTCGTGACCCCGGAGCAGATCATGGCGGCGGTGCCCGCTGGATGGGATCATCTCTTCTTCGGATGGAAACTTGAATTGGACTGGTCACAACTCATGCCACAGCTCATGACGAAGATCTACCAGGATCCTCCGGCGGGGGATGGGTATTCTTTGTTCATGTTCTTTACGGGAATGTTGTTCCTCAAAGGGGTGTTGGTCAGCATGGCGGGACCCACTCCGAACTACGCGATCCAGCACATCCTATCGACCAAGAGTCCGCGAGAGGCGGCCCTCGAGAACATGGTGATGGCGGTGGTCTCCCTGGGCCCCCGGTTTCTGCTGATCGGGGGGATTGCCGTTCTGGGCATCGTTTTCTTTAGTCCGGAGCTTGCGGCGATGGGCACCAAAGTCGATTTCGAGAAGATCCTGCCTTATGTGCTGAACAAGTACGTGCCAGTAGGCTTCAAGGGCATCCTGATTGCGGCCTTGCTGGCTTCGTTCATGAGCACGTTCGTTTCCACCGTGAACTCCGGCGCGGCCTATGTGGTGAACGATATCTATAAGCGGTACATACGCCCCGACGCACCCCAGCGCCGCCTGGTCGTTCTCGCCTGGATCTCCTCGAGTGCGATCATTCTGTTGGGAATCGGTTTTGGCCTCTTTACCGTTTCCGTCCACAAGGTGACTGAGTGGATCGTCTCCGCCCTGGTGCCGGCTTTCGTGGCGCCGAACGTCCTCAAGTGGCATTGGTGGCGTTTCAACGGCTACGGGTTCTTCGCGGGGATGGTGGCGGGCACGCTGGCGGCTATCCTGAAACTTTACATCAACATTCACCCTGTGTTCGCGTTTCTGCTGATTCTCCTGATCAGTGCTGCCGCATCGGTGATCGTTTGCCTGCTCACCAAACCGGAGAGCGACGACATTCTCATGTCCTTCTACCGAACCGTGCGGCCCTGGGGGTTCTGGAGGCCGATCTACGAGAAGTGCAAGGCGCGGAACCCCGCCTTCCTGCCGAACCAGGATTTCCGGCGTGACATGTTCAACCTGGCAGTTGGCCTGGTTTGGCAAACCAGCCTGGTCACCCTTCCGATCTACCTGGTGATTCAGCACTGGACGCAAATGTGGATCTCCCTGGTGGTTCTGATCATCACTTGCGGCATCCTCAAATTCACTTGGTATGACCGGCTCGGTCCTGGCGAGATGTACCTGACGGACGACCGGTAGGCAGTCAGGGTTGTCAGCTGCCTGGCTTCAGAGCGCACGATTGACGCGGTCAAAAACTTAGATCTACGGCTTTGGGCAGGGCGATCGTGAAGACTCGTTGTGCCCCGACCCAGGAAAGGCACTTGTACTGCCGGAACGTTCCGTAATTCCCCACCCAGCATCCTTCTTGCCCTGAGGACGTGAGATCCTCCAGGGCGAACGTCTCTGGAGGACACCCTAGACCACAGCGCAGGACTTTTCCCAAGGCCTCCCGCGCGGTCCAGAGCACGACATGGAGGACCCCTGGATCTATCGAACCCGAGTGAACCCATTGATGCTCCTGTCGCGAAAGGACGAGCTCCTCCCGCATGGTCTTCACCCGGTCCTCCGTGATGGCCTCCAAGTCGATGCCCATCGGACACGCTTGAGGGAACGCCAGGGCGATAGCTAGGCCCAGAGAGTGCGTGAGGGTGACTTCGGTCGAGTGAGGTTGGGCATAGCAGACTGAAGGTTGACCCAATACTCCGTTGGACACAGAGATGGAGGAGGCGTCGGATTCCCCCAGGCTGGCGCTGAGTGCGAGTTTGGCGGCAAGGCGTCCGAGAAAGAAATCCTCTCGGCGCGGTGCAAAGCGGAAGGTGCTGGCTTGGCCGAACTCGGACTGGCTGAAATAGGTTTCAACCACTTCATCGATCGCCAAGTCGGTGGTCACAGCGTGGGCCAGCCAACCCTGGAGCGTCTGCCCCTTTTGTTCCACCCCCAGCGAGCGAGCACGTTTGGACAGAGGCGAGTTGGGAAAGAGTTGATCCAATAAGTCGGACACAATAATCAGGTAGTGGTGGTATTCCTGCCGGAGTGCTGCGATTGCAGTCGGCGCAGCCCTTCGTCGATGGAAACCGAGGGTTCGTAGCTAAGATCCTGTCTCGCGGCCGTAATGTCAAACCAATGAGCGGTTGTTAGCTCCCTGACCACGAAACGGGTCAGACGGGGTTCCGTGCAGGAATGGGTCCAACGGGCGAATGACTCCATGAACCCGGCCAGGGTGCGGGCGGCGAAAGCTGGGATCGTACGCCGCACTTGGGGAGCTCCGACTGCCTCTAGGAGCCGGTTGATGATCTCCCAGGTGTCGATTGGCTGCCCTTGGGAGATGAAGTAGGTTTTCCCAGCGATGGTCGAGCCGGGCGCGAGGCGCTCCGCCGCCAGCCAGTGTGCCTCGGCTGCGTTGTCGATGTAGACGGTGTCCACGAGCTTTCGGGCGTTTCCTATCCGATACAACTGCCCTGCTTTGGCACGGGCCACCAGGCGTGGTAACAAGTGATTATCCCCAGGGCCCCAGATCAGGTGCGGACGCAGGGACACGGTGGCCAACTGGGGTCCGTTGGCGTGTTTGACCAATTGCTCCGACATGGCCTTGGTCTGAGGGTAGTATGCCTCGTAGTGGGTGGGGTAGGGAACCGATTCATTTACGCCTTCCATGTCGGTCCCGTCGAAGACCACGCTGGGTGAACTGGTGTAGACCAGACGCGAAATCTGAGCGCGCCGGCAGGCCTCGATGATGTTCGCGGTGCCGAGCACGTTTGCGCGGTGGTAGTCCTTGTACGGGCCCCAGACTCCCGCTTTGGCTGCGACGTGAAAGACGATATCGCATCCCGCGGCGGCGGCCATGACTGCCGCGGAATCGGCCAGGTCGCCCCGATGCTGTTCCACTCCCAATTCCTTCAAGGCAGGATAGTCTTGCCGGGAGAAACTGCGGACGGTCCACCCGTGCCGGAGCAGCAGGCGTGTCACCGCCAGCCCCAGAAAACCTCCGCCACCCGTGACCAGTGCTTTCATCGCAGTTGTTTGCTGGCCCAGACGGCCAGTTGCTCGCGGAAAATCTTGGCGTTATGCCGAATGTCGACCGGAAACTTAGGGTGGACCAGGAACGTCCGGATGGACCGGGTGTGTGGATGCCTGGCCGCCATGGCCTCCAACTCGGCCTTCAAGGTGCCGTGATGTGTCTGGACGAACTCCCGTTCCAGTTCGACGCAAAGGACAGGCTCCATCCCTTCCCCATGAGGAACCCCTACGAGAGCGGAGCGATACACTGCAGGGTGGGTGTTGAATATGGCCTCACACGGTATCGTGAAGAGCACTCCGCTCTTGGTTGCGACCCGGTGAGATTTCCGGCCGCAGAACCAGATTCGACCCCTGTCGTCAAGATAGCCCAAATCTCCCATGCGATGGTAAAAACCGCCTTCCACAGGATCTGGGATTTTTGCCAATCCGGTGGCTTCCGGCCGATTATAGTACGAGCGGGTGGCATGAGGGGCTTTGACCGCGATTTCCCCGATTAGGCCCCGTTCCTGTTCGAGTGAAACATCCCAGGTAGGGATGGGTTCGTCCGAGATGCGGATGATCTTGACGGTGACACCCGGCACCGGGAGACCAACGCAAACGCCTCGGCCCTGATCGGTCAGGAAGCGTGTTTCTTTCAGGACTTCATCACTGCCGATGGAAGCCACGGGCAGGCATTCGGTGGCGCCGTATGGGGTGAACACCTGTGCGCCGGGCGGGAGCAGGCTCGCGAACCGCTCCAGAACTTTGGCTGAGACGGGGGCACCGGCGGAAATAACCCGGCGCAGCGTCGGCATCCTGATCCCATGTTCCTGCCCGTAGCGCCCCACCCGGTTGAGCAGCGCGGGCGAGCCGAACATGTTGGTAACACCGAAATTCTCGATGGCCTCCAGAATCTTCGCCGGATCCACCTCGGCTGGCCGGGTTGGATCCATTTCAGGCAGGATGGAGGTCATGCCAAGGGCGGGGCCAAAGAGCGCGAATAGCGGAAAGGTCGGTAGATCCACTTCTCCGGGCTCAATTCCGTAGAGTCGTCGGATCTGGTCGACTTGTCCGCCGAAACACTCGTGGGTGTAGACGACTCCCTTGGCGGGGCCTGTGCTTCCACTGGTGAAGAGGATGGCTGCGGTTTCGCCTGGCTGCGGTATTGCCAGCGGAAACGGCTCGGCGTGGTTTCCACGCCGGTTCACCTCATTGAGGGTGTAGCCACCGGTCAGCGCGCGTCCACCCACGGTGACCTTGATAGAGATGCTCTTTCTGGCCCAGCCGAGCACCGCACGGGCAAGGTGGGCCCTCGAGATACCAATGAAGGCGGAGGGCTCGGCTTCTCCCAGTCCCTGCCCGAGGCTCCGCGGTCCTATCCCGGGATCAATAAGCACTGGAATCGCACCCAGTTTAAAGAGGGCGAAAGTCAGGGTAAAGAAATCGAGGCTGGGCGGCACCATGAGGGCCACCCGGGTGCCCCGTTGGATGCCAATCTTCTGGAAACCCCAGGCCAATCGGTCGCTCTCCTGGTCCAATTGACGGTAGGTTAGATGGGTGTAGCCCATCCGGCCCTGGGGGTCGCGCGCCTGAGGGTAGACGACAGCCTTACGCCAAGGTTGCTGGCGTGCCATAACCCCCAGATGAGCTGCGATATTCGTGATGGGAGTCGCGGTCACAATACCCCAGGCTATTTCATGGTCTGGCTTCGGACCGGCTCGGATGGCGTTTCAGGAATCGTTGCACGATGGGGAGGATATCCTCCCCCGCATCTTCGAGCACGAGGTGGCCGGCTTGAGGAAAACGGTGCACCTCAGCCGCAGGCAGTTTCTTCTGCCATTCCTCCAGGAAATGATGGTCGAAGACAAAGTCCTTTTCCCCCCACAGGATCAGCGTGGGAGTCTCGCGGAAGAGATTCAGGCGGCTTTCCACTTCACTTACCAGGGCGTAGCTGCGGTGGTCCTGACGCAGCGGGATGTCCTGCACGAAACGGAGATGGCCCAGGCGTTTCTCTGACGAGTTGTGGGGATACAAATAGGCATCGCGCACCTGGTGCGCCATCGGGCGGGAGCAGCACCAGCGGGTCACCAAGCGGGAGAAGAGGCCGGTCCGGCGAATGAGAAAATCGTCCAGCGGAGTGTTGCGGCACAGCCACAGTGAAGGCGGCAGCTTCTTGGTCTTGGGTAGGTGAAAAGCTGCGGTGTTCAAGAGGACCAGCTTCGCGATCCGCTCCGGGTGCCTCACGGCGTAGCCCATGCCAATCATCCCGCCCCAGTCGTGCATCACCAGGGTCATTCGTTCCGGAAGTCTTAGGTGGTCAACCAGCGCCTCCAAGTCTCTCACGCGCCGTTCCAGAGAATACTCGTAGTAACGATCGTCCGGCTTGTCGGACATGCCGCAACCAACATGGTCGGGGACAATGGTCCGGTACTGCTGGCGCAGGCCCAGCACCAAGTTGCGATAATAGAACGACCAGGTAGGGTTGCCGTGTAGCATGACTACCGGGTCTCCCTTGCCCTCGTCGAGGTAATGCATGCCGATCCCATCCATGTGTAGATAGGAGCCGACGAAGGGATAGAGATCTCTGCGAAAAGTAGCCATAATCGGTTTTACCACTCGAGGCCCATCATGAGGCAAGTGAGGCCGCTGCCGATGCCCAGGAAAGCGACCTTCTGCCCGGGCTTGAGCACGCTGCGTTCTTCGGCGATGGCAGCGGTCACCGGGAGTGCGGCGGTTCCCATGTTGCCAAGGTAACGGTAGGTCACATAGTCCTTCTCCACCGGAATGCCGAGCGTCTTGAGAATGGCCTCTTGATGACCATGGCCCACTTGGTGGCACACCACCCGATCCACGGTGGTAGCGCTCCATTGCAGGTGCTGAAGGAAGAGAGACCAAGTACGATACCCTAGTTGAACACCGTGTTTCATGACGGCAACCGAGTCGGTTGCCATGAATTGCGCTTGTTGGAGGCCTTCCGCCGGCTGGAGGCCCCATCGGCAAAGACGATGATGCTCGGGAGCCACTTCCGACACCGCGCCCAGCAGGCGGTGACCCGGGTTTCCAGGAAACGAGCCGTCGGTAAGGAGTACGGCTACCGACCCGGACCCCCCGGTAAACGTGGCCAGAATGCGGGAGAAAGAATCCATATCTCCTCCGGCAACCAGGCGTGCCAGCGCTATCTCATTGATCTCGCGTGCGGTCTCACACGAAACGACCAGGCCAGCGCGGATTTGCCCCAGTTCAATGCGGTTGGCGACCTCGATTATGCCGTTCAGCACTCCCAGGCAAGCGTTACTCAGGTCGTAGACGTAGGCTCCCCCGCGAACGCCGAGGCGATCGGCAACGGCACAGGCGGTGGCGGGTTCAAAGTTCTCACGACAAACCCCGCCATAGAGAACCATGCCCAACTGGGTTGGGTCAAAAGCCACCTTGCGCAGGGCTTTGCGGGCCGCGGCGGCGGCGCAAGCCGAGAGCTGCGGATCGGGTTGCCACCAGCGCCTTTCAGTAATGCCTGTCCACGCCTCCAGTTGGCCCGGCTGCAGGTTCAGCCTTTGGTAGACCGGCGCCAGGCGCTCCTCGATTTCAGCAGAAGTCACTACCACGGGGCCCAACTCGTAGCCCATCGCAGTCAAGAACACCCGTTGGTATTTCGGCATCATTTCCGCAGGCTTTACCTGAATGTGGCCCCAACTGCAATCCTTTGCCGACGGACCGTGAAGTCCTTCATGCCATAGATGACGCGTCCATCCACGGAAAGGAAGCCGTCCGCCCTCAGCAGTTTCTGTTCCTCGTCAATCGCAGTGACCACCGCCTCCACCGTGACCAGGTGGTCCGTGGGGAGGATCTGTCCGCGATAGACCCATTCATGCGGTTGGCCCGTCGCCACCGCTTCCCAGCCAATTCCTTCCGAGTGTCCCCAGCGCTGGATAGCCAGGTACTTCAGGAGTTGCAGGAACGATTCCAAACCCAGCGATCCGGGCACAACGGGGTCCTGGTAGAAGTGGGCCTTAAAGAACCATTCGGTTGGCTCCACGCGCTTGGTGGCCCGGATGAAGCCGAGGCCGTTGGGACCGCCGTCCGGAATGAAACACTCGATCGAGTCCACCATGCGGAGCATGTCGCCCACGAAGGGTGCTTCGTTGGGATAGGCCGAAGCCAGGGCCCGAAGCTGCTCCGCATCGCTTGGGGAATACAGTCGGGCGGCCCGGATTCCCTCCTGCTTCGCCAACGCAGCTTTGGGGAAGAATCCAAAATAAGTGTCACCCTGGTAAACCAACCCTGTCGGACTGTGCACCTCCAGGTCGAACCATTGGATGATCATTCCTGCCGAACTGGAGACCCGGGTCATCTTGACTCTCGTGATGAGCCGGGTCGTCGACGCATCGACGGGAGTGAGTTGCTTGCCTTTCCCGCCGAGGTTGCGGAAGGAGAGGTCTTCCGTGCTGGTGAGCGCGGACCCGGCATAGGCTGCAAGCCACCCGCAAGGTTGGAGAGCCACCTCCAACAGCACGGCGAAGGGCATGTCCCCCTGCCGGTTCTCAGCAAAGTACCAGGCGTCCGACGGGATATCGTACTCGGCCTCGGCTATCGCTCCGGCAACCATCTTGAAGGGCTCCCCTTGAACTTCGGTGATGCGATCCAGGAACTGGTACGGCGGACCCGGTAATCGCGCGATGCGGCGTTCCTGGTCAAATACCCGGTAGGGTTCTCCAAAGGCCTCCGAGGGCTTCCCGATGGCAAAGGCGAGAATTCGGTCAGAATCGTAGACTACAGGCCTGGGCCTCGGAGTCGGATCGGTGGCTCCTGACCACGTCCTTCGCAGCGCCTCCCGCGTAATCCCTGAGTACTGAAGGCTCATGTTGGTGATCTCGACGATGGGCTTTCCATCGGCGTACATGAGGGCGTCCGCCAATACATAGGGTTCCGGCCGATAGCCGATTTCTTTAATCGAAATCTCGTACAGGGCTGTTCGTGTGGTCTCCAGCACCTGGCCGCGGCACTTGAGTTGGCTTATGACCTCGGGAACTGGTTCCAAGTGAGTTCCATCCTGCTCGGCGACCCACCCCACCCTCAGGAGGAATACCCGCAGAGTGTGCAGGCAACACTCGTACATCAGCGTTCCAGGCATGACTCGGTCGTCGACGAAATGGCAGGTCAGGAACCAGTCCTTGGGATGGATGTCGGCTTCCCCGCGGATGAGCCCGAGTCCAAACCTGCCTCCACGGGGGTCCAGGAGGGGGATGCGGTGCACCAAGTTCATCGGAGCCGATGGAATGGCCAAGGGCCTTTGCAGGGGGAGAGCGGAGAACTGGGGGCCAAAACAACCTTGGAGGTCACCGGCGCGCAAGGCTTCCAACTGTGCAGAGCTGTAGGACTCCTTCGTCATCACGACGAAATCCTCCCAATCAGCCGGACGCTTGCCCGGGCGCACTTGCAGATCCATGGCGGTTCGGACGATGCCCCGGCCGCCAGCGAGTTCCTCCGCCGTAAAGAAGCCCGCGCAACCATCGGTCATCGTCAGGAGGGGCTGTCCTTCGACGGTGGCCTCGAAACGAAAGCGAAATAGCCAGGTGTTGGCTTGGCGGAAGAAGTGATCGATACGGATGTCATAGTGAATCACGCTGCCAGGGCCGGGCAGGGGACGGTGGAAGCACACTTTCGCGTCCAGGAGACGATAAACCGCCCGTCCTTCCGTTTGAAAATCGATTCCCAGGTAACCCGAAAGAAAAAGGTCTGCCTGGCCAGCCTCGACGGCGATGCAGGTGGGGATGCGTCCCTGGTCAAGGTACCAGCTGCCTTGCAGAATATCGTGCTCGGTGACCACGCGTCCCTGCGTCATGGAACGAGCCTCCCCTTCGATCGTGAGGATGCGGTCCACCAGCATGAGCGGTTCGTCGGGGAGACGTACGCGGGTTGGGAAACTGTCCACGAGCGAGAAGTCAGCCCCCAAAACCTTGGCTACAGAGCCACGCGCAAACTCAAGGCAGGCGGCCCGGTCCAGAGCCAGTGGCGACGAGGGGGACGCGGCCTGGAAGCGGATGGGCTCCGCCGGTAGAGCCGTGAGAAACGATTCGAGCTCCGAAGGGGAAGCCGACCCTAGTTGCGAAGCCAGGGCGAGGTGAGATTGGACGCCGGTCGTGAGGGCGGCGGCTACGCCTTGGGAAAAATGCAGATAAGCCTGATGTGCCCCAATCACCGCCTCCTGTGCCTGCGCCATGGCTTTCAGCACCTCTTCCTCAAAAGGATCATCCGACAACCCGGAGAGAGTGGCGGTGGGGACGGAGGGAGACAGCCTGGCAGTTTCACCGGCGCTCTGTTTCAGTGAAAAGCAAGGTCCCGCAACGGGTATGACTACGCAACGGTCGGAGCGGGTGGATCCCCGTGGCGATCGAGGATCGGCTGTTGACGTCTTTCCATAGATCCCGTCCAGATCGATACCAACTCCCTCCGCAAAGAGTTGGGCAAACACCCGCAGGATTCCCAGCAGTCCCTCTTGGGCTGACCCACAGAGAGAGCGGGTCCAATGCGGTCTGCCTTCCAGAATGCGGGAGATCATCCGACTGCACGAATTACCAGGGCCGATCTCCAGGAAGAAACGGATTCCTGAACGATAAGCCGCCTCGACCACACGGGGGAAATCGATGCAATCCTTTGCCTGAGCCACGATCGCGTTCGCGGCGGTCTCGCGGTCCGGTACATAATCGTGTCCCCAACCGCCGCTGTAGAACCGGATGCCTGGCGGCGGAGTCGTCTCAAACAGGTGAAGTTCCCGGTAGGCTGACTCCACGGGATGCAGTAATTCACAATGAACCGTACTGACGCCCTCCACTGGAAACCAATGACAGCCGAGATCCGCCACCAAGGCTTCCACTTGTTGAGCGTCTCCGCCGATAACACATTCGTTGGGGGTGTTGACGATGAGGATGTACACTCGCTGGCGTCCCGCCATCACGCTTCGGACCTCTGCCGCGGACCGGTCCACCAAACCAGCCTTCCACTCTACCTCTTGAGTGTCGGGCAAACCCCACACTCGCCGCAGCTGCCCTGGGGTGCCGGTCAGGTCGCGCGCGAACAGGGGAGAACCCATGACTCGCTGGAGCATCTCGTCGCGACTCTTCCACGCGCGCAACGCAAACAGGGCGGTTGATTCTCCCAGGCTGTAGCCTAGCGCGGCTGAAGGCCGGAGACCCAAATACATGGCCAGATCGCTCACCATGGCTCCTAGCGCGACTTGTCCGCAAATCACGCCGCGATGATCCGTCCCGACCTCTTCACAAGAGGTCTCATTCCAGAATTGGTTGGCGAACATCTGGCTGGCCAGAAACTGATTCTCTCGATCCAAAGTCCGAAGAATCTCCGGCCAATGCAAGGCTAGTTCACGCCCCATGTCGGCAAACTGGTTTCCCGCTCCCGGAAAGACGAAAGCCATCTCGCCGTTCACCCTCAGGTCTGGACGCGTGTAGAAGAGCCGCTCCCGATCCGGGCCCATGTCAGGCCCGCGAGACCCCAAAGCACCGCCTTGTCGGACCCGGTCCGCAGCGACCCGCAGCAGGCGCTGCAGCTGTTGCGTGTCCTGGGCCACGAGTGCCAGCCGATATTCCGATGACCGATGCCCTGAATCCTGCCACCACTGTCTTGCCAACGATTCCGCTGACTTCCCGGTTTCCCGGGAGGCTCGTTCCCGGAAGGACTCGATCACGTCTACGAGGTCCTCTGGGTCTCTTCCGTGGAACGTAAACAGAGCCTCTGATCGGGTGCCGAGCGCATAGCCGCGTGAGATCTCTGGGCTTTTCCCGGATTCGAACCCTTCCAGGACAATATGGGTGCAACCGCCATCGACACTGGTGGCACTCACCGCCGCCCGCCGGGGTCCCTCTGCGCGGTTACGTACCCAATACTGGGGCGATGGCGAGTGCCGTAGGCACTTCGATTCAGCAAGCTCCGCGATCGGATTGCGCAGCCCTCGCAGTGGAGGGACCACCTCGTGGTAAAGCGCGAGCGCCGCCTTGGCTACAGCCACCAGCCCTGACACGGCACCCGTATGGCCTACGTCGGCTTGGGCACACCCTAAGTGACAGGGAGCCTGACGCGCTTCCGCGCCAAAGAACCCCTCCAAAGTCCTGGCTTCCTCGCGGTCGGCTTGGACGTTTGCGGAACCGCTGGCTTCAAGGAACCCGACGGATCCGGGGGTAACCCCTGCTTCCTCGTAGGCACGCTCCAGTGCCAGGCGATAAACCGGGCTGAGACGGCGTGAGCCTGCCACGCCACCACCTCCAGCTGATCCAATCCCGCGAACCACCGCATAGACGCGGTTGCCGTCCCGTAGGGCATCGTCAAGACGCTTCAGAACCAGGGCGACCGCTCCCTCGCCGGGGACCGGACCGTCTGCCTCTTCGTCAAACGGACGTGCCACTGCTTCGCGAGAATACGGTGTCAGCGCGTCAGTGCCGGCTAAAGCCCGCACGTCACCTGTCAGTTCCACTCCTCCCGCGAGCGCCTGGTCGAGTTCGCCAAGTTGCAGCGCGCGCACGGCGATCTCCAGGGCTTTGGCGCTGGAGCCATCCTCGCCGCACACCGTGTGGCTGGGACCTCCGAAATGAAACTCTTTGGCGATGCGGCTGGCGTTGGTTCCCGCGAGGGCCCCCATGGTGCGGTCCGCCGTGAGCGCGGGACAATACCCGTCGGTCGCCCCAGTCTTGCTGAGAGTTGCCCATCTCAGGTGGAAATCCGTCGTGCGCAGATCGAGACCCAGCCCTACAAACACCCCTGTGCGCACAGGATCGATTTGCCCCAAATCCGCATCGTGGAGGGCCGCGCGGGCTGTCTCTAGCATGATCGCCTGTTGGGGTAGGAGTTCCGCCAGTTCCTTGGGGGGAATCCGGTAGCGATCCACCGGGATCGTCAGATCTTGCAGATAGAATCCAGGGAAGAATCGGGCACGGCTGAAGTAGGCTCGGAGGTCGTGCGCAGGAACTCCGCGCCAGTCCGAACGCTCCAGTGATGCGTCCTCCTGGCGCCCTCCCAGCACTCTCTCTTGAAAAGCCTGCAGATTCTGCCAAGGCCCCACGACGGCGCCGATGCCCACGATGGCGACGGGCGTAGCCGGGGTGGAGGATTTCTTTCGCACCGTTCGTGGCTTGGATGACTCCATCCACTCTTCGATGAGCACGTGGGCGTTAATGCCTCCGAAGCCGAACCCGTTGATGGCTGCCCGCCGTGGAGTGTCTGGATCACGCCGGTGCCAGGGTTGGCTCTCGTGGAGGATCCGGAATGGGCTGCCGTCCAGGCTGATCTTGGCGCCGGGGCGCTGGAAGTTCGCGGTGCCAGGGAGGACATTGTGCTTCAAGGCGAGCAACATCTTGATGAGGCTGGCACTCCCGGCAGCCGTCAGCAGATGCCCTACGTTGGCCTTCACCGCTCCCAAGACACATTGGCCGGAAGTCCAGGCATGCCCCTGCCATAGTGTCGACAGGCTCTCCCATTCCACTGCATCCCCCACCGGCGTGCCGGTGGCGTGGCATTCGATCATATCGACCTGGTTTGGCAGCCAGCCGGCCTGTTCGTAAGCACTCTTTAAGGCACGAAGCTGCCCTTCTGAGCTGGGTGATAAGAGATTCCCGTCGAGGTCATTCGAAAGGCCGATTCCACGGATCAGAGCGAGGATCTCATCACCGTCGCGCAGCGCATCGGAACACCTCTTGAGCACGACCACGCCCGAACCTTCGCCAACCACCAACCCGTTCCCAGCGGCGTCAAAGGGTGCGCAACGCCCGGTCGGAGAGAGAGCCCGCAGTTGGCAGAAACCCATCTGAGTGTAGAGGGAATCCGGACGTGACAGTCCTCCGGCCAGCATGGCATCAGCTCGTCCCGCCCGCAATTCATCACAGGCCAGTTTGAGGGCATAGAGCGAGGAGGCACAGGCGGCATCGATCGTGTAGACGTTGCCTCCCAGTCCCAGAGCCTGCGCAAGAACGCCCGCCGGCAGTCCGGCCACGTAGCGGTTGGCCGCGAATTCTCCCAAAGGCGCCAGTGCCGGGGGAGTTTCCTGCGATACCCCTCCCAGGAGAGGCGTGAGGACTCGCTCGCAGAGCGCGGAAGAAGCCGAGGTCGGGAGCGCGATATTTCCCAGGATCGCCCCAACACGGCTCAGGTCGGAGATCTTGGAACGAAGGCTGGCGAGCGCGTTACGACCAGCTTCGAGAAGCAGGTGGAACGAAGGGTCAAGGGACTCCAGGAGGGCCGGAGGCAGGTCGAGTCCAGTCGTGTCCAGTTGGAAATCCTGGATGAAACAACCGCGGTCGGTATACACGCGGTCCGGCATCCCAGCTTTCGGGTTCTGGGCTTCCTGGGGATCCAGGATCCATCGGCCTGGGGGGACAGGCCGGCTGGTGTCCACGCCTCGCTCGATCAGACTCCAGAAATCGATGAGCGTGCGCGCGGCGGGAAAAACGCCCCCAAGGCCGACGATGGCGATGGGGTCTTCGAGTGTCGAACCACCGTTCCCGGCGGTGTGTTCGAGACTACGCTTCATGCTCCAACTGATTCCGATGGAAAGCCGTCTGAAGTCCGGCGTCCACGACGCACTCGTACCCCTCCGCCACTGCCAGCAAGCCGCCTTCCCGGTCAAAGAAATGAAAATGGGCGGTGAGGATCGGGCCGGATGCCGAGTCAATGTGAATCACCACGCGGCTGCCGGCTTTCGGAAAGCCAGCTGTGTATTGGCGAAACCGCTGGATGGCGCAAGGCAAAGAAGCTCCACCGCGATACTGTTCACTCCAAAGAATCATCAGCTGGAAACTGCTGTCCAAGGCCAGAGGGTCTGACATCCAGGTGGGTCGCAGCGGATTTCGAATCCATTTCTTGGGCGCCGGGGCGCTCTTTACCAGTGCGGACACCTCAGTTGGGGAGCAGATCTCAATGGCCTCGATTCCTTGGAAGTGGGCTCCATGGAAAAGTTCCCCCTGCCCGTAAACAATTGGCTTCCCGTTGCCGTTTGCATGGTCCGTGAGCGGGACGTAACCCGTAGCGGGTTTGGGCATGACCTCCGTCAGAAGGACATCGGCTCGAGCGTGCAACAGCTTTTGGTTTTTCGACCGAGTCCAAAGTTGCGCAGGCACCCACAGCAGCCCATCCCGCATTTGGCCGGTCTCGGTGACCACATACGCTGTCGTGGATGTATCCGGTTCGAGGATCACTCCCTTGAGAACCTGGAACTTCTCCAGACCGTGAAATAGCATTCCGGGATTGTCGTGTACGGCACCATGCGCCAGCCATTCAATCATCAGGGCCGCCGGCAAAACCGCATTGCCGTTGAGCACATGCGATTCAAGGCAGGGCAGGGCTTTCACACTGACTTCCCGCTCGAACGCCACGGACTCTTCCTTGGGCTCATGAGTCCGACTCTCCGCACCGCCGTTCCTGGAAGGAGTGGACACGGGTGCCAGGGCCAGCACCTCCACCGAGTGATCGGCATAGGAGGAGATTTCTCGCACGAAGAAGTTGGCCCCGACTTCGGGTTCAATCAGCCCAACGCCCTCTTGTTCAAAAAGCCCGCGCAGACTGCCTGAGACCATTCCCCCGTTCCAAGGCCCCCAATTGAATGACACCACCCGGCAGCCAGGCCTGCGGCGTGACTCGCTTTGGGCGATCTTGTTCAAGACTTCGTTTGCGGCCGCATAGTCCACCTGGCCTTTGCGCCCAAAACGGCCTGAGTAAGAGGAAAAGAGAGCCAGGAGCCGAAGATCATCCTCAGCGGACGCCGCCAACAGGTTCCTTAAACCAGAGACCTTGGTGCCATAAACCAGGTCGAACTGTTCCTCGGTCTTGTCTTCAATCTTGCGGTCGGCCAGAACGCCTGCACCGTGCACCAAACCTCGGATTGGACCCAGTTCGCGACGGACTTGTTCCAAAGCCTTACGAACCTCGGCGGGATGCCGCACGTCGAGCGTGTAGTAAGAGGCGGTGGCACCCGTGGCCCGGATTCGGCGGAGATGCTCGCGGATCTCTCGCTGGGCCATGATTTCACGGTATTTCGTCTCCAGGTGTTTCGGTGAGCGGTTCTGCCGGGAATGCCCCAGGATGGCTTTCTTGATCTCGGCTTCGCCAGTGATCCCCGTTAGCCATTCGGGCTCCGCCTCCGGGAGAGGACTGCGTCCGAGAAGCACCAGCTTCGGCTGGTGTCTTCGTGCCAATTGAAGCGCAGCCGCTGCCGTGATCCCACGCGCCCCTCCTGTTACCACCACCACGTCCCCACGCCTCAACACCGGCTCAGCACCGCTGCTTGCGAATGGAACCTCCTGCACTTCCAGGCAGAAACGCCTGTCGCCCGACAGTCCCACTTCCGCAGGTCCGACTCGGAACATCTCTTCCACAATGAAATCGGCCGCCTCTGGACCGATCTCTGCCTCTGAATTCAAGTCGATAGCTTTGCAGTTGACCTCGGGCCATTCCAGACCGGCGGTTTTCACCAACCCGGCGAGTCCTCCACTCGTTGGATCGCCATTTCCATTCAGAGAGCCGAATCCAAAGACCCCGTCCAATCTGGATACAGTGACCAGGATGCCGGTCCTGCCGCCGCCCTGTTCTCTTCGCAGACCAGGCCCTGCCGCCTGGATCAGGCGGAAGGCTTCTTTCAGGACGGCGTCATTGCCGCGCTTGGCAGGCCAGAGAATGACCAGACCGGACAAAGCGAGGTTGGGCTGGGCCGCAATCAACTCAGCAACGGGACTCCGCCGTACGGAGTATCCACGCTCCCGCAGCCGTTTCTCAACGGCTTCGGAAAGCGAGGAACCATCGTCAGTGACCCAGATTTCCGCGGCGGACGGCAGGCTGATCTGCTCCCGTCTGTCGTCTTTCCCCAGTTCCACTGGCTTGACCACTTGGCGATTCAGGCTCATCGCTGGCACCGGGGGAGCGTCCACTCGATTTACCTCTGCCTTGGGGGATACGGGTTGGATTGCGGGCTGCCGCTTGGATCCGGCGCTAAGGAACTCCGCGATTTGACGCAGTGTTTGCAGGGTACCCAGGTGTTCCGGCTTGATCTCGGGAGCCTCGGGCAGCTGGGTCCTCATGGCTGCCATGATCTCCACCCGCTTGATGGAGTCCACGCCGAGGTCTGAATCCAGGCCCATGTCCAGGCTCAGCATCTCCACCGGATAACCGGTCTTGTCTGCCACCACGCCCAGCAAAACTTCACACACCCGTGCCCCGTCCAGGCCGGGGGCTTGCGGGGAAAACTGGACTTGGGTTGCCGTTGATCCCGCCTTGGCGGCGGGCTTTTCGGTGAGAAAGGCAACCACTTCGTCCAAGGTCCGCAGCGTGCCCAAGTGCTCGGGTTTGATCTCGGGAGCCTCGGGCAGCTTCGTGCGCATGGTCGCCATGATTTCCACCCGTTTGATCGAGTCCACCCCCAGATCTGAATCCAGACCCATGTCCAGATTCAGCATCTCTACGGGGTAACCCGTCTTCTCGGATACCACTTCCAGCAAAATCTCGCTTACCCGCTTCCGCTCCAGCGGCGAGGCGGCAGCGCTGCTTGGAGCCGGGTTGGTCTGGCTGCCTCCTGCCAGGAATCCCACTACCTGCTGCAGCGTTTGCAGGGTACCGAGGTGCTCTGGCTTGATTTCCGGCGCGCCAGGCAGTCGTCCTCGCAGGGAGGCCATGATTTCCACTCGCTTGATGGAATCCACGCCTAGATCCGAGTCCAGGCCCATCTCCAGATTCAGCATTTCAGCCGGATACCCCGTTTTTTCCGCCACCACCTCCAGGACAATTTGCCCGATGGCGTCGGAGGCTTGGTGCGGCGGCTTTGCCGGGGCCAGAGCAATTCCGAGCGGCTGAACCCGCGGGTCAAGCACTGGCGCAGGCGCGGCAGGTGCGGTTGGCAGAGGATTGGGTCCAGACGTCCAAGGCTGGGGTGATGCAGGCGCGACCGGTGCAGACGTAATGGGGGGGAGATTCAGGAGCTCGCGCCGTTGAGAAAGCAGGGACTCCAAGGTGCGACGGGCGGCGTCCTGGTTCTCCAGGAACTGGCGATGCAACTGAGCCGTTTGTTCCTGGAGTTTCTGGAGGGAGAGGATGCCTTTTTGCGCCACATCCAGAGCGGCTGCGAGGCCGGGTTGCGAAGTCAGGAAAGCGGAGTTGGGCGTCTGCGGCGCCGGTTCTGCGGATCTCACAGGCGTTGCCGTCCTCTGAGGTGAGGATGCCGTCGTGGCTGGTGCGGCAGATTTCGCTGGGCCGGGAACCACTCTGGCGGATGAGGACGCCGGAGTATGGGGTTGAGGGGTGCGGTAGTTTGCTCCGGAAAGCGGAATGGTGAGGCTCGCCTTGCCGCTGAACTCGGAAGGCCGCATGGGGGATGCTCCTTCCCAGCGCGTCAGGTCCACTTTGTGTCCCAGTGCTGCCAGGCGACACAAGGCGATGGAAAGGTCGAATGTCCCTGAACGCGTTCCTTTGGAGGCATCGAGCGCGATGGCGTCGATCTCCTTCCCCGGAAGGATCGCCTGAACTAGGTCACTCAGCACATGGCCTGGACCCATCTCCAGGAAAGTGGTGACGCCATCCGCGAACATGTTCTGAATTTGCGCCAGAAAATCGACTGGATGTACAATCTGCCCGGCCAAAAGTTCACGTGCCTCTTCGGAGGTTTCTGGGTAGGCTTTGGCTGTCGTGTTGGCATAAACCGGCAGGTGCCCTTCGTTGAAGCGTATCTTCTTCAGAGCGGCGGCAAAGGGTTCCTGGGCATCGGCTACCAGCGGACTGTGGAAAGCGGCAGACACTGGGAGCACGCGGGCCCTGACAGAGCGTTTCTTCAGTTCCGCCTCGGCCTGCTGGATTTGGGCCTTGGATCCCGCGAGGACAAACTGGCTTGGTGAGTTGCGGTTGGCGATCACCAGGGAAAGTCGCTCCTCCCGGAGCACGCTTGCTACAGCCTCTTCGGATGCCTGCACGGCCAGCATGGCGCCCCGGTCACTGTGTCCATTGCGGTTGGCCATCAGCCGTCCGCGGAGATTGGAGAGGTGGTGCAGAGAGTCGGATTCCAGTCGTCCGGCACCGCAGAGGGCGAGTAATTCGCCGTAGCTGTGGCCTCCGGCGGCCTCGGGTTCCACACCAAAATAGGAGAGCACGCTCAGGGCCCCCAGCCCCATGGCCCCCAGAGCCGGTTGCGCTACCTCCGTGGATTTCAACGCTTCTTCCTGCTGGCGCCGTCCTTCCTCTGAAAAGGCGGGCGGGGGGTAGATGAAGTCGCTCAACCGCTGCAGCCCGCGCTCCGGTTGTTCCAGTGCAAACACCCGGTCTGCTTTGGTTAGTGCCTCGATCATGCCTGGGAACTGGCAAGCCAAATCGCGGAGCATGCCCACGTACTGGGAGCCTTGTCCCGGGAACAGCGCGCCCAGTTTGCCTCGCCTCACCCCTGAACCAAACGCGACGCCAGATGGTAGAAACCAACCGGCCTTGTCAGGATTCTTCTCCAGCATGCCGAGAGCGGCATCGCGAAGCACCCCCAGCGTGGTACCCGGGGTGATGGGCCAGAGGATGCGGAACTGAGCTTCGGCACGAAACTCCTGGCGCGACCGCTGCGCCCGGGCTCGCGTTTCCGCCCAAGGTTCGGCATCCGGCAGGCTGGAGAGCTGGTCATGAAGTTCCTGCCGCGTGGCACCGCACAAGGCCAGAATCTCCACGTCGCCATCCCAATCCGGCTTGTCCTTTGCGGAATTGTACTCTTCAAGGACGCAGTGGAAGTTGGTGCCGCCGAAGCCAAAGGCACTGACCCCCGCGCGCCTGGGGTGAGCTTCTTCGGGCAGCCAAGGGCGTTTCTGGGTGTTGACGTAGAAGGGCGATTGGTTGGGAGCCAACCCTTCGATTGGCTGGGTGACTTTGATGGTGGGAGGCAGGACTTTTCTTTCCAGCGCCAAGGCTGCCTTGATGAGCCCCGCCACTCCTGCAGCGGCTTTGGTATGGCCGATTTGGGATTTGACCGATCCTAAGGCCGCCCAAGTGCCTTCACGGCCTGACCCACGGAAAACCTCGGTCAGGGCCTGAATTTCGGTCGCATCTCCCACTTTGGTGCCTGTTCCGTGCGCTTCCACCAGCCCGATGGTATCTGGAGCGACCCCCGCTTCGGTGTAAGCTCGCTGGAGAGCCTGTTTCTGCCCTTCTGGCCGCGGCGCGTAGATCGCGTTGCCTTTTCCGTCGCTGGAAGAGCCCAGACCCTTGATTACCGCATAGATGTGATCCTGATCTCGCTGCGCATCTTCCAGCCGCTTCATCACCAACATTCCCAAACCCTCGCCGATGATCGTGCCATCGCACCCTCGGTCGAAGGGTTTCGCGTCTCCCGAGGGGGAGAGGGCGGGTGTCTTGCTGAAGCACATGTACATGAAGATGTCATTGAAGGTGTCCAGTCCACCTGTGATGACCATGTCCGACCGCCCGGTCCTCAATTCGAGGATCGCCAAGTGCAGCGCGGCCAGGGAGCTCGCACATGCGGCGTCCACCACGCAGTTGGTGCCCCCCAAATCCAACCTACTGGCAATGCGGCCGGCTGCGACGTTTCCCAGCAGGCCCGGGAAGGAGTTTTCTTGCCACCCGACATAGGCGTCCGAGATTCGCTGAACCACTTCTTCTGCGATGGGTTCCGCTACTCCAGATTCCTTGAGGGCACGCCGCCAGATGGGATGTCCCAAGCGGGCTCCGAGGGGGATCACCAGTTCGAGCGCGCCTGTCACTCCCAGAATCACGCTGGTGCGCTGGCGGTTGAAAGGTTTGGTGTCGTAGCCCGCATCCTGTAGCGCCTGTTTTGCCGCTACCATCCCCAGGAGCTGAGTCGTGTCGGTGGCTTCGACATCTTTCGGTGCGATCCCAAACTCCATCGGGTTGAAATCAATGGGGGAAAGAAAACCACCCCGCTTCGCATACGTACGATCAGGAGACTTCGGGTTCGAATCAAAGTAGTCGGCCGTGCCCCAGTGGGAACGTTCCGGTATGGGCGTGATGGCGTCCACCCCGTTCTTGATGTTTCGCCAGTAGGACTGGAGACCATCCGCCTTTGGGAACAGACAGCTGATGCCAACTATGGCCAGTGGTGAAGACTCACTCATCGCTAGGTAGTGCTAAATTCAAATCTTCAGGACTGAGAGGAGGGCAGTTCAGAAGTCCTGCCGGGCATGGGATTCCCTGGGTGCGCAGTGCTTGCACCCGGAGTTGCACGGCTGCGCCGTAGAGGAGATTGAGTGCCACGGGTGCCGCGCGGCGATTCTCCGCCTTCTCCCAGTGCGAACCCTTCACCCATTCATTGAACGCTCCCATCGCTGGCCCGCACCAAACCTGGTAGTCCATCACCCGTGATGGATCGCCGGCATTGGCCCATCGGCTGCTTAATCCCAGGTAGCTCCGAAAAACCAAGGCCATCTTATGCTTGGGATCACGCTCGGCCCGCTCCACTTCCCGGGGATCCCGCTTCAGAAAATAGTCGCGTGTGCTCTGCCAGGACGACTCCAGACTGCCGCGAAAGATCTGCTTCTCCAGGGATGCCCGGTCTGCCTCAGGCAGGGCATCCAATCCCGGGTAGGCACGATAGAGATCATACAGTTTGGACGCACGCATGGGGAACATGGTCCCCCGCTTGAGTACCTGGACCTTGACGCCCATCTCAAACATGTCCGCTGCCGGAGCCATGGCGGTGTCAGCCTGTTCCACCTGTGCCAGCAGACTTCGAACTCGATCCGAGGCTCCCGATTCAACACAGGCTTGGTTGACCGATCCAGTGACCACGTAAGCCGCTCCCATCGCAAACGCTGCGGCGATGGCGGAGGGAGTAGAGAGGCCTCCCGCAGCCCCCACCCGCAAGCTTTGTTGGAAACGGTGTTTCTCCTGCTGCCGTGTGCTCAGGGAGAGGAAGGTGGGTAAGAGCGTCACCAGTGGACGATTGTCCGTGTGTCCCGCCGAATCCGCTTCGGCCGTCACGTCTTGGGCCATCGGAATCTGCGCGGCAAGGTGCGCCTGCTCCTGAGTGATTTCCCGAGAGCGGACGAGTTCATGGAGAAACTCTTCGGGAGGGGGCGAAAAGAAAGGGGTTGCCACCTCCACTCTGGACGCTTTCGCCACGATACGGTTGGGGGTGACGATTCGACCTTCCTGATCCCGCCCGATCCCAGCGACCCGGTAGCGAACCACGGGGAGGGTCAAGCGAAGGTAGGCCGCCGCTTCGATGAGCCGAATGCCCTTGCGAAGGTAAAGGCTGACCGTAGCCGCTTCGTGATCCGGTTCGCTTGGGCTGTGGATCAGGTTGAGGCCGAAGGGAAGATCGGGAATCTCCGATTGGAAGCAGTCGATGGCAGCCTCCACTTTCGCCAAATCAAGGCCAGCCGACCCAAAGAAACCGAGCATCCTCGCTCGCGACATGGCCTCGACCAGTTCGACGGAAGCGATGCCGTTGGCCATGGCCCCTGCAACATAGGCATATCGCAGCCGGTGATCGTGCCGGAAACCAGGGTCACCCAAGTTCTCCAAAGGCAAAGGGGGAAGATAGGCGGCGCAGCGGGATCCATTATGAATGGGGGTCCCAGTCGAGAAATCGAGAGCCGCGCCGCTCACCAGCGTGAACCGACCTCCCTCCTCCAAGACACGCAAGGGCTTCTTGAGGCTTCCAAGAGCCCGCACCAAAGACAAAACACTGGAACTCGCTGAAGTGTCGTTTGCACTCCAACTGGCCTCCAGCACGTGCGTTTTCTTAATCTCAGCTGCTAGTTTCAAGCTCTATCCCAAATCATCCCGATGGGTGGCGAACAAACCACCTCGGGCCGGCGCGCCGGTCTTCGGAGCACCCCCGGTCAAGCGTTCTTAACTGTTTTGGTTCTCGAAGTCGATAGGCTATTCTGGTCTTCGACCTCCCTGCAAGGCCGAAGGAGTATTCGGGTAGGGTTTCGTGCTGTAGTCCCGGCCTGCTCGACTGGACTCCAGTTGCGCTAGGCATGATGCAGGATGCGGGTGTTCAATCGATAAATAATTATCTACCAAATGGTTACGATAATTTCTTTGATTGCTCGCTGACTGAGTGCTACCTCGCTCAAGATACTGATTTTGTCTTAGTATCGATCTTTAGTGTTTATAACGAAGGACTTATGTTGCTCTTCGGCGACGGGCTTCCCCATTTTGAGTGCCGAAGGTGCCGTTGCGAATGGGGTGTCGTTTGGGGAATAGCTCACGAGTTCCATGAGTAAAAATTATCCAGTGGCTTGACATCACGCGAAGGCCTTTGGCACTCTGCGTGAAACCCGATCCTTGTTCGCACTTGCGTGGGCACAAGAGGGGTCACGTGTTTAGCCAGACCCGTTAAACTCTGCCGTACTATGAAAAAGTTCGCCCGGATACTTGTAGCGTTTGCCTTGGTGTCGATCTCGTGTCTTCAGGCTCCGATCTATGGAGCTGCCCAGGGTGGTGTGGTAAAGATAGGGGCCATCTTTTCCGTGACCGGCCCGGCTTCCTTCCTCGGCGCGCCCGAGGCCAAAACGGTCAAGATGCTCATTGATAAGATCAATGCGGCAGGGGGAATCAACGGGCAGAAACTGGAGCTGGTGCTCAAGGACAGTGCCGGCAGTCCCGAGAAAGCAGTTTCGTTCGCCAAGCAGCTGATTGAAGAGGAGAAGGTCCTCGCCATTATTGGTCCTTCCACCAGCGGTGAAACCATGCAGATTAAGAAGCTCTGCGAGGAAAACCAGATGATCCTGGTATCTGCAGCCGCTGCAGAGGTGATCGTCAATCCGGTGGCGAAGTATGTTTTTAAGGTGCCCCAAAAAGACAGCCAAGCCGTCACCTGGATCTATAAGACAATGAAGGAGAAGGGGATCAGCAAGATTGCGGTACTGACTGGCAACGACGGTTTTGGCACAGCCGGCAAGAAGCAGCTTGAGGATTTGGCCAAGCCAGAAGGTATCGAGATTCTGGTGAACGAAGTGTATGACAAGCAGGCCACGGACCTGACGGACATTCTCACCAAGGTGAAAGGGACCTCCGGAGTGCAGGCGGTCGTCAATTGGTCGATTGTTCCCGCTCAGGCCATTGTTGCCAAGAACATGCGACAGCTGGGAATGACCGTGCCCCTTTTCCAAAGTCATGGTTTCGGGAATCGAAAATACGTGGAACAGGCTGGGGTGGCGGCGGAGGGAACGATCTTCCCCTCCGGCCGTTTGCTGGTGGTGGATGACCTGCCCGATAGTCATCCGCAGAAGGCACTGCTAGCGGCGTACAAGAAAGACTATGAATCCCTTTACAAGGAAGATGTGAGTACATTTGGAGGGCACGCTTACGATGCGTTAATGGTAGTGGTAGAAGGGCTTCGAAAAGCCGGCAAAGCAGACCCTGTGGCCGTGCGGGATGCTATTGAGCGTCTGACTGGTTTTGTGGGAACTGCTGGGATTTTCAACTATTCGCCTGCTGATCATACCGGTCTGGATCTCAGCGCCTTCGAGATGCTCACGGTTAAGGATGGCAAGTTCAGGATCTACAGTAAGTAATTCTCGATGAGGCGGTTCAATCTTGGATTTCAAGGGGCCCAAGCCGACCTCCAAATGGGCCTATCCCGAACGGCTTGAGATGGGCACCGGAAGCCTAACCCTCCAGTACCTCCTTTCTGGCATCACCGTCGGCAGTGTGTATGCCATGGTGGCGATTGGTTTCAATCTCATCTACAGCGCGACTGGGGTCTTGAACTTTGCCCAGGGCGAGTTTGTGATGCTGGGGGGGATGGTGGCGGTGACTTTGGCGCATTACGTGCCTTTGCCGGTGGCGGTGGCAGGCGCCGTGGCCATTGTTGCCCTCGTCGGTTGCCTGCTCGAAGTTCTCTTTTTTCGTCGGTTGCGCCGTCACTCCATCCTGCATCTGATCATGATCACGATCGGGCTCTCCATCGTGATTCAAGAGGTGGCGCTACACGTGTGGGACGAGAAGGTTCGGTCGTTGCCCTATTACAGCGGCAACGAGGTATCGACTCTCCGATTCCTGGGGGCGGCGATTTCGCCCCAGGTGCTGTGGGTTTTAGGGACCGTCACGGTGACCGTATTGCTTCTTCAGGGTTTCCTGCGATATACCCTTTGGGGGAAGGCGATGCGGGCCTGTTCCTCGAATCCTGAGGCCGCCATGCTGGCAGGCATCCATATTCCCAACATGCGGACCCTGTCCTTTGCGCTGAGCGCGGCTTTGGGCGCTTTGGCCGGTTGTGTTGTCTCACCGATCACTTCCACCCACTACGAGGTGGGGGGGGGCCTGGCGATCAAGGGATTTGCAGCCGCGATCCTGGGAGGATTGGGAAATCCCATGGCGGCGGTGGCGGGCGGTTTACTCGTGGGGATTCTGGAGGCCTCCAGCGTCATGTTCTTGCCTGCGGCCTACAAGGACGTGACCGCGTTCGCGGTGTTGCTGCTGGTTCTTTTTGTTCGTCCGCACGGCCTCTGGGGCCGTCCTGCCGGGGAAAGTGTGAGGGAGCATTGAAACCTCGGCTCCATGCGATCCTTCCGTTTGCCGGGTTTGCCTTCGGGGCTCTGGCAGTCCAATTACTCCTGCGATTCTTCGCACGAGAGTATTATCTGACCCAGATCACCATGTCGATGTACTACGCCATCGTCGTGATGGGCCTGTGCCTGGTCATGGGTTATGCTGGGCAGGTTTCGTTGGGTCATGGGGCCTTTTTCGCCATCGGTGGTTATGCATCGGCGGTGTTGACTACCTTTGACTTTGGCCAGCTCAAGGGATCCTTTGCCGTGGGGTGTGTGCGTTGGATGACGCAGTTGCACCTGCTCCATGCGAGGGAGGATTCGTTCGGAGGGACACTCACGACCGCCTCACCTTGGGGAGCCTTCTTTCTTGCCATGCTTCTCACCTTGGGGGCTGCGTTTCTAATCGGTTATCCCGGGTTGCGGCTGAAGGGGCACTACCTGGCGATGGCGACCCTGGGGTTCGGGCTCATCGTGAACAAGCTGGTTTTGGGTAGTACCCTCACCGGGTCAGCGGATGGCGTGAACGGCGTACCGCCCTGGACCCTCGGATTTGGCATCACCGTCTCGAGCAAGAGCGCCGACCGGGTGGAGAATTACTATGTTGCTGCCACCCTGGTACTGTTGGTTTTGATTCTGTTGCGGAACCTGATCCAGTCCCGCATTGGCCGGGCGTTGCTCGCGATCCACGATCGGGAGACGGCGGCGAATGCCATGGGCATCAACACTCCTTCCTATAAGCTGCGGGTGTTTGTCTTGAGTGCGTTATTGGCTGCCATGGCGGGTTCTTTTTTTACCCACTACACGGGAGGGATCGGGCCCTCCGAGGCAGGGGCCCTCAAGTCGGTTCGCTACGTGGCGCTGGCTGCCGCGGGAGGCATGTCCAGTCTCTGGGGTGTCACTGGGGTCAGCCTGGTTCTGAACTACCTTTCTCTGCGCGGTTTCTTCGGCAGCTATGACAACGCGGTGTTTGGCGTGCTGCTGATCCTGATCGTCTCCGTGGCACCCGACGGTCCACTCAGGCCGATGGGGCGGTGGTTGGCGCAGGTGGTGGGAAGGAGGGCGAATCGTGGCACTGCTTGACATTGCTGGCGTGCGCCGTGCCTTTGGTGGTTTGGTGGCGGTGGATCAGGTCACCTTTTCGGTGGCGGCCGGCCAGATCAAGGCGGTGATTGGGCCGAACGGGGCCGGCAAGACCACTCTGTTTAACATTATTTCGGGATTGTTGAGGCCCGATGCGGGGCGGATTACCTTTCAAGGGAAGTCGATCAACGGGCTGAGGCCCTACCAGATCGCGCAGTTGGGAATGTCCCGCACTTTCCAAAACCCCAGCCTGTTCCTTCAGATGAGCGTGGTGGAGAATGTGATGGTGGGCAGGCATAGCCGAAGCCGTTGGGGTTTTGCGGGCTGCTGCCTACGGCTTCCGGGCCAAATCCGAGAGGAACAGTCGATCCGGCGCGCCGCGTTGGAGCAGTTGGAGTACGTTTCCCTGGCTCACCTGGCGGACAACACCGCTGGGTCTCTGGCGCTCGGACAACGGCGGATGGTGGAACTGGCGAGGGCCCTGGCCACCGAGCCCGATCTGCTCCTGCTCGACGAACCGGCGAGCGGGCTCAACACCAAAGAAAAAGAAGATTTTGCCACTTTGATACGCCGGTTGCGCGACCGTGGGATGACGATCCTGCTCGTGGAGCACGACATGACCATGGTGATGGGGTTGTCAGACGAGATTCTGGTTTTGCACAACGGGGTCCCTATCGCGGAAGGCCCTCCTTCCCAAGTCCAAAACGATCCAAAAGTGATTTCCGTCTATCTGGGCGGAGAGCTAGAGCATGTTGCTTCAGGTCAAGAATCTTAGATGTGGCTACGGCAGCCTCGAGGTGGTGCACGGCGTGAGTTTACACGTCTGCGCGGGCGAGATCGTTGGGTTGCTGGGCGCCAACGGCGCCGGAAAAACGTCCCTGTTGCGCGCGCTGGTTGGCCTGCTCCCTCCCTGGAAGGGGGAAATCCTGGTGGACGGGCGTCCTACTCAGGGGCAGCCCCCCTGGAATGGCATCCGGAATTCAGTGGCACTGGTGCCCGAGGGCAAGATGATCTTCGCCGATATGACCGTGCGCGAGAACCTCCTCATCGGAGGGTATCACAACCCTGATCGGGACTTGTACATGGATCTGGTGATGGACCGCTTTCCGCGCCTGCGTGAGAGGACTCACCAACTCGGAGGGACACTGTCGGGAGGCGAGCAGCAAATGCTGGCGCTGGGCCGTGCCTTGATGGCCCGTCCACGAATCTTGCTCCTCGACGAACCTTCCATGGGGCTGGCTCCCATTATCGTGAAGGAAGTGTTTGGAGAGATCCGAAAGATGAAGGACCTGGGGGTCACGGTGCTCTTGGTGGAGCAGAATGCCATTGCCACCCTCCAGGTGGCGGACCGTGCCTATGTCATGGAGACCGGGGAGATCCTGCTGGAAGGAGAAGCGGGCGAGCTTATGCATAATCCGGAAGTCCGACGTGCCTACCTCGGCAAGGGAAAGAAGGAGGTTTGGGAATGAGTGTTTTTGATCGCCGTTATGAGATGATGCCCCGTGCGGAGTTAGAGCAACTTCAGTTGGAGAGACTGCAGGCGCTCTTGGTACGCCTGCGCCGCAACGTGCGCCGATACCGGGAACGACTCGCTGAGGTGCGTGTCGAGTCGCTGACAGATCTCGCCCAGATTCCTCTGACCACCCCTGAGGATATGGCGGAAGCTTTTCCCTACAGCATGTTTGCCTTTCCGTTGCGCGAGGTGATCCGCTTGCACAGCACGGTGGGCCCCGAGGGCCGCCCGTTGGTGATTGGGCATACGAAGAACGACCTCACTCAATGGGGCCGGCTCGTGGCGCGGCAACTCGTCGCCAGTGGAGTCACCGCCAACGATGTGGTTCAAATATGTCTTGGCGGAAACGTCTTCAAAGGGGCCGCCGGTTTTCTCTACGGCGCCCAGGTGATCGAAGCCTCTGTGATCGCCGAAGATCCGAAGCACATTGACTACCAACTGGCCATGCTTCGGAGCTACCGGCCCACCGTATTGATCACCACCCCCACCAACGCGTGTGAACTGGTCCGAGCCATGGAACGAAAACGTATCGATCCTCAGTCGCTCCATTTGCGTACCGTGCTTCTTTCCCGGCCGGTCGACCAGGGCATGAGGGACACCCTCCGGAGTGGGCTGTTTGCGTCGGTACAATGCAATTTCGGGCTTGGGGAGATTCTCGATCCGGGTTTTTGCTGTGAGTGCGAGGCCGGCCGATTCCATGTCCACGAGGACCACTTCCTGGTCGAGGCCCGCGATGGGGAACTACTCGTGACGACCTTGTGCCGCGAAGCGGTGCCCTTGCTGCGGTACCAGACTCGGATCGCGTGCAAGATCGACCGGGAGAAGTGTTCCTGCGGTCGGACCGGCCTGGTCATCCAGCCTGGGCCTCGTCTGGACCAGCGACTCTGTGTGAACGAGGTGCCTCTCTATGAGGGGCAGATTGCGGAGGTCCTGGCCGAGACTCAGGCCGCCAATCACCCGTTCCGGGTCCAGGTGACTGATGGGCATGTCGTCGTGCGAATTGAGTTATCCGATAGTCTGTTTGACGACACCATCTGGTTTATGGAAAAAGTCCGGCGGGAAATTGAGTCCGAGTTTCTCCTGCGCCTGGACATTGAGGCGGAGGTTCGGTTTGTGGTTCGGGAGCGGCCGCGGTGATACGGATGGGGAGAAATCGCTCGCGTTTCAGGTCCTATTGATCTCGAAAGGGGGAAGGTTCGTCACTCTCTCTTGTGGTGTGCGGGACGGGTTGTCCTGCTCGAGGAGCCATCGCAGTCCATCTTCCAAGACGCGCTTCGTATGCTCCAGGTTGATCCCAACGTGGTCGGACTCGTACCAGCTGATCAGTTTGGGTTCCTTGGCGGCATCCTGCAGCGCTTTACCTGCCGAGGTGGCAACCAGCACATCATACCTGCCGTTCTGAAAGTACACCGGTCTGGGTGAAATCCTGGCGACATAGTGAATAGGATCCGTGACTCCTAGAAAATAGCGGGCCAACGGTTTCATGACGGCGAGCACCACCCCCACCTTACGCTCCTGGGATTGGGTCAATACGGGCAAGGGGGGCTTCTCGGGGTTGAGATTCTTGCCATCGATCAAACCCAGCATCACGGCTACACCCAGGTGATTCGCATACGAGTCGATGAGTTTGCCAAAGTCACCTCCCCCATAGACCATCACTCCTGCCCGCACCCGCTGGTCCATGGCCATGAGCGTGCTGCCGGTGACCGCGCCGTAGCTGGCGCCCACCAGGTAAATGCGTTGCGAATCGAGATCCGGGCGTGTCGCAAGATAGTCGATGAGCCGCCTGGCTTCGTTGATGGTCTTGGCCGGACGTTGACGGAATGCTTCCAGACGAGCGAGGACGGATCGGCTCCCGCGTAGTTTCCGTTCGCCTTGGGTGTACTGGTCAAACGTTGTGAGTGCAAATCCCGCCTGATTGAAGGGGAGGGTGATTTCCTTCAGGAAGTTCTTGTTTTGGCCGATTCCGTGCAGGAAGACGACCACCGGCAGCTTCGCACTTTTGGGACGAGCGGGGAAGGAGATCAAGGCGGGAACTCTTTCTCCCTGGTATCCGTCAAAGGCAAACCGGGTGATCGTGCAGCCTCTTTCCGGGGTTTCCTTGTGGAGTTCGATCGTTTCGATGACTGCGAGGTTCAGCGGTGCGCTCGGGTCATAGTTGTCGAAATAGTGTGCGTCGCGATACGCCTTCATGGCCCAAAGCAAGGCTGCTACCGTCAACAGGAAGCCGAGAGTGAACCTAAGGACTTTCTTCCAAACGAGGGATCTCGCGCTCATGGGCAGGTTAGGTGGGTAGTTCACGAACTGGGAGTTCGGCCAGAGCCATTGAAGGAGCGAAAGCGAAGGCCCTTCGGTGCGAGACCGACTTCAGCGCAGAGGCGATCTTCCGCCCGGGAGTGATTTGCGTTGAAGATGACATGTCAGAGCTCTCTGGCCCGATGCTAAACCGGCATCTCCGGTACCACAAGCGCCAACCTGGTTCCGGTTCTGGTAGGTTTGGACGGGGCGGGGTGCCCGGGTTGGTGACCGTGAGGTTTCACTTTTGGCTTCCTTCGTTGTTGCCTGGGACGGTGGGAAACTGGAATGGTGTACAGCCATGAGATTCAAACTAAAGACCGGTGGTTCTCGGTGGTGTGTGTGGCTCGCAGGGCTGAGCTTTGGGCTGGTGTTCACCCACGGCGCCGAAGTTCGCGTGACCGACTTTGGGCTGAAACCCGACAGCCGTCAGAACGCGGTCCCGGCGGTGAGGCGGGCGCTGGAGGCCTGCCGAAAGATCGACAATCCGGTGGTGGTCTTTCCACAGGGACGGTACGACTTTTGGCCACAGGGCTGCACGGAGAAGGACTACTTCGAGTCCAATACCACTGACAATAATCCTAAGCGGTTGGCGGTCTATTTGGAGAACTTCAGCGGTTTAACCCTGGACGGTGGTGGATCCACCTTCGTCTTCCACGACCGAATGCAGCCCTTCACGATCGACCATTCCGTGGGAGTGACTGTCCGAGACTGCAGTATTGACTGGCAGATTCCCCTGACGGCGGAGGCACTGGTTTTGGCATCCACCGAGGGTTCTCTGGACCTGGGGATCGACGACCGACAGTTTCCTTACATTATCGAGGGAGGTAAACTCACGTTCGTTGGGGAGGGATGGAAGAGCCGTTGGTGGGATACCATGGAGTTCGACGGTAAGACCTTGAGAGTTGTGGCTGGGACCGGTGACGCCGGGTGTCTTGGGTCGGGTTGGCGAGACTACCAGGCTGAGGAGCTGGAGAAAGGTCGAGTGCGACTCCACCGTCGCTTCGGCCGACGGCCCGCACCGGGCAATATCCTGGTCCTTCGCCACAGCGAGCGGGACCATGCCGGAATCTTCGTCGTCGAGAGCAAGGATACAACGATTGAGAACGTGAATCTGCACCATTGTGCCGGCCTGGGACTGCTGGCCCAGTTTTCAGAGAATCTTACGGTTCGGCGCTTGAATGCTGTCCCTTCGGCACAGCGAAAAGTCGTATCGGGTCACGACGACGGGGTTCAGGTCTCCAACTGTCGGGGTCTCGTCCGCATTGAAGACTGCCGCTTTCACGGTTTGATGGACGATCCGATCAACGTCCACGGTACCAGTGTCCGCATCATCGGTCGGCCCGCGCCGGATCGGTTGCTGTGCAAGTTCATGCATGAGCAGTCCACCGGGATGACCTGGGGAAGGGTAGGGGACCGCGTCGGGTTGATTGAGAATGACTCGATGAGGACCGTGGGGCAGGGTGTTTGCGCCCGTTATGAAGCCAAAGACCGGGATACTTTCGAGGTTACCTTGGAAGGCTCAATCCCCGCGGGGGTTGAAATAGGTGATGCCTTGGAGAATCTGACATGGTCACCCGAAGTCATCATCCGAGGATGCCATTTTGCTTCGAACCGGGCTCGCGGGCTTCTGGTCTCAACACCTGGCAAGGTGTTGATTGAGGGAAACCGATTCGAATCCAGTGGTTCGGCTATCCTCATCGCCGGGGATGCCAACTCCTGGTACGAATCGGGTGCAGTGACCGACGTCACCATTCGGCGTAACATTTTTGAGGCTTCTTGTCTTGGGTCGATGTACCAGTTCTGCGAGGGGATCATCAGCATCTACCCGGAGATTCCCAAGCCGGATGTGGCTTATCCTTTTCATCGAAACATTCGGATCGAAGATAACGAGTTTCACCCCTTCGACTTTCCCGTTCTTTACGCAAAATCTGTCGATGGACTTATCTTCACGAACAACCGCATGATCCGAAGCCACGACTTGGCGCCGTTCCACTCCAGGAAGGCAACGCTGACTCTGGAGTTTTGCCGAGGTGTACGCGTTGAGGGCAATCACTTCGAAGGGGAGGTTTTGGGGAAGAACATCGTCCTGAAGGAAACCACGGACGTTCAGGTGGGGCCCGGGCAGGGCTGGGTCCAATGAGAAGCGGTTCTGAGTGGATCTCTCTCGGGTCCAGCGCACAGGCGTCAGGGGGCGGAGTAAGCGGGGGGATCTTCATGCTCGTCGATCAGATGTCAGAATGCCCAGGCGACTGGCTCTTGCAGCAGAGAATCGCTTGACCGACCGAAGTGCACGAACCAGACTGTAGCAGGCTTCATAATGCACAGCGTTACCTTTCTTCAGGATCTGGCCGTGGTTATGATTGTGGCGGGTTTGGTGACGGTGGCATTTCATCGTTTCAAACAGCCAGTCGTACTCGGTTATATCCTCGCAGGCGTTATCATTGGTCCGCACACGCCTCCGTTTCCGCTGATCCACGACAAGGAGGCCATCGACACTTTGGCGGAACTGGGTGTGATTCTGCTGATGTTCTCGATTGGACTTGAGTTTAGTCTGCGCAAGCTCAAGCAGGTGGGGTGGTCCGCGTTGATCGCGGCACCTCTGGGAATCCTGATCATGCTCTGGATCGGTTTCCAGATCGGTCGCCTCTTCGGCTGGAGTATCATGGACAGCGTCTTTTTGGGTGCCATGATTTCCGTTTCCTCTACGATTATCATTGCAAAATCATTGGCGGACCTTGGTAAGACCAAGGAGCGGTTTGCTCAACTCATCTTTGGCATTCTCATCGTCGAAGACATCCTGGCGATCGTCATGATCGTGCTGCTTTCGGGGATCGCCATGACTGGCTCGCTAAATGGGGTCGCGATCGGCATCTCCCTTGGGAAGTTGGGGATCTTTCTTGTAGCAACGTTGGTCGTGGGTTTGCTCGCAGTGCCGCGCCTCATTGGTTACGTGGCGAGATTCAAGAGCAACGAGATGCTGCTCATCACGGTCCTGGCCCTGTGCTTTGGCTTTTCTTTGTTGGCTGCCAAGTTGGGTTATAGCGTGGCGCTCGGGGCCTTTATTATTGGAGCAGTGATAGCTGAGTCACGCGAGATCCATCGTATTGAGATCCTGACGGAGCCGATTCGCGACATGTTCAGTGCCATGTTCTTTGTGGCGATTGGATTATTGATTGATCCGAAGCTGCTGGCACAGCATTGGTTGCCTGTCACGGTGATCACGATTGGGGTTGTGTTTGGGCAAGTCTTAAGCTGCGCTTTGGGCTCTTTCCTGGCGGGGAACGACCCCCGCACCTCCCTTCGGGTGGGTCTGGGTCTCGCTCAAATTGGTGAGTTCTCCTTCATTATAGCGGCACTCGGACTTTCCTTGAACGTGACCAGCGGGTTCCTTTATCCGATAGCGGTGGCCGTTTCTGCCATCACCACGCTCTTGAATCCCTATTTGATCAAGAACGCCGACCCTCTGGTAGACTGGTTTGGCCGCCTTGCACCACCCCGGCTGGTCGACCACCTAGCCCTCTATACGCGGTGGGTCGGGCAACGCAGCAGCCAACGGCAAAACAGCTTGGCTCGAAGACTCGTGCGACGATGGTCGGGTCAAATGGCGTTGAACGTGGTGTTGGTGGCCGCGATCTTCGTAGGGGCGGCGTTTGTCGCGGCGCGTCCACCGGTGTGGATGCAGGGACTGCCGTTCGAAACCGAATCGACGAAAGCGATTCTTTGGCTCAGTGCAATGATCCTATCCCTACCCCTGCTCATCGCAACCGTTCGCAAGGTGCAGGCCTTGGGGATGTTGATCTCCGAAATGCGAGTCACCCGGGCATCCGCGGGTGAACGAACCGACGCTATCCGTGCGGTGGTTGCCCAGGGTGTTCTGGCTGCAGGAGTGGCGTTCCTGAGCGTGTACTTGCTGTTGCTTAGTTCCACGCTGTTGCCTTCCCTGGAAGTACTGTTGGTTTTGCTCGTCATCCTGGCCTTGGTGACATGGTTGCTCTGGCGTTCCTTTGTGAAGATCTATTCCAGAGCCCAAATCGCCCTGCTGGACACCTTCGCCCAGCCGGCGCCAAACCGGCCGGTGCAGGCTCCAGCGCACCTGCCCGAGTTTCTTCGCGAGGCTGACCTGGAAACGGTCGAAGTAGCTGCGGATGCCCCTGCTGCTGGGAAGCTGATTCGCGAGTTGGAATTGCGTACGGTTACTGGCGCAAGCATCGTGGGAATTGAACGCAAGACCGGTGAGCGCATCATCAATCCTAGCCCGGACGAGGAGCTTCAACCCAACGACCAGGTGCTGCTACTGGGGTCCCGCTCGCAGCTTGATTCGGCAAAGCCTCTCTTTTCGACACGGAGATAGTCTCCTTCGTCTGAATTCCGAACCGCGAACCCAACCAAAGTATTCCGTGGACGGTTCAGGGAGTTGCCTGGCTTGCGTCACTGCGCCAGCGATAGGCGACCAGCGCTTTGAGTTCGCGCACGAACAACTCATCATCCACGAGAGCCAAATGAGCCCAGGTCTCGGCAGGGGTCAACTGGCGTTGGTCGATCAGATCAAACCTCTCCTTGTCTGCGTGAAGAAGGTACAATTGACCGCGCTGATCGAGGGCGAGAATGCGGTCCTCGCGGGCGACCAAACTCCAGTATTTGCCGAAGGATTTGTCGCTGGTCCAAAGTTCTTTCCCCGTCTCCACTTCCATGGCCATGACCCGCTGGCTCTTCGGATGGTGGTAGGCGACGCCGTCGATGATAACGGGCGTGCTCATGTACCCCTGCGCTTTGTGCCGCCAGGCTTCTTTAATGGCGAACTGGTTGTCGGTTTGAGTGACCTTGTAGCCGATCGTCTTTCCCCCATAAGTGCTCGTGAAGAGAGTGTCTTTGTAGGCGACGGGGGTGAGGATGTTCATCCCGCGAAAGGCTTCCACCGGCTGTTCCCAAAGGACCCGTCCGTCCTCCGGATCCACCCCTGCCAGTTTTTCACGCGTCTGCACGACGAGTTGGCGTTTCCCGGCCAGGGAGGCGAAAACCGGCGAGGAAAAGACGCTGCCCCACATCCCGCCCCGGTCTTTGAGCGTGCGCCAGAGGAGTTGGCCGGTCTTCTTGTTTAGCTTGGCGAAACTCGCCCCGGCCTGGACGTACACGGCGTCGCCTTCCACGAGAGGAGAGCAAACGAAACCGAAATCCGGAACGGGCGCGTCCAGCTGTTTCACAAAATCGAAGCGCCAGCGTTCCTTGCCTGTCTGCACGTCCAGGCAGACCAACAAGTCACGCATCCCGGCCACAAACAGGCTTTCGCCGTCGCATGCGGGTGTGGAGCGAATCCAATCGCCGTTCGACTTGGCGAAGAACGGAACGCTCAACGCCCCTTCCCATTGGGTACGCCAAAGTTGTTTGCCGGAAGCACGGTCGAAAGCCGTGACGACCTCGGAGTGTTTTTCCTCCGTTTCCGTCGTGAACACACGTGGCCCGCTAAGGATGGGCCCAGAGTAGCTTGGTCCCAGCTCGACTCTCCAAGTCTGTTGCAGATGGTTGGTATCCAGGCTCGTTGGCCATGCCGGCCCGGTGAACTGCCCGTCCCGGGTTGGTCCTCGCCATTGCGGCCAGTCACCTGCGTGGAGCAGGGCGCCGACGCCCAAAATGGCTAGCAGGCTGCGATATTGCATTCTCATGGATCGTGCCACGTTCCCAACTGCCCGAAACCACTCAGCCATGCTCGCTCCAGGTCCAAGAAACCCATCTGGACTACGGCGCCGGCGGTTCCAAGCCATGCAACTTCACTTGAAAACAAGCCTGGCGCAAGGGGCAACTTACCGAAGTCCTGGTAGACGGTTTTTCCATGTGACGTAATCGCCTGGGGTGGGTACGCTACTCTGAATTCTCACGCAAGAGACGTTCTATGGCACAACCATGCTATTCCTCCTTGTGCGCGCTTGCCACTCTGATGGTCGCAAGCCTTATGCCCTGGGCTACGGCACAACCGTTTTCGGCTGTCCCATTTACCGAGGTGTCGTTTGAAGATGCCTTTTGGGCTCCGCGAATGGAGACCAACCGTGCCTCAACCATCCCCCACCTGCTTCGTGAACTGGAAAGACAGGGTTCCTTGAATGGGTTCCGCATCCTGGGAGGTTCGAACTCCGAGGTTTACCATGGGTACATGTGGGGAGACTCGGACGTTTATAAAACCCTCGAGGGGATCGCCGCCAGCCTGCGACTTGGTTGGGATCCAGCGTTGGCGCAGCAGATCGAAGAGATCTTTGGCAGCATCGCCGCCGCGCAACGGCCGGATGGCTATTTGTTTCCTCATCTGCAAATCACCGAACCTGCCTACCGGCCATTTGCGGACGAGACCACGCGTACGTGCGAATCCTACAGTATCGGTCATTTCATTGAAGCTGCGGTGGCCTACTCCTATCTCACGAAGAGGACGAATGGCCTGGGGATGGCGCGTCAGGCAGCAGAGCTTCTGCGTGCCACTCATGCCGGCGGGGACCTGCTGCAGCTTTCCGGGCACCCTGAGGTGGAGTTGGCCCTGATCCGGCTTTACCAGGTCACCGGGGACCGAAGCTACCTTGATCTTGCCTCTTCCTTTGTGGAGAACGCCCGACGCAAGACGACTCTTTGGTCTCAAGGTCAACCTCCCTTGGCGGGTGCAGAAGCCCGGGGCCACGCTGTCGCCATGCTTTACCTCTATTCTGCCGCCACTGAGGTGGCCCAGATCAAGGGAGATGCCTCTCTGGCCGACCTAATGCGCCAAAAGTGGACCAACATCGTGGGGCGAAAGCTGTACCTGACGGGAGGTCTTGGACACAGTCGATACAGTGAAGGCTTCGCCGCTGATTACGATTTGCCGAACGATCTTGCCTATTGCGAGACCTGCGCTGCGATCGCCAATGTCTTCTGGAATCAGCGTCTGTTTCTGGCCACCGGCAACTCAGCCTACGTTGACGTATTGGAACGGTCCCTCTACAACAACGTTTTGGCCGGGGTGGCGAAGGAAGGGAACCGATTCTTCTACGTGAACCCCCTGGCTGCGGACGGACAACGGAAGTTTAACCATGGCTTGGCCGAGCGCTTCCCCTGGACGGGTTGCCCGTGTTGTCCTGTCAACCTTGTCCGCTTCATTCCAAGGATCGGGGATTACTTCTATGCAATCAGGGGGGATGAGGTGTTTGTGAACCTTTACGGACAAGGACAAGCCCGTATTCGTGTGTCCGCCGGGGAGTTGGCCATTCGACAGGATACCCTTTACCCGTGGAAAGGTCAGGTGGGGATCACTGTCACCTCCGCGCCGCAACAGGAATTGGCGTTGCACCTTCGGATTCCCGGCTGGGCGAGAGGACGCCCGCTTCCAAGTGACCTTTACCGCTACACCGACGCCAGTTCCGAGCCCGTCACGGTTCGCCTGAACGGCCGGGCAGTCGACTCTTCCGAGCAGAACGGATACGCGGTGATCCGTCGTCGATGGAAAGAGGGGGACCGGGTTGAATTGGACCTTCCCATGCCTGTTCGGCGCGTATTGGCCCATGAGCAGGTGAAGGAGGATGCGGGGCACGTTGCCGTGGAACGGGGGCCTCTGGTCTATTGCCTGGAAGGTGTCGATCACGGTGGGCAGGCCCTCACCCTGATTCTTCCAGACGAGGCAAAGCTGACGACTCGAGACCGGCCAGATTTGCTGGGTGGCGTTACCGTGGTTGAAGCACTGGGTCGTCGTGTTACGGGCGGCAGTTTTCGTGGGGAAGAAACGGCGGCGTTGAGGTTCATACCCTATTATGCCTGGAACCACCGGGGGGTGGGGCCCATGGCGGTTTGGATACCCCGGGCTGCGCGCGAGGCGCGGTTACCGTACGACACTTCGACATGGGTGGGGGCGAACTACACACCCGCCTATGCCGCGAACCAAGTGCAGATGTGGCACGAATTCAACGCCAGCGTCATTGACCGGGAGTTGGCGGCTGCCCAAAAGCAGCTTGGTGTCAACACCTTGCGGGTCTATCTGCACAACCTCGTCTTTGACGCCGAACCCGAAGCGTTCCTGGCCCGGATCGAAGAGTTCCTGAGAATCTGTGATCGCCACGGTATTCGCCCCGGCTTCACGTTCTTTGATGATTGCTGGAACCATACGAATGTCACTCTCCAAACCGGTCCGCCGGTAATGGGCCGACACAACGGACGATGGGCAGCGCTGCAAGACGTGGAGCGCGTCGATGTGAATCTCCCGAAATTCAAAGCCTACGTGCAGGACATCATCCGTGCCCATCGTGATGACCCTCGAGTGCTCTGGTGGGAAACGTACAACGAGCCTAACCTAAAGGATGGATTTACTGAGAAACTGCGGGGCTTGGCTTATGGCTGGGCCAAAGAGATGGAGCCATGCCAACCAGTCATCGCCTGCTGGGATGATCATCCATTTACGGACATCGTTAACGCCCACAATTACGAAGACGACTTTGGCGGAAAATGGAACCAACAGGCTGACCTGAATCCACGTAAAGGAACCGTGTTTACCGAAGCCGGAGCGCGGTGGTATGGAAAGAAGCCGCGCAGCAATGGTTCCCCCATCGAGGTAATCCATTGGTTGAAGGACCGAAAAGCCGCCGGGAAGACGGTTCCAGGCGTCTATCTCTGCTGGGAGTTGATGGTGGGGAACTCGAACTGTCGCTGGTATTGGGGTACGCCCGACGGTGCTCCCGAGCCGGCGATTCCCTGGTGTGGGCTGCTTTGGCCCAATGGCGAGCCAGTTTCGTGGGCGGAAGCAGAAGTAGTTCGCAGTTACACCACTGGCGAACGGCGCGCGCTTTTTCTTGAGGATTTTCAGACGTTGGCCGATGCGCCTCCGCAGCTGCCGAGCCACTGGGTTCGCTTTTCTGACACGACCTCTGCTGAGGGGAGCCGTTACCTGCCGCTTACTGGCACGGCCAAAGTCGTGGCTGGAGAGGTGTCATGGAGCGACTACCTGCTGGAGGCAACCGTGATGCTGAAGGACGGAAGCGGCAACGCGGGACTTCTCTTCCGGGTGAACGAGCCGGGGCCGGGTGCGGACCAGATGCGCGGTTATTATGTGGGGTTCAGCACCAACACGCTCTACCTGGGACGGATGAATCACGCCTGGCAGCCCTTGGCGACTGTCGATCTGTCAGGCCGCCAAAGCAGAGTGGATCTGGACACCTGGCACTTATTGCGGGTTGCGGCCCAAGGTCGACGGATTCGAGTCTGGTTCGATCCGTTCCATGGTAATTCCGGGCCAGTTCTCGATATTCGCGACGACGAGTCACCGATTCTGAGCGGTTCGATTGGCCTTCGCACGTTCACTTCTTCTGCTTGGTTTGATGATGTGGTGGTGCTTCCGGTCAGCGTGCTGGGGGAGCAAACACAATAGGAGGAAGATCAGTGTGAAACGTGCGATGGGACTCATTTTGGTTTGGATGACTTGCCTTACGTGCCCTTGCGTGGCCGGACGACCTGGCTCTTGGAGGCTCGAAACCGGGGCTCGGGTAACGCTCGTTTCCGTGGCAAAGGATCGATGGGGGATGGCGATTTCCGGGGCCGGATCGGCGAGCGCCCTCCAAGCTGCCCCAGTCCAGTTGGAGTTCTTTCTTGCTGATAGAGTCTCCACATCCACCTCCGCCTACCAGGAGGTGGTACGAAACAGCCGCGGCTTCGTCGGGCGCGCGGTTCTGTGGAACAAACGCGTTCGGTTCGAGGTCGAAGACCAATGGACCGTCGCACGCCGCGAGTTGCATCTGTCGCGTGCGGTGAGGGTTCGCGGTGACGGCGAGGGCGGGTTTCTTTCTGGCGTTACGTTCGAGTTCACTCGGCCGACGGGCTGGACCGATGCTCAGTGGTTCGCGCCTGGGGTTCTTTACGGCGGGTTTGCCAACCTCAGCGCTAACGCGATCGGAGGGCGTGCGTATTACCGACCTGGTGGTTACACGGTTCGAATTCGCGAGGATCGCCTCCCGGCGCCGCTGATCCTTGCACACTTCGACGACGGCTCATCGTTGGCAGTCCTTAACCCAGCTCCACGGGGTGGCACGACGACGGCCGATGCCAACGATGTCCTCTCCGTACCCTTGGTGGACGAACGCTTTCAGTTTGGGGCCATCGGCGGACTGGAACGGGATGGGACCCTGGCGGTGGGTTATTGGTTTCCCGGAAGTGAAGGGGAGGTGACATACGCCGGCAATACTTATCCCGGCGGACAGCTGCATCAATTGCGGCCCCGTTACCATCCGATCAGGGACGGTCTGACACAACGGTATGAAGTGCTCTTTCAGTTAGGACATCAGGAACGGTTCGTGGACGCTTATCCACGTGCCTGGCGTCGTGCGTGGGAAGCCCTCCGGCCAGAGCCCGCGAGCGTCGACCTGACCTCGGCGCGGCGCGCCATCGTCGATGTGCTGGCCCACAACGTGATCGAAAAGGAGGGGCGTGCTGGCATTCCTAACTACCTGGACGTGCTCGTCAAGAGTACGCCTCCGGAGGGGCAGAATATGGTGTTGGGATTCACGGGCAAGAATCTCGAGGCTGCCCAGTTCTTGCTGCGCGAGGCGGAGATGGACACCGGATCGCGCGGACTGAAGCTACGGGGCATGGCCGAAACTATGATCACCTCTTTCCTGTCCCTGAAGGTTGCGCCCCCGGAGGGAGAAGGCTTCCATCTGGGCACTGGCCGGCCAGTCTGCGCCCTGGGTCGGCCCGAGGTTTACCTGCGTTCCTTTGGGGACGACCTCAAGGCGCTCTTAAAGGCTTATCAGCGAGAGAAGCGATCGGGGAGGGAGCATGGGGATTGGCTGGCGTGGTGCCGTGCTTTTGGGGACTGGTTGCTCACACAGGAGCAAAAGGGCGGAGGTTTTCCACGATCGTGGATGCCCGGCACAGGAGAAGTGATCGCGGCTTCGCCGAACTCCAGCTACAACGCCGTGTCTTTGTTGGTGCTTCTGTCGAAAGCCACCGGGGATACTCGCTACCTTAACGCTGCCGTCCGCGCCGCCGATTTCTGCTGGTCGAACGGCCAATCCCAGGGGCGTTTTGTGGGAGGCACGATTGACAACCCAGATGTGCTCGACAAGGAAGCGGCCACCTTATCGCTCGAGGCCTACCTCCATCTCCACGAGGCAACTGGCGATCCGAAGTGGCTGCCACGCGCGGTTGCCGCCGCCCAATTTGCGGAAACTTGGATTTACTGCTGGAATGTCCCGATGCCAGCCGACGACGACGATAGCCATCGTCACTGGAAGCAAGGTGTTTCCACAGTCGGGCTGCAACTCATCTCTACAGGACACTCCCTGGTGGACGCCTACATGGCTTTTGACGTGGATGAATATGCCCGGTTGGCCAAGCTAACAGGTGACCGGCACTACCTCGATGTGGCGTGCCTGCTCCTTCACAATACCAAGAGCATGCTGGCATTGCCGGGGCGGACCTTCGACCTGGGTGAGCCAGGATGGCAGCAGGAGCACTGGAGTCTGGCACCCAGGCGAGGTTATGGCTTGCACCGAGGTTGGCTGCCATGGGTGGCCACGAGCCAACTGAACGGCATTTTCGGTTTGATGGATCTGGATCCGGATCTGTATCGCCGATTGGCCGGGAAATCACTTTCGGTACGGGAGAAGCGATAAGGACTGGCCGCGCGCCTCCAATCCGATCCGTGTCCTTTAGCGAGCTTCACGCAAGGTACTTGAGGGATAGCACCTTCTGTTTCGAGATCCTGGAAGTGCTTGCCCAGGACGAGGCACAAAGCCATGCTCAGGGGGATAAGGCCATGACATATTTCCGGTTTAACGTGGTTGCCGCTCTGTGGCTCAGCTCCTTATTCCTCAGCGAGGTGCTTGCCGAGGTCGCACCGCTCGATGTGAAGCAAGTCTACGCCAAGAGAGCCTCTTGGGCTGAGACTATGATTGCGACGCGCTCGAATTGGATTGGGTTGGTGGAGGGGCAGGCCAAAGGTAAGCTTGAAACGAAAGACTTATCGCAGGTTTGGGGGCAGATTACCGAGGATTGGTCGGATCAATGCGCATGGTTTCAGAACGACTTGCCCGGGCCCCGTCACTTGGAGTGGTTTCAACACCAGGATACTCTGAGCGTTGAGGAAGGTATTCTGAAGGGTCGACTTTCCCGTCTTGGTCCGTTGGCAGCCGAGGGCGAGAAGGAGTTCGAGGAACTGAAGCTGTCGAAGGCTCAATCTCAGGATCCCCGGTGGCTTGATCTGTTCGGACGGACCTGCCGGATGGATGAGGTCGTGGGCACCTGTAAGCGGATTTGGCTCGGCGAGGTTCGCCGAGTGGTTGAACAGCACGCCGCTGACTTCAGCCGTGACAAGGCCCCTTCCGAAGACCCTCGTTGGATGTCGCTCAAAGATTTGGCCGGTCAGTGTGCGTCTGGCCCTGCAGCCCATCCTGGTTCCATCGCGGAGCTGCGCCCCGCCGTTGAGTTGCTAGCGAGCAGATTGGCTCAACCGGAGTCAATGCTCAAAAGCCTCGACAAAGCCGAACCTAGGTGGCGAGGGGTGCTCGATAATGCGCTGAAACAGAATGCCGACGCACTGACTCAGTTGCCGCGCCTTTGCCGCGAGGTCCGCGGACTTCGTCAGTCCCTGTTGCGCTCTCTGCGGGGGATGACGGACTTTCTGGTGACGTGGTCGCAGGTCGGGTTGGAACAGGAATGGGAGAACCAGTTCGCAACTTTGTGCCATGATCTTGGCAACCGAACTGCCTTTGAGAAAGTGGCGTCGGAGACCTTTCGGCCGGAGTCCTTGATCTTGCCCGGTGACAGAGACCCCGCTGACATCGTCCTACGTCGAACCGAGGCGTTGCAGGCACATCTGTGCCCTAGCGATTCTGAGACGGCCCTCTTGGACCTTCGTAAAGCGGCCGATTCTGTCGAGCCCACCAACAACGAGGCCCGCTACCTTCTTTTTGTCGAAGCCTGCCGTTTGCGGAGGCAGATTGCATTCTCCAACCCACGTCTGGATTTTGACCGACTGCTCTTCCTCAAGCGGCATCTCGCCATCCTTGACCACATGTGCGACCAGTTTTACGGCATCGCGGCGCGACCAGGAGGTGCCCTGTGCGTTTTGGATAGCCCATTCACGCCAAACGCCCGGGTGCGCAATCTGCTTGGCGACAGGCTTGTCGAGAGAGGCAGGCTCAAGGGTGAAAGACTTTCGGGCGGCCCAAAACGCAAGTGGAACATCCAATATGACGGCATGGGTACCCTCAGCGGAGGAGAAACGGAAGGCGGCTCCTTTCTGTCCCCGGATGTTTCCTACGACGGCAAGCAGATCCTGTTCGCATACGTGGAGTGCCGAGGGGACCGACAACACCGCGCGCACACCGATCCAAGTCTTGGCCACTGGGCGGAAGGCCGATGTTACCACGTATTCAAGGTCAACGCCGACGGTTCATCCCTGGAACAACTCACGGATGGTACATGGAACGATTTCGATCCTTGTTTCATGCCTAGCGGTAGAATTGCCTTCATCAGTGAACGGCGGGGGGGGTACCTGCGTTGCGGACGGGTTTGCCCGACTTACACCGTCTACGATATGGCCGCCGATGGCAGCGACATTCGGTGTCTGAGTTTTCACGAAACCAACGAATGGCAGCCAAGCGTGGGGCACGACGGCTTGATTCTCTACACGCGCTGGGACTATGTGGATCGGCACTCGATGGTTGCACATCATCCTTGGGTCATCACGCCTGACGGTCGGGATCCACGCGCCGTACTGGGCAATTACACCCCACGGGAGTCGAGGCCAGATCTGGAGCAGGACGTGCGCGCCATTCCTGGTTCCTCGAAGTTTGTCGCGACCGCGGCTGCGCATCACGGGCAGGCTTTCGGGTCCTTGGTGATCCTGGACCCGCGTGTTGTGGACGACGAGCGAATGTCTGCCGTGAAGCGGCTGACTCCCGATGTTGGGTTTCCGGAGAGCCAACGCGGCACGTGGGCGTACGGCGAAGCCTGGCCGTTGAGCGAGGATTATCACCTCTGCGCGTATAATCCAGCTGCGGAGCTCCCTGAACTGGGTACCAAAGGTGCCTACGGCCTTTATCTGGTCGATAGTTTCGGAAACAAAGAGTTGGTCTATCGCGATCCGGAGATCGGTTGTCACAGCCCCATGCCCCTTGCGCCGCGTCCCAGTCCGCCTGCGCTCAACGAGTTGGTCAGCCAACCTCCTAGCTCTCAGTCCGCTGAAGCGACGGTTGGCATCGCCAATGTCTATCACAGTCGTAAACCCTGGCCTCAGGGTACCACGATTACTGCGTTGCGCGTCCTGCAGGTACTGCCACTCTCGGTGAGTTCCGTGGCGTCCCCCAATACCGGCCTGCAAATCCCGAACTCGTCCTCCATCAACATCGCTCGGGCCGTGCTTGGTACCGTGCCGGTGGAGGAGGATGGAAGTGCCTATTTCACGGTGCCTGCCGGTAAGGAGGTTTTCTTTCAGGCGCTGGACCAAGACGGGCTGGCGGTAACCTCCATGCGGTCAGGTACCCAGTTCCAGCACGGTGAAAACGCCACCTGCCAGGGTTGCCACGAACCGCGCTACGGCGCGCCGCCGTCACAGAGTCGCAGTCCGCTTGCGATGCGACGTTCTCCTTCACGGCTCCAGCCCGATGTGGATGGCACGAACCCTTTCAGTTACCCGCGCCTTGTTCAGCCCGTCCTCGAAAAACGCTGTGTCGGCTGCCACACCCAGTACCCCGGGAAAGCCCCCTCCCTCGATGCCAGTCTTGTTTTACGGCCAAGTGGCGCCTACATGGACCAGCCCACAACTTACTACGCCAGTTACCTGAGTCTGACGCCCAAGTTTGGATTTTACTCCTATGGCGATGACTTGAACACGATCCCCGGCAAGTTTGGCGCTCGCGCTGCGCCGCTCTGGCAGATGCTGTCCAAAGGTCATCACGAAGTGAATCTAACCCCTGACGAATCACACCGCATTTCCGTGTGGCTTGATTGCCTCTCGGTGTTCTACGGTGTTTATGAAAAGGAAGGGACCGAAGCCCAGCTTCGTGGCGAAGTGGTAAGGCCAACCTTGGAGTGATCTGCTGCGAGCTTTCCCATCATGCTTTAGCGAGTGGGGGACTCGTGGTTCATGGCCAGGCAGAGCCGGGCCGCCTCCACTACGCTGCGCACCCGCAATCGCTGGAGCAGCTTGGCTCGATGCGCTTCCGCGGTCTTCTGACTGATGCCCAGGCGGTTGGCGATCTCCTTGATGCTCCATCCTGCGGCAAGGAGTTCCAGGACTTGGCGCAGTCGAGGAGGAAGCCTGTCTAATTCGGCTGCGCGGCCGGCAGGCACCTGAGGGGCCAATCGGCCCGAAGCGAGGTCCGATTCGTAGTCTGTGAGCCGGGTTTTGGCTAAAACCAAGTCTGTGACATCTAACGCCAGGCCCCCGATCCACTTTTGGCAGTCGGGCCCCGGCAGAGGGAACTTGAAGACTTTCCACCAATGACGGGTACCGTCCGGGGCCAAGCCCGATTCCAGCAGACCACTGACTTCACCTCGAAGGCGGGCTGCCTGGTCGCTGGCTTCAAACACCAAGGCCGTCTCCTTGGGGAAGAGGTCCCAGTTGGTCTTGCCGATGAGCTCGCTCAGCGGACGTTCAAATTGCGCGGCCCAAGGCTTGTTCCCGTAAACATGCCGGCCCTGTTCGTCGCGAATGAAAGCGGGCATGGGGGCGTGGTCCAGAAAGAGCCGGAAGCGATCCTGCCATTCGCGTGCCGACGATTCCGCCCGCTCACGCCGCGTGCGCTCAGTTGCCCAGCGCCGCTGCCAGCGCCGTTCGCCGGATGTTATTGGATTTTTGCGTGAGGCCATAGGATTACTTTCGTGCCCGACTCAGTTCAGCCGCGACCTGGGCCGCAGTCCGCAGGCGCGCGAACTTTCGTTGCCAGATGTTGAAGCAGGCGTCTTGCAGGGCGTCGTCAAGGGTCGCCACGGCATCGGTCACCACGGTCACCCGGTAATTCCGGTTCGCTGCGGACAGCACCGTGCTGTTCACGCAAATGTCGGTGGTGACCCCCGTTACGAGCAGGTGGGTGATGCCCTGGCTGCGCAGCGCCAAGTCGAGTGGGGTGTCGAGGAACTTGTCATAGACATGGCTCGCGACCACCAACTCACCTGATCGAGGGGCCAGTTCGGGAATGATGTCCCGCGATTCAGGTTGTGGCCCAGCGTCCTGCCCCGCCAGGCAATTGCCCGAAGGACATCCGTAGCCGGTTGGCTGGCCGGAACGCGGCGGCAGGTGCTCGATGCCGAACGGGTACCCGCGTAAACAGGGCACCGTAGCGGCATAGACAAACTGCGTAAACATGACTGGTACGCCGTCGGCGCGGCAGGCAGCCATCAAAGGGCGCAAGCGCGGGATGAGCGCGCGGCCTTTGGGCACTTCGAGTGACGCACCGGGATCCAGGAAACCATGCTGCATGTCCACGACCAGCAAGGCCGTCCGGTCGCGCGGACAACGGTGCGTCTCGTCAATGCGGGCTGCTTTTGCACGCGCAATCGGTTTCTTTGGCAACGTCATACGGCGATGGTGGCGCAAAGCACGTGGTGGTGCGAGTAAGGATTTTCCCTACTTCGCGTCCGGCTACCGTGCGCATAAACTCTGAACGCATGAGAACCGTAGTATGCCCGTTTCGCCGATCGGTGCCGCTCCTGGCATTGGCGGTTCTCACCGCTCTGGCTTCAACTGGCGCCGAACCGCCGCCACTCGGCCAGTGCCAGTTCCCCGGTCAGGCTGCCGCCCCGCATCGCCTGAGCCAGACTATTCTATTGAAAGAGCATCTCGGGCGCGATTGGCCAAACGAACTGGTTCATTACGATTATGCCTTTGCCTCGGGCGAATTCCGCCCCACGGACTGCCACATGCTGGACGGTAAAGGGCATGAAAGCCCCGCACAACTGAGCGAGGTTACGAAGCACCCTGACGGGTCCATCCAGAATGCGCAGGTGTGGTTCCTGGTCTCCCTCCAACCGGGCGAGGTCAGGCAGTTCAAACTGCATCCGGGCAAGTCGGCGGCGGACAGCGAACTCAAAGTGTCCCAAGTCGGTGACCTGTTGGAAATCAACAACGGCCTGGTCGGCGCTCGATTCCAATTCGGCGAGAAGAGTTTCGAGACGCCTGTCCTCGCCAAGGAAGTGCCGGCGTATCTCGTGGCGGTGCAACTGCGCGGCGGAGCGTGGACGGGACGCGGTTGGTTCGAGACAGCGAAGAAATGCCGAAGCTACAAGGTGACCATGGTCGAGTCGGGACCCGTGTTCGCGCGCATCGCCTTTGAGTATCGATTCGATGGCTTTCGCGGCGAGGGTGGCGACATTTGCCGTGGCACCGCGCAAATCACCGCGGGCCAGGAAATCATCTACTTGACCGAGGAGTTTTCGCTGGGGGATCCGGAGGTCTATCGCGAACCGCAATTCACCTCCGAGGCCGAAGAGCTGCTCTGGGACTGGTGGAAATGGCGACCGCACGAAGCAGCGGACAACTTCTGTTTCAGCGTCACGGCGGGCGGGGCGTTTCAGCCCACGCACGCCCGCTGCATCGAGCACAACGTGACCTCGCCCACCAAAGGGCGCAGCATGAACACTTACGGGGACAACGAGTATCCGCTGTTGTTCGACACGAATCGGTTCGAATTCACGCTCAATGCGTACACCATGTTCATGCCGGACCAAGCGTTGCTTTATGTGCTCTACCGGCCGGCGGATCCCGCCTCCGACATCATCTCCCTGTTGCCATGCCGGCCGAGTCGCTGGAGCAATCCCGACATGGTCCCTCACGAACCGGCCCTCATCAAGCAGCACACGGACACGAGCGATCTCCGCGTTTACTCCACTGCGGAACGTGCCGTCGTCGTTCGCTGCCCATTGCACTTGGGGCGCCGCGAATGGGCGATTGCGGTGGCGAAGAATCCCGGCGTTGTTTCTGCCGAGGTCATGGACTTTACGCCGACGGCCAGGCTGCTGGCCAAACATGGCGGGTTTCCGCTGGATAAGGTCAAGGAGTGGACCCTAGAGTGGCCGGATACGCATCGCTATGCCGATACCGCCGCAGCGAAGGACAGCGCAATCGACAAAGAACGTCGGAATGTCAGTGAGCTTTTCGGCCGGTTCATTAACGAGGCGTTAACTTATCCCCGCGCCGGCGAGCGCACGGGCATCAACGCTTTTCCCAACAACACCGCCACCGCCATTGCCAAAGCCAGAACCTTGCTGGAATCCGGTCAACTCACCACCGAGCAAGGACGCCAACTCCGCGCCCAGGCGGCGTTTCTCACCCATCTGCTGTGGGACGACGACTACTTCCCGCCGCGTCGCAAGGGCTACGGCAAAGGCTCATCCAACATGCCGGTGAGTGTGGCGCGCGGGCGCATGGATTCCGGCGCCAATCTGCCCGACCATCCGATGTCCAAGGAGTGGCTTACCATCTCCGCCAAAGTCATGGGCTACGTTGTAAACGCCAACTTTGGCGACGACGGCTCACCGCAATCGAATCCTCACTACATGGGGCTGCTCACTGATGCCGCGGTCAGCACGGCCCGGATGCTCAAGGAGCGTGGGACCATCCAAGATGAAAAGACCGCCTTCCCGCATTTCCACAAAGCGGCGCGATTCCTGGTGGACATGGTGACGCCTGTCGACATCCGGTTCGGCCAGCGCATGGTGCCCACGGTCGGCGACGGCTACTGGGAGAAACACCAGAATGCGCTCACGGTTGCGCCCGTGTTCAAGGACAGCGATCCGGAACTTGCCGCAAGCCTGTTGTGGACCGCGCAAGCCGGTGGCATCAAAGAAGCCGCTGTGGCCGGTGTGAACGCCGAGGCACCGGATCTCAAGAGTGTCCTCTACCCCGGCTGGGGCGCGTTCCTGCGGCATGGCTTCGGTACGGAGGCGGAAAGTTATATCGGCATCCGCTTTGGCGATTTCACGCTCGACCACACCCACAATGACGCCGGATCCATCAACTGGTATGCGCGTGGGGTGCCGCTGACGATGGACTTTGCCACCATGTACACGCCACACACCCCGGGAGCATGGCTTCACTCCACGGTGACCTACAATCATCGCGAGCACAAACAAGCCGTGAAGTGTCCGGGACGCGGGCACCCAGATTGTTTCTATACAGGCAAGAGCTGGTATGAACATTCTTTTGAGCCGCACACGCTCTGGGAACCCATGACCGACCAAACCAGCCCTCAGTTCACGGAGGTCCATGGAAAGATCACCGCCTTTGCGCCCCAAGCCGGCGCGGATTACGTTCGGGGCGAGGCCGCCCGCCATTGGTTCCATCGCAAGCCATACTACTACCGCTCCGAAGGCAGCCCCAGCCCTTGGGCGCCGCAGTCATCGCCCGAGGCGGTGGCCACCCAACACCCTTTCCACTGGGTGCGCCAGTTTGTATTCGTGAAGGACGACAAGCCGGACGGCCCAGGATATCTCGTCATCGCCGACGACCTGACCGGCAATCAAGAACTGGAGCCCGCATTCAACTTCTGGTGCCTGGCCAGTGACGTGAAGGAAGTGGCCCCACGCCACCTGCGCTTCATTGGCCAGCATGGACTGCATTGCGACATGTTCGCCCTCGCGCCCGCGACCAGCCGCGTCCAGCTCGGCGAATGGGGGCACAAGCAGAACTTTCTCGTGGGCGATCCGGGCATGGAGGAGAATCAGAAGCTGGCCCGCCTCTACGGCCCTCGCGGCGGGCAGGGCTTCCTCGCCGTGCTTTACCCGCGCAAGGCGCACGAACCGGAGCCCAAGGTCGAATCGCTCGCCAACGGCAAGATGGTGAAACTGGCCTTGCCCGATCAGACGCATTGGATTCTTCTGAGCAGGGAGCCTGTGACCGTGAGCGACGGCCCGGTGAAACTCGCGGGCACCGCCGCCGTGGCGAAACGGTGGCACGATGGCAAGGTGGAGGTCACCCTGCTATCGGAAGGCACGGTCGAGTGCGGACAGGTGACGTTGGAATCCAGGACACCGGCAACCAAGAAACAGTGAACAACGCGACCCAAACATGAAAGCAGCCACGAACAGCCGAACCGCAAAGCGGAGCAGCCTGACGGTCCTGTGCGCATGGCTGGCCTTCACCGCCTGCGCCGCCGAGACCACGCAGGAGTTCATCGGGCCCTTCCCGAGTTGGGCCGACGTGAAACGCGACTACGGCGCGCTCGCCGATGGTCAGACCGACGACACCGCCGCGCTGCAAAAAGCACTCGACGACCTGCACCGCGAGGACCGGAAGTTCTTTGTTTTGTATGTGCCAGCCGGAACGTACCGTGTGACGCACACCCTGATGCTGTTTCGGGAGAAGCACAATGAGTCCAAGGATGTCGCGGTCATCGGCGAAGATCCAGCCAGCACGACGCTGCGCTGGGACGGCCCGGCAGATGGCGTGATGCTCGACTATGGGGCCTGGTACTCGAAGCTGGGGCGCCTTACCTTCGATGGCAGGGGCAAGGCCCGCACCGCCATCGCGCACGGCAAGTCATTCGCCACCTACAACGAGTTCTTCGACATCTTCATCCGCGACATTGGCATCGGAATCGAAGCTGGAGCGCCGGGTGGCCAGGGCATAGCGGAAACTACGGCGCTACGTTGCCGGTTCCAGCGGTGCTCGATTGCCGGCATCAGCATCCAGAACTTCAACTCGCTCGACTGGTTCATCTGGCATTCAGTCTTCGAAGACTGCGGCCTCGGCGTGACGAATCTACGGGGCGCGGGCAATTTTCATGTCTTCGAAAGCCTGTTCCAGCGCTCGAAGGAAGCCGACATCGGCATCGGCAACACCGGTTACTTCTCCTTTCGCAACAACACGTCCATCGGCTCCAAGGCGTTCTTTGTCGGCAAGCCGATGACCGCCGCCGCCCTGGTCACCCTCCAGGGCAATGCAGTCTATGGCGGGCAGGAAACGATGGTCGAGATCGGCAACCTCGGGCCACTCCTCCTGCTCGATAACCGCATCCAAACCCTTCGCGCCCCCGCCGTGCGCATGCGTGGAGAGGCCGCGTTGCTGTCAGCGGGCAACACCTTTACCTGCGAGCCGGGCATCGCCGCCAAGACGAACCGGATGGCTTTCGATGATCGCGTTGTTGGCTACGATGCGCTCCAGGAATCGCAGCCTGATCTGCCAGGTACGCCACCCAACCTGAACCGGCCCATTATCGAGGTGCCGCCGGGGGCCACGGACGAGGCCATCCAGGGGGCCGTGGACCAGGCGGCCGGGCTCGACGGCCGTCACCCGGTCGTGCATCTGCCGGCCGGCGACTTCCGCGTCGCGCGAACCTTGACCCTCCCGGCGGGCAAGGACCTTCAGTTGGTTGGGGACGGCGTGCGCACCCGATTGATCTGGACTGGCTCGGACGTTGGCCCGGTGTTGCGCTTGGCCGGGCCATCGCGCGCGACCTTGCGTGACTTCGAGGTCAACGGCGCGAAGCGGGCCGACGGCATCGTGGTCGAGAAATGCGATCAACCCGGAAGCCGCGTGTACCTGGAGCAGTTCAACGCGGACGCCGCCCAACGCGTCGGCCTCATGGTGGACGGCGTTGAGCAGGCCAATGTCGAACTGCACAACATGAACCACGGCGGCTGCGATCTGGGAGTCAGAGTGCGCGGTGGGACGCGCCTCTCCGCCGGCGGCGTCGCACCGGGTCGGGTGGCGATCTTCGCTGGTTCTTCCAGTAACAACCGGTTGAGCTACGACGTGACCGAGGGAGGGCGTTTGCTGGTCCAGGACATCTGGTACGAATCCGGTTCCCAACCGCGTTTCATTCGCTTGAGCGGTGCGGGGGAATTGACCCTTCATGGGGCGATTATGGCTTGTGCGCTGTCCAAGAACGAAGCCGAGCCAACCATCGAACTGAATGACTTCGCAGGCCGACTCGCTTTCCTCAACGTGCAGTGGAGCGGCGGCGGGGAGTCGATGCGGTTGCTTTGTCGAGGCCAAGGAAAGGACACCAAAGTGCTGGCCCTCGGCGCGCAGGTTGGCAAGGACGGCCCGCGTTTCGATAACCGATCGCCCCAGGCCACCTTCGCGCTGCTGGAGGCCATGCGTTTCACCGATGGCGGCGGGGCCACACCGATCCCCAACATCGGCGCTGCGGACCGGGACTTCATCCTCACCATGCTGGCCTCAACGCGCGCGGAGCAGCCCCGGCCGCTTACGCCAGTTCCCGCCGGTGCGACCGACGCGCGGTTCTTCCGGGTGGTCTCTTCCCAGGGTAGGGATTGCCTCCGGCTGACGGTCGACTGAGACCATGAAACCACGAATCATCGCACATTCTATCCTTGAACATCTGCGGCCTGACCTGGTCATTGGGTTTTTCATGAGACTCCTCTCTAAACCATGTACCACACTCATCAATGCATCGCCACGCTGACCTTCCTGGTCAGCATCTGCTCCAGTATTGGAGCAGAGCTATCACTGCCCAATCAAATCGCTGAAGTGCCCCAGAATGGCGAAATTCGGCTTACGGAATATGGTTATCGTAACTGGGGTCCGGAACTGGTGCGGTATCGGATCGACCCCAGGCAGTTCTCACCGAGGAAAAGTGTGCTGCTCGGTCCGGACGGGAATGCGGTGCCGTTTCAGATGAACGAGGGAAGGCTGTCCTTCGTGGCTGAGTTGGCCAAGGGTCAGACGGTGGAATACAAACTTCAGGCCTCAAACAAGGATCGTTCGCGAGAAAACAGTAATCTCGGTCTGAAGAAGTCAGGCAAATTCCTGGAGCTCACCAACGCCCGGGTCGCTGTGCGAGTGCCGGCACCCCAGGAGAAGACGTTTTCGAAGCCGATACCCGCCAGCGAGGTGCCGGCACCGCTGGGGGGATTCAAACAGCAAGGACAAGATTGGATCGGTGGCTCTCATTTCCAAGCTGAGAGGAAGATTCTTTCTTATGCGTTTCGCCTGCTCGAGGAGGGGCCTGCCAGCATTACCTATGAAGCGCGCTACCGATTGGCTCCCACTGGGGAGTATGCCTGCCGGATTCAAGTGGTGAACGGGCTGCCTTATGCGCTCGTCACGGAAGAGTTCGACTTTGGCAGCATGACTGATGGCCATGATTTCCTGGTGCTGGACATCACTTCCGGCTGGTCACCCGATACCTATCGCTACATGGAATGCGCCTTCGGCGGCGGCGAAAGCCCATTTACGACCGGTGGAATCTACGCGAGCAATCTCACCAGTTACGTCCACTTCAAGACCACCGCCTGGGAAGGCTCCGGCCCATCGCCTACGCCGCATTCGTATCAGCCGGGCAGTACCAATATGGTGTTGGTGGATCGCCTGACGCACACCGGCGCCTTCGGACCACGGGGCGCGATCGGCCTCTCCACCGGGAGCCAATCTGCCTACATCCTGCCGATGTGCGGTGGGAACTGGCGGCGGGGTATGGCGTTGACGTGTTGGAACGAACCCGGCAACGGCATCAAGATGGCCTTGCCCATCGGCGTGCGGCCACTGGACAATTATCTTGAAGTAAGCGGCGATGGCAACGCCTTCGCCACCCTGACGCACGATCCCGCCTTGCCGGTCAGCTATGGCCGCCGCAGCTGGGCGCTCTGTGTCGGACTCTCGGACAAGGAGGTGGCTGACGTTCGTCTCCGGGCCGGCGTCATCGGCCTGGACCGGTACAAGAACTGGATTGTCAAATGGGACACCGACGCCTCGAAGGCTGCTTTTCCCCGCGCGTTCATGACCACGGCGCAGGCGAAGCGGTTGAAAGACACGATCCACTCTCATCCCGACAAGGACCGGCTGCAATCGCTCTATCTGATCAGCGGAAATCCCTCCGATGCGATCAACAGCGCGCAAGTCGCGTTGAAGCGCATGCGGGGGCGCAACTGGGAGCACACCTGGGCTTACACCGACTATCGCAAGGGGGAGGATTTGCTCGACATGCTGAAGGTCGAGGACGCCCTTTCCTGTCCATCGCTTCCGGCGAACTTGCGGGATCAGTTGCGCCTGGCGTTGGCATTGGACGTCCAGTTGTTCGCGGAGCCGGACATCACGCAGTTGGGGACGGGAGCGCACCTAGGGACTTGGAACATGCGGATCGGTCGCGTGGTCGGCGGAACTTATGGCGCCGCGCTCCTGCCGGATCATCCTTTGTATGACTGCTGGATGTCGCGTTACCGGGATCTCGACAGTTACCTCCTGGCCACGTCGGTATCTCCGGGCGGCGGTTGGTACGAGCCGCCGTTGTATTCAATGTATGGACCGCAGCGCTGGTTTGCCGTCTGTGCGCAAATCCTCCGCAACACCGGCCTGGGGGACCTCAATGCGAACGGGTACCTGACCAAATTCCTGCAATACAACGCCGACCTCACGCTGGCCGATCCGCGGTATCCCGATCATCGCATTCTGCCCGGCTTGGGACATGGTGGAAACACCCTCGAAGCCATGTTTGGCATCGGGGTCGGCGCTATCGGATATTCCGATCCGACCAACGCCGCCTTCTTCAACTACATGCACCGGTTCAACAGCGTCAATGGCCTGATCGCCCGCAGCGATTGGCACAATGCCGACTACAGCTACCTCTATCTCCCGGATGTGGGCGAGTATGCCAAGCCGCTGATGACCTCCTACATCCCCGGCTTCGGGGTTACCTTCCGGGCGCACTGTTATGATCCGAATGAAACTGCCATGATATTCCGCTGTGGCTACACCCGCAGCCACTGGCCGACTGATGATCTGAGCGTCATTCTTTATGGCAAGGGCGCGCCACTGGCGCCGGGCCACGCGGATCAATACTCCGGCTCGAAGGCAGGGAATATTGGTACTGAATTTACTCAGTGCCGTCTGGTGGATGCGGCTAAGGAACCGCCGTTCGGTCGCATGCAGACCGACGTGCAGGACTACGGGTTCGGCACCAACGCCGATTACGCTCTGGGCCGCATGTATTTTTCCGCCGAGACCCTGGGCGATGGCAAAAACGAGATGGACTGGCGTCGGCACATCCTCTTTCTGAAAAGCGCACAACCAACCGGTCCGAACTACTTCGTGATGCGCGACACCTTCACCGGCTACGACGGAGCAGCGGTAGCGCCGACCGGCCGCAAAGCTTGGTGGCACTGGTTGACGTTAGACACCGCAGACCTGACAACGGTCAACGGGACGGCGTTCGACGCCTTACAAGTGCCGGTTGAAACAGTCATCCCGGAGAGCCAGTGGCCAACCCTGACCGGCAACACCATCGAGATGGGAACCAAATACGGCGCATCCACGTGGTTTTGGTTCGACACGCCGACGACCCCGAGACTCCAGGCGACCATCCAGATGCGCTACGGAGTCGCACCTGCTGACTACCAAACTCAGTTTGCCAAACAATTGCCCTCGATTCCGCAACCCGGTTCCAAAGAGCAGCGTACTGTTTACCGAATGGAGGGAAACGCAGACACCGGATTCTTCTACGTAGCCTATCCGCGCAAGGGCAACGAGGCGGCACCGGTCTGCACGCGGCTGGCGCCCGGTTGCTTGAAGATGGTCACCTCCGAAGCCACCGACTACGTGTTCATTGATGATACTCCGTTCAATTTCAATCAGGAGGGCGTGGTGTTCTCGGGCAAAGCCGGCGCGGTGCGGGTCTTTCGCGATCACGTGGTCTTCTGCATGAACAGCGGCACAGGCAACATTGGATACAAAGGCCACGTCTTCAGTGGGAGCGGTCCCTTTGAACGCAGCGTGCCCAACGACAAAGTAGTTGCCGGCACCGTGGATCTGGGCGGACAACCCAAGAACATCCTGACGGTCGAAATCGGCCAGGGGATCACCGTGCGCGGGGAGGGGCCGTTCAAGGCGGCGCTGGATGGCAACGTGATTCGCATCCATACCGAGGGACGTGCGCGGCACTTTATCGTGGAGCCTTTCCCCGATTGGCTGATGAATCCCCAGTTCACCATCGATGGTCAGGAATGGCTCTGCTTTCCAAGCAAGGCGCGTGGCGCCGACGGTAGCAACAAGGGTATCAAGTCGAGCCAGGAGAGCCGGAGTATCGGCTGCATTTTCTCCACTTTGGACGGTACCCACGATCTGGAGCTTCGGCAGCGCATTTGGGTGAGTCCGTGGGATTGCGGGATAACACGGTCGGTGGGTGCTAAGTGATGCTACTTATGTCAACGGAGAAGCCATCATGAATAGTCGCGAACGAGTTAAGAAAGCCATCCGATTCGGTCGGCCGGATCGGTTGCCTATTTCCCATGCGGTGCTTCCCGCCGCGCAACTCAAATACGGGCAGGCGCTCAACGAGATGCTTGCCGAGTATCGCGAGGACTTTGGCTGGGATTTCATGGCCGATATGCCTCTCGAACACTTCCCAGCGCTGTATCGAGAAGGCAGGCACCGCGATGCCTTCGGCACCGTCTGGCACGTCGAGTGGACCGGGATCTGCGGCATTCCCGCAGAATGCCCCATTTCGGATCTCGATCGCTACGCCGAGTACCGCTGGCCTGCAGACTTCACCGCCGGGCCACCTTCGGGTCGTCAGTACAGCGGGCACATGTGCGGATTCGATGACCGCTGGTATGCGCGCGGGGCCTGGATCACGTATTTCGAGCAGCTCCAGCAGCTGCGTGGCATGGAGAAGTTCCTGATGGACCTCGCCAGCGAACCCAAAGAGCTTGAGCTCCTTATGGATGACATGCTGGCCTTCAACCTGAGGTGGCTCGATAAGTGGACCAAACTCGAATACGACGGCCTGCACTTCGCGGACGATTGGGGCGACCAGCGGCGGCTGTTGATCAAACCCGGCCTCTGGCGACGTCTGTTCAAACCGCGTTACGCCGAGATGTTCAAGCGTGTTCATGATGCGGGCATGGATGTCTGGTACCACAGCGATGGCCGCATCAATGATATCTTCGGAGACCTGATTGAGATCGGGGTGGACGTCATCAACTGCCAGGTAGTCGTGGTAGGCCACGACTGGATCGCTGCCAACGCGCGCGGCAAAGTCGCCTTCCGGACCGACATTGACCGCCAACACATCCTTCCTTTCGGCACGCCGACGCAAGTCCAGGAGGAAGTGCAGCGCGTCTTCGAGGCGTGCGGCACTGCGGACGGCGGGATCGTGGCCTGCGGCGAAGTGGGGCCGGACGTACCCTTGATAAACATCCGCGCCATGTACGAGGCCTTCCGCAAGTACGGCACTGGTTCTTGCCCGGCGGGCATCCAGCAGGTGCGCTGAAATGAGCAAGACCACATCAACCCCGGCCAGCCATCGGCGAAACACCTTCCTGTTCCTGTTCATCGCGGGCATGGGCGGTCTGCTCTACGGCTATGACATCGGCATCATTGGCACCGCGTTGCTCTATCTCGACAAATGCGTTCGCCTGAGTGAGGCCGAAGTCTCCGTGCTGGCGTCCGCCGTGATGGGGGGCAGCCTGGTTTCATCCCTTGTGGCTGGGGCACTGGCTGACTGGCTCGGGCGCAAGCGCGTGATGATCGCCGCTTCGCTCCTCTTCGTGGTCAGTGTCGCCTTGATTGTGACCTCTCACGGATTCGCGCCGCTGCTGCTGGGGCGGACTCTCCAGGGGCTCTGCGCTGGCATGGTGGCCGTCGTCATTCCGATTTACCTCGCCGAATCGGTGCCGGCCGAGATACGCGGCCGGGGCGCTACCGCCTTTCAGTTCTTCATCACGCTCGGTCTGGCGGGCGCCATGGGTGCGGGCGCCTGGTATCAAGCTGGAGCCGAAAGGGCGGTGCTGGCCGCGGCCGGTGACGCCTCCGGCATCCTGGCCGCGCAGGACCACGCCTGGCGCCAGATGTTCCTCACCTCCGCGTATCCAAGCCTTGTCTTCCTTCTGGGAATGATGTTTGTCCACGAATCCCCGCGCTGGCTCTTTCATCACGGACGCAAGCAACAAGCGCAAGCGGTGCTTCTGCGCACCCGTCCCGGTGAATTGGCCGCTTTGGAACTGCGCGAGATGGAGGAGCTGGCCAATGAAGCCGCGCGCCCAGGGCGAACCGGTTCCGAAGACTCGGTTTTCCAGCGCCGTTATATGATGCCTTTCGTGTTGGCAGTCGCGCTCCTGGGCATCAACCAGGCTACCGGCATTGTCGCCGTGTTCACGTTTCCGGTGGTGATGCTCCATCAGGCGGGCCTGACGGCCGGCATCGCCGCCAAGATCAGCCTCGCTCTGGGCTTGCTCAATCCCGTCGCGACGTTGGTCGGCATCGCGCTGGTTGACAAAGTGGGCCGGCGTTTCCTGCTTAAGCTGGGCACCAGTGTTATCATGGTTGCTCTGCTCGTCGGAATCGGCGCCTTTTGGAGCGTGGAATCGGGTCGCGTGGATGTCCGAGCCCGCTTGCAGCAGGCGGTATCGGGCAGCACCCTCACCTTTCCGGTTGCGGAGGCTGGCCCTGCTTTGGACCAGCGTCCCATGCAACTCACCGTTCTTTATGCTTACGACGGCAAAGAGCAAGTCGCCATCGCCGATACCAAAACCCAGGATTCCGTTCTGAAGATTGCGCCGGGGCCGAAGGACAAACCCAACGCGCCGCTCGAAATCAAGCGCGCCAAGTTCGGTCCGGCGCCGAACGTCACACTCGGTTACCTGATCTTCGCGTGTCTTCTGGTCTATCTCGCCGGCTTCGCGGTTGGGCCGGGCGTTTGCCTGTGGCTGATGTCGTCGGAGTTGATGCCCACGCGGATTCGGTCCTTCGGTATGGGCGTAGGCGTGTTGTTCAATGCCCTCGTCTCCATCGGAACCGTCGCCATCTTCCTGCCAATGGTTGGGGCGTATGGTTATGCAGCCATGTGGGGCGTGTGGTTCCTCTGCACCGCGCTCTACTTCTGTCTGGCCGCATTCTTATTGCCAGAAACCAAGGGGAAGACGCTGGAAGAAATTGAACGCCAGTTTGTGCGGGGTGGTGCAGTATCGGAATAGTGAGAGGACCAGGACCATGAAACGATTGCATCTTACAACCATTGGGAACATAGCTGGCTTGATGTTTGCTGGGCTGGCTGGCGCTGCGGAGCGAAACCTCACGCTCCGCGATTGGACCGGCCGAGGCTTTGCGCCAGAGGTCATCAGCTACGATGTGCCCAGTGCCGGAGCGGTCAATCTCCGCGTGGCCGCGCCTGATGGCAGCCCGCTCCCGGTCCAGATCATGCCTGGCGCGACGGAGGCTCGCGCCGTCCTGATCTTCCCGGCGGATCTGCCCAAGGACGCCACGATGACCTACAGGGTCACCGAGGCGGGCAAGGCGGGGCCGGCCGAGGCGGGCGTCAGAATGGATGGGGATACGCTTGTTCTCACCAATGCGCTGCTGGCGGTTCGTGTGCCAAAGGTGCAGGAGCGGAAACGTGTCGCGACCGGAGACCTGCCACCGCCGCTCGTTGCCTTCCAGTCCGCAGGCGGGCCTTGGCGTGGTGCGGGCAGGATGATCGGCGAAGCTGCAGCCGAGTCGTTCCGGGTAATCCAGGTTGCCGCTGGGCCGGTGCGGGCCGAGATCCGGTATGAGATCGATTATGCCGGCGGTGGAACCTACCGCTGCACTGTTCGCGTGGACGCGCGCGAGTCCATCGCCGAGGTAATCGAGGAATTCGACCTGAAAGGAGCGCCGCAGAATTCACGGTGGGAGCTCGATCTGGCCGCCGGCTGGCAGCCGCAGCAGGCAGAATGGATTCGCGCCATGGGCAACGGCGGATACGAAGTCGAGAAGAAGCCGCTCGCCGACTTTGCCGGCAAGGATGTCAAAGCCGGTGGCGGTGGCTATGGAACTGGGGGCACCAGCAAGCAGCCGGGCGAAGCCGGGACTGCCGGACGCCACACTTGCCGGCTGCTGGCGCCCGACAGCAACTGGAGCGGCGATCAAGCCCAGTATGTCGGCCTGTCGGCGGACCAGAACCTGGCTGGGGTAGTGCTGCTTCACAAAGGGTCGTGGCGGCGTCCCAACAACCTTCCGGTGTGGAGCGGTGGCGCCGAGCTGGCCGTGCAGTTCCCCGTCGGGTGCCAGCCCCTCTCGTGGCTCAACGAGATTACGAGCGAGTCGTCGCCCTTCTCCATGCACGAGCACGATCCGAATCTCCCGGCGACTTTCGGGCGCCGTGTTTGGGGACTCCAACTCGCGACGATTGACCGCGAGCCGAAAGGCTCAGCGCACGGAGATGGCACGTTTTTCCGAGCCCGGGTGTTTTATGGCATCATTGGCCTCGACCGTTACAAGGACTTCGTTCTGTCATGGGACGACCAGAATGCTTCCTACCCGCGGCTCTTCCTTGGACCTGATGAAGTTGAGCGAATGCGAAAGGAATGGCGAAACTCGCCCGTGTCGGACGGTCTCGCGAAGCTCTACATGGTTACGGGTGATGAAGCGCGCGCCCGGGCCGAACTGGAGGAGTTCAAGAAGCACATGCCGACGGCCTACATGCTCACGGCGGCCGCCATGGGGCATCACCACAACTACAATTACCTATGGGTGATGGCCGAAGACCTCTTGTCGTGGCCGGGACTTCCGGCCGAGGACCGGACTATGATTCGCGCGCGGCTTGCGCTGGCCGCCTACCTTTATGCCGACGGCGATGTGACCAGCAAAGGCACCGGCACGCACCACGGCAATCCGAATATGGGGATCGCCCGCCAATTCGCCGACGCGGCGTTGCTACCTGCCCTTCTGCCCGATCATCCGATGTACAAGTCATGGGCGGACTACTGGGCCGAATGGTGCGGTTACAAGATAGGGCACATGACCTCGGCGGGCGGCGACTGGTTCGAGCATGGCTCGGCCTACCAGATGCACGCGTTCAGCAAAGTGAACCGTGCCATGGCAGCGTGGGAAGCCACCAAGCCGGCCAACCTTGACGTGTTCCGCAAACGTCTGGCTGCTACGTGGCGCGCGACGTTGGACCAAACCACGCCGTTCGATCCCCGTGCTGGCTCGCGCCTGTTCATGGGCATCCACAACAGTCCGCCCGGGTTCGAGTTTGAGGCCATTGAAGGCGTCGGCACGCTGGCGCCGTCGAATCCCCATCTGGCCGCGAACTTGAAATGGCTTTGGCAAGCCACAGGGGCCGACAACAAGAACTGGGGCGAGAACTTCCATCCGATCTACGACCGGCCTTGGATTGTGGCCCAAGAGCCAGTTCTGGGCTCCCAGATCTATCCCGGACTGGGCATCGTCTTCCGTGCACACCAGGGGTCGGACGAGAGCTGGATGTTCCTGCGCGGCGGTTACCACTGGTCCCATGCCTACCCGGACGAGGGCAACTTCAATTTCGTCGCGCACGGCTCGATCCTCATTCCGTGGCAGCCCTATCAATATTACTGGGCCGAGGACAAGAGCTTCAGCCTCTACAACACCGTCCGCCTGGGGGATCCGCGGAACGAGCAACCGTTTAGCTGGCCGGACCAGAACGTTATTGAACACGCATTCACCCCGACGGCGGATTACGCCCGTATCTCGATCGCTTTCCCGTCCTGGTACATCAACCCGGCGGTCGCCCCTGGCTATGGCGACCGACTCCCATTGGCCGCCGGGATGGAGCAGAAGGAAGGAGCGGTTCGACATGATCGGCAGGTGGTTTTCGTCAAGGGACGCACCCCCAATAGCCCGACCTATGCGGTTTTCCGCGACACGTTTACAGGTCCGGGTAAATTGGCATCTTGGCTCAACCTGAACCTGCTGGGCCGCAAGTCGGACATCCAAGCTAATGGCAGGAACGTGACCGCCGCAACCGAGTTTCCCAAGCAACTCGAATTGCGTTTTCTTCAGGACTCTCCACCGGCCTTGGAGATGAAGGAGGACGATATCTTCCTCGCCCTTGCCGCGGTGCCGTTCGGCGCCAATGTCCTCAAGCGACTTATGGCGGACAAAACCCCGAGCCCGAACTGGGTTCGAAAAGACCGGAAAGCGGCCAACTTCACTGAGAATCTGCCCGACCAGGAACGCCATGTCCTCCTGCGTCTGGCAGGGAAACCCGGTGAGGAGTTTCACTGGGTCATGTTCCCGCGGGCCGAGGATGAGGCAGCCCCGCAGATCGAGCGACCCGCGCCAGGGGTCGTCAAGGTGACGCATGCCGAGGGCATGGATTGGATCTTCAGCGCGCCCGACCGCATTGAATGGAGCGGCGGCGGAGTAGGATTCAAGGGGGCTGCCGGCGCAGTGCGCATCGCCAAAGACGGCAGTGTGACGCTGCAGCTTCTGGCCGGCGCCGGCGAAATCGCGTATCAAGGGGCGGGGATTCGCGGCATCGCGCCCCTGACCAGGAACCTCGCCGCTGACGCAATCAAGCCTGGCGTGGATGAGGTGAGTGGAACGAAGTGTGCCATCGGTGGTGACGTGCTGAAACCCGGGCAAGAAGGCAACGAACACATCGTGAGTGAGCCCTTCAACCGCTATGCCGAGGACAACGTGACGATCAGCGGAGGCCGCGGGGTCGTGCGGAACCTGGAAGGCGGAAAGATTCGCTTCAGCACACCGGATGCAGTGTTCGTCGAGATGACCTGCGGCACGATTGGCATCCGTGGCATGGGGCCATTCGACTTGACCTACACGCCTACGGGGTGGTCGGGGACGGTAGACGGCACACGGCGGACGCTGGTGATGAGCGCTCCCGAGAATCTGACCCGGCCGATGCTGCTGCTCGATGGCCAGGTCTGGGCTTCTGGAATTCCGGACGAACCGACCCCCTGGCGCGGACGCAATGAACCTCAGTTCGGTTTTGCAGCAGGCGTCGAAAGCGGTAAGCAGGAGTTCAAAGTTGTCGAATGGCAATGGCCAGTCGTGCCACCCATCCCCGCACGCGCCGCATTGAAATGAGCGGATAACCCCTATGCCACCAGCACCCACCAAGATGATCCGGCATTTCCACCCACGGCTGACGCTGGCAATTTGGACCACCGCGCTGCTGGCCATTGCCGCCTCGGCGATGGCTGAGCTTCAAGTCTATTACGTCGCCACCACGGGTGAGGACGCAAACCCCGGCACCCAGGATCAGCCCTGGAGGACAGTCCAGAAGGCAGCCGAAACGCTGCAACCGGGCGAGACGGTGCTGATCCGCGGCGGGGTTTACAGGGAGAATGTGCAGCCGTCCCGCGGGGGAACCAGTGAGGAGTCACGCATCACCTACAAGGCGTATCCCGGGGAAACACCCGTCCTCAGCGGTTCGGAGCATCTCACTCAATGGACTGAGGTTGGCCATGACGTCTGGAAGGCCGTGGTGTCGGACTCGATTTTCGGCGACTACAATCCCTACACGATCCGCATGGACGGGGAGTTCCTGAGTTTCGGCCACGAGAATCACGTCGGAGCCGTGTATCTCGACGGCGAGGTGCTGACCGAGGCGGCACGCTATGTGGACTTGCCGGCCGAACCGAACACATGGTTGGGAGTCCATCAAGGGAGCATGACGACCATCTACGCCAATTTCGGCGGGGCCAACCCCAATGAGCACCTGGCAGAGATATTGGCCCGAGAAACCGTCTTTTTTCCGAAAGTGGATGGGCTGAAATACATCACCCTGGATGGCCTCGTCTTCAAGCAGGCTGCCACCGGATGGGTGCTTTACCACGGACTGCAAAAGGCGATCGTCGGCACACGCGCGGGATATGGCTGGATTATCCAGAATTGCCATGTGACCGACGGCAAGACTTGCGGCATCAGCAGTGGACCCGGCAGCGAGCGCGGGCGAGGCCAGGAGGTCGGGCACCACATTTTTCGCAACAATGTGGTCGAACGTTGCGGCCAGGCAGGCTTCATCGGTGCGGGTGGCTATACGGCGAGCCTCATCGAGAAAAACCTGATTCAGGACATCAATTACCAGCGACTCATCGGTGGCGCCGAGTCTGCCGGGATCAAGATGCACACGTCAATTGATGTCACGATCCGCAACAACATCATCCGGCGCGCCTATCTCGGGCACGCAGCAGATTCGATCAAAGGCATCTGGTTGGACTGGGCCTGCCAGGGATTCCGGATCAGTGGCAACGTGATCTATGATGTGGAGGACGACGCCCTGAACCTGGAGGCCTGCCATGGTCCAGGCTTGGTGGACAACAACATCATCATTGGCGCGCCGATTAGTTCCGGGTGTGAGCGGCTCACGGTGGCCCACAACTTGATCGTGGACGCCAACCTGAGTTATCACAGCCATGAAAAGCGCTCTTCGCAGTATTACCAGCCCCACACCACGCAGCGGGCTGGCGCCGGTGTGTTCAAGCCCACCGGGGATCGATACTACAACAACATCTTCGTCGGCGATGATCCTCAGAAGCGTTTTACCGCGCCGGTTGATCCAACTGATTTCAAGGCGGCCCATAACGTTTACTACCGAGGCGCGGCCAAGACTCCGTGGGATGTGAACAGCCTTGAGGATCCAGTCTATGATCCCAAGTTCACTCGCACCGACACCTCCAACGGCGTGAGCGTCAGTTTGGAGCCCACGAGCGATCCGATCGACGTCAAGTGCCCCCTGATCACACGTGATTTCATCGGGATCTACCCCATTGTCAACATGGGGATCGAAGACCACGAGGGCAAACCCATCACCCTGAACAGGGACATTCAGGGCAACGCACGAGCCGCGGTCAATCCAGCGGGTCCTTTTGCCGCACTCACGCCAGCTTCAGCGAACACCTTCACACTGACTGCCGGCCCGGCGACGATGCCCTTGGCACGGGCAACTCCGATTGCCTCGAATCGCGAAGCCACACGCTTTGGGGGGCATCCGTTGCTGAACATCACTCGCGTGCCCAAGACGGAGTCACTCGATGAAGCAGCGTCCGCACTGGTGGCCTTGGCAGCCCGCGACTTTCGCTGGAGAGGGAAAGCTGTGGGTAAGACGCATTTGGCTCTAACCGGCGACAAGCTGGCAGTCCTGGTCCGGGTTCGTGATACGCGCATTACTTCTGCAACCATCGAATGGCCGGAAGTCACCGTGGACGTTTTCGGCTCCGCGCTGAGCTCCACGAAGGTACGGCAGGTGGTATTCCATGCCAAAGGTTCAAGAGCCGAAGATGGCAAGCTCACCCTTCACCAAAACGGTCTGGAATTGCCGACCCCGCAGTTGCCGTGGCGTGCGCGTGCATTGCCTGAAGGAGGTTACGAGGTCCTCGGATTGATCCCGCTGTCGCTCCTGCATGTGTCGGAACAGGCGAGCGCATTCCTGTTTGAGTGTGCAGCCACCGCTTCACCCGAGCCAGCGTCTGGCGTTCAGTACCTGGCACTCTTCCACAGCGTGGGCGCTTTCAGATACAACCGTCATTTTGCGCTTCTGAGCGCGGAACCATGATCCTCAAGCGGATTCCGAGACTCCGTGCTTTTGCCAATCATTATGAAACCAACCAGCCGTCATCGACTCCTGATCATCGTCATGATTTCGATCGCGTCACACGGATGCCTGGCCAAGGGGCAATGGGCCGGTGCCAAGGACACGTATCGGGTCACCATGTCCCTGGACGGTGTCTGGGAAATGGCCGAAAGCAAAGAAGCCACTCCGCCGGTCGTATTCGATCACCATGCACCCGTGCCAGGCCTGGCCGATATGGCCATGGCCCCTTTCGAGAAGGTTGGGCTACCTGATGATCGGCGAAACTACTTTTGGTATCGGCGAGGCTTTCGTCTGGAGGGTCCCGTGCCGTCGCTGGCGGTGCTGAAGTTGCGCAAAGCTGCGTACGGAGCCAGAGTTTGGATCAACGGACACGATGCGGGCGAACATCGGCCGAATTTCACTCCCGGCTATTTCGAGATCACCCGTTTCCTCAACGGTGGCGGCGCGTCCAATGTTGTCACGGTACGGCTTGCTGCCGATCCGCGCCCGCTGCCCTGGACGGCCGTCAAAGGCGAAGATGGGGAGAAGAAGAAGTATCAGCCTGGAATCTTCGATTCGGTGGAGTTGATTCTGACCCGGTTCCCCTTCATTCAGAACCTCCAGGTGGCGCCGGACATTCATGGTGAACGCATTCGGGTGGTCGCCGAAATTGCCAGCGGCTCTGAATCAGGTTTGCCCGTTGACCTTCAATATCGAGTCGTCGAAGCGGTTTCAGGTCGGGTGGTGGTGCGTGGAAGAGCCCAGGCCGTCTCGGCTCCGCCGCCAAATCTGCCATCCGGAGTCAGCTTACCTGTCCAGCCCACGCATCGCGCGGATTTTCTGGTGGCGCTCAAGGGATGCAAACTCTGGAGTCCCGAGCATCCCTTCCTCTATCGTATTGAGTTGGAGACCTGTGCGGATTCGGTTGCGACCCGTTTTGGCATGCGCGAATTGCGTTTCGATGACCAACAGCAGGCCTGGCTCAATGGCAAGGTCTACCGGCTCAAGGGATCCAATGTGTGCATCTACCGTTTCTTCGAAGACGAGTCTCGGGCTGGACTACCATGGAACCGGGATTGGGTGCGCACCTTGCACCGTCGATTCAAGGAAATGAACTGGAATTACCTGCGTTACTGCGTCGGTTTTCCACCAGAACTGTGGTATGAAGTCGCGGACGAGGAGGGGATCATGATCCAGGACGAATTCCCCATCTGGACTGCCGATCCCAAGCGGGAGCAGGGCATACTTGCCGACCAGGTGGCCCGCGAGTTTGCCGAATGGATGCGCGAGCGCTGGAATCATCCTTCCGTGGTGGTGTGGGACGCGTGCAACGAGAGCCTGGAACCACAGACAGGACAGGCGCTGCGCAGCGTCAGGGACCTCGACTTGTCCGGCCGGCCATGGGACAACGGTTGGAATGTGCCGGACCGTCCCACGGATCTGCGGGAATGGCACCCTTACGCGTTGCACGTTGAGTACTACGACTGGGGTCATAATACCAACCTGTTCCGCCGCCAGGTGCCTGAGGAGGGTTTGCTGGTCTCCGCCTTGACTCCCAAGTCCATCGGCAACCCCAACCCCGAAGGCCAACCGCTGTCTGCCAATCCCCGAATGATCAACGAATATGGTTGGCTGTGGGTCACGCGCGATGGCAAACCGACCACACTCACGGCCTACCTTTACCGGCTCCTGTTGGGAACCAACGCGACGCCCGACCAGCTTTTTGACGCCGCGAGCTATTATTGGGCGGCCAAGACCGAATACTGGCGCCATCAAGAGTGGATGCCGGTGGCCGGGGTGGTTCACTTCTGTGGACTGGGCTACTCCCGACCGGACGGTCAAACCAGCGACCACTTCAGGGACATTCAGAAACTGACGTTTGAGCCGTTGTTCCAACAGCGGGTGGGGGACGCGTTCAAGGACATCGGCATCATGATCGACGAATTCCGCGAGCGGATCCCCGCCGGAACCCTGCCGGTTTCCATCCGCCTGGTGAACGATCGCGCAACGCCTTTTAGAGCGTCTGTGAAAGTGACTCTGGAACACGACGGGAAAACCATTTCACAGGAGTCACGCCGTGCTTCGGTAACTGGATTAGGCCGAACGATCTTGTTGTTCGAGGTTACGATACCTCCGCTCACCGGTGAATTCGTATTGAAGGCTTCGTACAAAGAAGACGGACGTCCCGTGACTAGCTTTCGTCGATTCCATATTGGTGAGGCACCAACACTGCTGCCAAGAACTGAGTAAAGGTGCTGACACAATGAACAACTCAAAAGACACCGAAACTACCATGCTGAGAAGAGCCAAATCGTTCCAGAGGCTTGAACTCGCGCGAGTCCTTTTCCTGGCCAGCCTTCTTTCTTTGGCTGGACTGTCCTCTGCCCAAGAGGTCCAGAAGTTACCTGACTGCTGCATCAAAGCTGCCAAGGAGGGCAAAGCGTGCCAGTATTTTCCGGTTCAGCCGCTGAAGGCGGGCGCCCTGGGGTTCAAGCTGAACTACGTCTCTCTGTTCACCCAGGACGTGGGGCGCCTCTACGAGTTCTACCGGCAAGTCCTGAAGCTTGACGTCAAGGATGTGAAGGAACTCTGGAAGGGAAACAACCCGCAACGATACGTGGAGATTCCGACCCAAGCCTCCGTTCTGAGCCTTACCTACAGTGCCACGGTAGACAATGCCAACAGCAACATCCTGTTGGAGTTTGGCACACCCGACAATCTCAACGCAGAATATGAGCGCATCAAGGGGCTGGGAGTAAAGATGAAGGAAGGCTCAAAAGGGAAGAACGAATTCAAGTTCTATGACCCGGACGGCAATCTGATTAATTTCTACTGGGATCCGCACACGCCGCTGCGCAATCCGCGAGTGTCGGGCGTCAACGCCGAGGTGATCGCGAAGAAGCCCGAGTGCTGCATCGAGGCCGAGCGTGCCGGAACAAACTGTGACTACGCCCTGGAACCCTACGTCGTTCCCTTTCCTCCGAAAGTGGGTGCGCAGGCCTTTCGGTTGAGCTATATCTCACTGTTCACCAAAGAGGTCCCCAAGATGTATAACTTCTATAAAGCATTTCTGCGAGTGGAGGCCAAGGACGTGAAGGAGCTTTGGTCGGGTAACAACCTCAACAAATACGTCGAAATCCCAACGCAAAAAGCGGTTCTGAGCTTTACCCAGCGCACCAATGTGTCGGCGGACAACAACGTCATCCTTCTCGAGATGGAATGTCAGGATAACTTGGAAAAAGAGTATCAGCGGCTCAAGGCCCTCGGCGTAAAGATGAAGGAAGGCTCCAAGAACAAGAACGAATTCAAGTGCTACGATCCCGACGGCAACTTGATCAACGTTTACCACTACTGCCTCAACTTCTACCGGCAAATCCCGAATTCCGATTGAAGTGTTCCTGTGCAAGACAAGCCGTCATGAAGACTACTCCCTCCCTCATCCTCGCCAGCGCGCTGACGCTCGCCAGCACCGCCGCCATGACCGCCGAACCGCAAGCGACGCTCTCCATTTTCGAGCAGCGCGTCGCCACCGTCATGAGCACGCCCGGCTGCGTCGCCTTCTGGGACTTCGTGAAGCGTGAGTCGGCGGGCGCGCATCGTTTCACCGCACATGTCCCGCGGGGGGCAACGAATGACTTCGCGCTCGATGCCGGGAACTACGTCAAGGAATACTGGGGCGAAGGACGCGAGGCGTCGTATGCGGACTTCCCGCTGCTCGGTCGCGGGCCGTTCGGGCAGGCGATTCGCATTCGCAAGGAGGAGGACAAGACGTTCCGTCCGTTCCTGTTCGTGCCGCGCGCGCGGCTGCATGATGCGTCCATCGACATCAAGGGTGCGGGCAAGTCCGTGAGCGTCGTCGTGTGGGCCATTCGCGAGAGCGGGAATCATGCGCTCGCAGGCATTTGGCATGAAGGCACGGATCTGAATCACGCCGGCGCGGCGAAGGTCGTCGCGCGCGGTCAGCGGCAATACGCGCTCTTTGCCGGGCTGAACAAGGAGGGCTCGGCCTGCGGTCATGTGTCCGAGAACGGCGCGAAGTCCTTTGGCCACATCTATGCCATGCACAAATCCAATTCCGGCGATGTCTCGCCCGCCGTGCCTTCGGATTCATCCGCCGAGGTGCTCGATGCCTCGTGGCTCTGTTTCGCTATGACCTACAATCACGAGACCCATGAACTCACCGGCTGGCTCAATGGCCAGAACACTACCCGTTGGCAGGAGAGCGTGCAGAAGGCCATCCCGGTCATCCACAACGCCTGGGTGCAAGGCCAACTGCATCGCGAACCGGGCCTGCAACCCGGCGAGGACTCGACTTTCCCGAAGGATCAGTTCTACAATCCGCCCGAGGACAAACCAGTGTCCGTGAATATACTCAGCGAGAACGACGACGAACACGTGGAGTTGCAGGAGTTCCGCTACACCCGCATGAAAGTCACGCAGCGCAAAAGCCCCGACGGCACCTGGACCACCACCGCCCGCGACCTCGCCGACGTGCGCCTGAATCCCTGGTGGTATCCGCACGACTCGCTCTACACCCCCGCCAATGACGGCACCGGCGGCCCCTTCACCATCGGCCGTGTCATTCACAGCTCCCGCAGCGTCGGCTTCACCGGCTGGATTGGCGGCGTGGCAGTTTTCAATCGGGCCCTGAGCGCAGAGGATACGGCTAGGCTGTCTGGCATCGTCCGCGAGCGTCCGATTCCCGCCCCATGATGACAGAAACCATGAAACTACTTGGCGACACTCTGATGACCCTCGCACTCGTGACCGTGCTTTGCGGTTGCCGCACGGTGGACTCCGCTGCTCGAGGCGGCGACAGGGATGACTTGGGCCGGTTCAACGTGAGGAACTACGGCGCCAAAGGCGACGGGAAGACCGATGATGCCCCAGCCATCCAAGCCGCGATCGACGCCTGCCCCCAGGCAGGTACGGTGCTGGTGCCCGAAGGACACTGGCTTGTGCAGTCCTCTCCCTTGCGCTTGCGCGGCGGGATCATCTTGCAGGGGCACGGCCAACGCAGTGTGATTATCCGAGATCCCAAATTGAGAACCTGCCTTGCCGCGGAGGACGCTTCCCGCCTGAGGATCGAACGGTTGCGATTTGTGGTCACGGCCGCGACACCCGCCAAAATGGAAGGGCGCCTTGCCCACTTTCAGCATTGCCGCGAGGTAACGGTGCGAGAATGCGAGTTTGACGGAACCACCACGAACGGATTACCGTCGCAATTCTCCCTCTGCCAATTCGAGTGCTGCAATGATGTGAAATGTCTTGATAATCGATTCCGCAACACCGCCGGTTCCGCAACCGGGGTTACCGGTGCCTCATGGGAACCCGAGTGGGGCCGCCACTCCGAGTTCGCCCGCAATGTGGTTGAGGATTATTGTGATACGGGCATCGGTCTCTGGACCGGAGCGCGCGAGGCACACCTGCATCACAATCGCCTGCGGGGACGCGCGGAGATATTCACTTCCTATCCGGTGGGCATTGATGTGGATGGCGGCACCCACTCGCTCATCGAGCACAACGACATTGCCGATGGCCACATTGCCATCCGACTCTACGACTGTCATGATGGCGCCTATCCCATGACGGCCATAGTGGTGCGGGATAACTTCCTTCACGACCAGCGCACCTACGACGTGCACCATCCGGCCTGGGCCATCAAACCGGAGAATCCGAAGTCGCGCCTGGAAGCTTCCATTGAAGGAAACCGGATTGTTCAGCTGGATAGGCACGCGTCCGCCATGACTGGCGGTGGCGCTGGCCACACCATTTTGCACGTGAATCTCAATGAGTTTACAGGAGTTATGTTCTGGAACTTCGAATATTATGCTGCGAACGCTCTTGCTGTGTTTTCGGGAGGCAAACGGGTGGATTGGCGAACCGGCATTGGCAACAATACCCAAAAGGGGCCAAAATGAAAACACCCAGTCTTGCTCTGGTTTGTCTGGCGATTGGCATTGTTCTTTCTGGTTGCCGAACGGCGAGTCACACCCCTCAAAACGTCAGCAGAGACGATTGGGGCCGGTTCAACGTGTGGGCCTTCGGCGCTAGGGGAGACGGTCAGACGGACGACACCAAGGCATTTCAGTCGGCCTTGGATGCGGCGGCGAAGGTCAGCGGCACCGTCTTTGTGCCTACTGGAACCTACAAGATTGGCAAGCTGGTCTGGCACGACTTCACTTCGATGACGGGTGATCCAGGCTGGTCCTACTACGTCCCCGGCGGATCGGTGCTGGAGTTAAACGATCCTGCAGCGGAGTGCCTGATTGACTTCACCTATTGCCAGGGCTCCCGGCTGAACGGCTTGTCCCTCGTCGGCCGGAGCTTGGGCACAAACGTGCACGGGATCCTCACCAAGCCCCATGAAACCAATGAGAAGCCTGGCAAGTGGAAACGGGAGGACTTTCCGGCCATCGAGCGCTGCATGGTTCGTGGATTCACCGGCAACGGCCTCGACATGGATGTCTGGTGCCTGAGTCTCCGCGCCTGCGCCATCGGCTACAACCGCGGCGATGGCTTCAACTACAAGCATGCGGATGCCATGGTCATCGACAACTGGTTCTCCAACAACCAAGGAGCGGGAATCCGCGCCGTGCAGGGGACCGGCTCCTCCACATTTACCGCCAATCGCATTGAGTGGAACCGTGGCGGGAACATGGTGGTCCGGAATGCCTGGGGTTGGAACATCACAGGCAACAGCTTTGACCGCGCCCAGGGCCCCAGCCTGTTCCTGATGGGGAACTGTCACGATTTCACCATCACCGGGAACCTGTTCCTGCGCAGTGGCGCTGTGCTGGAGCGAGGCGTTGAACTTCAAGAGCACGAACGCTGCGCGGTGCGGCTGGTGGGCGTGAACGGTCTGACGTTCACAGGCAACAGCACCACGGTTGGCGGCAACGACGCGAGCATGCAGAAGGCAGCCCCGACGCCGGAGTATGGAGTCATCGTCAAGCAACTGGACCACGCCGTCATTAGCGGCAACCGCCTGGTCGGCACGCGGCAGGCGTTGCTCGATCTAAGTGAGCACGGCGAGCAGGTGATCATTCGTGACAACGTGACCGAGGTTAAGCCACCCCCTACAAAAGCGACCCCATAAGCATTTCCACATCATGACACACCTTACATCCATTCTGACTCCCCTTATCGCCTTCGTCGCCGGCATCAGTGCACTCCTGGCCGTTGCCGCGCCGCCCTCAGGACTAACCACCTGCTCGGACCTGACCCTGGAAGTCAACGGCGTGCCAGTGTGGGTGGAGAATCTGACCAAAGCGTGCCCGCCGGACGCGCCCGACTGGTTTCGCTACAACACCTCCAACAACCTGGCGGTGAACATCGCCTCCTTCACTTGCACGAACGCCAGCACGTTAAGCCTCCATCTCGAAAGACCCGTGAAGGCCCTGACCGTCCGTCCGAAGCGCCTGCAGGTTGCCGTGACCGGCAAGGACCGGGATTGGAGCCTCGCATTACCCGGCCCCTGCAAACTCTACTTGGAGGCTGAGGCTTTGCCTCCGCTCTTGGTGCTTGCCGATCCGCCGGAATCGGATCCGGCACCTGATCCCGCCAAAACACGGATCTTCGGCCCCGGCTCTCACGATCCAGGTCTCATCACGTTGGAGGATAACGCCCAGGTTTACCTCGCGCAAGGCGCTGTGGTGTATGGCGGTTTTCGCGGCAAGCCCAAGAACGCCCGGATATTCGGGCGCGGTATCCTCGATGGCAGCAAGCTGAGTTCCTCGATGGTCCAACTGAATGGCGCGTCCAACGTCGTGGTCGAGGGCATCATCATGCGGTGCGGCAAGGCGTGGCAAAACACGCTGCAGAACTGCGACAACCTCACCTATCGCAACGTCAAGATCCTGAGCTTCGTCCCCTACGGCGATGGAATCGACCCTGTTTGCAGCCGGAACATCCGCATCGAGAACTGCTTCTTTCGATGCTCGGACGACTGCATCGCCGTGAAAGCGATGCGTGGCGGCCCGAAGGTATCTGGCATCACGGTGCAGGACTGCATCATGGCCGGCTACAACTTCAGCGACGGCTTCACCATTGGCTACGAAGCGGTTACGGATGTGATCGAGGATATCACTGTGAAGAACTGCGACATCCTGTATGCCCGCGGTGCCACCAAGGCTGGTCAGCACTCGGCTTTCAGCATCATCTGCGACGGGCCAGCCACGATCCGGAATGTGACTTTCGAGGACATCCGCGTGGAGGAGAACATCACGCGGATGTTCGAATTGAACGTCACGGACGGGAAATTCTACAGCCAGGCGCCGCCTGGGCGAATCCAGGGTGTTCGGCTCAAGAACGTCGCCTGGGAGAAGGAGTGTCCCATCCTGATCACCGGCCACAACGCAGAACACCTGGTGGAAGACGTGGTATTCGAAGGTTGCCGGGTGGCGGGTGTTCCGCTTTCTGCGACCCAGATCCAGACGAACACGTTTGCCCGCCGGATCGTGGTCCGATAGAATCGGCGTAATAGCCACTCATGAACGGTATGATACTCAAACTCACCCTCAGAGCCCTCTTCGTTTGCACTGCGCTGGTACAAGCTGCCTTCGCCACCGACTTTCACGTTGCTACCATTGGCCACGACGCCAACCCCGGCACGCAGGCCAAGCCGTTCGCCACGCTCGAACGCGCCCGCGACGCCATCCGAGAGTTGAAGAAAGCCGGACCGCTGAGGGAGCCGGTGACGGTGCGGTTGGGCGGCGGGACCTACCCACTGACGCAGGTGGTGCGCTTCGGGCCGGAGGACTCTGGCACCGCTGCTTGTCCCGTCACTTTTACCGCGGCGGAAGGCGCCGCGGTCGTGCTGGATGGCGGGCGGCGCATCACGGGCTGGAAGAAGTACGATGACAAGCTGTGGGTGGCGAACCTACCCGACGTGGCCAGCGGCGAGTGGCGGTTCCGGCAGCTTTACGTCAACGGCCGGCAGGGCGTCCGCGCCCGCACGCCCAACGCAGGCTATCTGCGCGTGGCCGGCTGCCCGGAAGGCACGCCCAAGACCGCGCATTATCACAAGGACTGCCAGACCTTCCAGTTCAAGCCGGGCGACATCCGCCCCGATTGGAGCAACCTCTCCGACGTTGAGGTCATCGTCTATCACTTTTGGACCGACTCGCACCTGCCCATCAAAACCGTGGACACGCAGTCCAACCTCGTCACCTTCGCGCACAAGGCGGGCAAGACCTTCACGGACGATTTCTCCGAGGACGGCGCGCGCTACATCGTGGAGAATGTTTTTGAAGGCTTGGACGCGCCGGGCGAATGGTATTTGAACCGCCGCACCGGCCAGCTTTTCTACTATCCCATGCCGGGGGAGGAGATGACGAAAGCCGAGGTCGTCGCGCCTTTCGCTTCAGCGCACCTGCGATTGGAGGGTAACCCTGCGGAGCGGCGTTACGTCGAGCATCTGCGTTTCCGCAACCTGTCTTTTGCCTACTCGAACTTCGATTTCAAGCCGGGCGATTCTAACGATCGGCAAGGGTCCGCCACCGTGCCGACCGCCGTCACGCTGCGCGGCGCCCGCTCTTGCGCGTTTGCACAATGCCGGTTGTTCCATCTCGGCACCTTTGGATTCGAGGTGATGGCCGGTTGCTCCGACAACGAATTCACGGGTAACGAACTCGCCCAGTTGGCCGCCGGGGGCATCCGTGTGGGGGGTGGCAAGGAAACCAGCCCGCCTTGGGACCGCACCCGCAACAATCGCATCACCGACAACTGGCTGCACCATTACGGGCAGGATTTTCCGTCGGCCGTGGGGGTGCTGCTGACCGACACTGAGGGCAACACCGTGGCCCACAATCATATTCACGACGGCGGTTACACGGGCGTGTCGATCGGCTGGGTGTGGGGCTACCAGCGGAGCGTGAGCCAGAACAATCGCGTCGAGTTCAACCACATTCACCACATTGGCGGCGTGCTGTCGGACATGGGCGGCATCTACACTCTCGGGGTTTCGCCGGGCACGGTCATCCGCAATAACCACATCCACGATGTAGACGCCAACCACTACGGCGGCTGGGGTATTTACCACGACGAAGGCTCCACGCATCTGCTGGTTGAGAACAACGTGGTGCATCACACCAAGTTCGCCCCCTTCAATATCCACTTCGCCAAGGAAGTCACGGTACGCAACAACATCTTCGCCCTCGGCAAGCTGGAGCAGATGAGCCGCGGAAAGAACGAACCACACAAGAGTGTGTTCTTCGAGAACAACATCGTGTACTGGCGCGACGGTGCACTGCTTAGCCAGAACTGGAAGGATGTTCCCTACACTTTCCACGCCCATCCCAAGGACAAGTCCGGCACGCAAACCCTGACCAACACCTTCGAGTTCGACTGGAACCTCTATTTCAATCCCACCAACACGCGGGACGAGGTCAAGTGGGCGGGTGGCACCTGGGCCGAGTGGCAACAGCGGGGCAAGGACCGGCATTCGCAATACGCCGACCCACTCTTCGTGAACCCGGAACAAGGGGACTTCACGCTCCGGCCCGACTCGCCTGCTTTTGCGTTGGGCTTCCAGCCGATTGACCTTCGCCAGGCGGGGCCCCGGATCAAGACCGGCCCTCAAGCACAATGACTTCTGCTGCGAGATGATGAGTTCAAGCTGTATCCGTAACCTTGCCAACGACGGCACCGGCGGCCCCTTCACCATCGACCGCGTCATTCACAGTTCCTGCGGCGTCGGTTTCACCGGCTGGATTGGCGGCGTGGCGGTGTTCAATCGGGCGCTGAGCGAGGAGGAGATCTCCACATTTTCCGCCCTCTCAGGACAGAACCCAATCGCAGGAGCCAAATGAACCGACGACACTTCCTCCGCAGCGCTCTTCTCGCCTCCATCGGCGCTTCAGTCCACGCGGTCGGGAAGCGTGCGCCGCGCATCCTGCTGCGTTCGTCATGGCAGACAGTGAACATCGGGGACATCGCCCACACACCGGGCGTGCTCGCGCTTTTGGAGAAGCATCTTCCCGAGGCTGAGGTGTGGCTGTGGCCGAGCAACGTCGGCAATGGAGTGGATGAAATGTTGCGCGCGCGTTTTCCGAAAGTGGAGATTGTGAAGGGCGCAGAGAGCTTGAAGCGGGCTTTTGCCGAGTGCGATTTCCTCCTGCACGGCTCCGGCCCCTCGCTCGTTGCGGAGAAGGATGTGGTGCGCTGGAGCAAGGAAACGGGAAAGCCATACGGCGTCTTTGGCATCACGTTTTCGATGACGGCCTCAACCGCGACGAAGCCCGCCGCGGATGGCGCGGTGGCCAACACCATCGAGGTGCTGAGCGGTGCAAGGTTCGTTTTCTTCCGAGACTCCGTATCGCTGGAGCTGGCGAGGAAAAGGGGTTGCACGTGTCCGGTAATGGAGTTCGGGCCGGACGGCGCCTTTGCCACCGACCTGCGCGACGACGCCAGGGCCGACGCATTTCTGAAAGCAAATGGGCTGGAGGAAGGGAAGTTCCTCTGCTGCATCCCGCGCCTGCGCTACACGCCGTATTGGACGATCCCATCCAAGAAGACCGTGCGCGACGAGCCCAAGCACGCGCGCAACGAGGCGATGAAGGAGCACGACTGCCGGCCGCTGCGCGACGCCATCATCGCGGTCCTGAAGAAGACTGACCTCAGGATTCTGCTCTGCCCCGAGGACGAGACGCAGATGGCGGTAAACAAAGAGATGCTCCTCGACAAGCTGCCTGGCGGCGTGCGCGCGCGTTGCGTGTGGCGCGAGAACTACTGGCTCACCGCCGAGGCGCTGAGCACGTATCGGCGCAGCGCGGGACTGTTCGGTCACGAGATGCATTCGCCCATCATGTGCATTGGCAACGACATCCCGGCCATCGTCTGCCGCTGGGCCGAGCAGACAAGCAAGGGCATCATGTGGCGCGACATCGGCCTGGGCGACTGGCTTTTCGACCTCGACAACGAAGACGATCTCCGGCGCACTGTGCCGGCCGTGCTGGCGATGGCCGAGGACCCGGTCGCGGCCAAAGAGAAAGCCGCCAAAGCCCGCGCGTTCGTTCAGCAACGACAAAGGGAGGCGATCGCTGTGCTGAAGAAGGCACTTCCCCAATCATGAAACCTCCTGCACTCCTTCCCCCACTCCTCGTTTCCCTTTGAGGACTCATCGTCCACAAGTGGAACCATGCCATTATCACCGGCAACCACCTGGTCGGCACCCGGCAGGCGTTGCTCGATCTGGGTGAGCACGGCGAGCAGGTGATGATTCGCGACAATGTGTTCCAGAGAAAGCCGGCCCCTGCGAACATAAACCCATGACAACCGCGAGACCGTGAAAGGGAGTAAGGGATTTCCCTATTACGAGAATTGCCTGAGAACGGGTAGGATGATGAGGATGGTTCAGCGAATGAAACGTTATCTCGTATCAACTCCGTGCGCAGGCCGGTGGGGACGAGTGCGGAACATCCCCGGACCGACGGCCGCATGGGTTGTCGTGCTGGCGCTCGCCTTCAGCATCCTTGTCACGCAGAGCAAGGCGCAGTTGCCCGACCATGAGGTGCGCGTGCCAGGCTCGGCCATGGGCGAATGGGTTCGCAACGGGCAAGCGGTGAAGCTCGTCTCCGAGAACATCCGTGGCGGCGTTTCCAAACCGGACCAAATTGTGGCCACGGATGGCCCCACCGGCCAAGCCTGCCACTTCACCGACTACTACTTCTGGCTGCCGATGCGGCAGAACCCCGCTGGTCTGGGAAAGACCTGGACTGTGAGCTTGTGGGTGCGCGTCGATGATGGCGACTGGGGCACCTATCGGCTTCCCTGGAACAGCAATACCAATGTCAGCCGCAAATATGCCACGATTCACCAGGTGTTGGTCTCGGTACAGGATCCGTTCAAGCCATTCTGGCAGTTGCGCGTCTTCAACCAGCGTTTGGAACTGGTCCTGAACAACGCCTGGACCGTGATGGGTTCGACCCGTTTTGTGCCGGGCCGGTGGACGCATGTCGCTGCGGTTCGCGATGAGGACCGGGTGCGCTTGTTCATTGATGGCCAACCTGAGCCTCTTCAGGCGGCGATCCAACTCAACCGTGATACCGGTGCGCTGGCTTGGCCATCGGCAACCGAGAACGCGGTGGTCGCCACCGGCACCATTCCCGGAGCTGGTCAAAAGGCGCCCGCTTCTTCCGCACTTTTGGTTGTCGGCAACCAGCACGACGATGCGGCTCCGGAAGGCGGCCAGTTTGTTGGGGGCATCGGTGGATTCTCCCTGGTGGATCGGATGACTGCGGATGCGGACCTCGCCCGCGCCGCCTCGGAAGGAAAGCAGAAGGGCGACGCTCTCTCCCTTCGCTACTCGGTGCTCGCCGATCCAGCCGGCGGTGTCTCGGCTCGCGTGGACAAAGGCAATGAAACGCCGGAGCAATATCGAAAGCGCATGTCTTGGTGGCATCGCGGCAAATATGGCTTGTTCATGCACTGGAACCCTTCCAGCGTGGGTGCGATGGAAGTCTCCTGGGGAAGGCAGGATAATCCCGAGCGTTACGACAATCTGTTCAAGGAATTCAACCCCACCCTCTTTGATCCCTCGCAATGGGCCGAAGATGCGAAGCGAGGTGGCTTCAAGTACATGGTCTGGACCGCGAAGCATCACGATGGCTTCACCATGTGGCCCAGCCAGACCACGGAATACAGCATCGCCGCCACGCCGTACAGGAAGGATATCGTGGCCCAATATGTTCAGGCCTTGCGTGCGGCAAAGATGCCGGTGGGAATCTACTTTTCCCCGCGCGATTGGCTGTGGGAACGCCTCCATGGCGACCCCGGCAAGGACAAGGCAAAGCGCGAGCAGTTTGTGCAATACATCCGCACGCAATTGACGGAACTCTGCGCCAACTACGGCCCGCTCGATGTGCTGTGGTTCGATGGTGGCATCGGTGGCGAAGCGGACATGGCTCGCGATATCGTAGGCAAATACCAGGGCGGCAGCGTAGCCAACGACCGCAATGGTCCGGGCGATCATCTCACCCCCGAGGGCCGCACGCCGCCCCGGCCGTTGATCAACCACGATGGCAGCGATGCCCTTTGGGAAACCTGCAACGGCATGGGCAACGGCGGGTGGAGCTATCACTTCGACGCCGTGGACGAATATGACGGCCTCATTCGCGAGATGATCGAAATATTCGCGAAAGGCGGCAATCTGCTGCGCAATATTGGACCGCGCCCCACCGGAGAATGGTCACCGCAAGCCCGCGAGCGCATTGCTCAGATTGGCGATTGGCTGGCGCGCAACGGTGACAGTGTTTACGGGACACACCGCACGCGGCTGGGAAAACAATCGTTTGGTTGGACGACCGCCAATGATTCAACCTTGTTCCTGCACATCCTGCACTGGCCTAAAGACGGCGCGGTTCGTGTAGAAGGCCTGTTCGACAAAGTCGAGGGCGTCACGCTCCTTGATGGGGGTAAGAAATTGGGCTTCCAACAAAAGGCGGATGTGCTTACGGTCCAATTACCCGCCAACGCGCCGGATCCCGTCGATACCGTGATCGCCTGCCGGATCAAGAAATAGAAACCCCATCAAGACATCTTCGTGAATCGCTGACTCCCTAGATGAAGATACTCATCACCCTTTGTTACCGGTGGCGTCTATTGTTACTCGTAATCGCTCTCGCGCCAGGCAACTTGCCCGCCGATGAGACGCTGCTGTTCGACCAACCGCAACTCGCGGGCATCGCTGGTTTTCGAGCCTATTGGGATAGCCCGATGCCTTTGGCCGCCGACGGCATGACTACCAAAGGCGAGCCTTTCAAGGACGGCGATCCCCTGCGGGCCGAATGGGATCCGGCGAGGCGCAAAGGCCAGTCGGGTGCGATTGCGTTCGACGCGCTCCAGCGCTATGCCCTGGTGCGCTTTCCAGGCGCCGCCGAACGAATTGCTGAGGAGGTGAACAAGGGGTTCAGGGTAGCGAAAGTGGAATTGGTTCTCCCCTGGAAGGCCACCGAGCTGTTTCCTCCCGGCAATCCTGGTTATGAGTATCGCGCCAACTGGGGCGTGGAAGACATGTGGCGCAAGGATCCGGCCCGATGGCATGCGATTGCCTTTGCGTTGCGCCGGCCTTGGATGGCCGATGAGAAGACCGGCCCCACCTTCAATGCCTTTATCAACGGCGCCGGTTACTGGGCGCATTGCGGAGCGCGCGATCCGGAACAGGACCGCTTCCCAGAGCAGTTGGGCCCGGTGGAAGTGAGCCACAAGAATCCGGACGGTCACTTGGATGTGACGTCGGTAGTGACGAACACAGCCTATGGCAAATCCCTCGGTGAACGGTTGCGTGGCCTTTCGGATTGCGGCTTTCTCCTTCAGAAGTGGGAAACCTACGACCACCGCTACTTCAATGGCGTTTACGAATGGGGCACCGCCACGGGCGGGCGCGCCATCCTCATCGACACCCCCAAACTCATCGTCACCTTGTCGCCGGGCCGAACGGAAGCAACCTCGGCCGGCCCGCCGGTGGACCTCGCGGCTTTGGCAGAAAAGCTCAGGTCTGCTGGTGGCGGTAAACCGACCGCAGTGCTTCCCAGCTTCGAAGATCTCGCCGCGTTCGCGGCCAAGTTTGCCGCGAAACCAAACTGGATGCCCGAGTGGCAGTGGCAACGGGTTCAAGATCTCCAGAATCTGGCCGGACCAGGAAAAGCCAACCTTCCTTACTGGTACAGCTACGCTCCCGGACATTTGGTCAACTGGGCGAGGGAAAGGCTTCAATCGCAAGCCGGGGGCGCGAATATCGCGGCGGCGTTGGATCGCGAGGTATTCGGGATTTGGGTGGACGAGATCCTCCGGAAGCAGCCGCGGGGTTGGGAGGGCTTTGAAGCATCGAAAGAAATGAACCAATGGTATATCTACGGCTCCACCCTCCCACGGCCGGCCAAAGACGCGATTCTCACTTACTGGACGGCGTGGTTGATGCCCGAACGCAAAGCCGCACCAGTGTCTGAGCATCTCAATCCGACGAACACCACCGGCCAGCTGGTGCATCCCATGGCCGACCAACTGGCCAAGCGCGGTGGAACTGAGTCCTACGTGGGCGACACCTACCATGCCCTGACCGCCGACTGGCGTGGAAACAAATCCTTCTATCGTTCCGGCTTCAATTACGTGATGAGCACCCAGAACTTCAACACTTCTGCCGCAGCAGGAGCGCTGTTGGGTGGCAGCATCATCGACTCGGAATTTGCAAAGGAAGATGGCCGATACGGGATGGAACATAATCTGGGTCGGTTGTGGTCCTGGGGCGGAGGAACTTCGCAGGAATACATCGATCACTATTACTTCGCGATCACCGTCTCGGGATACAAGGCGATCGCCGATTTTGGGCCATCGGCGTTTGATCGCTTGATGGGCGAAACCCTCCTGATGAAAGCGATGGAAGAGCTGACCGGCTGTTACCATTCAGGACTCCGACGCTTCATCGCCGGCTCCAGCCGCACGAGCCTGGAATACCTGCTTGGCAAACAGGATGGCCTGCAATACACGCTGCACACGGAATCCCAGTTGGGCACCCTGACGGACGTGGGCAGTCAAAAAGGACCATTCGGCGCGCCGCTCTGGGGACAAGAACGATCCTCCATGGATGTCGCGCGTCAGACCTTGAACAATCCGTGGTTGCCCGAGTGGGCGTTGAACTGGGTGGATGGCAAGCCCCTGCCGTACGAGATCTATTCCAAGACTCGCGATTCCGTTTCCCGCGGCTACCTCGCGGGCCATTATGGTCTGGCCAGCAACAACCGAGGCGATGGCCGCATCGCCTTCATGGGGCAGTGGCGTCGGGATGCGAAACAAGCCAAATCCTTCAAGGATATCGTCACCATGGATGTCCGCTATGGAATCAACCAGACCCGCTGGGCCAACGACGTGCCAGGGTGGATTGCGCCCATCGGCAAAATGGTGTCCGTGCAGCACAAGAACAAAATGGTTGTGCTGATGAGTCCCTGGCCGGCGGACTACATCAAGAACGTGATCAAGAAGGACGGACTCAAGAGTCTGCAGGCATCCATCGGCTTGTTTAACTTCCAGGAGCCGAGCCCCACCTGGCAAATCTTTATCGATGGCCAGAAAGTTGCCGGACTCCCCATCAAAGCCAGGCAAGGCCAGAAGATTACGATTCACGACGGCGTGGCATACTTGGCGGTGATTCCGTTGCCGGGCACCGACCTGGGGCGACAGGACGAAGTGGTCCTGCGCGAGGGCGACTGGCAGCACTTCGAGAATGATCCGAAAAAGCAGGGCTACCAGGCAACCCTCGTCATCGACTCCTACAACCTGCAAACCGCCAGCGCCACGAAGGACGTCGTCAATTGGGATCCGATCGACAAGGCCCACGCTGGTTTCGTGGTTGAGATGGGCGATCAAACCGAGTGGAGCAGCTTCGAGAGCTTCCAGCAGCACATCGGCCAGGTGTCTGTGACGACAGCCTATGATTCGGAGAAGGATGTGGACCAGGTCACCTTCAAATCTGGAGCCGATACGCTGGAACTGGGCGCCTACACCAAGGCGGAATCTGGTGCACCCGGGCTCATCGCGTTCCAGCGCATCAACGGTCAGGATGCCTCCATGGCGGAGGGCATCGACCGCGACACCACTTGGACGCAACAATCGCGTCGAGGTCGGGCAGAGAAGAATGGCGCCAGGTTAACTCTGGACTCAGGCAGGTTGGCCTACCTCGTCACCGAGCCAACACTCGGGGCCTACGCCGGCTTCAGTCCGCTGTCCGACCTGACCCGATATACCCTGACCACTCCCGGGGACATCAGAGTGGAAGCGGACGGACAGGTGGGGTTATGCCGCGTCGTTGTTAAACCCAAGCTCAATGCGGTGGAAATCGACTATGGCTGGAAGCCGGGCCAAAGCCCCACTCCCGAAACCGTGAAAGCCTTCCTCATCAGCGGGTGCAAACGGGCACCCCAGGTGAAGCTGAATGGGCAACCGGTCCAGGCCACTCTGCGCCAGGGAGTTTACGTGGTGCCAACTCAACCGCAATGAGGTTCAGACGATGATTTATCCTCTTTCTTACCGGCCTGACCTGGCTGTTGGCCCTATTTCTCGCTCCACTTCCAAACCATGAACACAACACGAAGAGGATTTCTCACTCGAGGAGCATCGGTTGCCCTCGGCGCCGTATCCCTGGACTCGTTGCTTGCTGAACAAGCTGAGGCTGCTTCGATAAGTAGATTTCGCCTGGCTTCCGAACAGTTCGGACTCGACTGTGCCGCGGCCCGGCGGGTTGGGCTGGACGGCATCGAGATCGGGGTGGACGGGCCCGCTCGACGACTGGCGATTGCCGACCCAGCTGTGCGCCGACGCCACAAGAAGTCCTTGAAAGAAGCAGGACTCGAGGTGTCTTCCCTAGTGATGCACTTCTTGTGCGATTACCCCCTCCATAGTGACCCGGATGCGCCCGCCTGGTTGGAGCAGGCCATTGATGCTGCGGCTGACCTCGGGGCGACCAGCATCCTGCTTCCGTTCTTCGGCAAGGCGGATGTGAAGGCGGGCCCAGGTTTCAAAACGGAGAAACTGAAGATCGCGGAGGTGCAGATGCTGGCGAAGCGCTTGAATGCCGCGGCGCCGAGGGCCGCAGCCGCCGGCGTGACGTTGGGAATCGAGTGTACCCTCTCGGCCACGCAATACACCGAACTGCTCGGCCACATGGAGCGGAGAGGGATCGGGGTCTATTACGACATCGGCAACTCGCTGGTGGGTGAAATGGACATCGCCCACGACATCCGCACTCTCAAGGACCGCATTTGCTGCTTCCACTTCAAGGACGGCGACGGCTACCTTGGCGAAGGCAAGATTGCCATGACCGATGTGGCCAAGGCCATTCGTGCTATCGATTATCGTGGTTGGATTGTTCTTGAAACCCCGTGTCCATCCAAGAATCCGGAAGCTGACTACAAACGCAATATTCAGTTTGTGCGAAGATTGATGGCCTGATCTTGTTAAGAAATCCATGTCCTATAACCCTTCAGTCCCTATCACCATCCTTTGCCTTGTGCTTCGGGCTCCTGTGAGCCTGCCCTCACCTTTGGAATGGCGTTAGCTTCACCTTGAATTCAATTCGTAGGAAGCGAATCGTTATGACCTCCATGCTTTACGAATGACTTACTTCCTGCGACTGTCCAATCTCAGCATGCACCTCATAAATAGCATCCTGACGTCGGTTGCCTGCGTGGCGCTCCTTGCGGCCACGACTTCTGCCCAGAATGTGCTGCTCGAAGCCGAACAGTTCGTCGAAGCGGGCGGCTGGGACCTAGACCAGCAATCCATGGACCAGATGGGATCCCCCTACCTGTTGGCGCACGGTCTCGGCGTGCCGGTGAAGGACGCGGTAACGATGGCGAAGTTCCCCGCGCCCGGCACGTATCGCGTCTGGGTGCGGACGCGTGACTGGGTTGCGCCGTGGAAGGCTCCGGGCGCTCCGGGAAGATTTCAGTTGCTGGTGAATGGCAAGGCACTCGCGGAGACCTTCGGTACGAAGGGCGCGGAATGGCACTGGCACGACGGCGGCAACGTCGCGGTAGGCTCGGAAGCCACGGTGGCGTTGCATGACCTTACGGGTTTCGGGGGACGCTGCGATGCAGTGTTGTTTAGCCAGCACCCCAGCTTCATTCCGCCGAACGAACCCGCCGCGCTCGCGAAGTTCCGTCGCGCCGCGCTCGGTCTGCCGGATGAACCGGAAGATGGCGGTCAATTCGATCTCGTGGTGGTCGGCGGCGGCATCGCCGGATCGAGCGCGGCGCTTTCTGCCGCACGCAATGGGCTGAAAGTCGCCCTGGTGCAGGATCGCCCGGTGCTTGGGGGTAATGGCAGTTCTGAAGTGCGCGTCTGGCCCGAGGGGCACACCCAGCAAAAGCCTTATCCGCACATCGGCGACATCGTGGAGGAACTCGTCCCTCAAAAAGGCCCCGGCGACGGCAATGCCAAGGACGGCACCATTTACGCCGACGCCCGCAAGACGGACCTCGTGCACGCCGAGCCGCGAATCACGCTGCTGACGGAGCAGCGGGTCTTCGCCGTGGACGCGCGCGGTGGACACATCTTCGCCGTGGTGGCGCAGCACACGCGCACGGCGCGGCGTGTGCGGCTCGCCGCGAAGTTCTTCGCTGACTGCACCGGCGACGGCACGGTCGGCTTCCTTGCGGGCGCGGACTTCGAGACCGCGAAGGAAGGCCTGATGGGTGCGAGCAATCTCTGGAATCTCATGGATACCACCGACCCTGCGCAGGTGCTCAAGTGCGAATGCAAGGACAAGGACGCACTGACGATTTCGGTGAGCCAGGGTAAGGTCGAAGCGCCGTTCCCGCGCTGTCCGTGGGCCCTGGACTTGAGCGATAAACCGTTTCCTGGTCGTAAGAACTCCAATCCTTACGGAGCCAAAGTGCCCCTGGATAATCTCGGCGGCTGGTTCTGGGAAAGCGGCTTCGACAAAGACATGATCACCGACGTCGAGCGCATCCGCGACACGAACTTCCGCGCGATGTACGGCGCATGGGATGCCCTCAAGAACGTGGACGGCCTCTACAAGAACCATCGCCTTGGGTGGGCGGCGTTCATCGCCGGCAAACGCGAGTCCCGACGGCTGCTCGGCGACGTGATTCTCACCGGTGATGATTTCCGCAAGGGCACGGAGTTCCCTGACGGTTCTTATCCGTGCTCGTGGCATATCGACATCCACGCGCCGCACCCCGACTTCGACAAAGGCCACAAGGGCGACGAGTTCATCTCCACCTTTACGCGCGGCGAAGGATACACCTACAAGTCGCCCTACTGGGCGCCCTATCGTACCCTCTACAGCCGCAATGTGACGAACCTCTTCATGGCGGGGCGTGACATCAGCGTGACGCACGAGGCGCTCGGCCCAGTGCGTGTGATGCGGACCTGCGGCATGATGGGCGAGATCGTGGGCAAGGCGGCGTGGATTGCCGTGCGCCACGATACCTACCCGCGCGGCGTGTATGAGAAGCACCTCGCTCTGCTCAAGGAATTGATGAAGGAGCCCGGTGCGATGCGCCGCTCCTCGCTCGACGGCCCGCTCAGATTGCCACGCGGAGCCAAAGTCGCGGTTCGTACCATGGCGGGGATCAATCCCGCAACGCTCGAAGGCATCATCATCGACGACGAAGACGCAGAATTGCAGGGGAAGTGGGAGAGCAGCGGTAACCTCACTGGCTTCGTTGGGGATAGCTACCGTTACTCCAGTGATGCGAAAGCCACGGCGAAGTTCACTTTCACGGTGAAAGAAGCCGGCACCTACGAAGTGCGCATTGCCTGGCAGCCCCACGCCAATCGCGCCAGGGCGGTGTCGACCACCGTTCAAAGCGCTGATGGTGAGAAGACATTGACACTCGACCAAACCCAGCCTGCGTCGGGGGCGAACGGGTTCGAGTCCCTTGGGCAGTTTCGTTTCGCGCCCAATGAGAAGGGAACGGTGCTCTTCCGTGCGGCTGGCGCACGCGGCACCGTCCACGTTGACGCGGTGCAAGTGGTGCCGGTGAAGATAACAGGAGCAGAATGAACCGCCGGCATGAAAGCAAAAGTCCTCTGGCGTCCCGACTTCTGGCTCACCGACGAAACTCTGAGCGGTTATATGCAAAGCGCGGGCTTGTTTGGAAACGACAGGCACAGCCCCATCATGTGCAAACTTTGATGGCCTAAGTAAGTTATGAACTCCATGTCCTACAAAGCGTTCGTCCCTATCACCGGCCTTTGCCTTCTGCTGGGGCCTGCTGCCTTTGCGCAAGATGCGGCCCCGGCGGACCGAAATGCCGTCAATACCGCCATGCACCCAGGCGATATGATGGCCGACTCGCCGGTTACGTTTCCCAAGGAAGGAGCGTTACCTGCCAAATATCCGCCGGACGTAAAGGATTACGCTGAGCCGTCGGAGAGGGACTACTACATTTTTAGCACGCCGTGCCGCTCGCTGGCCCAGATCGCGGCAATTCAGAAGGCTATGCCACCCGGCCAGTTCACCCAACCGCCTGCCGACTGGACGCATCTCCGGCGTACGCGCCGGATCCTCACCGAGGGCGGCGACCTTCGCTTGCTCGCGCTGGGCGACAGTATCGTCAACGACACCATGCGCTCGGGTTGGGTGGCGCAGTTGCAGGAGGCTTACCCTAAGGCGCGCATCCAGGCCACGGTCTATGTGCGGGGCGCCGGCGGCTGCCAGCATTACCGTGAGGAAGGCCGCGTGGACAAGTACATTCTCGCGAGGAAACCGGACTTGGTCTACATCGGCGGCATCAGCCAGAAGGATGTCCGGAGCATCGGGGAGGTGATCCGACAGTTGCGCGCGGGCTTGCCGGAGGTCGAAATCCTGCTCGCCACCGGCACCTTTGGTACAGCAGACCCTCGCGATCCCGCCGCGCTGGCCAAGGCGCCGCACTCGGGTACCGGCCCCTACGGCGAGTCACTCAAGGCGCTGGCTGCCGAGCAGCGCTGCGCGTACCTCGACATGACCGGTCCGTGGGCGGAATACATTCGGTCGTCGAAGGTGCACCCGCATCTTTTCTACCGCGACGTGGTCCATGCCAACGAGTTTGGAGAGCAGATTCTCGCCAAAATCATGATGGCATTCTGGACAGCGCCGGATCATCCGGAGTTCACTTGGCTACCCCAGCGGTTGGAGTGGTACCAGGACCTCAAGTTCGGTTTTATGATGCACTGGGCACCCTACAGCCAATGGGGTTGCATCGAGTCCTGGCCGCTTGTGGAAGAGGACAAGTTCGGTCGGCCCGATGATTTGAAAGCCTGGACGGAGCGTGGCAAGGACATGGAGCGGTTCACCCGGGACTACTGGGCGTTACCTAAGACGTTCAACCCGGTGAAATTCGATCCGCGTAAGTGGGCCGACGCCGCCAAAAGGGCCGGCATGAAATACGTCGTATTTACCACCAAACACCACGATGGCTTCGCCATGTTCGACACCAAACTCAGCAACTACCGCATCACGGCACCAGACGTGCCGTTCCACGCGAACAAGCGCGCCAACGCGGTGCGCGAGGTTTTCAACAGTTTTCGCAAAGATGGCTTTGCCATCGGCGCGTATTTCTCGAAGTCCGACTGGCATTGCCCATATTACTGGGACCCCGCCCAACCGGCAAAGACGCGCAATCCGAACTACGATCCGCTGGCCCAGCCAGACAAATGGCGTGGCTTCGTGGACTTTGCTCATGGGCAGATCGCGGAGTTGATGACCGGCTACGGCCCGATCGACATTCTCTGGCTCGACGGTGGACAGGTGCGACCGCCGCAGCAGGATTTCCAGATGGACGGCCTCGCCACGATGGCCCGGCAGCACCAGCCCCGGCTCATCATCGTGGATCGAACGGTGGGCGGCCGTTTTGAGAACTACCACACTCCGGAGCAGGAGGTACCCGAGAAACCGCTGCCCTACGTCTGGGAGACCTGCATGACCATGGGCGATCAGTGGTCATTCAAGCCAAACGACAACTACAAGTCCACGCACAAGCTCATCCATCTGCTGGTGGACATCGTGGGTAAGGGCGGCAACTTCCTATTGAACGTCGGCCCGCAACCGGATGGCGAACTGCCGCCGGTTGCCGTCCAGCGGATGAAGGAGATCGGCGCCTGGATGAAGGTGAATGGCGAAGCCATCTATGGCACGCGACCGATTGCGCCCTACAAGGAGGGTCAGGTGGTATTCACGCGGAAGGGGAAATCGGTATACGCCATTTACCTGACTCCGCGTGAAGGTGACGGCCTGCCCTCGACTGTCCGTTTCAAATCACTTCGACCCAAGGCCGGGTCCACGGTTCGGATGCTGGGCGTCAAGGCCCCATTGAAATGGCAAACCAACCCAGTGGGGGAAACGGTCATCGAGATTCCGTCGGCTATCATTTCCGCTCCGCCAAGCCAACACGCCTTTGCCATCCGTTTCGAGCCGGAGCATGCCGGGACTTTCGGGGTTCTCCCTTGAACGACCGAGTCTAGACCCAGTGCCGCCAGGATTGACCCCGTGTTCGAACCTGGCGGTGAACATCGCCAACTTCACTTGCACGAACGTCAGCACGTTCAGCCTCCATCTCGAAAGACCCGTGAAGGCCCTGACCGTCCGCCCGAAGAATCTTCGGATCGCAGTGACCGGCACACCCCCGGGCCTCATCACGCTGGAGGACCACGCCCAGCTCTACCTTGCACCGGGGGCCGTGGTTTATGGAGAACTCCGTGGAAAGCCGGAGAACGCCAAGGTATTCGGACGCGGCATCCCAGATGGCAGCAAAGTGAGTTCCTCCATGGTCCAACGAAGCAGCTCCAATCCCGACGAATTCCTTTACCCGCGGGATCGTCGTTAGGTAGAGTCGACCTACAAAGCACTTTTCACGACTCAACGAACAAGAACAGGATGAAAGGTAGGGTCCGGGCCCGGCTGAGGGCTTCATTCCAGGTTTCCGAACCTCGCCTGTTCACCCCGCCCAGCGAAAACCGACGACAAGCGATGCAGACAACTCTGAGAACCAGAATCATCTTGGCCTTTTTGCTTGGTGTCCGCTGTACTTTGTTGGTGGGTGATTCGCTGCCGACGCGGAGCCTCGAACCGCCGGTGATGTTGCCCGACGGAACCGAGTTCAGAACCTGGGAGCAGCCGGTGAGGTTCAGTCGGACCTACTACGTCGACCAAGCTCATCCGGAGGCTTCCGATACGAATGCCGGCACGAAGGAGCGTCCGTTGGCGACGATCAACCGGGCCGCGCAGCTCCTTCAACCAGGCGAGCGGGTGGTGGTGTTCTCTGGCACCTACCGTGAGCGGGTACGGCCAGCGCGGGGCGGTTCGGGGCCGGATCGGATGATCGCCTACGAGGCGGCGCCGGGGGCGACCGTTGTGATCAAGGGATCGAGGGTCTTCCAGCCTGTTTGGCGGCAGAGCACGGCCCTCGCAGCCACAACCTACGGGGTCTGGGAAGCCAAACTCGATCCGGCCCTCTTCGATGGCTACAATCCGTTTACCATCGACAACGTTACCCCGCAGCAGTTTGAGATCATGGACTGGGCCGCGCCGTTGCGGGGAAAAACACCCTACACTCTGCCGCGCGGCCTGGTGTTTCAGGATGGAAAGCTCCTGCGCCAGGTTGCGACGATATCGGAACTTGCGGCGGGGGAGGGTGCCTACTGGGTGGATCGGACCAACCAGGTCCTCCATATGCGACTGGCCGATGGCCGGAAGCCTGGTCAGACAAACCTAGAGATCACAACCCAGGAGACCGTGTTCGCTCCCGAGAAACCGGGCCTGGGTTACCTTCGCGTCAAGGGATTCATCATCGAGCAGGTAGGGGGGCCATTTCCCTGGGAGCAAGTCGGCGCGATTTCCACCACGCGTGGACATCACTGGCTGATCGAGGACAACGTTGTGCGTTGGGTCAATGGCGTGGGAATGGACCTCGGAGTGCAGAGCGAGAGTTGGGAGCAACCTTCGGTGGTCGGATTTCACATTGTGCGGCGGAATGTGGTGACCGACTGCGGGATTTGTGGGATTTGCGGTTTGGGGCCTGCCCGTGGCCGCGAATTCGGCCTGCTCATTGAGGACAACGTGCTGGCGAGAAACTCCTTTCATGACGTTGAACGCCTCTACGAGACAGCCGGCATCAAGACGCATAACAACATCCGTTGCCTCATCCGCCGCAACATCATCTTCGACACGCTTCATGGCGCGGGCATCTGGATGGATTGGAACAACCAATTTTCCCGGTGCACGGGGAATCTTATCGTCGGATCGCACACGATGCACGGCGGCATTTTCATCGAGGCGTCGTACCAGCCGAACCTGGTGGATCAGAACGTCATCTGGAACACAGATGGGCACGGCATTTACGAGCACGACTGCTCCGGCCAGGTTTTCGCCCAGAACCTGATCGGCCACAGTAGCAGGAGCGGGTTCCACCTCCACGGCAAGATCACCGACCGGCGGGTGGATGGGCGCACGATGACCTATGGCGGGCATAGAGTTCTTAACAACCTTTTGGTTCGAAATGCCAAAACCGACGAGTTCCTCGGCGACGCAAGCGAGGTGGTCCATCATAGGGAGGCTGGAGCTGGGACCCGGCTTGATTTGAGAGGTGCGGAGATTGCGTGGGACGTGCTGGAAGCCGGAAGGCATTGTCTGCCGGTGCCTGGGGTCACGCACGACTTGCTCGGCCTGCAGCGGGAAGGCAAGGAGACGTGCGCCGGACCGTTTGCTAAACCCACGGGTCGCACCCGGTGGTCGGGGCCATGGCCCGCATCGAACCGGATCACGCTTGCGTCTCCGGCCAATCTGGCACCGCCAGGGACAAAGCAGCCTTCGCCGACAACGAGCATGAAACCATGACGTCACGAGAACGAGTGCTTGCCGCGCTGCGCCACGAACAGCCGGATCGAACTCCGCGTGATTTTTGGGCGGAACCTCCGAGTTGGAGACGTCTTTTGGCCCACACCGGCCATTCCGATGAACAGTGCTTATTGGATGCCTTAGGAATTGACGTAAGGCATCTCAAGGCACCTTCCCCTGCCGAAAGAGAGGTTGCACCTGGCGTGTATCAGAACTTTTGGGGCGAACGTTTCGTCTATAACGACACCCCATGGGGGCCGATGCGTGAGGACGTTGCAGGCGCCCTGAAGGGTACGACCCATCTGGGGGATCTGGAGTCCTTTGACTGGCCAACACCCGATTGCCTGGATCGCTCCCAGTTGGCGGCCCAATGCCGTCGCTATGATCAGCATGCGCTTCTCTACGGATTTGCAGATATCTGGCAGCGGCCCTCTTTGGTTCGAGGCTGGGAGGAGATGTTTCTGGACATGGCCGAGCGCCCCGAATGGGTACACTTCCTTTGCCGCAAGTTTACGGACTTCTATCTTGAGGACTATACCCGAGCGGCGGAGCTCACCCAAGGAAGGATTGACCTTTATCTGGTCATCAGTGACCTGGGTACGCAGCGTGGGCCTCTCATTTCCCTCCCGATGTTCCGCCAGTTTGTTGCGCCATACTTAAAGGAAATGGTCGACCTGATTCACGGTCTCGGTGGAAAAGCTATGTTTCACAGTTGCGGAAAGATTGATTCCTTTATCCCCGACCTGATCGATTTGGGGGTAGATGTGCTGGACCCCATCCAACCTGCTGGAACGGAGATGCAGCCTGAGAATCTTAAACGCAGGTTTGGCCCCCAGCTGACCTTCCATGGAGGGATGGACATGCAGGAGTTGTTGCCTTTTGCTTCCCCGGGAAAGATTGAGCTGGAGGCCCGACGCTACTGCGAGGTGCTTGGCGATCAGGGAGGTTACATCCTTGGGCCGGCACATCTTTTCCAGCCTGACGTGCCACCGGAGAACATCCTGGCCGTGTACGGTTGTTCGAAGGCAGTACGTGCGTAGTCAGGAGGAGGTCCAGGCTCTGTCCATCAGGAACACGGTCGGCCCAGTTTGACATTAAATCCTGCCGCGCTCGACGACGTATCCCAACATTTCGCTCATGGTCAGCTTCCGTGTGCCCGGTCCGGTGCGAACATAGAACGACTCCTGTCCTGCATCGACCAGGAAAACGGGTTTGTTCGCGGGTAAGCATTCCACCAGCAGCACCTTCGCATTTCCAGCCGGATAAAGGCCAAAACGCACGTTGGCGGCCTGCTCTGCGCCGATGTGTTGCTGGAGCCGGTTGTTTACGTGCAACAGATACTTGTCCTCATTCTCAAAACCATCCAGATCGATCCCCAGCGGTTTGCCTTTGTCGTCCACTCCCACTACCAGACGTCCGCCGTCACTGTTCAGAAAGGCGGCGATGGTCTTCAACCAGGCAACCTCGACACCGTGATCGATTTTGTTGTCCTTCACACTCCAGCGCAAAGTCGACTTGAACTCGGTGTGGTCGTTCTCACCTTCAGCAAGGACCTGGGCGATACGCTCCGCAGGGGGGAGGGGAGGCGGTGCCATCAGTTTGCGACGCTCTTCCTGGAGTTCGACTTGCCTGCGAACTCGGGCACGGACCTCAGCTGGGTCAAAGGGTTTGGTGATGAAGTCCACGGCGCCCAGTTCGATCCCACGGACACGATCCTTGGGATCCTGCAAGCTAGAGAGGAAGATGATGGGAAGATCTTTGGTAGCCGCTTCGCCACGCAGATGATGACAGATGGCAAAGCCGTCCATCTCTGGCATCATCACGTCCAGAAGGATCAAATGGGGGTTCCGCTCGCGAGCCAATGTGATTGCATCGGCCGCCTTTGTAGCGCAAATCAGCTGGTACGGCGCTCCGCTCAACGCCGCGTTCAGTACGTGAAGGCAACTCGGTTCGTCGTCCACCAGTAGGACAGCCGGCCTGTTGGAAAGGTTCGCGCTGGATACCGGTTCAATGGCTTGCATAGAGACAGTCCATGATAACGGTCCCTCCGTTAACACAGCCGTCACTCTGAGACAAGCGCTTTTGCCGCTTCCGGGGACGCTTGCCGTCACTCTGCTTTGCCCTCGTGGAGGTCGTCTCCGCTTTACTTCGGTGGTTTCTGATCTTGGGCGGGCTTCTGGGATTCCGGGATGCTGGGCGCCCGTGGTCGGTTTCGGGTAGCACCTTTGGTCCTGCCTTCGCCAGGAGGTTCGATTTCCACAGCCGCGCTCATCTTGCCGAGCTCGAGGTTCTGCTCGGCGGTCGTGGTGGCGAACAAATGCATGGCCCGGGCGATGAGTCCAGTCCAGCCGGTCTGATGGTTGGCTCCCACGCCAGCACCGCTATCGCCATGAAAGTATTCGTAGAACTGAATGTAATCCCGCCAGTGCGGGTCTTCCTGCAGCTTTTGCTCCGCGCCATTCACCGGCCGTCGGCCATCGGATCCTTTCAGGAAGATGCGGCTCAGACGGGCGGAAAGTTCCTCGGCCACCTGGTACAGGCTCATCTGCCGGCCGGAGCCAGTCGGACATTCCACTGTAAAGTCGTTTCCGTAATAGGCGTGGTATTGGAGCAGCGCCCGGATGATCAACCCGTTGACGGGCATCCAGATCGGCCCACGCCAGTTTGAGTTGCCGCCAAACATGCCGGTGTCGGACTCCGCTGGAAGGTACGCGACGCGGAATTCCTGACCACCCGCCTGGAATACATAAGGATGCTCCTCGTGGAAGCGTGAGAGTGACCTGATTCCGTAGGGGCTGAGGAACTCCCTCTCATCCAGCATTTTCGCAAGAACACGGCGGAGTTTTGCCTCGTCGAGGATCGCCCCCAAGAGGCGCCCCGCATACCCGGTTTGCGAAGGGTTATGAATGAAGGAAACCAACTCGGGTCGAGCCCGGCAGAATGCTTGAAACCTCTTCATGAGTTCGGGGAATTTCTTCTGGAATTGCCCCTCAAATACCGTCACGGCACAAAAAGGAAGGAGTCCCACCATGGATCGAACCTTGAGACGTTGTGCGTCGCCATTCGGCAAACGAAGAACGTCATAGAAGAAACCATCCTCCTCGTCCCACATTCCGGTATTGTCGCCAGTATGGATGGTGGCCGAGGCAATCGAGACGAAATGGTGAAGGAACTTGAGCGCAATATCCTCATAGGCGGGATCATTTTGGGCAAGTTCCATGGAGATCTCGAGCATGTTCAAGCTGAAGAGAGCCATCCACGCCGTGCCGTCGGCCTGTTCGAGGTGGCCGCCTGTGGGCAGCGGAGAACTGCGATCGAAAACACCAATGTTGTCCAACCCGAGGAATCCGCCCTCAAACGTATTCTTGCCGGAACGGTCTTTGCGGTTGATCCACCAGGTGAAGTTCAACAAGAGCTTCTGAAAACTCCGCTGGAGCCATACGAGGTCCCCCTGGCCCGTGCGCGCCTTCTCCAGGCGATAGGCGAATATGGTTGCCCAGGAATGCACCGGCGGGTTCACATCACCGAAGTTCCACTCGTAAGCTGGGATCTGGCCATTCGGGTGCAGATAATTCTCGCGCAGCATCAGAGCGAGTTGCTCCTTGCCGAAGTCGGTGTCCACCATGGTCAACGGCAGCACATGAAACGCAAGATCCCAGGCAGCATACCAGGGATACTCCCACTTGTCCGGCATGGAAATCACATCCGCGTTGTACAGGTGGTGCCAATGTTCATTGCGCGGCGCTTTCTTCGATGACGATCGAAACGGGTCGCATCCCCGTTCCTCGAGCCAGCGGTTCACGTCGAAATAGTAGAACTGTTTCGACCATAACATTCCTGCCAGGGCCTGCCGCATGACGTTGGCCGCGTCTGCATCGAGCGACTTCGGGATGATTCCGGCGTAAAACTCATCCGCCTCCTGCTGCCGGGTTTGGAGGACCGACGCGAAGTGCTTACCAAAAGCCCCTTGACCGCGGCCATAGGTCTGGTCCAAGGCACTTGGTGCCACCTCAGTCAACCGCAGCCGAATGATTTCACACTTGCCCGGAGGAACCGTCAGCCGGTAACACGCCGATACCTTCGTGCCAGTTTTTGCAGGATTGACGGCATCCGCCACTCCGTGAACGACGAAATCGTTGATGCCATCCTTGACAAAGGGAGTGGAGTTCGGGGTGCCGGTCAACCGGCGGGCGTTGGTCTCGTTCTCCGTGAAGAGCAACGGCGGATTGCCGTCGCAGTACAGGTAGCGTTGGCCCAATTCGTCCTGGCTGGCCTCGATAACCCCGGCATGGTCGCCGCTTGCTTGGAGCTTCGGGCGGGGGTGGTCACCACCCCATGACCATTGGTTGCGGAACCAAAGTGTGGGCAGAACCTGAATCTCGGCGGCTTCGGGCCCGCGGTTGTGGATACTGATCTGGACCAGGATATCCTCTGCCGATTCCTTGGCATACTCTACGAACACGTCGAAGTACCGGTCCTCGTTGAAGACTCCTGTGTCGATCAACTCATACTCGGGGTCCTTTCGGGTGCGTTCCCGGTTTGTTAGCACCAGGTCGTCATACGGATAGGCGACCTGCGGGTATTTATAGAGATATTTGAGGTAGGAATGAGTTGGCGTACTGTCCAAGTAGAAATAGTACTCCTTGACGTCCTCTCCATGGTTTCCTTCGCCGTTGGTGAGGCCAAACAGGCGTTCTTTGATGATAGGATCCTTGCCGTTCCAGAGCGCGAGTGCGAGGCAGAGCCGCTGCTGATCGTCGGAGAAACCAGCCAAGCCGTCCTCACCCCAATGATAGGCGCGGGAACGCGCATGGTCATGCGTGAAATAGTCCCAGGCGTTGCCGTTGTCGCTGTAATCCTCGCGCACCGTGCCCCATTGGCGTTCGCTGAGGTAGGGCCCCCACTTTTTCCACGGCTTGTGAGGGTCTCGGGCTTCTTGCAGGCGTTGAGATTCAGCATTCATAAGGATTCTCGGGAATGTTGGGGGCAAGATAGCAGGCGGTCCCCCGACGTGGTGTCGGGACCGGGTCTCCTGCGGTTCGTGTCATCGAGCATCGCTTGCCTGTCGCAGACAGCTTAGCACGAAGAAGCTGTATGCGAAAGCGACTCGCACCTTTTGGCGACCCATCAGCGGTCGTCCGTCGTGTGTTCTCCGAGGGCGGGTACTCGTGAAATCACGAGTAGCGAATTCCCCTGGAAGCTATTCATTCCTCGCTTTTCAGGCGCTTCTGTCCCTCGACGATCTTGTGCCAGCCGTAGGTTAAGGAGAGTCGAAAGCCGTCCATGTGAAGGTCGGTAGGGTCGCTATCATTGACGGTCGACATGTAACCGGCGGTGAGCGAGAGGTTGTCGGTGATCTGGTAGCCAAGGGTGGCACCGACGCCCACGTTATTCAGCGATTTGCCAGCAACGCCATCCACGCTCGGCTTGCCGCCAGTCATCCAGGTGCAGTCGACCGAGGCCCAAAAATGTTCAGTGAAGTCGCGGGTTAAATGCGCCTCCAATTGGAACATGGGATCCGTGCCTAGCGTTTGGCCATTGTTGTAGTCGGTGTTGTCACCGAAGAACCAGACCCAGGGAAGCACCTCCAGGGTCGTGCGCCGACCGGGCACCCAAGGGCCGATCTGCTGGATGATGGGCGTGCCCACCCGGCCATACCAGCGGTTCTGGCCAAGGTTCAGCGTCTGACTGCTGTCGTATTCGCCGACCGGGAAGTTGATGTCCATCACCGCGTTGAGCGAAAACTTGGGCTCGTAGCGCAAGAGGTCGGGGATGCTCTTGAGGGCCTTGGGGCCGATGAGGTTGTAGCCCACCTCGATCATTGGGTCACCGAACCCTGTGGTATCCTGGTTGGAGCTATGGCCCTCGAAGGTGCTGGTGCTGGAAATCCGGCCCATTGGCTCCAGCACCGCAAGGGTGAGCGTGCGGTCGAACAGGGGCAGCATCTTCGCGTAACCAGCAATGAGGATGTTCGCATCGAATTGGGCATCGACATCGGGTGCGAGGTAGTGGGATGGGTCAATGGGATTGGCATTGCCGCTCAAGGATTCGAAGATCACCGGCACGGCATTTGCCCCGGCGAGGCTTTGCCAATAGAAGCGCGGCGGCACCTGCGCCTGCGCGAAGATCGGGCAGAGGATCGCGGGAGCGAGGATGGCGGCAGCGAGGCGGCCCGAGCGCGGAGCAGAGGGCAGGCGCACCCCTTCGTGGTATCGTTCAGTTTCGTTAGTCATGGAAAGCGTGGTTAGTCGATTTGAGTTCATTTTCGGATTCGGGTGCCATCACGGCTTCGGGTCAGCCAGCATGTTTGGGGGAGGGACGAACTGCTTCTGATAGAGGAGCGGCGGGTAACCGTCCACCACCGGATACCGATCGGGAAGCTGTTTTTCCTGTCCCTCCCACATCACGCGGCTGGGCAGGATCACGTGGTTGGCCCGGACATAGTCGTCCCAGAGCGCCAGGAGCGCCTTGACCTTCTCGGGTTGTTCGGCGGCCAGATTATGGCGCTCCCCCAGATCAGCAGCGAGATTGAACAACTCCCATTGTCCCGTGCCATACGGCTTGTACTGCCACACTAACTTCCAGTCACCCTGCCGGACGGCGTGATTCCCGAAAATCTCCCACGCCATGTAATCCTGCGCCGCGCGGGGTGATTCCTCTTCGCCCGCCAGCATTTTGACCCACGACTTGCCAAATAGCGGTGGCGGTTCCTGACCGTTGACGGTCTTGGGATAACTTGCGCCCGCCACTTCCAGCAGCGTGGGCATGATGTCCGCCACGTGCATGAGGCCGCGGTTGATGCTCCAGGCTGGGCGTTTGACGATCGGGCCGCTGACGATGAGGGCGTTGCGGATGCCGCCTTCGGCCATGTTGCCCTTGTACTGGCTTAACGGGGTCATCGAAACCTGGGCCCACATCGGACCGTAGCTGGGGTAAGAATGGGGATCGCCCCAGGCGTTCGGGTGAGTCTGTGACCACTGCATGGAAGCGAATAGGAAATTGCGCGTGCCGGGCGTGCCCGCGATCATTTTGAAGAGGTCGGCTCCTTCCGCGCCGTTGTCGCCGAACACGATGAAGATGGTGTTGTCGTACTCACCGATCTTCTTCAAATAATCAATCAGCCGCCCGACATGGTAGTCCATGTTTTCCACCATCCCGGCGTACAACTCCATTTTTTTGCCCATGATGGCCCGCGCAGCGGGCGCCAGCAGAGTGGCATCGGGAATGAACCACATGCGCTCGGCCAGTTCGGTGCCTTTGGGCACGATGCCCATCTCAATCTGGCGCTGCAGCCGTTCCCGGCGCACCACGTCCCAACCCTTGTCGTATTCACCCACATGGCGGTTGCGCCAGTCGCGCGGCAGATGAAACGGGTCATGGGGCGCCTGGTGCGAAAGGTAAGCGAAGAAGGGTTTGCCATCCTTCCGGTTCGCCTCAATGTAGCTGATAATCTTGTCGGTGTAGGTCTTCGTGGCGTAGTAATTCTTGGGTAGTTTCTTCAGGTAGCGGCCATCCTCGGTGAACGTGGATTTCGGGTTGGCGGCGGTGAAATTCGCCATGTCCCAATAGCTGCCTGCGCCGTCGAGCAGGGAGAAGTCGCGCTCGAACCCGCGCGCGGCGGGGATCTTGTCAGGGGACTTGCCCATGTGCCATTTGCCGGCCATGTAGGTGTGGTAGCCGGCATCCTTGAGCACTTGCGGCAGGGTCGTGACGCGCTTGTTGAGGTAACCTTCGTAGCCGTCCACGCCCCACTGGTTGGGCGCCGCAAACTCGTCCATGTTGCCCAGGCCGTTCAAGTGCGTATCTACGCCGCTGAGCAGCATGGAGCGGGTTGGAGAACAAGTGGCGCTCGTGTAGAACTGCGTGCAGCGCACCCCGGCTTTGGCCAGGGAATCCAAATGAGGTGTCTTAATCTCGCCGCCGAAGCAGCCCATGTCCGAGAAACCCAAATCATCGCCGAGGATCACTACGATGTTGGGTCGCTTTCCCGCGGGCGTGGCGGCCTGCGAGATCGCTGTCATTGCCATAAGCGCGCCCACCATTGCAGCGCGGAAGAAGTGTTGCTTTGCCGTGATGTGCTTCATGTTCGTATCTCAGGTGGAGTGGTCGAGGATGTTTGGTAGCAGCATGGTTCACTTCGAGTGGCTCTCCCTGAGGGCTGAGAGATCACCAAGGGACTCGTCCCCGCTGCACCCGCGTAGTTGCTGGACAAGACCCATGCCCTGGGTTTTGGAGATGTAATGGAAGCAGAACTGGGGTGGCTGGATGGAGAGTTCACACGAAGCCAAGACTCTCAGATAGAGATCGGAACGGATGTGCTCTTCCAACGCTGCCTCGGTTTCCCAGTATCCGCAAAGCAGAGTGGCATGCTCCGGCCCCTCTTCTGAGTAGATCTGGCAACTCAGGCACCCCGGCTGGGCCTCAATGGGACCCAAGACCGAATGCAGAATCTCCAACGCCTGCGAGCGCTGCTTCGGCGACTGGACGAGTCTGAGGGTCGATAGAACCACGCCTCTTAACAATAGCCAGAAAGGTGCCAAGGGTTTGCAGGGCTCGACAATATTATCATAAAGCATTGATGGATAGGGTTTAGAGTGGATTTCAGGACGTCTACATGCGAATCGGAAAGGGTCTGAAAGGACGATATATCGTCCTTCTTCGTCCTTTTGCTCTTTGTCCCTCCGTCCTTTTCCAGGGAAGTGGGCCTCCAAGAGTAGCCCGAAGTCTGCGGTCCCTCCAAGCGGCACAGTCGAGGCCTAGACCTCTGCTCAGTCGGACCTCACAGGGCCCACCACTGCTTGGAAGGCCCGGGCGGCTCCCGACGTCAGTCGAGGGCGATCTTCTTCTGCCGATGGTTGGGGATTCCCAGTTTCCGCATGCGGCTGTAGAGCGTCGAGGGATTGAGCCCCAGTAAAGTGGCGGCACCCTTGGGTCCCTTGATACGCCAGCGGGTTCTTTCAAGGGATTCGAGGATGTGCCTGCGCTCGGAGGAGGCGAGCGTTCCTGCCGGCGGTGTTCCGGAGTCCTCATCCAGAAGCAACGGGACACTGAGCGTATCCCCGGAGGTGACGATGACGCCGTGCTCGATGACGTTGCGCAACTCGCGCACGTTGCCTGGCCAGGGATGACGCTTGAAGGTCTCCATGGTATTTCGTCGCACCTTGGTGATCTTCTTACCCATGCGCGAGGAGAATTCCTTCAGAAAGGCCCAGACCAGCGCTGGGATGTCCTCGGTTCGCTCGTGGAGCGGCGGCACGCGGATGGGAAACACGTTGAGTCGGTAATAGAGGTCTTTCCGGAATCGTCCTGCGCGCAGATCCTCAGCCAGGTCACGGTTGGTAGCCGCGATGACGCGGACGTTCGCCTGGATGGTTTTAGGGCTGCCTAAACGCTCAAATTGGCCCTCCTGCAGGACGCGCAGCAGCTTGGCCTGGACCTCGAGTGACAACTCGCCAACCTCATCCAGGAAGATCGTTGAACCATCTGCAACCTCAAATCTTCCGGTCTGTCGCGTCAAAGCGCCCGTGAACGCACCTCTCTCCCGCCCGAAGAGTTCGCTTTCCACCAGCGCCGACGGCAGGGCAGCACAGTTGACCTTCACCATGATATGTCCTTTGCGGGGACTTAGACGATGGATTGCCTGAGCGATCAGTTCCTTGCCCGTTCCGGTCTCGCCGTAGATGAGCACCGAAGAGTCCGTAGGGGCCACCTGCTCCACCAGGCTAAGGACCCTCTGAATGGCAGGACTGCGTCCGATAATCGCCCCGTGCGTCTGGGTCACCTTGATCTCCTCCCTCAAGTAGTCGCTCTCTGCTTGGAGGCGATCCTTCAGCCTTCTGATTTCGGACAAGGAGTCTCGCAATGCATGGTCGACAGATTTACGGGCGAGCGCGCTGGCGAAGATTTGGGCGACCAGTTGAAGCCGTTTGACCACCGTTTCTGGCCAGACTCTTTCCTCCCGGGCGATGCTAAAGCCCAGAACACCGATGAGGTGATCTTCGCCGGCGGAGAGCGGAAAGATTAAGGTCGATTTGACCCCGTACTGGTGCCACACTTCCCGATCGCGAGCTGCTTCCGGAGGGAGTGAGGCCATCGAGCTTACGGAGACAATCTTCCCCGCCAATAGCTGTCGCAAACACCATGGGAACAGCTCCTCTCCTGAAACCCTCTCAGGTATTGGAGGACCGCCCAGAGGGCGGTAGAGATGAGTCATCCTGATGAATCGACGCGTGTTGTCCGCCCATTGCCACAGGCCCGATAGATCAAATCCAAGACACTCGCAGACCCGGCGCTGGGCGTCCCCAATTTCAAGGTCCACCTCATCGGCGGGCACGTTAATAAACTTTGACAGCAGATCCCCAATCAGCATCTCGAATCGCAAGCGCTCTTCGAGCTCTGCAATCAAGGGGGTGTCATCCGCTTTCATCCGTTGATATGGTTTCCGGAGGGTACATTTCGAGAATGTCGATGTCTACTGGATTCCCCCGTTGGCAGGGGAGGGCACGAAGCCAAGGTCGATATTCAAAGGTGCGTTCAAGCCGGGGGAGGATTCTGCAGCGCCCGCTCTAGTTGCACTTGCGCGTCGGCGAAAGCATAGTTTTGAACGAGTGCCTGGAACTGTGTCCAAGTATCGCCGGCGAACAGCGGCCGCAAAACCTCCTGTCTTGTCTCGATGAAATCGGCAGCGCCGGGGTCAAACTCGGACAGCAGAACGATCAAACGGGCGGCAGCTTCGCGTGACTCCGCTGGGTTGATCGACCCAGTCGAGCTGGGAATCACCTTTGCAGGTACGGTCGTGCTTAGCCCCATTCGCAGGTGGCTGACGAGGGGATCGAGCTTGGCTGCAACCTGCTGCATTGCGGGATCCAGTTCCACGGGTGGGGCCTTGGCACGAAGCAGTGTTTCGAGAACGCCTGCGACCGCCTGGACATCCCTGGCACCGATGTTTCCGGCAACCCCTTTCAGGGTATGGGCGAGGCGCTCGGCAAGCGCTGCATCGCCTTGCGCCAACGCCGCTGAAATCTGCTCGAGAGCCGGGCCCTGCTGCTCGACGAATTGGCCCAGCAGTTTTCGATAAAGCTTCTGATTCCCAGCGACGCGAGTCAGGCCGTCTTTCGTGTCGAGGCCTGCGAATTCCGGTAGGGGATCACCCTGCTGCGTTTGGCTGCCTCCGGTCTCGCCTACTTTGCTGCGGTGAGGGTCTGCTTCAAGAACGGCGACCGTCTGCGTCGAGGGTGGGCAGGTTCCCTTGCTGATGGTGATGGGCGGCAGAGGCTGGGTTCTCTTGTAGAAGCGGGCCACGGTCTCGAACAACATCGCCGGGTCGATGGGCTTGCCGATGTGGTCATCCATGCCCGTCTCATGACAACGCTGGCGCTCCTCGATCGTCGCATGGGCGGTCATCGCGATGATGGGTAGCGTGCGGAAACGGTCGTCGGAGCGGAGCTTCGCAGTAGCCTGGTAGCCGTCCATTTCCGGCATCTGAATATCCATCAACACCAGATCGAATGGGACAGGCTGGATCGAGGTTGACAGAATGTCGACCGCTACGCGCCCATTATTGGCGACTTTGACCGTGGCACCGACACCCTCGAGAAGCTCGACGGCAATCTGCTGATTGATCTCATTGTCTTCAGCCAGAAGAATACGCGCGCCTTGGAGCCGCGATTCCTGTACGCCCTCTCCAGCGGGCGCCGCTCCCTCCCCTGGATGAGCGAACACATTGACGAGCGCGTCCACGATCATGGACTTCGTGACCGGTTTCACCAAGAAACCGTCCAGGTGCAACTTCTCGGCTTCGTCGCGGACTTCTTCGCGTCCGAAGGCGGTCACAAGCACAATGGCCGGGGGGTGGCTCAGGGTTTCGTCGCCCTTGATGAGGCGGCTGGCTTCCAAGCCGTCCATCCCGGGCATCCGCCAATCCATGAAGACGATGTCGTACGGATCGGTGGCGTCATGCTCTTTGACTGCTGCGACGGCCTCTCGTCCCGACGCGACGACGTCCACCCGACTGGTAAGAGTGCTCAAGGGTTCCTGCAAGATCTCGCGGGCGGCTGAGTTGTCGTCCGCCACCAAAACACGCAGCAGGGCCAACCGCTGTGGAACTACGGAACCGGTCTTCCGTTCCACACCCACGCCGAGCCGGATGGTAAAATAGAACGTGCTCCCGACGCCCGGTTCACTTTCCAGCCAGACTCGCCCGCCCATCAACTCCACCAGCCGGCGACAAATCGTGAGCCCCAATCCTGTGCCACCATGTTTGCGAGTGGTCGACATGTCGGCCTGGGTGAAGGGCTGGAATAGCTTGGCTGCCTGCTCCTTGGTCATCCCCATGCCGGTGTCGCGCACGGAGAACTTGAGTTGGACTCCATCCCCCGTGCGATCGATCAACTTGATGTTGAGTCTGATCTCTCCTTGCTCCGTGAACTTGACCGCATTGTTGACAAAGTTGGTCAGAATCTGGCCCAGCCGCAAGGGGTCGCCCAGCAGATATTCCGGAATTCCGGGCTCAACGTGAGCGAGATACTCGAGGCCTTTTTCATGCGCCTTCTGCGCCGTCAAGGTGGTGACCGAGCTAATCACATCGTCGAGCCTGAAACTCGTGGTTTCCATTTCCAGCTTGCCGGCCTCGATCTTGGAGAAATCAAGCACGTCATTGATCACCGCCAGCAGCGAGGTCCCTGCATTGTGCACCTTGCTGACGTAGTCTCTTTGCTTGGGGGTAAGCTGTGTTTTCAGGGCGAGGTGCGACAGCCCGATGATGGCGTTCATCGGCGTGCGGATTTCGTGGCTCATGTTCGCCAGGAACATGGACTTCATCTGGGTGGCTTCTTCGGCCTTCTGCTTGGCGATCTGAAGTTCATCGGCTTGCTGCTGCGTCCGCCGTTGGACCTCACTCGCCAGGCGCAGGTCATCTTGCATGTGGGCCCGCTCTTGAAGCGCAGGCATCATGGCGTTGAAGGTATGAGCCAGGTCGCCCAACTCGTCATTGCTGATCACGCTGGCTCGTGCCGACCAGTCCCCTTGAGCGGCCTTGACCGCTGCTGCGCGAAGGGAACGGATGGGTCTGAGCAGCCGATAGGTGACCCAGCCAGCGCCGAGCGAGGCCAAAACAGCCATGCCGGCGATCCACCATTTCAGCTCTTCCGCCAGATTGCTCACGGGTTGATCGAACTGAGCGCGAGGTTGGACCACCGCGACCCTCCAGGGACGCTGGGTCATGCGTGTGTAACCTGCTACTTGTGGAAGGCCGTTCGCTCCGATGCCCATCAGGCACCCGCGGCTGTGCTTCTCTCTCAAAGCCCTGGCAAGCTCCTCTTCCCCCGCCGACTCAATTCGCTCGACTCCGTACTGCAGTTTGGGATCGATCTGCTTCAAGGCTTCGGGAGAGAGGGTGCCGATGCTGTGATAAAGCTGCTTTGGGTTTGGGTGTGAGATGATGATCTCATGGGCATCGATCACGACGGCGAACCCCTGGGTGGTTTGCTTGCTCACGTCGAGGCAAACTCGGTCGATGACCTCGCCTTTGAGCTTGAGCACGACCACGCCGAGAAGCGTGCCGTCACGCTGTTTGATCGGTCCGGCCAGGAAAACACCGGGCTCGCGGGTCGTGACACCCATGGCAAGATCGGAAATGACATTCCCACCATTCAGGGCACGCCGCATATACTCTCGCGTGGCCTTGTAGTCGCGGCCAACCATGTTGGGGCTGGTGGAGACGATGCAGATGCCCTGGCTATCGGCGATGTAAGCCAGAGCCAGGTCTGGATCGCAAGACAAGAACTCCTTGAGCCATTGTTCCACGCCGGGAAGCAAATCCGCTCTCTGGGGGGGCGGAGTGGCGCACGCCTTCACTACCGTTTCGGTCAAGGCAACCACTCTTTGGAGGCGCTGCGCTTGGGAGAAAACCTGATCCAGCCGGGCTCCCGCGGTGGAGGCGATGAGTTGGAGATTTTGCTGGGCGGTGGCTCCGATGGCATCGACGCCGCGTCGGATGCTGATGGCACCTACAAGGATGAGAGGTACCACAACTGCGGGCAGAAGCAAAACGAGCATCTTACCCAAAATCGGCAGACGAAAACGGCGTATCCACAACGGAAATAAGTCAGAGTTTGCCATGGTCGGGTTTTCGTTGAAGGGGGACAAAAAGGCTCTCAGAAAGAGAAACCTGGTGTCCCAGCAGAAACCAGGACACCAGGCCGAAGTGTTCGGGAAGAATGCCGAGCCTTCTCGGCAGGTGTAGACTACTTTTTGGCGGTGGTTGTAAGCGATTGCTGCATACTGTCTAACTCTTTGATGGCATCAAAAAGGTGGGTCCGCACCACGCCGAGATTGAACTTGGCGCTGCTAACCGTCCCTTTGATGGCCTTGACACCTCCGGGTGTCAGGTCGTTGGCGAGCATCTTCTTGATATCGGCCAAGTCGGAGAGGTAGGGATTGAAGCTTGTTCCGGCGGCCTGCAGCTCTGCTGTCGCTTTGTCATAGCTCTTTTGGACCGCAGCGAGTCGTTTTTGGGCTTGCTTGCGCAGCTTCTCGTTGGCGATGCCTTCGATATCCTGCTGCCAGGTGGCGAAGTGAGCCTTGGCATCCGCCTCCATGGCGGTGGAGCGCTTGACGGTCTTGGCGGCGTCGGCCTGGGCCTTGGTCACGTCCGCCACATAGGCATTATAGGTGGGCTTCATGTCGCCCTCCTTCTGTTTGACCAGGGCATCGATGCTGTTCACCGTGGCCTGGAGTTGGTCGCGAGTGGCGATCACTTCATCGCGGGTGGCCTGGATGGAGGCGGCCAGCTTTTCCTGGCTCGCCGAGGCCTGAGTGGCCAGCATAGCGAAGGCGAGCAGGAGCGCCTTGGGCCACGCAGCCCAAGCATTTGTGAGTAGGGTTTTTGTTGTGTTCATATGGATCTATCTGTTGTTTCGTTGGTTTATGGTTTCGTTAAATGACGATGTTTGAATTTATTCAGGCGGTTCAGTCGGAAAAGGGCAGGGCCCCCTCGCCAGCCAACCGCCTTGTTGGCCGTCTAGTCCGACAGGGCTTTCTTCATAGCTGCCGTGCGCTGACCCAGATCCGCTTCCGCCTTGACGGCGGCCCCGACGGGCTTCACGTCCACGACGACCTTGAGAATCTTGCCCGTGAAGGCGTTGTCCCGCTCTTTATAGTCCGCAGTGACGGGTGTGGCGTCATCCATCCCCACGCCCGCAGTCTCATCAGCAGAGAAGATCATCCCCTGCGTACGCTCGATCCGGCCACTAGCGGCCTTCTCGCCGTTGATCAGAATGGTCGCGACTCCGCCCTTGCCGATTCCCCCGCCGTCGTAGTCGAAGTTCATGCGGAGGGTAGCCTTCCCCGCGGCCAGCGCCTGCGAGGCGGAGACCCTGTATTCCTCAAGCCCTAGGAAGTTGTAGCAGTAAGTCGGTTTGCCGTCCTTCACATAAAGGCTCCAGCCGCCGAAGCGGCCGCCTTGGGCCAGAATGACCCCACTGGGGGAACCTTCCGGGATCTCCACCTCCGCCGTGATGGAGAGCGAACGGTTCTTGATGTTGATGAAGACGTTTTCGCTCATCGAGTTCATGCCCTCGGAAAGGGTGAGGGAAGTACGCTCTCCCATCAAGTCGGGCCGGCCCGCTGTTGCTGGTACGATACGTTCGAGCAGTCGGTCATCGATCGGCAGGACGCGGTACTGGACTGCTTCCTTCATGAAGATATCTTGCAGTTCCTTGAGCTTTGCCGGGTTGGTCGCAGCCAGGTCGTTCGCCAGGCTGAAGTCCTGGCGTGTGTCGTAGAGTTCCCACTGGTCATTCTGCAGCTTTTGCCGGGGTACCTTCTCCCACGGGGCGCGGTGGATGGTGCCGGCAAACCAACCGTCATGATAGATGGCGCGGTTGCCGAAGACCTCGAAGTACTGGGTCTTGTGGGTGCTCTTGGCGTCGGGTTGATCGAAGGTGTAAAGCATGCTCACCCCTTCAATAGGGCTCTGGACGGTACCGTTGACACTCTTGGGTTCGGGCAGGTTCGCCGCTTCGAGCACGGTGGGAGCTACATCAATGACATGGTGCCATTGCGGGCGGACCTGGTTCATGTTCTTGATTCGCTTGGGCCAGGAGACGATCAGGCCATTGCGGGTACCTCCGTAGTTGGAGGGAATCTGCTTGGTCCACGTGAACGGCGCATCTCCCGCAACCGCCCAACCCGCGGCCATGTGCGGATAGGTGGAAGGCCCACCCCAATCGTCGTAGTGCTTGAGCATGTCTTGCACGGTCTCCTGAACGTTATTGAAGTAGGTCATCTCGCTGAACATGCCGCTCATGCCACCCTCGGCGCTCGTGCCATTGTCGCCCAGGATGTAGAAGATCAGGGTGTTGTCGAACTGGCCAACATCGCTGATGGCATCGAACAGCCTGCCGATTTCGTGGTCGCAGTATTCGCCAAAGCCGGCATAGACTTCCATCTGCCGGGCGAAGAGCTTCTGTTCGTCGGCGGTTAAGGTATCCCAATTCTTGATGTCCTTGGGCTTGGGAGCCAGTTTTGTGCCTGGCGGCACAACCCCCAGCGCGATCTGACGCGCCAGCGTCTCGTCCCGCAATTTGTCCCAGCCGCCATCGAATCGACCTTTGTTCTTGGCAATCCATTCTTTGGGCACATGGTGAGGCGCGTGGGTGGCACCCGGTGCGAAGTACATGAAGAAGGGTTTGTCCGGCGTGAGCGACTTCTGGAACTTCATCCAGGCGATGGCTTGGTCAGTCATGTCGGTCATGAAGTTGTACCCGGGATGGTGCGGCGTGGGGATTCGGGTCATGCCGTCATAGAGCGTGGGTGCCCACTGATCGGTCTCACCACCGAAGAAACCGTAGAACTTGTCGAAGCCCGAACGAGTCGGCCAGCGGTCGGTCGGACCCGATGGGCTGACCTCCCACGGCGCAGTCTCGTGGTTCTTGCCAAAGAATCCGGTGCTGTAACCGTTTAGGCGTAGCATTTCAGCCAGGGGCGCCACGCTGTTGGGGCGCTGGCCGGTGTTCCCCGGAAAAGCTGTGGCGGTTTCGGTGATGCTCCCCATGTTGTTCATGTGGTGATTCCGACCCGAGAGGAGCGCTGTTCGTGTGGGGGAACAGAGTGCGGTGGTGTGAAAGTGGTTGTACCGCAGTCCCTTGCTGGCTAGGCGTTCCGCCGTAGGCATGCGCACTGGCCCGCCGAAGGCGCTGGGCATGCCAAAGCCCATGTCGTCCACAAGAACGATCAAAACGTTCGGAGCCTCCGCGGGCGCCTTGACCTCGAACCGTGGCGGCGGTTGAGTGTCGCGGGCGTCGAGCACCGTGCTGCGCGGGTAATCGGGCTCGCGGATCGGAAGAGTCGTTCGGTCCAGTTTCACCGCCGCACTCTGCGCTAGAGTGTGCGGGGCGAGGACTGCCGCGCCTAGCGCCAGGGCGAGGGTAACAGAGAATGGGTTCATTTTATGTCTGCCTTAGGGTTTGACGATGGATTCCGGCCGTTGTTCAACGGGAACGAGGGCGAGCTCAGACTCGCCCAGCGTGGGTCTAGGGCTTGCTGACCTCGAGAGCAAGGGTTTCCGTGACCCGGAAGACCACGAGATCGCCCACTTTGCGTTGTTTCAGGTCGATGTCATCCCGTACCGGAAACGTCTTGGTGGAACCATCTTCGAATCGCAGGGTGGCGGTGCGTTGCTGCTGATCGATGGCGGTCACCGTGGCGCTAATCCGCGCTGTCCCCGCCATCACGCCGCCCGGCTTGGCTCCCTTTGGCGCCAAAGCAACGAGCTCTGCCGCCTGATCGTTTGCCACCTCACCCGGCTTGCCCATCTGCACGATCATTTCTTCGGTGGCTGTGACCTTAAGTTGATCGCCAAGTTGGATTTGCTCGAAATTGATCGCCTCTGGCCCGACCTTCACCGTTTTCTTGATGCCATCCGCGCTGACGAGAGTCAGCTTGCGGTTGGGCTTGTCGATCAAGGCCACCGTGGCCACCCACTCGTAGGTTTTGACCACAATTCCGCCCGGGATTCCTTCTGCCAATGCGACGCCACCCATGCCCTCACCTGTGATACGGCCTTCAATCGGCACCAGCGGGATCTCTGCGGCCAACTGCAGCTTGACCGCCAAGTCGAGCCTGTTTTCCACTTGCGCGAACCGAAGGCTCTTCTCCGGCGAGAGGACCTGGGCACATTTTTTGAGGTAAGTGGCGCGTGTGGACGCCTGTTTCTTTTCCAGGTTGGTGAGTTCCTTAAGCATGCCCTTGGCACGACCCTCGGGTGTGTTGGGGTAGTATCCGGCGTATTCCTTTACGAGTTTCACGAGGCCATCCGCCACCAAGTCCATCTCGGCGCGATACTGGCGATACAGCGGCCAGAATTTCTCGGCCTCCGCCGGCGTCAGGTGAAGGGATTCCTCAACAACCGCCTGTCGGTCGGCCTTCAGGACGCTGCGGGCCACCGCGATGGGATCTTGGGCTGTTGGGGCAGCGGCCTGCCCTGAGGGGAGGTTGAGAACTGTTGCTATGAAGGAGGTGAGGACAGTGAAGCGATGGTAGGCTGTGATCATAGGTGTACTGTATTTGAAAGTTGGTCATTTGGAAACTTCAGTTTCCCGATTTGCGGTAGCCTGAGTTCTCCACCTTGACGGTTAAGTTTTTGCCCTTGGCCTCGAGGGTGGAGGTTGAGGCGTAGGTGGCATTGTTGTCGAGGGTGCTAAAGCGCACGTCCAGCAACACCGGTTCCTTTTGCGAATCGAGATAGGTCGAGACCTTCGCTTCCAACGGGCGATTGCTCGCCAGGTCCACGTCCATTACCAGGCTATCCCCAGCTTTGACGTAGTTGGCAAAGGTCAGTCGCACCCGTTGGCCGGGCAGGGGTGTGAGGGAAGCCTTGCCTGCATCTTTGGCGGCTTGGATCTTGGCTTGATCCGGTGGAACGTACTGCTTCACGAGTGCCACCGCTTCTTTCATGTAGTCGGCCATCTCCTCTTTCTTCGACTCGACAATCTTCCCGCGCAGCCCGCGCTTCTTCTCCTCAGGAGGCGGTGCGGTGACCGGGACTTTCTGCACCTTTCCGTCCGCACCATGATAACACCGGTTCATCTGGCGAGACTTCTCCTCGCCTTTGAGGCTGACCACGGTGGTTTCCATCCATTCGTATTGCTTGAGGACGGCCTGGCTGGTCGCGAGGGAGGCTTTGAGGGCCACTACGCGTTCTTGAACCGTGGGTTGTGGAGCTTGGGCCTGGCTGCTAACGATCAGCAGCAGGGCCGTCGGTAGGAGTGCTTTTAGATAGATTCTCATGGTTTCCAGAATGTACGCTTTTTCGATTGTAAGGACCGTCGTTCATTGTATCCGGTTAGGAGACTCACGAACCAGCTCTGTTGCCTGGCTCCACCGCCGGATCAGCCTGGGGAACCGGCGCTTGGGGTGCGGGGTGGTACACCGCTCACAACCAGACCTTTCTTCCCGGCCAAGGCTACGCAGGTGATGTTGGATCCGTGGTTGGCCTTTCGTTGTCCGTGGCCATTGGCAGGTTCAGTCCCGAGAGATCACCCAGGTTTTGTCCGGGTTGTACTCGCTCATCGCTGCAGTGATTTCGGCCGTCTTGAGTCCCAGGTCCTTTTGATAGACACGGCCCTGCTGGTTTACGATGAAAGTCATGATGCCGGTTTCGCCGTATTCGGCGGGCCACGCTACCAGGGCGAAGCCCCCGATCATTTTTCCGTTGATGATGTAGTTGTATTTTCCCAGCGGGGCTGCCTTGCCCTGGGAGGTGAGGATCTTGAAGAAGTATCCGTGGAACGGCTCCGGTTCCGCACCCTGCTCCCTGGGCTTTCGGTGATAACCCTGAGCCTGCGCGTCGGCGACCAGCGGGCCGAGCGGACTGACTTCGCCGTCGAGATCCGATGGCCAGTAAAGCCCGTCCTTCTTGGCGGGAGTGCTGAGGAACTTCTGTGCGTACTCGAGCACCTCGTCCCCGTCGCGATCCTTCGAGGCGTATTCTCGCTGTGCCTGAACGTAGGCGCGCACTGACTGAAGGGTGAGACGTTCGTTCCGCCCAATGCGACGGTTAAACAGTTCCGTCTTGCCCGCCTCCGTATCGAACAACCACCGTCCCCCCTGCTTCACCAGCGGGACAGGGAAAGGCCAGGGATCGACGCCTATTTCAAGAATGCACTTAGAATCGGATTCTCGGACGACGCGGTGGGCCTGGTTGAACGCCAAGGTAAACTCCTTCAAGTCGCTGCTGGCCTGGACTCGATCGGGGTTTTGCAGATCCTGCGCCGCCGGGCCAAAAAGAGTCCGGAACGCGTTGGTATCCTGAGCTGAGGCAGCGGCCGCAAGGGCCGAAACCGCCTCTTCCGGAGTGGCGAAAGCCTTGCCGGTCTCCGCGGCGCTCATGGCAGGCAGTGCGCTCGCGACCAATGCCAGGCACAGCGTGCGCGCGGCCACAGATAGAAAGATCCGTTTTACGAAGTTCATAGGATAATGAATGGAGAAGGTCCTCATGTTAGCCAAGAAAGAGACTTGTATCACTGGAGCAGAGTTCATCGTCCCCTCCCTCCTCCTCCGCCGCCGCGGCCAGCGCCGCCGCCACCACCACTGCTGCGGCTTGACGCGCCACGGGTGCTATCCGCTTTCGCGCTGGAACCGCCGCTGGAACCACCGAAGGCGCCGCCCGAGGCGGACGGACTGGGCCTTGCCGGTGAAGCGCCAGCTTTCGCCTGTGAAGGACCGGCGCTGGCTGAAGGCGCAGGGCGGGAGGCGGAGGTATTGCCAGCGGATGGCCGAGCGCCAGCACCGGCGGTCGAAGGAGAGGCGCGATTGGCTGCACTCGGCTGTGCTGACGGCCCGGCACCGCCGGAACTGTAGCCCCGTGCTTGCTTGCTCGCAGACGACGTCGACGGGCTGCCGCTCTTGCTCATCCGGGCCTGATCGGGCTGCCACTTCTGTCCGCCTGCCGATGATGCACTAGCGCTGGTGTTGCGGTTGACGTTCGAGTTCCGGTTGACGTTCTTGTTAACGTCAATGTCCACGTTCACACTGCCACCGTGGTAGCAGCCGCCGTGGTGCCAGTCGCAGTTGTTGGCGATGATGGCGCCGACGGCGACGCCGGCGGCGAAGGAGACAACTGGCGGCGGACCCACGTAAGCCGGCGGAGGCGGGTAATAGACGACGGCTGGGTTGTACGTTGGCACATAGACCACCTGCGGATTGGAGGGTTGAATCTGGACGATCGTATTGGTCACGACCACCACCTGCTGCTCGATCGTCTTCTCGATGACCACGTTGGTGACCGTCACGATTTGCTGCGGCGAGGTCTTGAGCGTGCCCACAGTCTGGGCCTTCGCCCGCATGGACTGCATCGCATCCATCAGGTCCTTGTCCTGCGCCAGGAATGCCTCGCCGAGTTCCATCGTCCAAGGGAGATCATCGTTCATCTTCTTAATCACCTCTGGGACGCGGGCCACGGCCTTCACGTTGGTGTCCCACTGCTGCTCGTCCAGCTTGGCCAGGTTATTCGTGTCGGCCACGAACCGCGCCGCCTGGACAATCTCCAAAGGATAGACTGACGCTGGCAGGATGGTGGCAATGAGTGGGTCAGGATAGAGCGCGATGGGGGCGACCAGTTTCTCCAAGTCTGCCGCACTGCGCTTAACTGGGGCGGCGGGCGGCGGGGCCGGTGTGGCGGCCGGCGGGGCCTGGGTATCAGGCGGAGCTTGACCCACTGCACACGCAGCGAGAGTCAAACTCAGCGTCAAGAGCAAGGATTGGGTTTTCATGGTCATGTCTGTTGGGTGGTGGTGTCGCTAGAGCGAAAGGGGGCGGACGTAAGCCCGCCATAGATGGGCGGGGTATTGCATGGTGCGTTCTTAGAAATGAAACGTTAGGCCGACTTGCGGCCCTTGGCTGAGCATGTCGTACTTGAATCGGCTGGCGCCACTACCGGTTTCGTAGTCCACGTAAAGCCAGCGGTAGCCCGCTTGGAGCGATCCCCATTTGGCGAACTGCCAGCCAAAGTACGGAAAGGCCTGCCAGGTCAGGTCGGAGCCTGCGCCGAAGCCGCCGACGTCGCCCCGTACGTGGAAGCTAAAGCCCTTTCCCAGCGGCAGTCGCAGGTTTGTACCCACAATAGGATCCCACCAGTCTTGGGTGCCGGTCGGGATGCGCGGCGTGGGCAGGATGCCCGGCCCGAGGATTTCACCACTAATGTTGTTGTAGCGAGTACCCGCCAGCGCCTCGAAGTACTTTGAGACCCGGTAACTGACGGTCGGCTCCACCATCCACTGGTCCAGCTCCGCGGTCACTCCGTTTTTCGAACCTTGCAGCCCCATGTAGAGAACGTCCGTGGTGAGTGCCCAGCGGTCGTAGCCCAGGCGCAGTGTGCCCATGGCGCCGAATTCCAGATTGTCCCAAATCTTGTCGAATCCGACGTCTACGTCGGCGTTGACCGGGCCGATGCCAATATCGCCGGACATGCCGACCGCCAGGCCGTAGAGTGACGCGTCGAAGGTCCATTTGCTCGGCTCGCCCGCACTGGCGTCTGGCGGAGCTAGCAGAGCGGTCGCGAGGAGTCCCAATAGAACTGTGTCTTTCATGGTTGCGCTGGATTCTCTTGGTTTCATGGTCATTGCAGGCTTGGTTCAGGAACCTTGTCCTCGGAGTGGTTTCCACCCACTCCCTGCATGTCGCTAATATTTGCCAGGGCCTGATCTTCGGGCTCGGGAAAGAATCGGCCAGCCGAACGCTGCAGGAGCCTCAGTTCGCCCCGTAGAAGTAAATTACGCTCAGGCGGCAGGACGTCAATCAGGTTTTCCAGCATGGCGCGCAGGCGGCGGGCCACTTGGATGCTCGTGCCACCGAAATGCCGGATTTCCGTAACGGCCAGGCAGACGAAATCCTCCCAATCGGGCGTCCGATAGACCAACCGAAGCGCGCCGGTCCGGTCATGGGCCACCCCCTCGTCCAGGTGCCGCTCCCCCACACTGCGCAGGAGGTGGTGAATCTGATCAATCGCCATGACGGCGGTGGTGGGATCGTTGATCGCCGGGGACAACCCCTTGGAGGCGACGTCCACGATAATCCGAAAAGCGAAAGCAGGGTCCTGCTCCACGGTCCTTTCCTGGCCCAAGGCGACCGATTGACAAAGCGACGCTGCCGGGGGAGCGCCTTGTCCTCCAAAGATGCGAAAGAGCGGGCTGCCGGCCGCGACGAAATCCCCCACCTGGGGCACCAACTCGATGACACACCCCGCCGCCTGCGCCAAGGCCACCAGCCCTTCGGGGTCGAACGCCAGGAACACTCCATCGGTCGGGCTCACAATCGTGCAGGCAGGCGTGCCACTTGGGGCGCTGGCAGGAGCCCGGGCCGGATCCGGCGGGCCCGAAAGACGCCGAGGATAGACTCTTTCGATCTCCTTGTGTCCCAGCCGAGCCACGACTCGCAAGGCCCCGCTCGGACGCAACGACTTGCCCACGTGGTCAATCAGAAACAGGAAAGCGCCAATACTGAGCAGACAGAGGTAGCCGGCCAGAAACGGAGTGATGGCGGGTACCGAGGATTGGATGCGCACGAGGACGGCCAGCGTGAAGGTGAAGGTGAAGGCAAAGAGGGTCAGGGCGAACCGGATCACACGGTCCCGGAAGACGACGCCGATGATCCGTGGGCTAAACTGTGCGCTGGCCAGTTGCACCACCAGCAACAGGCTGGAAGACAGGAAGACGATGAAAGTCAGCATGGACCCGGCCAGGGTGCTAAACAAGGCCAGGGCCGCGGCCGGGTCTGCACCGGATTTCCAGCCGGCACGCTGCTCGATCCAGTGGAGACAGAGGACCGACGACAGCCCCGCCGCCATGCCGAATACCGGCAGAAGCCAGATGGAATCCCGGATGTAGTTCCTTAGCTTGTAGCGTTGGAGCCAGGTCATGGTAAGGGAGAGTGATGGGTGGTCTGTAATCGGTCTCAGTTAGTGATCGGTAATCAGTGATCAGATCTTTGGAGCCTGGCGAAATGCCTGAGCCGCGTGTCGGTTGGTCGGATAGAACCGCTCTGGGTCAATCAGCTCCATTAGATCATACCGCTCAAGCCACGAGCGGAAGGCCCGGTCGGCGCGGCTGACGGCGAAGGTGATATTCCGCTTCTTCAGCAGGTTGATCGCTTGACGCAGAACCCCCGCACCGGTCGTGTCCACGTCCACCATCGCCTGTGCGTCCAGCACGAACCACCGGACCGGGGTGGGCGCCTGGCTGACCAGCCGCTCGACCTCGTCCAGGAACAGGGTCGCGTTGGCGAAGTAGAGCGGAGCGCCGAAGCGGTAGACCATCAGGCCGGAAGAACCGGCGGCCTGCCCGCCCTCCGCAGGAAGGAAGTGACTGCCATCGGGTGCTTCCACAAGCGCCGCAGTTTCCGGATGGGACGCCCGCCGGATTACGTCGATGACCGAAAGAAGAAAGGCGATCATGACGGCACGCAAAGGACCCAGCGCCAGTACGCTCAGCAGGCAGACCGTGGCGATCCAGAATTCTGAACGGCGCATCCGCCACAGTTCTTGAAATTCGTGAACTTCAATCAGCGACAGCACCGCATTGGCGACGATCCCGGCCAGGGCCGCATTCGGCAGGTAGGCCAGGAATTTGGTGAAGAAAAGCATCACCACGGCGATGGTCCCGGCTGCCACCAGACTGGGCAACTGGCTGCGCGCGCCCGAGGCATCCATGGCCGCCGAGCGGGAGGGACTGTTGCCTGTGAGCAGGGATCCGGTGAAGGCGGCGGCTAGGTTGGCCGCACCGTAGGCGAACAACATCTGGTCGCCATCGGCCTTGTAACCATATTTGTTGCTGTAGCTGCGAACCACCAGCAGGCCTTCGCACAGGAGAATGGCCACGATGGCCAGGGCGCCCGGCAGGAGCCGCAGGTAGTCGGCCAGCGGGATCGTGGGCAGGGTCAGCGCCGGGAGTCCCGAGGGGACCGCATTGCCGAGCACGCCGACGCCCTTCGTCGGAAGGTCGAGCATCGCGACGAGGGTGGTCAGGAGCACCAAGGCCACCAGCGCCCCGGGGATTTTAGGGGCGTACCGCTTCATCAGGCGGACGATCAGGAAGGCGCCCACGCCGATCGCCACCGAGTAGAGGTTAGCTTGAGGAATGGAGTGGATCAGGGCCAGGACCTCCACGAAGTAACCCTCGGTATTCACCGAGGACGCCATGTTTTCCTTGAGGTGCTCCGCCGCCGCCAGCAGGCCCGACGTGGCGTCGCTCACATGGGGGGCAGCGAGGATCTTCCGGACCTGGTTGGTGAACACCTCGAGGCCGAGCCCGGTGATGAAGCCCGCCATCACGGCGCGCGAGAGGAAGTTGGCGAGGAACGCCAGTCGGAAGATCCAGAAGAGGAAGAACAGCAGCGCGCAGACCACGGCCAGCGCCAGGGCGTACTGCAGGCGCAGCGGATCCCCAGGCGCCGCAAAGCCGACCAAAGCTGCCCCGACCAGGGTGGCCATGGAGGCGTCGGGACTGGTGACCAGGTGGCGCGAACTGGCGAGCAGGGCGAAGACCACCAGCGGGATGATGGCCGCGTAGAGCCCGGCGGCCGGGGGCAGACCGGCCACCTGTGCGTAGCCGATGTTCAGCGGGATCATCAAAGCCGCCAGCGTGACGCCCGCCATGGCTTCCCGCGGGACGTCGGCCAGCGTGATCCCCCGCAGGCCCGCGAACGGGCGGGGCCAGCGGATCTTGGAGAGAATACTCATAGTAAGGTCTGGGATTTAGCGGAGGATTGAGGTTCTGAACAGGAGGTAGCGGAGAAAGCGGAGAACCGACTTCCGGACACCTCTGCTGGCTCTGCTCTCTCCTGTTCAATCATATTCTTCATTTGTGAAACAGCAAGGCCGGCCCCGCGCCCCAGATCCAGCCGTTCTCCGTCGGCTTGACCAGCGACAGAAAGAAACTCTGCAAAGTGTCCGCCAGGCCAGACTGGCTGGACGTGCCGACGATATCGCATTGTTCATGGTTGACCGTTTCATTTCGGTCCTTGCATGGGAAGTCCTGCTGCACCTCCGTCAACGGTTTTACCGGCCTCTTTGGCGAATATCTTGGCGCCAATAGCCGCGAGGACGACCGACCACAAAGTCCACATGACGGTCATCACCACGATGCGCGGGTCCCCGTTCGGAATGGCCAGAGCCGCCGCCAACACCGCCGCGACGTTCCGGGTGCCCATCCCCAGTGCCATGACACTTCGCTGACTCTGTTTCATGCCGAAGCCGAAGCGATACGTGATGAATCCCATCCCGACCATGAACAAAGTCATGGAGAGCAGGGCGAGTTCGCCGGCCGTGTTGAGCATCCCCCGGCCGTAGATCACCAGGCACCAGAGGATCGTCAGCAGTGTGGAGAGTAGAGCCAGGCCCTTGACTGCCGGGAAGATCTTGGTTGCCCCGGTGTCGCTGTAATATCGGATCACCGCTCCGATCGTCAGCGGCAGGAGGATGGTCAGGAGGAGCGGTTTCGCGAGCGCCCAGGTGCTGATCGTCAACCCGCGGATTAACAGGGGTGCCATCAATGGCATCAACACCACCGTGCCGACCGCTACCAGCGGTATCAGGGCTCCCGCGAAGCCCATGTCTCCCCGGGCCTTTCCTACCATCTGCTGGAGAAACGGCGCGCAGGGCGCCAGGCTGGCGAGGAGCACCACGATGACGTAGGGCTCCTCCAAAGGAAGAACTCGGGTGATAAGATAGCCGAACGCCGGCCCCAAAACCCAGCCCCACACGAAGATCAGCGCCAGGGCTTTCTTATTCCGTAACGCCACGACAACCTCGGACATCCTGACTTGCAGGCCCATGGCCGCCAGGTTTGAGACGGTGAAGAGGAACACCAAAGGGCCGAAGGTGCTCTGAAGGAACTTCATAACAGCTTCCACAGTTCCCCTCCTTTCAAGCAAGACGATGCTGTTGTCATAATTCTTTGCATACGGAGCCTCTCGTCACTTCGATTCTGCAATGGTCCGCATGGCTCGTGAGAGCATGCCGCCCGCGATGTTCTTGGCCTTGAATCCGTTCTGTAGCAGGATGCGCGTCGCGTAGTAGGCCCGCTGGGCCGAACGGCAGATGACGTGGATCTCGCGGTCACGGGGCAGTTCGCTCAGACGGCTGCGGAGTTGCGGCAACGGGATGTTGACCGCGCCCGGAACGTTCTCCAGGACCAGTTCCGCTGGCATGCGCACATCCAGCAGGAATGCGCCGTC
>CAYPNF010000019.1:0-131692 GCA_964411985.1 uncultured Verrucomicrobiota bacterium
CCCAGCACTCGCGCATTTTGTCAAAAACCTGTCCCAGTATCGAAAGTTGGGTTAGAGGTCCCTGCAATCCCCAGTCCCACCACCATCGCCGAGCTCAGAACCAGAGCAATGAGGGCGCTCCGATGCCGAAGATGGCTGGCCAGCGGCCGCCAGTTCAATAGCAGGTCTTGGTCATCAGCGAAGTGGCGCAGACGTGTCCACGAATCTGCCAGGTGAGAGGACTTCTGATTTCGACCAAACGGCCAAACGGTCAAGGCGGCCTGCGCAGTCACTCTTCCAGCCACCACGCTTTCGAGAAGCCCTGCAGCATGGGTTAACGGGTGGTACTTCATCGTGCGCAAGTCCGCCTGGCGGAAGAATGAAGGGGACGGTCAGCGTCTCTTCTTCAGAATGAGAGCATCTATGAAGAACTCCATCATTCGATCTCTGGACAAGCCAGCGTGGCCAACGTCCGGGCCCACCTGAACTTCGAAGCTCTTTCCGGCCTTTTGCAGTGCCTGGATCAGCTGCATGGAGTTATTCGGGTGGACGTTGTCGTCGGCTGTTCCGTAGTAGAGCATCAACCTTCCTTTGAGATTCGGGACATAGGTCATGATGCGGGCTGCGTCGTAGCCTTCGCGATTCTCCTGGGGAATCCACATGTACCGTTCCGCGTAGATGGAGTCGTAGTTGCGGTAGTCAGTGACTGGTGCTGAGGAACAGGCTGCGTGGAAGAGATCGGGAAAGCGCAGCAGGCAGGTTGCTGAGGCGGTGCCTCCGTAGCTGGTGCCAAAAATGCCGACCCGCTTGGAATCGACGTACCGCCGCTTTCCGAGATACCTCACTCCCGCTGCCTGATCATCCATCTCCACCTGTCCCAACTTCATGTAGATGGAATCCAGAAAGCGCTTCCCTCGTCCGCTGGCGCTTCGAGAATCGAAACTGGCCACCAGGAAACCGTATTCGGTGAGAAGATCTGGCTTGCTGAAGGTTTCATGCGCGCCCGTGGTGGATGGCCCAGCGTACACGCTCACCAGGAGAGGGTATTTCTTGCTCGGACGGAAATCGGAGGGGAAATGTAGCATCCCATACAGGTCTGTCTGCAGGTCGGCACTCTTGAAGGTGAAGAGTTCGACCGGACGCAACTTGGCTTTCCTGAAGCCCGACAAATCGCTCTTTGCCAGGACGGTGAGTTTGCGTCCCTGCGCATCCATGAGGGTCGACACAGGCGGGATGGCGTGAGTCTGGGCCACATCCACAAAGTGCTGGAAATCGGGGGCAAGGTTGACCTGATGATGAAACCTTGGATCCGTGAGCCGGGTATCGCCTTTCCCATCCAGGCCCACTCGGTGAAGCTGCAGTTTCATCGGGTTGTCACCGGTGCGGGCCATGTAGTAGAGGTGGCCGGCCGCCTCATCGATTTGAACAATGTCGCCGACTTCAGAATCGTGCGAGGTGAGGGTGGCGCACAGTTGGCCACTGAGATCGTAGAGATAGAAGTTCTTCCACCCGGTTCTTTCCGAGGACCAGACGAAGCGCTTCCCATCCTTGAGGAAGCGCAGGTCGGGAGTGTTTTCCGTCCAGCTCGGCAACCATTCCTCTCGGACTACCGTTCGGCACTGGCCCGTCCGCGGATCAGCGGCCGCCAGTTCCATCACGTTCTGCCTGCGGTTGGTGCGATGGAATAGGAGTTCCGCATTATCCGCCGTCCATGCAACGCCATAGACGTAGTGCCCCAGGACGGAGTTTTCGAACGGTTTGCCGTCTCTTACATCTACCGTGAGGGTGGACCTGGTCTCCAGGTCATAGATCAAGAGGTCCACACAGGGATTGGTAGCCCCAGCCTTGACATAAGGCTCTACGTCGACCGTGCTGAGAATGGCCGTCTGGTTCATTTGTAGGTAGAAATCGGGCACCTGGCTCTCATCGAAGCGGTAGAACGCGAGTTTCTTGCTGTCCGGAGACCACCACATGGCGGTGTGCTGATAGAGCTCCTCTCCGTACACCCAGGTTGCCGTCCCGAATTTGACCCGGTTCGTGTCATTCCCCTCGGTCGTGACCGCAACGGGAGCCGAATTGGTATCGGATGGATCCGCCAGCCAGACGTTGCGGTCTCGGTAGAAAGCCTTGTGCTTCCCGTTTGGGCTGATCGCCCTCGTATACTGGCGTCCCCTTGCAGGACGCTCGGGCTCTTCCGTTTTTGCAGGGGAGGCTGCGGCCTCTTTCGGAGGCGCGGTGGTTGCAGCCGGCTGTTCCGACTCAATCAAGGTGCTCAGGTCGACCCGGAAGCGTTTGCCGTTCCTCCGGTATTCAAGAGTCTTGCCTTCCTGCAGCCAGGTGACGGACAGCGCTCCAGACTTGAAGGCGCCCTTGGTTTCGCGGCTGACCTTCAAGAATCGTGCGTGGCCGGGCATTTGCTCCAGGGGATTCTGTCCTTGGAGCCCGCAGCAAAGAAAGAGAAGCAGAGTCAGGAAGGCCCAACCTTGGGGGTTGGCAGACTGGCAGAGCGAGCGTTTCATTGTGATGGCCCCATGCTGAAGCCGGACGCGCGCCGCGTCGAGCCGAGAATTACTTGGGGAGTCCGACCACCTCTACCCAACGCCGACTGACGGTCGGCTGGGTGGGACGGTCGGTCAGCGGGTAGGCTGCGGCTTTGAGAACATGCCGTCCGGACACTGCGGGGATGGTCAGGACCAACTCCACCTCCTGTTTGCCCATGGTCGGTACTTCGTACGAGGCGGCCGTCTGGGCTTTCACCTGCGAGTTGATGGTCTCCAGGGTCAACTGGAGGCGACCGGCCGCAGGCTCGCCATGGTCATTGACCAAGGTTACCTTGAAATGCCCATCTCCGGTGGAGACGAGATTGGTCTGGAAGAACTGAATGCACACCCCCAGCGGCTTGAAAGCGTTGCCCACGTAGTCGGCGAACCGCTCGTCGAGTCGCAGCGTGCGAATGTCGCGGAAGGAGTCTGAGCTCCAGACTTTCCTGTGGCTGCTGGTGAGATAGGCGAAGTGCAGAATGCCGGCGTAGAGGCGTGTGCTCCTCCAGTATTCCGTTTCCGCGGCCATTACGTAGGCGCTCAGTCCAAAACGATCCTCCACGCTCGACCTGGGGCCAAGCAACATTTCGAAGGTGTTGGAGACGTTCAGCGTGGGGGTACCGTCCCGGTTCAGCCACAGCCATCCGTACTGGTTGAGGAGAATAGGGTGGTCGTTCTGAGCGAGGCCCCAGGTTTCAGGTTTGGGGTGTTGCGCCTCCAGTTGCGCCATCGCGAAATCCAAAGGCCCTGGTTGCCATGCGTCGCGGAACAAGCTGGCGCGATACTCCACCGGATCGGTTGAGTTCACGGGGGGATTGGCCCCATGCACCCAGGGACGGTTCGACAAATCAAGTTTCCGAACCGCAGGAATGACGCGCTCTGCCAGCACCGGATCGAGCGTCCCGTCGCCGGCATCCCAGATCACGACACTGGGGTGGTTCCAGGTGTCTCGCATCCATTCGCCATATTGGCCTATCCACTTCTCCGGATCGTAATGGCCTGCCTGGTTCGTGTTCATTTCCCCAGTTCGAGCCGAGAGGGGGAACTCGTTTTCAATCAGCAACCCCGCTTCGTCAGCCAGTTCGTACCAACGGTCGGGTACAGGGCCCAGGAAGAACCGGACGGAGTTCCAGTTCATCTGACGAGGAATGTCCACGAGCAACTTCCTGGTCCATCCTTCGTTCCAGGGTAGGTTCTCGCACAGTGGATCTTCGAAGAAGCGGTGAAGGGCGATGTTGGAACCGCGCAGCAGGATGGGCCTGCCGTTCAAGAAAAAACGTCCTGTCTTGGGGTCCGCTCGGAATTCGCGCATCCCAAACCGGGTGGTGAGCGAATCGCCTCCAGTGCGGGTGTCCACGGCGTACAGGAAAGGATCCTGCGGAGACCAGAGCCGAGCGTCGGGCACACGGAGCTTGGTGGTCACGATCCGTCCCTCTCCTGCCTTCAGCTGGAGCAGGGTGGGTGGGGTGTTCGTAATGGCCTTCCCGCTGCGGAGGGTGCGGAGGATCTGGCGGAGCTCGAATTTCGTGGCTGCCCCGTAGTTGCGTATTTTCGTCTGCAACTGGACCTCTGACCTGTCCACATCGGCGGCAGTCTGCACCCATTCAATAACCGGATTGTCCGAGTAACTGACGCTGATACGGTCGTAGATCCCCGGAGTCCACTTGGTTTTCTCCGGATCCGCTCCGGTCGGAAGGTCCGCAGGCAGGACGCCGGGATGGGCGCCCACCCGCACGACGAGAGTGTTCGTGCCGGGCATGCGGATCGCGTCGGTCAGGTTCAAGGTGCTCGAAGAGAAACATCCCGGGTATTCCCCCACGGGCTTGCCGTTGAGCCAGACGGCAGTCCCGAACTGCGCCTTGTTGATGTGGAGCAGCGCAATGGATCGAAGGGCGGGAGCGACGAAGGTACGCCGGTACCAGAAGTAGTTGCGCTCGGGGTCGGTCTGAGTGGGTGCCCCGGCACCGGACGTGCCTGCGTTGTCACCGACCCGGCCCTCGCGCGGGGACCTTGCCCAGTCAGTCAGGCGGTCCACGCTTCTGAAACCCGGGCGGGATTGATTCACGAGCCCTGGCACGATGACCGTGTGTCGGTACTCTACCGGCTGATCGTCAGGGGAAACGCTGTCGCTGATCTGCCAGGGACCGTCGAGAAACACGGTGATTCGCTCTGTCGATTTGACAGCAGGGACGGCCGCGATCAATGCCGATCCGGAGCAGAGGAGGCACAGGAGCGGAATAGGGGAGCGGAAGACTCGCGGTCTCCCTGGTCTGCCGGGTTGTTTTCCCCCTGAAGCCGGTGCCGGAGGGTCGACTCGTTGGGACGTCGAGGGCATAGGTGCTTGATCAGGATCGCTTGGACAGCTCTTGGTCCAGCACGCGGCAAGCAGTTTTCAAGATTTGAATTCGGGCGAACTTCTTGCTGTCGCCCGGCACGAGGATCCAGGGCGCTGCGGGTCGGTGCGTCCTGGTGACCATGTCATGAACCGCATCTTCATAGGCCGCCCATCGGCGCCGGTTTCGCCAATCCTCCGCCGTGATCTTATGGCGTTTGAAGGGTGTCTGCTGGCGCTCTTGAAATCGCCTCAGTTGCTCCGCCTTGCTGATGTGGATCCAGAACTTCAACGGGACCACTCCTGCGTCGGTCAGTTGCTGCTCGAAGTAGGTGATCTCACTGTAGGCTCGCTGCCATTCCGAAGCCGTGGCAAACCCCTCCACTCGCTCCACCAAGACGCGACCGTACCAAGATCGATCAAAAATCGTCAGAACCCCCTTTTCAGGAATCTGCCTCCAAAAACGCCACAGGTAATGGTGGGCGCGTTCCTCATCCGTGGGTGCAGCCACGGGCACCACTCTCAACAAACGCGGGTCCACCGCCTGGGTGACTCGACGGATGGCACTGCCTTTGCCGGCCGCATCCCATCCCTCGAAGACGAGTACGAGGGCAATCTCCTTCCGATGAGCCTCCCAGGCCAGTCTTCCCAGCCTCGACTGGTATTCCTCCAGCTCGCGGCCGTAGCTCTTGTCGTCCAGGCGTTTGGTGAGATCCACCTTGTCGAGCAGGTTGGTTCTGCCTTTCCTGGGGTTTACCCGCAGAGATACCAGGGTGGAACGGTAGGAGTTCCTTTCCAGCTGCTCCCTCAGGGTGGAGACAAGAATCCTGCCGGCGGTGAGATCCCTGTACCGGGGATCGTCAGACGGCACGCGATGCCAAGGAGCGGCCGGCGTGCTCGTCATCTCCAAAACGGTGTGGTAGGCGCGCTGGAACCGGTCGTGGAGACGAAAGTGTTTCCATTCGCGCCTTCCTACTCTCCAGGACGTCTCTGGGTTGGTTTCGAGCAGTTCCAGGCGCCTCTTCTGCTCGTTCTCGCAGACATCGAGCCAAAACTTCAGGAATATGGCTCCATCCTTGGCGAGCATTTTCTCGAGGAAGGCGACGTGTGCTAGGGCTTGCTTGAACGCGTCCTTCTCCAGGGTGCGCTTCACCCGCTTCAGAATCAGATCCGAATACCAGGAGCCGAAGAAGATCCCGATCTCCCCTCGGGCCGGCATCGCTCTCCAGAACCTCCAGAAGGGTGGGTGCGCATTGCCATCCGACGTCAGGGTCCAGAGCGCATGAGTCTGCACTCCGCGGGGATCGAGCCACTCGTGCAGGCGATGAACCACCTCGCTCTTCCCCGCACTGTCCGCTCCCGAGACGATGATGAAAACCGAGCGTCTGCTCTGCCGGAGGGAGAGCTGCAGCTGAATCAGTTCAGACCGCAGTGCTGGCAGAGCAGAGGCGAACTCTCTCTTTCCCAATTTGAAAGCCGATTCAGATTCTGAGCTCATGAGCCATCCGAGTTGCCAGTCACGAGTGGCATTTCTACCACGGTCAACTGAAACTTGCCAGCCCGGAGATTCTGCGGACCCTCGTGCTTCGGGAGCTACACCGGGCGCTGTGGCCTGCAGAGATTCTTGAGGAGCGTCGTCTGGACTTTCATGGCAAGCTCTCCAAAAAGGAACGGTTTGCCAATGAGATCATTGCCTCCACTCAGGATGGATCGAGCCCGGGCGCCGAAATCACTCATGCCGGTCACGAAAATCACGGGGACGGCTTTGTAGCCCGGCAACGCTTTCAGCGCAGTACACGCTTCAAAACCATTCATGCCCGGCATGTCGATATCCAGGATTACCAGGTCGAAATCGTTTTCCTTTGCCAGACGCAGTGCCGTTGGCGCGTCCTCCACAATGAGGGTGCGTACCTGGACCGCCTTCATGGCCCCCTGCACCATTTGCCTGCAGATGACCTCGTCATCCACCACCAGGATCAACGGAGCCATCGAAGCTTGGAGGGAGGCATCCTGGGTCCGTTGAACCAGGATGGGCACGAATTCCACCGTCTGGACCAGCGTTCGCAACGCCGACGGGGAGACGTTTTCGGGCTCATCTTGGGCCTCAGCTAGGAACTGTCCTAGAGCTTTGGCAAAGGAACGAATGCCGTGCTGTTGGTTTTGCTCAGCGTAGGCCTCCAGATGTTCGGCGTGCTTTTGCAGTAATGTAAGCTTTGGCAGCAGGTGACTCTCCACTTGGTACCGGTCGACCGCGGCCGTGTAGGCCCGCAACTCCATGGCGAGATCCGGCAACGTCTCCCTGAACGCGTCCAGCAAGCTCACTGGAGGTTGCAGCGGAGTGGCTGAGGATTCCTCACCGGAGACTGGAACCGTCCGTGGCGGGATGGGACTTGGGGGCGGATTGGGGGACGGGTCGGGCGCCTGCACCTCAGGCGCAGGCTTGGCGGGGGCGGATTGGGGGGCAGGCTGCGGCTGCGGGGTTGCCTCGGTCCCCGGCGCGGCTGGAGATGGAGCACCTGGTTGTTGGTGACTTGGATCCAGGGTCTCCTTGATCACCTTCACGAGATCTTCCGGGGAACACTCGGCCTTGGTGAGACACTGGTTGGCTCCCGCGGCGCGCGCAGCCTTCACCATGCTAGCCAGGTAGGCGTTGGTGGCCACGATCACGGGAACATGCGCGGTGCGCGGACTGGCTCGGATGTGTTTGATCACGTCGATGCCGTGCACTTTGGGCAGCATCAAATCCGCGATGACGAGATCTGGAACCGTACGCTCCAGCATCTGGATGGCAATCTCCCCGTCCGCCGCAACACTGACTGCAAACCCGTGTTTCTCCAGGCAGTACTTGTAAAGGCGCGCTAGGATCGCGTCATCTTCGACGATGAGGATGCTGCTCTTCATGCTTGCCCGGACGAGGTCGGCACCTGGAGCACGTTCTCGCGCAAATAGGTGCTGACTCGGTCCAGTTGCCTTGCGGTTTGTCCGAAGAGCGGGGTTACTCCGTCCCATTGCGACTCTCTGCCCATGCGCTCTAATTCACGAAGGGGAGCTACCAGGATATTGATTCCGAGGCTCGAACTGCAGCCGCACAGCTTGTGCGCAGCCTGTTCCATGTCCCGCGAGGCCCCGGCCTGGATCGCCATCTCGATCGCCTTGATCAGTTGCCCGCTCTGGTCCAAGTAGAGACCTGCCAACTCGCGCATTCGCTCGGGATTATCGAAAGAGACCTTCTTGAGTCGTTTCAAGTTCACCGGAGGTTCTTCGTCCGTTGGAGGTGAGGTTGAAGCCACGTCTTGGCTCGCGGTTTGACGTCGCGGCAGGTCTTTGGCTGGATCCGCTGAATTCATAGGCTCGAGAGGTTTGAGGATTGCTTCGTCGGCTTCCTGTGCCAAGGTCGTGCTCACCGTTATGCTCGGAGTGGGCGAGCTCCTTCTCAAGAAGGCGTCTCTGGAATCCACAGGGTGTGGAGGCTTTTGGGCGGCGGTGCCCGCCCCAGTTGGGATGAGGGTTGCATCACGGGACAGAGAAGGATGTCCGGCCGGTGGCGACCATCGTTGCAGAGCTGCTGCAAGCTCCGATTCCTCCACTGGTTTGGTAATGTAATCGTCCATGCCCGCGGCGAGGCATTTTTCACGGTCGCCTTGCATGGCGTTGGCGGTCATGGCGATGATATGGACCTTCGCTCTCTGCGCGCCCCTCCGAGCACGTTCCTGCTCTAGGAGTCGGATTTGACCAGTGGCCTCGTATCCGTCCATCACCGGCATCTGGCAGTCCATCAGTATGATATCGGGTCCCATGCGCTCGAACAGATCCACCGCCTCCTGCCCGTTGTTCGCCACGCTTGCCCCATAACCGAGATGGCGAAGCTGTCCAATGGCGACCTTTTGATTGATCAGACTGTCTTCCGCAAGGAGAATCCTGAGCGCACTGGGAGGCACCGCCGGGGGACCTGGCTTCGCAGCATTGGGATCCGCGGCGTTCGGAGGGAAACTGCCGTTTGACCTCGTCCCAGAGGCCAATGTCATCGACGGCTTTTGGCCCGTGGCTGTGCCTCCGAGGATCTCAACCAGGGCATCGTACATCTTGGAATGCTTCACCGGTTTTGGGATACACGCTTCGAGGCCGGCCCGCTCCATGGTCTCCCGATCCAACTCGCGACCCAGCGATGTGAGAAGAAGGAGATGCGTCTTGGCAATCTTCGGATCGCCTTTGATCGTATGGGCGAGCGCCAGACCGTCCATTTCAGGCATATCCAGGTCAACGAGCGCAAGATCGTAAGGGTACGTCTCTGCCGCTGCACGCAGCATTTCCAGGGCTTCCGCTCCGCTGGCAGCGCAGTTCACATTCCGCATCTTCCACGCCAGCGCTTGGTGCTGGAGCATCTCGCGGTTGGTTGCGTTGTCATCCACGATTAACACCCTGACCCTTGCCACCTGGGAGGGGAGTGCCATAATATCGTGCCCCTTGGCCACCTGTTTTTCGAAGGGTAGGGTGAACCAGAATGTCGAGCCGACGCCGGGCTCGCTTGTAACACCGATCTGCCCCCCCATCTGAACAAGCAGCTGCCGGCAAATCGCCAAACCCAAGCCCGTGCCTCCATACCGGCGGGTGGTGGAGCCATCGGCCTGGCTGAATGCCTGGAACAACCGTGCTTGTGCCTCTGGCTGGATGCCTATCCCTGTGTCCTTGACCTCAAAGCGCAGCGAAACGTGCGACTCCTCGTCTCCCTCCTTGGTGACACGCACCGTCACCTCCCCGTGAGTGGTGAACTTGAGCGCGTTTCCCACCAGGTTGGTGAGAATCTGCCTGAGCCGTCCCGGATCGCCACGCAGGTAAGATGGCACGTCAACGTGGATGAAGCTTCCCAGTTCCAGCCCCTTGGATACCGCCTGTTGGGAGAGGAGCTGGAGCATGCTCTCCACGGTCTCATGCAGGTTGAAATCGAGCTTCTCCAGCACCAGCTTTCCCGCTTCCACCTTAGAGAAGTCCAGGATGTCGTTGATGATCGTCAACAGGGCTTCCGCGCTGGACCGGATATTGTCTGCGAAATCGCGTTGGACCGATGACAACTCCGTGTGGAGCAGGAGGTTCGTCATGCCGATGACTCCGTTCATCGGAGTTCGGATCTCGTGGCTCATGTTGGCCAGGAATTCTGCCTTCGTCCTCGCCGAAAGAACCGCTTCATCCCTCGCTCGGGCGAGGTCGTTTTCGATCTGCTTGCGGGCCGTGATATCCCGCTGCATGGCGAGGTAATGGGTGACCTTGCCGGTGGCGTCACGGATGAGCTCGATGTGGATCTCGTTGCAGAACTCACCCCCGTCCTTGCGGTAGTTGATCACCTCCCCATGGAAGGGCTTGCTCGCATGCAGACTTTCTTTGATGCGCTGAAGCACTTCCGAGTCCGTCTTGGGGCCATGAAGCAAGCGGGGGGTCTTTCCGATCACTTCCTCAAAGGTGAAACCCGTCATGGACGTGAAGGCGGGATTTGCGAAGACGATACAAGGACCCGGATTCTCAACCTCTGAGGTGGTGATGAGGATGGAGTCGTGCGCGCAATAGACCGCAGAGGCGAGCAAACGCAACCGCTCCTCATCCTGTCTGCGGTCCGTTATGTCCCGGGCCACCAACAGGAGTTGAGGGGTGCCCGCAGTCGGCACCAGGCTTACCTGGGCGCGCAGATAACGCTCGTGCTGTTCAACACTCTGGCAGCGATACTCGAAGCGCTGGGCCTCCCCGCTCCTGAGCGTTTCTTCGATGGCTCGCTGCACCTTCTGACGGTCCGCCGCATGTACCCCCGCCAGAAAATCCCGGTGGACTGACTCTGGGGCGTCCCCCACCATGTTCCGAAAGGAGGGACTCACGTAAGTGTACGAGCCAGAGGGATTTGAGATCGCAATCAGATCGGTGGTGTTGTCCGTGATGGCCTGCAGAATCTCCTCGCTCTTGCGCAAGGCGGAGACCTGCGCCTCCTTCTCCCCGGACGCAGCAGCCAGGATGAGGTTGGCAATAGCAAGGACCCCGATGTACCCCCCGATGAGCATGAGACTCTCCCGCTCCGTTTGGGCTACAAAAGGGCCTTTGCCCTGAAGCAGAAAATGAACTGCCATCATCGAAACCAAAAATGTTCCGCTGGTGGAACCACGCTGGCCAAACCGAAGCGCACCCCATGCCAGAAACGGGCAGGGGAGAAATGTGAGCGGATAGTTGCCTGTTCCCGGTGAGGGCCAGGAAGAGAAAGAAACCAGAGCACTGCCAGCCACACCGGCTGAGCAAAAGAGGGCTTCAGCGATCCTTCCCGCTGTCCATTTTTCACGCCAAGGCGTTCCCCAGGCCAGAATCAGGGGAGCTACCACCAAACAAGCGATGGCATTGGGAATCCACCACTGAAGGGAGTAGGAGTGAAGCGCATCCCAAGGGATCTGCCCGCTGTAACAAAGACTTGCCACGTTGGCGAGCGCGTTGATGGTGGTTCCGAGAATACAGGCCAGGAAACAATAACCGGCCACGTCTCTCACCCTGTCCATCTCCGGCCGAAACCGAACAAAAGCCGAGAGCAAGTAAGCACAGAGAAACGCCCCCGCCATGTTCCCCACAACCACCCCGAGAGTGAAGATGTCCAGCGGAAAACCAAGTAACGAACAGTAGACCAAACCACCAAGCAGGATGACAAGCCAGGAGCTGGATCCGAAGAGAAGGGCGGCTGCTAACGCAATGCCTGCGGGTGGCCAGAAAAGGTAAACGCTTCCCTGCGCGAAGGCGGCTTGGCTCCCCAGAAGCCCACCTATCACGTATAAAACGGTCAACAGGATCATCCTCGTGACCCTGCCTATTTGCAGCTGTTTCATTCCGGAATGCGTCTCGGTGAGTCGACTCTGGACCGCCCAACCCACCTCGCCCAGGGTTTCCGCCATCACGTCCTCCCTTCCAGAACCCCGCCAGAATCGGAGAAAGGAACCTCACCCGGGGGTTTCCTCATCCGGGATGGGCCCTTCACGCATGACCCGCCAGCGCAACACCACAAATTTTGCCCCACGCAACGCTCTCTCATCTACCACTATGTCGGCACTGTGCCCCCGGTTATTAAGGGCATTTGAGGCAATACTCTTGCTTTTCCAGATGGGAGTTGGTCGATGGACGGGTTCTTAGTGTCGTTTAATGCAATGCAATATGATCTATTAAAAACCTAATTGGATCCGCTCAACTATGCTGGGAGGGTACCACCCGAGACCCAGTTCTACTCACCTCCCGATCATGCCGGACTTCCTGGCATAGTTGAATATGCCCCCCGCATCCACCACCGGCCGGACCTCCCCGAGTGATCGAAACTCAAGAGTCTTTCCTGAACCTTCAATCACGATCGTTCCCCGATCCAAATCCAACGTGACCCGGTCTCCCGTTACGAGTAGGTCGCACAATCGGTCCACGCATTCGCACGGATACAGCTCGCCCGTCGCCACACAATTTCGAAAGAAGATGCGTGCAAAGCTCTCTGCCAAAACGGCTTTGCATCCGGCGGATCCGAGTGCAATAGGAGCGTGCTCTCTCGAGCTTCCGCACCCGAAATTGCGTCCGGCCACCACGATGGGATAGGCGCTATCCAAGTTCCCCTCTTCTACGTAACGCTTTGCATAGGAAGACTCGGGCAGCCCACACAACGCATAGGACCCAAGTTTCTCATATTCCTCCGGGATGGTGGGAACGAGGTTCAGATATTGCGCCGGGATAATTTGGTCTGTATCGATATTATCCCGAACGACAAAGACTGGTCCGCTAATCACCGATTGCATCCGTCCAGCATGCCCAGCCGAGTGCGCGGTTTCAATCACTTATTCTTTTCCCGAACAGTTGGCGGGTTGAGCGGGTTCAGTGACCTCCGACATGACAAAAGAAGCCTCCTGGACTTCGCCGATAATACTGGTCACTTCGGCCAACATCACCCAAGCCTCCTCACACTCTGGTTCACAAAGAACCAAGCTCTCGAGCGAACTTGCCGCTTCGTGCCAATAGTAGTGTTTTCGAAGAAGACGGCAGCAGCGCAGCAGGGCCTCGGTGCATTCTTTTCGGAAGGCAAGATTCGCCCGTTCGTCCTCAAGCGCCAAAGCGATGTGATGCGCAGCGTCAAACCAGCAGTCCGCAGCATGCATTCGTTCTCCGCGGCGTTGATAGTCCGATCCAAAACCAATCAAGGGGAGGGCGATGCTGTAGCGTATGGTCGCGTTCTTCTCGTACCCGGTCACCCAGAGTCTCAGCAGCTGGAGCGCTTCCTGCACTTCCCCGCTCTCCAACCTACGGACGCTCGCTTTACCGAGTTCGCGAAAATCGCAGTCTGATTCCCAGCGCACGGTGACACAGCCCTCGCTCACCCTGACGACGGCTTCGCCTCCAATCGACGAAAGTTCCTCTTCCAGATACCTTTGTACTGCAGGATCAAAGTCCGACGATTCCCCGTCTCTCGCATCCGGAGGCAGTAGGTCGGTGTCGAATTCTTCGACAGGGATGACCATGGTATAGAGGGGCATGATTTGACTCCGGCAGATTCCTACCTGCGGTTCGAGAAACTAAGGAGACTGGACGGGGATGCAAGCGGAAAACGCAGCCCTCTCGGGGATTCGTTCCCACGCTCTGCGCAATGGGGTTGGTTACGCTACGCGCGGACGCGACGCAGTCCAATCGGTCGATTGCTCGTAAGCATGCGCGATTCGAAGCAGGTTGCTTTCGCCAAGCGGTGGTCCCAGCAGCTGTAGACCGATCGGAAGCTTGGGTGCCTCGGTGAACCCACACGGGAGGCTGATGCCAGGGATGCCCGCAAGGTTGCAGGAGAGGGTGAAGATGTCGTAAAGGTACATCTGCAGTGGATCCTGTGACTTCTCCCCAAGTCGGAATGCGGGCGAGGGGGTCGTTGGAGTCACGATCGCGTCTACAGCCTCAAAGGCTCTCAGAAAGTCGTTGCGGATCAAAGTCCGCACCTTTTGGGCACGCAAATAGTAGGCGTCATAGTAACCGGAGCTTAGGACGTAAGTGCCCAGCATAAGCCTCCGCTTGACTTCCGCCCCGAAACCCTCTCCGCGCGTCTTGGCATATACATCCAGCAAGTCCGTCCCTGCACTTCTATGCCCATAGCGCATACCGTCGTAGCGAGCCAGGTTGGCGCTCGCTTCAGCGGTGGCGATGATGTAATAGGTGGCAACCGCGTACTCGGTGTGCGGCAGGGAAATCTCGACGATCTCCGCACCGAGTGACTCCAGGCGTTTTACCGCCGCGGTTACTGCCTGTTCCACTTCGGGGTCGGTGCCCGGGAGTCTGTACTCTCGGGGCATTCCCAGACGCAACCCCTTGATCCCCTCTTCTAGAGTCCTCTCGTACGCAGGAGGGGGTTGGCCGAGGCTGGTTGAATCCCTGGAATCTGGCCCGCTGATGACCGTCAGGAGCTTGGCGGCGTCGCGGACCGTCTTCGTGATCGGGCCAATCTGGTCCAACGAGGAGGCAAACGCCACCAATCCGAACCGGGAAACTCGTCCATAGGTGGGCTTCAGCCCCACGACTCCGCAGAGGGCGGCAGGCTGCCGGACCGATCCTCCAGTGTCGGAGCCAAGCGCGGCGAAGCATTCATGGGACGCAACCGCCGCTGCGGAGCCACCCGAGGAACCTCCGGGTATGCGCGAAAGGTCCCATGGATTGCGAGTCGGATGGAAAGCGGAGTTCTCCGTGGAACTTCCCATCGCGAATTCATCCATGTTCAGCCTTCCGAAAAGGACCGCACCCGCCTCTTTGAGCTGGGTGGTGACATGGGCGTCGTAAGGAGAAACAAAATCTGCCAACATCTTGGAGCCGCAGGTCAAAGGCTGTCCCTTGACGGCGATGACATCTTTCAGAGCGATCGGGATGCCTAGCAACGGCTTTCGATCCCAGCCTGCCCCAAGCCGGATCTCCTGGTCTGCCCGCTCCGCATCCTTGAGCGCGCTCGGCTCATCGAGACTCAGAAACGCACCGACTTGGCTGTCGATCTGGCGAACCCTATCAAGACAGCTCTTAAGGATCTCCACTGCAGAGACTTCTCTGGCCTTCAACTTGTCCGTGACTTGGGTGATGGACAATTCGTGAAGCATCAGAGGATTCCTTTGTTCATCGCCAACCTGGGTGCGGGACCACTCACTCGACAATTTTCGGCACGCTGAAAAGCCCTGTGGATTCAGCCGGAGCATTCGAAAGGGCCTCGTGGTGGGTCAAAGAGCCTGAGAGCTCATCCGCCCGTACCACGTTCGTCAGCGGGGTGGCATGCGCAGTGGGCTCTACCTGGCTGATATCCACCTGCTTTAGTTTCTCCACGTAACCCAGTATGCTGGCGAGTTGCGGGCCGATCTGCTCCCTTTCCGTCGCGGAGAGATCGATGCGGGCGAGTCGTGCGAGATACTGGATGTTGAAAGCGGGCTCGGCCATTCCGGGATTGGGGTGCTGGAAGGACGTGGGGCGTCGGTCACTCCTCGTCGAACTTTCGATTCAACAACGATTCTAGCTCCGTCAGGGCCTGAGTGGCGTCTTTTCCGGCGGCTTCAACGAGAATCTTGGATCCAGGACCGGCGGCGAGCATCATGAGCCCCATAATGCTTTTCCCGTTGACTGTTTCCCCATCTTTTTCCACCAAAATGTCACAGTTGAAACGGTTTGCGACTTTCACGAACATGGCTGCCGGACGCGCGTGTATGCCAAGCTTGTTAGCGACAGTCATCTCCTTGGTCGCCTTGCCTGGGTGCTCGATGGACTTCTTAGCGCTCATTCAATGCGAACGGACCATAATTGACCCAACACCGCTTTGCCAGCCATTTCTGCCTCATGGAGCGATCTGCTTCGCCGGCTTTGGTGCCATTCGTTCGATGAGCCTCGCATTGAAATCCTCCGCGGGGTTGTAACCCATCATCCGCAGTTTGGTATGAAACGCCGCCACTTCCACCAACCTTGCCAGATCTCGACCCGGGCTTACCGGAATGGTCATGAAAGGCAAATCCACTCCGAGAATCTTGGTGGTTGCCTCCTCGATCCCGACCCTGTCCACGTCGGGCACATGGTCCCAACCCTTGAGGTGGATCACCAAGTCGACCCTCTTGTTGGATCGGATGCTCCGTACGCCGAACATGGAGGGAACGTTAATGATCCCGATCCCGCGCACTTCCATGTGGTCCTTGGTGACATCTGGGCTCGTACCGATCACCTCTACCCCACCGGATAGAGAGACATGGGTGATATCGTCGGAGACAAGGCTATAGCCTCGTTCGATCAGTGCGAGTACGCACTCACTCTTTCCGATGCCACTTTCCCCGCGGATGATGACGCCGATACCCAGGATATCCACCATGCTGCCCATCTCCAGTGTGTGGGGGGCGAACATCTCTTCCAGCAAGAGCGTGGCCTTGTTGATGAATTTCATCGTCACCGAACCACATTCAAAAACCGGGACACCCCGCTGCTCTGCAGCGGCGAGCAACTGCTTGTCGGGCTTGTAGTTACGGCAGAAAACAATGCAGGGGATTCGGTGATGAAAGAGTTGAGCGTATCGTGCGTGCCTATCCCGTGGCGAGAGAGACTTGAGGAAAAACACCTCGGAACTTCCGATTACTTGGATGCGCTTGCCCGCGAAATACTTAGTGAAACCAGCCAGCGCAAGCCCAGGCCGGTTCACGGTCGGCTCACGAATGATCCGATCGAGTCCATGCCCCCCAGCGAGAAGCCGGAGCCCGAGCTTCTCACCGTGCAGTTCTATGAAGTGTTTGACACTGACAGTGTTACGCTTGATCATACCTTTTTACGTAAGAGCTTCAGAGAAGAGGAGGAGCAGCGCATTACAAGTTGAACTCAGGACCCAGGTAGATTTCGCGGGCCTTGGGGTCATTCACCAGGAAGTCTGCAGACCCCTCACATAGCACTTCTCCCCTATGGATGACATAGGCCCGATCCACCAACTTCAGAGTCTCCCTGACATTATGATCCGTAATCAGGATTCCCAGTTTTCGTTCTTTGAGCCGGCGAACGATCTTCTGGACTTCGTACACGGCGATTGGATCGATCCCGCTGAACGGCTCATCCAGCAACATGAGGCAAGGGCCCGTGATGAGCGCGCGCGTAATCTCCAGGCGGCGTTTTTCCCCACCGCTCAGAGTGTAGGCCCTGCTTTGAGCGATACGCGTCAGGTCCAGTTCCTCCAGGTAGTATTGGAGCCTGACCTTTCGTTCCTCGTTGCTCATCTTGCAGGTTTCGAGAATCGCCTGGATGTTCTGCTCAACGGTCATTTTCCTGAAGACCGAAGGCTCCTGAGTCAGGTAGCCGATCCCCAGGCGTGCCCGTTGGTGCATAGGAAGGTGGGTGATGGGTTTCCCCTCGTAGATGACCTCCCCCGCTTCGGGTCGAACCAGGCCCACTACGATGTTGAACGTAGTGGTCTTTCCCGCGCCGTTGGGGCCCAGCAGGCCGACGATTTCCCCTGCGTTTACGGTGATCGAGACTCCGTTGACGACCCGCCTGGAACGGTACGATTTTGCCAGGCCGGACGTCCGCAGCAAGGTGTTCGACTCCTGGCCTGGCTGCGCTTGATGGGATTGGTTTGGAGTATCCATGCGTGCTCGTCAGTCGTCGGTGGGGCTAGTTGTTGTCTTTCGAACCCTGCTTCAGGTTCCAGCGAAGCGAGCGAAGATCAAACAGATTGTTCGTGCTCCCCGGCATGGAACGTAAAAGGGTCCGGTAGGGACCCGAAGCACTGAAACCACCTCGCCGACGGTCCCAGACCAGGGAATTGGCCCCGCGGATCTCTGCTTCCGGAGTTTGGACGATGGGGTTCCCAGTCAAGGCCAGTCGGTCACGGGCTCCGTCGTAGTCAGCCTTCTCCGCGGTCACCATGCGAAGCCCATCCAGCACTTTCACCCCGCCTTTGGCCCAGGCGGTCCCCAGCATTCTCTGTCCGGGCTCGAAAGATCCCCACACTTCGTCACACTCCACGGACCTGCGATTCGTGGCGGTCTTTCCCGGGGCACTTTCCTCGCCTCTCACCTTGACTGAACCGTTTGCCTGCAACGTCTCCACCGAGGAGTCGGGTCGAAAACGGAAGATGATCCGCTGGCATTCCAGGTTGCCGGACTGCACTTTTCCACTGTGGTTGGTGAAGGAGAACCTTCGACCCTGCACGTTCTCCTGAAGAGTGAGGGTCTGCAGGTGGCCCTCGGACAGGCTGGCTGTCATCTCCCTGCACTCCACCTCTCCCAATGCCATCCCTGAACTCAGGAGACGGGCGTGCACCTGATCAGAGCAGCGGATGAGATTGTCCTGACTGACGAGAAAGCCCGCACTGAGCTCGAGCGCGGCGGCGTTCAGCCGGTTCGGGTCCTTGATGAGGAACTGACTGTTCGTGGATTTCATTTCGCCGGCCATTCTTGCCACATTCAGGTTGGCCACCACGTTGGTCTTGGCTCCAAACGAGCCAGTGGCCGGGTCGAAGAAGAGGAACTCAGCCCGGATGGACCCCGCTGGAGAGGACCACTGAGGAGCCCCGGTCAACTGCATCTGCTGTCCTTCATGATACTCAGCACGCTGTCCCGTCACCCGGCTCTGGCTCGACGCATCCTCGATGGAAATGTTCGTCTGCAGGAGGAGATACCTGATCGATCCTTGTTGGGGCGGAAGTTCGACCTTCATCGACTCCGATAGGATGCGAATAGGGGGGGCATTCTTGGGGAGATCGCTCGCCTGGGACACCGAATTTGAGTCTGGCTGGGAGGCCGCCACCGATGGGATCGAAGCGAAGAGGACCAGACCCTCCTTTCCTGAACGAGGCATCAACAGCTGAACGCCGCCATCGCCCTCCAGCAACGTGGAGGCGTCGGTGATCCGAATCCTGAGAAAGTTCGCCTGGCCCTCCCGAGATCCGGATTTCCACAATGGATGATCGGTGAACTCGACGATTTTGGCGTTCTCCCCCGCGCTGTAGGTGGCGCGGCCTGCTCGAATGTGGCTGTCGGTTGGTTTGTGGATGACCTCCACTTCGCCCTCGGCCTCGACTCCCTCAATTCCAGGTTCACCCGTGTGGCGGATCGCCAGTTGGTGAGAGTTCATCGCCATTTGACCGCTGTCCACTCGCACCCCATCGCGGAATAGGATTCGGTTGGCGGTCTGATCATATTCCAGGCGGCCTGCGGCAATGGTGCCATAGTCATTGGTCGCAGTAGAGGGATTGGGACCTGTGGTTTTGGGAAGGCCTCCCAGCTCGGCCAGAATGTTATTGGAAATGACCAAATAATTGTTCGTCTGCCACCAGGTGAATCCGCGTCCCTGAAGGCTGATCTCCCGATCGTCAGAATGAACTCGGAGGATCTCGCTGGAAGTTGCGATACGTGCTTTGAGGTCAAAGCTGCAATTGGTACCTTCGATCACGAGGTTGGTTCTGCCCTGGAGGGTGAACATCGAAACTTGTAGCAAATCACACTGGTAAACACCGGAAGGCAGGAGTTGTGCACCCACCCCGTTCACTTTCGATTTGAGGCGGTTCGGATTCTCTTTGTAATATTCGGTGACGCTCCAAGCGCCCTTGATGGCCCCTGGCGACTGCACCTGGCCGAAGAGCTGGCAGTGGCCGAGCAGGGACACCACGAGGAAGAGCCAGAGTACTTCCGACCCCCGTTTCGCCAGGACGAGTCCCCCTGAGGCTTTCGCCCCGTACTTACTTGGATGGGTTCTGTTCACTCGGAATAGGTGGCCACCAAGGCCTGCCACTTGCCTTGGGCTTTGAGAATCAGTTCAACCACTTCCCGTACGGCTCCGTGTCCTCCCTGGGCTCGAGTGGTGTAGTGAGCACAGTTCTGCGCCTCCTCCAAGGCATGGGGAACCGTGACCGCTAGTCCGGCTCGTCGGAGCGCCGCGAGGTCCACCAGGTCGTCTCCCATGAAACAAGTCTCCTTCCAACTCAGCCCAGCCTCTCCGATCATTTTTTCGGCGGCGGCCACCTTGCTTCCCTGCGCCTGGTGAAGAAAGTTGATGCCAAGTTCTTCGGCACGCTGGGTCGTTGGCTGGGAGGGACGGTGTGAGATCCATCCGACTCGAATTCCGTGCCTTTGAAGCAGTCTAAGGCCAAACCCATCGCGTACGTCGAAGCTTTTCAGCTCGATTCCATCCCCCATGTGGACCAGGGCGTCGGTCAGGATTCCATCCACATCGCATAGAAACAGACGAACGCGCCTGAGCCTGGCGAGGAGCCCAGCTGGGGGCCTTGCGCCCACCGGAGCTCGGGGTCCTGGCTTGGCCCTTGACGAGGGACGGGGGCTCATCGGCTCACCTCGTGGATTCGCTGGAGCCGCCGCAGCACCTTGGGCATGTCCGCCAAAGGGATCATGTTGGGACCATCGCTGAGCGCCTTGGAGGGATCAGGGTGGGTCTCGATGAAGAGGCCGTCAGCGCCCGCCGCCACTGCCGCAGCGGCCAAAACCGGCGCGAATTCCCCCTCGCCTCCGGAACGATCTCCGCCAGCGCCAGGAAGCTGAACCGAATGAGTGGCGTCAAACACCACGGGAAAGCCAAGGGATTGGAGCAGGGGAATGGATCGCATATCGGCTACCAGGTTGTTGTAGCCAAACGTAGTGCCTCTCTCGGTGAGCAGCAACCTCGAGGATCCCGCTTCCAACGCCTTCTGCACGACATTCTTCATGTCCTGGGGGGCCAAAAACTGTCCTTTCTTGAGATTCAGGATCGCTCCGGTGGTGGCCGCGGCGACGATCAAGTCCGTTTGGCGGCAGAGGAATGCCGGGATCTGGAGTACGTCCACCTGCTCGCCCGCGATCGTGGCTTCGACCTCGCTGTGGACATCGGTCAGAGTGGGCACGCCCACACGAGTCTTCACCTTCGCCAGAATCTCCAGGCCTTTTTCGAGGCCGGGACCTCGAAACGAGTGGATGGAAGATCGGTTGGCTTTGTCAAAGCTCGCCTTGAATACGTAGGTGATCCCAAGCTTGTCGCAGGCTACCTTGAGCGAGGAAGCAATGCGGAGGCACAATTCGAGACTCTCGATGACACACGGCCCGGCAATCAGGAAAAGCTTCCGCTTTGACTGCAACCGTTTCCAGAGATCGGCTTTGTTCTTCAGCACGAAGTTACGTCTAGCAAACAATCAGCCCGTTGGAAAGACTTTGCGACACCTTTGCGCAGGCCGCCGGACAAGCCGGAGAGAGATCCGATTCCACCAGCACCGGGACTCAAGTGACGGTTCCGTGTGGCACAATCCCGTTCTTGGGTATGATGATGATTCCGTCGCGGATGTAGTAATGCTCGTGGTCGAGGTTCTCCGGTTTGCCAGCGGGAGTGAGAACGCAATTGTCACCGATCCTCGCGTTCTTGTCGATGATCGCATTCTCAATGCGGGTGTTCTTGCCCACGCCAATCCGAGGACGTCCCAGGATCTCATTCTGCTGGAGGGAGTCTGCGGACTCATAATAGTCGCAACCCAGCATGACCGTCCTCGTCATCATGGTCCCCTCATCGACCAAACTTCGCAGCCCAACGATGCTTTGAGCGATGCGGCAACGGTTGAGAATGCACCCGTCCGACACTACCGCATGGTCGATTGCGGCGGCGTTGATTTTGGACCCGGGCAGGAACCGAGGTCGGGTGTAGATCGGGGCGCTCATATCGAAGAAGTTGAAGCGCGGCATGTCGGAAGTGAGGTCCAGATTGGCCTCAAAAAAGTTGCGAATGGTTCCGATATCCTCCCAATACCCTTGAAAGACGTGGGAGAACACCCTCAGATGTTCAATCGCGTGAGGAATGATGTGCTTGCCGAAATCGGTCATCGTGTTTTCAAGCAACTGGAACAGCACCTCTCGGCTAAAAACGTAGATCCCCATGGAGGCTAAGTACATATCCGAGTCAGTGGGGATTCCCAGCTTGGACTGAGACTCGGCGTCTAGCTTGAGCGAATCGAGGAGTTGGGGGTCCTTGGGCTTCTCGACGAACCTGACGATCCGCCCATCAGCGTCGGTATGCATGATCCCGAAGGACTTGGCAGGCTCACGGTCTACGGGGATGGTTGCGATCGTCAAGTCCGCCTTCTTCTCCAAATGGTGGGAGATGATCGGTCGAAAATCCATGCGGTAGAGTTGGTCCCCGCTGAGGATCAGAGCGTACTTGAAGTCCAGATTCTTCAAGTGCATGAAGTTTTTTCTGACCGCGTCCGCTGTTCCTTGGTACCAGGAAGTGCTTGTGAAGGTCTGCTCCGCGGCCAGGATTTCCACGAAACCGCGGCTGAACACGTCGAACTTGAACGATTGACCCACGTGCCGGTTCAACGAGGCAGAATTGAACTGGGTGAGCAAGTAGACCCGCAACAACCCGGAGTTGATGCAGTTGGAAATGGGAATGTCGACGAGACGGTATTTCCCGGCCAGGGGAACTGCTGGTTTTGCGCGTTCACGAGTGAGCGGGAAGAGCCGAGTTCCTTGGCCCCCCCCCATAATGATGGAGACCACGTCGGCAGCATCGAAACCAGAATGAGCTGTCCTCGTCATAGTACTGTTAAAGGCGAGTGTTTTGATGGGCTATTTATAAACGGTTCAGCTGCCAAGAGCAAGCGGAACACTCGAGGAGCTTCAAGACTCATTTTGAGCTTTGCGGCTAGCCTCACCCCTGCAACACTCCCCACCCAGCTTGAAGTCACAAAACCAACTCTCTTAACGTAATCTCCAACTATGGCGGACGCTCGCATCGGCATCATCGGAGGCAGTGGTCTCTATGACATCGAAGGATTCGAAAAGAAACGATGGCTCCAGTTGAAAACTCCATTCGGAGCCCCCTCCGACGGCTATTTGACCGGTGTTTTGGCTGGGGAGAAGGTTGCTTTCCTGCCACGCCACGCGCGCGGACATCGGATTCTTCCAAGTGAATTGAACCACCGAGCCAACATCTACGGCATGAAGATGCTTGGGGTCACGTCGATCATCAGTGTGAGCGCAGTGGGGTCGTTACAGGCCAAATATCGCCCCTGTGATGTGGTGCTTCCTGATCAATTTCTGGACCGTACCAAGAAGTCGTTGGAGCACACCTTTTTTGGCAAGGGGATCGTGGCGCACATCGGATTTGCCAATCCCATCTGTGCCGAACTGCGAGCCATCCTCTTCTCGGCCTGTAAGTCCTTGAAAGCCAGAGTCCACAACGGGGGAACGTACGTGAACATGGAAGGTCCAGCCTTTAGCACCCGAGCGGAATCCCTCACGAACCAAAAGGCGGGATACGATGTCATCGGTATGACCAACCTAGGCGAAGCCAAGTGTGCACGGGAAGCCGAGATCGCCTATGCCACGATGGCCATGGTCACCGACTACGACTGCTGGAAGGACGACGACCACGTCACTGTCGCAATGATCATTCAGAACCTGCTCAAGAACGTCTCTCTAGCCAAGAGCGTCATTCTGGAGGCGATTCCCCGGGTCGCCGCTTTGGGAGAGTGCAGCTGCCATTGTGCACTGAAAACCGCGATCCTCACGGACAAGAGCCATTGGCCCAAGGCGACGAAGAAGATCCTTAAGCCTCTTTTAGAGAAGTACTTATAGAGATGGAAACCCGTTGATGTGCTTCACGCGTTTTGCCCCGAGCCTGTGATACGGAATCCTGGCTCCTTTTCTGATCAGATTGATAAGGAGAGAAATGACCTGTGGATTGAGGCAAACCATTCGCGGCGTAGTTCTTATCGTGGGTTGTTTGCAGGTGGCGTTCGGCCAGTACCCGGCATGGCACCACCAAGGCTCCGTGTACGTTCTGACGACTCAGGAAGGCGCGGCCCTGCCAGAGTCGGCGTCGGAACGGGATTTTCCGCTCTTGATTCGGCTGCACAAGGACTTTTTCGACTTTGGCCAGGCAAAGGCTAAGGGAGAGGATATCCGCTTTGCCACCAGCACAGGTGTGCCGTTGAGGTATCAGGTTGAAGAATGGGACGCGGCCCAAGGGACTGCGTCCGTCTGGGTACGCTTGCCAACCATTCAAGGGAATGCGCGGCAGGAGATCCGCCTGCACTGGGGTAATCCCTCTGCCGAGAGTGAATCCAGCGGTGCCGCGGTGTTCAACGAATCGAACGGCTACCTGGGCGTGTGGCATATGGACGCTCCGGTGAAGGATGAGGTCGGCTCGCTGCAGTCGAAGGACGTGGGCACGACGCCGACGGCGGGGGTGGTCGGGCAAGCACGGCATTTGGCTGGCGATCAGGGCATCTTCTGCGGGGACGCGATTACCAACCTTCCCTCAGGGGCCGATCCACACACTTCAGAGGCATGGTTTCGGGCGGAGAAGCCCAACAGCAGCCTTCTCGCCTGGGGCAACGAGCAAGCACAGGGCAAGGTGGTCATGCAGTTCCGAAGCCCGCCGCACATCAACTTGGATTGCTATTTTTCCGGCGCAAACGTTGCTGGCCACAGCCGTATTCCCTTGAAGGAGTGGGTTCACGTGATTCACACTTATCAGAAGGGCGATTCGCGCGTTTACGTGAACGGTCTTCTCGACGGTGCTTCGATGACCCGCTCCGCTCCATTGTCGCTCAAGAGCCCGGCTCGTCTTTGGCTGGGTGGATGGTATGACCGCTACGACTTTGTGGGCGACCTGGACGAGGTGCGTATCTCCAGGGTAGCCCGATCTCCCGACTGGGTGAGATTGCAGTATGAGAACCAGAAGCCACTGCAGACACTCGTCGGACCGGTGGTGCGTCCGGGCGACGAGTTCTCGGTCTCGCCAGCGGTGGCCACCGTGTTGGAAGGGAAGAGTGCGGATTTCATTGCGGCAGCGGGAGGTGCGCAGAAGGTCTACTGGATTTTGAAGCACGGAGGCCATGAGACGGTGGTCGCGGTCGACCGCTTCCATTTCCCGTTCAACGCTGGCCGGGTGACCGGGGACACTTCCGTGACTTTGACGTTCAAGGCGATTTACGCGAATGGAATTAGGACGCGGGATGTCCCCATCACGATCCAAGAGGACATTCCGGAGCCGGTGTTTACCCTGAAGGCACCAGCCACCTGGGATGGGCGCAGAGCCATCGAGGTGAAACCGCAGATCGCCAACTGGTGCGTCATGCAGGCCAAGGGGGCGGGGAAACTGAACTACGCTTGGACCGTTTCAGACCTGGCAGTGATCCAGGAAACGCCCCCCGGAAAGCTCCTCCTCAAACGGGCGCAGAATAGCGGGAACATGACCGTGACGCTGACCATGGATAACGGTGGGCAGTCAGCTGTCCAAACCACCAGGATCAAGGTCCATGAACCAAAGCGGGACGCGTGGGTGGTGCCAAAGCCTGCGAAAGAGGAAAGACCCCAGGATAATCAGTTTTACCCCCGCGATGATAAGGATCAAGGAACGCTCTGGTGCACTGGAGTTTTGAGCCAAACCGCCGATACAGTTTACCTCAAGGTTTATGCCGAAGGACGACCCTACCATTGCGCGAGTGCCAAGCCGGCTGCAAACGGAGTTTACGCCCTCAAGGTGAAACTGAAACCTGGCCTCATCCGTTACCGCGTGGAGTGCGGTTTCAGGACGGGCGGCCGCGAGACCGTGTTCCACACCGCGACCAACATCGTTTGTGGCGATGCCTTTCTCATCCAGGGCCAATCCAATGCCGTGGCGACGGATTGGGGCGAGGGCAACCCGAGCTTTCACAGTGAATGGATTCGCACTTTCGGTAGCATGTCGGGTAACCCCGAAGGCACCCGACTTTGGGGTGACGCGGTGCACCGCAGTCAGGACGAGGAGAAGCTGCAAATTGGTTACTGGGGCATGGAACTTGCCCGGAGGTTGGTCGAGAGCCAGCGGATCCCCATCTGTATCCTCAACGGAGCCGTAGGTGGAACACGCATTGACCAGCATCAGCGCAACCCGGAACAGCCGGAGGATGGGACGACGATCTACGGGCGCCTTTTGTGGCGTGCGAAGCAGGCGGGGCTGACCCATGGGATCCGTGGCGTTTTCTGGCACCAAGGCGAGAATGACCAGGGGGCAGACGGCCCCACCGGCGGCTTTGGTTGGGAAACGTATCGGCAATACTTCATCGAAATGGCAGCGGCGTGGAAAGAGGACTTTCCTAACATCCAGCATTACTACCTTTTCCAGATCTGGCCGAAGGCTTGCTCGATGGGCATCGACGGTTCGGACAACCAGCTGCGCGAGGTGCAGCGAACGTTGCCGTTGGCGTTCTCCCAAATGAGCATCATGTCCACCTTGGGCATCGACCCTCCCGGCGGCTGCCATTACCCCGCCGCTGGCTACGCTGAGATCGCCCGTCTCATCTATCCCCTCGTGGAGAGGCACAGCTACGGAAAGAGATACACGGCCTCCATCACGCCGCCCAACCTCAAGAAGGCCTGGTACACGAGTGACCAGCAGGACGCGATCATGCTTGAATTCGACCAACCCATGAAATGGGACAATGCACTCGCCAACCAGTTCCACCTCAAGGGAGGGCAGGGCAAGGTCGCCTCGGGTTCAGTCAATGGGAATGTGATCTCCCTCAGACTGGCGGGAGCTTCCTCTGCTGACAAACTCACCTACCTCGACAGCAGGTCGTGGCATCCCAGCACTGTGCTCCGAGGAGAAAACGGGATTGCCGCGCTGACTTTCTGCGAGGTGCGTCTGGAACCGCACAATGAATGAACGGTTGTACTTGCTGGGCAGCGTACTGCTTACTACGCTTGCATTTCAGGCGCTGACCCAGTGTCCGGACTGGCAGCACCAAGGTTCCTTGTCTGTCCTGACTACCCCCGAGGGGGGAGACCTGTCGGCCACGGCACTGGAACATGATTTCCCGCTCCTGGTGCGGTTGAAAAAGGGGACCTTTGTTTTTGCTCAAGCCAAAGACAGCGGGGAGGACATCCGTTTTTCTTCCTAGGGCCGACCCTTGCCTTACCAGGTGGAGGAGTGGAATGCCTTGGCGGGTACGGCAAGCATTTGGGTTCGCCTTCCCGTTATCCGGGGCGATGCTTACATCATTGATGGGCAATCCAATGCCGAAGCCACCGGTCCTAATAATGGTCCCACCGAAGATCCCGTCAGCCCCACCAACGATTGGATCCGGAGCTACGGTAAAGAGTATGAGGGAACGGCCCGCGGCGGGTTGGGCAACCAGGATTCAATATTAATATGCGCCGCCGGGGAAGGCCTTCGTCAAAATGGAAAACGGAGCAAAGGTAAAGCTCACTCATTACTACGCTTGGGCGAACAGGGAAGAAGGAGCGAGGAGGGTATGGTGTGCAGTGCTTCCGAAAACAATTGAGCGACCGGCGATCATGGCCACAAGAATATGTCCACGGCCGGAGCTGACGCGCGAGAACTGGATAAGGCTTAACGGGAAGTGGCAGTTCGAGATCACTCGTTTCCTCAAGGAGGGCACCAACGAAATGGTGGTAAAGGTACTGCATGACATGTGGTCGAGGTGCCAACAACCCGGGAATGCACCGGTTTCGTTCCCCCAGGATGGAATCGTCTTGACCCAAGACTCCCGGAGCGACATGAGAAGGAAGCGCGCAACGAACGCGGGTGATGAGGCCGGTTGTCGGTGTCGAACATGGACGCGTTAGTGCACAAACGCAGAAGAGTGATCTTCCACTTCCTGCTGGGAATTGGACTGCCCAGCCTGCTGCTGGGATACCTGGCATTCCGGGGCATCCGGAATGATGTAGCGTTGCTGGAAAAAGCGCGGCTCCACGAACACAACACCCTGGCGCACAAGGTTGTGGAGTCGATCGATGACAGGATTTCCGAGCTCGAGAAGGGGCTTCTCGCCGCCACCCCAAATCAGCAGGTGTCTCGCGCGGGTGCAGTCGCCCTCGATTTGCTGCGGCTTGTGAAGAGCCAGGAGCCTCTTATCGAAGAAGTCTTCTCGTTTGACCGCGGCGAGCAGATCCAGTTTCCCCTTGCCAGGCTCCTTTTTGTGTCTGAACACAGAACAGCACCATCTGCTCCTGGACCGCGATCCAGCGGCCTTTTACTTGGCCAACAGCAGGAATTCCAGGAGCGGCGCTATCAAGAAGCCTTGACCAGCTATCAACAGGCGTTTGCCCTGGCGTCCAGCCATGAACTGAAAGGAGAAGTCCTCAATGCCATTGCCCGCGTCCAGAAGAAAGCTCACCTGTTCACGGGCGCCATCGAATCTTACCAGAGCATTGTACAAGGCTACGCCGATCTACGAATCTCTGGCGGCACGCCGTCGGGATTGGCCGCCCGGCTGGAACTCGCCGCGCTGTATGCCGCCATCGACGATCCCAACCGCGCGGTTCAGACCTTGATTCATCTGTACGAGGACCTGATTGACCCAAAATGGACGCTGGAAAAGACGGAATATGAATTCTTCGCACGGGAAATAGAGCAAATGATGGATGAAAGCCTGCTGCGAGACGCCCCGGTGCAGTCGCTGGAGAACACATACCGAAGGCTCAAGGGCGAGGAGCGCCGGCGCCGGGCGAGCACGGAAAGGCTACTCACCTTTCAGGCCAACGCCGCACCCAGTCTATCGCCCCGGGTCCCTTGGGCGCCAGAGGAAGCTGGCAGCAAACCCAGCCGCTATGTGCTGGACTTTGGACGGTACACATACCTGGTTTCCCTCCTGAGCGAAAAAGGGAGTGGCGAGCCTGTGGGTCAGATGTGGGGGCTGCTGTTCGATGCGGGGCACCTCCAGGCCGACCTGCTCCAGCCACGGATCCGACAGTTTATTGGCTCCGAGCCTATCCCCTGGGCCATCACGGGCGGGGATGGCCAAGTCCTGCTGAAATCCGATGACTCGGCGGCGGGACCTCTGACCGTGCGTGCGAATTTCGCCGGCAACTTTCCCCCGTGGTCACTGGAACTTCACCAGCCGGGAGGTCATCTGGCGGAAACGTTGCTCACTTCCCGACGATCGGTGTATTTGTGGGTCTTTGTCCTCCTGGCGGGCATTCTGATCTTTGGCCTGACGCTGACCATTCGCATCGTCACCCACGAGCTGGCGTTGGGGAAGATGAAGTCCGACTTTGTCTCGACCGTGTCCCACGAGTTTAAGAGTCCGCTGACCTCCATCCGACAGTTAGCCGAGATGCTGCAGGCTGGCCGGGTCCCTTCCGAGGAACGGCGGCAACGTTACTATGATGTGCTTGTGGAACAAAGCAAACGACTGTCGGTGCTCGTGGATAACATCCTGGATTTCGCGAAAATGGAGGAAGGCAAGCGAGCATTTGAGTTTGCGACTGTGGACGTGGGTTCACTTCTGGAGGAGGTCGTGTCCACGATGCAACAGCAAGTGCGGCATGAAGGCTTTACGATCCAGGCCAGCATTGCTGCACCCTTGCCGGGCATCTCCGCAGACCGCGCGGCCTTGACCCAGGCGATCACCAATCTTATCGACAATGCCATCAAGTACTCCGCCGTCGCCAAAGAGATCCACGTTTGCGGATTCGTCGAGGACCGGGAGCTGGTCGTGGCCGTGCAGGACTTCGGCGTGGGCATCCGGTCAGAGGACCTCGGCCGGGTGTTCGAACGTTTTTATCGCGGCGGCGACGAACTGACGCGAGCAGTGAAGGGAAGCGGCCTGGGACTGACGCTGGTCAAACAAATCGTGGAAGCCCATCATGGGAGCGTGCGCGTGGAGAGTGAGCCAGGTCGCGGCAGCACCTTCTCCATCCGGCTTCCCCTGGAATCGACGCCGGCGAAATGAAAACGAACCGCATTCTGATCATCGAAGACGAGGAGGGCATCTTGATGCCCTTGGCAGACGATCTTGCCCTGGAAGGCTACGAGGTGGCCGCAGCAAAAGACGGCGTGCTGGGCTTGTCCATGGCCCGGGAAGAGCGTTACGACCTGATCATTCTGGATATCATGCTACCGAAGCTGGATGGTTTCGAGGTGTGCAAACAGTTACGCCAGGCCGGAGTGGGCACTCCCGTTCTCATGTTGACCGCCAAGAGCCAGGAGATTGACAAGGTCCTCGGGTTGGAGCTGGGAGCGGACGACTACGTGACCAAGCCCTTCAGCCCGCGCGAGCTCCTCGCCCGTGTCAAAGCCCTCCTCAGACGAACCTGCGGCCCTCAAGGTCAGGCCGACGTCTCCCGGTTTGGCGACACGGAAGTCGATTTCAAGAAGTGTGAAGTGAAGAAGAACGGACAGCTTGTGTTCTTGACCGCGCGCGAGTTCTCCCTTCTCAGTTTGCTGGTGAAGCGTCAGGGTGAAGTTCTCAGCCGCTCCGCCATTCTTGACGCGGTCTGGGGCCAGGATGTGTACATCCTGCCCAAGACCGTGGACACGCACATGGGGCACCTGCGCAAGAAGATCGAGGATGACCCGGCCAACCCGAAGCACCTCATCGGGGTGCGGGGCCTGGGCTATAAGTTCATGGTCTGAGCTCAACTTCACCCAATCTCCACCGAAACTTCATTGGGGCTTCACGCTGGCGAGCGCGCTCTTTGGTATAGTCGCCTCCGAAACCATGATGGTTTTGGCAGTGAGATTGGATCGAAAGCATCGCCACGTCAGACGAAAGGAAACAACCATGCGCGCAAGCACACGACGGACAAACCAATCCGGAAGCCCGGAGACAACCAGGATGCCCCGCAGGATCAGTTGGGTGGCACTGGCGTTACTCATTCTGGCCTCGGTGCCGGCGTATGCCCAGCAGAGCGCCGGAGTTCTCCTGCAATCCGGGCTGTACAAGGAGGACGTGAATGGAGACCTGGAGGCGGCCCTCAAGATCTACGAGCAAGTGATGAAGGAGTTTCCCCAGGACCGTCCCGTTGCGGCCAAGGCGCTGTTGCATATCGCCTTGTGCAAAGAGAAGCTGGGACAGCAAGAAGCGCTTGGTGCTTATCGGAAGGTGGTGGACCAGTATCCCGAACAACAGGCCGTAGTGAGCACAGCCAAGGAGAGGATAACCGCTCTCTCCGCCATCGCGGAAAAGAGGGCTGCCTTGCCCACTCTTGAGAAAGTCCAAGTCCCGACGAAAGTCCCGGCGGACGCTCAATTGTCGCCTGATGGCAAGCAAATCCTCTTCGTTAGCGAGAAGCAGCTCTGGATTGCACCGAGATCCAGCGGAGTGGGGAAAGGCTACCCGGGAACACCCAAGCGGATCGACACTGCAGGCGTGGTGGTGGGGTGGTTTGGCTTGACCTGGTCGGCTGACGGACGCTGGATTGCCTTCAATAGCGAGTCCGGAAAAGAACAACTCCGGGCGATTTGCGTCGTCCCTGCGGAGGGTGGAACGCCCAGAAAGGTACACGAGAACAAGTGTGATTTCCGGCTCGTCAACTATCGGATGAGCTTGTCCCCGCGCGGAGAAGCGGTTGCCTTTGCCTCTGTCGATGAGAGTGAGCTTCATATCTATACCCTGCGACTTGACGGCGGCTCACCAAAAAGACTGGTCGATGCTCCCGCCAGGGAACCGGTTTTCTCCCCGGACGGGAAGACGATCGCCTATGTGGAGGACAAGAATCTGGGTCGGCAGGGAGGTGGGCTATGGGTCGTTCCGGCCGAAGGCGGAACTCCCAGGCGCGTCGCTGAGGCAACGAACGCTTCAACCCCGGTCTGGTCCCCTGATGGCAGCAGGCTCGCCTTCGTGGATGAAGCAGCGTCCACCCAGGTCCGCGTCATTCCCCTGGCCCAGGGGGGAGGCCCTGGCGGCGAAGGAATCACGATCGACTGCCGTCGCGAAGGGCTTGACAATGTGGGTCGCTTGACCGGTTGGACGCCTGACAACGAGCTTGGGGCAGTCTGCGGGAAATCGACCGATTTCTCCCTTTACACGTTGCCTTTGCAGGGAGGGAAGCCGACTTTCGTCTCCCACAGGGGTTATCCAATGCAGCCACGGTGGTCGCCGGATGGAACGCGGATCTACCACGTCAACAAGCTGGACGAGACCAGTGGTCATTGGGAGCAACTCGCCCTCGCGTATGTTTCTGCTGAAGGGGGAACTGTGACCACGGTGCCGCTCAAGGCAGAGCCCAAGATCCGGCTGGGTGAGTACGGGACGGGGAACCGCTTATCCCCAGACGGCGCTTCTATTGTCTTCGCCGGTCAAAAGCACGACGAAGGAAAGTACACGTTTCATCTTTGGACCCTACCCGTGCAGGGAGGAACGCCCAGGCAACTCACCGATGAACCGGCAAGTGTCACGGATTGGTTCCCTGGTTGGTCGCCAGACGGAAAGCAAATCGCTTTTGTGCGCATTGAAGACTCCGGGTACGCGGACTCGGCCTGGAAACCGAATATCTTTGTCATTCCCGCCGAGGGCGGAAAACCCAGGCCGTTAACGTCAGAAGGAGATCGGGTTTTCGGCTTCGGCCCGGTGATCTGGTCGCCGGATGGAGCACTCCTGGCGTTCTTCTCCCGTAACAACCCAGGCAGCCCTGCTGGAACGATCAAGGTCATCCCCGCAACCGGCGGAACGGCTCGAGTCGTGACGAACGTGAAAGCAATTTTTGCCAACAAAGAGATGGCCTGGTCTCCCGACAGCCGTCGAATAGCCTACAATTCACCGGGAGAGAAGATCAGCATCGTTTCACTAGAGGATGGAAAAATCGAGGAAATCAAGCCGTCGCTGGAAGGGGCCACTATCTACCATCTTGATTGGTCACCCGACGGGAAACGTCTTGTTTTTGCGGGCGCCAGTGGAGGTGGCACCGAGTATTGGATGATAGGGGACTTTCTGCCCCGCTCGGAGAGTGCAAAATGATCCCCCTGAAGGGTGCGGTGAGAAATTGCCCAGTCTCTTTCTACAGTCGCTTCTTAGCGAAAACTCGGCCCGATGGGCTCCTCAGGTTATGATCAAACTGGGTAGAACCCACAGCTTGGTTCCTATGTGACTTGGAGAGCCCAGTCGAGTATCCTCATTTCTTAAGGTTATAGCCTATTCTTTCGCTACCTGTCGTGGGACGATGGGGACATGACCGGCCTCCAGCCCTGGCGGCGGGATCACAAGCAAGGCCGGGTCGACTTCGGCGAGTTTTCCAGTGGTGGGGGAGGGGAGGTAGTCGCGCTCTTTTGTCCAAGGCCGGTGGAGCTTCTCCACTCCTTTCTGCAGGTCCTCCCGCTCTTGATCCGTTAGATCTGTGTCGAGCACATCTCGCACTTTTCGGAGTAACACACTCGGGGAAAAGGGCTTTTGGAGAAAGGTGATTTCAGAGTCCAGAACCCCGTGGCGAAGGACCTCATCGGGGGTGTATCCCGATAGGTAGAGCACTTTGATGCCTGGCTTTAGCGCCATAACTTGCGCCGCCAGTCTCCGCCCCCCCAACTCAGGCATCACCACGTCAGAAACCAGCAAGTGGATGGGCCCGGGGTTCGCCTCGGCCAGGCGGGTCGCCTCTGGGCCATCGGCGGCTTCCAGCACCCTATAGCCGCAGCTTTGGAGGACTTTATGGGTCACAGCGCGCACGGCTCCATCGTCTTCAGCCAGGAGAATCGTTTCGTGGCCGTGTGGTATTTGGTCGACGTCGATTGGCGCTTCCCACGCGGATGCCAACTCTTCAACCTCAGGAAGGTAAATCGTGAAGGTAGTGCCGCCTCCAGGTTGGCTTGACACACAGATAAGTCCGCCGCTCTGTTTGATGAAGCCGTAGACCATCGACAACCCGAGGCCCGTGCCTCTCCCAAGCTCCTTGGTGGTAAAGAAGGGTTCAAAGATGCGAGCCTTGGTAGTCTCGTCCATTCCGCATCCGGTATCGCTCACCGCCAGCATGATGTATCGGCCCGGCTTGGCCTCTGTGTGCGAGCAGCAGTACGTGTGATCCAGTACGGCGTTGGCAGTGGTAACAGTGAGCGTACCCCCTTCAGGCATGGCATCGCGTGCGTTGACCACTAAATTCATTAAGACCTGCTCCACCTGTCCGGGATCAGCCTTGACCCGGCCCAAATCAGGCTTGAGGACGGTAGTGAATACAACGTCCTCCCCCACCAACCGTCTGAGCATCTTCTCGCAGTGGGTCACAATGCCGTTCAGTTCGAGCACCCTCGGTTCGAGCACTTGTTTGCGGCTAAACGCTAGCAGCTGGCGGGTCAGCATGGCGGCTCTCTCCCCGGCCGCGCTGATTTCCTCAAGCATGTCCTTTCTCCAATTCCCCGGGAGCGCATCTCTCAGGAGTATGCTGCTGCAACAGGAAATGACGGTGAGCAAGTTGTTAAAATCGTGCGCAACACCTCCCGCGAGTTGGCCGACCGCCTCCATCTTCTGCGCTTGGCGGAACTGTTCCTCCAGTTGCTTCATCCTGGTAATGTCATGCGCGACTTTCGATGCGCCCACGACTTCTCCGTCTCTGACCTCGATGGGGCAGATGTCCACGGAAACGGTGATGGAGGAGCCGTCTTTTTTGCGTCGCACCGTTTCCTGAGCTGACAACCGCTCGTGCTTCTTAACCTTTTCCAGGATATGAAGGTATTCTTGGTAACGCTCCGGAGCAAAGAGAACGGAGATCGAACGCCCAATCATCTCCTCGGCAGTGTAGCCATAGAGCCGCTCTGCGCCGGGGTTCCAATGGACCACAATCCCATTCAAAGTCATGCTGACAATCGCGTCCTCGGAGCAATCAACAATTGCCGCTAGTCTTGCCTGGTCGGCCTCAGCTTGCTTGCGCTCTGTGATGTCCTCGGAAATGCCGACGAAGTTCACTTTTAGGTCCTGGCCGTCGTTTACCGGATATCCTCGATCCCAGATCCAGCGCAGAGAGCCATCGGGCCGCCGGATGCGGTAAACCTCCTCGTAGTGCCCGGTCTGTTGCCTTGTGCCCACTGCGTTGCTCACTCGTTCCCGGTCTTCGGGCGCAACGGCGTCCAAGAAGGACGGGGGGGTGTCAAAGAGGCTTTGCCGAGTACGTCCCCAAACCGTTTCGTAAGCGGGGCTGACATAGTGCATCTTGGTTTGCCGGGCATCGGCCACCCAGAGTACCTCGCGAAGATGTAGCGCCAGTAAGCGAAATTGTTCCTCTTCACTCTTCCGTTCTGGCTTCGTCTGCGCTTGAGATGCGAGTTCGGGCAAGTCAGGCATACTATATGTGGTTACAGTCGGCGCACGCACCATGGGTTCTTGTTCTGTTTGTGGTTTCTCGCGATGGCTGTTCAAGACAAGCTACGCCACCGCTTGGCTCTCTGCCATGGGGTGTAACCCTACCCTCCTGCGAAGGCTGGAGCGGCAACCATGGTAAAGATACGATAAGGATCGGCATATCGAGCCTAGCCCGTCGGTCTAGAATGGCGCGCGAATCGCGGGGGAGCGACCGGGTAGGGTTTCACCCCATAGCAAAGACATCCCTCCTGACACAAGTTCAGTTATGGCACCTTTGCCGAGTGCATTGAGACGTTTCTTTCAAACACCGCTCTCTCGAATGCCTACAACGGACCAGAACAAAACGCAAAAACGAAAGGGTCTTCATGTTGAGCAATGCAAAAACTCTTAGAGGCTACAGACTGGATAGCCTCGATGGGGAAGTCGGAGGGGTCGAAGAGTTCTACTTCGATGACCGGCACTGGACCATCCGTTATCTAGTCGCTGACACGGGGCCATGGCTCACGGGGCGCCAGGTTTTGATCTCCCCATACGCGCTAGCCTCGGCATCCAAAGCCGAACACCACATTGCCGTTGACCTGACCAAAAGGCAGATCGAGAACAGTCCCTCCTTGAACAGTGACAAGCCCGTCTCTCGTCAATTTGAGGAGGCTTACTACGGATATTATGGTTGGCCGACGTATTGGAGTGGCCCCTACATGTGGGGGGCTTTTCCTCACATCGTGAGGGGCCAGGCAGGACTCGGGACCGCCACACAAGTTGAGAAGGCGTGGGACCCCCACCTACGCAGCACCCAGGAAGTGACGGGCTATCACATTCAGGCAACCGATGGCGAGATTGGTCACGTGGAGGATTTCATCATCGATGACGAGACTTGGGCGATCCGTTATTTAATCGTCAGCACGCGGAACTGGTGGCCCGGGAAGAAGATCTTGGTTTCCCCGCAGTGGATCGAGCGCGTCAGTTGGAGCGAGTCGTTGGTATTCGTGAATCTTAGCCGCGAGTCCATCAAACAAGGACCCGAATACGATGAAGCTGAGGGAGTAACGCGCGATTATGAAACCAGGTTGCACCGTCACTATGAGCTCGAGGGCTATTGGGGCGGGATCGACCAGCGGAAAGAGTTGGCGCATTCGCAGCCATAGACATCCGGCTGGCTTACTGAGGGGGGTGCGCGCGATGAGGCGGTTGCGTAATCGCCCTGCCACCCTAGCCGATTCTCGGAACCCGCACCCGGCATACCAAGGACAGAATCATGAAGAACCCATTGCAGTCTCTGCAGGACGACGGTCAGTCCGTCCGGCTGGACGATCTTCGTCGCAGTCTGATCACCAGTGGCGAACTCGGTCTTCCCCCCAAAGAAATCACCGAGAAGCTGCTGGCTGAGGGGGGGGAACAGTTCACTTGCGCTTTTGCAGAACGGCTCGAAGCCATCGACCGCAGCGGCAAGGCGCGCCACCACGACCCCATGGACCTTCTCAGGGTCAGGTTGCTCAAGGAATTGTGTAATGGACAACGCTCGTAACGAATTACACAAAGACGCGTTCCAACTGTAATAGGTTGGGGCTGTGGCAACGACCGTTAGGGTGTCTCAATCTCCATTATTGATCACGGTCGATGGATGCATCCTTCCTTCCGGTCGAGACTTTCCAGAAGAACCCTGACTCCCCAAGGCTGTGAGAGAGACGATCGGCGTAGTGGTCGACAGACAACGGAGCCAGGGGTTGCGAGCCTTCGGGTGGGTTGACCTGGCGGTACTGGGCTTTCTGACTGCGACGATCTACGCAGTCGTCACCGTAGCTCGCGAATGGAGCGGTGCAACGCCCCCAGTCCCAGAAATTCATCTGGAGGTGCGTTACCTGCCCATCTACACCCTGTTCAGTTTGGCTCGTGGTGTGATTGCCTACGGAATCTCCTTTCTCTTTGCTATTGGCTATGGTTACGCGATGGTACGAATGAAAGGTGCAGAGAGGGTCCTGCTGCCAGTGCTCGATATTCTGCAAAGCATCCCGATTCTGGGTTTCCTGCCGGGATTCGTTCTCGCCCTGGTCCATCTTTTCCCGCATCAAAACCTCGGGCTAGAAATCGCCTCTGTACTGATGATTGTTACAGGGCAGGTGTGGAACATGACGTTTTCATTCTACTCCTCTTTGAAGTCCCTTCCTCCGGATCTCGTAGCTGTGGCTCGGCTCGCTCGAATGCCTTGGTGGGAACGTTTCTTCCGGCTCGAGCTTTCTTTCGCCGCGACCGGACTACTTTGGAACAGCATGATGTCAATGGCCGGAGGTTGGTTCTTCTTGATGGTGAGCGAGGCATTCGTCTTGGGTGAGCACGACTTCCGATTGCCAGGGCTCGGTTCCTATATGAGTCTCGCCATTGAGCGAGGCGAAGGGGAAGCCCAACTCCTCGGCGTATTGGCAATGCTCGGGATGATTGTGTTCTTAGACCAGTTGGTCTGGCGCCCATTGGTGGCGTGGTCGCAAAAGTTCACGGATGAAGCTCCCGACGACGCACCAGCTTCTTGGTTATGGGAACGAGTCCGACGATCGAGGCTTTGGGCGGAAGGAGAACAGGCATGGGAGCTGTTACGGCCGTTGCTGGAATCAGGGGGCAGGGCGGCCTGGATTGCTGCGAGAGTCCCCAGCCTGTGGGGCGGAAGGCTTTTGCAGTGCAGTCGACGTCTCGTCCTCATGCTGTTGGGCGTTGCCGTTCTATGGGGTGCTGTCCTGTATGTTCAGCTTTTGTTCACGCTGACCAGCGTTGAATGGTTTCAGCTGTTTCGGAGTACAGCCGCCACCTTTCTGCGGGTCGTTGCTGCGGTTCTACTCGCCTCTTTGTGGACCATCCCGATAGGAGTGTTGATCGGCCGACATCCCCATTGGTCACGCGTCCTGCAGCCGATCATCCAGATGGCAGCAAGCTTTCCTGCACCCATGGTCTTTCCGGTCGTCGTTGGTGCGATGCTCACTCTCGGAACCGGGTTGGGTATCGGTTCGGTGGTCCTGCTTCTGCTGGGCACCCAGTGGTACGTCCTCTTCAATGTGATTGCTGGAACAAGCAGAATACCACGTGAACTCTGGGAGGTGTCGCAGCTGTCCCGATTCTCACGGTGGCATCGCTGGCGTCGGCTCATTCTGCCGGGGATCTTTCCGAGCCTCCTCACAGGTTGGATCACCGCGATGGGAGGTGCGTGGAATGCCAGTATTGTCGCCGAGTACATGAAATATCACGGCCAGACGCTTCTGACGACCGGTTTGGGCGCGGCCATCAGTCAGGCGACGGAACAAGGACACTTTCATGTGCTGGCCGCGGCAGTGGGGATGATGGCAGCAACAGTTGTAACATTCAATCGGCTCGTTTGGCGTCCCCTCGGCCATTGGGCTCAAACGCGGTTCACTCTGGAGACCTAACTATGGCGATGTCCCTCTTGGAAACAAAGCACGTCTTTCAGTCCTTCCCCAGCGGAGGCGGGGGCACTGTGGAGATTCTCCACGACATTAATCTGGAAATCCGCGCGCACGAAGTGGTGGCTGTGCTCGGTCCCTCAGGCTGTGGGAAATCCACGCTGCTGCGCGTGATGATTGGATTGCTGCAGCCTACGTCTGGTCAGGTGTTTTACCGAGGCCAGCTGCAGGCCGCCCTGAATCCATCTGCAGCGTTGGTGTTCCAGAACTTCGCGCTCTTCCCATGGCTGAATGTGCAGCAGAATGTCGCTGTCGGCTTGTCGCATCTAGCGTTGGGTAAGACCGCCCGTGAAAGCCGTGTGCGTCAGGTCATTGAAGCAGTGGGTTTGGCGGGCTCTGAAGAGGCTTTCCCAAAAGAACTGTCGGGGGGCATGAAGCAGCGTGTTGGTTTGGCTCGGGCCTTGGCTGTCGAACCGGAGATACTCTGCATGGACGAGCCATTCAGTGCTCTCGATGTGCTCACCAGCGAGACCCTGCGCAACGAGGTGATGGACCTATACACCAGCAAGAGTTCCCCGGTGAACGCCATTCTCATGGTGACGCACAGCATCAGTGAAGGAATCTTTATGGCGGGGCGCTTGGTCGTCATGGGTGCCCATCCGGGTACCATCCGTGCCGTGGTCGAGAACACACTGCCGTACCCGCGCAACGAGCATCACCCGGATTTCATCGCACTCCTGCAGCGGCTGCACACGCTCGTCACCGAGACGGCATTGCCAAGGCAGTCCGTCCCCAGCGAGATCGCAGGCGTCGGCCAGTTGCCTAAACAGTCTATTCCAATCGTGTCCCTCACTGCGACCATCGGTTTGCTCGAAGTACTCGAAAACGAAGGGAACATCGAGCTCTTCGAACTTGCACGGCACGTGAACATCCCGCTAACCCAACTCCTCCTCGTGTTGAAAGCCGCCGAACTACTTGATTGGATCACCACGCCGGGAGGGCGAGTTGAAATGACGGCGGAGGGGGGGCGGTTTCTCGGTGCCGACATCCGCACCCGCAAGAAACTGATTAACGGCACCCTGAGAGGCCTTTTTGTCTTCGACCTCATTCTAGAGTTGCTCAAACGGGCCCCAAACCACGAAATTGATGAAGGGGCGGTTCTGAGACAGCTTGCGCTGGACTTCCCGCGGGAGCGACCCGTGGCAATCCTACGAACTGCGATTGGGTGGGCACGTTACGCCGCCCTGTTCAAGTACAACAGTACGCGCAAAGTGATCCACGGACTCCAGCAGACTCCCACTGTGGCGTGAACCCGCTATTGTCACCGGACCTGAACAGCAGGAGCTACGACTCCTCTTCGGCGGTAGCTACCCTTGGATTGGTCCTTCGCTCGTGCATCCGCGGGGGGGAGTGATCGTAGCGATGGGTCTCGAAGAACTTGCCTCTTTCACCTGCAATGCTAGGACGGATGCAGTCGACGCCATGATCTTCAAGTCGAGCCAGAGCGACTTGCTGCGGGCATAGGCGATATCGAGCTCGACCATCTCCGCAAAGGTGGTCTTGTTCTTCCCACTTACCTGCCATAGCCCAGTTAGACCTGGCAGTGTGTCAAAACGGGCATACTGCCACGGACGATAGCCCTCGGCTTCGTATGGCGTGCACGGTCGCGGGCCGACCAGGCTCATTTCACCGCGGAGGACGTTGATGAGTTGCGGTAACTCATCGAGTCCAGTAGCGCGCAGGAGCGTCCCACCAGGTATTAATCGAGGATCCCCCATCGTGTCCATCTTCGTCAAGGGCGCGCCGGATTGCTGAAGTGACTTGAGATGGCGCTCATGAGCACCGCCGTCCGCATTGGTAAACATGGTGCGGAATTTCCAGCAGATAAACCGCTGGCGCCGATGCCCCACGCGTTCCTGTTTGAAAAATACCGGACCTGGCGACACGATCTTGATGAGCAGCGAGACCGAAGCCATCACCAAAAGCACTCCGGGAAGCGCCAGGAGTATGCAGGTGCAGTCCAGCGTCCGTTTCCAGACGGGGGCATCGATTGCCTCCGAACGCTGTGCGACGGCCTGCCTGCATTGGGGAACAAGCTCGCCACGCTCGAGTGTGCTTTGTGCGTTCGCGGTGCCAATGCCATGATCGCGCGGCAGCTCCCTGTCGCTGGGTTGGGAAGGGGGAACAGAACCCACCACAGCAGGACCTCGCGGAGCGTCCAAGAGGGACTCGCCTAGGATCAGAGGCATTCTGTTCTCCGCTATGGGTGCGGACCTTGGACCTTCAACGTTCGCGACAGCAGTAAGGCTCATAGTCTCTAGACAAACATCTGGCTCGGAAACCACGCCAGTGTTAGCGCTGACCAACTCAGATCCTACCCAGCAAGAGCAGCACGACCAGAATGGTCAGAACCAACCCCAGTCCACCACTTGGATAGTAACCCCAACTCCGGCTGTGGGGCCATGCAGGGAGGGCCCCTACCAACAGGAGCAAGAACAAAACGATCAAAACAGTTCCTAACATTGTAATCCTTTCAAGGTATGAATGGCTTCAAGGGTTCGACTTTCGGCTCTGCTATGATAACCGATTCGCCACTCTGCAGGGATCGGCCACATTGCATTCCATGACCATAGGATCCGCAGAGCCCAGTTGCCATGGGGTCTTCACCCCAGATTGATTTCGTGACGATCGGGGCCTGCGCATTGGATGGGGGTTCATCGTACCTCACTGGCTTGACTCAATTCGAAAGCAGTTCGCTGACGGACGAGAAGGCGGGAATATTGTCACATACGACCTTGATCGTGACCAGCATCGGTACGGACAGCAAGGCTCCGGGAACTCCCCAGAGCCAGGTCCAGAGGATCAAGAAAACGAAAATGACCACCGGATTGAGCGTGAACCGTCGCCCTAGCACCAAGGGCGTGATCAAGTTTGCCTCCAGGAGATGGACGACCAGGTAGCAGCCAGCCGGAAGGAGCCCTCTCCAAAGAGTGTCAAAAGTAAGAATCCCAACTGTGGCGAGTAGCGCGATTCCGGCAACGGGGCCAAAATAGGGAATGAAGTTAAGCGCCGCCACGACCACTCCCCACAAGGCGGCGTTGGGCACACCTAGCCAGAAAAGGATTCCGCTCACGAGAACCCCCAAGCCAAGGTTAATCACGGAGACGGAGAAAAGGTAATTGGAGATCTGCTGCTGAACCTCACGGCTGATTTCAACCGCGCGCTTCTTGTCCCCCAGGGTCGGCATCACCCGTACCAGCTTTTGCAGGAACAAATCTCCAGAAGCCAAGACGAGGTAGAGTAACACCAAAGTCTCCCCCAGCCCGACCAGGAGACTTCCGGTCCAATTGACGATCCCTGGAAAGCGGCTGGCTCTCAGCTCCACCGATTGCACCCGTGCTTGCTCCTGCTGTGTGGCACCTAGGTTGTCCACCGCAGTTGCTGCCAGGCTGTAGCGTGCAAGGGCAGGGACCATTCTCTGAACCCGTTGTCTGAGCTCGGTCAGATGCAGTGGTGCTTCGTCGATCCATGCTACCGCCGGGCGGCCCAGTTGGAAGAACCCAAAGCCTGCGGAGAGCACGAGGAGGGAAAGCACGACCGCAGCGGAAAGGGCGGGTGGGATATGGCAGTAAGACAGCCAACGAATGAGAGGCTTTAGGGTCATCCCGGCTACGCAAGCCAGGAATACGGGCAGGACCACGGATCGAGCGAAGAAGAGGAACGCGATGATGGCCAGCGCCAGCAAGGCAGCTTGCACGGCGAAGACAATCGAACCCGCACCGGCCTCTGTTACGGGCGGGGCCTCTCCCTCCGCTGTTTTCCCGCGCGGTAGCTCCAAGGCCTCGGTTGGGGAATCCAGGGCCTCAGGCTCTGCCGCAATGCGATCTCGCAGTCTCATTTTCCACTTTCATTCCACCCGGGCGGCCTGCGCGATGAGAGTCATGTGAGCCAGGGGAATTGGGGCACTCATAATCGTGAGACCGTGAGTCAGCGCGAACGCGGTTCCTCAGATGCCGCCGGTTTCTTCGTGTTGCCTTTCTGAGACTCCATCTTCATGAGTTTGGTTGCCCCTTTCTCATCCCCATCCGGGCCCTTTTTCCCAGGCTGTTTCAATGCCGGCTGCCCCTGTTGAGGCGCTTGGCGGGCGCTCTTCGATGGTTCCGCCTGAGGTTGATTCCTCAATTCCCGCGTCGAACGCGTTGTTTCCGGTGTCGTCTGTTTCTGCTGGCTCACTGTGCCAGCCTTTGCTCGGGCAGGGCTCGGCTCGGGCTTGGCCTTTTGTGTCTCGGTTTGAGGTTGGCTCCGCTCTATGGCTGAGGCTCGAGCCGGGGTGCCGGGTGTGGGTCGCTGTCTCAAGGCTGGTTCAGGTGCCCGCTGCGCAGGGGGGGGAGCAGGGTTTGGGCCTAGCTGTTTGACTGGCTTGGCGACAATCGGAGATTTGGGGAGGACGACTTGGGTCGGCTTTGAGATCCTAGCCGGTTGTCGGTCGGTTGTAGCCACGGACTTGGCCTCCAGGGTCCGGCGTGTATCCACGGATTTCTGAACCTCCTGGCCGCGCTGAAGAAGCTTCTGGCGTTCCTGCTTCGCGAGCGGTTGAAGTCGCACCGGACTCTCTTTTCGCCCTGACAGTTGGTTCATGGGAGTCGCCATGAGCATCCGGCTGTTTGGGGACTCCACTGTCGCCGGAGTGAGTCTTTGCTGGGCGGCCCAAGTATGCGGGGGGCGAGCGATGTCGTGATCGCGCCGATACTGGTAGGACTCTTGAACGCGATGCTCCCACCCCCCATCCCGTCGATTTTCCCAGCGTTGATGAGAATAGATAGGATCATACCCGTGTCGGTCGGACTGAAACGAGAAGGATGCGTAGAACCCACCGTGGACATAGCTAGGGGCGTAGTAGTCCCCAAAGTAGTAATGGTGGTAGTAGGGTCGCAAAAACAAATGATCGGTGAACACTCCCAGATTGACGACAATGGTGGGTGAGTAGTTGTAGCCCCGCCGCAAGTAGAGGCCCGATTCGAAATAGACCGGTGCAAAAAGAACCCCACGACGCGGAATCGAGTAATCCCAAAAGCCTCCAACGAAGATGTGTCCTCTCGGAGTCCACACATAGTGAGGAGGAACCCAATCCCAGTCTGCCGAGCCCAATGCCCAATAACCAGGCCCCCAGACATAGCGCCCCTGAACCCAGAGCCAACAACCGGGCGTCCACCCGTAGTCCGGGGACGGCGCCGCAACGTTGGGTCCCACCTCGACGGTCGATGGTGGCGGGGGTAGATACGTTGTCTCCCTCACTGCTGCGTCAGCCCAATACCCACAGGTCCACTGATACCCCTGAGGTTGCTTTCCCCAATAGCCCGCCATCCAGGCCCGGCCCGGCGGCAAGGCTCGCCAAGTGCCGCTTACCCAGAGGAAGTCCGCTCGTTCGTCATCCCAAGCCCAGTAACCGGGAATCCATGCGACGTTATCTCCCTCGGGCCTCTGGTCCGGCGGCGATTCTTCGATGGCGGCAGGCGGAGCCTTCGTCACGACCACACCGGGCTGAGGATTGAACAAGACAATTCCGGCGAAAGCCTCGTGCACTGGCCCGCGGGTTAGCACTTGTGCCCCTTCTTGCACGCTGACTTCGGGTTGTTGCCCCCGGCCAACAAACCCACCTTCAGCCACGCCGAGGATGGATAACACCACCGCGAGGCAACGGCAGTTCAAGCAATGCTGATGCGCAGCGGCTATGACTCGGTTTAGATGGGTCTGCCAAGCTTTCATAACATGATCCGTGTTGGGGGAGGGAGGCTTGCAGTACTGCCTACCGGTGTCCTTCCTCCGGGTTCCCGCTTGGACGACTTTGATTCCGTTGATCGTGCGCCTGATTCCAGCCAGGTGGCGCCCAGTGTTTCGGGTACTGCCGGCTTACGGTCGTGTGATGACTTGCTGGAGAATCATGGAAGTCCAGCCTAACGGATGGCGAAGCAAACAGGACGTCGACCGAAACGTGTGGTGCCGGACGTGAGACCCAGGAACGGCCCTCCCTATACACGTAGCGGCGTGTGTTGCTGGCGTAATAGACCTCGTAACCGGGATAATACACATAATCCTCCTGCATTTGGACTGGATGAGGCTGGGCATGCCCAGTTTGGTGCCTTTGACCGCCTTCGTGGTTGGCACATCCTGAGAGGAGGGCAAAGAGACAGGCAAATAACCAAAGCACGTTGGCTCTTGTTAGATATTGGATCGTTTTCATCAAAGCTTCTTTCTCACTCCGGCGCTGAATTCTGTCACCCGGCCACGCGCGCACGTCAGCACACCCGTGACTCAACGTGCCGAATGGATCGCCAGGGCAGAACTCTTCGACTTGCACCTCGTTTTATCCAGCGTGGTACCCCACGCCGGAATGCTGTAGCGTCTCCGGGGTGTCCGCGACTTCGAGAAGGGAGTTTCTTCCGCCATAAGGGTTGGGTACAGATTCCCTGGCCAGAGGATCATCGGTCCACTCGCCATCGACCACCAGTCGGTATTCGTAAGTGCCGGCAGGCAACTCCGTCTCCTTCAGCCATTTCCCGTTGCCTAGCGAGTGCATGGGCTTGGCTTCCGTACGCCAGTCGTTGAAAGTGCCCGCAACACAAACCGAAGTGGCTGTGGGATGAGTGAACTCGAAGCGAACGGGCACGAGGTGAGCTTCGGTACCGTGGGAGTTAGAATGGTGTTTATTGTGTTTCATGATGGTCTTCGCCTTGGCCGCGGCCACGAATAGCACCGCGCCGGTGGCGATTGAGTCTTCGAGTTGTGGGTCCATAGGCCCTTGCGGCCAAGCCAATCCTGACCGCAAGGCAATGGGTATCCTTGCTACGAGCGAGCGGAGGTAAGGGCGGGCGCGGGTATATGTGCTGGACGATGGGCGGCCTTGTCTTCCTTGGACGTAGAAGCCTCACCCGTGGTGCAGATATCCTGCGCCCCGGCTTGGCCGAAGAGCTTCTTGGCCCGGGCGATCTCGTCAGAGTTCTCGGTGTGAACCGAGATGAGAATATTGCCAGCCTTGACTTTCCCCTCATAACGCTTTGCCTCGATCTCAGGAATGCCCAGGCCAATCAGGCCGCCGGCAATGCCTCCGACCGCAGCCCCAACGGCAGCCCCGCTCAGTGCGGCGATGATCGGTCCGGCCGCGATGAAGGGGCCAACCCCTGGAATCGCCAAGGCCCCAATGCCGGCGATCCATCCCAGTGCGCCGCCGATCACCCCGCCGGTACCCGCACCCGTAACGGCGCCTTCCGGTGCTTTGGTGTTCTTCTCATGAGCGAAGTCGCGGGTCGTTTCTTTATCGGGGAAGAGCACCGAGATATCATTGTTGGAGAAGTTCGCGGTTTTAAGCTGATCGGCAATTCGGTCAGCTTGTTCGCGGGAGGTGGCAATACAGAATACAGATTTCTTTGACATATGTTTTAAATTTCTTTCTCTCTGACGGTGTGAAAGGCTTGTGTCCTCTCGCACATTTTGCACAGTAGGTGGATATCCCTGCGTGGTCTATGGGGTGTTACCCCACCGAAGAAGTCGAAGCGCCAGGTGATTCTCGGTGGCCTGCTTAATCCCGATGGTCTTTTGCTTCGCGAGTTGGCATGGGACTCTCCAGAGGTCACCCTTCCACCGAAAATCCCACCTTCACGGTCACTTGCCAATGTTCCACCTTGCCCTTGGTGATATCTCCGCGAATTTCCACCACCTGAAACCAACGGAGTTGCTTGACGGTTTTGTGAGCGCGTTGAATGGCGTTGTTAACCGCGGCTTCGACGGAAATGGTCGAGGTGCCAGTGAGTTCGATGAGTTTGTAGACGTGGTCTTTCATGTTTGTTTTGTTTGGTATACCTTCAGTCGCTTGGAGCCCGATTCATCGTGCGAGGGGGGAGGGCTCCTTACTCACCGTCAGTTGGACGGTGCATTCGATAACGCCCGCCGCGATGGCGTAGCGAGTTAACCCTGCAGTGTCGTGAATGCGAAGTTTTTCCATGAGACTTTGTCGGTGCTTCTCCACTGTCTTCACACTGATGCTCAACTCGGCCGCGACCTGCTTGTTCGCATAGCCCTCAGCAATCAACTGGAGTACCTCCGATTCACGCGAGGTGACCGGCTCGCGTTTCGTGACACGGGGACTTTGGCGATCGGTCGATGACCCGGACAGATTCTGGAAATGCGAGCCGATTGATGGGCTGATGAAGGTGTCCCCGCTGTGGAGGGCACGGATGGCCTGGGACAGAAACTGCGCGGAGGTCTGCTTGACCAGATAGCCCCTCGCTCCAAACGACGTGACCTGTTCCACATAGGCCTGGTCGCTGTGGGCAGAGAGAATCAACACCCTGGTTTTGGGAAGAGCGCGGCAGATTTGACGCGTAGCCTCCAGACCGTTCAGCAGCGGCATCGCTATGTCCATCACCACTACGTCCGGGAGCAGCCTTCGGGCAATCTCCACCGCCTGACGGCCCGTGGCTGCTTCGCCGATCACCTCAATGCCGTCTTCAGCCTCCAGCAATTTGCGGAGGCCCTGGCGGACAATGGCGTGATCTTCAGCGAGCACGACTCTGATGAGTCTCGGGTTTTTCAATGAATCTTTGTCCGCGACATAGGGAGTCCTTCTATTCATAAGATTCTGAGCAATACACTGCCCGTACCCTAGCCCGCTCGCTTCGCACGCACCATGGGGTCAAACCCTACCTCTCAGATTCATGGCCATCACGGCTCCTTGTCGCCACGACACTCGACAAACATGGAGGTAGGGTTTCACCCCATGGCGAAGGAACCGCCTGCAAACTAGCGTGCTGCTGAGCTGAACACCCCGGCAACCAGAACCGCCCGAAAAATGACTATGACATGAAAACCGCCAGTGATGGTGCCTTCGATGGGGTTGCTTCAAAAGGCAGCAGAAAGCTCACTTCGTCTCGCCTTCTGTGTTTTTTTGGGTTGTCTTGCGTGTGTTTGATCGCCACGGGCTGCATCAGCGGGCCTCCTTCAACGGTTCGAATCCAACCTGGGAGGGCGTTTGGGTCCGAGCAAGGCCACATTCGAGCCACCTCCGGTCTTAGGGTAGCCACCTACAACGTTTGGGGACTGCCATCCTGGATCAACGGGGCCTCCGGTAGTCGTTATTCAAGGATCGCCTGTGGACTGGATGAGCTGGAGTCCGATGTAGTATTGCTGCAAGAGGTGTGGACTTGTCGCAGTTTTGTCGAGCTTTCCGAACAAAAGCGAGGGCTGGAAAGGACTTGGTGGACCGCCTCTGCGAGGCGAAAGGGAGGATTTCTCGGTCAGAATGGGTTGTTGACCCTGTCTCGGTTTCCCATTACGGGAACTGAGATTAGGCACTTCAAGAAAACCCACCTACCCGATTGCATGATGCGAAAGGGGGCCTTGAAGGTTACCGTCACTACTTCTGGTGGGCAGCGGTTCAATATATGGAATGTGCACCTACAGGATGGGGATGGAGTGCGTCAGCGTGTGCGTGTGGAGCAGACTGCCGAATTGATTCGATGGATCAATGAGGCCGGTGATGCCCAAACGGCTGACATTGTGGGGGGCGATTTCAATTTCACTCCAGAGAGCAATGAGTTTCGCCAATTTGTGGCTGCAGTAGGTCCCAGCATTCACCAGCTGGCAGGGTGTCCAGCCTTCGCCACTTGGGATGGGCTCAAACCTGGCGCGGGCCAGACCCTCGACCACATTTTTATCCGGTTGAAGCAACCGGAAGACAAGATGTGGGGGTGGTCTCGGCGCATCTTCGCCACATCGCGATCAGAGGACCGTCTTTCGGATCACATGGGGGTGGAGGCCTTTTTGACCTTTGGAGGGAATCTGGAGAATCCCACAGACAGGTTAGTGCAGCGTGCGTCTCCCTCGAAGCTCCTGGAGTCAACAGCAATGGCTCCCCAATGACCCTCGAAGCCACCTGACAATTCGGATCCCTTATGAGACTCATGTTCACCGTTCAAGGAGATGGCCGAGGGCATATGACGCAGGCCATTGCAGCTGCGCAAGTCCTCGAGGGACAAGGTCACGAAATCGTGGCTGTCACCGTTGGCACGAGTCCAGAGAGAACGGTTCCCGCGTTCTTCAGCCAAGCCTTCGGCGATCTAATGAAACCCATGGCAAGTCCCGGGTTTTCCTTCCAGGGCGGAAGAGGGGTGGCAGCGCTTGCGACGCTGCGCCAGGCGTTAGGGGGACTGGGGCAGTATCGCCGGAGTCTGGCAAGTTTAGAGGTCATCATTGAAAAGGTACGACCCGACCTCATTATCAATTTCCTTGAGCCGCTCATGGGCGCTTTCAACCTCTTGAACCCCCATGCCATACCCGTGGTCGCGGTAGGCCATCAGTTCATGCTGGGTCACCCGGACTTTGTTCGAACCGGAAAATTCGCCTTCCAGCAATGGACGATGCGCCGGTATGTGGGCCTTGCAGGCGCAAGGTCCAACAGGCTTGGACTCTCTTTCTACCCCGCGCCTGCCGTGCCGACGCGGAGACTCACTGTCTGCCCACCTCTGCTTCGAAGGGAACTTTTCGACCTTCCGTCGGATGTGCCAGGCCACTTTCTGCTGGCCTATGTCCTGAACCAGGGTTACACGGATGACATTCTCCGATGGCATGCCGAGCATCGGGAGGTGGAGCTACACTGCTTTTGCGAGATGCCAAAGGTTGATCCCCTTTGGCATTATGATTCGACCTTGTCTTTTCACAGGCTGGACGGGACGAAGTTCCTGGGAATGATGGCCCAGAGCCGAGGGGTTGCGTGCACGGCTGGGTTTGAGTCAGTCAACGAAGCGGCTTGGCTCGGGAAGCCGCTGTTGGTGGTGCCGGTGGCCAACCACGTGGAGCAGTATCTCAACGCCTTGGATGCGGAAAAAGCAGGGTTGGCGGTGGCCTCCTCGAAGTTCGATCTGACGCCCCTGCTGACGCGCTCGAAGAGTGAAGCACATGAAGCTTTCCGCGCCTGGGTGCGGAGGGCCGGCGCTATCTTCCTGTCGGCGATTGACGAGGCCGCCAGAGAAGCCATGCCGGATTCCGTTCCAGCCTATTCGGTTGCAGCGTCGGCGAAAGGCCGATAAATGGACTATCGAGGCTGAGCCCGTATTCGGTAAAAGCGGGCGCCAACGGAGGGCGGGTCGGGATCGGTGATTTCCAGTGGGCCGCTTGCGAGTACGGTCAGGTTGGTCCATGGGAGGAGCGGGCGAAATCCCGACTCGGACAGCAGTCGGTCGTTTTGACACTCTACTGTGTAGGTGCGATCTGCCCGAGCCGTCCAAGAGAGGCGGACCTGGCCTAGGGCGTAATGGACGCTCTGGATCTGGAGTGAAGGGGGCCCGGGTGTAGAATCATTGCGGCTTTCGTAATGGCCAAAGGGTGTGCCGCTGGCAACCGGGGTCTCAGGCGGGGCAAAGCATGCATTATCGAAGAACCCAATATAGACTGCGTCCTCTTGAAGTGCCCGAATATTGAGTGCGATGCCCTGGACCCGACTCGGATCAAAGGGGAGGATACCCTCTGGTTGGTTGAACTCCGCCAGGGAGGCCCGCACTGTGTCCCATCCTCCAGGCCCGGGTAAGAAGGGTTTCCTGAACTCGATCCAGCTGTTTTCGCTGGATTTGATCTGCAATTCGAGCAAGCAAGGCAAGCCGTTTCCTTCTCTGAAATCGAAAGAGAACACATAATGGTCCCAGGCATTTGTATCGATGGGAAGGGACCAGACATGGTCAAAGTCGCGATACAGGCCGAAGGTAGAAACCGGCCCGACACCAGCGGGGGTATCGACGACCAGCATGGCAGCCTGACCGCCCTTGAGGCCCTGAATCCTCATGATGCCCCGGTCCATTTCGCGCGTGTTGGGTCCCGGGTATACATAAGTCGTCCACGGTTCCAGAGCCGCCCAGCCTGCAGGGCCGTTGGCCGAATCGCGGTTATCGAAGGTATCCCAAAGAGTTTGGGTTGAGATTGGGAGATTGAGGGTTTTTGGGCCGACGAAGCGAACGTTGTCCACGGATCCGAGGTATGTCACACCCGTCTGCTGCATCTGAACGTTGACGTGCAACTGGCTAACCTGGTCTGGATCGAAATGGCCGACCCATGTGGGTGAAGTGAAATCGCTGAGCGAAGCGGCAATCGTATCCCAGCCGTTGCTCGCAGGGAGGTTGGTTTTGGTGTAGTGGAGCTGCCCGCCACGTGCGTCCTGGATTTGCATTTCCAGAATTGTTGCCAGGCGTTCGGCTTCCTTGAAATCAAAGGCAAAGTTGTAGTTCGTCCAGAGAGTCAGATCGCGCGGGAGTGCCCAGTTGCTTGGGTAAGTATAGCTCAGGAAAAAACCGGAAAACTGTCCTGCGGCGGGCGGGTTCGTCACCACGGCGAAGATGGCTTGGCTCCCGTCGCTGGCATTTGTGTTGATCCCGGCCGCGAAAAACATGTCATGTGCGATTTCACTGCGTTCGGCGTAGAGGAAGAGTTCCCAGGGAGCAAAACTAGCCGGGTCCGCACCCGCCTGACGGTCCTCGAAGCTATCGAGCATGTCAACGGACGCGTTCGGCGCGGTCTCCAAGCGCACCAACCAGTCGAAGGGACCTGTGGCGTTCTTCGGCACAGTAACGCTGAAGGTGTGTTGGTCCGTCCCGTTGTTGAGGGGGAATTCCTGTACGACGACTTGTTCTCCTGCGGAAAAGAGTTGAAGCACTGCTTTGTAGTACTGCTGGCTGGACAAGTACGGTTGCCACAGGCGGATCCGGTCCAAAGGAAGGGATAGCTCAGAGGGTAGCCAGCCGGGAATCTCCTGCCACTGGACCGTGATCGGATAGGTTGTCCCCGGCATGATGGATGAGGGAAGGCTGAGAGGTCGAGCCGCCCACAACAAGCGGACCGGCTGGTAGTCATCAGCGATGCGGTTGTCACTCTGCAGCAAGGAAGCATGGAAAACGTAGTTACCTCCATCGCGAGAGGATACATACCAGGGATCATTCAGGTCAGGGTCTGGGACCGGCACTTGCACACGGACAGTTCCGCGCCCTGAAAGGGTGCCCGCATTTGTCTGAGCATAGACCAGGTTCGGAGACAAAACCCGCTCCAAACTTGCCACGAGTGTGAGGTCTGACTCTTGAAGATCATAGCTGACAGTCAGACTGTAGTTGGAACCTGTGGGCCAGACCACCAGCGGCGCGTCGCTGATCCAGAGCTTGTTGCGGCTGAGATTGAGTTGTGACTGATCCACGCCGTTCTTGGAGGTGTAGGCATAAAGCCAGACGTAATCATCTCCTGCCAAAACCAGGGGGACGATGCCGTCCGAGTCGACTTCGATGATTCCACCTTTGGTGAGGTTCTCGATGGTTTTTCCCGCCAGCAGGGGGACGGAGCCTACGCTTAGCGTCGCAAGCTGGGTGGCTTCATTGAGTAGGCCGATGAGCACGCTTCCGTTCGCGCAGATCCGGTAATCGGCCTGCACATAGTTCGCGCCGACTCCTGTGAGGCTGATCACAGGAGTCAAACCGAAATAATCGTGATAGATGGCATGCAACCAGCTGTAACGGAGGTCCCAATCGTGCATGTCGGGCAAGGAAGGTTGGTAGTTCAGGTCGCCCAACCCGAATGTGTTTAGCGCGCTTTTGGCCTTACCGAGGTCCTTGACTTGAAGCGCGGGCATCGCTGGTTGCGAGCCGCGGACTCCCGTATGAGTTACGATCGTGGTTCCGGAGCCGGCGTTGATGCCATGCCAAATCTTCCAGGTGAGTAGGCTGTCGGTGAAGTCGTTGGTGAGAACTCCGAGATGGCCTACGCCACGCAGTGCGAGTGGTGCATAGAGGGTGTAGTTGACCCCTGAGTCCAATCCAGGAGTTGCGAGACTGACATCGACCCCGAATAGAGAACCCATCCTATCCGCCCAATTGGTGTTGGGATGTCCATAGGTATTGAACTGGCCAGGGAGATCGGCATTCGCGTGAATGTGGATGCCATGCTGAACGACTTTGGTGGCAACGCGGTCCAGGTCCTCTGGCTCCATTTGGTAACAGCGAGAGAGGAGAAGGGCCGAGCTGTTTGTATATCGATCGAGAGCCAACTGTTGGTCGTCGAGCATCGTCAGTTGATAGCCTAAACGACGCAGAGTTCCCCAGAGCATGGCATTCTCCTGGTTAGCTCGCGGCCAACCCATTGCTGCGGACTTCGGCCAATAGAGCGCAATGTCCGGTGATGGTCGCGATGAGCCGGGAAGCAGTCTTTCGAGTTGGAGGGTCTCCATTTTTTGGAACGTTTGGACGAGATTGGTGTAGGCCGTTTTGGGATATCGGTTCTGCTGGACTACTCCGAACCCTCGTTCACGAACAAAAACACCGGCGAATGCGTCGCGATCATTCCACGTGAAGACATGAACGCCGATGGCTCCAGACAGGAGGGATTCCCACACCGCACCTATCAGGGCCTTTGGTTGTCGCTCCGCAGATCCCAGGAGGAGATCATCGGTGGTACTATGACCCGTTTCTGTGATCAGTATGGGAAGGCCGGAATTGGCCAGGTGCTTGGCGATTCCAAAATCAACGGAGCGCAGTTCTCCGGTGAAGGTGGCCCAAGCGTAATTGTTGATGGCCCAGAAATCCAGGGGAGCACCTCGGCGGGCGCAAGCCGCCACGATCGTCTTGGCGTCCTCGCAAGTGTAATTGGCGTCGTTGCCGATGAAGAGACTTCCGATCATGGAGTATGTGCGAAGGTGGTGAGGGTCGCCAAGTTTTGCGGCCTCAGCTCCCAGGGCGACATACTCCGCGATGCTGTGCTCGCGCCAGAGGGTTAAGTCGTGGTAGCCAGCATTCTTACGGTCCCGAGGGTATTCCCGAAACATGGGAACCTCTGCGAAACTGGCGTAGTGGCTACCCCAGGTCGCGTTCAAGGCCTGAATGTCGTTGTATCGGGAGGCGAGGAATTGGTGGCAGCTGGCCAAGGAATAGGGATCAAAGCCGAGGTAACGATGGTCGGGATTCCATAGGTCAAAATAGGCGTATTCGTTGCCCAGGATCCAGGCGGCGATTTCTGGGGAGTTCTGGTAACGCTTGGTGACGGTGAAAACGAAGTTGGAATAGGCCGCACGCGCTTGTGGATGCTCGTAGTTCAGAACCACCGAGACCCTTTGGGCACCGTTGGTGGCTTGCCAATGATCGTTGATGGCTTTCCAATCATCCGGGAACCATCCGGGAGCGTATTGAAAGCCGATCAGCACAAAAAGCCGCAAACCGAGCTCCCTCGCCTTGGACACAAGAAAGTCAGGCTTGGACCAATCATAGACACCCGGGGAGGTTTCCAACGTATTCCAGACAAACTCCGCCCGCACCGAGTTCGCATGCATCTTCTTGAACTCAACTAGGTCGTACTCAAGTTGCTCGAAGGTCTGGTTGGCGCCGACCGGTGGATTGAAGGTCTGGTATGCGAAACCCCGCGGCATGAAATACTGACAAGTGTTAGGATCCCACAAATAGCCATGGTTCAGCATGAGCATCTGGCCCGTGTATCCAGTCAACGGGAGACTGAGCAGGTACCAGACCATCCAGAAGCAGGAAAAGCCTTTTGCCTGAGACCACCCGAATGGGTGTGGGAGTCTCACATGGACAGCATGACACGAGGATGACGTTTTCTCAAATGGATGTTCCAGCGGTTCTCGGTGGGGATGCGAAGTTACCCCCTTCGGTTGCGGGCGAGGCCTCCCCGTGATAGGGTAAAGTCGGGAGCAGAGCAGGGATGAGGTATCTTAGCAACGGGTGTCACGATGGTTCGACTACTTCCACCAGTCGTCTTGGTGTTCACCGCTGTGGTGATCGCTTTACGGTTCCCTCTATCTGCGGCTGGCACGCCTAGCTCACAAGCAGTCCTCCCAGCCTACTCCGGGCAGGGAGAGTTGGCTGCGAGGGCTGAGGAGATCTTTCGATGCCTACAACCGCTTACATTCCACTATGCTGATTTGAGCGAGGCTCAGGCCAAGATGTTAGCGGTCCGCGATGCGAACTACGAGAGAGTCTTGCGGGAGAAAGAGAGAGATCAATGGTTTGCGGCCCTTCTCGCAACCTCCGAGCACGAACCATTCGCCATTCGGGGCCGCTTCGGCACTTGGCGCGGACTGATCGAGTTTTTAGCAGAAAAGGGAGCGCTGGTTGAGGTATGGGCCTGTGGGGAGGCTGGAACACGGCAGCCAAGGCGAATACCTGCCCTCGAATGGGCTAAGCTCAGGCGACAACGATACGAGCGACCTACTGTGATCACCGCGACCTACCCAGAGCATCCCGGGGAATCAGCGGCGACCTATCGTGTGGAATTCGGATTCCAAGCGGCTGCTCAGGTCCTGACAGCTAAGCAGGCTTACCAGCGGCACCTCACGCTCCAACTCACGATGTCGGAGATCCTGGGAGCGCTGAATAGCGAAGGGCTTCCGGACGCAGAGGCCCAATGGAAGGCCTTGCTGGCGGCAAAGAGAGATCGAGGTTTCACCGTTCTTGAAGCCCCTTCCAAGCCGTCCGCCCCCCAAGACCTCTTCGTGGCTGTTGAGTATGAGGTGGATGACTTGAATCACTTCCGGCGAGTCCTCCAAATCTATCGTGACTCCCAAGTCCGCCAGCACGTCTCGGGGGGGATACAGTGCCTCCTCCTTCAGGCGGAAGGTCGAACGCCAGTTCGGGAAGTATTTGCATACCAACGAGCGATCGCTGGGGACGAACTAATCCTGACCGCCAATCCTCTTGCATCTCAGGATCGAGTTGAATTGCGCGTCGAAGACCCGGCACAGCCGGACCCGCGAAAATGGAATGTCCTGGAGTTTGGCGAACCGAAGCTTCTCAAGCAGGCTTCCCTGGCGCATTTCGCTTTGATCAGTGCCTATTTGGAGCGAAACCGCAAAGCCCTTGCCATGCGACAGGCCAACCTCAATCTGGTCGCGGAACCCATCATAGCTGGTCTGAACATCGGCGGAGGGTTGGCTGGCGTGGCTTTCCCCCTCGGCGCCGCCGCTCGGCTTGCTTATGACGCTGCCGTAGTTCCCTGGCTGATTCCCGATGTCCCAAGCGTCAAGCAAATGCGACATCTTTTGCAGCTCCTGGCTGCCAAGGAATGCCATCCAGAGTTGAAGACCAAACCGGCTGAGTTCCTGCAAAAGGAGGACGTGAGGACGCTGGGGACAACTTTGAAGGATCTGACTACCACCGACGTGGCGGGCTTCTTGCAGCGAATCGGAGAGGAGGATCTGAGAGCCATGCTCCGGATTGCCAAGATGGAGCGAATCGATGCCAAAGTCGTCAATCTACTAAGTATCCTTGCCGACGCCGGGAAGGTCAGTGGATGGACTGACGAGAGCGGCGTGCAGCGGGATTTCTTCAATAATATCTATTTTTCCATGACTGGCGAAATAAGTATTAACTACAGCATTGCTGCTTTGGCGGGAGCAGAAACCGTAACCCCTTTGTCCGGAGTGTCTCTTTACGACCTGGCTCGCGGCAACGGGCCCGCAGAGGCCTGGCTTCAATACTTCAACTTTACTGTGGACTTTCGTGCGGTTCTGAACACCCTGGCACGGCTTTCCCATAGGACTTTGGCGGACAAGGAACTGAAGAGACCGTTTCCGTATGCGCCTCGACTGAGCGACCTCTCTGCCTATGAGATTCGGATTTTTGGTTTCCCCGTTCTCCTTTTCTATAAGAGGGGGCTGATTCGCGCCGACATGGAGGCGTATGAGAACGACTATGCCTATGGTCTGCTTGGATCCAAGATCGTGGAACACTTTCCTTCGCGTGAAGATCTCGAGGAGGAGATCGGTGCTGGGCGATTGGTGCCGTTGGGCTATGTGCGTGTGCCTTCAGGAAAGAACGGTTGGAAGGAAACCAACCTCGCGGTTTTCGCCCACCGTATTCCTTCAGGCAAGTACCGAGGCAAAACGTCGATTGTGATCTATGGCCTCAAAGCCTATCGCGAGCACTCGAAGTTGATCGAGAAGGAGCGAGATCGTTTCAAGCAGTATGAGCGGGGGCTTAGGGAGGGAGCAGTCTTGGAGCAATGGGCTGGAGCCACTTCAGGCTCCATTCAGTCCGTTCAATTCCCGCGCCCCGAATCGGTGATTCACGTTGGGCCAAGGGCGGCAGAGGAGATCTATGAACCTCTCTTGGCGAGCCTCTTGGAACTACGCCGCGGTGCATTGCTGGATTCCTGGGGCTTGCCCTTGAAGGAGTCGGAACGGGAAGAACTCAAAACGTTGCGGGAACGCTTGGCCGAAAGGGGAATTGACGTCGCGGAAGGAAACCCGCTGGACCAAGTGGATGAATTCAATGCCAGCTTCCGCTATAGACGGCGAGGCCAGGGTGGTTGGGAGGCGATGAAAGTTACACTTATTCCCGGCTTGAGTGACGTGACCCGGGAGGTGGAGAAGTCCGAGGAAGCTCGGATGATCGAGGAAATGCGGCATGAGGCTGCTACCGGCCAGACGGCAGGCGTGGTTCTGGTTAATGAGGCACTGGTCAACGAAGGACAATTCGAAGTCGGCCCGCTCCTGACCAACCACCAAGGTCATGCAATTGGGGCCGGGGTTAAGAGTGGTGTCAAAGCGTTGGAGGGCATCTTCGAACTGGTTGACCGATTGCCGGCGGTGGATCGTATGCGTCTCGAGTTCAACCATTTCGCCTCAACCATTGTCGAACTCGACGTCGACGGAGATGGAACCTGCGAGAAGGTTTTCCTCACGATAGAATTCCCTGTCGACGAGGTTCGGCGGACCTCCAGGAATCCGCTTTCCGGCGAAGGTCAGACACGCATCTATTCAGGAGGTCGGTGTCGAGCCATTTTGACCGACCGGCGTATCGAAGAACGCGAATACGATGCCGCCAACATTGAGACCGGCAGCAAAACGTATCGGAACTTGGGCAGCCAGGAGAACCCGATGCGCGGCGACCTTCTGGAGAAAACTCAAACGCTGGAGTTCTGGTTTCGGGACTTAAGTCGCGAGAACCTCAACCCTTATCTTCCGCTGATTTCCAAGTTGAGGATGAATTTCGTAACAGGGCAGTTCGTCCGTGAAACCCATGGTTTGTTTCCCCTGCCGATCGAGGTCGTGGACGACCAATATGTGACTCGAAGCCGCTACACAGAGGAGGGTGTTTTCGAGTCGGCAAGGGTATTTGAAAACGGGCCCGTGGACCAGGAGGATGGAATTCACTCCCTAAACCGGATTCTCAAGCCGACACCAGGCAGAGAGCGGTTTCGGTTGGCTAGCGTTCTCCCCCAACCAGGCGAATTGGGTGATACACGTGCGCAGAAAGGACAGGTCCTTTTAGAGCGAACCGACCTTGCTCTGGGACTTGTCACCCGCGAGAGGGTTGACCTTACCCATTCGGGACGAAAAGTGACAGAAAGTCTCACAGATCCTTTGGATGGAACTACAGCCTTTTCATCCATCGTGACACTCGAGTACGACGAGGATTTCCTGCACGGCATGATTCCCGTTAGAACCGTGACCGTGAGCTCGCCGTCGGGGGCCTTTTTGGCCCAGGCGACGACGGTGGGCTACGACGCTCTTCTCCGTCGCCTCATGGCAGTTGAGTCTGACTACACAGGAGCCGTTCGAACCAATACCTGGGACTACCGCTGGGCTCGCCCCGTTGAAGTGGAAACGGAGGCACGTCGCACCGTTCATGAGTTTAACCGCGATGGAACGATGGTCCGAAGCACCACCATGCTAAAGCCTACCCTGGAGATCGTTGAGAAGTTCCAGGGGCACTACAGCCGTGAGACCAAAACGATTCAGGGATTGCGTCTGGGGTGGTACCGGCCGGAGATGCTCAGCCGCGTTGAGACCAATACCTACAGTGCTGGTGGAAGGTTGATCTCAGCGCGGGTGGGAGATCTGTACGAAACCATCCTAGCCTACGCCCCAGACGGAAGGGAGCAATCAAGGCAAACCTTTCGCAGGGACCGGAGCACGGGTCGCTTTACCCTTCCCTATCGCGTAGAGGACGATTACCGCTGGGACAGCGGGAGGCGAGACTTCCGTGTGCGAATCTGGCTTGAGGAGAGGCTTTGGGACGAGTACAGGGTCGTCTGTGATAAGGAGGGCCGTTTGTACGGGGACCAAATTCGGCAATGGCCCGGCCTGGAACTTCGCACGGTGTTGACCTACGACGGAAACAGTGATCGCGTCGCAGAGGCGACATCGCTCCAGAATGGAAAGGTGCGTTCCATCCGCCGAACGCAGGGAGAGGAACAGCTGGAGGACGGGAACTATGCGATGCGGCTCGAGGTGATTCCATTTTGGGGAATGAGATCCATCCATCGGTACCGCGTGGGGGATCCGGTAGGCCGTCCGCTGTCCGTCGAGTATGAGAATGGCGACCGCTCCGAGGGGCTTGAATGGTTTCACGATACGGCTATTCCCAGGGTCTCCAGATTGACGGCGCGTAGCGGTCGACCCCTGGCTCAGTGGGTGCGAAGCCCGAATGTGGGCAAGTACGGAGAGTTGCCCTACGATCAGGTTCGGCGCTATGCCCTTAACCCTTGGGGAGACAAGGGCTTGGCAGAGGATAGAGGAGTCCTGCGTGGAACTGATATCGTCCTTTTCGAGGACACCGCCAACGAACGCGTGCACTTTGATTTGTCGAAGCCCTTTGAGAGTCCTGGCTGGGCTATTGATCCTCACGGCGTTCTCGGTGTTCCCGTCATTCTCTCGGGCGTACTTTGCTCGAACGTGACGGCTGTGTTCAGGAGCGAGTTCGGGGAACGGCGAGACCATGTGGACCCGACTCGTCCGCCTGAGCGTATCCTGGATCAAGAGCGCATCGACCTCCTTGGACTCTTCTATCACCAGCGCACTTGGCGCCGCTTTGACCGCACTGCGGCTTTGCTTGAGGAGAGGTCAGGGAAGATACCCAACCCCAGTCCGCGCTCCTACCAGGATACGGAGCTTTTTGCTGGATCTGCGGGGATTCCCTTCCTTCGTCGATTTGTTTACAGCTATGCGCCGGGTTGGATTACGCAGCCGCTTACGTCGCCAAATCAACCACTTTGCGTGGTATTCACGGAAGGCCCACCCGCAAGAAGAACGGCGGCCTGGGAAGTCAACAGCAGGGGTTGGCGCGAATGGCCAACGGAAATTCGGGGGCTCCAGGCCACCACGGAGAGTCGCATTGAAACAGAGGGAGGTAGCCACTACTTCTTCCGTCGACTGCATGACCCGCGAATCCTGCGGGAGAATCCGCATTTGCCGGGGGTTACGAATGTCTGGACCGCGTGGACCCGGACGGAGTTGAGGGAGAACGGGCAGCCAGTGCTCCAAGCCGAGGCCATAATGGACGCTCTTGGGGAAGTGATCACTACCATTGCGAAACAGGCTAACAGTCGAGGCGGTGCTGCGTGGAGGATCACCTTCAGACTCCCTTTACCCACCCCCGACGACTGGAGAGTGGTAGTGGACGAGCAAGGTCGGGCGGTGCTGCCTCTCAACCTCTCCGGACCGACCGATCTGGCGCCTTACGATTTCGTAGCCTTTTACCTGGACGCAAAAACCTCCTCGCGGTTGCGATGTTATTTCCGCGACGTTCCTGGCAAGACGGTCACCGTTGAGAATCATGCTGATACAGGCGGTGGCCAGGGGATCCAGTTTTGGCCGGTGGACAGAGCTCAGGTACAGTGGTTACCCGACGAGTTTCTTCCGGTGCGGGGTTCGGAGGTCTTGGTGCACCCCGCCTGGGCGATCGAAAAGAAGGTCTATGTGATTTCCGTCTCCGACTTGTCTGAAACAGGGCTCGATGTACGACAGATCGCCGCGATTGACCTGGAGACAACCTTGTCCCCTGGGGAAACAGTCAGGATTTCACCACTCTATCGTTTTGCGCACACAACCGGAAGATACCTGCCAAAGAGGCCGAAGTCATTATCCTATGCCAGAGAAACTCATGCGAACGGCCTTGTTTCCCACACCCGGACCAATCTTTCGCAGTCAGGACCGGGGCTTCGACGACCGCCGGCCTGGGACTCGCTACTGGTTTTCAACGGGCGCGCGGTGGGTAACCTAAAGTCCTCGGCCCCACAGACAAGTTTTCCAGTGGTGCGTTTTGTGGATAACGCTGATCCCGATTCTCCACGGCCTCTCTACGCGGTGGCGGCGGAGGATGGAAGGTTCCTGGAATACTACCAAACGGTTCGCGCCGGGGACGCGCAGGTGTACACCGTTGCTAGTGGTTTTGCCACGCCGAAACTGGAAGTGACTCGAGCTGCCTTCCTGGACGATGAGGTTTCTCCCGGGGTACTGGCCTTCGGGAGGGGGTACGATATCACGATACCGCTTTCCAGGGGGGATGGGGCAGGGTCGAGTCCCATAGCAGATCTGCACAATCGTTGCGTGGCTAGCATCTTCACCTTAGCAGGCGATCGTGCCATCGAATTGGTAACGAAATCCCGGCCGCAGCGGACCGAGTTCCGGCGGCTGAGTCGGGAACTGGGATCCGCTGAATCCCAAGCGAAGATGATCAATGAACTACCCACACTAGCGGGTGCTCTTTTGCCTGTCAGTGCGGTACCTTGGAAACCTCTGCCTGACTCCGCGTATAGCCCCTCCGCCCTCACATTCAACACGAACAGCTTGCAGATCGAGCTAGGAAGGCTTTTCGGCAAGTATAAAGTGACCCACCTGATTCCGACCTCTCCGGGAACCGAAGTGGAGCGGTTCGTAGACACGGTGCGAGAGGGCTCACTCATCCAGTTAGCAGTCAAAGTTCGCAATGTTTTGCTGGCCAAAGACCTTCTGACTTTCTATGCGGAGAGGTCTGGCGGAGGTCGGCAGCTGATCCACAACTCGTATGACGCAAAGACAGGGGTTCCCCTCGGGAAAGAACTTCGGTATAAGCGGCCGGGTGAGGCCATCGCGACCGCGGAAGCTCAGCTCGCCATCGCAGAGGCAGCCTTTTGCTTGAGCGCGGCGACGGGGGACCAGAAAGCCTTCCAACTTGGCAAGAACCTCATTAACCTTACGCTCAACCACTTCCAGTCAACACTGAAAGAGGTGGCCTGGCCAAGGGGCATTGCCGAGCGTTCGGCCAGCGAGACGATTGACCGTTACGGTATTGTCCTGTGGCCCAAGGCCAAGTTCTTCTCGCTCCAAACCAATGCCCGTGCCTTTCTGTTGTTGAAGAAAGTCGGAGAGCTCTTGGAACACTATCCATCCGAAGTGGAATGGAAGGAGTTTATCAGGGATGCGACTGCCGAGCAGGCTGCGTGGCTCAACCAACGCATCCTGCCTCATGTTCAGCGGACCGGAATTGTACCCAAAGGCCTTTTCGAGGTCCAGGACGTCCACACCAGGACAACCGCTCTGGCGGTCGAACCTTGGACCTCTGCTGAGGACTGGCTTACGTTCCTCGAGGCGTGCGATGGCCTGGGGGTCAATCGGGGACAAACGCTTTCTTGGCTGGAGAACCTCACCCGGGTGCATGGGGTAAGTATCGACGGAGTCTGGGGCCTCGACTGGAGTATCCCGCTCCACCGACCGGATGCGATCTCCCCGGGGTTGATGGCTAAATTCCTGCGCATTGCCAACCTTTTAGGGCACCGTGACGCGGCAGTTTGGGCGCAGCGCAATCTGCACCAGTTGCGGAATGGGGAGAGATGGCCGGCTGCGTTTACTTCGTCGACCAGCGGGAATCCCTTCCCCAGCGGGCAAGGGTTTGATCTGTACCCTGCCGGTTCGAGTGTGGGCGGCAGTGAACCGGATTCGCAGACCTCTGCTCCGTGGCGCTGGCCGGAGGACCTTGGTGTTCATGCTGAGCTGCTGACAATGCCTCCGACAGCCAGCCCACAGATGGGAGACGTTCCCTCGGGGATCCAGCAGGAGAAGAGCGATTTTCAACAGTTTGTTTGGGTTTCTGCGGGTTTCTACATGTCGGTGTTGGTTACCGCCGTTTTTTGGTGGGGCATGAGTGCCTTTCGCAAACGCCGAAATGGCAATCCAGTCCACTCGGAGTCTCTGGTTCCTGATGCGGTCATGCAGCGAGCGGAGGAGCGCTGGGCCAAGCGTGTCCTCGGGCTACGTTGTCCTCCCGGTTTACGATGTTCACGCTATTCCAACGGCTCCATCGAGCAAAACTTTTACATGCAACTCCGTGCGAGCTACAAACTCGTTCTTGAATGGCGTCGGCTTGTCCATGGTTGGCCGGAAGGCGGGGATCAACTGGTCGAGGAGGAGGGAGACGAGTGGCTCAACGGGATGGACGAGTTCGCGGTGGTGGTGGGTGTCTTCTCCCGTTGGGTGGTGAAGGCTGGTAGGAAGGACGGATGCCGGAAGCCGGACGTGTTGGAGGAACACGAGGACAGCAACCACATCTGGTCACGATTGGTGATGTATTTTTCTGAGTGGCATCCTACGTTACTGGGGCTGCTGAAGGAGTTCAAAGCCAATCCGCAAGCTGGAACCCTCCTTGGGGTGAGCGACCAGATCGAGTTGGTATTGCGAACGATGGGTGTGCGCGCAAGGCCGAACGCCTTCGATGCCAGGTTGGCATTCGACTTTCCCAACCGAGAAGCTGCTTTTGATATGCTTCTCATCCAGCTTCCCGGCACCGACTTTACCCGGATAGCGCAGGAAATGGAACGTCGCCTGGGTATCCCGTACGAGCACACGGCTGGTTTTGTGCGGACCTACAAATCCTTCAAACAGCGCGAACAGGTCTACCCGGTGCATGCCTACCTGCTGGAGACCGCTAAACTCCTACCCCATTTCGTCTTGGTAGGCTTGGTGGCGTTGATCTGGTATAACGACGATATGGGTGGGGTGGATATCATTCCTACGCTCAAGGAATTAGCCGTTGGATTGCTTTTGGACTGGCCAAAGTGCTTGATATGGGCGGGCCCCCTGGCTTCAGGGCTTCTGCTAAATGTGACGGCTTATTTCCTGGAAGTGTACCGTTACCGATGGAGCGTACGCGCGCCTCGTCATCCCCGGGTCATGCTCGATGCACCCTTGTCTAGTTTCTTTGCCGAGGACACGCGGGCCGCCACGCCCGCGATTCGGCCTGGCCGGTGGTGGAACCCTGTCACCTACCGTTACGCAGGTTGGCTTCTTAGGTCCGCAGGGCTCGTGTTTCTAGTATCGGTACTCCTTCAATTTGAGGCCCCCAACTTCACCACTTTCATGTTCATCAAAGGGACTGTGGCCCTCTTTCTCCTGGCCGAAGCAGCTGGTATCCTGCTGCCTATCATCATCTCACGTTTTAGTATGTGGCTGGAGGATTGGACCTCGGAGAATTCCAAAGCAGGCATTGTGGCGAAGTCTTTCAACCAGCTGAATCTCGTGGCGACCCGCCCCGCGTCCTTGTTGTGGCTTTCGTTTCGCTACTACTTCCAGCCTTCCGTACCGACTGGAGGGGTGATGCCGATGCTTCATGCCATCCTCTTCTATCTCCTCTTTGGCGCCACCCTCTTTTTCGTGGGGGGCTATTTGTATAGACAGGCTTTGGAGTTCTGGTTCCAGGAGACCTACCGGAACGGTCGAGACCTGAGCCTGATCGCAGGTGGATTCTTTTTCTGGAATACCATGTACTTGCTGCGATTTGGAGTCTTTGTTCTTTTCACCTCGCTTAGCTCGGCTCTGGCCCGATTTCCTTTTAGGGTCTTGGGTGGCCTGATTGGGATTGGTTGGCTAGGGTTCCAACTGGTGGAAAACGGATTAGGCGGCGTCCTTGGGGAGCATCTCGTGCTTGCCGGTAGCCTGTTGACCCTCGGCCTTCTGCTCATGGTATTCGAAGCCGAGGTGTTGGCGTGGCTCAACGACTCGTCGCTCTCACGCCGCCTTTCCGCAAACAAGCAGGCTAAGGAGGAGCAGTCTGTCGCAGAACTCCTCCAAGACCCTACCCGTGCCCTGGGCGTGGTGTACATGAGCGGGGATGACCTCTCTTTCCACAAACTGACCTCCCGCCTATTGATGGCCCGGCTCCGGATTCTACGCGATCAACTCGATTCTGGAGGCCTACGCTTGATTTCACTGATGCATGGAGTGCCCGATGACGCAACCCTCAGCCGTCTGTTTACACAGTTGCATGAGTTGGAGCAGCGTTACGATGTCACTTTGTGGCACCCACTCCAACTTGTAACCCAGGGCCAGAAACCGGTCTTGCGGCCCGAGTTGGGCTTGAGTCTCGTGGTGGAGAACTGCACTCTTCGAGAACAACTCCTGGCCGCGTGGCACATTCGCCGCTGGCTTGTCACCATGATGTCCACGGCGGGCCATTCGCAGGACACAGGCATCAACCTCGTCGATTTTGCTGTGCGCCTCGCCCAGGACGGTCTTGGCCCCAACACGGTCTTCTACCTCATCCAAAACAAGTACGACAATGGCGACAACAACCGTCCATCACAGCTGGCATACGGCGAAGGTGAGTTAGCGCAGCGAGAGAAACTGGCCGCCCTGCTCATGGAGGTTGCACCCGGTTCTCGGGCTTATTGCGTCAACGACTGGACACCGTTTGGCTTCAAAGCCGGCGGCTTGGTAGGAATGGACTTGGTCTACGAGGAGTCGCTGAAACTGACCAACATGCTGATTCTGGATCGCAATGCCACTGCTCACGATCTGGACTCGGTGGTGGCGGATCTCAGGCTAGCCCTCAGCGATCCGGGAGTCGTGATTGTGATTCCCGGACGGAGCACCACCAACACTCTGACTCCGATTGGACAGAGTTCACAGTTGGTTGAGGAGGGGCAGCGAGCCTGGACGCGGGGCGTCATGCTTTTGGGGGGGGCCAGCGCAGAGACACTCGGAACAGGTTGGGGCAACATCCAGGCGGTCTATTATGGTCGAGTGCAACGGGCACTTTGCGATCCAGACACGCCTATCATGCCACTTACCACACCTGGTCGTCGCAACGCCGCTTTTGGAGACCGGTTTGAAGGCATGATCGGGTTTGGACCTCACGCAGTCGGCATTAGCGAGGATATTTGGGGAGTCACGCAGGCAGCGCACAATGCTTTGGCGCTGGGTTACCGGGTCACGTTTCGACGTTCCAAAACCCTTTGGCACAAGATGCGTGAATCCTGGAGCCACGCAGAATGGTTCACCGCGTTTCCTCGATGGTCTGGGGGTTATCTGCAGATGATGATGGATCCGATCATGCAGCGAATTAACGACGATGGACCTGTGTCGGTTTTCGCCAAAGAGCTTCGGGCAAACGGAGGCCGCTTCTTTCTGGGAGCCCCCGCGGCTCTCCTCAGTATCCTGCTCATGCCCCTTGCAATCTTGTTGGACACTTCCCCTTTCGTCCAAGTCCTTATACTGCTCTGGAACCTCGGACTGGCGATGAATCAGGTCCTAACCGCACTCGGTCTGATTTCATCCCTCGAGAGCAAGGGATTCAACCGGGTCACCGCGGGGGTTGGTATCACGCTGGCAAGCGTTTTGGCCGCCACCATGGAGGGACTGGTTCCTTTTCTGCCCGTACTAATGGTTCTGGGATGCCTGGTGGGCGGTTTCGCAGATGGCATCGGCGATTGGCTCTACCATCGGGGGCGGGACATGATTCTTTTTGGGCCACAACTGGTAATTCACACTTTGGGGCAGGTGATGCGCCAAAGTCTGGAGTTTCTGTCCTCGGGTGCCTCGCCGAGCGATGCTCAGGGGGTCAACATCGCTTTTCGCGCCTGGGCTGGTCCGCGCGAGGACCGACCTGGGGAAGGATACCAGAGTATCGTCAACCTGCGCACGGTAGTGTGGGGTGTGGGATTGGTGTCGCTGGTTCTGAACCTCTTCGCCCTGACTCGCCTTGATTTTCTCAACGTGTTACTCCTGCTTCCTTCGCTCTTGTTCAGTGTCAGCACGTTGATCGGCCCCTTTATCATGCATCCTAAACGAGGACAGCACATGGGGTGGTCAGTTTGGATACCTAAGTTGTTGGGTTGGGTGGCTAGTTTCGGCCTCTATTGCCTTTTGGCGTGGCTGGTTGCACAGGGTGGGTGGCAGCTCTGGCTCGGAGCCTTTCTGTTCGTCTCCTGTTTCGCTCGAGTTTTGGCGCATGGCTTGAAGTATTTCCTATATCCCTGGCGTCTGAGATACTTGGTCGAGCGATTGGTAGAGTGCATGATTTCTGATGGGAAGAAGGCAAAGGAGGCCGCAAATATGGCGAAGCACATCGTATGTGATCTGGGGGCAGAAGTTCGGAAGACCAGCGCCTTCCTGGGCCAGGCCGGCCTGTCGCCCAGAGCCCAAGACCTAGTCATGCATATAGTTCAAGACCGGTTGGAGCCGTTCTTGAAGAAGCCGATTCGGGATCTGACGCCTGGTCGTTGGTCAGACAGTCGCTTTATGAGCGAATGCAAACGCTCCTTCGTTTTGGGGCTGTTCACATTTCTCTGGTTTTTTATCGTCCCGATCCCTGGCCTTTTGGTCCTTACGGTGCCAGGTGGCTATCGAGCCACCATCCCGTTGGGGAACCTGATTAGCCTGACAGCCTTCGCGTTGGGGCTAGTCTTAATGGGGCGGCTTACAAGCCTGTTCCTTGATTGGTGGCATCGGTATGGGTGGAGGGGCAGGGGATTGGTCTCACGCATACAAGCTCAGTACCAGAGGTTCCGGACCCTTGGAGCGGTGGCTGGCCAACTGAGCGCCGTCCAGATAGCCAGCCTCTATGCTTTGTTTACGGATGCTCAGACTTACGTGGATCAGGGTGGTTATGCTTTTGCAAGGCAAACGCTTGGGATGATTCAAAAGGAGCTCGATTCAGTGCCTGGTCAGACCCGATGAGCCTGGGGAGCTGAGCGGAGCCAGGCTGTGGTAAACAACGGAAGGCCAAGAAAAACCCCTAGCGGCCATGTTGGAGGGGGCCGAGCTTGCACTGTCCGCAAACACGGGTACGTTACTCTACAGCCGCAGGTTCTTCACCTCGGGGTGCGTAACGAACCGACGGTGCCAAAGTAGACCCTGTCGCGAAGCAAAGAAGAACGGCTGGAAGACGAAATGGCTGAAGAAACGCCAGAATTCAGCGTATGGGGAAATGACCGCACCATTCGCGGCCCGATGCGATTGATGGACCTTGTTCGACTGGTGGAGGAAGGAAGTCTCACTGCGGAGAGTTGGTTATACTTGGAGCCTGAGGACCTTTGGCAAAAGGCTGGAGACCTGTTCGCGTTGCGTCCCTTTTTCAGCGACTCAAATCGATCTAAAGGGGCAGCACAAGCTCTCCCTGGATACCCTGGGTTGAAGCCTGAAGCCTGGAGGCGGGTCCGGGTCTTTGGGTCTTTGGACGAGCGTCAGATCCAGAGCATTTTGACCTTTGTCGAAATCGACGCCTATCCCCAATTCACCCACATTGTCCGCAAGGGCGAGCACGGCGACGCCATGTACTTTGTACTGGAGGGAGAAGTTCGTGCGCTGACCATCGTGGACGGCATGGAGTCGACACTGACTACAATTGAGGCCGGCGGGACTTTTGGAGAGGGTTCCCTGCTCGATGGGGGACCACGCCTGGTGGATGTCGTTGCAAACAAGGACAGCATCCTGGGCAGAATGTCCGCTCAGGGTTTCGATCGGTTGCTGCGAGAAGCCCCAGGCCTGGGGGTGCCTTTCCTATTGGCATTGGGTCGTACTGTTGTCGGACGTGTTCGAAGCCTTACCAAGCGATACGAGGATTCCATTCACTTCGTCCGAAAGGCTGGCCTTTTGCATTAGTACGTCTTGCTTCTCTGGAACCGAGCGAAACCTGCTTCATCCTCATTCGAAAGAGGGTCGGTAAAGGATCAGAACTTGCTTTTTGGGGACGGAGCAGGCCTGAATGGTGTAGCAGCGATAACTTAGACCTTATGCCTGGAATTCTCTATGAGCCTCTTGATCGGAGGCACTTTCTCCGCATCGCTTCGAAAGCCACAATCGCGCTCACTCTGGTCGGTCCTGGGCTGAGTCGGGCCGCGGAAGGTGGTAGCGAAGCCAAGTCGGTCCGGTTGGCACTTTTCTCGGACACTCATATTCCGGCCGATCCGAAGGAAGAATACCGCAATTTCAATCCTCAGGCCAATCTCAGGGTCGCGGCAGCGCAGGCTCTGGATTCACGTCCTGATGGTGTCATCGTGAATGGGGATGCAGCCAGGTTGACCGGAGAAGTGGTCGACTACGAAACGCTTAAGGAGTTGCTGACTCCTCTGTCCGGACAGTGCCCCGTGTACATCGGGTTCGGAAACCACGACAGTCGGGAGAACTTCGAGAAAGTGTTTTCCAAGGGGGCGGAGCAGCTTCAGAGCGTTAACGGTAAACGGGTGATCCTGGTGGAGCATCCGTCAGTCCGTTTCCTGGTTTTGGACTCGCTCCTCTACACCAACAAGACCGCGGGATTGCTTGGCAAAGCGCAGCGTAAATGGCTGGAGTCTTTTCTTGGTTCTGCGGATACGCGTCCGATTGTACTTTTCGTTCACCACACTTTGGGTGACGACGATGGGGAGTTGCTGGACGCTGAGGTTTTGTTGAGGATTGTGCAGCCGCACCGCCAGGTGAAAGCGATCTTCTATGGACATTCGCACAAGTATTCCCTGAGCGAGGCCGATGGACTCCATTTGGTGAACCTCCCGGCTGTAGGCTACAACTTTAGCGACACGGAGCCGGTTGGCTGGGTAGATGCTCAGTTTACCGCCAAGGGGGTGGAATGGGTGCTCAGAGTCATCGGCGGCAACAAAGGGCTGGACGGGCAGCGCAAGGCGCTGACCTGGCGCACCTGACGTTTACGGGAACAACCTGTTGATCTCTTTGACGGTTTCTTCTACCAGGACCTGGCCGCCGACTGGCCCAACCACGAACTTGTCGGCGCTGTATCCGCCACCTTTCACGGCTTTTTCGGTAGGCAGGTATCCACAATTGGCACCAGACAGTTGAACAAGCATCGTCAAGGCCGCTTGGCTCTTCGCCTCGATTTGGAGGCCATAATCGAGATAGAGCTCGAAGGGATTGGTGGCCAGTGCGACATCACCCAATCGTAGCACATGGATCTCGACCGGTTTGACGGAATCCGTGAGGTAGAACGGCATGGCAGGCGGCGTGTGTTCGGGCAGTTCGATTCTGGCAACCGTATGACGGAAAAGCAGTCTGTCAGCTCGTGCACTCTCGGCAAGGGGTAGGGCTTCCTGAATGGCTTGGGTGAGCCTCTGCGCGATCTCCTTTCTGGGCGAGAGTTGGCGTCGTTGGACCATCTGTGCCTGCGCTTCCTTGCGGTACACCAGATGCGGGGAGAGATCTCCCGCAGGAGCGCATTGGGGGAGAATAAAGAGGTCCTTCCCGAGCTTCGATCTCAGCGCCCACCGCGTGTCATGCCAGAAATCAGCGGAGATCTCATAGAGTTGCTCCGTCTCCTGGGCGGTACAATGGAGGTTGATGACCAGTCCCAGAAGCTTGGAGTCGGGTCCCCAGAAGCAGAGGAGTCCCACCGCCGGATCCATTCCAGCCTCCAGGCTCCGGAACTCCGGTTGACTGGTGCTGCCATACATGACCGAGGAACCGTCAAGATAGTGTGCCCTTCGGTTCCAGCCCACCACCGCATGGGTCACGGCCCAACCCAGGCTGGATGGTTGGCGGGCCTTCCAGGATTCCACGACCGCCGGAGTCAGGCGCTGCAGGAAGTAGTCGGCGTACTCGGAAGCCTTCATGACACCTGGGTCCTTGCTGACATCATAGAGGTCGCCGAACGTCTTGTCATCGAACCCGGGTCCGGTGTGGGTGTGGGTGGCGTTCAGGAATAGCTTGGTCGCTTCAAAGTCGGGGAGCTGACTGCGAATAGTCTCCTGGAGCCGTGCTTGGATTGTGCTGGGGATGAAAAGAACATCGCAGGAAACCAGGATTGCCTGCTCTTTCTGTCCCTGCGCATCGCGGGTTTCCAGGCTCAAAATGGTGGCGGTCAGGGGATCGCGGGTACCGGTCGAGATGCGTTTGTGGAGCTGGCCAACGAGGGCAACCGGTTGTGGTGGGGTAATGTCCACGCTGGCCCAACCGGCATAGAGCGGAGGCTTCGGTGGCTCGGCCGCTTCCAGTTCCGCTGCCATTTGACGGTAGAACTCATGGCATTTGGCGATCTCCGGACTGTTGTTTTCCCAATTGTACTCGTATTCGACGGTTATCAGGGTTGGCACCACGCCTAGGCGGTGAATCGTGCGCAAGACCTCGCCGACCTCCCCTTTTCCTGTGCCCCAGGGAACGTCATGGCCTTCAGGGGTTGCCTGGTCGAGGTCTTTGACATGGATGCTGATCAAGCGGCTTCCGAGCAGGCGGATCCCCTCGGTGGTGGAAAGCCCGGAGCGCTGCCAGTGGCCGATGTCAGCGCAGGCGCCGAGTCGGGGACTCCGTCCCTCCACCACGCGCAGGATTTCCCGAGGGTGCCAGTAGCGCGATTTGCCTTCCGCATGATTGTGGATGGCCACATTGATCCGATACTCATCGCAGAGTCTTTCGATGAGATTGAGAGACTCGGGCGAGGGTTCTGAAATGATGGTTTTCAGGCCGAGCTTGCGGCAGAGCATGAAGGCCTTGCGGCATGCGCGTTCCTCCTGGGGGAGTTCGTGGATATAGATGCTGGTAAGGGTTACGCCTGCAGCCTGCAGCTGTGCCTTGATCTCACGTATCACTTCCTCGGACAGGTCTGCGCCCATCTTCACGTTGCCATCCTGGTGGACTATCTGCCCCTCGTACGCCTCCAGGTAATGCAGGCCCAAGGCCGAGGTCTTTTCGATGGCCTCATAGAGGGAGTACCGATTGAAACTCCACGCAGCAACCCCGAATCGCCATCCTCGCGGCTGTTGGGTCTCAGCGCCCAGGAGATGATTCTGGAAGGACAGCAGGAATGCCGCCAGGAGCAGGGCCTGCAACACGATACCCATTGGAGGCTTCTTCACAACTTCCAAGGGGTTCGCATGGGACGATCCAACAACCGCGTGGCTTCCGAATCGTTGAGAAAAGCCTCCTTGACGGGATCCCAACGTAGCTTGCGCCGCAGCTTGATGGCAATCTGGGCCAAGTCGCAGATTGTGTCCGAGCGAACCGCCGTTTCCACTGGGCACACGGTTTTTGAGCGACCCTTGATCGCATCCACGAAATTGGCGTGGTGGTTGTCGCTCTTGAACAGCCTGGGATCATTCGGTCCGAGTTGTGTCTTGAGAAGGTCTTTGGAACTCGCGTCCATCCCCCCGCGGTCCACATGGAGCCAGCCTTCCGTGCCTAGGAACAGGATTCCATGCCCGTGCCCTCCTTGCTGAAGGGGGTGTTTCTTGCTGGACTCGTCGTCCATATGCACCAAGGTGACGCCGTTGGCGAAGCGGTTTTCCACCTGCCAGGTGAGGGCGCAGTCAGCCATTCCCTCGGTGGGAAACGTTCCTTGCCCTTCCACTTCCGTGGGCCCGGTCTGTTCCGTGCCATTGCCCCACTGCGCTATATCCACATGATGGATGCCCCAGTTGCCGATGAAGCCGATGCAGTAATCGGAGATGTGGTACCACGAGCTGTAGTTGCGGGTCCAGGACTCGCCCGGTCGGTTGGTATAGGGACGGCTGCGCTCGAAACTATACGGAGCGAATTTGGCCGGACCGAGCCACATCTCGTAATCCAACTCCTTGGGGACAGGCTCCGCTGGCTGGTTGGGGACGGGCACACTGCCGGGTACGCCGACGAGGATAGTCTTAAGCTGGCCGATTTTGCCACCGCGCACCAGCTCGCACACGTACCGGAAGTTCCCTCCGGAGCGCTGCTGTGTGCCGAACTGAAAGACCACCTTGTGATCTTGTACGGCTTTCCGCACGGCCTGGGCGGCTCGGAAGCTCCAACCCATCGGTTTCTCGTAATACATGTGTTTCCCGTGGCGGGCTGCTTCCACCGCGATCAGCGGGTGCCAGTGGTCCGGGGCGGTGATCTGGATCGCGTCGAGCCCTGGATAGCGGATCAGTTCGCGGAAATCCTGGTACGCCACACAATCCTGGTTGCTGTAGAAGGCGTCCACGGCCTTCTTCCCAGCGGCTCGTTGGGCCTCGTGTACGTCGCAGACAGAGGCGACTCGAACCTCAGGATGGCCCAGGAAGGTTTTCATGTTGCCCGTGCCTTGGATTCCCAAACCGATGCATCCGAGGTTGATCCGGTTGGAGGGGGCCGTTTGACCTTCCCTACCGATCACCGAGCAGGGGACAAGGCTGGCAAAGCAGCCTGCGCTGGCGACGAGGCTGGTGCGACGCAGGAAGAGACGACGAGTGAGATTTGAGACCTTGGCTTGGTTCATGATTGAGGATAGTGGATGGAAACAAGTGGCTCTATGGACGTCAACCGAAAACGCCCGCCGGAGGGTCGGCAAGGCGCTTGCCACGCCTTTGTTCGGGAGACCAAGGACGGCCTCAATTCGCTGGAGGCTTTGAGGGAGAGGGCCTACGGATCTCCCGGGGCCACGGCTTCCGCTTGGAACTCGATTTCCCCTCGAGCTCTTCCTGCTTCAACGTGGAGTAGGTAAGATTCACCCGGCTGTAGCCGGGCCGGGCGTGAATTCGTGAGGGCAGGGGACAGCCCAGGTATCCTTTGGCCATACTGAAACCCCTTTACGGGTGGCGCATTGGTGCGGGCGACGAGATGCCAGATCTTGGGCGCGTTTTTGTTGGTCTGTGCCGCCCGCTGCGAGATCACCCATACCTTGCTGAGGGCATACTTGCCGTCCAGCGAGAAGGCTACTGGGTATACGTCTCCTCCCCGGTTGGGGTTCCTCACTGGGCGATTCGACTTGATGATTTGAATAACTGGAGGGCTAACCCAGTCTGTGCCATAGTAGACCCAAAGACCAGCAAGCGTGATCACGAGGGCCAGTGTGGCCAGCGATTTTTTGTTCATGGCTGTTGTGTTTCAATAGACGACTGGCAGAGTGCATTATTCGAATGCCTCTGGAACCTGCTTCCAGCTTGGGTCCCACTTTTGGCGGGCTCAGGTGGGGCGGTAGGCGGGCTGCGCGGCGAGAATGAGTATGAAACGATCGAAGTGCTATCGGAGGTTTTTCCCTCTTGGAAGTTCAGGCTCGGCGTTCACCTTGATGGAATTATTGGTTGTCATTGCGATTATCGCCATCCTGGCGGGGATGCTACTGCCAGCTTTAGGGAGGGCAAAAGAAGCGGCTCGGAGGATATCTTGCGTGAACAACCTTCGCCAGCTCGGGCTATCGGCCGTGCAGTATGCCGACGAAAGCAATGGGTTTGGCCCCGAGCGAAGCGTCACTCAGAGATGGCCTGAGCGCTTGAGGCCCGTCTACCATGATCCGCATATCCTGCGCTGCTCTGCGGATCGGCCGAACGCCCCGCGAACCGGCGATTCGAATACAAATGGACTGTTGGGGGATGCCTCCCCCAGAAGCTATATTATCAACGGCTGGAACGATTTCTTCAAAGAGGAGATGGGTGCTGACTTCAGCATGGCGGCCATTCTTGGGAAGTCCTTGCGCGAGACTTCCATTCCCCAACCGTCTGATACCGTGGTTTTTGGAGAGAAGGATCCAGATTCAGGCCACTACTACATGGACTTTCTGGAAGGCAACGGGAATGACATTACCGAAGTGGACCAGGCCAAACACTCCTCTGCAGTGAAGAAGTCGCGTAGCGGTGGTTCCAATTTGGCGTTTGCAGATGGCAGCACCCGGTTCTTGCGGTTTGGCGACGCCTTTCGCCCGGTGAACCGGTGGGCCATTACTGACCGATGGCGAACCAATGCCTTGAGCTTCTAGATGAATCCCCACCTACAACCCTGGAACGTGGCGGCGGAAGATTTCCCGTCGGACGGCTTTACTGCGGACCAGTTGGAGTTTCTCTTGGGTTACGCGATTCTGGCTCCTTCCGTCCACAACACCCAACCTTGGCTATTCCAGGTGCACTCGATGCATGCTGATCTCTATGCTGATGCTCACCGATTGCTTGGGGTGGTGGATCCTGCCGGGAGGGAGTTGACGATCAGTTGTGGTGCGGCTCTTTACAACCTACGCATCGCGGCCGAGTACTTTGGGCATGAGTACCGGGTGGAGTTACTCCCGAGCATCGAGAAACCCAATCTCCTGGCTCGTTTCCACCTTGGACTGACTTGTCAGACAAGCAGCGAGGATGTCCTGCTATTTCATGCTATCCAGGAACGGCGAACTAGCCGGTCCGCCTTTCGTCCAGATCCTTTGCCCCCCGCACTTTTGGAGATGCTCGAGGGGGATGCCCGAAGCGAAGGCATCTGGCTGCACTTGGAAACCCGTGATGAATTTCGGGCCGCGCTGGCCGATTTAGTGGCTGAGGCGGATCGCATCCAGTGGGCGGATAAGGCTTTCCGCAATGAGCTTACCCTGTGGCTGCGAACCAGGTTGGACCAACACCGGGATGGAATCCCGGTACATGACCTCGGGATGAAGGACTGGATGTCCTTTGCGGCTTCGACGCTGATTCGGCGGTTCAACCTGGGCTCGGGAGAGGCGGCGAGGGACCATGAGATTGCGCTTCATTCACCGGTCATGGCTGTGTTGGGAACCCAGACGGATGGCCCCGAAGACTGGCTGCGCACCGGACAGGCTCTTCAGAAAATCTTGCTGCGTGCCCAATCGGAGGGCGTTTCGGGCTCATTTCTGAACCAGCCCCTCGAAGTGCCTGATCTGCGCAACCGAGTCGCTGAGACGATTGGCAGGGAGGAACCCCCTCAGCTCCTTCTCAGGCTGGGTTACGGCCCCTCGGTTCCCCCCACGCCCCGGCGGTCAGTCAGAGATACCTTGCTCCACCATGATGGTGGCCACGCGAGATAGGCTCAGGCGGTTACTATCAATCGGGTCTTCACCCGGGGTTGGGCAGAATCCCAGACATAACCGTGGGGTTGCGTAACTTCAGCAGAAGCAGAGCTCAGCCCAACATGCGTACGATTGTCATAACGGTGAGGATCTGGAGGCCTTGCTCTTGAGAGTTTACAGTCCGTGTTGTAAGTAATTGATGAGTAATTATATAAATACGGGAAAGGCTGCCTAAGATAAGCAAACAAATCGTGTTACTTCTTGTTGCGAAAGGGAGTCTTTGGGCCTAGGTTCAATTTGTGAAACTTTCCGTCAAGAGCGACTATGCTGCCCGGGCGATTCTAAGCCTCTCCAAGGCGTATCCTTCGGGCGAGACGCGCAAAGTCGATGAACTAGCGGGTGAACAGGGAATCCCTGCCAACTACCTGGTGCAGATCCTGATCGAGCTCAAAGCCAAGCATCTGGTGAAGAGCCAGCGTGGCAAAGAGGGGGGCTACCTATTGGCGCGGCCGCCCGCTGAGATTACGTTTGGGGAGTTGCTTCGCGGCATCCACGGGCAGGTGTTTGACTCCCCCGCGACGGGAGATGGACAGTGCCCACCGGAACTGAGGGCAGCATGGGGTAAGCTTCGAGATAGCGTCGAGGCGACTGCCGATGCCATCACGTTTCAGGATCTGATCGACCAAGGAAGCGACCGGGCCAAGATGTACTACATCTGAAAAGAAAAACCCCACCGAGAAGTCGGCGGGGTTTTCGAGAGCTGAAGGGTTGGCCTAGTCGCCGCCCACGCTTGCCAGTTCTTCGTTTGTCACGCCGTTGATGATCTTGAACTGCTCGGCATGGAACTCTGGGTCTGCTCGGAAAGAGAGTTTCCCAAAGTACTTTTTCTCCATCTCGATGATCAGCTTTTCATCTTCGTTTCGCAAACGTTCGAGCACCGTCGAGTTGACCACGATCTTTAGCTGAAAATCGGATTCATCGCGGTGACGTTTCTTGAGGATCTCTCCGAGTTTTCGCTGAATCTCCACACTCATCGTCAGCGAGCTCTTCACTTTACCCCGTCCCGTGCAATAAGGGCAGTCCTCGTAAACGGAGGAGCGTACGCTTTCGGTGTGCCGTTGGCGGGTCATTTCCATGAGCCCAAGCTGGGAGATCGGCAGGATGTGGGTCTTGGCCTTGTCCCGCTTCAGGCCCTCCTTCACTCGCTGGTAAACCGACTGGCGGTCGCGGTGTGACTTCATGTCAATAAAGTCGAGCACGATCAGTCCGCCCATGTTGCGAAGTCGCAGCTGTCGACAAATCTCCTCGGCGGCTTCGAGATTGACCTTGAGGATGGTGGATTCAGGGTCCTTGCCACTCTTGTGGCGACCGGTGTTGACGTCGATGGCTACGAGGGCTTCCGTCTCGTCGATGACCAGGTAACCACCGCTCTTGAGATGCACCTGACGGGAGAACGTGGCCTCCAGTTGGCGCGAGATGTTAAAACGGTCGAATACAGGCTGGGGCTCAGCGTAGAGCTTGATCTTGCCTGCGGACCTCCGGGATATCCTGCCGATCATCTCTTGGATTCGGTCATACTGCCCGCTATTGTCGATGACAATGCGTTCAACGTCCTGGGTCAGGAAATCCCGCACGGTTCGTTCGATCAAGTCGGGCTCCTGGAAGACGCAGGACGGGCAGGCGGGCGCGTTGATGCGTTCCTGAATCGCTTTCCATTCCTCGAGCAGGATGGCGAGGTCACGAACGAAGTAGCGGGCTTGCTGATCCTCCCCTGCAGTCCGGATGATGACGCCCATGCCGTCGGGGATCGTGAGGTTGCGCAGGATCCGCTTGAGCCTCTGGCGCTCCTCGTGGTTCTCGATTTTACGTGAAACGCCGCACTGGTCGGAATTGGGCAACAACACCAGGAACCTTCCTGGAATCGCAAGGTTGGTGGTGACTCGCGGCCCTTTCGTTCCAATGGGGCCTTTGCTCACCTGCACGATGATTTCAGATCCGGGGGGGTAGAGCCGCGGGATGTCCTTCTGGGTGATTCGGGGTTTTTCCTTGGTCCGTTTGGTCTCCCGTTCCACGATCTCCACGCCGCTATCGAACCCGGCAGGGACAATGTCCCAGTAGTGAAGGAAGGCGTTCTTGTCAAAGCCAATGTCCACAAAGGCGGCTTTGAGACCATCCTCGAGGTTGCGCACTTTGCCCTTGTAGATGCTGCCAACCATCCGTTCGTCGGAAGAGCGTTCAATAGTGAACTCTTCCAGGCGGCCTTCCTCCAGCACCGCGACCCGGGTTTCCAGGGACTCGGCATTGATGATGATCTCTTTGTGGCTCTTCTTGGGGGGACGCATCAGACGCTGGACTCGCCGAATCACCTTCTGAGCGGCGGCCTTGATGGTGCCGACGAACCCTTGGGGTTTCTCGACCACTTCCACAGGTTTAAACTCCTCAGCCTCTTCCTCTACATGTTCCGGTGTGTCGAGGTGGGGTTCGCGATACTCGCGGCGGCGGCCGCCCGCCTGCGCAGACGGTGCTGGGGGAGTTGAAGGGGCATCCTCCGGAAGGCCGGCTGCCCGGTTTTCGGATCGCTGGATCTCCCTTTCGTGCCGGGCTGAGTCGAAGACAGCGTCATCCGTGATCTTTTCTCCGATGGCCTCCGCTCGCGCCTCGGATGCGGCCCGCTCAGGGCGGAAGGACATTCCCTTGTTTCCGCCGGCAGGGCGGAACCTCTGGCCGCTTCTGCGGCGTCGTGAGAAGTTACGTTCACTCATAGACAAACTAATGTTAGGTCCGTCGGTATAGATAGACGTTTTGGAGTAGGCCTGCCGCGATCAACGAGCAGAGCACCGAGGTGCCGCCATAACTGAGGAGCGGCAACGGGATGCCCGTGACAGGCACGATTCGGATATTCATTCCGATGTTGATGAAGACATGGCAGAAGAACTGGGTAACAATGCCCACTGCCAAGAGTCTGCCGAGGCGGTCGCGCGCCTGGCCGGCGATTCGTAAGCCGCTGAAGAGGACCACTGTGTACAGTGAGACCACCATCAGGCTGCCCACAAATCCACTTTCTTCGGCAATGACCGAGAAAATGAAATCGTTGTGAGCCACCGGGCGCGGCAGGTAGCCCAGGGCGTTTTGCGTGCCCTGACGCCACCCCTTTCCGGTCAGTCCGCCGGAACCGACCGAGATCAGCGCTTGCTCCACGTTGTGAGACGCGTTGCGGTACTCTTGCAGAGCACGCTGACGCTCCGCCTCGGACGCTCCAGACGGAACGGAGTTGATGCCGAAGTAGACCAGGAGCCGCTTTCGCTGATAAGGCTCCAATTTGATTTGCCAACCCGGCGGAGCGAACAAGATGTCCACCAGGATGAGCACGACCAAAAGTCCCACACCTCCGACAAATTGGGAAAGGTATCTCGGCGGGACTCCCGCCACAAACATCATTACGAGGGCGATCGGAGGGAAGACCAAGGCGGACCCGATATCTGGTTCTTTCAGGATCAGGAGGAAGGGGAGGAGGGCCATTCCCAACGCCCGGACGAAGAGGCCCATCTGCTTCAGTTCCGCCTCGGGACGGCTGAGATAGTTGGCCATCATCAGGATGAAAGCGAGTTTGGCGAATTCGGACGGCTGAAACTGGAACGGACCCAAGTCGATCCACCTTCGTGCGCCCCAACCGTGGGAAGTGCCCACCACGAAGACCGCAACGAGGAGGAGCACCGAGAACCAGTATCCCACCATGGACCAACGTGCCAAGCGCCGGTAATCCACCAGACAGCTCGCCACCGCCAACAGAATCCCCAGAACATACCATATGATCTGCTTGAAGTGATCCTGCCGGAACCATGGCAAACTGGCTGCCGCCTCCTTCGCCAAAGTGGCGCTGGCGATGAACAACGTTCCCATCACCATCAAGCCCAGGATGGCCACCAGCAGGGGCCAATCCACCCCAGAATCGGTTTTGATTTTGGCTTGCATGCGGTTTAGTGAGCGTTGGCCAGTCGAATGCCTTGCGCCTGCGGAGTGGGCGGCGAGGTCCGCTTCTGGATGGCCTGGAAAACCTGCCGTGCCACCGGGGCACAGGTTCCTCCTCCCGAGCCACCGCTCTCGATCATCACGACGACCGCGAAGCGCGGATTCTCGTAGGGACCAAAGGACGCAAACCACGTGATGTGGTCTTTCACTCGGTTTTGGGCATCCGTGACTTGGGCGGTTCCTGTCTTTCCTCCCACCCGGAAACCCTTCAACCATGGTGTCACTTTGTCGCGCTGATGGAAAGCGTCATAGCCCGTCCCCCCCACCTCCTCAGTGTCGGCGAGCATGGCATCGCGGATGATCTCAAGATGTCTGGCTTTGGCTTGGAGATCGCTGCGCAGTCTTGGCGCAACGGAGAGCATCGCCGGTTGGTCAGGGACAGGTTCCACCGCTTCAACGCGGTCGACGAAGCGTGGGTAGAGTACTCTGCCTCCATTGGCAATCGCAGCAGTCATGACGGCCATCTGCAGAGGGGTGACGGTGATCTCCTGACCGATGCACAGGTTGGCGGTGTTTCCTTCCCCCCACGTGCTTGGGGCTTCTCCCGGTTTTGGTACGTATCCTCGGACCTCCTGGCGCATTCCGAGTCCAATCTGCTCGCCGAGATGAAAGCGATGCGCCATGTCCAGAATCTGGTCCCTTCCTGCGCGCAGGCCGTGGTGAATGAAGTAGGTGTTGCTCGATTTCTTAAAGGCTTTCTTGAAGTCGTACTCGCCTGCCTCCGCTGTGTCTTTGATTCTTCTCCTCCCCAGCATGAAGTATCCCGGTGTGGAGAGCGGGTCAGTGATGGTGGCCGGTGTGAGAACGCCCGACTCCAGACAGGCCAAGGCGGTGACGATTTTGAATATGGACCCCGGTTGGTAGGCACCCTGCGTGGCCCGGTTGAGCATGGGACGAAGCTCAGGATCGTTCAACCCTTGATCCCAGCGTTCCTTGCTGATGCCGGCGACAAACTCGTTGGGGTCATAGGCTGGTGAGGAAACCATCGCCAGCACATCCCCGTTCGACGTGTCCAGGACGACCACTGCCCCGCGCGTGCTCTCACCGGCGCTGCGCAACGCGGCATAGGCCGCTTTCTGGAGTGGGAGGTCGATGGTGAGCCGGACGGTGTGCCCCGGCTGGGGAGCGATCCAAATGGTCTCCGATTCCCGATAACAGAGACAGTTCACTACGACATTCTTGAGTCCGGCCTTTCCCGAAAGGTGTTTTTCCAGCGCATATTCGATTCCCACAGCCCCTTGATACGTGGGAAGACTGTAATTAAACCCAAGATCATCCTCTTCGCGGGCCGTATCGTCACGGGTCAGATAGCCCAGGAGATGAGCCACCGCCGAGCCTTGCGGATAAAGCCGCATGGGACGAATCTCCAGTTCCACTCCGGGCAGATTCGGCGCCTGCTCCAACATGCGCGCAATCTGCTGGGGGGTCAGGTCTTTCAGAATCGTCATCGGGCGATACGGCCACTGGTCGTGGTGTCTTTGGAAACGGCTCTGGGCGATCGAGATCGGCTCGCCCATCACGCGCGCAACATAGTCGACCGTGTTGCTCACCACCGTGTAGCGAGCTTGAGCCCTCAGTTCCAAACGTTGACTGGGTTTGAGGCGACGGCCTGCCCTTAGCCGGGCATACGTGCGGTCGAAAAGCTCTTTCAAGTCCTCGATATACAGGTCGACGCTGTACTCGGGCCGGTTCTCCGCCAGAATCAGTCCGTTACGGTCCTGGATCTTTCCCCTCAAAGCGGGGATGCGCACCGTGCGGTAGGTTTGAGTCTCCAAAGAAGTCTGATACTTCCTGCTGTAGAAGATCTGAACGCGCCACAGCCCTCCCACCAAAACCAACATTCCCAACAGGATCCCCGCCGACAGCCATCGCAGGCGGCGGTCTTCGTTGCGGAGTTGATCGAGGATCCTCACGGTTAGTTTCTCCCCCGTTTGATCTCGCGGTCTTTCCGGAACACGCTTTCCGGGGCTGGTTGATAGGCAAAAAGACCCTCCACCCAGTCCAGCAACCGGAACAAGGGAGGGGTCAGAGCCCCACCGGCAGCGGTCACCACCACCCATTGCCACAGGCTTGCCACCCCAAGCGCCGGTTGATGACCGGTAGTGACGAGAAGCAGCACGGTTAGAGCGGGAATCGCCGCACTCGCAAGCAGGCCGAGGATGAACTGGGCGTAAGTCAACTCCTGCAGCAGCATTTCCCGCCAACCTCGAATGAGCATGCCCACTGCCAGCAAGGGGACAATGGTGACACCCAGCGGGTTGGCGGAGAGGCAATCGGTCCAAAGCCCTCCTAGAAACGCGACCACCGCGAGTGTCGGCACTTCAGATCGGACGGCGCAATAGACGATGATGGGGGGAAGCAGCTGAAGTTGCGCCCCAAGGATGGCCCGTGGCAGCGAAATCATGGCCTCCGCTGCCACTGCCAGCAGCGTCAAAACCACACAAACACTCAACTGGAGCCAGTTCATGGGAAAAGCAGGATGACCTCCGAGAGTTTGCTGGAGTCCACGTTCAGTTTCACGCGGGCTTCGGTGTAGAGACCAAATCCAACCGAGCGGGAATCGACGATCGTCCCTACCGGAATGCCGGCAGGGTAGATCCCCCCCAGACCGCTGCTCTGGACTGTTTGACCAGGTTTGAGTGTCGTACTGCGGGGCAGGTGCGTCAGGTCCACCAAACGGTGATCGAGTACCCCTGTCCCTCCGGCGGAGATCACGCCGTTCTCTCCCGTCTCCCGGATGAGCACCGACACTCTGCATTTGGGATCGCCCACGAGCAAAACCTGTGAGCTGGTGTAGCCGACGATTCCGATCTTCCCCACCAAACCCTCAGGGGTGACCACAGGCAGGTCGGTGCGCACCCCGTCCCTGCTTCCAAGATCGATACGAAAGGTTCTCCACCAGTTGGCGGTGTCCCGAGCCACCACTCGTGCGACACGCGTTTTCCAGGCGCTGCGCAACTGCCATCCATAGAGCTGTCGAAAACGGGCGTTTTCTCTTAGGGACTCGCCGACCTGAACCATTTGAAGCTTGAGCTCCTTATTCTCCCCGCGAAGGGTCCGCAACTCCTTGATCAGCGTGCTGCGCGGCACTAGCGCGTCGGAGGCTTGCTCTGCGAGTGAATGGGTGGCGCCGGATAGGCCGAAAAAGGGGACAAAAACACTTCCCGCAGCCATCCGAACTTTGGCGGCTACGGACTCAGGCAGACTCCAGAGGACTATCACTAGAGCTAGGGTAACGCCCAAAGCGACCCAATGTGGCCTTCTAAACATCCAATCGTCCCGATCTCAGTCAACTCGGGGCGAACGCCTTGCTGTCACCTGATACCATCTCTAGGTGCTCGAAGAAGCAACTCGCTTGAGGAATTGAAGTTCCTGCAACACCCGTCCTGTGCCTTCCGCTACCGCAGTCAGCGGATCATCTGCGATGTGGACCGGCAGATAGGTCTCCTCTGCCACCATTCGATCGATGCCGCGCAGGAGGGCTCCACCTCCTGCCATGACTATCCCGCGGTCGACCAAATCGGCCGCGAGTTCGGGAGGACAACGTTCCAGGGTGATGCGGATGGACTCCAAGATGCTCGAAAGAGGTTCTTTCAGGGCCTCGCGGATTTCCTCGGAGCGGACGGTGATGGTCTTGGGCAAACCAGTGCTCAAGTCTCTACCTTTGACATCCATGGTCAGTTCCTGCTCCAACGGATATGCGGACCCGATGCGGATTTTGATTTCTTCCGCAGTGCGTTCGCCAATCATCAAGTTGTGGCATCGCTTCATGTACGCAACGATCGTTTCGTCAAACTCGTCTCCCCCCACACGGAGGCTTCGGCTGAAGACAATACCCGCCAACGATATGATCGCGATCTCGCAAGTACCTCCGCCGATGTCAACAATCATGTTGCCAGCGGGTTCGTGGACGGGCAGACCAACCCCGATCGCCGATGCCATCGGTTGTTCGATCAGGTAAACTTCTCTTGCGCCTGCGTGGGTGACTGAGTCTTTGACAGCCCGCTTTTCAACTTCTGTAATCCCAGATGGAACGGCTACGACGACGCGGGGGGCGATGAGCTTTCGGTGGTGAACCCTTTGGATGAAATGCCGGAGCATGGCCCCGGTAATGTCAAAATCCGCGATGACCCCGTCTTTCATCGGGCGGATAGCGATGATATTGCCCGGCGTGCGGCCGATCATTCGCTTTGCTTCATCTCCCACAGCCAGCACAATATTCGTGCCAGCTTGAACTGCCACGACCGAGGGTTCCCGAAGAACAATGCCACGGTCGCGCACGTACACCAAGGAATTCGCAGTTCCTAGGTCAATTCCAATGTCGTTGGAAAACAGGCTTTTTAGTTGCTCAAACATGAAGAGCGCCTAACACAAACGCAATGCTACAGATCCAAACCCTTTGAGGTCAAGTGATTTAAGCACTCAAAATTGTGCATCACTCCAGAACTTCCGAAGGTTCTCTCGGTGGCTGGCCCCAGCAAAGCAGTCCTCATCCCGATCCTAACCTCAACGAACAAAGGATTTTGTGAAATCTTCACCCGTGATCTCCTTGGTCCGCTTCTCATACCGCGACTCTTGGATCAGCTGGTTCAGTTTCCGCTCATACGCTGCCGCATCCATCGGAAGTTCAACGGTTTGCCCAAGCAAAGAGGAGAAGAGAATACTGTTGGCGAGTTCCACAGAGCCAATCCCCTGTGCTCCTGGTGCGACCAGGGAGGAACCGTCCAGAATCGCATCAACCCAGTTCTGGGTCAGGGTGGAGTGCTGAGCGGGAGCATTGTCGAACGGAATCTCCACGTTCCAAAGGTCCGGTCGGGCGAAACCCGCCTTGGACGCACGGCTGAATTCATCCATCGGAATCTCGTTTCTGGTAAAGGTGAGACGATGGTTCTCCAGGACTAATCTTCCTTTGGTTCCTGCAATCTCGAATCGGTTGGTTCCAGGCGCTTCGCCGGTGGAGGTGATGAACACCCCCGTGGCTCCGTTGGGGTATTCCAGGTAGGCGGTGACGTTATCCTCCACTTCGATATCGTGATAACGACCCAGTTGACAGAAGCCCCGAACCTTGGATGGCATCCCGCACAGCCACTGGAGTATATCCAGATTATGCGGGCATTGGTTCAGCAACACCCCGCCGCCTTCTCCCTTCCACGTGGCTCGCCAACCCCCACTCGCGTAATACGCCTCGGTTCGGAACCAGTCGGTGATAATCCAGGAAACCCGGCAAACCTGGCCTATCTCTCCCCGATCGAGCAGTTGCTTGATCTTCAGATAACGCGGCTCGGTCCGGAGTTGGAACATGGCGGCGAACTGGAGCTCAGGCCGCCTCGCGTGGGCGGCGATCAGCCTCTCCGCATCGGCTTTGTGCACCGATATCGGCTTTTCGACCATCACGTGCAAGCCTTTCTGAAGAGCGAGGATACCTAGCGTTGTATGCTGGTAGTGGGGGGTGGCGATGATCACGGCATCCACGGCGTCCGAGCTCAGCATCGATTCCGCGTCGCGGAAGGTATTCAGCGAACCGAATCGGTCCAACGGAGCAATGGGGTCGGCTACGGCCGTCAACTCGCAGCGCGAAACCTTCTGATTCAGCAGGTAGTCGGCATGGTACTTGCCTATGTTTCCGAGGCCGATGATTCCGATTCGGACAGTTTTCATGGGCTCAGATTGACAAAAACGAACCGACCGTCAACAGTGTAGCTAAAATTAGTCAGAACGAATGAACAGTCGATTAATCATATCTGCAGGGTACGTTTGCATCTCAGGCTTGGCCGCTCTTCCGGCTTTCTCGGACTCCTTCGTCAGCGAGACAGAAAAGGAACTGCTGGGCGTCGGGGATTTTGATGGTGATTCCCGCCAGGATGCCGTCGTGGTCGATCGGGCGACCGGCAAATACCGCATGGGCTATCAGCAAGCCGATGGCACCGTGAGGTGGGTGAACTATCGTGCCAGCGGCCTGAAGGACGTTAGCGGTGTGGCGATCGGACGGCTGTTGGATGGAAAGCATGACTCCTTTGGCTTTACCAGCGCCAATGCCAACGTCTTCACCGTGGCGGACGCGGTCAACCCGGGCTCGGGAACCAAAGCGAACCCTGTAACCTTTGGCTCCCTGGGGCCGAATGCGGCGGTAGCCATCGATGTGGGTGGGGCGGGGAACAATCCCCTCCATGAGATCGTTGTGGGCAGCATCTACAATGATCCTACTCCGAACAAACTTTCCTTTGTCCGTGGCACCGATGGCAAGTTCGAGGTGGCTTCCGAGGTGGAAACCGAGGATCAACTCTCGCGCGCCAATCGGGTCGCCTTGAAGAAGGGCGGGCCCGAGTACTTGGTGGGGATGTGGTCAGGAGACAAGGGGGACTTCCTCCGGGTGCAGGACCTGAGTAGCGGAAAACCCAAGTTGCTGGCTGAAGCTCCTGTGGGTAAGGAGTGCGAATACACGGTTGGCTTTCTGCATGGCGATCTGGCAGATATTATCGTCTACAAACGCTTCGACACCAAGACGGAAGAGGCTCAGAAATCGGATGAAGACAAAGTCCGGGAGAAGACCATCCAGGTCTTTCAGGTTTCCGAAGCGGGGGGCGGCATCAAGCTGGGTGAGCCAAAATCCTACGATCTCGGTGCTCCGGTGAAGCTCCTGACAGTCATTCCCAAGGAAGGTGGTTCCCAGTTGTTGGCTCTCTTCGGCAAGGGAGAGAGTGTTCAGATCTACGACTACAATGGCACAAGGGAACCCACTTCGGTCCACACCATGAATGCCAAGCAGGGCGACCTCTTCTTTGGCTGCGTAGCCTTGGACAAGAGTTTCGTAGTCTTCTCTGCAGCAGACTACTCCAAGTTTGCCACCCACGGGCAGGTCTTCCAATCGGCTGGAGGCAACATCACGCCCGGAGCTTATGGAAAGCTTGCTTCCATGGCTGACAACGACGACGCCACTGTCCCGCAGATACATGAGCGGATCGTGAAGGTGCTGGATACGGAGAAGATCAAAGCCCAGGCTGACATGAAGGCCTACACCAATACGATCCCGGGAACTGCGGTCAACTACGTGATGTTGCCCATTGCTGGTGGGGAATACCAGATGGGTAGCCCCGATGCCGAGAAAGGGCGCGCTGCGGACGAAGGGGCACAGCACAAGGTCAAGATCTCCCCTTTCTGGATGGGCAGGTGCGAGGTCACGTGGAATGAGTACGAGCTTTTCATGTACTCGGACGACGAGAAGAAGCTTCGGGAACAATTCCCTACGGAAGACTACGTAAACAAGGTCTCTGACGCGGTGACCCGTCCTTCCAAGCCCTACACCGAAATGAGCTTCGGCATGGGCCGTGACGGCTATCCTGCCATCTGCATGACACAGCATGCCGCGAACAAGTACTGCCATTGGCTGAGCGCCAAGACCGGTCACTTCTATCGTCTCCCCACCGAGGCGGAATGGGAGTACGCCTGCCGTGCCGGGACAACCACTCCCTATTCGTTCGGCGAAGATGACAGCAAATTGGGCGAATATGGTTGGTCTGAGCAGAACAGTGACTTCAAGTACCAGAAAGTGGGCAAGAAGAAGCCGAATCCCTGGGGCTTACATGACATTCATGGGAATGTCTGGGAATGGTGTTTGGATCAGTACGAGCCGAGTTATGAGAAGATCGCGGCAGCCGGCGCCACTGACCCCTGGAACAAGGCGACCTTGCCCTATCCACATGTTGTGCGTGGAGGGTCATTTGACGATGAGGTAAGTAAGCTTCGCAGTGCCGCGCGCCTCGGATCTGATCGCAGTTGGAAGATGCGAGACCCGCAGCTTCCGAAGAGTATCTGGTGGCACTCGGACGCCCAGAAAGTAGGGTTCCGTATCATCCGCCCGCTCAAGGTTCCCTCTCCGGAGGAACTCCAAAAATACTGGACGAGCGGCGTGGAGAAGGATTGATCAGCCCTCGCACTTGGATCTACCTCCCGCACCGCGTCCTGGGCGCAGTGCGGGAGTTTCTTTTGGCGGGAAGGCGTGGATCGGAGCCAAATGGCATGAAACAAACACGAGGACCTTTGACCGGCCTGGCTCTCTCCCACCCGAAGAGGTTTGCCACCCTTGTTCTGGCGGCGTTTTGGCTCCTCGGGTCCTGTTTTTCGAGTGTGCCTTCGACGCACGCGGCTGAGGTTGTGCCTGTCAGCCTCGGAAGCGAAGTGCTGGCGAATTCGGGCTTCTCGATCCTGCAAGGGAAAAGGGTGGGGTTGATTACGAATCCCTCCGGCCTCAACTCGCGGGGCAAATCTACGATCGACCTCCTGCGTCGGGCCCCAGGGGTCAGGCTGGTGGCTCTCTTCGGGCCGGAGCACGGTCTTCGAGGCGAATTCAAAGCAGGTAAGGAGTTCCCAAACTCCACAGACCCCAGTACGGGACTGCCGATCTACTCCCTCTACGGGCCCGGCCCAACGCGAAGACCAACGCCAGCCATGCTGTCTTCACTGGATGTATTAGTTTATGATATCCAAGACACAGGGTGCCGTTCCTACACCTATATCAGTACCATGGGACTGGCGATGGAAGCCTGTGCTGAAGCCAACGTCGGATTCGTGGTCCTTGATCGCCCCAATCCCTTGGGCGGCCTTCGCGTGGAGGGGCCCATGCTGGATCCTCGTTTCAAGTCCTTCGTGGGACAATGGCCCATTCCCTATGTGTATGGCATGACCACCGGCGAATTGGCTAGGATGATTAACCGGGAAAGATGGATCGCCAAACCCTGCTCGCTCACGGTGGTGACCATGAAAGGGTGGAAGCGGACCATGACCTGGCGCGATACGGGACTGAGTTGGGTGGCGACCTCTCCCAACGTACCGCATGGAACAAGTCCCCTCTACCAGGTGGCCACCGGCATGCTTGGGGAGATCGGAGGATTGCACATCGGCATGGGTTCGGTTTACCCCTTTGAACTCCTCGCCGCTCCCTGGCTCGACGCCCGCCGATTTGCCGAAGCACTCCGGCAGTTTCGCTTGCCGGGCTTGACCTTTACCCCATGCGATTTTACCCCAGCCACGGGCCTCTACCATGGGCAGTTGGTCCATGGGGTGCGAGTCACTGTGACCGACCGTGCCTCGGCGCCGCTAACCGCCATGAACTACTACACCCTGGAGGCGGTTCGAAAGTCCTCCGGCCGTGACTTGTTTGCCGAGGCGGTCAAGGCCGGTCGGACCTTCTCGATGTTCGACAAAGTCAACGGCACGGACCAGACTCGCCTGATGCTCCAGGCGGGGAAGAGCGCTGCTTCGATCGTCCAGTCCTGGAAGGAAGGCGAAGACCGATTCCGCGCCAGGCGCAAACCTTACTTGATCTACTGATTTCCGACGCAACTTCCCCCCTGGCTTCTAGGTGGTTCGCACCTCGCCGAGGGGCGATACTCCAAGGTTTTATGACTATGAGAACGACGCAGTTACTGATCACGCTAGTGATGCTGGCTCGACTGGGCATGGCAGCCGAGATTTCGCCGGTTGGCGGGATTCCCGCAGAAATGCAGGAACTCCACCACTGGCTGACCGCGAAGTTCGACGGTGGAAAACCCGCTGTCCGACCCCAATGGGGGCTGACCGTGCTGACCAACTTCGACGAGTTGTGCCTGAACACGCGCATGGGACAGCCGCTTACCATTGGCAAGACGGAGTACGCGCGCGGGGTCTTCTGCCATGCTACCAGCAAGGTGATCGTGCGTTTGCCCGCTCCAAGCAAGGCCTTTTCGGCTTCCATCGGGGTGGATAGCAACTCACAGACGCGCGGAGGGCGCGGCAGCATTGTGTTCTGCCTGACGGTTGCCGGGAAGGAGACGTTCCGTTCCAAGACCATGCGGGAGGGAATGCCGGCGGAGAGGGTCAAGATCGACCTTGGGGGCGCGACGGAGTTTCTGCTGGAAGTGGGTGACGCTGGCGACGGCATTGCCTGTGACCAGGCGGATTGGGCGGATGCGAAGATCACCTTGACTGACGGCCGTATCCTGTGGCTGGGAGATTTGCCGGTCATCCAAGGCCAGGAAGCCCCAGCGGTCTCCGCGGATTTGCCCTTCTCGTTCAGTTACGATGGCCAGCCCTCAACCGCCCTCCTCGAACAATGGAGTGTGGACCGCCAGGTCAAGCGCCTCGACGAGCAACGAACCGAGCGAACGATTACTTGGACCGATCCCAAGACCCAGTTGGCTCTCCGTTGGGTTGCCATCGAGTACCACGATTTCCCAACGGTCGAGTGGACCTTGTACTTTAAGAACTCCGGAACAGCGGATACCCCCATCATCGCGGACATCCAAGCCCTCGATACTCGTTTCGAGCGTAAGAAGGACGAGGTCTATGCCAGGTTCGCCTCCCCCGGTGAGTTCGTTTTGAACCACCATATCGGTAGCCCATGTGCACCCAATGACTACCAACCACTCCGCACAGTTCTGCTTGCTGATGCAAACAAACGTATCGCCACCTCCGGCGGTCGCGGGTCAAACAGCGACTGGCCCTATTTCAACGTCGAATGGCCGGGTGAAGGGGTTATCGCCGTGATAGGCTGGCCCGGTCAGTGGGCGGCGAGTTTCTCCAGAGACAAGGCCAATGGATTGCGGGCGCGCGCGGGTCAGGAGCAAACGCACTTCAAACTCCTGCCCGGTGAGGAAGTGCGCACCCCGCTGGTTGTATTGCAGTTTTGGAAAGGGGATAGGATTCGCTCCCAGAACACGTTCCGTCGATGGATGCTCACCCACAATGTGCCTAGGCCGGGCGGCCAACCCATCAAGCCGATGGTGTTCGGTTGCAGCTCCCACTTTACCAGTGAAATGGTCGACGCGAACGAAAAAAATCAATTGCAATTCATCAATCGCTACCTGGAGGAGCGACTTCGGATTGACTATTGGTGGATGGATGCGGGCTGGTACTTCTGCGACGGCAATTGGGTCAAGACCGGCACTTGGGAAGTCGATACCAAGCGCTTTCCTCGAGGCCTTCGGGCCATCAGCGACCATGCGCATTCCAAGGGCATCAAAACCATCGTCTGGTTCGAGCCCGAACGCGTTCACCCAGGTACTTGGCTTGCGGAGACCCACCCGGGGTGGATCTTGGGTGGCACAAACGGTGGCCTGCTGAACCTGGGTGATCCCCGGGCTCGCCAATGGATCACCGACCACGTCAGCAAGCTGATTGATACGCAGGGGATCGATCTGTACCGCCAGGACTTCAACATGGATCCGCTAGAACTGTGGCGGAAGAACGATGCGCCAGATCGCCAGGGCATCACCGAGATCCAGCATGTTACGGGCTACCTGGCCTATTGGGACGAGTTGCTCCGCAGGCATCCAGGATTGCTGATCGACTCCTGCGCAAGCGGCGGTCGGCGAAACGACCTGGAAACGATGCGCCGCTCCGTGCCGCTGTGGCGGACCGATTTCCGCCTCGATCCAGTCGGTACCCAGTGTCATAGCTATGGGATTTCGTTCTGGATCCCGCTGAGCGGGACCGGCACGGGGGATTTCGCCGTGTACGACTTTCGCAGCAACATGGCACCGCTCCTGAACTGCATCTGGGACGTGCGTGTCCAGGACGCCAACTACGATCGGATGCGAAAGATGTTGGAGCAGTTCCGTCGCGTGGCCGATTGCTATCTCGGAGATTACTATCCGTTGACACCTTACAGCCTGGAGAACACCTCCTGGCTGGGGTGGCAGTTTGACCGACCCGATCGCGGCACAGGCATGGTGCAGGTCTTCAGGCGAAGCGAGAGCATCTACAAGATGGCTGACCTGAGACTTCACGGGCTGGACCCCGAAGCCCGTTACCGGGTGACGAACCTTGATTCAGCGGAGGTCAGCGTTATCAGGGGTCGACAACTGATGGAATCGGGCATGCCTGTCCTGCTGACGGATCGTCCTAGTGCGACGTTGATCCTCTATGAAAAGATGGGTTCGTAGAGCTTGACTTCGGATTCAAACGGCGCGACTTGGCGATGGCGATAGACCGCCGTCTGGAAGACCCCGGTCCATGTTAGGTACAGAGACAACCCCACCGACGTCACAAGAAGCAAGAGTCTTCCTGGTTCCTGACCTGATCTTCGGATCTCGATTCCCAGGCGGAGGACCGCTGAAAGCACGGAAGGCAAGGCATGAGCCTTGCCTTCGTTCGTAGGTAGACAAAAGTTACGCGGATTAGGCGAGTTTCCGCCTGATGAACCCTAAGGCCGCCAGACCACAGCCCAACAGAGAAAAGGTCGTGCCCCCGTCGGGAGTGTGGATCAGCTGGTCCTGGACCTCACTCGACTTTTCGCTCCACAGGTGCATCACTGCGGTGCCGAAACTTCCGTCCGTATCCGACAAGGGATCATACTTACCCAACAAGGGATCATAACCCACCGGTAAGCCCAGGCCCTGCGTCACGTATGTGTTGTTCGCCGGTTTAACAATCTCGCCTTCAAAGAACCAGATCGCTTCCTGCACAGCGCCAGCGTTTCCTCGTGGGATCAAGCCAAAGTGATACTGGCTAAACAGCCAATCAGTCGCAAAACTAATGTTATCAGGGTTGCCACCGCTGACCCCACCACCCACCGCGCCCGCCTGAATCGAATAGAAGTAAGGCGTATTCCACGAGAAGTACTCATTCTTCTCGATGCAGAAGGTTCCAAACTCGCCGTTGGCAGTGGTCTTGGCCCAGAATTCGCCGCCCCCCCCTTGGGAATAGCCTTTGTTGCTGAGTATAACCGTTGGAGTCGCGAGCGCTGCTGGCACGAAGTTAAGACTCGCCACCACCACTCCCGCTAGAATTGTATTCGTTAGTTTCATTCAATTTTGGTTTGTAACCGTCATGCCGAACAGATGATTGCTATTAAGCATTCTCCATGCCAGTTATATACTAGATGTGTATGTGCATAACAATCAATGTTTTACATCCTACATCGATTTCTCTGTTCGGCCATGTTCCGCCCATCCATTGTAAGGAAACCCGTCGTTTGTGGAGGTGAAGGAAGGCCACAGTGATCATTGAGGAATGCTTACAAATGCTGTAATACAGCATATAGCAACATCTTCAGGAGGATCGGCTTGGATAAATCTGACACGGGAATCCACTGTTAGGATTTCCGACACAATTGAGGCCGATGGCTCTTTCCGCCAACCCCAAAGACCGTCAGGGATGGAGCGGGCAGTGCGGACCCTACGTGGCACTGCCCTCGGCTCCGGACATTTCAGCTTGTGAACCGTCTGCCAATAGGGGTAATTTCGATTGCATCGCCTATCTTGCCTTTATGAAGAACCCCGTTTTGTTGGCTGCTTCCTTGTTGTTGAGCCTTGTTACCACCGCGGTCATTGCCGAGGGAATGGGCAAGGTGGGGGAAAGATGGATTTACCAACATGAGGGTACTCGCCCTTTGAGTAACCCCCCGGCTGCCATCCAGGGCGATCGGACCAACGAAGTGGTCGCGATCAAAGGTGAAGCCGCCAACAAACGCTGGCTCTTGAAACATATTTGGGGGGAGAAAGACGAGAACCCCGGCACCTTGTATGTGGATGTCGACAAGCGGCTGCATCAGGTTGATGTCGGCAGTTCCCTGACTCTCAACTTTGCCCCCCCGGTCCCCATGGAATGGGGCGAGCTAGCAGTCGGCGAGAAGAAAGTCACGGAGAGCAAGATGGCGGTGGCGGGATTTGAGATACCTTTGAAGTATGAAGCGATTCGTCTTCCGGACGAGACCGTGAGGGTTCCGGCCGGCGAATTCACCCTTTGTCGGCATATCCAAGTTGTAGTCCATGGCACCGATGCGCAGGGCTCACCTAGCAAAAGCCGGTCCGATTATTGGTTCCATCCAAAAGCCAATGGCCTGGTCAAGGAGATTACCATTTCCAACTACGAAACAGATGCCAAGCAGTCCAGTACCAGTACCCTGAAGGCCCACAGCGCGCCCTGAAGCACTTCTGAAATCTGGAAGGGTCCACCTGCGGAGGGTGCCGAGGGATTCTGACCGTGTCACGGTCCTTGCCATATTCGAAGGCCTCGGTCAGCCTTCGGGAGATGCGTGCGGCAACGACAATGTTATTCTATCGCAGTATCCGTGCCTCATGTTGTCACGACGTTGTCCCCTGTGGTGCGAGGCTCGCAGCGCCTCAGCCGGAAAGGGCACCGTCGAGTCGCCCCCAATGGGCGGCAGAAAGCTCCACTTTTCTCAGTTGGTGGGTTGCTCTCGTGGCCTCCTGGGTTTTGCTTTGCTTTATGGGCGTCGTCGTGGCGGCCGACGCACCGGGAAGATATCTCAATTTTCGGCGATTGACACCAGCGGACGGCTTGCCGGCGGAGCAGGTGCTTTGCGTGTTGGAGGACAGCCGTGGGTTTCTTTGGTTTGGGACTTCCGACGGCTTGGCTCGCTACGACAGCCGTGAATTCCGCGTCTTTCGTCCTGATCCAAAGGATGCCTCCAGCTTGGCGGAAGCCGCTGTGTCGGCGATCCAGGAGGACACACAGGGCAACCTTTGGATCGCCACATCGGCTGGTCTCGATCTCTGGCATCGGAACACGGAGCACTTCTCCCATTTTCGGCATAACCCCACCAACCATGCCAGCCTCAGTGGTGACAAAATCAGGAGCCTCCTCCTAGACGAAGACGGTTCGCTTTGGGTGGGAACTGCAGGCGCCGGACTGAACCATTTGGATCCAAGCTCCGGAAAGTGCGAACGATTTGAGAAGCAACCTGGTCAGTTAGACGGTTTGGGCGGAAACACGATTAGGTGTTTGTTCCGCGATCGGCAGGGCTTCCTGTGGATCGGCACTGCCGATGGCGGTTTGAACCAGTTCGATCAGAAAACGGGCCACTTTCGGGTATATGGGCACAACCCCGGTGATCCACGCAGCCTCAGTCACAACAACGTCTCTGCGATCGCTGAGGATACCGAGGGCTATCTCTGGGTGGGTACTGAAAATGGAGTTTCCCGCCTGGACAAGGAGCGTCGGTTCTTCGATCGGTTTACCGCCAACGTGGACGATCCCGGCGCCTTGCAGGCTCAGATCGTGAGTGACGTCTTGGTGGACCGGGACGGATCGGTGTGGGTGGGGACCGATGCCGGCGGACTGAGCCGTTTCGATGCCGCGAGAAAGCTGTTCACGCACTATCGGCACTCGAAGTATGCCGAACATACGCTAGCCAGTGACGTGATACGCGCCCTCTTTCAGGATCGGAGCGGCGATCTTTGGATCGGCCACTATCCCAACGGGGTCAGTCATGCGGATCGTCTTGCCGAGCCGTTTCGGGTTTTCCGCAGTCTGCCGGGTGAAACGAACACCTTGTCGGATGACCATATTCAGCCATTCCTGGAGGATCCCTCAGGCGACCTTTGGGTGGGCACTGATAATGGTGGGTTGAACCATTGGCGCCAGGCCACCGGGCGATGGACCAGCTACCAGCATGACCCGCATGATCCGCGGGGAGTGGTGGCTAACTCCGTGTTGGCTTTGCTACGCGATTCCCGCGGCCAGATCTGGGTCGGCACGTGGGAAGGAGGACTAAACCGATTCGAGCCGAACTCCGGCACGTTTCACCGTTATCTGCCGGAGCTCGGTCGAACCAACTCGCTGAGTTCTCCCCATGTCTGCGGCTTGGTAGAGGATCACCAGCAGCAAATCTGGGCGGCCACCTCGGGTGGGGGCCTTAATCGATACGTCCCGAGCGAAGACGGATTCGTCCATTACCGTTACGATTCGGACGATTCCCAGAGTCTGAATGATGACTTCGTGCGGCGGCTGTTGGTGACACGCGATGGGACCTTCTGGGTAGGCACGTCGAAAGGTATGGCGCGATGGGTGCCCGCCACCCAGAACTGGAAGCGTTTCCAGGCCAAGCTTGGGGAATCAGGCGCCTTAAGCAGCGATCAGATCGAGGATTTGCTGGAGGATCACGAAGGGATCCTCTGGGTCTCCACTGCGGGCGGCGGCTTGAATCGCCTGGACCCGCGAACCGGCCGGTTTGAGCACTTCGGCACTGCCGACGGCCTGCCCAGCGATGTTCTGCGCGGTCTGCTCGAGGATGCCGACGGGATGCTCTGGGTTGCCTCCAATGAAGGTCTGGCCCGTTTCGATCCCCGCACACGCAACATCCGCGTCTACGACGAAAGTAATGGGTTGCCGGGGAGTCAGTTCTCACACCACGGCCGGCTGCGCTTGCGTTCAGGCGAACTCCTCTTTGGAACCACGCAGGGGTTCGTGAGGTTCGATCCTCGAATGGTTCAGCCAAATACCAATCCGCCCCCCGTGGTGCTGACCCGGTTCGAAGTGTTCAATGAGCCCCAAGCGCCAGGAGCACCGGGTTCACCATTGAAGGTAAGTATTACCGAAACCCGGCTCCTCCAAATTCCGTCGAGGATGTCGGTCATCAGTTTTCAGTTCGCCGCATTGGGATTTCATGCGGCTGCGCGCACCAGCTACGAGTATCGGCTCGAAGGTTTCGACACAGCTTGGCGCAAAGCCGGGTCGGAACGCCGCGCCACCTTCACCAACCTGGACCCGGGTCGTTACCGGTTCCGTGTCCGGGCCGCCTACGGTGATGGCCAATGGAGCGAGAACCGCCCAGGCTTGGCGCTGGTCATCCAGCCCGCATGGTGGCAGAACTGGTGGGTGCGAGGCGTGTCTGCGTGGGGATTGATCGCCGGATTGTTGGCGACAGGTTGGAGGATTGCCAACGGTCGTGCTCGCGCGCGGTTGCAGGAGGCCGAGCGGGAACGGGAACGGGCGCAGGAGGGAGAACGGGCTGCTACCCGCCTGCGTTTGGCCTTGGAAGCCGCTCATCAGGGTTTCTACGACTTGAACGTGCAGACCGGCGAAGCCGAGGTTAGCGCGGAATACGCCACCATGCTTGGCTATGACGCGCAGGGTTTTCGCGAGACGAATGACGCCTGGATAGAACGGCTCCACCCCGACGATCAGCAACCGGTGGCGGCGGTCTATCGCGATTACATCGCTGGCAAACTCCCGGAATACCGGGTTGAGTTTCGCCAGCGAACCAAGTCCGGCGATTGGAAGTGGATTCTGTCGCTGGGGAAGATCGTCGAGCGTGATGCCCACGGTCAGCCGCTCCGGATGCTGGGAACCCATACGGACATCACCGAGCGAAAGCGAGCGGAAGAGGAAAAGCAGAAACTGCAGGCCCAGCTAACGCAGGCTCAGAAGATGGAATCGGTCGGCCGGTTGGCCGGCGGGGTGGCTCACGATTTCAACAACATGCTCCAGGCTATTCTCGGCAACGCGTCTCTGGCCATGGACGAAGTCTTGCCGGGTGGCCTGGCGCACGAATGCCTCGGGGAAATCGAGAAATCCGCCCAACGCTCCGCGGATCTGACCCGTCAGTTGCTGGCATTTGCCCGCAAGCAGACCATTGCCCCCAGGGTGCTTGATCTCAACGACACGGTCTCCCGCACTCTCAAGATGCTCCAGCGCTTGATCGGCGAGGACATCGACCTGGTCTGGCTGCCTCGCACGAACCTCTGGGCCGTCAAAATCGACCCCAGCCAGTTAGACCAGATTCTCGCCAACTTCTGTGTGAACTCTCGTGATGCCATTGCAGGTGCGGGCACCGTGACCATCCAAACGGACAACGTGACGCTCGACAGGAAGTATGCCGCTGGTCATCCCGATTTCGTGCCGGGCGACTACGTAGTTCTGGTGGTGAAGGACACAGGCAAGGGCATGGATGCGGACACACGCAGCCATCTGTTTGAGCCGTTCTTCACCACCAAGGAAGTCGGCAAGGGGACCGGCTTGGGACTGGCGACCGTTTTTGGCATTGTCAAACAGAACCACGGCCTGATTCATGTCGAGAGCCAGCTGGGGCAGGGGACGACTTTCAAGGTGTACTTTCCACGCGTCGAAGCCGAAGCGGCGGAGGAGGAGCCGCCTCCCCCAGGCCGAGGCGTGGGCGGTACCGAAACGGTGCTGCTGGTGGAGGACGAGGAACAGATCCTGAACCTGGGTCGTCGGGTTCTCTCGCAACACGGCTATACCATCCTGGCCGCGGCTACGCCCCAGGATGCCCTGGCTCTGGCCGCCGAGCATTTCGGACCGATCCACCTGCTGATTACCGATGTGGTGATGCCCGGCATGAATGGGAAAGCTCTGTTTGAGCGGTTGCACGCGAGCCGCGCGGACCTCAGATGCCTGTTCATGTCCGGCTACACTGCCGATGTGATCGCCCACCACGGCGTCTTGGACGAGGGGGTGGAGTTCTTGCAGAAGCCCTTCACCCTCCAGACTATCGCCCATAGGGTCAGGAAGGTGTTGGACGCGCCGGTCAAGAAGTAGTTCGCCGAACTGCCGCGCCCCTGTGCCGCAGTGATGGGCAACGGCCTGGGAATCATCAAGGCGGAAAGGAGAGAGCCCAAGCCTCTGCGAGCCTTGGCTCATGGACGACGAGCACCCCGATACCACCAACGACGCCCGGCAACTTTAGAAGGATCGAATGAACCATGATCAGGCCCGGCAAGCTTGACGGCATGGCGCATCTCCTCCCGTCGGCCATTCGATGCGCCGCATCGGCCCGGCTAACGGATCTTGATCTGCCCGCTGCTGAGCGTCTGGACTGGGAATATCGCCTGATGCCGTTCTACCTTCACTTAGAAGAACGCCATCCAGGCGCGAAAAGGATCAATCTCGAGAAGATTCTTTTGAAGGACCGATGGCAACCCCTGACTGCCTCGCCTCCGGATTGAGCGTCACGTGGATGCCCTTGACCGGATCTCCTAGGGCATCGGTGAATCGAATGGAACCCTTCCAGTCCACGAATTCGTTCACCACCTTGAACACCAGCACGTTCAACCCTGCGTTCAGTGCGATACCTGGTACCGTATCACGGTCTGCAAGGAAGCCCCGGCCGACTGAGCTTTTGTAGACCTGCTTCGTGTTAAGATACACTTTCGACTGATCGTCGCAGCCCACGAGCATCTGCAGGTTGCATTGCTCGTCTTCCGATTGGATGTAACATACCGCGTACGCCACGCATTGATTAACCAGGTTTCGCCCCAGGATCTCCGTGAAACTTATAACATAATCCTCTTGGCCGACCTCCTGCCACTTCAGTTCGCCGTCCACGATCGAAACGCCTTCGCCCGCTTTGGGCCGGAGCCTGGCTTCGTCTTCGATTTGCTCCGCGTCGACCGCCTCGGCTGCGCTCTGCCCAGCGGCGAACTCGATTGGCGCGATCACGAGCCACTCTTTGATGGCGCCTCTGTCGCCGACGCGAGCGATCCGTTGGGATTCCTGGCCAGCAAGCCCCTCGCGCTCCATTCCAATCAGGTGCTGCGCCGCCACCCGTTCTTCCTCCTTCCAGGCCGCCACCTCCTCAGTTTGTGCTGCCTCCCAGATCCTGGCCGTTTGATCCTCGCTTCCTGAGGCTATCCGCCGGCCGTCGGGCGAAATGGCGACCGACCAAACCCGGGCGTCGTGCCCCTTCAGGGTGAGTAGTTCTCGACCGGTGGTCGTCTCCCACACCCTGAGCGTCTGGTCGGCGCTGCCGGTGACGATTCGTCGACCTTCGGGGGAAACGGCCACCGACCTGACCTGATCCAGGTGCCCTGCAAGGGTCGCCAACTCCTGACCGCGGGTGGCGTCCCAAACCTTGGCCGTCTTATCTCCACTGCCGGAGACAATCCGCTGGCCGTCCGGCATAAAGGCGACTGACCAAATCCGGGCATTGTGCCCCCTCAGAGTGAGTAGTTCGCGACCGGAGGTTGCCTCCCAAACCTTAGCCGTCTGATCTTCGCTGCCAGTGACGATCCGCTGGCCGTCCGGCGAGAAGGCGGCCGACCAAATTCGTGCGGTGTGCCCCGTGAGCGTGAGCAGCACTTGGCCCGTGGTCGCCTCCCAAACCTTGGCGGTCCGATCGTAACTGCCGGTGACGATCCGCTGGCCGTCTGGCGAGAAGGCCACAGACCAAACCGAAGCCTCGTGGCCCCTGAGCGCAAGGACTTCCCGACCGGTGGCTGCTTCCCAAACCTTGGCGGTCTGATCCCAACTGCCAGTGACGACCCGTTGGCCATCCGTGGAAAACACCGCCGAGAGAATCCCAAGCTTGTGCCCGTTGAAGGTGAACATTTCCCGGCTGCCAGCCAACTCCCACACTTTCGCTGTCTGATCCCAACTGCTGGTGACAATTCGTTGGCTGCTGGGGGAAAACGCCACAGAGTGGACCGCCTGTGAGTGGCCTCGGAACGGGATCAACTCTCGATTACCTCCGGCCTCCCATAGCTTGACCGTCCGATCCATGCTGCAGGTAACGATCCATTGGCCATCGGGAGAAAAGGCCGCCGAAGGAACGGTTTTGGTGTGGCCCTTCAGCGTGAGCAATTCCTTCCCGGTGACCGCCTCCCACACCTTAGCCGTGCAATCCAGGCTGCCGGTAACAATCCGTTGGCCGTCCGGAGAATAGGCCGCCGATCTGACCGTGTGCTTGTGCCCTTGGAGTACCAGTAGTTCCCGACCGTTGGCTGCGTCCCACAATCTAGCCGTGCGATCAAAACTACCAGTGACAATCCGTTGGCCGTCGGGGGAATAGGCGACGGAGAACACAGCCTTCAAGTGGCCGTGAAGCGTCTTCAGGGCCAAGTGGATTTGGCGCTGCCAGTAGTACCATTCAAAGCCACGGTCCGGAGACGTTTGAGTCTCCTCCAACAATTGCCGAAGCCGATCGAGGTTGTTTTGCTCCCAGGCTTGTTGGGCCAGGTTCATGCAGGCCACATAGAGATGCCGCTGGGAGGCGATTGTCTCCTCGTCTGCCCGCAGGTGCTCCTGCTGCTCGGCTCCCTGGGCGCGTACGGCCTTCGCCTGCTCCTCGACCGCGGCTCGACGCTGCGCAGCCTCACTTAGGAATGCCCAAGTGGAGAAACTGAAACCGGCGATCAAGGTGAGCATTACAGCACCTGCGGCTGCGAAGACTAACTTGTTTCGCCGAAAAGCTTTCTGAAGCTTGTAAGCCGCGCTGGGGGGACGCGCAACAATTGGCTCGTTGTTAAGATGGCGCTTCAGGTCGGCCGCCAGGCCGTTGGCGGTTGCGTAACGGCGCGCCCGGTCCTTCTCCAGGCACTTCATCACAATCCAATCCAGATCGCCCTTGAGTTGGTGCAGCAGCTTCGAACTGTCGGCCGACCGCCGTTTGGCTGTGGTCGTCAGTTCCTCGCCTAGGAGCATCGCGAATCGAGTGCTCGGCCGGACCGGCTCCCTCTCCCGGATCGTCTTGCGCATCGCGTCGATCCCTGAAGCCAGCAGTTCCTTGCTGTCGAATGGCGTGCTGCCCGCCAGCAGCTCGTAGAGCAGCACCCCGAGACTGTAGATGTCGCTGCGCGTGTCGATGTCCAGGCTGGTCATGACTGCCTGCTCAGGGCTCATGTAGGCGGGGGTCCCGATGAGTGCTTCAAACTGGGTGAAAAGGGTCATGTCCGTCAGCCGCCCTTCGGTGGCCTTGGCAATGCCAAAGTCGATCACCTTGGGCACGGCCGCGCCGTCGTTGATCGTGATGAGGATGTTCGAGGGCTTGATATCGCGGTGGATGATCCCCTTCTGATGCGCGTGCTGGATGGCCTGGCAGACCTGGATGAAAAGGTCGAGCCGCTCACGGGTAGACAGGTTGGCTTCGTCGCAATACTCCGTGATCTTGACGCCGCGCACCAGTTCCATGACAAAGTAAGGGCGGCCCGTGTCGCTAGCGCCGCCGTCGAGCACCTTGGCGATGTTCGGATGATCCATCATGGCCAGGGCCTGGCGCTCGGCCTCGAAGCGGGCGACCACCTGCCGGGTGTCCATCCCCAGCTTGATGATCTTGAGGGCCACGCGTCGGCGCACTGGTTCCTCCTGCTCCGCCATATACACTGTGCCCATGCCCCCTTCGCCGATCTCTTGGAGCAACTTGTAGCGACCGATGATGGTTCCGGGCCCCTCCTCAGGTCGGACGTCAGAGATTCCGGTGGGGGCCCCAGGGGCAGGGGCACCGGGCTCCAGGAAACCAAGCTGTGCAGCTTCGCGGAACGCCGCTAGTAGTTCGTCCACATTTCGACGCAGTTCCCGATCCTCCCTGCAAGCTTCGCGGAGGTAGGTTTCCCTGGCCTTTTGGGAGGGCAGTACCATCGCCCGCTCGAAAATCTCTTGTTCCAGTTTCATCGGTTTGCGCACGGGCGATGTTCGTCGTGTACCACCGTCACTGAGAATAACGTCAATTGCCGGCAAAAAGGATCAGCCCGGGACCACTTCGCAGTGGCAGTTGAGGTCGCGGCTTTGCAGGACACCATGATGTTGGCCATCCGGAACGCGCTTTTGGAGGCGTTCCCGAGCGTCAGCCACCGGCTGTGATCACGTGGATCTCCCTTAGTAACCATGCACGGGCGAAATCCCAATGGCGTTTCACGGTAGGCTCGGAGAGTCCAAGCACTTTGGCGACTTCCGCATGGCTCAGGCCGATGAAGAAACGGAGTCGGACCAATTCCGCCCTTTCCGGGGCCTCTGCCTCAAGCCTTTCGAGCGCCTCATGCACCACGAGAAGCGTGTCCGGTGGGGTGTCTGTAGCCAGTTCCAGCCCGGCAAGATCCACCCGTTCCAGCCTCCCTCCTCGCTTCCAGCGGCTCTTCTTGCGGGCGTTCTCAATCAGGATGCACCGCATCGCCTCGGCAGCCGCACGGAAGAAATGAGCTCGATCCTGCCATTGGTCCCGCACACCGCCCGTGAGTCGTAGATACGCCTCATGAACCAACGACGTCGCCTGCAAGGTCTGTCCGGGTGCTTGATGGGCCATCTTTGCCGCTGCCAACCTCCGTAGTTCCTCATAGACAACCGGCAACAACTCCTCGGCGGCTTGGCTATCCCCTTGCTGAACACGGTCGAGGATACTAGTGACGTCGCTCATAACACTGACGTCAGGGTTGTCCATTAGGGACAAGTATGGGGTCCATCAGGAAGGAATCTAACCTGAGCCGGCCAATAAGCCAACACTTTCGCAACCGTCTGCTCCCGGGCTTCGCTTTTCTGAAGCCATCGGCCCTTTACCGATCGGGAAAGGAGGTGTGCTCCGTCAACCAAAGCATGTCCCTGTTGTTCGGTGAATTGACACCCAGCGTCAGCTTGCCATCGTATTTCACCGGCGCCTTGGTCCGGGAATCCAACCACTTTCGGATCTCGCTGTGACCGTCGGCGAACGAGAACCCGCAGGCTCCGTTGTGAGAACTGGCTGGGTAGTCGAAAATGTACGCCTTGGCGGGATTGGCGAGGTCGGACATCCAGACCCCGAATGCGCCGTTATTGATGCTATCGGGGTGTTCGTCCACAAAGACATGGATCATCGAGGGCGATCCGAGACTGAAGTCGGAAGTCTTGTAGAAGACCTTGAATTTGGGGGTCGTGACTCGCTGGTTAAGCCAGGGGCCACCGGCGGGATCCGCCACGGCCACGCTCATGGATACGCTGCGCACCCGTGGATAGCGCTTGCCGCCTATGCCGACGGTGCTCTTGTCAGAGGGGCACTTGTAGATCCCCGCAGAATTGGCGCAATAAGGGGACAACTTGGAGTGCTTGGGGTCAGTGAGATACAAGGTATTCGTGTTGTCAGGGCTTGAAGTGAAGTCGAGCCAGCCCTTGATCCAACTTCCTTCGGCATTGCCCGGCTCCAGGTTGGGAACCAGAGTGTCTCGATAATCATCGGCGTACAGGGCGTGAGCCAGCTGAAGTTGTTTCAGGTTGTTCATGCACTGGATACCTTGGGCCTTGCTCTTGGCTTTGCTGAGGGCCGGGAGGAGCATGCCAGCTAGAATCGCAATAATAGCAATGACGACGAGTAGTTCAATGAGAGTGAACGCGGCGCGCATACAATTGGATGTTGCTTGAACATAGCACACTCAAAGCCCTGGGCGCCAGCTCGCGGATTCGGAGCTATGCCAGTGAGGGTTCTCCTCGAGGACCGTGACCGCGCCGCCAGCCGACTTCTTCCCCAATGCGTTCGCGCAAGCCGGGGCTGATCTTGAAACGACTCAGTTCTTGCTTCCCAGCTAACGGCGGCTAAATTCGCCCCCATTAAGTCCTCGCTGATTGGCTGTTGATGTGGATCTTCGGCCCGTGGACTTGATTTGAATCTACATCCCGAAAGAGGGTGCAGCACATGCTTTCTGATACAGAGCGCGGGCAGGTTGGGGCGGCGTGGCGCGCCTGGTTTGGACTGTTGCTGGTGGCCATCACCGCCTTCTTTGGGGCGATGCAGCGTGCCGAGGCCGCCGCCCCTGTGGTGATTTGGGATACCGGCACGCGTTTCGGCGAAACACTGCAGTTGGAGAATCGAGCAGCTTGGAAAGCAGTGCCGAGTGATCTGATCTTCCTCGAGTCGGATCCCACCAAGGCCAGCTCGGACCCCGGCTATTACGGCAGGGAGTATCCCTTCCAAGGCGATGCGGTGGTGGAGAACCAGAGTTTGGCCGCAGTGTTCTGGTCGGCCCTGGGCCGGGTATCAGTCTATGCAAAGAACACGACTGCCGGACCTGGCGGGACCCCGCCCCTGGAAACCGGCTTTGGCCACAAGATCGCGGATTTTGTCCCGCTGCAAGCCAAGCTTCAACCATCCCGAACGGCTCGCTATGAACTTGTGCGCCACGCGGGGGACGAAGTTGTCCTCCAGGTCGCGTTTGACGCAGGTGGCACCCAGGTAATGACTGCGGTCTTCAGCTTTGGCAAGACTGGTATCATTGAAATCAGGCCGGCCGAAAACATGAAAGGGGTCCGCCTCCTAACCCGGTCCAAGTATGGCGTGGTGCCTGGTTTTCTCGGCGATGATCTTATCTACAATCCGGCCGATTATGCCGCCGGCAGCACGCTCCATACCCCGGCGCAGAGCCTTTTTATGAGTTTGCTGGAGGGGGAAAACAGTGAATTGGTGATGACCTGGCCAGCGGGCAACCAGCGCCTCCGGCTAAATGTGGGGCAGGATTCGAACGGGGAGAAACTCTTCGACTCCCTCGACTTTGACAATGACGGCCAGAGTCTCTTCCTGGCTCCGCTTGCGGCCTCTGGCATCTGGCACCGCGAAGCCTTGCTTCCCGCGTTCCTCGAGAAGGACACGCCCATTCAGTGGAAGGCTCCTTTTCCTGCCAAATGGACGACCCAGTTGAATGAATCCGGGGTGCGAACCACCTATGCCTTCCGGCTTGCGAAAGGAGAGATTTGGCGAGGGGTTCCGGGTTCCTATGCCTACCCCGTCTGGTTCGACGGGGACACTGCGTTCTATCACCTGAGCAAGAAGGTGCCCCCTGGCGGTGACTCCATCGTCTATTTTCTCGAAGGCCGAGAGACTCCTCTCGCGATTCGTACGCCCGTGGAGATCTTGAAGGACACCCTGGGCCGCCCCATGGCGGACGGCTTGCTGGATGTCGCCGGACGGAAGCTTCGCACGCATCACCGGCGCGATGGCGAGGGCGTGCGCCGGGCTTGTACCTGCGGCTGTACTGAAGCCATCCAGGCGGTCTTTGAGGCCAAGGCTGAGGTCGAAAAGAGCCAGATCGTTGCCGGGCAGGTGGAGGACATGATGTACTTCGTTCAGCGACACTTGGACCGGATCGACGAGTACCAGCGATTCGTCGCTGACTTGAACGACTACCTGCTCGCCCAAGGCAAGGCGCATCCCGAGCTGAAGCCATTCCTGGAGGGACTCTCCCAAATCGCTGCGCAGATACCTCAGGAGTGTGAGGTCCAAAAGGAGAATATGAAATCTCTGGCCTACGCCCGGGACCTTTCCCGCCAGACGCTCGCTCTAGTCGGTAAACAGGACCCGGGCAATTTGAAGGCGTACCTGGAGCTTGGGAAAACCTGGCGCGCCATGGGGGGCGCTCAAGACTACGTGGTGGCCCAATGTCATATGCTGACACGCAAGATTTGCCAGGAAGCCGGCTATGGCTGCGTCAGCCAGCCCCAGGCTGCGAAACTAGCACAGGAGATTCGAGCCCGATGCCGCCGTTGCTTGCGCAATCCTGATGGTTATGAGATTTGGGCCGACTATTAGGGATCCGGGATGTCACGACTACGAAGCCCTGCCGAAACTGAACAACGTGAGTTCACTTCTATGAAGCCTCTGCTTGCCCCCTTGCTGTTGGGTTTCCTGGTGCTGCTGAGCGGATGTGAACGCCGCTCCCAGCCGGAGCAGGCAGCTGGTTCCAGCACTGCGTCCAACGCCGTGTCGGTCGTCAGTCCTTCGGCGGGTGCGGGCGTCCAACCTGGCCTAGCGGCGGTTGCGGACATGCTCCTGATTCAGGGGGGCCGTTTCATGATGGGGGACAAAGAGGAGGTCGATGCGCCGCTTCACGAGGTCTCCGTCAGCTCGTTCATGATCGACAAGTACTTGGTGACTCAGGAACTTTACCAGAAGGTCATGGGGGAGAATCCGGCGCGTTGGAAGGGCGAGAAGAATCCCATTGAACAAGTGCGCTGGTCCGATGCCGTCAAATTCTGCAACCGACGTTCCCAGTTGGAGGGACTCCAGCCCTGCTACGATCTGACCACCTGGCAGTGCGACTTTGGGGCCACCGGTTATCGCCTGCCTACCGAAGCCGAGTGGGAATACGCCTGCCGGGCCAACACGACCACCCCCTTCTTCTTTGGGGAGAACGGAGCCAAGTTGGGCGACTACGCCTGGTTCGACAAGAACTCAGGCGGCCGTCCGCGGCCGGTGGGACAAAAGCTGCCCAACCCCTGGGGGCTTTACGATATGTGTGGCAACGTCTGGGAATGGTGCAACGACTTCTACCAGGTCGACTACTACAAACAGTCGCCCAAGGAAGATCCTCGCGGTCCGCAGCAGGGAGCCACCAAAGTGGTTCGAGGTGGGGCTTGGCGCTTCAAAGAGGAGAGCTGCCGTTCCGGCTATCGATACAACGAGAACCCGGGTTACGCCGATGTCTGCTTCGGTTACGATATTTACGGTTTTCGTTGCGCACGAAAAGTCCCTGAAGGTCAGGGAAAGTAGCCCATTGTCGGACGACCAATAACATGAATCAGAGCACTCATTTCGACGAGGCACCCTCAACGGCGGCGCTCACCAAACCTCTCTACCCCTTGCAAGCGAGGAACCGTCCCAGCCGAAGGCCGGGGGCGGAGTTCTGCCTTGGGCTCGCGATCGTCTCTGTGGTCTTGCTCACCGCTGCGTCCGTACACTCGCAGACGCCGCTGGCTGAGTCGTTGGGAAAATCCGGATTCAAAATTGTGTACGAGAGCTACGTCGACGATAACTCCGACCTTTACGTCATGAGTGCCGACGGGTCCGGTTCCGTAAAACTGACGAACACCCCCAAGGAGCAGGAACACTACCCGCAAGTCTCACCTGATGGAAAGAAACTCTGCTTTGTGTCCGACGTGGGTGAAGGCCGAGAGACCGTGCGGAGCGTCTACTTGATGGATATCGACGGCAGCAACCGGAAGAAGGTAGCGGATCACGCCCGGGAACCTTTCTGGAGCCCGGACGGCAAAGTCATCGGTTTCCTACCCCAGGAGTTCCCCAAGTTTGACATCATCGATTTTTCTACGCGGGGCATGAGTTTTTATGACTTGGCCACCGGCAAAGTGGAACCTCACGTGAACACCACCAACCTGCATCACCTCTACAATCCCAGCTGGTCTGCGAACGGTAAATGGATCGCTGCGACGGTGCATGCTGGTATGGGCTTTGACCACGCCATTTTGCTCATCGAAGCCCACGGCAAGAAGATCATTGATCTAAAGATCCACGGTTGTCGTCCCTGTTTCAGCCCCGACGGCAAGCGCTTGGCTTGGGGCCCTGGCGACCACGAACTGGCGGCCGCGCCGATCAATCTCGACGCGGACCAACCGGCGGTTGGGAACTGGGTCGTGCGCATCGAGGATAAACCCGCGAAGATCTACCACATCGACTGGTCGCCCGACGGCCAGTTACTCGCCTTCAGCCGCGGTCCCGACATCGGGGGGGATCCGAGCAAGCCAGGCACCCACCAAGCCGCTGCAGAAATCCATGGTGTCTATGGCAAAGGGTGGAACATCGGGGTGGTCAGGACCGACCGGGCGTCCGACTTGAACTTGAGCAATGCCACCTCTGCGGATTTCCACATGCTTACCACCAACGGTTTCAGCAACAAAGAGCCCTCTTGGTTTCAGCCGCGCCGCTGAGCAGATGCTGGCACTGCGGTCCGTGGCTTAACCATTCACTCTATCGCCTTTCATGACCCTCTCTCATTCGGTTTCACTGGTCGTCCTTTTGGGACTGCTTACGTCGTGCGAACCCGCGGGCCCGAAACCATCGGGGGAGGGCACTACCGCGGACGTGTCGGTTCAGGCCAAACTCGATGGGGCGGGGCCCGTCTCGATCACCACCAAATCGGGCGTCGAGATGGTTTACATTCCTGGTGGCGAATTCACCATGGGCAGTGACCGCGGGAACCCCGACGAAGCACCTCCGCATCGCGTCCGGCTGAGTCCGTTTCTGATCGACAAGTTTGAGGTGACGCACGAGGCGTTCGCCAAGGCGCAAATCCCTAATCCGTCGCATTGGCAGGATAGCCCGCAAAAACCGGTCGAGCGGGTCCGTTGGCGAGATGCCAAGCGCTATTGCAACGAACGCTCCCTGCTGGAGGGTCTACAGCCGTGCTACAACGAGAAGACCACGGATTGGGAATGCAACTTCAGGGCTACCGGCTACCGGTTGCCGACCGAGGCTGAATGGGAATGTGCCTGCCGAGCCGGAACGGAGGGCCCCTACGACTTTGGGACCGCTGACAAGCTGCGCCAGCACGCGTGGATGGCGGAGAACTCCGACCAAAAGACCCATCCGGTTGGCCAGAAGAAGCCGAACGGCTTCGGCATCTTCGACCTCTACGGAAACGTCTCCGAGTGGTGCGAGGACGTTTACAGCCCCACTTACTACCGTGAGAGTCCTGCGGTTGACCCGCAAGGCCCCGTGAACCCGGGCAAAGACGTCAAGCGCGTGATCCGGGGAGGTAGTTGGAAATCGAGTCCGGGCCAATGCCTGGCCACCGCCCGGCAGGGGGAAAGAACCGGGGACACAGATGCCTGTTTCTCTACCGACTTTTGCGGCTTCCGCTGCGTGCGTCGTGTCACCCTGGAGGAGTTGAGTGCTTTGAAAGGTTCGAAGTAGCCGAGGCAAACACCCCCAATCCTTTCCAACGCCATGCTCTTTCACACCTGGCCTTTCTTGGTCTTCCTCATGGTGGTGCTGCCGGTGTTTTTCGCTCTCCGAAGAACATCACTATGGCTGCCATGGTTGACGCTGGCCTCGTACTTCTTTTACGGCTGGTGGAATCCCTACTACCTGCTGTTGGTCCTATATTCCACCTTCCTCGATTTTGGTCTCGTGGCTCTCATGGACCACTGTCCGCGAGAGGGGGGGAAGGTCGATGTAATGGGACGTCTCACCCGCCTGCGCTTTGGTGACCGGGTGCTCAAAGTCGCGTTCCTCGGCTCGGTTCTGGCCGCTGTGGGAATCCTATGCCTGGCGGTGGTAGGTCCCAAGACCCTTCGGCCCACAATGGCAGGGCTGGGTGTGTTGGTGCTGCTTATGGGGTTGGGAGCTCTCTACAGCAGTCGTAAAATCTGGCTCCTGATAAGCCTGGTCAACAACCTGGCTCTGCTGCTTTTCTTTAAGTACGCGCGTTTCTTCGCCGAGAACCTGAACGTGGTATTTTCTTGGCTCCACGTGCCCTTCAAGCTGGCCGACCCCTCGACCCTCATGCCCTTTGGGTTCCAGTATCTGCTTCCCGTCGGTATTTCGTTTTTTACTTTCCAGTCTCTGAGTTACACGATCGATTTCTATCTGGGCAAGGTGCATCGTGAACGGCATTTTCTGCGGTTTGCCACCTTCGTCTGTTTCTTCCCGCAACTCATGGCGGGCCCCATCGAGCGCGCTCGCCACCTGTTGCCACAGTTCAATCAGTTCCCGCCGGTGCGCCTGCAAAACTTCACCGATGGCGCTTCCCTGTTTCTCGTCGGGCTCTTCAAGAAACTGGCGCTGGCCAACTATCTGTCCTTCTACGTCGAGCGGGTCTATGACAACCCCGGCAACTTTGGCGCCCCAGCCCTGTTCCTCGCCACCGTGGCTTTCGGATGGCAGATCTTCTTCGACTTCAGTGGCTACACCGATATGGCGCGCGGCGTGGCGAAGTTGATGGGTTTCAACCTGATTCTCAACTTCAACAATCCCTACCTCGCTACCGGTCTGGGTGAATTCTGGTCGCGCTGGCATATCAGCCTCTCCAGCTGGTTCCGCGACTACGTCTACATCCCCTTGGGGGGCAACCGGGGAGGGACTCTGCTTACCTATCGCAACCTGTTCCTCACGTTCTTGATCTCTGGTATTTGGCACGGTGCCAATTGGACCTTTATGATCTGGGGAGCCTTGCACGGCCTGGGGGTGTTGATCACCCGGGAACTGGAGCGGTCGGCCACCTATCGCGAGCGAGTCCCGAAGTGGGTGAAGCAGTTCGGGGTGTTTCTTTTCGTTTCCTTTACCTGGATCTTTTTCCGCGCGGACAACCTGAGCACTGCCTGGTTGATCGTGCGGCGTATCTTCTCCTCTGCTTGGAGTGACCCTCAGATCCCCGGGCTCATGTTGCTCCTCATGGCAGTAGTCTGGCTCTACCAGTTCCTGTACGAATCGAGGCTCAGGGAGTATCTTGCGGCCACTCCGGTTCGCGTCAGCCTCGCGGCTGCCATGATTGTCTACCTCTGCGTCTGTTCGTCCGGGGGCGGCGCGTTCATCTATTTCCAGTTTTGATATGCAGACCCCGTCGGCACTCTCAACACCTCACCGGATTTCGCCTGACTCCGCAGGAAAGGACGTTCCGTTTGGCGTCAATGAAATGAGGCTCAACGCCCGGCAGTGGGTCGCCACGTTTCTCATCGTGGGGCTGGTCTGGCTCATGACCCCCTGGGTTTGGGAGCGACTAGAGCGGTTCGAGACCGGCCCGAACTACCGCATTCCCTATCAGCTCAGTAAGGACTACTGGCTTTACGGCCGACGTGTGGCTCAGGCGCTTGGCCCCGACCGCATTCCCGTGCTCGGAGATTCCGTGGTTTGGGGGGAATATGTGGCTCCGGACGGCACCCTATCGCACTTCTTAAACCGGGAGGTTGGAACCGTCGATCGCTTCGTCAACCTGGGTTTGAACGGCCTGTTTCCACTCGCTCAGGAAGGTTTGGTAAAGTACTACGCTAGGCCGCTCCGCCATCAAAAGGTGATCGTGCAATGCAACGTTCTCTGGATGACCAGTCCCAAGGCGGACCTGAGCTCAGAGAAAGAGGAACTCTTCAACCACTCCCGTCTGGTGCCTCAGTTCAGCCCCAGGATTCCATGTTACCGGGCCGATTCCAACGAACGGATCAGCGCCCTCTTGCAGCGAGAGTTCGGGTTTCTACAGTGGGTGGGCCACCTGCAAAACGCCTATTTTGGACAAAAGAGCGTCCTGAGCTGGACCCTCGAGGAGGATGGCGGCAGTCCGGGGCGGTACCCCAACGCACTCCGAAATCCGTTGGCGCAGATCTCGCTTACGGTTCCTGAGGCCTTGCAGAAGGACCCGGATCGCGGGCCCCAGAGTCCCCGGCATCGGGCTTGGTCGGCCAATGGCGAAGGCACGGCGCACTTTGAGTGGGTTGACCTTGATGTCTCGCTTCAGTGGCGTGCTTTTCAGCGCGTGGTGGCCACCTTGAAAACGCGCGGGAACCATGTGCTGGTGGTCCTTGGGCCTTTCAACGAGCACATGCTGGCGGAGGCAAACCGCCCAGCCTACCGACGCTTGCGAGACGGGATCGCCGCATGGCTGAGCCAAAACCAAATACCGACCGTGTCCCCCGAGCCTCTGCCCAGCCACCTTTACGCTGACGCCAGCCATCCGCTCACTGAAGGTTATGAGCTGCTGGCCAGGCGGCTCCACCAAAGCCCGCAGTTCCAGGCGTGGCTGAGATAACCTATTTGACCCACTGGCGGAGCTGGGCGAGGACGCGGGTGGTCAGAGAAGGGCCAATGGTCTCCGGGGAGCCGGTGACGGGCAGACGGTGGGTTCGGACGGGGCTATCGCCGAGCGTCAAACGGAGAGTGACGAACGTCGCTTTCTGACCGTCGGTTTCCACTGGCCCGACCCAGAGCACTCCCTGACTACCGCTAAGCTGGCGCGCCCGGATCGCTAGCTCGTCCGGGGATTCCCCTGCAGCAGTCAACATCGCCTTGAGGGTTTGGCTACCGGGGGAGGCCCACGCCCCTTTGAGGATGGTGCTCCCATCACTGGTCGCGGCCAAGGCAGAGGCTACTGCGCCGCCCGAGCCCAACTCTACAAGAGCCAAAGTCACACCATTACGTTTCAACGCCTTGACCGTCTCCTGCTCGAGCGTGGATCCATCCTCGCCGTAGCAAGAGTCACCGAGGTGCCGCAGGATCTCCTGTTTGAGCGTGGCCAAACGCGCTGCAGCATTCGGGGTCGCATCCGGCAGCGAGAACGAGAAGTCCACCCGCGCACCTTCGAACGCGGAGGATTGGATGATGTCTGGCGCGATGGCCACCTTGTCCTTGAGAACCTGGTCGATGGCGGATTGGCCCAGGCCCACGAACCGGAGGGTAAGGGAAGCGCTGGGCGGCCGCACACCGTAGCGCTTCATGAGCCAGGGAACCACCTGACCCAGAACCATCGGCTGCAGTTCCCGAGGGGGGCCAGGCAAGGCGATGATCGGGATCGGCAAAGCGTCAAACCGCAATCCCACGGCGCTACCGGTGGTGTTGGTGAAATACCCGCCCCGCACCGGCGTCTCGGCCTGGCGCCGCAGGTTTGCGGCCAATTGGGCATCCTTTCGGCCGAACCGTTTCTCGAGCAAATCAATCACTGCCGGGTTTTCTTCCAGCGCGATGCCCGTGAACTCGGAGATGGACTGCCGGGTAACATCGTTTTCGGTCGGCCCCAGACCGCCAGTCACCAGGATCAGGGTAGCGTGGTTGGTGGCGAAGGCTAAGGCCTCCTCAATGTGGCCGGGGCGGTCGTCTACGATCATCGAGCCAACGCAATGCAGACCAAAGGGCCGCAGGGTCCGGGTGAGAAAGAGGGTGTGCGCATCGGCGTAGGCCCCATCCAGGATCTCTGTCCCCGTGATGAGCACCACGTAGGTCCGGTCCACTGTCCGAACGGGTTCGGCATTCCAGGCCAATCCTGACCCCAGAATGGCGCTCAACAACCAAAAGCAAAGACGCATCTTCATAATGTGATCCGCCCGAAAGTTGCTCCAGAGCATGCCGGCTGTAAAAGCTTTTTCCCGAGTGCCTGCAGATTTCCACAAGATCCCAGCCCCCCCTTCCGACGATGCTTTTGCCAATTACGAGTTGACTGCGGCGGGCGAAGGGGGAGATTAACCCCATAACCCGGAACCAGTTTCTATGATCGCCCCAAAAAGCAATTCTCCGATCCGAACCGGCACCTCAACACCATGGGCGTCACTGCACCCGCCGAGGTGTGCCGGCTTCACCCTCATCGAGCTGCTGGTCGTCATTGCCATCATTGCCATCCTGGCCGGAATGCTGCTGCCCGCGTTGTCCAAGGCCAAGACCAAGGCTCAAGGCATCAAGTGCCTCGGCAACATGAAGCAGCTGTCACTCGCTTCTCGCCTCTATAGCGATGACTACCGTGGATTGTTCTTTCCCAACACCTATGGCGGTGACGGATGGGTTCGCGGGGTCCTCGATTTCAACGGAGCCAATGCGGACAATTGGGATCGTGACTCCCTCGTCAGCCCGAAGAGCGCTGTGCTCGGCCCTTATACCACCGAGCCGGGCATCTACCAGTGTCCTGGCGATTGGACTACCGTGAAACGTCCGGGAGTCGGGGTGGTGCGGCGAATCCGCAGTGTCGCCGCCAGCCAGGCGGTTGGCACCTGGTCCGATGGTAAGTCCCCGACCATGGGCTATTGGCTGGACTCAGGGTTGGTTGGTGGCTCGCTCACCAATCCCGGCGGGAAATGGCGGGTCTATGGTCGAGAGTCGGACATCGTCAGTCCCTCTCCCTCCATGCTCTGGGTGTTTATCGATGAGCACCCCGCCAGCATCAATGACGGTGGGTTTGGTTTTCGCATGCCGAACACTTTTGCCGACACCAAGAGCCTTGGATGGGTGGACTTTCCTGCCGGTTTCCACAACAACGCGGGGGCTCTCTCCTTTGCCGACGGACACGCTGAGACGCACCGGTGGATCGAATCGACCTCTCGTGGCCCTGGGGGCTTGGATGCGAAGGTCACCGATTTTGCCAAGCTCAACAAGGGCAACATTGCGAACAACCGCGACATCTGGTGGATGGCACAACGCACTTCGTCGCTGGACAATGGGCAGGATCCCTGGTGATTAGACTGAGCGGATAGTGGGCTGGCTAGTGGATGAGATGAGAAGACCAGGGCAGGGCCCGGAAAGGCGCCAGGATGGGGGTCGATGAGTAGGCCTGGGGGTTCGGGGGGATTTCGGCAAAGGGGGCAGAAAGTCAATGGCGAGGGTGAAGTGAGAGTAGCTCACTTCCTGGAGTTTGAACTTTACAGGGCCTGCTGGTCTTCTATCCTCGGTTCAGGAAGGTGAAAACTGCCCCCCAATCTCGTACCTAATCGGGCGTGTTCGCCGATGAACGGGAGCTCAAATCAGGGGGCATTGAACATACAGCAAAGGAGAGGTGATTCATGATGGTTCCAGTCAAGATCCAATGTGGATGCGGGCAGCGCTATGCGTTCGACTTAGAGACCGCGGATGGACGGATGCCCGCACCGGTGGCTTGTCCCGCCTGTGGGGTGGACGGCACTTCAGTGGCTGAGGCGGTAGCGACTCAAGCAGTTCAAGCGCGACCCCAAGTGGTTGCGAGGTCGGGCAACAGACCTGGCTTTCAACCTCATGCCGCTGCGATGTCGGATGATTCGGGCGGCCCAGCCGCAGGACAGGCGGTGATTGTTCCGGCGTCCAAGCGGCTTCCTGGCCAACTGGAGCCTACTCAAGCACTGCACGAGGCTCGGGCGAAAGTACTGTGGGGTGATACGCGCGAAGACGTCGTCAAGTTTCTGAGTCTTCATGGGATGGGTCGCGAGGAAGCTGCGGAACTGGTGCAGCCGATGTTTCAGGAGCGAGCTGCCACCATTCGCTCGACCGGCCTGAGGAGGATTCTGAGTGGTTGCGGCATGATCTGTGTTCCGATCGTTGCCTTCGTGTGCTTCTCCAGGATGGGGGTGCTTCCCATCAAGCTCTTCGCGATGACCGTGGCGGTAGGGTTGTGGGGCGCGTGGAGGGCGCTCAATGGAGGGATCATGCTCGCCTCCCCGGGCACGGCATCGGGCGACGTAGCCGAACACTAGGAGGGTGAGGGGATTCCGGGGCCGGGCTCTCCCCTGGAAGTGGCTTCTCTCTTGTGCCGCTCAGGTCGCCTGCGTAGGCTCGCGGGGTGGCTAACATTGGAATCTGTAGTGGTCATCGGCCGGTAGCTCTGCTGAGTGCTAGGAATGCTTCACGCTTTGCCTTTCGCCGGGGCAGCTCTGTCCCTGCGTGGCGCAGCATCATGTGCGGGCTTGTCGTCGCCATTTCAACGGCACTCCTAACTTCCTCGGCCCTGGCCGCGGATCCCCCCGCATACGGCCTCCTCCGGGAGGTCTTCGAGGGGATCGGTGGCACTGCCGTGGCTGACCTCACGGGTTCGCCCGATTACCCTGATCATCCGACCACCACCAACTACGTCACGGACTACTTCGAGTCGCCGACCGACATTCTGGAAAACTATGGCCAACGCATGCATGGCTACGTCGTCGCGCCGAAAACCGGGGCCTACACATTCTGGATCTCCACCGATGACGGTGGTTCACTGTGGCTCAGCACGGATGAGAATCCCGCCAACGCCGTCGAGATTGCCACCGTGAACGGCTGGACACCGTCTCGGCAATGGGATTGGGAAGGAAACCAACGCTCCAGCCCCATCACCCTTGCCGCTGGTAAGGTCTATTACATTTCTGCCCTGATGAAGGAGGGCGGTGGTGGCGATAACCTTGCAGTTCGCTGGTTGATGCCCGACGGGACCGATCAGGCTCCCATAGTGGCCACCAACTTGCTTCCCTACGGCATTAGTTTCACGGCGCCCGTGATCGCCGCCCAACCCACCAACACGACAGCCTTGGAGGGAGGCGAGGCTCGATTCGAGGTCAAACTGACCACCGTCGGCCTTTACAGCTATCAGTGGCAACGGAACGGCGTGGCACTCACCGGGGCCACGCAGCCTCAGCTCCTATACTCGCCAGTCCAGATGAGCGATCAGCAGGCGCGGTTTCGGTGTGTGATCACCAACAAGCTGGGATCGGTGACCAGCAGGGAGGCGGTGTTGACTGTGAACCCTGACACTACCGCTCCTTCGCTCTCAGGGGTTCAGAACCTGGGCACGACCCAATTGGAGGTGGTTTTCAGTGAATCGGTTGGCCTGACCTCCGCCACGCTCCCCTCCAATTACACCCTCAACAACGGGGTGAGCGTCACTGCCGCAGCCGCCGGCAGCACCCCAAACATGGTAGTATTGACGACCTCGCCCATGGTACTGGGTCAGGCCTACAAACTCACGGTCAACGGCGTCACGGATCGGGCCCAGGTTCCCAATGCCATCCTGCCTGGTTCCCAGATTGCATTCGTCGCCGTGGAGTATGCACCCAAGGACATCGGCTCCCCGCCTCTCGCAGGGAAGGTTGCGCCAGCCGCCGGAGGCAGCGACGTTACGGGCAGTGGCGATTTCGGCGAAGCGAGTGACAATTTCCACTTCGCCTGGCAGAAACGCACCGGTGACTTTGATCTGCGCACTCGCCTCGCGCACTTTGACAGCACGGATCCTTTTGCCAAGGCGGGCCTGATGGCTCGCGAAAGCCTGGATCCCGGCAGCCGGTTCGTTGCTTCCATCGCCACGCCATCTACCGTTGGGTGCTTTTTCCTCGCCCGTACCACCGCAGGCACCGCCGCCGCGCGCTCGGGCTTTCTGCCCGCCAACTACCCCGAAACGTGGCTGCGCCTCAAGCGCGCAGGCAATGCCTTTACGGCTTACGCCAGCCTGGACGGCCAGTCTTGGGTTGCCCTCGGCAACACCACGCTCGCCCTGCCTGCCACTCTCTATTTCGGCATGGCGGCTTCGAGTCGATCAAGTGCTGCCTCGGCGACCGCTTCCTTCCGCGACCTCAGCACGCCGGTCGGTGCGATCCTGACCACCTACTCGCCCCGTGGTGAAACGCTAGGGCCTTCCAGTCGCCAGACTCCGCTGGTGATCAGCGAAATTATGTATCACCCCAAGGAGCGGAGCGATGGTCGCGACGGGGAGTTCATCGAGTTGTTCAACGCGGACGTAATTCCGCAGGATCTCACCGGGTATCGCCTGTCAGGCAGCATCGAGTACGCGTTTCCGGAGGGTTACGTGCTTCCAGCGGGTGCCTACGCGGTCGTGGCGCGGAATCCTGCGGATTTCGCTGTGGTTTACGGTCAGACCGTCCTGGGGCCCTTTGCGAACACCAACAGCCTGCCCAATGACGCAGGACTCGTGCGTCTGCGTAATCCGCGCGACGCCATTTTGCTCGAGGTCAGCTACGGATCCAAGGCGCCTTGGCCCGTGGCGGCGGACGGTGGTGGACACTCCTTGGTCCTGACGCGACCTTCCTACGGTGAAGCCGATCCCCGTGCTTGGGCGGCAAGCGACATCATCGGCGGCTCACCCGGTGGGATGGAAACCGTGCGAGCCAATCCGCTGTCCAGCGTACTGATCAACGAGTTCCTGGCACATACCGATGATCCTCAGTTCGACTACGTGGAACTCTATAACCATGGCAATCTGGCCGTGGACGTTTCTGGCTGCGTCATCACCGATGATCCTACGACGAATCGCTTCCGCATCCCCAACGGCACCACCATCCTCCCGCGAGGCTTTGTCGCTTTCGATCAGAATCTCCTCGGTTTCCGACTCGATGCCGCTGGGGAAAGCCTTTTTCTGGTGAACTCCAATCTGACCCGGGTCCTTGACGCCGTCCATTTCGGCGGTCAAGAGAACGGTGTCGCGACCGGGCGATACCCCGATGGCACGGCTGAGTTGCGTCGGCTCAGCCGGCCCACCCCAGCTGCCGAAAATGAACCTTTTCTGGTTAGTGAGATTGTTATCAACGAGATCATGTACAACCCGATCTCGGGCGACAATGCTGACGAGTATGTGGAGCTCTACAACCGCACCGCTGCGCCCATCGACCTTTCCGGGTGGCGCTTCACGGACGGAGTGGACTACACCTTCCCTTCGGGCACCACGCTGGCCGCTGAAGGTTATCTGGCGGTCGCCAAGGACCGTCTTCGCCTGCTCACTAACTATCCCGGCATCAACGCCGGCCTGGTGTATGGCGACTTCGACGGCACCTTGGCCAACGGGGGGGAACGCCTCGCTATCGCCAAGCCGGACTGGATCGTGACCACCAACGAATTCGGCCTTCGGTCGACCAACCGCATCTACATTGAAGTGGACAACGTTACCTACGGCACTGCTGGGCGTTGGGGTCAGTGGAGCGATGGTCTGGGGAGCAGCCTGGAACTGATCGACGCAGACACTGACCACCTGCGTCCCTCCAACTGGGCGGACTCAGATGAGTCTGCCAAGGCCTCCTGGGGTACCATCGAATTCACCGGCCGGCTCGACAACGGCGACGGTGGCCTTATCGACCGGTTGCAGATCATGCTCCAAGGTCCCGGTGAATGCCTGATAGATGACGTTGAAGTCATTCCCAGCGGCGGCGCCAACCGACTGACCAATCCGGGCTTCAACGCCGCTCTGACCGGATGGACAATTCAGGGCAACCATCGAAAAAGTTCCCGCGAGACTTCCGGCGGGACAGGTAACAGCGGCTGCCTGCATGTGCGTTCCCCTGGTCGCGGCGACACCGCGGTCAATCGGATTTACGCCCCCGTAAGCCCCGCGCTGGCCAACAACTCCACGGCCACTCTCCGTGCGAAAGTGCGGTGGCTCAAGGGTTGGCCCGAGTTCATGCTCCGTCTTCGCGGAAGCTACCTGGAGGCTGCCGGCCGGATGGCCCTGCCTACTAACCTGGGCACGCCCGCGGCGCGGAATAGCCGCGCCGTAATTAACGCTGGCCCGGCCATCTTCGAAGTCGTGCATGCACCCATCCTTCCCGCGGCATCCCAAGTGGTCACCGTCACGGCCCGGGTGAGTGATCCCGACAGCGTTGGGAGTGTCACTCTCAAGTACCGGGTCGATCCTGGCACTTCCGTCAAGAGTGTGGCCATGACCGACGATGGCGCCACAGGGGATGCGGTGGCGGGCGATGGCATTTACACCGCACGGATTCCCGGCCAGCCAGCAGGCTCCATGGTAGCCTTCTATGTCACAGCAGTAGATGCTCCGACAGCGGGCCCCAATACCGCCTCCTTCCCCGCCGATGCTCCGACTCATGAATGCCTGGTCCGCTGGGGGGAATCGCAGCCGGTCGGCAACCTTGCGGTGTACCGTCTATGGCAACGACAGACGGAGTACAACTGGCTGCGCAGTCGCGAACCGTTGGCCAATGATAATGTGGACTGCACGTTCGTCTACAACGACGGACGCGTAATCTACAACGCGGAAATGCGCGGCAAAGGGAGCCCCTGGCACGGTGGCAGTGTGGGAGGGGACTATTTGTACGCGTTCCCGGAAGACGACCGTTTCCTAGGCGCGCAGGACGTCGCGCTCGTCACCCTGGGCAACCTGGGCAGCGACGACAGCGCCCAGCGCGAGCAGGCTGCATTCTGGATCGGCACAAAGATGGGACTGCCCAGTCTCCATCGCCGCCACGTGTTCTTCTTTGAAAACGGCGCGCAGAAGCAGACCATTTACGAGGATTCCGAAGAACCCAATGGAGCCTTCGCTGACCGTTGGTGGCCAAACGGTCAGGATGGCGATCTGTACAAGATCGAAGACTGGTTCGAGTTCGACGATGCGGGCGGGAGCTTCACTTTCAGTCGTGACGCTACGCTCGAAAAGTTCACCACCACGGGTGGAGCCTACAAAACAGCCCGTTACCGCTGGGCCTGGCGCAAACGCGCCGTGGTGGAGTCAGCGAATGATTACACCAATCTTTTCAACCTCATTACCGCGGTGAACACCACCGACAACACCCGCGTGCCGCGAATCGAAGGTCTCGTCGACATGGAAAACTGGATGGGCATTTTCGCTCTTCAACACATCGTCGGCAACTGGGATGCTTACGGGTACAGCCGTGGCAAGAACGGCTACATCTACAAGCCAACCGGGGAGCGCTTCGGTATGGTTCCCTGGGACATCGACTTCGTGCTCGGCTCGAGCAGTGATGGCCCCTCCACTGATATTTTTGGTGCCAACGACCCCACTGTGTCCAGCCTTTGGAACACGCCCCCGTTCCGGCGCATCTACTTGAGGGCCTTCCTTGACGCCTGCAACGGCCCCCTGCAAAGCGCGGAGATAGGACCCCTCGTCGATGGCCGATTCGCTGCCTTGGCCGCCAATGGGGTCAACGTCGCCAACCCGCTTGCGATCAAGAGTTGGGTTAGCCAGCGTCGCACGTACCTTCTGAACCGCGTGGCCAGTGAGGATACGCTCACTTTCTCCATCGGAAGCAACAATGGTAGCGATTTCAGCACCAACAAGGCGTTGATCACCCTCACCGGCTCCGCCCCCATCGCCGTGAAAACGATCGCTGTCAACGGTGTGCCGATGCCAGTTCAATGGAGTACCGTCACTGGGTGGACTCTCACGCTTGCCTTAGGCTCACGCACCAATGTCCTGAATCTGACCGGCTACGATTCGCACGGCAAAGCTGTCACCGGAGCGAGCGACTCGATCACCATCAAATATACCGGTGCCGATCTACCCTCACCGGTCGATCAGGTGGTCATCAACGAAGTGATGTACCACCCTCTGGCGCCCGAGGCATCCTTCGTTGAACTCTACAATACGTCTGGCACTACAAGCTACGATCTCTCCGGCTGGCAACTTGACGGCGCTGATTTCGTTTTCTCTCCGGGTACGGTGCTTGGACCGGGAGGATATATAGTCATTGCCCAGAACGGCGATGCTTTCGCCGCCGCTTACGGCTTTAATGTGCTGCCGGTGGGGGAGTTTGCTGGTACTCTCCAGAACAACGGTGAGCGCCTGCGGTTGATCAAACCAGGGGTAACCCCCGACTTGGACTTGGTGGTAGACCAGGTCCGGTACGACAACGAGGCCCCCTGGCCCGTCGCCGCAGATGGCTTCGGTCCCTCGCTCCAGTTGGTGGACCCCCGGCAGGACAACTGGCGGGCCGGCAACTGGGCCGCAGCCGGCACCAACGACAGCGTGAAGTTCACTCCCGGAAAAGCCAACTCGCTACTAAACACGTTGCCCGCTTTCCCTATGCTCTTCCTCAACGAGGTCATGCCCCAGAACACCGATGGCCCCACCGATCACGCCGGTGACAAAGACCCATGGATTGAGCTCTACAACTCAGGTGGCGAGTCCGTGGATCTCTCCAGCCTCTATCTGGCCGGGACCACCACCAATCTCACCCAGTGGGCTTTCCCCGCGGGAGCCTCAATCGGGCCGAAGCAGTATCTGCTGGTCTGGGCTGACGGCGAACCAGACGAATCCAGATCTTCGGAGCTGCACACGAATTTCCGTCTCGCTCCCACCAACGGCATGGTGGCGCTGGTGCGCATGCAGCTCGGTGCTCCGGCCGTGATGGACTACCTTACGTACAAGCAACAATCTCCAGGTCTCTCGTTCGGCTCCTACCCGGACGGGCAGCCGCAGGAACGCAGGTTGTTCCATCTCCCCACGCCGGGGGCGACGAATAACCCCGGCACGCCCGTTTCCCCCATCTTCATCAACGAATGGATGGCCAGCAACACCGGGGTGGTGCTCGATCCGGCCGATGCCGATCCGGAAGATTGGTTCGAACTCCATAATGCCGGCTCCACTCCGGTGGACCTTTCCGCCTACACGCTCACCGATACCGTCACGAACAAGAGCAAATTCGTGATCCCGAACGGCGTGGTCATTCCTGCCGGAGGATTCCTGTGGGTGTGGGCGGATGAGGAAACCGGCCAGACCACCAACGGCCAATTGCACGTGAACTTCAAGCTTTCAGCAACCGGTGAAGCAATCGGGTTGTTCACGCCGGATGGGCAGGAGGTAGACTCGGTCAGCTTTGGCCAGCAGGTGGACAACGTCAGCGAGGGACGCTTCCCCGACGGCATGAGCGAGCCCTTTGTCTCCATGGTTCTTCCCACTCCTGGACAACCCAATCAGTTTGCTACCGCCAACCAACCACCCGTCCTGACCGCCATCGGGAACCGGTCCATCGATGAAGGATCGATCGTGACCTTCACCGCGGCGGCCACTGATTCCGATGCCGGTCAGAAGCTCAGTTTTGAGCTCCTTGGCGCGCCACCTGCCTCCAGCATCCACGCTACGAGTGGTGCCTTCAGTTGGACGCCTGCCGAGGCCGATGGCCCCGGCGATTACTCGTTCGTTGTGCGCGTGACCGACGATGGTGTCCCACCGCGTTGGGACTCGGAAACCGTGACGATCACCGTTCGCGAAGTGAACCAACCACCCACGCTGCAGCTCATTGCTGACCAGACCGTTGGGGAGACCCAATCGCTTACACTCACCGCCCAAGCCTATGATCCGGACCTACCCAAGCAGCGGCTCGCTTTCACGCTCGACGCGAGCGCGCCTATTGGGGCGCTCATCAATGAGGCTACAGGTGATTTCTCCTGGACACCCTCGGAGGCGGATGGCCCTGGTGTATACCCGATTACGGTTCACGTGACCGATGCGGGTGAACCTCCGTACAGCGCTGCTCGCTCGTTCACCGTGACTGTCACCGAGGTGGATAACGCGCCAGTCTTCAAACCGGTCGGACTCCAAGTGGTCGACGAACTTGCCCCCTTTGGTCTGCAACTGGAGGCCCTGGATCCTGATCAACCACCCAAAGCTGTCGTTTACTCTCTGGAGTCTGGACCCTCCGGCCTTAAGGTCGACCCGACCACGGGACTGCTCAGCTGGACACCTACCGAGTCACAAGGCCCGAATTCATACAACGTGGTGGTCCGCGCCAGCGAGGTGCAGGGCGTTCAATCGGCGGCGATCGCGTTTTCGATTGTCGTGAACGAGAAGAACACGCCGCCCGCTCTGGCAGAGATCGCCAACCGCGTGGTGACGGAAGGTTCCATTGTGACGTTCACCAACATCGCGAGCGATGCCGATTCACCCACCCAGAGACTGACCTTCAGTCTCGCCCCCGGCGCCCCGTCGGGTGCCAGCGTGGATCCGGGGACCGGCGTCTTCCACTGGTCCGTCGGTGACGATGTGGGCCCCAGCACCAACGCCATCACGGTCCGGGTTGCGGATGACACCCTGGACTCCATCACCACCTCCAGGAGTTTCACGGTCGTGGTGCTGGCTGAACCGCGCATCGTGATCAACGAGATCATGCACCATCCTGCGGTAGCGGGTACCGAGTTTGTTGAACTCCACAATGGGTCCACCAACGTCACTTGGTCGCTGGCCGGTTGGCGCCTTACGGGCACTGACTTTGTCTTCCCTGCCGGAGCTATTCTGGGGCCCAATGGTTACGTCGTGGTCGCCAAAGACGTGGCAAAGTTCCAGGCGGCTTACGGCAAGACCGCTACTGCTTTCGGCAATTACTCTGGTCAGTTGCCCGCAGAGGGCGGAACCATTCGTCTGCTGCGGCCCAACACTGCTGGTGGTGAGCTCCTCGTGGATGAGGTCCGCTTCAGCGTCTCCGCACCTTGGCCCGCCTTGGCGAACGGTGGGGGTGCTTCCCTGCAGTTGATCGATCCGCGCCAGGACAATTCCCGTCTCGGCAACTGGGCCGCCGTCAGTGGTACCACCACCAACGCGCCCAAGAATCTGGTCCCAATGGACGCCTCCTGGCGTTACTGGCAGAGTGACACTGCCCCCGCCACCGGTTGGACCAACCTCGTGTATGACGACAGCGTCTGGCCGTCTGGAAAGGCTCTGCTTTACGTGGAAGATGCGTCACTCCCTGCTGCCAAGAACACCTCATTGACCCTCGGTCGTATGAGTTACCTCTTCCGTACGAAGTTCCAGTTCAACGGTAATCCCGAGGGTGCCACCTTTCAGCTCAGCATGGTGGTGGACGACGGAGCCGTATTCTATCTGAACGGCAAACCGTTCCACTGGTTTGGCATGACCGAAGGCGAGATCCCCACGCGCGATACCCCCGCGACCCAGACGGTACCCGATGCCATCCTTACTGGTCCCGTTGTGGCTTCAGCTGAAGGGTTGCAGGTTGGGGAGAATGTACTCGCGGTGGAAGTCCACCAGAATAACACCGGCAGCTCGGATATCGTCTTTGGTTGTACTTTGGACGTGATCGAGGTGAAGCTAGAGAGTGTCACGCCGGGATACGTGAACTCGGTGCGTGCTGGGTTGGATCCTTTCCCTGCCGTCTCCATCAACGAAGTGCTCGCCAGCAACGCCACGGGCCTAACGGATGCCGCGGGCGATCGTGACCCCTGGGTCGAGTTGGCCAATACCGGTACGAGCGCTGCTTCCCTGGCTGGATGCTACCTGGCCAATAGCTTCACCAACCTCACTCAGTGGGCTTTCCCCGCCGCCGCGAGCTTGCCGGCCGGCCGACTGCAGGTCGTTTGGGCTGATGCTGAGCCTCAGGAGTCCACCGCCCTGGAATGGCACACGAACTTCCGTCTGTCCTCTCCAGCCGGAGTGGTGGTCATGTCCCGCCTCCAGAACGGTCAACCAGCGATCGTAGACTACCTCACCTATTCCGGGGCGAGCACCGACAAATCCTATGGCTATGCCGACCCGCGCACGTTCGATGCGCTACCCGTCCTTCTCGCCAAGCCCACGCCGGGCACCCCCAACCTGGACAATCCGTCGTCCGCACCTCGACTCACCAGCGTGCTGATGGGCGACGATGACAAGTTCAGCATGCTCTGGACGAGTGTGCCGGGTCGCCGGTACCAGTTGCTGGCGAAGGATAGCCTCGATGACCCGACCTGGCTCGTGGTGGGCGAGGTGACCGCAGCCGGACCAGAGACTGGACTGAGCGACGCGGGGACGGGGGGCAAACCGCACCGGTTTTATCGAGTGTTGCTCCTGCCTTGATAAGAGGAATGATTAGTTGAGGCCGAATAGTGGAGGTTGAGTCCGAATCTGTGGCTTGCATCGCTCATTCGACTCAATTTCCCTGGAGATTTGGCTCTACGACCGGCGTTAGCGTGCGATCGAGACGCGTACCCAGTGCGGCCGGGTGTCCCACCCGTATCAGTTCTACCCAAGACTGGGTTGGTCCCTGGGCTTGGAAATCAACTACGGTTAGATATGGAGGGTGGCGCCTCGTTGGTTTTTGCCGCTAACTCCTTGGACACGGTGGGGAGTCTCTTCTGTGGCTTGTCCTCTGAACTCCGGCAAGTCCTTTCTTATCCCCGCGCATGGAGAGCTAGTGAACTCCGCCCCTACGGAGGAATCTGGACAGTGCTGAAGTTCCTCTCAGGAAAACCCCTAAGATACCGAGGGAGATGCACCTCTAAAGAAGGTGGTCCGTAGGGTTTTCCCTTCCTGCTCGGCCACAGGAAGTGGTTGGCGGGCAATCCTGTTGCGGGGACAGAAATGGGTTTCAGGAATCACCGCCTTTTGCCGATGTGTTAGGCGGCCGATGCCCTTCAGCAGGTGGTGCCGACATCTGGGCCTCATCCTAAGATGGATTGACTCCCTCTGAGGGGTGCTTGCTTTAGGAATGTCCTTTATGCGGTTGGTCGCTATTGATTAGACCTAAAGAAATCGGATAGCACGTCCAGCTGTTGTTGTGCTGATATAGACGAAAGTACTGTGTGGTAGTTTACCTATTCTGTATACCTCCTGGGCTTCCGGCATTGGCTAGCCGGGACTTTGCCGGGTCGTTTCCCGCCCAGATTATGATCCGACAACAACGTTCCGACTATGCTTCACGGAAGTGACCCGAGCGCACATCGCGCCGTCCCGGAAAGCCTCCCGCTGGAAATGGACACGCGTGATGGGGCGCGACTTGAGCCGCGACCGACGTTGAATGGGGATGACCCTCGAGTTCCGCTTGCGGGCGAGGTGGCGGCTAGCAGTGTTTGGTGGATGGGATTTGCCTTTTTCCTGCGCGCGATAGCCTGTGTCTTGATCGCCGGACAGGTTGTAGCGGGCGACGTTGACATCGCTGGAAAGCTGGGATGGACGGCCATCATGTACGGGGTGGGAAGAGACCCCCAAGGGGACAGCCAGGCGGGCGCTGCGGACACCGATATCGTGGGCGACGCTACCCATGGATCGCTCTACACCGGTTTCGATGACAATGGGACAGTCTCGACCCTGGACGATGCGATCCTCTTCCGATTGCGCATCGATAATCCCACTGCAACCAACAATTTCTCGGGTGTTGCCGTCGTGGGTCTCGATGCCGACCTCGATGGCCGGATAGATATGTTCATGTCGGTGGATGGCCGAAACAATGGACAATCGGTAAGGTTGTATGACCCTGGGACCGGTGCCAATACTTCTCCGAGTACGACGACGACCTATCCTCTGCCAGGAGGGTGGCTGCCCAACAACGGTATTTATGCTTTCACCGCTCAGAACTATGCGGTTGTGCCCGTAAACTCTGGAACGGACCCCCATTGGAACGGGACCAGTGATATCGGGGGCGACGGAAAGACCGATGTTTTTGTTTCCTGGCGCGTGCCGATCGCTGATTTGGCAACCGTCTTGGCGAAACCATCGCCAGTCGACCGGTACGGAGTCTACGGGCCGCGTGGGGCTAGTGGCATTAGCGGTTTTAGCAAGGACACGCTGGTGAGTTATGTTTCTTTTACCCAGACGCAGACCGGGCCGATTAACGGAGACCTGAATGGGGTGGGGCCCAGCTTCGACCGCAACGCCACGTTCAGCTCCTTGGGGACTCTAACGACGCCCATGTCGCCTGCCAATCCGGTCAGCGACGGGCCGCGCGTCTCCATCACGACGCCCATCAGTGGCGGGGTGCTGAACGATGCGGAGGACAACTCGGTGACGATTTCCGGGACGAGTTCGTCGCTCGACGCGCAATCGCTGACTCTCACCGTTTCCGATGGCGTTCTCACCGTTTCCGGGGGAACCACTATTGCGACAGGTGGAACTTGGAGCGTACCCGATCTCAACCTGTCGACGTTGGCGAATGGCGTGCTCACAGTGACAGCCACGGTCGGTGGACTCTTGGATGCCACCACGGTATCGCACGACAAGACGGCTCCCAGCCTCACCCTCACTCAGTCCGGAAGCACCACAGCCGGGAGACCGTCGAGCAGCGGCACTAGCGACTTGCCGGATGGGTCCATCATCACGATCCTGATTGACCGGGACAACAACGGCACCACGGACCTGAGCTATGAAGTGCCGGTTTCTGGAGGAAGCTGGTCTCTGGACACGGCCACCACTCCTCCCATGACGGGCAGCATGCCTTCGAGTGGGCTCACCAGTTACGCAAAGATCACGGTTTCAGCCACGGATGCCTCAGGAAATACCAGTACGGTCACCTCGCTAAATCGCCCCACGGTAAACCTGCTTACCACGAGCGATACGACTCCGGTGCTCTCCGGAACCTGGACGAAGATCACGGGAGACGTGTTGACGGTCACCCTGGGTGGGGCAACCTACACGCTAAGCCCCTCCGGGAACACTTGGTCCGTCGACACTGCGACTGCGGCTCACACCGGCAGTCTGGGCAGCCTGAGCGTTGGCAAGCATGACGTCACTGCGACGGTAACACGGTCCGGGGTGAGTATCGACGACACTACCTCTCAGGAATTGACCCTCAGTTCCACGCTGGTCATCTCTGTCACTCTCGATGGAGGGGCAGCCATTTCGACGAATGATACCACACCAGTGATCACTGGCACGTCCCTGAATCCCGGAGGCTATGTGATTGTGCGGGTGGATCCAGGCAACGATGGTCTCTTGTCGGACGCGGTAACTTACTCCGTGTCCACGATCGGTGGGGGGTGGTCGTTGGACACTGCGACGACGCCGATTTCTGGCATGAGACCCGCGGGGGACTATGCGGGCACGAACGGGGTCTTAGTCACCGATAGCACTGGGGCCGCTTCGGCCAGCCAGGTTATCACCGTTAGCATCCCCACGCTTGCCATCACCAATATTGCCTCTACTGCCAGCAGCAATAGCTTTGCCGGGATCTACAACAGCGGCACCAACGGCAACTGGGTTAACATGACCGAAGACGACGCCGTGACCATTGGGGGCAATACCTCCAGCACTCTAACGGTGGATCTGAGCATCACTGATTCTAACGGTAACGAGGTGAGCACCAACGGCCTGGCGGTGTCGGGCGGGAGTTGGTCGGTGTCGGGACTGAATCTCTCCGGTCTTGACTCAACCCCGCTCACGATTCTCGCCACACTCTCCGGCACGACGATTTCGGCCACGAACACCTTGGTCACACACGACAAGGTGGCTCCGATCATCTATATCACCACGCAGGATCCTATCAAGAAGACGGCGGTGCTGGTTTCCGGCAAGACCGATCTTGCCAGCGGAACGGCCCTCACAGTTCAGATGAATGATACCAGTGGCGGCACTACGGAGACTTTGTCTACAACGGTCGGTTCAGGGGGGGCCTTTTCGGTGGTTCCCACTAAGAACTCACCCAGTCCGGTAGTCTTCCGAGTGTTTCCAACTACCACCGCTGTAGATTCCGCAGGCAATACGGCCCAAGCCGCAACGGTTACCAACTCGGTTAGTGCCAGTGGCAGCCCCTCCACTTCTACCATTACCATTGGTGCGATCGCGACCGACAACATTATCACTCCCGAAGAAATCGGGAGCGGGTTGAGCATCTCGGGGTCCAGCAGCGTTGCAGGGCCAAATACGGTAACGAATGTCGTGACGGATGGGACCACCTATCTGACGAATTCGGCGACCTACGCCAGTGGCACCAACTGGAGTGTTGGATTTACCGCTACGCAGATTCGTTCGCTCAAGAACGGTCAGATCACCGTGCGGGCGTCTGTGTATGATAGTGGAAGCACGGTGTCCGTATTCGATGTGGCGTTTGCCACACTCTCGCTGACTACTCCCGTACTCACGATTACGGACAACAACTCCGGGGTGGCCTCCTCTGCGGTTACCTTCACCTTCACATTCAGTGAGGCGGTGACTGGATTCATCGACAGCGATGTCAGCGTTAGCACAGGCACGCGAGGGAGTCTATCAGGCACCGGCAGCACCTACACGTTGTCAGTGACGCCCCCCTCGGGGAGCAGTGGGAACATTGTAGTGAGTGTGGCATCGGGCGCTGCCACCGGGGCGAATACGGGGCGTCCGAACACTGCCGATACCGATTCGCAGCCCTATAACACCTCCACGGAGGCGGCTGCTCCGGTCATTACCATCAATACGGATCAGGTTTGCACGAACGCAACCCCTCTTATTACCGGCACGAACAGTTTGCAGGCAGGTTCGCCGGTCATCGTCCGTTTCGACCTTAACAACGACGGGACCAACGATCTCTCTTATTCTGTGACGGTTCAAACCGGAGGCACCTGGAGCCTGGATGTGGCGCCCGCCACTCCAGCTTATGGGACTTTGCCTGCCGAGGGCATCGACCCAGCTGCCAAAGTGACCGCCACTTCGGAGAACTCTTTCGGCATCGGCACCACGGTGACCGCCTTGAATCGCCCAACTGTCTCTTTGCTCACTACGAATACTCTGCGCCCCACCGTCGCGGGTACCTGGACTCAGGTGACAGGCGATACTCCTTCGGTCACTTTGAACGGCGTGACTTACACGGGGGGTACCCTGAACGTTACCGCCACAAACTGGTGGTTCACTCCCACCGCACCGGACGCCCTGCCGGGGGATGGGAATTACGAAGTGGCCGCAACGGTGTCTCGGTCCGGGGGAGGTTCCGCGACGGACCCGTCCACCCTGGAGTTGTTTGTGGATACCTCGGCTTCCGTGACGATCTCGGGTGGCGCCGACCAGGCAATTACGGGTGACTCGACACCCACCCTTTCGGGGACATCCACCGGTTTGGCTGCGGGCACGGTTCTGACTCTGGACCTCAACCTGAGCGGAACTCACGTGGTGTATCGGACCCGGATTGCCTCCGACGGAAGTTGGACCGTCGACACCGGAGTCGCCACCCCAGTTAGCGGCACTTTCCCAGACGCAGGGTTGAGCGGCGCGGTGGTGCTCACGGCATCGGCGACAGACTCCGCCGGCAACACGGGAAGCGACACCCAGACCCTCACGGTGGATGTAACACCTCCCGCACTCGCTCTGACCTTCAACGCCAAGACCACGGATTCGACACCGTTGATCACTGGCGCGTCTGATCTTCCCTCCGGGAGCAGTGTGGATGTCTGGGTCGATCCGACCCCCGACGACAACTATGCCGACGCCCAGCACTACACCGCGGTGGTGCAGCCCGATGGCACATGGTCCGTGGAGGCCACCACCCCCATTAGCGGCAGCGTGAAGGTAAAAGCGAGCGGGAGCGATACCGTGGGCAACTTGACCCAAGTGACGAAGATGCTCACGTTGGATCTCAGCGCGCCTGCGCTCGCGATCGCTGTCCCGATTGACGGTGGAGACGGTATTCTCAACTCGACGGAAGACAATTCGGTATTCATTCAGGGCACGTCCAGCTCGATTGCGTCGAATAGTGTGGTCCAGGTGACCATCACGGACGGCAGCACCACCATTTCGGATATCGCACTGGTGGGGGACACGGGGACTTGGGCCCTGGCCTCTCTGAACCTGAGCGGCATGGCTAACGGAATCATCACGGTGACAGCCGTGTACGTGGACGATTGGGGGAGCACTTACGCGGCCTCCGCGACGGTGGGCCATGACAAATCGGGAAATGTGGCCGTGGACCGCATCAGCCTCGACACGGGTGTTCTCTCCGATTTCATCACCCGGGATCCTACCTTGGTGTTTTATGGGTCTGCGACCTCCGACTCAGCGGTGGGCCTAGTGCTGACCAACGCGGCTGGCAGCGTGATCTTTAGCAACTCGGTTACGGCTAGCAGCAGTGGAACGTGGACCTATGATTCTAGCTCCACGAACCTTTCTGCCGGAACCTACTACCTGAACGCGACCAATGCGGTTAGCTCCTTCCAACAGCAGATCATCATCGATACGGTCAGCCCCACGGGCGCGTTGACAGTTACATCCCAAAGCACATCGGACCCGACTCCCACCGTCACCGGAACCGCTAGCCTCGGTGTGGGCGAAAGTCTCACTGTCGTTCTTGATGGAGTGAGCTATACGGTTGGCGACGGGAACCTTTCTTTGGCGGGGGGCGTGTGGAGTTTGGCGGTTCCTTATACGCACGCGCTAGCGCCGAAGAGTGTCGGTGGAGGATTCAACGGGGTATACACGGCGGTCGCAACGGTGACGGACTTGGCCGGAAACACCAACGTGGCAAGTGGGACCGTCACGGTGGAGGACATCGTCGCGCCGGTCGTCGATCTCGATCCGAGCCACGGCGGCTCTGTCGATCATGCGGTGAGCAACACGGCGGGGAGCGCGGTGAGTTTGGATGACAATGCGGATCCCGCCACCGTTGTGGAGGCGTCCGACGTATTGAGCCACATCACGATCCGGGTCGGCGGACTGTTGAATGGCGCGGGTGAGAAGCTGATTTTGGGCGCGACTACGGTTTCCGCGACAGGCAGTTCTGGTACCCAGAGTGATATCAGCGTCGGTGGCGTGCGTGTCAACGTGACCTATGCCAGCAGTGTTTTCACGTTGCAGAAATTTGATTACTCCAACTTTAATGCGGCGCAAGCCCAGGCGGTTGTACGCGATCTGCAATACCAGAACACCGACGCTTCGCCGCTGGCTGGGACGCGCACGTTCCAATTCAATGCGACCGACGATGCCGGAAATGTCTCGGCGAACGCCACCACCAGTATCTCGGTGACGGTGAGCGGGGGTGGTCCTGGCCCGCTGGATCACTTTGCGATCTCGGCGATCAGCTCTCCGCGGACGGCGGGGACAGCGATTACGGGGATTACGTTGACGGCGCAGGATGCGGCCAACAACACGGTGACGTCGTTTACGGGGACGGTGGCGTATGGCGGCACGGCCGGGATCACGGGCATGTCGGGTAGTTTTGTGGCTGGGGTGTTGAGTGGGGTAAGCGTGACGCCCTTGGTGGCGGGCAGCGGGGTGACGCTTACCGTGGCCGCCTCGGGCAAGAGCGGGAGCGCGAGTTTTGACGTGAACGCGGCGACGGCGAGTGTGCTGGCGTTTGCTACGCAGCCTGGGAATGCGACAGCGGGTAGCGTGTTTGGGACGCAGCCGGTGATCAAGACGCGGGACGCGTACGGGAACGACTCGGTGGTGGGTTTGCCGGCGAGCCTGGTGGTGAGCTTGGCGATCGAGACGGGGAGTGGGACTTTGCAGGGGACGACGAACTACAACCTCGGGACGAGCGCGGGCAACGGTGTTATCACCGCAACCGGGTTGAGGATCGATCAGGCGGGCCCTTACACTTTGAGTGCGACGGTGGCATCGGGGTATACGGAGGCGACGAGCGCGAGTTTTGACGTGAGCGCGGCGACGGCGAGCGTGCTGGCGTTTACGACG